>DASXUY010000021.1:0-177455 GCA_036504535.1 Capsulimonadaceae bacterium
CAAACGCCGAAAGGCTGAACGGAAGCATACAGCACATCAAAGCAAGTGCCAGAGGCTATCGAAAGTTCGCCAGCTTCAGGATTGCAGTCCTATTCCATTTAGGAAAACTTGACCTCTACCCACACAAAAGTTTATAGAACCCTATTTTTTGCGCAAAATTGTGAGCTTCGCTACAGAGCGAGCGCACCGGGTTGTCGCCGTTTTGGGCGTGCGTAATTGGCGCCACGGGTGGTGTCGTTCTCAAGGTATTGTCAAGTCGGTTCATAGTACTATTGTACCATGTATATGTCTATATGACAGATTTATAGAACCCATGTTTTCTTTTCACGCGGAGTGTTAGGAGGTGGAGTTTGGGGCGTTGGGATTACTGGGAGCCCCACGCGCAAAAAAGCCATGCTCTACTAGAGCATGGCTTTCGATTTGGTCGGGGCGACAGGATTTGAACCTGCGACCCCTTGTACCCCATACAAGTGCGCTACCAAGCTGCGCTACGCCCCGATGTGTTTCGCGTTTTGGAGCTGAAACTCAACCGACCGACGAGGATATTACCCCATACTCGCGGTCGTTTGCAAGGGTTTCGGGCGCGGACTTGCAGCGATTCGCGATTCGTGGTCGCTAGCTCGCTGGTTTATTCATATTGCCGTCAACCAAAAACTTCTCGTCCACAATCTTGCCATCGGCGACGGTGTAGACTGCGAGTTCGGAAAGCAGGTTCCGCTTACCGGTTTTCTTTTCCGTGACGTCGAAGCCGTACTTCACGGCGAATGTATCGCCGTTCACGTACGGCCCTTCAACATCGCACCCGTGCATCTCGTAATTCGAGTGCCACCATTCATTCTTGCCGTGGACCGCATCAATCCCCTTGACCGTTGCAGGCTCGCCGTACGGCTCAGTGCTAACGATATTGGGCGAATAGTACTTCTCGCTCGCTTCGGTCAGCTTGCATTCTTTGACCAAAGACACCAAACCAGTCGCTACTTCCTGAGTTGTTGAGGCCATTTCAGAGCTCCTTAGGGTGCCCGCCGATACATCTTTCCACTCACCGGCTGCGGGCAGCCTATGGGAGATACCCAGAATGTTCGCGCTGGAACCATCCAGCTTGCCGCGAGGCGAGTCAGCATTTGGTCTAGCGCAGTCCTATACCAAATATGTTGCAATCAATAGACTATTCAAGCCCTAGACTTGTAAATGTGGATACCGGCATACCAACCGCAGCCTCTCACGAGGATCTACCGCTCCGTGGCGGGGGTTGGCGACAATTTTTTCGGCGAACGTCTCCTCGAAGGCGGCCCCAAACAGGGGGCAGGACGCCACGATTGGGATGACGGGTTTGGGAATGTGACGAAAGGCTGGGCGGCTCCTACGCCGCGAACAAGTGGTGCCACCTTCTGCGGGCCATTCCCCAGGCTTGGTTCGTTCGGAGTTGTGGCAATAGGCAAATCAGCTGCCTCAGTAATGAATCACACCCCATCGTGTGGGCGCGCAGGAGGTGCGGCCAGGGATGGCGAATGGGGCGCAATGGATATGCCACGGGATATCAATGCAACGTGGACCGGGATGGATGCGATCAGGCCGTTGCTGCGCTATGCCAACTTCTACGACGCTGCACCTGGTGGCGAGTTCGGGCCGCGGTATATCGCCGATTACCAGTTGCTGTTCGTCCAGAGCGGCGAAGGCGCGGCAATGGTTGGCGACGAAACGTTCAACCTTTTCGCGGGAGATATCGTGTTTTACGGACCCAATATACGCCACCGTGTTGTTTCCAGCACTCGATCGCCCCTTCGACTGCTGGGGCTCCATTTCCTTTTCGATAGCGACACTCTTAATCGCACAGGTTTGCCGCACAGCGGCAGCATTAGCGACTCTCCGTTCGCGTGTGCGAATGTCGCGCTGGCATGCCCGCTGGCACCGGTTCCACCTCCATGGGTGCGGCCAACGTCGTCGGCCGAGTTCCGTGCGCGCTTTGAAGCCATAGTCTTAAACTATGTCGCATCATCCACGTCTCGGGCTATGGAAAAGCAGGGGCTCATGCTCCTCCTATTCGAGGCGTGGCACGACATCCTTTGTCAGGAACCATCAAGTCAAAGCCGCCCTCCGCTTGTCGACCGCGCGGTGGCCCTCATCGCCGCAGACTTGACCGGCGCTCACTCGACAGAATCGCTAGCTGCGGACCTCCACATCTCCGCAGACACGTTCGGCCGGTTGTTTCGTCGCCACACCGGGGTCACAGTACGCGAGTACATACGCTCGTGTCGCCTTACTGAGGCGCGCAAACTTCTGGTCGAAGGGAGGAACAACGTCGCCGAAGTCGCTCGTGCGGTAGGGTATGAGGACGCGTTCTATTTCTCCCGTGTTTTCCACGCCGCATATGGCGTAAGCCCGTCAGCGTTCCGCAAAAAGTTCCCTATCAGTTAGCTTATAAACGTACTCATCCCGCGTTTGTCCAGGTACTTCCGCGCTGGTACATTCCCTCGTCGCCTGTTTCGATGGTATTGTTAAGCTGTTGTCCATATCAACTTGCGAGGCATGCCGTGGCACTTGAACTAACTTCGCGCGAACGCGTTCTTGCATCGATTCACCATTCGGAGCCGGATCGAGTTCCAATCGACTACGTCGGAAACAGCGGCATCACGCGGCGACTGATGGCGCATTTCGAATGCGCCACATTTGACAGCCTGTTGGACTTTTTGAACGTTGACTTCCGGGGTGTTGGCGCACCCTACATCGGCCCGCGACTCCATGCCGAAGTGGACGGGGTCAATGTGGACCCTTGCTGGGGAACGCAAACCATATGGATCGAGCATGAGAGCGGCGGCTATAACGATTATTTTGGCTGGCCATTGCGGGACGCGTCGCCAGAGACCCTGGCGAGTTGGCCGATGCCGTCTCCCGACGATTTCGACTACGCTGCCGTGGCTGACCAGATAGGGCGGCACCGTGGTCGCTGCATTGTGATCGGACACGCCGGTGTCGCCGATATCATCAACAGCACCGGAATGATCAGGACAATGGAACGGACCCTGCTTGACCTTGCGGAAGAGGACGAAGCGGCGCTGGCGTATATCGACTGGCGTCTCGATATCCAGCTTGAGTGGCTGCGGCGCACCCTGGAGGCTGGCAAGGGACGTATCGACATCCTGTACATTGGCGAAGACCTCGGCACGCAGATCGGGCCGATGATCAGCCTTCCGATGTACCGGCGCCTGCTGCGGCCACGGCATCAGCGTTTCGTCGATCTCGCGAAATCGTTCGATATCCCGGTGATGTTCCACTCGTGCGGGTCGAGCAGCTGGGCGTTTGAGGATTTTATCGAGATGGGCGTCTCCATCATCGACACGCTACAACCCGAAGCCGCGGGGATGGAGCCCAGTTCCCTGAAGCAGCGATTTGGCGATAGGTTGACGTTCCATGGCTGCATCAGCACGGCAGGCCCGGTGGCATACGGAACCGTTGACGAGGTCACCGAATACTGCCGGGCGACGCTCGTGACAATGATGCCGGGCGGCGGCTACTGCTTTGCCCCGACACATGCGTTGCAGGACAACTCGCCTACCGAAAACGTTGTCGCCATGTACGAGGCTGCGATGCGATACGGGCGGTATGGGTGAGATGGGTGAGATGAGTAGAAAGAGTGCGCGGCGATTTGCCTTGGTGGGTGGCAACAACCTCATCCCCAACCCTTCTCCTAAGATAAGGAGAAGGGAGCCAGAAAGAATCTGGCAGCACGCCATTTTTTAATTTCGGGGAAACGATGTGTCATATGGTGTGTTTAGGTTCCATATCTAAGCCTCAGATACCGAGTGCTTGGCCGGATTAGGAAGGACAGGTCCCTCGGACCTGCAGGAAGCGCTCGTAATTGGGCAAGTATCTCAACAGTACCGGACATAAGAATATCCATGGCACTAGAATCGCCCCGGTAATTGACAACACCTTGCTAGTGTTGACGAACTAACTATATGGCAAAATCGGCTCCATACAAGAACTCGATGCGGTTACTCGAATTCGATGATCGCGACGCTCTCGTGGCACGCGCCGAGCGTGACGGGTACCTGTTCTTCCGCAACGTGCTGCCTGCGGGCGATGTCAATGCGGTTCGGGCTGACATTCTGCGTGTCGTGGACCGCTACGGCTGGCGGACGGCGGGGCAGGATTCGCTCGGGGGGCACATGGATGTCGCGGCGATCAACAGGGTGGCCGATGAGCAGATGCGGCTCGATATTGGGGTCAGCGCGGCGGCGTACGATGATGTGCAGCGCCTAGAAAGCGTTCACGCGCTCCCGCATAATCCCCGCCTGATTGCGCTTTTCGAACGGCTTTTTAACACAGAGGTGCTGGTGCACCCGCGACATATTATCCGCATGATGACGCCACACCGAAGCCTCGTCCCTACCCCACCGCACCAGGATTTCCCGCTTATCCAGGGGACGCCAGCAACGTGGACCTGCTGGTTCCCGCTGGGAGACTGCCCGCGCGATCTCGGCTCGCTTACTGTCCTGCGCGGCTCGCACAAGCGCGGGTACCTGCCCGTCAGCTCGGCGGCAGGCGCTGGCAATATTGCGGTGCAGCTTTGCCATACGGAGACCGATTGGGTATCCGGCGATTTCGAAGTGGGCGATATCCTGACGTTCCCCAGCTACACGGTCCACAAAGCGTTGCCGAACAAGCATCCTGAGCAGATTCGGCTGTCGATGGATGTGCGCTACCAGGCGGCTGATGACGTGATCGAGGAGAAGTCGCTGCTCCCGCACTGCGCGTTAACGTGGGACGAGATCTATCGCGACTGGAGCAGCGAGGAGTTGCAGTACTACTGGCGCAAATACGCGCTTGAGCGGTCCGAGTGGAACCCAGATTTGTTCAAGCCAGGGAGGCGGATTTGCTAGTGACAGGAATTGCGAGTTAAACCGAGCACCAGGTATGATGCCAGTAATGCAGACAATGGACCGGCTCGCGATCTTGCTTGCGTCGCCGATGGACAAAGACTGGACATGGTGGCCGTTCCTTCACCTTCGCCCTAATCGCAATCGCACGTTACCTCTCTGGGTGTGGCCAGCGTTGATGATTGCGAGCTACGTTGCGGCGGTGCCAGTCATTGCATTTGTGTTCACGCGCTCATCGGTTCCACCCGGCGCATCATACATAGAACTTACGTATATCTACGCCCAATCGGTCGCTTACGTTGTCGTCTCGAAAGATCTCCGCACTAGCTGGACCATCGCGCTATTCGTCGCCGGATTCCTGTACGGCGGTCCGCTATGGGCGTGGAACCGTCGCGCACGGCGGTTGGCTCGGTCGCCGGAGCTGTCCCAGCAGCCCAACGACCCCGCGTTCGGCGAAGGCACGTGGCCGCCTCCTCCTGAGGCCACGCCGCAGGATGATAAGACTACTCGTCGATCTTAAGTCCGGTCAAAGCCGTTCTCACCGCTGCCGAAATAGACCGTTCAATGTCGTCCAAGCATTGTGCGGTCAACCCTTGCGCTTCTTGAATGACCATCGAAAGGACTGTTCACGTTCAGCATCCAAGCTCCCCAGTCCGGATATCCAACTTCGAAACGCAATCATTATAAACACAGGAATAAAGATCCCTGCCATCGCAATTGATCCTGCCTCATTGTCATACGCTGGCTTGGGATCACCAATAACCGCGCTAATTGGTGCCGTTCTATCGTAATATAGTGTGACTGGCGCTCCTGGATAGAGGTCGGCTGCATCAGGGTTAGGCAGTTCAACATTATCGAGAATCGTGTATGCCTTGCCATCGACAACGTAACGACATCGGACTCGATTGTGGTTGCTGAGTTGCATCTCTGTTACGACCCCTGTCGTCCTGACTCCACGCTGGCAAAGTCCGCTGTAACGGTTGTCAACGAACTGGCTCACCGCGAAACCTATCGCCGCACCAAGAATACAAATATAAACAAAGACGCGATTGCCCATTTCATCTCCAGTACACGAAGGTCCCCCGGGATAATCGAAAGCCATTCTCCTCCTGGAACACCGGGGGGTCGATGCTCATCGGAACCAGCATCTGTGCGCATCTTCGCGGGCGCCCGCTGCTTAAGGAAAAATAGGCCAAAACATATCTGTATATAAGGACACCAAGGATTTTCGTTTGTTGCACGCCGCGACAACGACTGAACCGTACCAGGAGCTTCTCCCGAGGCATAACTGAGTGCATATTTACGCATCCTCTGTTATAGGTTGAAACGGCACGATGTCAGATTTGACATACACGACGATTTCGGATAGAATGACTTTATGGTGGATAAAGATATCGTATGGTTGCACGGTGAGGTCAAGACACCGCCGTTTTCAACTGAGGCCAGGGTTGAGGCCGGATATCTGCTTCGGTTGTTGCAGAGTGGCATCAAATTGACGATGCCGCACTCGCGACCTATGCCAAATATTGGCACTAGATGCCATGAACTCCGGATCATAGACAGTTTAGGTACATGGCGCATCATATACCGTATTGACGATCGGGCGGTGCTAATTGGAGACGTTTTCTTGAAAAAGACGCAAGCGACACCAGACTCCGTTATAGAGCGCTGCAAAGCGCGCTTTCGAGATTACGATGACGAGGGATAATATGGGACTAACTCAGGCTGAAATTGAAAAAGCAGAGCGTAAGGGCTGGAAGGTTGGAACCGTCACCGAGTTCCTTGGCCTATCACCCGAAGAGGAGTTGAACATAGAAATGCGGCTGCGGCTGACGATGCTGCTCCGCGAAAGGCGAACTGGCCTTAAAATATCGCAACGCGCTTTCGCTAAACGCCTAGGCTCCAGCCAGTCGCGGGTCGCTAAAATCGAAGCGAACGACCCTTCGGTCTCGCTCGATCTCTTGATTAAAGCTGTAGGCGCAACTGGAGCAACAATCAGTGATGTTGCCGACGCTATTTCTCAAGGTACGCATCCATGACAGCTAATTGCGCGAATACCGACGCCTGGGAGATAATCCCTGGCGCAGATGAACTCAGGAGCATATATGGTTATTGGCCGACGCTTCACGATGCGATCATTTACGATTTCTCGGTTAGCAACTTGAACTCAAATGTTCAAATGAGTATCGAATACGAAGATTTGGTTAACGATGGCAGCGGCGAAGTGGTCACGTCATTCGATATGGATTGGGTCGGCGTCACCTCGTGCAAACTACGCCTTATGGAGCCAAGCCTCTACGGCGTCACTATTCAACATGTAAACGGTCTATATCTGACCACGTTCGTTCCGTACGAATGGGGCTGTGATGGGACGATTGAAGCGCAATCGATTCAATTCTCGAACATTGAACGGCTACCGGAACGTCAAGTGAGCTCTGGCCTTCGGATCGATGTACGACCGTGATCCACGCCAATTGAGTTTGGCTCACACTTGAAAGAATCACAGACCACCCTTCGATATAGTCAAGCCCCTCAACCATACAGTCGAGGGGCCAGATTTTAGTGTCGTTCTTGCGCGCTGCGATCTTACTTCTTCCCGGCACCGATCAGCTTGCGGAAGGCTTTGCCGATGGGGTCGTAGAACTCGTCGACGACTCGTTCCTTGAGCGGTATGATCGCGTTGTCGGTGATCTTGATGTGCTCGGGGCAGACTTCGGTGCAGCATTTGGTGATGTTGCAGTAGCCCAGACCCAGCTTGTCCTTGATCATCGGGATGCGGTCTTCGACGTCCAGCGGGTGCATTTCGAGGCTTGCAGCCCTAATGAACCAGCGCGGGCCGCCGAACACTTCGTGCTTTCCGTGGTCACGGAGCACGTGGCACGTGTCCTGGCACAGGAAGCACTCAATGCACTTGCGGAACTCTTGCGGACGATCCACATCTTCCTGGAACATCTTCCAGTCGGTGCCGGGCTTGGGCTTGAACGGCGGGATCGACTTGTTGACCTTGTAGTTGAACGACACATCGGTCACAAGGTCCTTGATGATCGGGAACGCTCTCATGGGGCGCACCGTGACAGGCTTCGTGGTGTCGAGACTGTCGAGGCGCGTCTTGCACATCAGCGCGGGCTTGCCGTTGATTTCGGCAGAGCAAGAGCCGCACTTGGCGGCCTTGCAGTTCCAGCGAATCGCGAGGTCAGGCGCGACCGTTTCCTGGATACGGAACATGGCGTCGAGCACCACCATTCCTTCGCCAACGGTAACGCTGTAGTCGACCTCTTCCCCACCCTCGGCGTTGCCGCGAAATACTCTGAATTTAACGTCGGCCATTTTGTTACTCCTTCGCGGTCTGCGCCAGGCGCGTCTTCTTGTTCTCTTCCCGCTGGGGCTGCAAGTCTTTCTGCTCGCCGAGGATCTTCTGCAGATCCGCAGGCATGGCAGCCTTTGGGACGGGGGTGACAATGGCGTTGCCGTCATCGCCCCGCTTGACGACGTAGTTCACCTGCGCCTGCTCCTCGCTTGGATCCTTAAAGTCGAGCCTGCTGTGAGCGCCGCGACTCTCCTTGCGCAGAATTGCGGCAGAGGCGATAGCTTCCGACACTGCGAGCATGTTCTTGAGTTCGCGGGTCAAGTGCCAGCCCGGGTTGAACGCTCGACCACCCTTTGCGACCACTTTCGAGGCGCGCTCCTTGTACTTCTGGATGTTCGCCAGACCAAGCTGGAGATCGTCCTCAGTACGGAAGATGCCGACATTCATCTGCATCGAGTCTTGCAACTCTGCGTGCACGTCGTATGCCGTTTCGGTTGTGGTTCGCTCGAACGGATCCGTCATCTCCTTGATGGCGTCGTCAACAACCGTCTGGTTGATGGCAGGCGCCTTGGCGATACCCTTGACATACTGCGCGGCACCAAGGCCCGCAAGCCGCCCGAAGACGATCAGGTCGGAGAGCGAGTTGCCGCCGAGTCGGTTGCCGCCGTGCATGCCGCCAGAGCATTCGCCAGCAGCGAACAGGCCGGGGACACAGGTCATGCCGGTGTCAGCGTCAACCTTCACGCCGCCCATAGCGTAGTGCGTGGTCGGACCGACTTCCATGGCTTCCTTTGTGATGTCCACGTTGGCCAGTTCCTTGAACTGATGGTACATCGATGGAAGCTTGCGGATGACGGTCTCGGCAGGCTTGTAGGATACGTCGAGGAAGCAGCCGCCGTGCGGCGTGCCGCGGCCTTCCTTGACCTCGGTGTAGATAGCGCGGGCGACAACGTCTCGCGTGGAAAGCTCCATGCGGTCCGGGTCGTACTTGGTCATGATGCGCTCGCCGTCTTTATTGGTAAGCTTGCCGCCTTCACCGCGAACGGCTTCGGTAACGAGCAGACCGGCGACTCCTGGAGGCCAAACCATCCCTGTCGGGTGGAACTGGACAAACTCCATGTCGACCAACTCGGCGCCAGCTTCGTAGCCGAGCGCGTGGCCGTCACCGGTGCACTCCCAGCTGTTCGATGTCACCTTGTAGGCGCGACCGAGACCGCCGCAGGCGAGGATGACGGCTTTCGCCTTGTACATCACGAAGCGGCCATCGGGGCGGAAGTAGCCGAATGCGCCAGCGATCTGGTCGCCGTCCTTGAGCAGCCGCGTGATTGCGCACTCCATGTAGACTTCGATGCCCATGTGGACACCCTTGTCTTGCAGCGTACGGATCATTTCGAGGCCGGTGCGGTCGCCGACATGGCACAGGCGGCGGAACTGGTGGCCGCCGAAGTCGCGCTGAAGGAAGTCGCCGCTCTTGGTGCGGTCAAACAATGCGCCCCATTCCTGGAGCTCCTTGACGCGGTCCGGGGCTTGCTGGGCATGGAGCTGAGCCATGCGCCAGTTGTTCATCATCTTGCCACCATTCATGGTGTCGTAGAAGTGGGTCTGCCAGGAGTCGTCCTGATCGACGGTCGCCATCGCAGCGGCAACGCCGCCTTCGGCCATAACGGTGTGAGCTTTGCCGAGCAGCGACTTGCATATGAGGCCGACGCTGAGGCCAAGGTTCGACGCTTCAATTGCCGCGCGCAGCCCGGCGCCACCGGCGCCGATCACGATAACGTCGTGTTCGTGAGTTTCGTAGGTAACGGTAGACATTAGTGGATCCACTTCTCCCAATGTTCGAGGGCGAGCACTCCCATACCGCCGAGGCGGATGTAGAGGTCAGTGAGACAAACTGATGTAAGGCTGGCCCACGCCCATTCCATGTGTTTAGCATTGAATTTCGACGCCGACTTCCACCCTGCAAGCTGCGAAGGGGCGCACGACATGCAGTCGTTCTTACCGCCAACCAGATGGCGCAGTGAGTGACAACCAAGCGTGTAGCCCGTTAACAGGACGCAGTTGACAATCATGAGGATGGAGCCAATATTGATATTCACCGCGCCAAACTCGGCGGTGCGGCCCGCGAGAGCTGGGACGAGAGCGATGATGGCGTCATACCAGAGGAACAGCAGAAAGAACGCCGCCAGCACCATAAAGTACCGGTGCGCATTCTGGATGATGAACGGAAACTTAGTTTCGCCTTCGTAGTTGGTGCGGGATTCTCCCACTGCGCAACCCGCCGGATCAGCAAAGAATGCGCGATAGTACGACTTGCGGTAGTAGTAGCATGTCGCCCGGAAGCCGATGATCACTACGAGCGGTATCAACGCTATGGGGATAAAGTGGGGAACATTATGGAACCCAAGCTTGTCCAGGTGCATGAACTCAGGGGAATAGAACGGAGATAGGTACGGTCCCCATTCGCCTCTTCCTAAAAATGCGGCGACACCGGCGTACCCGAATAGAATTCCAAGGCCAACAGCGACCCCTAACCATTCAGCCCACCAGGGGTCCTGCCGCTGAGTCACGCCGAGACCGGCCTTACCGGGGGTTAGCGGCTGCGTCCCCGGGGCATTCGTTACATCTGCCATATTTGTCCTCCTCAGGACATCGTCATTATCGCCCTCGCCCGATGCTAACCGCCCATGGAGGCTATGCATCGGGTCGGAGCAGCCAGGCTGAGCCTGAACTCTTGTCGGACCAAACGTACCACGACTCTCTGCCATCAAGGTGGCAAGAACACATTGTCGCGATGCGTCCATCCGGCTTTACGTTGCGGAACCATTCAACTCGAAAACGGTGGCTATTGTGGCCAAGGCAAAACATGCGCTAAGCGCGCGATCCAAACCCCCATGACGAGGAATAGACCAGCGAAAGGAGCGATGCGAAGTCCCGCCACCCAATAATGCTGTGCGATCGATTTGGGCTCACTGGTCGTAGATTGCGAGATGTCGCGCTCTGAGAGTGCGGGCAAATTCGAATAGTTTGTGATTGTTTTCACGAACTTCACAAGACCGATTATACTCCAAATGAGCACGACTCCGAACAGAATCGGTCCCAACGGATGGAAGAAAATAGCCTCATGCAGGCGACCGTGCGCGCAGCAAATGAGTGAGCGCGTCATTCCGCAGCCCGGACACGGCATTCCCGTTATGGCGTGGAACAGGCATAGACTGGGCAACCCAGCGATTGCACCGTTAACGGGTAATGGAGCAAGAGCCGCGAACAGAAGAGCGCCCCACCCGGCCGCAACGGGTCCGAAGCGCCTTGAAATATCACGGGAGCCCCCATATCTGTGGGTCATTATATTGCGAGATTGTTTCAGATTCGTATCCATCAATGAACTTCACTGCAACCGATACAGAATTTGGGTAAAGCTGCGCTTTCGACCGTACGACTGGCGATGTACGCGTGTCGACGGCTGCATGCTAACCGCAGCTGTGTTCGATGCGCGGCAAGGGTCCAGGCTCAGCCTGGTTGAGCCCAGATCTCGTTCAAATGTCCTTGCTGGATCATGTGCGGCAAGAAACCGAGGCCGACAATATTCAAAATTAAGTAGAGGATCGAGTTGTCAACTACGGTGACTCCCGCAAGTTCCTGCATCCGCGCGATCTTACGTCCAACTTTGTAGTCCCAATACGTGGTGTACAGGTAGCAGGTAAGCAGTGCGAGCAGTACCTCGACAAGCGGATCGGTGTCGCGTTCGCCTAGGTAAGCGTTTATTTCCGCCGAGGCAACGTATATCCAGTACAAGTAATAGATACCGCATGTTACAAGCGAAAGCAATAGAACTACGCCTGGTTCTCGATAAATCCCCTTAGGAAATGCGTGTGGCGGCATGGATGGGCCGCTTGGCGGCGGCGGAAAGATATCTCCCGGATTCGTCATGTCTGGCCTCGAATGAACAAAAACAAGCTGCCGCAACGTTGGAATAGCGTTTACGGCAGCCATCATTAGCTATCGAATTGCGCGTTACGCTGCCTGTTGACCGGCGGCAGTGTAGATATTGTTCAGCTCGGTTTGGAACGACCAAACGGAGTAGAAGTGGGCGATCGGTACAAACATCAGGATGAACCAGATCAACGTGTTGTCGGTGACAGGCAAACCAACTTGAGCCTGCATCTTCGGGATCATGCTGAAATACTTGTAGTACCAATAGATCCCGTAAAGTCCGCCGGTAACGAATACGAGAACGATCTCTAGGATCGGACTGATCGAGTGGTCTCCGGTAAAGTTTTGCATTTCGGTCGACGTCACATACAGCCAGTAGATTCCGTAAATGCCACACGTAAATGCGATCAGCAACAGCGTGACAATAGGATCCTTTATTGTTCCTGGGGTACCTGGCGGGGGCGCATCAGGCGGTATCGAGCCCGGGTTCTGTGGAGTCATCGGTTTCCTCGCTATCTTTAAGTAGCAGACTACGTGTTACCACTGCCTCGCGGGTCAGCAACCGTTTATTCTACAGTCAACTGACAATTACCTTCCCGCGCTAACAGCTTTCAGCCAATAGATGCGAAATTTCTTGCAGCCATGCACTTTGTTAGGATGCTGAAACAAACAAAACCGCCAGCAACCAATTTGATTGCTGGCGGTAGTGCACTATGGTGGGCCGAACAAGATTCGAACTTGTGTAGGCTTGCGCCGACGATTTTACAGACCGCCTCCTTTAGCCACTCGGACATCGACCCATATATAGTTGAATGTTTTCACGAAAAGCGTCCTTGACCATTTCGCGAAAAGAAACGAGCCGAAGGCAGTTGCCCACTAGGCTCGCACGAGAGATACTATACCCGAGGCGGTAGGGAAAATCAAGTGCTTTGTTGGAAAAGTAGGACCCCGGCACGTGCCGTGCCACCCCGCGAGCGGGGTATCGATGAGCGGGTGCGTATTGGCTGTTGGCTGGGTGGGTCGAAGAGGAGGAAAAATACTTTAACCTAGGATTTCCGGATTCGGCTAGGTCATTTGAGTGTATTCATTGAAAGGATAGGATTCAAATGAATACATATATACCGTCCGCAGGCGTTCGCGCCAGCGATTTACGTAAAGCTATGACGCCAACGGAACTGCGGCTGTGGGCAGCATTGAGAGCCAAGCGCCTCAACGGACTGAAGTTCCGGCGCCAGCATCCTATTGGCCCGTACATCGTAGATTTCTGCTGCGTTTCACACCGGCTCATCGTGGAAGTTGATGGTCCGGGGCACAGCTCATTAACTCAACATGACAACAAGCGAGACGCTTACCTGCAGTCTCTAGGCTATATGATAATTCGGTTTCAAAATCCAACCGTGCTAACTAACCTGCCCTGGATATTACGCCAAATCGTTCAAGCCGCTGATTCGAACACACGCAACGGAGATCTATAGTCTTCAGTCTGCCCTACCAAACCGCTAATACGCACTCGCTCATCGAAACCCCGCTCGCGGGGTCGCGCGGCACGCGCGGGGGTCTACTTCATCCCCACCGCCAGCAGGGTCTCGAAGTGCGGGTGCTCTTCTTCGCGGTGGACGGCATGGGCGTCGACGCCGTTAAACCCGGCGGCTGTGAGCAGGTCGATCAGTTCTACCTGGCTGAATCCGAGCCACACATCGGCGTAGAGGTCTTTGGCAGCTTCAAACTCGTGGCGCTGCAGGTCGAGGATTACGATACGCCCACCTGGCCGCAATATTCGCCACGCTTCGGCGAGTGCTGCGCTGGGATGAAGGGCGTGGTGCAGGGTTTGGTGCATGAAGGCGACGTCCACGGACGCGTCACCGATAGGCAGTTCTTCCAGGTCGCCGTGGAGGTATTCCAGGTTTGCGATACCGTTGCGGGCGGCGGCAGCGGCGCCGACCTCGACCATCTTCGCGGAGCTGTCGACTGCGATCACGCGCTCTGCCTGCTGTGCGAGCAGCATGGCAAGGGTGCCGTCGCCCGCTCCGAGGTCGGCGATGACGACGGGCGGAATAAGGCGCAGAAACGTTTCCGCGAGAGCGCGCCAGCTTTCGCCGGGGACATAGTGACGGCCAAATTTGCCCGCGACATCGTCGAAGTAGCTTTTCAGGCGATCCTTGCGACGCGAGAGCACCAGCTTGAGGGCGCGGTCATCGTGCTCCGCTTCGCCGATTTCGATTGCTCCCCGTTCCAGCACTTCGCGCAAGAGTGCGGCAGCGTCGGGCGGTGTCACCGCGCTGTAGATGCTCTTCTGGCCCGACCGCCGAAGCTCGACAAAGCCAGCTAGCTTCAGCTGAGAAAGCTGCATCGAAATCGTACTTTGCCCGGTGCCCAAAATATCCTGCAGTTCGGCGACGCTAAGGTCGTCATGCTGTAGCAACCGCAGGATTCGCACCCTGCCCTTGTCTCCGAGCGTTCGTAGCGCTTTGAAAAGTTCCATAAAGTTGAGATCGCTAGTGACACGCGTGTAATGGGCCGCGTTCGCGATACCTTTGATATACCTCCTAACCCGCATATATCGCACAGCTTCAAATAAAATAAATCAAGGCATCATGATTTATTGATACACATGTTATAATGAAGCCACGGAGGACGAAACCAATGACCGCTGTTTTGACATCGCCTGAAACCTTGGCGTATAAGGTTGCCGATATTAGCCTGAGCGATTGGGGCCGCAAAGAGATCTCTATCGCTGAGCATGAGATGCCCGGCCTGATGGCGATTCGCCACAAGTATTCGGCAGAGAAGCCGCTCGCAGGTGTGCGCATCACCGGCTCCCTGCACATGACCATCCAGACCGCCGTCCTTATCGAAACCCTCGCCGACCTCGGAGCCGTGGTTCGGTGGGCGTCGTGCAACATCTTCTCCACGCAGGACCACGCAGCCGCCGCTATTGCCGAATCTGGTGTGCCGGTGTTCGCGTGGAAAGGTGAGTCGCTCGAAGAGTACTGGTGGTGCACATACCAGGCGCTCAATCACGAGGGTGGCAAGGGACCGCAGTTGATCGTCGACGACGGCGGCGACGCGACACTGCTTATCCACAAGGGCTACGAACTTGAGAACGGCAGCGATTGGGTGAACAGCGGATCGGACAGCCACGAGGAAGCGGTCATCAAAGACCTGCTCAAGTCTGTCTACAAGGAAGATCCCAAGCACTGGCACGGTGTCGTCGCCGACTGGCGCGGCGTCTCCGAAGAGACTACCACCGGTGTCCACCGCCTCTACAAGATGCAGCAGGACGGTGTTCTCCTCGTCCCCGCGATCAACGTCAACGACTCGGTCACCAAGTCCAAGTTCGACAACCTCTACGGTTGCCGCGAATCGCTGGCTGACGGTATCAAGCGCGCCACCGATGTGATGATGGCTGGTAAGGTCGCCGTTATCTGCGGCTATGGCGATGTGGGCAAGGGCTCCGCGCAGTCCCTGCGAGGCATGGGCGCTCGCGTGATCGTCACCGAAGTCGACCCGATCAACGCACTTCAGGCAGCGATGGAAGGCTACGAAGTGGCGACAGTCGAGGATACTCTCGGTCGCGGCGATATCTACGTTACCACCACCGGCAACGTCGACATCATCACGCTGGAGCACATGGCTGCGATGAAGGATCAGGCCATCGTCTGCAATATCGGCCACTTCGACAATGAGATCCAGATCGACCGCCTCAACACTGCTGCCGGTGTGGTTCGCACCAACATCAAGCCACAGGTTGACAAGTACACGTTCCCCGACGGCCACTGCATCTTCATGCTCGCCGAAGGCCGCCTCGTGAACCTCGGTTGCGCGACTGGTCACCCCAGCTTCGTGATGTCGAACAGCTTCGCGAACCAGACACTGGCCCAGCTTGACCTCTGGCAGAACAAGGACACATACAAGGTCGGCGTCTATACCCTCTCCAAGAAGCTCGACGAGGAAGTCGCCCGCCTGCACCTTGAGAAGATCGGCGTCAAGCTGACCACCCTCACCCCGCGCCAAGCCGACTACATCGGTGTCCCGGTCGAAGGGCCGTACAAGCCGGACACGTACCGGTACTAGGCTGCGGAAGAAATACCTCACCCCCTGCCCCCTCTCCTTGGAAAGGAGAGGGGGTTCTTTTTGTGTTTTGGGTATTCTTGCTAAATCAGGAGCACGCACATGCAATCTATCACCATCAACAATACGACGCTGGAGCTTTACGAGGGCGATATTACCGAGCTTGATGTCGATGCGGTGGTCAACGCGGCAAACTCGGCGCTTGCGGGCGGAGGAGGCGTCGACGGGGCAATCCACCGTGCGGCGGGGCGGTCGCTTTATGACGAGACCGCAGCCATTATCGCGCGTATCGGTCGGCTCGCAACGGGCAAAGCGGTGACAACCGGCGCAGGGGACATGCTCGCGAAGTATATCATCCACACTGTCGGGCCGATCTACTCCGGCTCACCTGCCGACCGCTCGCGGCTTCGCGATTGTTACGCCAACTCGCTCGCAGAAGTCGACGTGCACGGTGCCGTGTCGGTCGCGTTCCCGGCGATAAGCACTGGCGTTTACCGGTACCCTCTTGCCGAAGCCGCCGACGTTGCCGTTGGCGCGTGTATCGAATACGTTGAGTCCCACCCCGACACATGCATCGAGCAGATCATCTTCGCACTCTATGGCCGCGCTGCCGTCACTGAATACGAGCGCGTCTTCGGAAGCAAGCAGTGATTGCCGCCGCCATTGGCCGTATCCATGGCGAACCGCAATGATTTCGCTGCGGAGGACATTATTTGAACTGAGGAACGCAGGGAACGCGTCAATCACTGCGGAACGGTAGCCGCGAACTCGTGTCCGCCTGAATTGGCCGATCACGAGTAACCAGACTTGACCTCCGAGGTATCTATCATGCAACGCTCTGTCGATGCTATCGTTTTCCCGTCCGCTGGCGTAGCCGAAATCCGCCACCTTCCCCTTCCCTCTGTCGCCGCTGACGAAATCGTCGTCAAAACCCTGTTCAGCATGGTGTCGTCGGGCACCGAGCTACGCGTCTTTTCCGGGAAAGGCGAGGCAACTGACCGATTCCCGCTGATCCCGGGCTATTCCATTGTCGGCGAAGTGATCGAGATTGGCCCAGCCGTCAAAGGGTATCGTGTCGGCGACCTTGTGAGCGGCCGTAACCCGGACAAGGCAGGATCTGACGTGAAGCTTGTCTACGGCGGACAGCAGAGTTACCACGTCTACGCCACATCAGGATACGGGCAGCCCATCGTGCTTCCAAAGGGCGCAGAACCGCTAAACTATATCATCGCCGAAGTTGCCGCGATTAGCGGTCGCGGCGTCGACATGGCCGCTCCGGTTGCGGGCGAAACAGCCATCGTCGTCGGTCAAGGGCTTGTCGGGGCCCTGAGCGCCGCGTGGCTCGTCGACGCCGGATGTAAGGTAATTGTAGTCGATATGGCTGATCGCCGCTTGGAGCGCGCTGACGGTTGGGGCGTCGCCGCTGCAATCAACGGCGCCGAAAATGTGGCGGCGCGTATTGAGACGCTGAGCCCGGGCGGTGCGGACATCGTCGTGGACGCATCCGCGAATCCTGCAGGCTTCAAGCTGGCGTGCTCGCTCCTGCGACCAGTCTCGCACGGCTGGGGTCGCCCGTCATCGTGGCCACGCCTCGTTGTCCAGGCGAGCTACAACGACCCAGTCTCCATGCATCCAACGGGCTTCGCTCCCGGAGACGGTGTGATCGTGCTAAAGCCCGGTGACCGCCGACCTGAGGACCGCGCAGCCGCCGTCGAAGCGATCCGTGCTGGTCGCCTGCCAACCCAGGCGTTCGTGGACAAGATCCTGCCGTATACGGACGCCATTACTGCGTACGCTCAGCTTCGCGACGACCCGAACAGCGTATTTTCGCTTATCTTCGACTGGAGCACAGCACCGGAGCTAGCGTAACACGTGCGAGAGCCTGTTGGGAAAGTGGCTATCGCAATGGCAAGAAACACCTCACCTGGCCAGCAGACTGGCCCAAGCCCGGCCCCTCTCCTATGATAAGGAGAGGGGAGCCAGAGGATTCTTCGCCCACATCCGTGCTGCCGCCTTACACACGCGCCCGCTCGGCGAGCGACTCCGCTAGGCCCTCTGCGCCGGGGTTGTTCTCGATCACCACGTCCCGGCAATCGGTGACGTCGAAGGTGGGTACATCGATCGGCTGGGCAGGGTATTTCGACGACAGGTTAATCTGGTTACCTGTGACAGTGAGGCCGTCAACCGAATGCGCTTTGATGATTCGCGGGTCGAGCACATCGAACGTGTTGTCGATCACCTTGATTCCGCGATGGTAGTACCCTGCGTTCCGGTGCTCGGGCTTGATCTCGGGATACACATCGATGACTGCCCGGCCCCATGTACCGTAGAGGCAGTTATCGAAATGGTTGTTGCGGATCGTGATATCGCGAACCGCATGCGATTCAAACCAGTAGTTGGCGTCGCCAGCAATCAAAATTGCTGCCCCCGGGTTGTGGAAATGGTTGTTCTCGACCAAAACCTTGCCGGGTGTGGAAATGAGAAACCCACGTGCACGGTTTCGACCCGTCTTGCATCCGCGAATCACGGCACCGCATGTCCACCCTGCGCTAGTGAGCGAGTCGCCGGCGGTAAGTGCTGGATTGAGGTGATCTGCGAAGCTCACAATCGTAAAGCGCTTGTTGATAGTGCGGACTGCAGCCACGGTAGCCGTCTGAACGGTGAGCAGCGTGTTCCGGTTCACCAGGTCCACAGTGTCGCCCACCCTCGTGATCTCCACCCCCAGTTGCTGCGGATGTATCAGCTCTACTTCCACTGTACGGTCATCAAGAACACGCGAAATTCGAGCGTAGAGCCCGTGGATATTGGTCGGGTCGTCCATCTGGCCCTCAAAGACGCAGTCTATGAGCTCGACCAGGCCCCTGCAGTTGACGAAATGCGTGGCGTCCGCAGCGGCGGAGATGATTCGGCCCTTATGCGCGGCGGGAATGACCTTCACGCGCTCAAGCCGAATGTTGTGTGTCCATTGCGCAATCACAGCCATGCCGCGCGTATGGTGGAACGTGACATCGGTGAGCACGATATCCGATGACCCGGCAATGGTTATCCCAGGGTTTTCGCGTCCAGAGTGCTCCATCGCGAGCACATTCCCGACAGTCGGGACAGTCGAGAATTTGGCCGTAAGCGCCACGACTCCAGGTTCGATTTCGCGAGCTCGGTGCGTCGTGCGAATGCTATAGTTATCGTACACACGAAACTCAGTCTCACGTCGTGCCGGGTTCCACTCTAGAATGTTGCCAAGGTGATAAGCCTCTCTGCGCTCGCCTAAAAAAACAAGGCGCTCGTCGGCAACTGCATACGGATACTCTTCCGGTATACGAACATCGACTACGGTTTGCGCATCACTACCCGCGCTGACGCCGAGAACGCTGCCTTCGCTGATGAAAGTGCGCTCGTAATCGATTGTAATGCCCGAGATCGTGACGTCGCGGCTATCCCGTATTGCGAATGGCGTAATCGCCCCGTGGAACACAAAGAGCGCATCTTCGCCCCGAACATTGATGCCGGAGCAACCGAATAGCGGAAATGCGACCCGCTGGAGGCCTTCGTCGTTATTCGACACGAACAAGTAATGCTCAGCTGCACGATCGGGCCAGAAATCGTATCGGCCGCGTGGAAACACGAGCGTCCCTCCCCCGCTCGCAACCAAGCCTGCAAGCGCTTCGCCTACCGCAAACGACGCATCTTCGCCCGTGTTCGGTGCAATTCCGCTCTCTAATATACTGACTGTCTTCATACGATTCTTTCTTTCCGTGCTCATTCTGATTTGAAAAGCCTTATTAAGAAGTCGAGGCCTACGGTTTGTTGCCGCTCACCACGACATGATCACAGTTCACTGTCTCTATCGCGTTGAGCTTCGCCGGATCAAGCCCCTGGCTCTTGATGGACCACTCAGGGATGGTGCCCGTGGGAGTCGCTGCGCACTTGTTTCCCGTAATCGTAACGTGGTCGGTCGATGTCACCGTGATTTGAGGGAACGGGCTCGACTTGATCGTGTTGCCGGTAACAGTGATGTTATTGTGTGCGCCAGCAGGAGAAACTCCGCCAGCGCCAGCGGTCGCGGCGACGAGAATGGGATAGGTGAGGCAGTCGGAGACAACGTTGTCACGGACAATCACATTGTTCGCGCTTCCCGATTCCAGCCACCAAAACTCGGGAGTCACCAATATTCCCGCTCCTCGCGTGCCGCTGATCGTGTTCTTCTCGATGATCCCGTCGCTGGCCTTAATCAAGATGCCTCGCGAACGGTTGGAGCCAAACGAGCAGCCGCGAATGAGAAACCCGTTGCCCATCTGGCGTGTGGAGCTGATCAACGTCCCCATCGGCACATCCACAGCCCGGTCCACTGTCACCTTGAATGCTTTCGCGTTCCATTTCGTCTTGATGTTCTCGTTCATCCTCTGCTTCAGCAGAAACGCTTTTTCATCGTCGTTGATCATGCCATCCGGTTCGATGGCCTTTACCACAGCGTCCGCGATGCGCGGGCCGTCGTATCGCCAGATCTCTATCGAGTCCCCGATTGCAGGCATCCTCCCCTTCGACAGAACGCGCATGACGTTTCCGCTGCACGACGTCACCATGTCATAGTCGCCGTGAATATTGACCGCGTCGTCGCCCATCCAACGTGCCGTGCACTCGATATACGACGGTCCCTTAGCCGCTCCTACGCTGTGGTTCGCGTCCGCGTTGAGCGACCGGATGCGCGGGTCGGCACGCTTGACGATGTCCGACGATGCCGGGCGGCGGTCAATGCGGCAGCGGTAGTAAACGGTTCCGTCGCTATCGGTTTCGAGGAAGCCAAAGCAGTTGGACGCCCAAAGGTCGATATTCTCCAGCCGCACGCCCGTACAATGCTCGATGGTGAGCGCGTGCGGGATACTGCCTCCAGGCGCGTACGCAGAACCTATGGCGATAATATCTCCCACTTGCTCGGGGTCGGTTGGCTTGGGATGGCCGGGCATTATCCGCAGGTGACCTGCGTCGAGAACTTCGGGCTTTTGAGCCGAAATATCCTCCATCCGAAGCACTCGCGTGTCGGCGGCGAATATCTCTGCTTTTAAAGGTAGCGCTTGCTCGGCAGGCGGATAGCCGGCAAATATCTCGACGTCGAGCACCTTCTTGTCGTTTGAGACGGCCGTGATTCGCCCCTGAGTAAATGGTAGTGGATCGTAGTCGATTGTCAGACCGCGCACCGTAACATTCTTGCAGTCGGCGATGGTCAGAGCCCGCGTCGTCTCGGTACAAATCATCTCCACGCCGTCCGCCACAATCTGCGTGTCGGATAGACCTCGCAGGACAAGGTGGTGCCGGTCGTGAGGCTTGATGCGGTATCGCCCCTTGGGAATGACGATCTTCTTCTGTCCCGCCGCCACGGCCTTATCGACGAAGCCCTGGATATCAAAGGGGACGCCAACCGGCGCGTCTGCCATGCTTGCCGATAGGCAGCAGATTAGTAGTGTGAGAACGGTAATTGTGAGCTTCACGATCTGGACTCCATAATCGAGGATTTTCTTGATAGCCTGGGAATCGGGCCGAACTGGGGACGGACGCATTTCTACGATTTCCCGCGTAAGCAGCCAGTAATGCAGCAAGACACCGGGACAGCGCCACGCTGGCTACTTGGCCGCGAGGGTGATGTACTTGTCGAGGTACGGCTGGATGGCGTCAACCCAGATGTCATAACCCGCTCCGGTGGGGTGCAAGTAGTCACGCATGATCTCTTTCGTGATCTTGCCGTCGGGTGTTGTGAGCTTATTGCCGATGTCGATCACATGAATCGTCTTGCCGTCGTCAAGCCTGGCGACAATCGCATTGGCGTCGGTGATTCGTTGCCGCATAGCCTTGATGCCCGCGTCCGCGTTCGGATCTTCGCCGCGCGGCCAGATGCTCATCACCAGTATCTGCGTGTTCGGCAGCTTTGCTCTGATCTGCTTGACGCACTCGACTGTCCCAGCTGCCATTTCTTCCATGGGCCAGTTGATGTTGTTGGTGCCGATCAGCACAACGGTCACATCCGGCCGAATATCGTCCAGTTCGCCGTTCGCGATTCGCCACAAGAGGTTGCCGGTAGTGTCACCGCTGAAGCCAAACGTTGCCGGTTGGTACTGAGCGAGCCGCTTGTCCCATACCGCCTTGCCGTCGCCCCACCGCCATGCATGCGAGATCGAATCGCCGAGGAACAGCAGGCGCGTGGTTTTGAGCTTGCCGGTGGCGATGCACGCGTCGTGATATCGATACCACTCCGCATGCGGCGCTCCGTACGTGTCGAATCGCGGCGCAGGCTCGGTCGTCGATTCACGGAGGGGTAGTTTTGCAAACTTCGGAGTCTTGCCGTTCGGGGCGAACTCAACTCTGAAGTTCCATGTGAGGCCGTTGCTGACATCATACTGAGGAGATCCAGCACAAACGTATACGACCTGCCCGGGCGTGGCATCCGCAACATCCGCACGAAACGCCGTGTACGCATCTGATGCTTCTACCGTGTTGGACAACACCTTCTTATCGCCGAGGTAAACGCGGAAGTCGATGCTGTTCCCCGGCGCCTTCTCCGTAGCGCCTAGAGGGCGGAGGATCGAGCCATCGATCCACAAGCGTCCGGTTGCCCCAGGCGGCACCGTATACGCAGCGATAATGTAGCGGCTCAGCTTGGCGTCGGACTGCGCCGAGCCGATCCCAGCGTGCCCGCCGGTGCGGGTCATCAGGGCGTGGCCGCCTTCGCCAGGAGCGGGCCATGCTGTGGAGGAAACGGTATAACCACGTGCCTTCTCATTCCAAACCAGCGGCGAATAATTTGCTGCGGTGCCGATAGCGCCGTTCGCATTCCATAGGTACGCCCACCCGGCCTGGGGAGCCGGGCCACGCCAGTCTGCCTGGTACTCGGCCGCAGTGGCCCGTTGCGCGACAGTGAAGGCCGCAAACAATGCGAACAGCAGTAATGTGATACGTCGAAGGTACATAGTATTACCTTTCCGGGGACTGATGGATACAATTGCCCGGTAATTCTTCGCCTGACCAGCAATCGTATGTAATTACATACAGTATAATAGAGGTAGCCGCTATTGTCAATAAATTGTTTATACAAATATATTTCGGAAATACCTCACCCCAGCCCCTCTCCTTGGAAAGGACGAGGTGAGGGAGATGACGTGCCGTCCGCCAACTAATTGATTTTTGTTCTACAGCGTGGTACCAAGTTGCCATGACTTCTGGTTAGGGATCCAAGAACCATGCCCGACATCGAGATACTTGACAGCTACAGGTCTATGATCGACAAGGACGCTCAAACCCCGCTCCATGGGCAGGTAAAGTCACTCCTTTCGCAGCTCATGGACACCACATTTGCGGCAGGTGAACTGTTCTTCAAGGAGATGGAAGTCGCCGAGAGGCTTGGAGTTTCACGCCCCACTGTTCGACAGGCGATGCGGTCACTGGAAATGGAGGGTCGCATCAAGCGGAGCAAGGGCTACGGGACGATTGTACTGAAGCGGGCAAGCGCCGAAGGCTCGCTCAAAAGCATTGCGGTGATACTCCACACTTACCAGTCGGAAAGTGTCAACACGCTGCTGGACGAAATCGACTCAACTTGCGCATCAAGCGGAGTCGAGATCCACGTCATTCGATACCCGGAGCTTGAGAAGGCCGCAGCTTATCTTCCCTTGTTACGGCAGCAGAGCGATGAAGGCGTTATTCTGCTCACCCCCGATGACAGTCTCGCGCGCCGCCTGATCCGGATGGGGTACCGCGTTGTCATACGTGAACCTGATGTTCGCGGTGAATCGGCACGCTGGGTGGAAACCGACAACGACGCTGTCGTCCGGCTGGGTTTACAGCACCTCACGGACCTCGGCCATAAGGCTATAGCGCTGCTTGTCACCGAGCCAGAGTGGCGACGCACCGTGGCCGATAAGATTCAGGCGTTTCGCGGCATTTGCTCGACACTGGGCATCGATGGCCATGTCGTACCAAACCCTGACCCCAAAGCTACCGAATCGTTTGCCGCTGGGCGTGCCACCATGGCCAAAGCGTGGAAGCTGGCGCCCAAACCTAGCGCCGTCTTCGCCGTGTCCGACTTCGGCGCACTTGGGGCGATGAGCTGGTGCGCTCAGCACAACATAGCCGTTCCCCGCGACCTTTCTGTCCTCGGCTTCGAGGGCATTCGCTCCGGGGCGCGCGTCTTCCCACCGCTCACCAGTATCGGACACGACATTCCGGGTATCGCCGACGCTTTGATCAGGTCCCTAAAGGCGGGCGACGCCACAAACGTATCGGTCAACCCCATTCTCGTGCTGCGATCCAGCACCGACAAGCCTCGAAGTTGACATGCCAGGCAAGCGAAAAGCCGGACCCGAAGGCCCGGCTTTTACTTGGTACACTTTGCTGCTGACAAGCTAAGGCTCGACATACAACACGACCGTGCTCTTTGGGCCGACAGTAATCGCGCCCGTACCCTTCACGGTCTTCCCGGTCGCCAGGTCTTTCACGGCCTTACCACCTTTTGGTACAGTCAGTTTGTAGGACTTGCTCGCATTGGTGTTTAAGCCGATCACATAGCTACCATACGCGAGCGAGTAGAAGTCCGCGCGACCGAGGTACGGTCCCCAATCGCCGTATTTAGGCAGAATGGCATCGGCGGGACGCTTCTGAATGGGCATCTTTTCGCCTGCCCATGCCTGGTGCAATGTCGTCCCAGGCGGCGGGAATCCGGTGCCGCGTATGCCATCCACCCAGTCCGGCCGCGTGTATTCGCTGCCGCTAGGTGTGTATTCGAACTGGCTGCGGGCGGTGACTATTCGCTCAGCGGTTGCGGTCATATCGTGGATACGAACGAGACCGTTGATTGCGCGCTCCGCTCGATAATAGAAGTTGAAATACATCCGACGGTCACCGTGCTTTACTGCAACAACCGCATCGCCCTCGTCAGCCCACACATAATCCGGTTGCCCGTCGGTCATCGGCAGACGATATGTGCTCGCGGGCAGTTTGGAGACGATGTCGTAGTCGTCCACCGCAGTCAATAGGCCGTAGACCTGGAATGGATCGCCTACCGTTAGGTGACTGGTCAAGTACGAGAAGTACTGGTTATCGGCAAGCTCCTGCTGAGCCACTCCCACGATCTGAGGGTCCTTCGTCAGCGCCGCGACCTCCATCGGCTCGCTTTCGCGGGAGCCATGGTGTGCGCCGTACGCCACATCGCCCGGATAGTGACCGTTGCGGTTGTCGGTAATCGCCTCGAGCACCATCGCCTTATATCCGTCGTGATCGGCCAGTGGATAACGGAAAGGTGCACGAGCATGAGCCATCTTGATTAGCTGAGCGCGCAACTTCTCGTCGCCAGTCAGGCGGTAAATGTCGCTCCCAAAGTGCAGAACGGTTTCGCCGTAGCCTGAAACAAAGCCCAGTTCGCGTCCCAACCCCTTCTCCGTCATGAGCGAGTAATTCCGACCGTACGGTGTCGCTGTGAACCCGCCTTCCGGTAAATCGCCGCCGCCACCCGACCGCTCACTGGTCTCACTTCCAAGCCACGGCTGAATCCCCGTGGCCTGGTACAGATACGCAAGCACTTCGTCCTTTGGACGAGCCCGCGACGGGTCGAGCAGCCGCAAACCTTCGTTTGCGGTGTAGATATACTGGTCGACGATCATCGACTGATTCGTGTAGAAGCGGCGGTGGTCGCGCCAATAGTCGACACTCGCACGAAGCGTATCCGCCCACGCCTGACGACGGGGTACCGACTTCCCGCTCGGAAGCGCGATGTTCTCGGCGAGCGCGCCGGACGCATCTAGCGCTGGATACACTCGCAGCAACGCCCACCCCAGCGGCCCCGCGCCGCACCAATCGCTGCCCACGAAGTTACTATCACGGCTCTGGGCGATAGCGAACGCGTCGCCGACTTGCACTATCTTCTGCAGCGTCTTGCCATCATGGTAAACACTACACCATGGAGTCTCGTAGGCGGTCGCAAGAAATACTGGAACTCCCGAAATCTCCTTTGGGGTCGCCATCTCCTGCTTGACTGGCTGCCCGGTTAGTTTCAAAGCGAACGTGTTCACCCGGTTCCGCACTTTGTCCATCGTCTCTGGACCTGGCGATGGTCGGACGGCATAAACAGGCGCGCCACCCTGGCGTTCGCTGGCCGGTAACTCGAAGTAGGCGGATGTCGAAGAGTATGCGGCGTACACTCCGCGTGACGGTGCGCTAAACGGCTTCTGGCGCTGCTCGAACGAGCCACCGTATGGGTAAATCGGCCCGATAGCGCTCAAGGTGATCGAGAGCGTCGTCTTGCCGTTGGTCAACGACGGCGGGAGCGGGAGCGTGACATAGACAAAGCGCCCCGGATACAGCGGCATCGCTTCGACCTGGTTCACGATATCATAGTCGCCCTGATCGCGGTAACCGATAGCCAGACCATTGCTTGACAGCAGCAGCCTCGACGCGACAGCGCTCGCATCGGATCCCCACAGCTTGAATGTGACATAGTTCGCCGACGACGGGTCCACCTTCAGGCTGAACGTCAACGAGCCTCCTTGCCATGTTACCGGTTCGTGCGGCAGCAAGCGGCGCGCGGGCTGGCCGACGCCGCCAGTGACGATATCGCTTAGCTCAGCGACAGTCGAATGCGCCGCTTCCGACGCCGCTACGCCAAACGCGACACTGTCCAAGACGTGCGAAACAGGCCGCGTCTCTGCCGCCCTACATACCGATGCCGGAGAATTTGTTACCATAGATGCGCCCACCAATACGGCCGTTACTGTCGCGAGTAATCGCATTGAATACGTCCCAAGCGTCGGTGAACCATTCCTGCTCCTGGCAAATAGCTGGCAAAACCAGATAGCCGACGCCCCTTCTGATATGTTGACAACAGTTTAACATAATCCGCTGAAATTGACAATGTGTTGACAACATATATTTTATAAGTTGACAACAGTTGCACATTTCCCTGTTTTGCAAAAAGAGCTGCCCTTCGGTCCAGCGGGCCAACCGCACCGGTACCAGCCAAAAAGAAAAAACCCCGGAATAATATCCGGGGTTGATTGACTAACCAATACTGACCACTATTTTGGCTTATTTAGCTGGTGTCAGTACCACTCGCCGCAGGTTCATCACAGCTCCATGGGGCATTGTCCGCGCTTCAATTGACACCTTAGATGTGCCTCCCGGCAGGCTTACCGTCCCCGGCATCGTGACGGTTTTATACACACCCCACGAGCCGGTATCCTCCACAACTCCACTAACCCGTGTGGTCGACGCCACGATCTCGAACTTCGACCCGCCGCTTCCACGGTCGCACGCGTACTCAAGTGAAACAGTGTAATTCCCGCCTGTGGCAGGAGTGACCACCTCCCAGGAGGCGGTATCGTGCACATTGGTCCAGTATCCAATATTCGATGGCGAACCTTCCAGCTGCATGGCCCCGACGAGTTCCGCCGCGTCCGCCGTTAACCCAAACGAGCCGTCAGCCGACGGCCGAATTGCCAACGACACTGGCTTAACCTCGATAGGCCCTTTCAGCTTCAAGACGACAACGGTGTCGGCAGCATCGGGAGTCGAGGGAGCTGCTATCGACGTCACGCCGTCGACGCTTTTGGTGACACCAAGCTTAACATTGCCCACCAATGTCGTCGCCGAGTCCACCTCGGTCACAAGTCCGGGCAGCGTGACGCCATCCTTCCAATCAAACACGTGAAGGTAGAGCTTGGTACCACGCGTCGTAATGCGCACGTTTTTCGGCAACCGATCGAGCGGCGACGCGGTTGTCCCATAGATGGACTCGCCGTTTAGCTTAAGCCAAGCGCCAACCGCCAGGAGCGCGTCAATCTCGGGCTGTGGAATCGTCCCGGTAGCATCAGGTCCCACATTGAGCAGGTAGTTTCCACCCTTGCTGGCGACGTCCACAAGGTTATGAATAAGCGTCACAGGCGATTTGAAATGCGTGTCGGACGCGCAATAACCCCAATGGTCATTGATAGTCATGCACGTTTCCCAATCCTTACCAGGAAAGCCCTTCGGCGGGATATACTGCTCCGGTGTCTCCGTATCACACTTCACACCATTGCCGAGACGATTGTTCGCGATTAACTTAGGATGCGCAGCGAAACCTGCTGTGAGGCTCTTGATATCGTCAGGCGACATCCCAACCGGCGTATCCCACCACAACACGTCAGGGTTGTACTTTGTAAGCAGTTCGGCTACCTGCGGCGCGGCTACAGTGCGAACATACTCGTGCAAGTCGCCATCCTGCGCCTTGTCCCAATGCCCGCCATACGCCGCGCCTCCGGCGTGGTGCCAATCTTGCGCTTGCGAATAGTAGACGCCAAATTTGACGCCAGCCTTCTTCGACGCCGCAGTCATCTCGGAGATAGGATCGCGCTTAAGCGGTGTCGCATCGTAAATGTTGTAGCCATCTACGGCAGTTCGGTACATGGCAAAGCCGTCATGGTGCTTGGCAGTCATCACGATGTACTTCATTCCAGCAGCTTTGGCCACCGAAACCCACGTGTCGGCATTGAACTGTGTGGGGTTAAATTTCGCTGACAGGGCCGCGTATTCAGCGACCGGGATCTTCGCGCTGTTCATAATCCATTCGCCGTAGCCATTCTTGTTTCCCCACACCCCGCCAGGGACGGCATACAGCCCCCAATGAATAAACATCCCAAATCGAGCATCTCGCCACCACCCCATCCGGGCGTCACGCTCCGCCTTAGATTCAGTCGCATGCGGATCCACCGACTGCGCCGCTGCAATGGAAGGGGCAAGACTTAGCGAACAGGATAGGAGACCAACGGCAAGCAGAATGCCAGTCATGCGTCGCTTGTTCATCATTGAAACCTTTCGCGCGGACCAAATGGAGATTGCTCTTGTCGTAGCCGCGTAGCACTAATCAAGCGCCAAACGCGCTTAAGATGGTGTAGGTACGAAAACTCTCGTTAACATCCCAGTATGAAAAAAGCCGGACCCTAAGGCCCAGCTTTCATCACAATATGGAGCCGGAGGCAGGACTCGAACCCGTGACCCGCTGTTTACAAAACAGCCGCTCTACCACTGAGCTACTCCGGCAAATTCCACCAATCAAAAAGTCCCCGATTTGATCTGTTGACGGCCCTTTTATACCCTCTCACCCCCCTCGCCGTCAAGGTCGTATTTCCAGTAGGTCGTAAAAACGTAAGAGCACATGCTCTTTTTGAGCCGTTTTCGGCTACCAAAGGTAGGAATCCGGCGATAAGAGCATACCTTTGCCTCCGCCTGACCGCTGTTGCCGTCCGCCGCTCAGCACGACGGAGGCCGCCCTTTACTTGTAGGGCGCTAACCTGGAACTGTCGGAAAAGAGCACATCGGGTGTCGGCAATCCTCTACCCGAGCAACCGATGAATGCGGCGTTCCATGATCGAAGTGCAATACGTCGAGAAGTGGTCACTGCCCTTGTTGACCTTGAATTGTGGACATCACGATAATCTTCGCAATGTCCGAAGAGAGTGAACAGACAGGCTCACTCTGCCGCAGTCGGCCACTCCGGGAACGCAGATTCCTAGATGAGCTGTCCGAATAGCGGCGCGAAATTGCCCTTCCAAGGGTAGAGTATTGCTTAGTGGTGGCTTGCTCGAAGCTTTGAGCTTCCGCTGAGCCTGTTCTTGATGTCCCACGAACCTGATTATTAATGTTGTCTCGTCTTATTGAATCCCTCCTCATCAACATCGTCAACAATCCCAAGGGGGTGCGGACGCTCGGCCGGCGCGAGAAGCCGAAACTTGCCGCTCAGGTTGAGCCTTCTTCAGACGTGGTCGTTGTCGGACATGCTATCCCAGTGCTTCCAGAACTTATTACCCTGAGCGATGCCGAGAGGCGCCGACACGTGTACGTGCTTGGCGCGACCGGGAGCGGCAAGACGAACCTCCTACTTCGACTCATCGAAGCCGACATCGCTAAGCGTACCAACATATGCGTCATCGATTTGCGCGGCGATTTCGTCGACCGCATCCTTCCCCGGCTTGCCGCGAGCGGCGACCCGGCCGAGACCGGGAAGAAGCTGCTTCTGGTGGACCTGAGGGATGCGGAGTTCAGCGTCGGCCTCAACGCGCTTTCCGGCGACGGGGACGCCTACAGCCGCGCCTTCGGGGTGCTGGCGATCCTGAAGCAGCACGCAGAGTCGATGTCGTGGGGCGTCCAGCTCGAAGAGACGCTGCGCAACTGCCTGTTGGCCCTAGCGGAGACCCGATGGACCATTCTTGAGATCGAACCGCTCCTATGCAACCGGTCGTTCAGAAGCGAAGTCCTATCGCAGGTTACCGACCAATACGCCCGCTCGTTCTTCGGGCGGTACGACCAACTCTCGGACGACAAGCAGCTTTCCTGGAGCCAGCCCGTGCTCAACAAGGTCAGCCCGCTGCTGGCGATCCCGCAGCTTCGCCACCTACTGGGGCAGCGGGAAGGCGCGAATCTGGCGGAGATTGTAAACGACGCTTCCGGCACCGTCGTCCTGGTCTCCCTCGCCGTCGACAGGCTGCACCAAGCCGCCTACCTTGCCGGCAGTCTGATAACCAGCGCGCTCCAAGGGGCGGTCATGTCGCGGGTTGACATTCCAGAGAACCGGCGCGTCCAGACGAACTTCTACATAGACGAGTTCGAAACGATGGCCTCCGAGCGGTTCGAATCGATCATCGCCGAGGGCAGGCGATTCGGGCTTGGCCTGTGCCTGAGCCATCAGAACTTGAGCCAGGTTCCAATGTCACTGCGAAAGGCCCTTCTCAACAACGTACACACCCAGTTCTACTTCCAGACTGGCGCCTCCGACGCGGCTGAGGTGGCCAAGGAACTGTCCTCCGGCGAGACGCGGGAGACGCGCCGGAGCGTCCTTATCTCTCAGGATGTCGGCGAAGCGTTCCTGGTCAGGCGCGGCAAGCCGAGCACAAGAGTCAAGGTCATACGCACGATTGACGGGACGGCGGATGCGGAAGCCGTAAGAACGTTGCGCCAAGCCTCAATTCAGACGTTCGCGCGACCCCAGGAGGCCGTAAGGCTTGAGCTTGCGGGGCGCGCCGACCGATATTCAAACCTTGCCGGAACTCCTGCTGCCCCGAGCACGCCGACATACGAGATACGCCATGCCAAGAAAGACGACTTCAAGCCAAAGCGAAAGCTCTGAGGACCGGCGGAGCCGCTTCCGGCCCGATCCGACCGGCCGCATCATCATCGGGGAACGCGACGTCAGCCTTCTCGTCGACCTGTACTACCACCAGGTAATGTCGCGACACCAGATCCAGGAGCTCCACTTCGGATCGGCCCCGAGGTGCAACAGTCGGCTTAGGCTGCTGTACGACCACAAGTTCGTGTCACGGACGTTCCCCGATGAGTCGCCGTACGGGTCCCAGGCCGTTTACACGCTCGGTCTTTCGGCGGCATCGCTGGTGTCTACCGAAACCGGAATACCGATTCCAGAGGTCCGCAAGCGCTGTAGGTCGGCGACGCCGACGTTCCTGGACCACGCCTTAAAGACAACTGATTTCTACTTGTCGGTAAGGTCGGCGGCAGTGGCGACCGGAGTATCGGTCGACCTTTGGCTTCCTGAAACGAGGTGCCGGCACGAATACGACATTCGGCGCGGGACCGGCGGGCTATGGACGCGGGAGGTATTCAAACCCAACGGGTTCTTCCGCCTCGACACTACTCGTGAAGCGGCAAGTTCCACAGTGCAGTTTGCCAGCTTCTTTATCGAGACCGACCTCGGCCACACGTCTTCCGCGCAATTCCAGGGCAAGGTCGCGTCGTACCGGCGTTACCGCGAAAGCGGCCTTTTCGACGAGGTTTACGGCGATACGGGATTCCGCACGCTCGTCGTCACGACCGGCGCGCATCGATTGGAGAACCTCCAGAGCCTTGCAGCAAAGGACGGCGAAGGCTATTGGTGGTTCACGACTTTTGAAGCCGTCGCCGAAAAAGGGCCGTTGGATCCGATATGGACGGCGCTGTCGGTCGCGAATCCGGTCGGCTTGCTTGACCTTTTTGGTTACACAATCGGAGATTTGCTATGAGGCTGTGCCTTAGCTGCTATCATCTCTGGCCGGCCGCTTCGGCGTTCTGCGGCCATTGCGGACGGACCTTCGGGGGCCGGATGTGCCCAAAGAAGCATCTTAGCCCGCGAACTGCCCAGCACTGTATCCTTTGCGGGGCCGACCGCCTGTCGGAGCCGACCACGTTCCTCGCCTTGGGCTGGCTTGCGACCCTGATCGGGCTCGCGATGACGTCGGGCATCATTTGGGCTGTCTGGTCTTACCTTACTGAAAGTACGAAGGACGTCGTTCCCATTCTGGTGCACTACGCCCTGTTCCTGGCGGTCATGCTTTACATTATTCGGGCGTTCATGGGAAAGAACGTTTGGAACGGCCTGTGGCGCGCGTGTCAGATGTTTGCTCGAGTTGTCTCCAAGGCAGTTTGGCTCATTTGGCAGGTGTTGGACAGGTTGCTTCTGAAACGATAGGCGCCTCGCACCCGTTGGATTAATCGCGCCACGCACCAAATGTTTAATTCTTATGTTCCGACCTCGCTAGCCCCGCATCCTCGTCGTCCGCCAATCCTCTTGTTGCATAGGCACGATGCGGACGCTCATGCCGATCGACGGAAGGTCACGACCAGAAGCTGTCGCATAGTCGCGGCGAACCTAGTCGACCGCTACCTCGACCATGTCTCTGCCAGTGGCGATGCTCCGCGCATAGTCATTGCAGGTAGCAATACTTAAGCATCTACATCACACTTGGCAGTTTTTCACCATTTGGATGAATTGCTTCAAGACCTCGCCGTTCTCGGTTAGGTGGCCGCCCTTACCGTTACACTGGTCGCAAGGACCGAAAGAGATCGACGAATGCATACCGAAACCGGTGCTGCCAGAGCTCCGCTCCGAAATATTCTTCTCACCCTTGCATTTCTCGCAAGTTACGAAAAAGTCGTCCAGCGTGATACCTTCCGGGATCATAATGTTAGCTGCCTCGCTTCAAGTATTTGACGTTTCTCACTTACAGTGATTCTACCATGGAGTGTCCTGGTATGAACTCGTACTTAGAAACAAATGTTTGGGGAACATCCGGTCTCTTTCCGCCGACGTATCGAGGTAGTATAGTAGTACATAAAATCGGCTGTCGACAGGGATATCGTTGGACGCCAAATCGTCATAGAGATACTAACGCGAGCGCAGCACTAGGCATATCTTAGCTTTCGGAATACGCCGGCAACCGATACTGAGAACGGCGTAGCCAAATTTTGTCATTCGGAACGCTCGCATTCTTATCCCACCACGAACTCCCAGAATTGCATAATATTTTTCTCAGGACTGTTCAAGGCTCGAAAGGACATCGCAAATGCTAAATAACCTGCGACGGATTAAAACAGTGAGCGTCACCCTTCCCAAGGACGAGCGGGGATTTTTAGGACGGGAGTGCCCCGTACAGGAATGCGAGGGACATTTTACCATAAAGCCAGGGACAGGCCTAACCGGCGCTGACCTATTGTGCTATTGCCCGTATTGCGGACATCATGGCAAGCCGGATACGTTTCACACCAAAGAACAGGTTGACTATTTTACGTCCGTTGCCCGCAATCAAATTACGCGTGCGTTCCAGCAGGACATGAAGGAATTTGCCAAAAAGCTCGAGTATCGTTCGCCTTCGAATAGTTTCATTGGGTTGAATATCAGCACAACATTCAAACCGGGATCGTTGCCACCCATTCATCATTACCGCGAAAGGACGCTTGAAACCGACGTTGTATGTGATGTTTGCACGTTGCAATACACCATATACGGAGTATTTGGATTCTGCCCCGACTGCGGAGTGCACAACTCTCGGCAGATACTAGATAAGAACTTGGAACTCGCAGGAAAGCAAGTCGCACTTGCTAACACTTTGGAAGGCGATCTTGCTGCGCATCTTGTCGGTGATGCGCTTGAAAATGTAGTATCCGCGTTTGACGGATTCGGACGCGAGACTTGTCGGCTTCATGCCGACGGTGCTACGACACCGGCCAAAGCCATTAACGTCTCATTTCAGAATCTTGCCGCCGCACGGCAGAAGGTTCAAGACCTATTCAGTATCGACATCTCGCGAGCCGTCACGCCGCAAAATTGGGAGATGATCTGTCGTAACTTCCAGAAACGCCATTTGCTTGCTCATAAAATGGGGGTCGTTGACCAGTCCTACATCAACGCGACTCACGATACTAGCGCTGTCGTTGGACGCAAGGTTGCCATTGAGGCGCCGGACGTTCAGCAGCTCGCAAGCCAACTAAGCCTCTTGGGTTCGTACCTGTTTTCACAATTTTCAGGGTCGCCGATTTCCCCCATTGTTCCAGACCCGAATGAACAGCCCATATCGGGATCGTCCGTCCCCCTACGAATTAGGATTCCAGGGTTGAAGGTGCCCGATCAGTCCGTTCTCGAGGCGCTCTATAAAAGCTTCATCGAGCTCGGCGGATTCGGTACGATCGTTGATGCCGAAACGCTAACGGTCCCCAACATTGACCCAGAGAGTCTTCTGGAATCCCTGGATCACTTGGTTCGCAGTGGATTTGTTGCTTGCCCAGACAGCTTGCATGACATGCAGTATGCCTATCTGATGCCGACCACGCATGGTTTCGAGACCTACGGCCGGGCTTTTGTCACCGGGTTCAAGCAGTCTGTCAAGAAAGTTTTGACGCATATTTTAGACACAAAGCGCGGAAGCCAGGCAGAGATCGTAGAGGCTACTGGCTGTGCAGATTGGATCGCCGATTACGTGCTTCACGATCTTAGCGACCGCGACTTAGCCGTCGTCGCATTTTTTATTGGCGGGGACAACACTATAGGCATGGTGGGACCGGGGCTGCGGAGATATGTCGAAGATTTCGACTAAGGTTCAGCCTTGGGTGAATTCGGTATGCAAGTTCGCAAGTATGTTGCTGTCGGCTATGCGCCTCTTTTCTTGTTTCCAGGCTACATCATCCACAGCGTTACCTCGGCGATCACCCTCCGCCGTCAGGATGAGACATAGCTCCTTGCTGTGCGCTTCTTGACGTTAAGTACGATCAGCTGCTTGCTACGTACTCTCCTGCGCATTTACACTAAACAGGCTTTCATCTCCACATTAATTCTTCACCAAGCTGGTTGATGCCGTTCTCGGACGCTGCTACGGAGACCGATACATCCTCAGCTGGGAACAGCAGACGCGTGTCGATCCCTGGCACGTGGATCCGAATATATGGAGCATAACCCACTATGACGTGAAATATCAAATATGTGTCGAGGCCAGTTACCACCCACGAGGTCAAGCCGCTCAGCCTTCTGCACAAGGCTGCCGAGTGCGCGGGCGCGGAAGGACTCGCTCTCACGTGCAGCGATCGTTAAGTAGAAACAACAGACCACTCTTCGGCTCGATTGAATGTGTGGGTCCAACTGCATTCCAGCCCGCGCATTCGGTGCGCGGGCATTTTTAATGTTTCATCGCGCGCTGTTGCCATCCGTTCCGAACTTACGAATTGCCCACACGGGCTTGAGAGTTCACAAGAGCTTCATGCATGCGGTTGCGGAATGCCGCGACAGGGCATTGCATATGGTCGATCAAGACATGCAGTTGCCAGAACGCACGTCCTTGTGCACGCATGCTCCGAAAAACCTATGATGGCTCCGATGCGGCAGACCTTCCTTAGAAGGCAAACCACCTGCCGCCCTTGACAAGGAGACATCATGAAGCAAGAAACGACAATCGACCGGACGGTCGATTTGGCGGATCCGCCCGGTCCACTCGACAGCTTTACGGCAGAAACCTACGCGTCCTCGCCGGCAATCCTCGACGCGACCCGAAGCGGCAGCCGCAAGGGGCTCCAGCAGTACTTCACACCGCCCACCGCAGCCCTTTTCATGCAGGCGGTGGTCAACCCCCATGGCAACCTGCGGGTGTTCGACCCGACTGCCGGCGACGGCAGCCTGCTCTGGCCTCACGCCAAGCGCTACGGGGTCGAAATCGACGAGCGGGCACTGCGGAGCGCATCGAGGGTCGCGGTTTTGCCGACAGATGCGCGGTACCAGGAGATTCTTTCTAAACGTGAAGGGAGCCGACGAGACGGGAAGGCGTACGCTGACCAGTCCTATGTTTCGGTTCGCGGCGACATCCAGCATGTGTACCCGCTGCTTCGCGTGTCGGGACTTCGGTTCAGCGTGATCATCGCAAACCCGCCGTTCGGCCTCACGTGGCAGGTGAAGAGCCTGAACGACGGCAAGGCGGCAAGCTCCACCCTACTGACGTGGCTCATGTGCCAGCGTTTGGGACTGCCTGGCGCTCAGGGCGCGTTCATCGCCGGCACTGGGCGTCTTGATCGCGAAATTCTCAGCGATCCCGAGCCGTCACGCTCCGTGTACTGCGTCGTCGATGTCGCCCGCATGTTCGACGGCGTGGACCTGCCATGCTCGATAGCGTTCTGGGGCGACCCGGAATGCCGCATTGGTGATGAGCCCTTCCTCCGTCTCGCGGTTGATTCGGCTTACTCTCTCCACGCCCACGTTAAGTGGGTAATGGACGCCCGCGCCCGGATGTTCAGCTACGTGCTTGAGCACGACGGGACGGACGATCATGGGCTTCGCACCACTGTCGAAACGTTCTCGCTCATCCAGGACGCGTACAAACGCCGAACGGATGAGCGGATCAAGCAGGCCGCGTACGACGTGCAGCTTCAAGGCGACCGCATCGAGGTTCGCCTGTCGCCTCTCGCGATAGCGGCCATGGACAGCCAGAATGCGCTGTCGTCAACGAAGCCATTCCTGACGTCCCTGCACCACCAGAGGTCGAGCTACTTCGCGCTCAATACGCGCGATTGGCGACGGCTTCTAGCGGTGCTCGACTCCGATCTCATCACCATGAACCCTGTCGTAAGGGAAAAGGTGGAGGGTATCGTCAAGCAGGCGAACGCGGTTGCTTGCCCGATCTACCCGATCGAGCCGCAGCAGCGCCTTGCCTACATCCAGGACCTGGAAAACCTGACATGCACGGAAAGCGACCCGGAGCGCGGCTTCGTGGCCGGATCGACCTACCCGGTTGACGTTTCCACGGAGATCACCAGCCGGGAGCGCACGGAAACGAAGGTCGTGGCGGGCGAAGTCAGGACCCTCACCTTCCGGGCGGATTACAAGGCTCTCAAGATCATGGTCGGCAAGGAGAGCAAGCAGCGGTTCAGCGAGACGAAGGAGGACATCGACTACCTGATCGGCCACTTCGACATCCCCGATCCCGGCGACGTTTCGACACGTTACCCGGACAAGATAGAGAAGTGGCGCGGGGTAATACGGAATGTACAGGCATCAGTCATGACACCTGGGACAGCCCCGCGTCCGTTCCAGGTCGAGGACGTGGCGCGCCTACTCTTCAAAGGATCGGGCGTTCTCTCCTGGGAGCAGGGCGGCGGCAAGACCTTCGGAAGCATGCTGGCGGTCGCGGCGTTCGAGGAGGCAAGGCAGTCGGACGGGAACGCCCTGTTCATCGTCCCGCAAGACCTGATCCCACAGTGGCGAAAGGAGTGCCATGCGTTCTTCGGACGGGAGCTTGAACATATCAAGACCCGCGCCAAAGCACGCAGAGTGCTTCGCGGCATCAAGGACAATTCGCTTGCGCCGCAATGGTACGTCACGCACTACGAGGCGCTCGCGATCAACGCGGTGCGCGCCGATTCCGTCGCTGTCCTCGACCGCATCGCGGGCGGCGCGTTCGTACGCAAGCCTCTCGCGATCAAATGCGTTCCTGGGAGGGCAGTGATGGAGGAAGAAGCGGTCATGCGGCAGGTAACGGTCGTTCCGACCGAAGACAGCGAGGGCCAGACACGGATGACGACGGTCACGACTACGAAAGACATCTGCCCGCGATGCCTCGAAAGCGAGGCAAACGGCGGGTGGGACGGCTACCACTGCAAGAAGTGCGGCGAGACGCGGGCTCATCTGGTCCTGAAACCGATGGCGCACGAGCTTGCAACCGCCTTCAAGAAGGGGTGCGTCGTCGTCGACGAAGGCACCAAGATCAAGGCGGACAATTCGCTCACGTCGCTTGCGGTGCGCGGGCTGCGGGCCAGACACCGCATCCTGCTCACCGGGACGCCGCAGAAGAACTATGTGCATGATCTGTTCCACCTCCTCTGCTGGGCGCTCGGGCCGGCGTCCGTCCGGTTCCCGTTCGCCTGGGGAAGCGAAGGCAAGTCCAAGTTCGAAGGCGACTTCTGCGTCGTCGAGAAGCTCGTTGGCGGCAACCGCCGCAAGGTGCTTCCCGAGGTGACGAACCTCTCCGTCCTGTGGCGGCTCTTGTCAGGCGCCATCATCCGGAGGAGGAAGGAGCACATGGGCGAGGAGATAGTGGAAAGGACGTTCCTGCCGGTCACGGTCCCGTTCGGGACCCGCCAGCGGGAGCAATACCTGAAATGGCTGAACGGCTTCACGCTCTGGTACGCCGCGAGGCATCCCGAGCTGTCCCACGACGCCATCGACAAGCAGTCCGCCGTGCTCGGGCAGTTGGTCAAGTTGGAATACGCGACGACCCTGCCTTGCGCCGACCCCGACGCGGACCACTGGCATGTCGGCGTCTCCAACTGGACGCCGAAGACGCTGAAGGTCCTGGAGATCGCAGCCGAGCACGCGGATGGCGGCGAACAGGTGCTCATCGGTTCCGACCTCATGCTCACGGGCAGGTTTGTGGCCGAACGATTGAGAGAGAAAGGAGTGAAGGCAGCCCACATCCTGGACGACTCGGGGCAGACGCTCAGCCCGTCCGTCCGGGCGGCGCGGATACGCGAGTTCGTCGCGGGCGACATCCTGGTGCTCTGCGCCAGCGTCCAGAGCATCGCGCTCGGACACAACCTGGACTGCGCGTCGGTCGTTATCCTCGCCGGGCTGCCGTGGGACTTCGCGACTCTCGACCAGTTCCTGGCACGGGTCCACCGGCTCACGTCGCGAAAGCCTGTCAAGGTGTACGTGGTGCTGACGGAAGGATCGCTCGACGAACGGAAGTGGAAACTGCTGCAGGACAAGACCGCAAGCGCCGAGCTTGCCATCGACGGCCACCTAGTCGAGAAGAAGCAGAGGCCGATATCGCAACAGCAGATACTGAACGAGTTGAAGAGAAAGGGGCTTCCTGTCGCGGAGACGATCCTGGAGAGCGACATCCACGATAGTTGGAAACAGCTTCGGTGCTTGTCGTATTCTAGACCTGTCGATCGGATACCCGTGGCCGGACCTGCGACGACGTGCAGCTTCGAGTTTGTGACGGAGCCTGTCCCCGCCCACAGGGTGAAGCAGCTCAGCCTCCTCTTCGAGACTGCTGAGTACGCAAGCAGCTAAGGCCGCGCAATGTGCCGCGATCGTGAAGTGACATTAAGGAGAAATCAAAGATATCACCCGGAAGGACCGTATATAGGGTCCAATCGCATTCTCGCCCGCGCATTCGTTGCGCGGGTCTTTTTTACGGTTACATCCGCCGCGCAATTGCCACGGGTTTCAACCTATCGACTGATATTCGGATGGCGAGTGACGGAATCAGTTTTCCTCCCGTTTCGCGTGCTCCGGTCCACCATCTGCCCCAGCCATTTGCGTATCGGTTCCTGCGTGAACGCGTTGACCACGACAACAATGGCGGTCGCCGCCGTCTCGCGCTCTCCGGGCGCGCCGAGGGGCAGGAGCTTCGCCAGGAAGTCCAGCGATAGGCTGTACAGTTCGAGCGCGAGGGCGATGAGGCCGGCGTAGACGAACGTTGCCCGAATAATGACGTGGATGTCGAACAGATGGAACGCAAACACGGCGTATCCGACTGCGGCGAGGAAGAATATCGTCGATATCGTCCCGATGTGAATAAGCGCAAAGTTCCCGAACCAGTAGGGCAACACCAAATTCGTGACCAGTGAGATCGCCACTGTGGCGAGTATTCCGACGCCCACCGTCCGAAGCTGGATCTCGCGCTGGTGTCCCAGACGCCGCCCAGGGCCGAACGCCATCAGCAGTGCCGCACCGGCGAACGCGAGGATGTGGAGAACGTAGACGGGAAAGAGCGTCCCGTAGGTCGTGACATGAACGCCGCTGACCGAAATCGCCTCGGCGCGATCTATCCACGGCGACATGGCGCTGAGTAGGACGACCAGGACGGTCTCCGACCACAAAAGCCACGCTGCCCTAGGCTGATAGCCTGCGACCTCACGCGTGAACAAGTACGCCAGCGTCACGACGAATGCCATCGCGGCGAAGTTCAGTCTGCCAACAAGCAGAAGAGGGCCAGGCGCTGAAATCAGGCTGAAAGCGAACAGCGTCCCGACCCAGCCGAGAAGGGCGAGGCTGAGCCAAGCGAACAGCCGGTTGGTGCGGCCGTGCCGGTTCTGCAGCAGGACGTACCCGCCGAACACGGGCAGGAAGATCACGCAAAGCAGATAGAGGGCGGCGAGTATGGGCGACATTGGGATTTGTTATTGGTCTCATCATCCCAAACCTCGCCCTAACCGTCAACTGGGCGGGCTGCTAATCCTCGGGCCGGTGCGCCCACGTAACGAGCTCGCTGTACATCCGGCTATGCTCGGCACGTCTGACAAGCGCTGCCTCCACCTCGTCTACGCCCATTCTACAAAGGTAGCACTCCTCGCCCCAGTGGGTCGCGATATCCCCGACGATCTCCAGAGGCCATCCGATCCGCCGATAGACCGCCAGGATTGACGGAGTCGCCTCAAGCCAAAGATCCTTAAGTCCATGCTTCCGGCAGTAGCGCCACATCTCAAGGCATGGCATCCAGAACAGCCGCTGCCTTCCCCTGACTTCCGGAACAAGCGCCAGAACGGCGATGTGGGCGGTCTTTGCATCGCATATTGGCTTAGATTGGGGCCAGACATACTGAAAAGACCAAAACCCGCTACCGTCGTCGAGCTCAAGCTGAATTCCGCCCCGTACGGAGTGTTCCACCTCTATCGCAAAGTACGCAGATCGTCCAGCATGTGCCCGGAGTTGATCGCCCGGAAGCCACTTTTCCTGCTTAGCGATCTGTTCAAACACTGCGATCAGTGGCTCTACGCCACTTGAGGCTCCAGGAACGTATGTTCTTATTTCTTCGCGCGCGTTGGATGTTTCCATGTTGATTGCCCACCCGAATGAAGGTCTCTAGTATGACCGGTCAAACATTGTAAATGTTGCCATATACATATGTGTGAACATAGAATACCCGGTGATCAGGGAAAATGCGGTCGCAAAAATTAAATCTCGACGGAAGTCGGATCGATGTCTAGCAGCTTGAAGGTCTTTTGAAGGTTGTACTTCGCTATGCGATTGAGCGGGAGCTCATCCCAACCAAGGCGCTGTATCATCACAATGTATCCGACGATCCTTGCGATCACATCCGCCCTGTGATGGCTAGCTCGTAGTTCTGCCACCAACTGGACGATCGTCATGTTGCTGGGATTATACCAGCCTATAGTTTTTGCGACTAACTGCATCGAAGACGCCAACGACGCATTAAAAAACCCGCCTGCCATTCAGCAAGCGGGGAAGATAGGTTTCGCATCGTACTTTAACTGTGATATCACTTGGCTGCGTGCGAAGCGCACTCGAACTGTAGCCGTCGGAATGACAGGCCGCTCCGCTTTCGGGTGAAGTCCTCGACGAAAACGTTGGTGATTACCTCGGACGGCAAGTGTCCACTTTGCTGAAGCTCATCGGCATACTTGGCGAAGTTCACCGATGCCGTGATCGAGAGCGTGTGGGCGAGGATCGCCTCGCTCTCGACCTCCCTCATCCATATGCGCCACCGGATGCGGCATGGGCCGTCACGGTCCTCGCAGCTTGCGCATCGCTGGCCGCGCCGTCCGAAGCAGGAGGTCTCGCGGTTATCGGACGCACAGATCGGTTGGCCTCCGGGAACGGTGAGAACCCTGACGGCATGCGCGTACATCACTACGCACAGCAGTTCCGATACTTCCGTTCCCATGCTCCCGCAGAGCAGGACGCCCTTGCAGGCGTCGAACGTCAGCCAGTGGACCTTCTGCGGGAACTCCGGTATGCCGTCGCCTCGCCAGGTGGGTGCGGGCCGACTTTGTGTCTCTGGCATGTCGGCCTCCCTCAGCTTGCGCTGACGATCTCCTTGATCTCCGGCTTCGTCAGCGAGAAGAACCTGCCGCCTATGGCTTCCAGGTCCGTCGCGCGGTCGTAGCTCTCGCTCTTCTGCGCGGCGGCGGTCACGGCGTTGGTCAGGCCCCAGAGCGAAAGGTCGGCCCCCTCGATCAGTTCGGTCAGCACCGTCTCTTTCTCAAGTTGAGTAAGTCCGAACTTTCTCGCCGTGGCGTCGACGCACTTTTCGGCGCCGCTTTCAAGGCGTATCGCGGCCGTCTCCTGCATCCGCCCGACAAGGTCGCGGAAGCGATCCTCGTCAAGCGCGTCGGAGATGTGGTCGCGGACCTTGAGCAGCCTGGCCTTGGCGTCGGCGAGACGGGTGTCGGAGCGGTAGACCGTCCCGTCATCCTCGGCCTCCAACGCCTTGCCGACGTGCCGCTGGCGGAACGCCTCCTCCCGTATCCAGCCGTTCGTGCAAACCAGCTTGTAGACCATCTGACTCACGCGCAGCGACCCGAGTCCGGTCTCCGAGTTGGACAGGACGAATCCCGCCTGCACGACCTGCGGCTCCATAAGGAAGCTGTGGCCGTTCCTGAGGTTGTCCGGCGTGACGACCGCCTCAAGCTTCGGGGAGACGACCTTAATGTAGAGTCGGCGCTCGGTCACCTCGGTGGAGACCACGTTGTCCGGTCCGAGCCCCGCCTGTTCGATGGCCTGGGCGGCGACGCGGAACACGTCGAAGTTGTCGAGGTCGGGGTTGTAGGAATCGCTGAGGAACGCCCGTGCGTTCCCGTCCAGCGTGCGGACGAGCCGCTTCTGCGCACCCTTAGAGGCAAGCAGCGTGTTGACGGTAACGTCGAACAGCGTCTGCTCCTGGTCGGATGACGCATCGTCGCCTTCCTGCCGGACGATCAGGTCGTCGGTCCTGCCGCGCAGGCGGTCGTAGAACGCCTTGGGAACGTCCAGGTATTCGGCGATCTGGCCGTGGGCGATGTCGGTGACCGGGAAAGCGTCGCCGAGGAACAAGTCCGTGTGCCCGTTGCTGCGGACGGTGAGGTTGCCGGACGGCGCGAGGTAGTCCCGCTTCGCGTTGGCCTGGCGTTCCAGCTCCAGCGCGAGGTCGGGAAGGGCTCTGCCCTGTTTCATATCGTTACTCCTTGTCAAGGGAGCCGTGGGTTTGGCCGAAAGGGGTTCCCCTTCGACGCGGCTCAAGGCGAGCGTAGGATAAAGCGCGAGGCGGTGCGAGAAACATGGGCGTGGACGCAACTGTGCTGGCTCGCTGCTGCCTGGGGTACACTCTGCTCTTTAGAAACATAGTCGGGCCATACAGCATCGGCCGGTATGCCCGCCCTTCATGTGTAGACCGACAGAGGAGAACGCAATATATGAGAAACTCGTTCCTTCCGGAATCTCCAACCGAGCCATGGCTCTGGCATGGAATCGATACTCAAAAGCTAAAGACATTCCTTGCTAACGGGCTTTGGCTTGCCAGGCTTGACCAGTTTAAGGATCCGCTTGAGGGTACTCTGTCTAGACCTGCCGTTGGCCTTTTAGGCAAGCTCGTAGGCGAGCAACAACAACTGGGGCTGGGCTTATACGAAAGCGCAGTATTGCGAAGCTACGCGATTTGCTTCCAGGTTTCAGACGGCCACCCAAACGAACGATTTTGGGAGGAGTTTTGCTCCCGAAACGACGGCATTGCGATCCGAACTTCTCCGCAGTTGCTATACGATGCTATCAAACCTACGCTGGGACCTGTAGATTCTGGGACGGGCCCGGGATACTTTGGCAAAATTACGTATGTCGATCACAATACCGACGACATGCCCGTTGATAACGTGCTATCCGCGCAATTTTGTGTCCGACGTGATTATAGCGACGAGATGGAAGCCCGCCTCCTCGTGCACACGCATGGGACGGCTAACAAGCAGCTAATCGGGAAGACTGGCTGTTTCGGCCCGCTCGTAACGCATATTCAGTCGGACACGATTCCAGGAGTGAACACCAAACAAGTTGGGGGCCATCTCGATGGGAAGGCATTGGTTCTGAGTGTGAACACATCGGAACTAATTGAGTCAATAGTTATTAATCCGGCGGTTCCTAGCGACCATCAACGTTCGATAAGAGAATTAATCGGTACCTCTGGACTAGGCCATAAATTGAAAGACCTAAAAGATGTGTAGCGCGAGCTTTCCGGGCCGGCACCTTAGGTAGGTTGAATTAATGACAACTGTCTCCGAAGCCCTGGGAATTAATTACGACGATATCGCGCACCTGCGCAACACTTGTCAAAAGCTCGCGGCACACCCATTGGTTGCTCTTGATGACGAAGCTGGTCAAGTATGCGCGAATACCGTCAGGGCAAGCAGGATTATAGCTAGGAATAATCGGCCTTGGCTGGACAGTATCAAGCGCAGGATACTGGACGCAACCCATAGCAATGCTTCAAGCGCCCTTGCAGAGGTGCGGGCATACGGTGCCTTGCTTGAAATCGGGTTGCCGCTCGCGCCTGAACCAAGCGTCGCTGGCAAGAAAGTTCGTCCCGACTTCGAGTTGTCGGACGGAAAGACTTCAGCAGTCGTAGAGGCCCATTGCAAACAATTCGATACCCGAGAACTTGAGCGTCTTCGGATATTCCATCAGCAAGCCGAACAGGCTGGCGCTAAGTTGAAAGAAAGCGGGAAGCGCTTCCACTGTGCCACCACATCTGTAACGCCACTTGGTCGTCCGGAGGCAAGTAAGCCGTCGGACTCCATTCTCACCAACGCGATTAGTAGAATCTGTGGGATTAAATCAGGTGAGCGACAATCTGATGAAGCCAAGCCATTCATTTTGTGGCTGGACCTACAGGACTTGACGGGAGGCGGCCTGCCAATCGCCTACGAGCAACTTGCGCCGATCTACAGTCAACTTCGGGATGGTGACGTGGGAAGCGGCGCTCTCTGGTATGCGCTGTACGGTAAAAGAGACGATCCTATGGTTGAGAGTGGATCGCCAGAGTATAGGGTAGCACGAATGCTGCATCATGGTCGATTCGCCCAGTCGCGGGCGGTTTCGGCCGTCGTCTACTCGCTACCACGTGGAACTGTATTGATGGAACACCCGGATCCCACCCATAGAATCAGCGCGATGATGAGAGCATCGCTCATTGGTCTTCCCTTCTTCATGCTTGACCGGTCTATACTTGAGTGGGAGCCAGGCCTAGTTGCTCAGCTTATTGAGCTCGAAAAAACACGGGTGCAGGCGACAGTGTTAGCGCTCAAACGATATGACGACGAACGGTGGGCGGATACCACCGATAGTGAATGCCGCTACCTTAGCCCAGGCAGCTGAATGGACTTGCCGTCTGGCGGGATCGAGCAATGCGCCATGAAATATTTGCGCGCACGGGTGTTTCTCGACTACTGGCAAGTTATCCACACCATTTCGCTTACCCGGAGGATGATACAAGTATCAGTTGATTTAGTTGTTCCGCCTTTCCGGTTTTCGGTTTGCCGCACTCCCGTCGCGCCCTCGGGGTGGATATGTGGATAACTCAGTGGCCGTAACCTCGTAGAACAGGCAGCCTCGGTAGCGACGGCGGGCGGCGGGGGTGGCGAGGAGTTCACCAGCCGAGCCGGTGACCGAAATCAGCCCCGCGCGGACGAGGGCGTCGATGGCGTTGCTCACCGCCTCAGACGATCGGCCCGTCCGGCGGCGGAGCTGCGCGTTCGTCAGCCAGTCGCGGCGCTTGCGCCCGCCCGTCTCGTTCCACCCCACCGTCGTGCGCAGAATCACCGTCAGGACGCGCCACGCTGTGTCGGTCAGGCGAGGCATCGCGCGGTCGATCAGGTCATTAGGAACCGGGGTCGAGCCGCTCACGCCACGTCCTTTCCAGCTTCGAGCACAACGGGGCTCGCGGGCTCGCGAAGGGCAAACGGCTCGTCGTAATCTCCCTCGATCGCCGCGATCAGGTACTTCGCAGGTGCCTTGGCTTTCCGGTAGCGAAGCCACTGCGTCTGGCGAAATATCCGCTCAGGTGCGTACGCTCCGAACAGGATCCGCGCCTCGTTGTCGGAGACGCCGATCTTTGAAAGACGGGCCGACAGGTACTTTCGCCCTTCCTCGCCATTCGGCAGCGCCACGCCGTCAGGCAGTTCCCAGCCGCTACGCATGGCGATGTCTAGCTCGACCTCCTCGCGCGTCTTCGAGTATTTGCGGCGGGACTCCGCAATCACGGCTTCGCGCCCCGCCGCTACGATGGGGGGACCGGCATCCGGCTGTGGCGGCGCTTCCACGGAAACCGCGATGATCGCCGGCGTTGGGGTGTAGGTGTCCAGACCGCTCTCGCGCCTGATGCGGGTAGCGACCGGATGGCCCTGCCATGAATAGGCCGCAAGGCGCTCAAGGCGCTCCTTCGCCTTGCGTGTTGACGCCCCCATCGCCGTAGCGACCTGTTGCTCGCCAGCCATGAAGTGGCCGTTCGCGGTAAGGAACGTGAGCAGGAACATAAGTGTCTTCAGCTCCTCCGGCGGGATCGCGGCGAGGAACCCGCCGGCCCGGAGCGTCGGGCGGACAACAAGGCGCGATCGTGGAACTTGGCCGCCCTTGTCGTCCGGTTCGTGAACCGTCTCGACGAGGAACGGGGCGTCGGCATCGTGATGCAAGTGGATCATAGAGTTTCGTTAATGGGTCGATAATTGCCATGGCGCATATGGTCGCGCATAATTTTCTGGCACACCGAACCTGACGCCCGCAGGCTGTTGCCAGCGGGCAGCCAGGGAACGATGCCGGGGAAGGCCGCCGCGAGGCGGCCTTTGTCGTGCTACCTGGGAAATAGCAGCGGCAGGAGCAGGGCGAGCGACGCTTCCGCGAACAGCACCAGCAGGAAGTCCTCCGTGCGCGAGTTCGTCACGAACCTCAGGGCCTTCGGCAGGGCGAACCGGCGGGTCCGGTCAGGAAACAGGACGGGAATGCCGGACACCGTGCAGGCGTCACCAATGAGGTGGCTTGCATATCCGAGCAACAGGGCAACCGCACCGGACAGACCGAGCCAATGACCTGCGACGATCGCGGCGACGCCGCCAACCAGAACGGTCCCGACCATCGAATGCGTAATCCCCCGGTGGCCGAAGGCATCCCTCGCCATCATCGATATCGTGGCAAGCGGAGTCATCCGGCCTATCGAAAGCTGGGCGATCTTCGCGGTCCCGGCGTCGATGTCGGGAAGCAGGGCGCCAAGCGCCGCGCACGCCGCCATCGTCCCTGCGGTCCCGGCGTTCCACAGGTCCGGGAAGGAGCTTACGAGCCACAGCGAGGAGATTCCGAAGAGGACGTGCGATCGCCAAACCATAGATTTACAGTTAGGAGGCTTCTCTTGTGATTCGCATCCAGCGAGTCGAGGCGATTCAACGCTTCTTTATGTCGGCTGGCAACCCCCTCAAAGAACGCCGGGTCGATTGCGAGTCCGTCCTTAGTCCTCACGACTCCGATGCGGTGCCAAGCCATCAGGTCGGCAAGCTTGCTCCTGTCAACCAGGATCACCGGGACCGACGCCCCTTTGGAGGCTGCGTCGCAGGCGGCATTCGAGAACGCGGAGGTGGAAAATATCACCGCGTGCGAGGCGGCGTACCGCACCGCCGCTCCCCGTATCTCGTCCACGTACCTCTTCTGCACCGGCTCGGCGTACTGCTTGGCCTGGACAACGATGCCAACTGATCCTAGCCCCGCCACGGCATTGGCTAGCAAGTCGACGCCGCCATCGGAGTTACGATCCGTCCCGCGCCGAAGCACGGCCGCGTCATAGTATCCTGCCCTGTCCATTAGCGCCGCGATGGCGTCGAGGAACGCGGGATAGGGCAGCGAATGCAACCGGCCGATGAGTTCATCCGCGAGCCGTGCTGATATCGGAGAAGGGGTAGTGCGGAAGTTTATAGCGCCCCCTTTCCCCCGAACTCGCTGCCGGTCCACCGGCCGGACTGCAGGTGCTGGAACTCCGGCTTCCGGTTGCCATCGGCGTCATATGCGAGATCGGGAAGGCAGCCCTTGCAGCCTACCGCGTCGCAAACGAACCGGGTCGGGTACATCCCATCCGCCGCCACCAGGTCGCGCGGATCGACCGGCCTGCGCAGGCTCTTCTCCATAGCTGCGGTGACCGCGTGGACCACCTCGTAGGACGGGCTTGACTTGCCCGTCATCAGCCGGCTGAGCGCCGACTTCGATATCCCCGCGTCTGCCGCGAGCCGTGCCGCCCCCATGAACGCGTACCGCGTCGTGTGGGCCATGACCGCCCGCAGGCGGTTCCTCAGGTTATGCTTTCTCTTTCGCATTTCCCCTCCTTTTTGTCGTTACGCTGATAAGACAGACCCAAGCTTAAAGGCGACGGGCGAGCGCCGCAAAAGCAGGCGGCGTTATAGCAACGCCGCCTTTGGGCGAGATCATTATAAGGAAAAGATCATGAATTTTCCGTTAACTTCTGCCATTGACAAACACGTTATGAACGTGGCAAGCAGGTAACGGCGTTCGCGGCTCGGTTCCAGATCGAACGGACTCTTGGGGACGGGTATTGACGCAGCTAACAAGCCTGGTAAACGAACAAGATATGACGGTCGAAAAAGACATGTGGAAAGACGGATCGCTATGAACCACGCTGACAGAAGCAAGCGCTAGGTTACTTTCCGGCAACGGATGCTGTCCTCAAGACAGTGACGTTTTGTAGGCAAATAGCCTTGAAAGTATGTTGGGTATAACACCAACCCCATCGTCAAATCTGACCAGAGCGCTATGCTTCAAAAACCTCTTCCATATCTTCTCCCTATCCCTGACGCGGAAGGGGTTGCCAAAACGAAGGAATTGTACTTGAATCGATTCGGCAGGCGACTCTCCGACGAGGACGCGGCAGAGGCGCTACGCCGACTGATGACGTTCATATACCTAACGACGCCGGAATGCTCAAATACGCGATCTACGCCCGAAAGTCGAAGGAGGATAGTTCCGGAACCATAAAGTCAATCAAGGACCAGGTCGAAACGCTCACCGTCCTTGCCGGAAGCCAAGGGCTAAGCATATCGAAGGTGCTTGAGGAAAACCGATCAGCAAAAACGCCGGGACATCGCCCGGTCTACCTGGGTATGGTCAAGCAGCTAAGCAAAGGCGAAATAGACGGCGTGCTCGTATGGCATGTCAACCGGCTTGCCCGAAACATGGAGGAGGCGGGGGCGCTCGCCCAGATGCTGATCGACGGCAGGATCAAGGAAATCAGGACTCCTCATTGGACTTATCGGCCTGGAGACAACATCTTGCCCCTGCTGCTCGAACAGGGCATGTCGGCGCAGTACAGCCTCGACCTGTCCGAAGCGGTGAAGCGAGGCATGGGATCCGCCGCCGCCGACGGCTTTTGGCCGCACAAAGCCAAGCTCGGCTACCTCAACGCCCGCGATTCGTTGAACCCGAAACGGGGCACGGTGGCACGCGATTCGGAGAGATTCGATCTCACACGAAGGGGCTTCGACCTCATGCTGACGGGAACCGTATCGATCCGAGAAGCAATCGACCGGATGAACACCTGGGGCCTTACCTCCCGACCAGCCCCCGGCCAGCTGGCCCGGCCGCTGAGCTACGCCTTGGGCTACGACATCTTCACCAGCCCGTTTTACGCCGGCTTTACCGTAATCAAAGGAACGATGCGCCGGGGACGCCACGAAGCCATGATCTCGATGTCCGAGTTCAACCGCCTACAGGCGATAGTGAAGGCCCGGAAGCGGGCGACGCGCGACCACCGGCACGATTTCGCGTTCAGCGGGATCGTCCGATGCGGCCTGTGCGGCCAGCAGGTGACAGCCGAACGCCACTCGAAGAACGACAAGAACTACGTCTATTACAGGTGCTCCGATACCTACCGCAGGTGCGTGAAGAAGGGCATATCCGAATCAGTCGTGGAGGCGGCCATCCTGGGAAAACTAGATTCGCTCGAAGTTGACCGGACGTTCTGCGACATCGCGATCGCGAACATCGACCGGTGGCAAGGCTCAGCGGAGTCCGATACCAATGAACTGGTCGAGTCGGCAGAGGAGGCGATCCAGCAGGTAGACAGCCAGCGCTCCAAGCTGCTGGACATGGCGCTCCAGGGCATGCTCGACGGCGAGGAAACGTATAAGTCAAAGGACCAGGAACTGCTCACCGAGCGCAGCCGGCTCGCGGTCGAGGTAGAAAGAATGCGAGAATCGGACGCGCACATGCGCCGGCAATTGAGATCCAGCGTCCTGTTCGTGCGAGACGCGCGGGACGAGTTCCTAATGGCGGCCCCTGCCCGTCGGCGCGAAATTGCCCGGAGCCTCGCCACGTACCTGCTTAGGGCTAACCACGTCGAGATTGGCGTCGATCCCCTCCTGACGGAAACCGTCAAGTTCGTCCAGAGTATTCGCGACCGGTTCGAACCGATCAGGGACACGAAAAACAGCTCTGGTAGACCAAAGCTGTCTTTTTCGTCTCAAAGTTGTCACGATGGTCGGGCAAAGGTAACGTCGTTCGAACTGCCGAAACCGCTTCTGGAGCTACTCTGGAAATCGGACTTCCCCGACCTGCAACTGGTGGATTCGGGGTAGCAAAAAACGGTTGCGCAGGAGCCTTCGCAAAGGCTTCAAAATCACGCGGCGACATACCATTGAACAAACCCACTAACACGACGAACATGGAATTGGACACGCCGGAAAACCGCGCCGCGCTGACACTGCTGAGAGGGTCGAGGATACGCGCCGGCATGGACAGGAGAAGGGCGGCGGGCGGGATCGTCGCTCCCCTGCCCCACGGTTACCGCAGGTCGTCATATATGCCGGACGCACGGATCGAGGTCGACCCCGAAGCGGCTGCGACCGTGCTGGAAACATTCCACCTGGCCGATCACGGTTACTCCGTACGCGCCATCACCGCAGAACTGGCGCGGCTCGGACTACTGGGACGGAAGGGCCGGCCCCTTAGTGTTCCCGCCGTTTACGGCATACTCAGGAACTCATATTACCTGGGCGTAGATACGGATGTATTAACCGGCGAAACGTTTGCGGGCGGTCACCCGGCGCTTATCGTCGATAAGCTATGGGAGAGCGTGCAGGCAAAGCTCCAGGCACGGAACCGGCGGGGCAGCTATCGAAGGCCCTTTTGATTCTGGAAAGAGCTACGATTGCTTTGATTTCCACGTAGCCGCTGCTTCCCGCAGATTTGAAAGGCACGCAATGTATTCCTCAAAACCGTTAGCCTTTTCCACCTTGTCAATGAAGGGCGCGATCTTATGGCCGAACCGCTCCGGGCAGCCTATCAGCTGTGTACGAAGCTGCTTTGAGCGCGCGTCACGCCGGATCTGAAAATTCTGCGGCTGCTGCCACGTTTCGTGTTCAGAATCCTCCTTAGCCTCCTCTAAAAGTCCTTCCACTGCCTGTCGATAACCAGAAACAAGCAGTCTCTCCTTGTCGGTCAGATGTGCAGCGCGTGCCGTTACCTGAAAAGACTGGACAATGAGAAACCCGAGCATAGCTAGCGCGACGGCAGCGAAAGACACTTGCACGTCTCCAGATGCGGGTATCAGCGGATACGCTTCAACCGCGATATTAATCGCGAATCCTGCGACAAGCAGCCTAAAGCCTGCATTGTAGTAAGGTTGTGCTCGCGGGGCGTTTTTCGTCGTATACGGATTACCGTCCCAATAGGAGCTCTCCTCATCCCGTATCTGCTCGTTCGACCGTAACAAGCCCGCGCTAAGAAGCACGGTCCCTGTGAAGTTCAGGATAAGTCCAAAGAGATTAAGGGCGTTGAGATACATGCCGTCATAATAGGGATTTGATCCAGGGAGGGCAATATGCGCAAGCGATGTCCGATCATTGCTTCGCTATTGGCGCTGGCTCATCCGTGTGCGGAGACGTGAGGTAAATGAACGTCATCATCCGCCTCAGGGCTTCGGCCGCCTCTTCATCGGTCAGCAGCCTACCGTACTTCTCGGCATACAGGCGCCGTGTAGCTGCGACACCCTCGTCATCTGGAAGCGACATAAGGTAAGGAAGCGGCTTGCCGCCCTGGATGTCTCGGTTTGACATTTGGTTGTTGTTTATTGCTGTCCAACCAGTTAACACCAACACGCTGGACAAAACAAAAACGAGCAACACCAAAGATTGGGATCACTCGTTCTTGTATTGTATGGTCGGGCAAAGGTAACGTCGTTCGAACTGCCAAAGCCGCTTCTGGAGCTACTCTGGAAATCGGACTTCCCCGACCTGCAACTGGTGGATTCCGGGTAGCAAAAAACGGTTGCGTAAGAGCCTTCGCGAAGGCCCCAGAGCCGCGTGACGACGGCATATCCAAGATCTTGGCCAACCGCTTCTACGCCGGTGAGATGACGGCGCTGGACGGGACTCGAATAATAGGTCGCCCCCCGCGCTGGTAAGCGAGGCAGAATGGCGAAAGGCGCGCTCTTGCCTGAAAGGCAGGGAGCGGCGCAACCGCAGGACTTTAACACGTCGAATTCCGGGTTTACATTCCCGCCACGGGTTGGGGTACAATGCCATTTGATACCAAATAACACGAAACGACATGGAAACTATGGCAAATACCCCAACATGGCTCACGCCCGACGAGGCGGCAACGTACCTGAGCATCGGCCGTACGAAGATCTACGACCTTGCCAAGTCCGGCAAGATTCCCGCTCAAAAAATCGACAAGCAATGGCGCTTCAACACTAGCGACCTTGACCAGTGGCTTTCGGTCTCGAAGTCAATCGACGGCTACTTCAAGAGCGTGAACGCGAACGTCATGGACAACCAGCTCCTCCGGGAACCGCAGCGGGACGCCTACTCAAAGCTATATGACTTCTTTAAGGCTGGCGGAAGGAGCGCACTTGTCCAGCTTCCCGTGGGCTGCGGCAAATCCGGGCTCGCCGCCATCGCCCCCTTCGGAATCGCCGAGGGGCGCGTCCTCATCGTAACGCCAAACCTGACGATCCGCGACGAGATGCGAAACAACCTTGATGTCACGCATGTGAAATGCTTTCTAAAGCGGTCTGGTGTTCTCAGTAAGATCGACATGCTCTCGGGCCCGTACGTTACGACGCTCGACACCGGAAACGTAACGCTGACGGATGACTGCCACCTTGTGGTCACTAACATCCAGCAGCTCGTTACCAACGGTGCCAAGTGGCTTGACAAGTTTCCCGCAGACTATTTCGACATGATCATCGTCGACGAAGCTCACCACAGCGCCGCTCAGAGCTGGCAGACGATCCTGGCGCATTTCCCAAACGCGAAGGTAATCAACCTCACCGCCACACCGTTCCGAAGTGATGCAAAAGAGATCGGCGGAGACCGCATCTATCGGTATCCGTTCCGCAGCGCGATGAGCAAGGGCTATATCAAGCGCATCACGGCCGTTTACGTTTCACCGACCGAGGTGGCGCTTACCTTCAAAGGAGAAACGGAGCGGAAGACAATCACGCTCGAAGAGCTGATGCAGCTCAAGGAAAACGAATGGTTCAGCAGGGGCATCGCGATGTCGGACGAATGCAACAAATCGATCGTGGACAACAGCCTTGAAAAGCTAGAGTTCTTGCGAAGCGGGTCGAGCATCAAGCACCAGCTCATCGCCGTGGCAATGTCCATCCCTCACGCCAAGAAGATCCAGATGCTGTACGAGGAGCGAAACTACGACGCAGCGGTCATCCACAGCGACATGGGTGAAGACGAGCAGTTGGAAGTACTAAAGCGCCTGCGAAGCAACGGACTGGACGTCGTGGTCAATGTCCTCAAGCTCGGCGAGGGATTCGATCACGCGCAGCTCAGCGTGGCCGCGATATTCCGACCCTACCGATCTCTCGCGCCGTACCTGCAGTTCATCGGAAGGATCATGCGGGTAAACGTCCAAAACGCACCGAGGGACCCGGACAATTACGGCTACATCGTCACGCACGCTGGAATGAACCTTGACGCGCTACTCGACGACTTCAAGCTGTTCGAAAAAGACGACGAGGAATTCTGGGCGAAGATCAATGCGGGGCTTGAGCCGGAGGAGCCGCCTCTGGAACGCGGCCAAGGCGGCGGCAAGCGGAGCATGAAGCCTCCGCTCGTCGTGCACGGCGAGACTGCGGACAACCTCTTCCAAGAAGAACTTATCGACGACCAGGACGAGCGGCTACGTGAACTCAAGGAACAGCTTGACATGCTCGGCTTTGACAGTTCGAAGGCTGACGCAATCCTTCAGTCGCAGGTGACGCCGGTATCCGGAATAGTGCCTGCCGCTGACCCAATCCTCGTTCAGCCCCAACGAGAGCTTGAGCGGCTCCGCAAGCAGCTTGACCTTGAAGTCCGTGCAACGGCAAAAACGGTGGTGATGAACGCGGGACTTAGCGTAATCGGCCGCGAGATTCCCAAACGCCTGATCCCCGACGTTGCCGCCGTCAACAACCTGATCGCTGTCATCGTAATGCTAAGCAAGGGACTGAAGGGCCGGGTCAACGACGAGTCACGAGACACCTGGAGCCGTGAAAACTTTAGGGACGCCATCAACATGCTTCCTGCCCTGGCATCGGACACACTACGCCAGTTGATGGCAGCCAAGGGGGCCAAGAATGCCTAAGGGAAAAGTTCCTTCAATGTTGAGCGTGCAGAACGGCCCAATAACCTTCGACTTAGCGAAGCAGAAGTCGAAGTGCGGGCGGTGCCACGAATCAATCAAGGGAGGAGATCGATGTGCAGCCATGAAGACGTCCAAGGCAGGCTTTTCGACTAGCCGGCGGCTCTGCATTGAATGCGCGAAGGCCGTCATCGACTCGACCATGAACGATGTTGCCAAGATCAGAGAACAGCTAGGCGAGTGACACATTGGCGCCGATCAGCATGCCCACCTCAAATTGAGCGGATTTTAGGCACGAGGAAAGGACGATATCGAACCAGCCTAACACTGCGCAATGGCAGCCTCGCAGGCTCGATATCGCCCATATTCTTGTCGCGCCCCTTTTGTATCCGGTGGTGAGCCATATCGGACAGAATTAGTGCCGCCGCTTTTGAGAAGGACTTGGAGCTTCCAGATTAGAAGGGTTCTATATGCACAATCCCGGTTTCGCTCTGAAAACTGGCGATGACGCGATATCTTATACGCGATGGCGCTCACAAAGTATAGGGCGACGTCGAAAGATATGTAACTTGTATTTGAATGAGGAAAAAATCTATTGAGATCGCTAACGTTCGACATTCGTAGCTTATTGCGCGCGTGGCGCCACACCGGGTACAATTTCGAGTCCGACGAGCGTCCCAATATGATTCGACCTATTTGACCAGAGGTTACAATCAGCCTCGACAAGAACCTCAGTTTACGTACTTTTCTTCCAACGACTGTCAAGTGCTAAGTCATTCCTTGGCGAGAGCTCAATTGCCGTGCGTAACAACAGAAACGATATGCCGTGAGAACTGTCATTCCCGTTATAGACTTATTTGCTGGCCCGGGAGGCCTTGGTGAAGGTTTCTCCGCATACTCGCCGGAAAACAGGCAGAATCGCTGCTTCAGGATACTGCAATCGGTAGAGAGGGACGTCTGGGCACATCGAACTCTGGAGTTGAGGAGCTTCTTTCGCCAGTTCGTACGGGAAGCGCCAGAGGACTATTATCGGTACCTCCGAGGCGAGATAAGTCGGAACGAGCTTTTCGACCTTTACCCGACAGAAGCGTCACAGGCACGACAGGAGGCGATGCATGCTGAACTTGGAAGAGACGACGACCGCATTTACGCCAGAATAGCCACCCGACTGGCAAGGTGCGGTGGTCGCCCATGGGTGTTGGTCGGTGGGCCGCCGTGCCAGGCATATTCGGTTGTTGGCCGGTCGCGTCGGAAGGAACTAGCGGAAACTGACGAGCGCCAAGTCCTGTACCAGCAGTACTTAAAGATATTGGCGAGGTTCCAACCCCACGTGTTCGTTATGGAAAACGTCAAAGGGCTTCTTTCCTCTCAGGCTCGACTAGACACAAGCGCGAAGCCAAGCACGTCCGGTGCCCAAGAGCGAATATTTGATCGAATCCTAGAAGACATCACCCGGCCACTCGAAGCCGTTCGCGTCGTGGAGCCCGAATGGAGTCCTGCGCACACTGACGCCGATCGTGGATACCGAGTATATTCCCTCGTAGTTGAGTCAGAAGGCGGCAGCGATCCCACCCCAGAAAGCTTCGTGATAAGATCTGAAGAATACGGCATTCCCCAGATGCGGCATCGGGTTATAATGCTCGGCGTTCGGAAGGACGTAATAGGCTGTCCTGATATGCTTGTTCGCTCAGCGGTTCGCGTGTCGGTTGAGGATGTGATCGAAGGACTTCCAGCATTAAGAAGCCAGCTATCTCGGCGGACCGACCAAGAACGAGACTCCCCAGAAGCTTGGCTCGCCTCACTCCATAAGATCAGGAACGCGGAATGGCTTCAGCGGCCAGTGGGTACCCTGACGCCTGCCCAGCTCAGGCAGTTAGATGATACGGTGCTTCAGGATAACGGCCAAGACGTTCGCGAAACGATCTGTGCTGCTTTGAACAATCTGCGCCATCAGGTCGGCACTGGCGCTGAGTTCGTGCCTTGCGACTCGCCGCCGCGCTATCTTGCTGATTGGTTTTGGGACCGGCGACTGGGTGGCGTATGCAACCACACGGGCCGAGGGCACATGGCGGCGGACCTGCACAGGTACATATTCCTGGCGTGCTACGCCCAAAGGCGAGGATACTCGCCGACTATGTGGCAGATCCCGCCCGACCTCCGGCCGCTGCATCGTAACGTTCAGGAATGGGACCCGGACCAGCCTGACCAGCCGTTCGACGATAGGTTCCGGGTTCAGGTCGCGAACAGGCCGGCGACGACGATCACCTGCCACATATCAAAGGACGGCCACTACAACGTTCACTACGACCCAACCCAGTGCCGAAGCCTCACCGTTCGGGAGGCGGCTCGCATCCAGACGTTTCCAGACAACTACTTTTTCGAGGGTCCCCGTACCGAGCAATACCGGCAGGTAGGCAATGCCGTGCCTCCATTACTCGCCCGCCAGATCGCCGAGGTGGTGTATGGCTTGCTGGAGCGAGTCAATGCTGCCGGATGAAACGGGAATGCGCCAATTCAGGAGTATGTTGCTTGCTTGGTGGGACTCCGGCGGTTCACGCCGATTCTCGTGGCGAATGCAACAGAACCGGATATACTACGCCACGCTGATAGCGGAACTGATGCTCCGCCGAACTCGCGCGGAACAGGTTGATGCGGTTTTTGCATTGTTCATCGCCGAGCATTCAACGCTCGCGGAGGCCCTTGCAGCGGATCCCGAGGAAATTCGTGTCAGGTTAGCTCCTTTGGGGCTTCGGTGGCGGACAGAAAACCTATTGGACCTTTTCAAGGATCTACGTGAGCGGGGCGTAACGGAATTACCGCATTCTAAACACCAGCTGATTGGATTGCCAGGGGTCGGCGACTATGTAAGTAATGCCGTCATTTGCTTTGCAGGCGGTGACCCGACAGCGACTCTTGTGGACACTAACGTCGCACGGGTGCTCGGACGAGTGTTCGGCGTCAGTGCCCGAGGCGAGGCACGAAGGCATAAGGGGATTAGGGAACTCGCGTCGATAGCCATTGACCGCAGCCGAATTTCGGACTACCACTACGCAATATTGGACTTCGCGGCGGCGGTGTGCGCCGCTAGGACTCCGCAATGCCATGCCTGCCAGTTCGCCGAACGCCAGGAGTGCGACTACTACTTCGCCTTGCAGAAGTCGATGTTAGGTTCGGAACCATTATGACTATTTCCGATTTTACGCCAGAGGACAGATGCGCGGCGGTCACGGCAATCGAACGGCGGCTCAAGCCAGCCGACCTTCGAGCGGTGATTCCGCCCCGCGTCGCCAAGATGGTAATTAACGCCGAGAGGCAAGGAAGGCTTTACGATCCCCGGATGCCTGAGGCGCAGCTTGTTCCCTTCCTCCTGGACTTGCACGGTCCGGAACTACTTCGCGATGCGTCGATTCGGGAACGGCTTCTTGGCAGCGCCACCGACGCCGAGCTCAAGGAACTCTTCGCCTACAACGGCGATGCCGCACCGCCAAGGGGACGCAAAGCGGCGGAACGGATCATCGCAAATCGCCGATGGCATCCGGGCAAGTCGTGGCCGGCTTTCTTTGTGAAAACGCTCGGCCTGCCTCTCGCCCTCGGCGGCAGCCCAGATGGCGGCGCCATGCCGGCATTCGAGGATATTGATCCATACGTGCCGCTGCCTCCACTGCATGACTACCAAGAATTACTTTCCCGCGAAGTAGTAGAAACGCTCAGTGCGCCGCCCGGACATAACCGGGCAATACTCAGCCTCCCGACAGGTGCAGGCAAGACGCGAACCGTAGTCCACGCCGTGATGTCTGAATACCATGGTGGGAAGCGCTTCGGACAGTTCATGTTGTGGATCGCGCAAAGTGACGAACTGTGCGAGCAAGCGCTCGTGTCGTTTCGGGAGGTCTGGACCGACATGTGCGTTCGCTCGTCGCTGTCCGGTCAAATCCGAGGCGAGTCATTGCGGCTGTTTCGCATGTGGTCTACGCGCCCGTACCCCGATCCCTGCGAACATGGGGTCGTCATCGCCAGCATACAGAAGCTAGATAACATGTTCCGATCGCCTTCGGCCGATGTGTCTGACTTCATCGACCGCATTGGCCTCGTGATAATCGACGAAGCCCACCACGCGATTGCGTCATCGTATACAGGTGTATTCCGGAGCCTCGGTCTCGTTGTCAAGAGGCCCGAGGATAGCGTCCGACCGATGATAGGCCTGACAGCGACACCCTATCGGGGGAGTGAGGCCGAACGAGGTCAGCTTCGACGGCGCTTCTTTGACAGGTTGCTGATCCCGGGCTGGGATAACCCGATGACAACGCTTCGGGAAATGGGCATACTGGCGCGTATGAGCACTGAGCCGCTCGCCACCGGACGCACGTACTGTCTAACGGACGCCGAAATTGAGAAAGTCACCCAGTTTAAGGACCTCCCCTCGTCGGCCCTGACCCGCATAGGCGATGACCACACACGTAACGCGATGATTTTGCAAAGACTACTGGCAATTGAGCCTGACTGGCCCGTCCTGCTGTTTGGCTGCTCCGTCGAGCATGCCACGTCGCTTGCCCTTCTCCTCAGACGAGCGGGAAGATTGGCCGCCGTCGTCACCGGAGACACGCCGCGCGCGCTCAGGAGGCAACGGATCGAGGACTTCCGTGAGGGCCGCTTGCAGTTCCTCTGCAATTTCGGCGTCCTAACCACCGGCTTCGACGCACCGAAAGTTAGAGCCGTGGTGGTCGCTCGCCCTACTTCAAGCGTTCTGCTTTACGAGCAAATGGTGGGACGTGGTATGCGAGGCCGAATGAACGGGGGGACGGACGAATGCCTGGTGATCGACATGGTTGATGCAATTCCTCAGTTCGGCGGCCTTATGTCTTACCAGCGATATGCCGACATGTGGGCTAAGAAGGGCCAGGCGTGAGGCGGTGTACCCTATGGTATAACTTCAGGCGATCGACCGCGGCCGCAAGGTGGCTGACAGCTTCCCCTTCGACAAGGACGCTCAGCTCGTGGTTGGCCACGAAACCGTGCCACGAAAGGTTTGCTGAACCTACGAGCGCCCTCGACCTATCTGCAATCACCAACTTGGCATGCAGGTGGTCGTCGCCGTCACCCAGGTACTCGAACAGGTTGAAAGACCTGGAATAGGTTCGGGAAAGGTGTATCAGCCGCTCACGCGCTTCCCTATCTTGGGACTGCATTCGGTTGACGATTATGCTGGCCGACACCCCGTCCGCCAAACGCTCGCGCACGAGATCAACAAAGCCAACACCGCCGGAGCCTATGGCGTACGCCAGTACAAGGATCTCGCGCTCGGCGCCCCCAACGACTTGTTCCATGGCGCTATCGATGGACATTATCCCGCCCCCCATCCAGCCTAAACCGGTTACAACTGGACTGACAATAGCATTCATTGGTTGCGGATCTGTCATATGCGAAACCTATCGGGACGGTAGCTTTACGATGGTCAAGGAACGTTGATTCGTAAGACGTTGCGGTCCAGCCACATGTTGCGGTGTTCGCACGAAGTTTCCGAAACCATCGAGCACGCATAGCACGCCGCGCCGTTGGCCCTGCCCGCCGCGATTCGCTCCTCGCTGCAAAGTGGATCGTTGGAGCACGAGTCAACCTCCCGCAGGGCGGCGATGAGCACCCTATCGAACCTGGGCACTAACGCAATGAGGCCGCCGAGAGTCCCGTCTCCACCAGGCTGTGCGGTATAAAGGAGGATACCGCCGGTTGCCGCGCCTGTCGCGGGGTCTACACGGGCATAGATCCGTTCCCGGATTGCCGCCGACGAGTATCCCGAGTCGACAGACAACGCGAGGATCAGCCGGTGAGCGAGTGTGTGCCACCATACGAACACTGGATGACTGGTAAGTTCGCCAGACTGCTGCCATTGGTCAGACCACCCCGCCGCGTCCAATCCGACCAACTGAAAGTGTCCTTGCGCACTTGACTCGCCTGGCTGCGGCGAGAGATCAATGAATATGCCTTCACCATGCAGCTCCGCGCCGGGTAGCCACACATTTTGCCCTTCTCTGTACGCAGCCGACACCAAGTCCCCGTCCATTCTTCGGTAGCCCAGTTGGACCATGACTACCCGAAGCCTGCTGACAGGAGTTACGCGGAGTAATCGGCCTCCGGGGCCAAGTATTGAGGGCTGAACTTTAGATTGGATTACTTCGAACAACGGCGGCGCTCCTGGCGTTTGCGAAGGCTGGGATGGGTGCCCGCTCGTTGCTGCTAACTGAAGCTGTCGGAACTCGTTCTGCCGTGCTTCCTCCAGGGAAGCTGGCAGCGAACTTGCGAGTACGTCGTCCATCGCCTGGAAAAGCATGTTATCAGAATACTTATTAACCTCGTTGAGCACCGTGTTGGGTATGGCGTTTGCATCGGACAGCTGTCGGATGATGAGCCTAAGCTGACTTCCGGATTGCAGTAGAGGACGCTGCACGATGAGCAACGGCCGAACCCAAGCGCTCGCGAGTACTTGATGAAGCGTGGTGTCGAGATTTGGGATTGTCACCGAGGACGCCAGCTCTGAAACGTGCAGATTGGCGGATCCGCGCTGCATGATCCTCGCGCCGCGTGCGCACCCGACGTTAGTCAGGTCTCGTTCAGGATACGATCCTGAACACCGCCACTCGCGGGCATACGCCGTTCCCAAGTTGGCCGCGCCGCCGCAGTCCGGGCATTCAATTGTAATGTTCCTCAGGGAGCCGCCCGTCCCTTGCCAGCGTAGCGATTCTGGCTGGCAATTAGGCCGCGCATGCGTGATGATGCCGACCCAATCTACGTCGTCCAGATGGCCAGCCGGGCATGCCCGGACAAACCTGATCGCCTCTTTTCGAGCCTTCCTTCGGGCCTCATTCCAGTGCGGAAAGGTTTCGACGCAGCCTGGGCATCCCGTTCGCGAGGCCAAATGCTGGTACCGATACAGGCGGTTGTGGGTGACGCACAGAGACCAGCGCGGAAACGGGCTGGTCTTGTATATCGCCTCGCCGTCCTTTAGCTGCATCTCTGCGTTCGTCGGTATGCGGACTATCTGAGCTCGCTCCGGCAGAAGGTTCGAGAGACCGCTCTCGTGTATGGCAAATGTCACGGGAGCGTTCTGCCCGAAAACGTCTGAATGCTCTAGGTCGTAAACTACTCGAGGGCCGTCAGGCCCTTCAAGGATGCTGCCAGCCCCGTAGGTCGTTATATACTGCGATGGCCTAATTGCCTGTGCGCGCATGGCTTCGCCTCATTGCCTTCATATCTGAAACCCAGTCGTGGCCTCTACGTCCCGCAGGGACTGAGGAGCGTCCTCGTATGCGACCGGTAAGCGTCGGCGCTGGTGTTGCGCATCGCCCAAAATCACTGGATGGGTGGGCGGCGAAATCTCGCTGTATTCGTTATACATTAGGCCCGCATTCCCCGGATATTGCTGCGCCAGTGACACCCAGCGACTAATCTCAGACTGGACTTCCAAGGCGGTCTCGCCGGATCCGGGCCTGCGGTTCTCAGGCTGTAGCTGCGACCTTCCCTCTATTGATGCTTTGAGGGCTTGCACGGCGGGATCATTGCGCTGAGCATACATGAGCTGCGACCCGGATACGACTGTGCCTTGGCCGATTTGCTCGCGGAGAAACCCGGGAGAAACCGGTTGGCCAAGTATCTGCTCGGCCTGCCTTAAGAGGGCAACGCAGATCGGCCCCATGGCGCGGTCACGAGCTCTGGGAGAGAAGGGCGCCACAGTAACCGGCTCGACCGCGCGATACAGTTGCCTGTGGAATCCGGTGAAGAACTCGTAATGGTCGAGGTCTCGGGGCCTGCTTGCCCGCAAGAAAGCAGCAACAAGCCCGCTACGGTTCCGCCCGACCCGACCGGTAGCCTGGATATAGGACGATGAAGTCTTTGGCTGGCCGTGTACAACCATGAGCCCCAGGCGCGAGACATCGACCCCGGTTCCGAACATCGAGGTCGTGAGCGTTGCATCGACGGCATCGTCCGGTAACTCAGTGCCCATCTGCGTCAGGAGCGATGGCAACTGAAGCGCGTCTACGCGGCTGGACAGTTCAAGGGGTTCGCGCAAGGGGCGCGGTGCGCTCTGTGCGATATGACGCATCCATTGGGGTATGTCCTGACGATAAAGGCCCGATGCGCCTGCGAGCTCACGGATCGCGTTAAAATACGCGACGAGTGTCCAATAGCGGTCAGATGCCCGGTCATTAAGGCCCGCCGCGCGCATTTCATGTATCGATTGCATCAGTGTCGCCCATATGCGGGTTATCGGCGTCTGAGCTCCCTTTCCTGGGGCGCAAACTCCGAGGTACAGGCGTCCTGCGGCGCTGCCGGAGACGGCGTCTGCGGGATGCGGTTCCCGTGTCCGCGAGAAGAAGCTGTCAGTCGCCGAAAGCCCAGGTGGTGGAAACTGAGCTAGGTCCCTACAGAACAGTGCCCGAACCTGCTCCGTTGCTTGGCGAACCGTTGCGGTCGAGGCTATGTATTTCGGCCTCCACGTGTGCCTTCCGTCGTTACTCTCGCAAAGAGCGTCAATCGCGGTCTCGTAAAGCCCGACCATGCTGCCGAGCGGCCCGTCAATTAAGTGCAGCTCATCTTGCAGGATGAGATCGGGAGGCGCGAAGCGACCGACAGTCCTTGCAAGTGCGGGTACGCGCGGGTGGTCGGCTCCAGGCTGAACTCCATTTCCGGGCGCCCCAGCGCGGTAATACCCGATACGCGCGTGGTAATGCGTCGCGTATCCGAAGATGGAAGCGGCGCGCGGGTCGAACGCTATCCGAGCGAACTTGTCGACTGTCGCGACCAGCAGCGACGGAGCGTGCGCGTAAATCTGCTCATCAACCGTGTATGCCGGGATAGGGACACGGCATCCCGTCGTTGTATCGTCTGCGGCTTGGAACGGGCTTGCCACGCTCTGCCAACTTCGCGAGGGTGGAGCAGCGATTGCCTGGATAGGTACCGGGACCTTCTCGCGCCACTGGTGCTGTGCCAGCGGGCAGCGCGGCGCAGGGCAGTATACGTCGAAGTCGTACGGCGTGTCGTTGCGCTGCTGGTTTCGATATGTACGGATGAAGTAACCTGGACGACTGGCGCGTGCTGCTTGCAGAGCTACCCAAGGTCCTAGCGCAGGGCTCGCCACATCCTTCCACCATCGGTCAACGTCTAGCGCCGACACTCCCTCCCCGACTGCGGTAAACGAAATGGAAAGGACGTAGTAGTACTGCGCTGCCAGCGGTGTGACCTGAACCGAGTTGACCTGCATATGCGTATCGCATAGGTTCGCTGGTGAAGGGTTAAGCGATGCTTCTGTGTATGCGACCAGATGGATGAGCCCGCTGCTGCCAGGTGGGAAGGCAGCCTGCTCCTGCCGCGGGTGGCGAGGTTGTGCGATGGCCAGGACCGAGTTGCATGCGGGGCACGATATGACTTGAGCTGGTTCGCCGTGTCCGATGTCATGACGACGCAGCAAAGACAGCGCCCCCGGAATCGGATCGGGCCACGCCGTATCCTGAAACCGGTTCGGCGTGACATTGCCGCCGACCCACAGTCCCGCTGAAAGGCGTCCAGTGCCCCAAATGTACTGGTCCGTCAGGCGACAGCTTTCCGGCCGCCATCCGATCGTGCCGTCTCCACACTGATATACGCGGAGAAGCTCGCACGCCGTGATCATCCCCAATGTTCGCCTAAACTGCTGGATGGTAAGCAGCCTGAGCGTATACCGAGTTATAGCGCCCACCCCCGTGTCGGACCTCAAGTCTTCATCGTCGCGCTCCGAGCGAAGCCGCCGCAACGCGATGGTGAAGGCGGCGACGCCCAGGTACGCCTCCGTCTTGCCTCCGCCCGTGGCGAACCAGAGCAAGTCGCACACCGTTCGGTCTTCATGGTGCGGGTCTGCTATCCCGGGAATGCACAAGAGAATGAAAGCAAGCTGAAATGGGCGCCACCGCAGCGCTCCGGCCCCATCTCGCCATTCCGACTGCATGGCTATCGCCCGGTTGGCCAGGCAAAACGCAAGGCGGACCTCGTCGTTCGTGGAAAGCAGGTCGATCGCGGCGTCGATCCTGCGGCGTGATTCGCTGCATAGGCCCAAGTGCCGGTCCGCAGCCGAGCGCATCTGAACGGGCAAGCTCTGTGCTGCAGCCTCTTGAGACGAGATCCATGCACGGTAGCCATCCGCCAAGGGCCGGAGCGCCTCACCCAACGCCTCGCCGTCCCAAGCTTCAGCGAGCTCGCGCGGATCTAGCAAAGGCGGCGGCCCGAACTGTCCGTTCCAGGCCATTTCTGGCGACGGCACAGAATAGAGCGGCACGATTTCAGTACGGATGTCGGGAACCCGAAAGCGGCTCCGTTCCAGGGTTGGCAGTGTTCCTTCGTCGGTCCAAATGAATGGACTGGCGATGCCGTTATCGCCGGGTCTTTGCGGGTCGATGTCCTTCCACACCGCCGCACACATGTGGCCCCGAGCCAACACTGGACGGTCGTAATAAAGGAGGTCGAGTGACTCGTCTTCCCGCTGGACCGGATCGTCCGTATCGCGGACCGCGTGCCGGAGGATTGTCACGCACCGGCTGCCTCCCTCTACGACAATTCGCATTTCTGGTTGGAACACGAGTGACTGCGTGGGCGGAGACGCTTCGGGTTGCGCGAGAGCTGCGACGTTTATGAGGTACGCCGTTATTCGTCGGTGTGCCGGGTTCCCTCCGAAAGGCGAGCATCGCAGATAGAGTTCGACGGATCCCGGGCCATTGACTATCATGCCGTCTTGGATCGCAATGACACCCGTCAGAAGGCAATAAGGGCTACGGTGCCAACTGCCGTCTTCCTCTTCAAAGTAACGAGCGTACGTGGCGCACACCCGGATCGACGGAACCGCATCGCTCTCGATCACGAACGACACGCCGATTGAGGACGGCAATGATCGGGGGTCTAGGGCCGGGGCAACCGAGAAAGCTGGCAGAGCGAAGACCTCGTCGTCTTCATCGTCTCCGGCTTCCGAATCGTCCCCTATAAGGTCGGCGTCCGCGTCCGCGTCAGAGGCTACCGCGCCTTGCCCGCTTCCCTTCGGTTGAAGTATGCCAGTGATGTACTCGGCGCGCGGGTCGCAGTCACGCGGCAAGACTTCGTCCGATCCCTTTTGAGGCCCTAGCAAGGATGCGATTGCCCGAGAAACCAACTCGTCACGTTCAGTCATTGCTTTCTCCAGTTCGAAATGCAAAGAGGTCGGTCACTTCTGTTGGGCCCGGCCGAAGTCGACAACAAACGTGGCCCCAGGCAAGTCTGAGCGATCAAGACGCTTGACCCCTATCGTCCCGCCCAAGTCGCTCATGAGCATGCGCGATATGTAAAGGCCAAGTCCTCGCCCGCCGGGACGGGTTGTGACGAACGGATCGAATATAACCTCCTCCGTTCCCGGTGCGATGCCAGGGCCACTGTCGGAAACTGAGACGCGGGCGGTAGAACTGTCGATCTCAAGCCTGATCACGCCGCCAGTTCCACCGGCCCAGTGCGAAGCATTGTGTATTAGGTTATCGAACACCTGGATAATCGACGACTGTCGCCCTAAGACCGAGAAGTCCTGCCCGAGCACCGTGGTGGAAAGTCCCTTTTCTTCTATGGTGCAGCGGTTCAGCAAGACTGCTACCTCGATCACGTCCCTTATGCTTACCGGCACGGTCCGACTGTGTCTGCTTACACCCTCGTACGGTGCCAATGACCGGAACTCGTTGCGAAGCGTGCCGAGACAAGATGCCAGCACTCCCAATTGCGCGCCCGATGTGTTCCCGGCGCGTAACTCCTCAATGGCAGCGAGGGCCGCGACGACCTGCCGCCCGAACTCATGGACTACCCGTTCAGCCGCCATTCCTGTTGCCGCAAGATGCATCAGCACTTCTCTTTGCTCGTTTAGGGCCGAATCCTCAGCCTTGTCCAGAGCGATCGCTTTGTCCAAGTCACGAATCAGCCTTTTGCTTGCCTCGCGCTGCGATACGAGTTCCGGTGCGTCGTCGATAGTTGCTAGGGTCCCTGAGTCTGAATTTCTCGTAATTGGGAGCTCCACCGCTATGTCGTCACGTGAAGTTGAGTGCAGCGCTGATGCGACCGACCTCGCGTTCTGGAGCTGCCCTGAAGCCGTGGCGCCGTCGGTAATCTGGATACGCGTTGACGAGGGGCGATCCTGCAGCCAGAGCGTGTTGAAAAACGCGATTGCCGCCCGGCTGAGCGCACGCAGGTCCCTGAATGCGGGGTTCTCGATTAAGCCCTCTCGGTTCGTCTTATCACGCAGGCCCGGCGTTTCGGCTTGCGAAACCTCGATGAAGCCAATTACCTGGTTGTTACCGATCCGCTCGGACGGATTGTTTATGCGGTCTCGGTCGAGCTGAAGCCAGTCGTCCCCGGCTTCGCCGTACGGAAGCACGCGCAGGCCGTCTCGAAACAGCGACACTCCCGACATAGCGTCTAGGTCGGCCCGGCTGGCCCCTGCCGCTTGGAGATACTGAGGGGTACGGTCCCAGACGTACAGATTGATATAGAATGGACCGCAGGTAGGCGAACTTCCGGCGAGTTCGCCGGAAGCAGCCACACCAATGCTAGCCTCGTCCTCTCTCGTACGCGGTGTGACGGCGGGGTGCGAGGCACGGTAGTTGAAGAACATCGTCCCGGACTCGTCAACAACTGCGCGGAACACGTAATGTGAGTGGTCTAGAATGTCACCTGGATCCAACGACTCGTAACGTTCGAACTCCGGGCAAACGAACCTGATCGTGAAATCCTGAAGAATTGACGCGTCACCGCTGTGAGGGCTCTGGAGGCGGCGCAAGCCACGATGCAGTTTCTTTATCTCTAATTCGCCCCAAGCGGACCTGGACGTGTGTATCTCCAGTCGCGTCCCAGTGGAGGAACCAACGAACACTTCCGGGTCCCGTTCGGTCACCGGGAAGTCGATGTCGCTGAGATAGGAATCGCTATCCTCAAAGGCATCCCAATTAATATCCACCATTACCTCGGGATGCCCAGCGGCCCGGGTAACCAAAACGAGCCGCCGACCGAGTTGCTGGACCGCGAATCTCCCAACCCCTTTTTCTCCAATCGGCAGTCGGCCCTTTGCTGATCGAACCCGGTCATTCTTTGCGCGTGCCTTGTGGTCGAATGCCGGGCTTAGGAACTTGTTCACGACGTCGGATGCGGACATTCCGAAGCCGTCGTCCTGAACAACAATCGTCGTCGTTTCGACCGCCCCCAGTCCCTTGAGGTCGACGGTGACCTGCGCAGCATCGGCGTCATATGCGTTCTTCACTAACTCAAGCAGGCCAACTACAGAGTCTGATATCATCTGCTCCCCGAGGATTGAAACCAACCGCGCTCGGGGTTTGAAGCTCACTTTTGTGCTAACGAGTTCCACGCCTGCTTGTTCCTATCCTGTGCCCAATCGTATCGAAAGACGATTAGCTGATGTGTCATCCATCACGCTGATCATGCGCTCTCAGGCCATTAGTTTCTCAGAGAGCGGCGTTATTCCTTCTCTCAAATTGCATGTTCTTGAATTCGCAAGATACTTAAAGTTGCCCGCATATGAAATCACACGCGGGCAAAAGTAAGGAATGGTCAATACTCACTCGGAAGAAGGATCGTGGATGACGACCGGCCTGCTTCCGTAATGACTCAGATTATCGTGCCATCCTGTAGGGAAAAGGCCTAAAGCAGCATAGCCGAAAATCAGGACCCCCGAAAGCACAGAAGAGGGCTTATGCAAAATGACCTTTCGACTTCAAGTCTCTCTTGTAGAGTATTAGCAGACGAGGTCAAACCTATGACACATTCCAACATTGAGCAAGTCGGTCGGATGGACGGTTCCAAAGGCATACCTGCTTGGGATGCACAAGACCAAGCCCCTCTTCGCGCTCAAATTCTGGATGCGGGGCATCAAACCGTTGGCGGCTATATGCGCACGTTTACAAATGGGGACGCTCGACTTCAGAGACGATTTATCGATGCGCTTGAAGTCCGAGATTCTGCTCAGATTCGACTTGATGCGGCAACAACCGCTTACGACGTCGCACTCAGGTATTTTGAACTCAAGCATGGATTTCGGCCGACAGTTGTGCGAACAATTAACCCGGGGCTTGATTTACTGGTGCTGGTAGTTCTTTTCATCGGAGAAGTCTATCTTGGTTACTCCACATTCAGTTTCCTCGACCTGCCAGGGATAGGGCAATTGCTACTAGCAATTGCAGTAGGATTTAGTTTTGCTCGCGCTGGGCACACGCTCGGTCGACTACTTAAGGACGATTGCATCCGCGACAACACTGCTAAAACCATGATTGGCACATTGATAGTTGTGCCAATAGCTGCAATGTTGTTGATTGCATACCTGCGAGAGGTATTTGCTGCATCTCGGGTAGGAGCTCAGAACGCTGATGCGGCAAGGCTGGGATTAGCAATCATGGTAGTAAACCCAGTTGGCGTTATGCTCGCATTTTTCGCGATCAATGCATTGCTCGTACTGCTCGCGGTCTCGCAGTCTATGCATCAGCATGATCAAGTCGCCATGGCGGCAACTGAATTGCGAAACGCGACTCGGTGGCGGAATAAGTCCGAGAGGCGGCTCCGAAGCGCAATGACGACTCGACGCAAACACGCTATCTCATATTATGGCAAGGCGGTGGCTCTTCAGGCTTCAATTGATATCCTGTCCAGAGCTTACGAAGGCGCGAACCTTGGTGTTCGCAATATACCGGGCGAACGTCAGGCGTCGACAGATCCGAGCCGTGGGAAGCCACTGAGTTTCATGACACCGCTATCACTGAAATATCCGGACTGCTGGAAGGATCCCGACAACCACCTAAAGTGGGACAGGCCCTAACAAGGGTTCCAACTTATCGAATCGGTTCATGTCAGTCATATGAGGCGTAGAATGCCAAGCCTCCCTGACACGCTAAGTGGTACGAACTGCCGATCATAGCTGAGGAGACGACAGAATGCGACCCACTCTTATGACTATCGCGCTATTCGCCTTATTGATTACCTGCTCAGGATGCGAGCACAAATCAAAGGCGACAGGAACTGCCTACTATTTCATCTTCGACCAGTCAATTGGTTCAGTAGTGGTCCGCCATCGCATCGAAGATACTTTCTCAGCTTTGGTTAACGATGCTGAACCTGGTGACATCATCGCGGGCGTTGGCGCTAACGAAGACACTGAACGAAACGCCGTTGCCGGCTTTATTGAGACGATGCCGCTTTATGCATTCATGACCGATTCTGAGCAGAAGTACAAGATAGAGCTAGCCGCTACCAAACAGAGGTTGCAAGGCCATGTAACTGCACTACTACAGATAGAAGCGACCGGCACAGATCTACTTGGCGGCTTCATATTGGCTGGAAAGTTCTTCAGCAACACTCCAGCACGCGCTTGTGGACGCCGAGTGCTAGTCGTATTTACAGACGGCGTTCAGCAGAGTCGTGATTGTGATTTCACGGTCACCAGCACGTTACAAGACAATGGCGTAAACACGATCATTGAGCGAGAGCGACAACTAAAGCGGCTCCCAGATCTTTCCACGGTGGAAGTTCACTTTGTCGGAGTGAAGCTCGCAGTTTCCGAACAGGCGGATATGACCAGCGAGAAGATGGGACTAGTGCAAGATTTCTGGACATCGTACTGCGCCGCTGCTAGCACAAAACTGAATCCCGCATATTATGGACCGATGTGGTCCGCCACAACACACTGAAAGGCAGGAACAGAAAATGAATGAGTTAATCGATGGAAAGATGGTCGAGTTGCCGGAAGACACGGGGGGGGAACCCCGCTGCGCAGTTGTGATCTTGACTGATGTGTCCGCAAGTATGGCTGGTGAGCCGATAGCCCAGTTAAATGCGGGTCTGGCCGAGTTCCAGCGCGCTTTGGCCGACGATCCCCTGGCATCGCGCCGCTGCGAGGTAGCGCTCGTGAAGTTCGGGGGGACCGTGGAAATCGTGCAGGACTTCGCGGTTGCGTCCACCCTACCGACATTGCCAACGCTTCGAGCGGGGGGCAACACACCAATGGGGGAAGCGATCGTCAAAGCAGCGGATATGCTAGCAACTAAAAAGGCAGCATACAGGAGCGAAGGGCGAGCGCAGTATCGTCCATGGATTTTCATGATTACGGATGGGCAGCCGACTGACGACTACAGTCAGGCACTTACTCGAGTCCATCAGGGAGATCAGAGCAAGAGTTTTCTCTTCTACGCCGTCGGTTGCTTCGGCGCAGATATGGGAACCCTTGGGATGATCGCACCGCCCAGTACACCGCCGCTCTATCTTCAAGGTGCGAAGTTCCGCGAGCTGTTTCGGTGGCTTAGCGACAGCATGGGGCGGGTAGCAGCATCAACACCGGGCGGCATGACCGCTTTGCCGTCAGCCGGCAACTGGGGGACAATTGCAGCGTAACACGATCACGAAACCTACCAGTTGGCACGGTACAGCCATCTCCGTTCGCGGCGCCAAGCACGTCGCGGACGGACGGCCGTGCCAGGACGCATCAAAATGTATCGTCACTAAGGTCGGCTACACCGTGCTACTAGTTGCGGACGGTGCTGGAAGCGCTAAGCACAGTCAAATCGGCAGTCGCACAGCCGTTGAATCGGCAAGCAAAGTTTTACTCCAAGGGCTGGCCTCTGGAGCCGTAACCACTCCCGGTGAGTGGCGCGATTTGCTCGAATCGGGTATGAATGGAGCTCGAAACGCCGTCGAGAAATCGTGCAACGCCGACAGGCCCCTAAAAAGCGTCGCCACGACCCTTTTGGCAATGGTAATTGCGCCCGAGTTTGCGATCACGCTAAGTGTGGGCGACTGCGCCGGAATCGTTGCAGATGATAGCGGAAACTGGCATCTCCTATCTGCGCCTGAAAGCGGCGAATATATCAATCAAACATTCTTCTTAACCGAATCAGACTGGAAATCACATGCACGATTTGACTATTGGGAAGGTAGTGTGGCAAGTGCCGTTGCCATAAGTGATGGGCTGGAGTTAATTGCAATGAACCGTGGCTTGCCCTTCGAGCCCTTTCTCGGCGCCATGGTCGACAAACTTGCCGTACTGCCCGCGCGCAGCCGAAGAGCAGCCTTAAGAGCGTATTTCTCGACTTACATTTCGGGCATCCGTACCGATGATGACATAAGTTTTCTTGCTGCGTGGAGGTCCTGAATGCCAACGCTTTACAGCCGCAATAGGGGCGCTTTCTCGCTCGGCAAGAAGGTTGGAGGGGGCGGCGAAGGCGATGTATTCGCGGTTACCGGATCTACTGGGCATGTAGCAAAACGCTATCACGCCGGGCAGGCGACTAAGGAACGCCAGACAAAACTTGAAGTGATGGTTGGTAATCCTCCCGACGATCCTTGTTCACGACTGGGTCACACGTCGATTGCATGGCCATTAGATCTTATCTATTTGGATCCAGCGGTCCACATATTCGATGGATTTGTGATGCCGCGAATTGATGGCGCGCGTCCACTGGCAGATGCTTATCATGTTCCCACGCGCAGACGAAGCATGCCTGGCTTTACCTGGCAGTATTTGCTTTGTGCTGGGCGAAACCTCGCTTCGGCTGTGCAAGCATTGCATGATAAGGGCTACGTCGTCGGCGACATGAACGAATCGAATGTGTTTATCTACCCTACGGGCTTGGTAACACTCATCGATACTGACTCCTTTCAGGTTCCTGGGCCGACAGGCGTGTTCCGATGTCCGGTTGGGAAGCCAGAGTACCTTCCGCCAGAGCGCCAGGGAAGTAATCTTAACAGTGTCAACCGGACTTCGAGCGACGATCATTTCGCGCTAGCTGTCCTGATCTTTCTGCTACTTATGGAAGGGCGCCACCCGTTCGATGGTGTCCCAACAGGTGTCCCTGATGAACCTGAAATCGAACAGAGAATCGCAAGAAATTGGTTCAGACAAGCTTACGGTCCACACTGCGGCGCGGTTCTTCCGCCACCAAGTTGCCCGCCATGGGCAATATTACCGGCTCAGTTGCAGAGTTTGTTCGTTCGCTGCTTCGTGGAGGGTGAGAACCTTCCAGACCGACGTCCCTCTGCCATCGAATGGACCGAGGGGCTTGACAGAGTCATGGCGTCCCTCCAATCGTGCAGTACAAACAGCTGTCACAGCTACAGCGCTCACCTGAGGTCATGTCCATGGTGCGAACGATCGGCAACACTCGGCATAGCCGACCCATTCCCAAGCCATAAGTCAGCCGCTACCGTAACGACGCAAACTGTCAAGACTCAGGTAGGTCGAACGCCGGCGACAACGCCGCCAATGCGAAACCTCGCGACTACTGCCGCTCGGACGCATCACATTACAGCAATCACGTCACGCGTCGCCGCAGCAAACGTCGTGACAACGGGCAAATTGCTCACCGTGGGTGCGCCTGTCCAAAAAAGCATTTCGATCGCGTCCGGAAATCACGTGACCGCTGCTTCTAGCGCGGGGGCGGGCTCGGGAGTGCCTAAAGCTGGGGCGATCTTACCGTCGCACACTTCCGTAGCTGGCCCCTCGATCTCCGCAGCCAAGGGGGTTAGAGCCAGTCAACCTATAAGTTCCGGAAAGCAGTGTCCCTAACCTCTTAATAGCTTAACTAGACATTTCGCCGCTAGTCGATGATCGCACAGTACGCAGTAATTCATGGTAGGATGTGCCTTCGTCGAGCGGCGAGGCCGTGAGGTACAATTTGACCGTCATCACATAAACCGGAGTCGGCACCCATTAGCAATCACTTAACTTGACCAAGAAAGTTTCCGGACATAACAATGGCAGGCACGTAATAGTACCTAAAACAGGTTGCCCGACAAAGAGTTTCACGATATGGCCCCGTAACGGCTCGTGCAGAAAGTAATGTACGTGGACTATGCAGGTACTGCTTAACGGTTCGATAGATGGATTGGCAATTGCGACGCTCGCTCTAGCGTGGAATGTTGTGTATTTACCCACTCGCGTTTTTCACATTGCAGTGGCAGGCATTTACACACTGGCCCCGTACCTCCTTTGGACTTGCCTGCACAATCATATTGCATTGCCCATAGCTGTGGTCCTAGCTTGTAGTACTGGGGGCATTCTGTCACTCGCATGTGAGGCCGCCAATCATTGGCGACTGGAACGGCGTGGAGCTGAGGCATCGGCTCACCTAGTGGCGTCTTTAGGGCTGTACATTGTATTGTCAGGCATTACTGCCCTGTCGTGGGGAACGGAAACGAGAGTGCTCCGACCTGAGGTAGATCGAGTAATACACATACAATCAATGGTTCTAACGCAAGGTCAGATAACTTCTATTACTGTATCGCTTGCAGTCATAAGTGTATTTGTCACTTGGTTGAAATTCAGCAACAACGGTTTGCGATTTCGCGCGCTCGCTGAAAATCCAGTGGAGTTTGCACTGCGTGGGTTCAATGTGCGAGGTATGCGGCTACTCGCCTTCGCCCTATCCGGTACAATCACAGCCGTATGTGGGTTGGTGGGAGCAAACTACAACGGTTTCGATCTGAATGGCGGGTTGAGCATTTTGTTGTTGGCCGTAGTTGCCAGTACAATTGGTGGTCGCCTGTCATTCTCAGGTGCCGCATGGGGTGGACTTCTGTTGGGGATAGTCCGTGCCGGAACCGTCTGGTTCCTAGGTGCCCGCTGGCAGGAGGCGGTAACCTTCACGCTCCTAATGGTATTTTTGCTGTTCATGCCAAATGGACTTCTTGGTCGCGACAAGCGTTTGGAGGCCGCCCCATGAACTACGAACTACACCTACTGGTTTACTTTGCAATCTATGTAATCGTCGCCTTGAGCCTTAACATCGTAGTTGGGTACTGCGGGTTAATTACGCTATCACACGCAAGCTACTTTGCCATCGGTGCGTACGCCTGCTCACTCGCAATGCTAAAGCTGCATTGGGCCTTCTTTCCCGCGACCTTACTCGGCGTCTCGATCTCGGCAGTTCTAAGTTTAGCGCTTTCGATTCCATCCTGGCGTTTCAAGGGTGACCAGTTCGTCTTAGTCTCACTGGTCGTTCAGGTCGTTATCTTGAGTCTCCTAAATAATTGGACCAATCCACGCTTTGAATTCGGCACGTTGCAGAACCTAACCAATGGTTCGTTTGGGATTGTTGGAATCCCAAGGCCTTCGTTGTTCGGCACTACGCTAGATACTATTCCCAGTATGGCAATCCTCGCAGTGACCTTGATGCTGGGCTGTGGCCTCTTGGCCTTTCTACTAAAAGCTTCACCATGGGGACGGTTGCTCAAGTGCATTCGTGACGATGAACTCGCAGCGCGTGGTCTGGGGAAGAATGTAAGAATGGCTAAGGTCCAGGCTCTGGCAATTGCTTGTGGAATGGCTGCCGTGGCAGGTGCTTTATACGCCACGTACGTTGGGTATATCGATCCAAGTGCTGCTGGGATCGACCAGTCGATCCTCATGCTTTGCTACGTTATCGTGGGTGGTGTCGGCAATTTCAGGGGGCCGATCGTTGGTGTATTCGTGTTGTTAGCGATCCCCGAAGCTCTCCGCTTTGCTCACGTGCCTGACGCTTCTGCCGCAAATCTGCAATTGATTGCTTATGGCGCGCTACTCATCACTCTGATGCACGTGCGTCCCCAAGGACTCGCTGGTGAATATCGTATCAGGTGACGTGAGTGACAGTGTGTATGACAAAGAGCGTTTTGACATCCTGCGTTGATCGCTATACCCTATCATGATTACACAGCGACACTGCTTTATTAAACTAAGGCACCAGATCGGTTTGTTAGATGATTGACATTTCTGTAGCGTCGTCGACAATTCAGAGAACACCAGTGCTTAGCGTTTCTGGCATTACCAAGGCATTTCAGGGCCAGGTGGTGCTTAATAGCGTGGACGTCGAACTACAACGCGGTGAAATAGCACTGATCCGTGGAGACAATGGATCTGGCAAGACAACACTACTGAACATACTCACGGGCAATCTGGAACCGGACGCTGGAACGATCAGGCTGTCGATCAATGGCAAACCAAAGGTGTTTACATTTCCTCAGCGATGGCATCGGCGCCTTCGCACGCATAATCGCTTTACGCCTGAGGTGGTGGTGCGCGAGGGGCTTGTCCGGTCGTGGCAAGACACAAGGTTGTTCGGAACACAGTCCTTGAGCAGCAACATTGCCGTTGCCTCCCCAAATCAAATCGGTGAAAATCCGTTGGCTGCAGCTTTTTGCCCGACTGCGGTACGGAAACAGGAGTTCGACCTCCAGTCGGCGGCTCAAGGCAACCTCGACGATCTGGGCCTTCCTGGTCGAGGCGCGTCGACCGCGACCCATATTTCACTTGGACAAAGTAAGCGGGTCGCAATCGCACGGGCAATGCGAGCTGGTGCCAGAGTTTTGCTTCTTGACGAACCTCTCGCTGGCCTTGATCAAGACGGTATTAGTATCGTACTTGAGATGCTGCGATCACTGGCACGCGACAGTGGAATGACCCTCGTCATTGTTGAACACGCCCTGAATATTCCTTTGATCCTGAACTTTGCTACAACGGTCTGGACACTAACCGACGGTCGATTGCGCGTTGAAGAGCCCAAGTCGGTTCAGCGCGATCTCGAACGTCAAAATACAGATGGGGTGCCGTCGTGGTTGGATCGATCAGTTGCCGCAGGTAGTGAGGTTATTGAGAAAAGGCTGCTTGGCGGTTGCCTGTTAACACACATATTGCCGCCTAAAGTGGCACCTGGCCAACCTGTTCTTGAAGTTGAAGACCTTGTAGTGCGTCGTGGTGGCAGGCTCGTACTTGGGCAACCAGCTAGTGGCGACTCGGTGCATGGTATTTCTCTGACCATACGACAAGGGGAGATCTGTATTCTTCAAGCTCCAAATGGATGGGGAAAAACCACATTGCTTGAAGCCATTGCTGGACTTGTACCCGGGAGTGGGCAAATACGGTTCCTTGGCCAGGAGTTGAAGAACGGATCAGCAGCTTGGGACCGGCGCAAGAAAGGAATTTCATTGCTTCAGGCGCGCAGGCACACCTTCCCGGGCCTAACAGTGCGAGAGTCGTTTCGACTGTTAAATGTGCAAAATGTTCCGCCGGGCCTGGAGACCTTGCTTGACCGCAACGCTTCCGAGCTAAGTGGTGGCGAAAAGCAAAAAGTTGCCGTGGCCTGCGCACTGAGTAATTCACCACGGTTGGTGCTGCTAGATGAACCACACTTGGCCCTCGACGCGGCTGCATTGAATAATCTGGCACACGACATTCAGCGCCATATAGGTCAATCAGCTGTCCTCATCGCCGTTCCCGGCCATTCGAGCTTTTCGGATAGTTTCAACTGAGTAGACTCGTTCAACAAAAGGTAAACCATAATGAACAATATAACAAAATCATTTGTTCGAAGCTGTGTGATCTTGCTAGCCGGCACTATTGTCCTCGCTGGATGCCAGGCTCTCCACACAGACTCAACAAACACCGGTACTCAAAAGGTCGCAGCAATCCTTCCTTTGACGGGTAGCCTTTCATTCTTAGGGGTTCCTGGCAAAAACGCACTGCTAATGGCTAGCGAAAAGATCAAGAGTCTGGGAAAGACGAAGATTGACGTTCAACTGTATGACAGCAAAGCAGATCCAAAGGAAGCTGTCACGGTTGCACAGAAGGCGACCGAAATAGACGGTGCAAACTTCCTCATCACAACTCTCACTGGCCCGTCATTGGCAATCAAACCCGTGGCTCAACAGAAGAAGGCGTTACAGGAGGTAGTAGCAATTTACCCTGAAGTCGCTAAGGATAGCAATTTCGCGCTCCAAGCGTGCTACAGCGCCGACCAAGAAGCCGCAACGATTGTCCATCGAGTGATATCTGGAAATATCAAGCAAATATTTGTTATGTATTCCCTCGACCAAGTTTCTGACCTTGAGGTAAGGAAGTATATTCGACCGCAGCTGGAACAAGCGCACGTCAGAGTAGAGGAGCAGACATTCCAGGTCGGAAACAAGGACTTTAGGTCCCAGGTGTTGCGCCTAAAGCAATCGGGCATTCGTAACGTAATACTGCTCGGGTATGGTTCGGACTTTCCGGCCGCTCTCAAGGAAATGGCAGACCAAGGGATACTTGATAATATTCACATCCTTGGTGGTATTGGCTATCTGGAGCTTCCCGACTATGTTTCATACAACTTAGTTAAGAACGCCGTATTCACATCGCCAGAGTTCAATGTCAACCCAACAGGCAGTCAACTTCGCAAGGATTTTGTTGACGCGTACAAGAAGCGGTTCAGCGCAAACGTTGTACCCTACGACGCCGCTTACACATACGATGCTCTAATGCTGCTCGCGGATGCGCTTGACAACAGCAAAGACAAAAGTCCTACAGGTGTACGGGAATACATTTTGAGTAAGGGTAGCTTTGATGGTGTAACTGGCCATTGGGCATTCACTAAAGAAGGAAATCTGATATCACCGATGGCTATCGCGTCGTTTGACCCGAAAATGAACATCGTAGCTGCGAAGTAAGGGCAAACTTTCATGAACGTACTAAGTCTGATCACGTCCCATGACGTATCGGCCCGCTACTATAGAGCAATTATTGAGGCAGAAAACGTGCTAAGAGGCAACTTTGACCGGCTCCCAGAACCCATCCGTTCGGCCCTGGCCGAACTGGAGCAACTCGATAATGATTGGGAGCTCAATGATATTCCGGTCGACGAGCACCATTACGGACGAATACCCGGAGAAACGTCGATCCGATTGTGGTCCGTCCCGCGTTCTACAGGCGAACTATTATCGTTTTTAGTCATGCTATCTGGAGCTCGTACGATTTTAGAGGTTGGAACTTCGGCTGGATACAGCACCCTTTGGCTCGCTGCTGGCGCTCAAGTAACGGGCGGCCATGTCTATACTTACGACGTATTCAAACAAAAGATTCAGCTAGCGAACCACTATGTCGAACGAGCCGGCGTCGAAGACACCGTCACAATTACTGAAGCCGACGGTATTGACGCAATTACACATTGGGATGCGGCCAATCCAATAGATTTCGCTTTTCTGGATGCCCATAAGGAAGATTATTGTCGCACACTCCAGCAACTGTTGCCAAAAATGCGAAAACTTGGCCTCATTATCGTGGACAATGCGGGAAACTACCGGCACTTAATGGCCGACTTCATTCAGCGAATTGAAGCTGGCGAAGATGTAGTAAACCATTACTTAGATGTGGATGGCGGGCTTATGTTGCTTGTCAAGTTGTAACTTCAGTCCTAACCAGTTCAATAATCTTATTGGGAGGCATATTATGAGTGACAAACCCCGTGAATGGATCAGAATGACTGATCCAGTTGCCTATTATCTAGCGGACCATTTAATGGCTGACCTGCGACGTGGTGAGCAACTACCAGCCAATCTTATCGAATCGCTTCATTATCCACTATACGACCTACTTCGTTTACGTGCAGTAACGAAAGACTGGCCGCTCATTCAAGATATGTGCTACAGCCGATCGGAGCCGATGCAGCGTCTCGGGCTTAATTTGTCGCGCAACCTCCAAAAGAGCCTCCCAGAAGTACGGCAATTCCTTGAAAACATGTGGTACCGGAACGTTTTAGCACCAAATGTTAGAAATCAAATCGCACTTCAGTTTTCGTTGCTGGACTATTCCGATCAACCAGATTTTCCGAACGATCTGCGTGATCGCCTCTACCGGTTCACATTGGACAACTGGGGCCCCTGGCTTACGGCCGTAGGAGACTGGTGTGGTGGTCCCTATGAAATATTGAAGGCTTGCGAAGAGCGGATAGCGCTGGTGAAATCGGGCGGCTTTCCCACTAATAAGCGCTGGGCATACATCTGTTGTGCTGCAGCGGCGGCCGACCCTGACGAAGCTACTGCCTTTGTTGGAGGTTTCACCGACGATGGTGATGCGTTTACCCGTAGTGTTGCGACTGATGTAATTCAACTAATCAACCACAAACGATACTCCCAACCAAACTATTGATATGAGTATGACCGCGACCACTTACGACAAACAGCGCACCGAAATGTACGAAGAATACATGCAAGTGCCACAGGAAACCCTAGACGAGTTTTGCCGCGTTCTCTTTGACAAGACTGTAGCAGATCGTCCAGGTTCGCCGCTGAACATTTTGTTTATGGGGATTGGTTCTGGCCGCTTGGAAGTGCCGTTCTTACAGTATTTGCTCCGTCAAAATTTCAGTCATATCAACGTGGTAGCATGTGATGCCTCGGAAGACATGATATCCGGCCTTTGTGATCGCGTTACTAAAGCATTTGGCATCAAAATACCAACCTTCGCAACAGTTCGATCTGACCAGTCGATCAAGATGGCCGAATGTGATTTTTGCGTAGATGGCACAGACACGTCGATCAAAATCGTAATAGGTGATTTCACCGCAAAGCAGACCTTCGCGCAAATTGAAGGCTCGTTCGATCTGATCACTGCCTTTTTCGTTCTTCACCTGATGGGAAACTGGTACGTCGCTCTAAGCGAATGTATGAGAATGCTTCGTACCAGCGGTCACTTCGCGTACACGGAAGAAATTGGCGATGCCCGGTGGGTTGATGGTCGATTTGACGACAGGGAAACCGCTATCATTGAGTCCAGTACCTCAGCGGATCTCGACTACCGCAGGGCCTTATTGCGCTTCTACAGACGCTTTCACGAGTGTCGAGCAAAATGCCAAAAACCTTGGGATCGCGATATCATAGCCTCAGATATGAGGCTAGTGACCGAACACCTAACACGTTGCTGGAATACTCAGCCATATGCTGAAGGAATAGCTACCACCACTCCAGCGACACCTAGCGCAGAAGATATCTTCTGGACTGCGCCTGGATTTTCGATTAACCAACTTATTGATTGGATTCGGACCGGTAGAGCGTTTTATAATCCACTGTTCCTTAGTTTAAGTAATCAGGAACGCCTGGCAATAGCCGAGGCGCTAGACGGACAACACTATATAATTCCTAAGTCACAATGGGATGAAGTGCTGCCGAGACAAGAGGGCCATCGCTTAACAACGTTCCAAAAGCAAGGCCCATATATAGGCATTGAACATACAGCTTATGACTCAGCTTACCAATTGAAGCGTCTGCATGCATCATCATTATATCGGCTAGAATTACCACAACAGTTAGGCGGTCCATCGCTTGGCGATGAATTGCGACTATCAATCGCAAATCAAGTAAGAAGGCGTCTACTGTGGCTTTACAACCACTATTTTCGATCAAGACGATTTGTTCACCTGGACTACGTTATTTGGGAGCCCGACGACTATGGGATGTCCACTGGTGATTTCGCTCAGAACTTGCCGATATACGTTGCTGGATTATCGCAAGACTGTCTTGCCGATTACCTCATTGACTACACTTGCTATACCAACGTTCGTCCCTCAGTGCCTAGCCAGCAGCATGACGGACAAGCTCAAGAACTGTTGTTTGTTGACTTGATCTTCGACCTTACCAAGTTTCTAGGGCTTATCGACATTCGTAGAGGCGAACGGTTCAACATATCCGTCGATGTAGATGATTTGGGCCGTCTTGATCGCATGACCGTTGTCGTGCCTCAACATAACGCTTCAATTGAATTGAACAATTCCATAAGCGAACTCCATACGATTTTACGAAACAACTATCAGCACGTTTACCTGCGAGACGAAAATGAACTAACATTCGACGAAATACAACGACCATGGGGACGGTCCTATGACGCTCCGCATGAGATCAAGTCCGCAATCGACGCCGTGAGGACTGTGCTGACACAGGAGGCACGTCAGCGAGTCGACGTTTGGCGCCCAGACTGGATGGCTGTCGTTGGCGGTACCAGCGAAGCCGATCATAGCCTTTTTCACGAAAAGGTTGAGCTCATCGTACAAAGCATTGTGTTTATGGATATGATTGGGTATAGTTCGCAAACTGCTCACTGGCAGAGAATTCTGTTTATGCCCGATGTCTTTGCTGAACGACAAGACGGCCAATCACCAAGCGAGAAAAAGAGAATTGGGTTCTCCGGATTAGTTGTGATCGACGGTATGAAACAGAGCACTTACGCCTACGACGACGCAGTCCGCTTTGCGATGTCGTATTTCGCCAGCCAAGATGCGATTGTCGAACTCTCGTCTCTCGTTGCCAAGGAATCGCAAGCAAACTTCGATCTCCAGGTTAAGCAATCGAAATTGCTAAACATGTTTAGTCGAATCATGTCAGATTTCACACATACGATGACCTACATAGATAAGTCAAGAAGACATCTTCATCAATTTCTCGCTAAAGAACGCGCATTAGGGGAAACCTCCAGCCCCGATATAGTCAGTACCATCAACAAAGCACTGGAAAAACTAGAAGAGCATATAGGGCATCGTTACGCGTGGCTCCAGAAGGCTGTAACCCCAGAGAAGTGGACTCGTAGTAAAATTGAGGGATATCAGTCAATAAATGTATATAAGGAAATCGCAAAATTCAAGAGCTCTCGCCCTTTTATACAAGTCCTTTCTCATAGTTTTGACTTGGAAGAGGAAAATTGGATCTACCAGGACGACTGGTGGTCACGATTTTTTGACTTGTCTGGTTTGGATCGGGCTCGGCGTATGAATATTAGGGCTGCAGGACAATTGGGAGCCTTTTTCACAGTGTTAGAGAACGTTCTGTCCAATACTATTAAGCACAATGTGCGACCGAGCGAAGGGCGCAACCTTCTTGACAAATTAGCTGACCAAGATTTGGCTAAAGAACTGCAGTCGCGGTGTGACCTTGTATCCGAAGCAGACGCTCGTGATATCAGGAGGCGTCGTTACGCTGAGCTGAAGCTGTATGTTGGTAACAACGATAGTGGACCAACCAGCAAGCTGCCTGATACGTATCCCTACGAGCTCTTTGACTGTGCCGAACAGTCTACAGAATGGTTATGGTTCCGCGACAACGGGATAGGTATGCGACCTCAGGACGCTGAGCATGCAGTTCGATGGCTCTGCGGCAATCAAGAAGCACTTGAGCTTGAAGTAGGTAGAGGCACCGGCTTAGCCCTAATCGGTTTGTGTTGTCAGTACATGCGGTGGCTACCTTACCTTGAACTTGGACCCGTGAACGAACGCGGGTACGGGTCCGTTACACTTTGGCTTCGAATGGCAAAATAAATATGACTAAGCAAAGCAAGATTTGGATTATCGACGATGCAAGCCGCCTTTCGTGGAGCGAATTGCTTCCGTTTGCCGCACGATTTTACTCGATTGACGGGCTCGAGCGCCATATCAAGACTCTACAAACTCCACCACAGTGCGAAGTGTTGATATTTCATGCAACTGCTCTCACACACGATATCACTGAAATTCCAGCCAAGATTAGATATCTACGCGAGTATATAAATCAATATTCTCCTGCATCCACCTTTATAGGTGCGTCAGCGAGCTACAGCTTCATTAAATCGATGCATAATTGCAATCACGTCCACAGTCTAGAGTTTGCTGACCTTGCTCAATTATTGAGGCACTCCAGAGACTTGGCGAATGGTGGCGAACTTGGTATCATTTCGGCCCTAAAAGTTCACTTTTCGAAGACGGCGCGGTGGCAATCCGCCCGACTTTTTCGGGTTGCTATCATCGATGTTCTATCACCGTTCGATCTAAGGCTACAGCTGTTCTGGAGAAATGGTGTTTCAAACCCGGATGCATTTTCTCTCGACGAAGCTAGCCGTGCGCATTTCCTAACATTTGCAGACAAGCTGGATGGCTATGACGACGACGATGCCGACTCGTATTCAGACACGTCAGCAATGTCCATTCACGCCTTGCTAGATCGATTTTATGAATTAACTGCTACAGATAGACACGACGTAGTTAGTGTTCGTAAGAGTTTGCAGCCTTTGGCTCTCAAATTAGCGGAGTCTTCAGCCGCACCCAAGATTGCCCGCGCGCTCGCACTCTATGCTGATGGCAAGAATACGCTTAGCGATGTTACAAGAATTTTGCTCGATGTTGGCGCGGACGAATGCCATCTAGTCGTTTCATTAATTCACCAACTTGCGCTTTGTCTCACCGAAATCACAAACCTCCTTGTCCCTACGAACACTGCGTCGCAAGAATAGTACTGATGCTCTGTTACGCGCAAAACGCCATACAACGGACGGAAAATAATCGATGACAAATTTAGTAATTATTGCGGAGCCATTAGCTGCCTCTTTACTTCGTCCCATTGAGATTGCAATGTTAGCTTGGAAGCAGCAACATGGCTATCACGAGATTGAGTCGTTGCAATGTGACGATCCCCATGAGATTATTACTCAGTTGTCGCTACCTCGCTCCCGGACTTGGGGCATCGCGCTGTGCTTCAGCGGGACTGAAGAATCCGTTGTATATGCAAGGAGCCTCGTGCTTGAACTTCGTCGACAAGAACGCTTTGATAGGTGCCCGATCATATTGATTTCGGCTATAACGGAGCAAGACATGGTGGACGCGCTGAAGTCGTCGACCACTGGCATAGCTGCCCGTACCATTGAACAATTAGATGTTTATGGTTGTTTCTTTGTTCATCTGCCAGTAATACTTGATGGATTGGCCACTGTACTTAAGCAGGCTCAACAGTTCACCAATCATTCCGGTAGCGACGAATACAGCACAGTTTCAAACTTCCGTGTTGCACTATCAACAATTATGATGAAACGCAGCATGGAAAATTTACGCCATGATGAGGAGGGCTTCAGGGCCGCGCTGCGTATTCTACAAGGTGGGTTGCTAGAGCATTCTATCTCAATAACAGAGTACAAATCGATTTTGCAGACTATGTGTGATCGAAATCCCGACGAAATCAGATTTTGCCGACATGCAAATGAGCATCTACGTGATCTTCCAGAGCAGTTGCCTTCCTCGAATGATAGCGACATTAATACTGGGACACAAGCAGGTCCTTCTCCCCTCCGCTTGCTGCTAATTGACGACCAAGCATTGCGCCTAGCGTGGGATCTTATACTTCAAACTAGCTTAGGTCGTAGATTGAACGCTGAAGTTACGGTAGCAACGGATCTAGATGTCGGCGTAGATATGGCGAGCTCAGGCAATTTCGATCTGCTGCTCCTGGATTTAAATTTTGATGGCAAGGCCTCGGGCATTACGGCACTACAGGCTATTCGCGAATCGAAGCCGTGGCTCCCAATCGTGATATTCACGGGGGAAGATTACTATCGAACTCTAGAAACTTGTGCTCGCCTCCGCGTTGAGGGCATATTTCTGAAGGAGTTGCGCGAACGTAATGATCGTCGTCCCGAAGATTACTTCACCAAGTTGGTCAGGAAAATTGCTTTAGCTGTTGAAAAGGTCCCTCGCCTGATGATAACTGATGCTATTCGTATCGCCTTTGACCAGTGGCTGAAAACACCAACGATAGCGACGAGTTGGACGGATAAGGCTGCAAAGAGGATACCAAATTACCTGGAACAATCTGTATTGTTCTGGGATGATCCAAGGATCGCGCTGATGTTTGCGGGGCTGGCATTCGAAGAATTTGCCTACACGCAGCAGGAAATGACACCAGATCAAAAACCACTCGGAGACATCGTTCAGAGCATGATCGATAAACGACCTGGATTGGCGCCTTTCGGCGCCATAACTCGTATCTGCACGTATTACCGCAATAATGTCATGCATTCTGTTGATGATCTGGTTGTTAATGCTTTCCACCAAATTGACGTTGAGCTTTACCTTTGGGGCATCATTGCCCTCTTACGGACGGGAACTGGGACCACTACTAATTCGGAATGGGCAAGTCGTGTGATAGCGTACTATGACTGTTTAGCTGTACGGATACGCGAGTTGCATAGTAAGGGGCTGCTAGGTTGTTCCCTCGAGCAAATCGAGATATGCATTGCTGACTGGCGCTTACTATTTTCTACAGATACTCTCCATCAAAAGGTAGAACTTGAAAAGGTACGGGATTTGTACGCAACGCTTATCGCAGCATTTCAGCGGATCGCTGGTCGCGATCATATTACAGATGGTCAAAGTGCCGCCAAGCAATTCATAGATGATAGAAAATCGCGGGGTCTGGGCTCGCCTGTTGAGCAACTACCGTGGTATTCGTTCGCGTCCATATTTGCACACGAGCAACTGGCAACTTTTGATGTTTCTGATTTTGACGATGCTCCAGAGAATCGGTTGTTCATGGTACTACTAACTTTGCGAGTCTTTACCCTTATGACCATCATTAATGACCTGCAAGCGCCCGAGTACAGTTGCAATGATTGAAACAAGCCGGAAAGTGAGCAATGAGACGATGGAGGTTGTGCCAATACATTTCGCGGATAATATTTGCGTCATGCACTTTCCAGACGAAGCCGTTGCAAGTGCATTGTCGCTTACCATTACACAATTCGACCATAAGCTTACGCTGAACCAATTCTTGTATGTCCAAGACGTAACGGAATTGCAAAGTCGTCTCATTGGAAATCCTAAACTGCCCAGGCATATTCGCCTCGCGATCATCCTTGTAAAGTCGCCTGCGGATTATAATGACGACGGACTGGAGATCGCTTTCAGTTTGCGTCGAGATCATAAATTGCAATGCCCCATTCTGTTCGTCGGCTACGACATGCGCCACGTTGTATCGGCCAGCCATTCAATTGTAGACGAAGAAGTTCCGGGAAGTTACTACCTGCAAATACCTTTTATGCTTGATGACTTAGACGTAACACTCGACTCGGCGAAGCAATTTCTCGACATTACAGCACTTCATGAAGTAATTTCCAAGCACTGTCACGTTGAAGCTACGGTTCGCACGCTAATGCACGATGCTGTGAACGGAATCGCAGCAGGCAACACTGAAAATGCGCAATCGTTGATTGCACTGGTTATTCCTTTGCTAGGGATGTTGACGAGTGACCTTCAACGAAATTTTGGGGACAAACTCGCTGAATTGCAGCTCCATGCTGTCCAGCCACCGCAAATTATGATAGCAGATGGCGCTCCAGCATCTGAATGGGCTTCATTGATGATAGTAGACGATCACGGCTATAACCAGGCTACCGTAGCGGCACTTCGAGACAAGGGGTACGCCGCGCGCGCTGTGGTTAGAACGTTTGAAGACGCAATGACGGAGTTGGACGATGATCCGCCGGATGTCCTGTTATGCGACTACCGCTTGGAGGGTGATCCGCAGAAAGGCCTGACGCTTGCACGCCGCGCTTTGGCGGATGACGATGTGCGACTCGTAATACTTATGTCCGGCGAATCAATACCGGAACGCGATATCCCGCCCGGTGCGGTTACGCTTGAATGGATTGCAAAGTTCGATCCTGAGCAGGTTCATTCGCTGATAGTTAGAATGGCAGAAGAACAATGAATATTCCAGCGCGATGTGCGGCGCATCTTAGAGACGTTGAAAACCTAATCCAATTCTGGACACTGGCCGTCACCGAGTTGCCAATATGGCTGGAACGCGTTAAGGAAAGGACTCGCGATTGTACTCACAATCTGACCGGTCACAGACGCGATACGGCTTCCAAGTTGCTCGAAGCATTGGAAGCATTTCATTTTAACACGGACGGCGGTACGCGGCCCTCGTCGACGTCAGTTAATGAGTTATGGGCAGCGATGGATGAGTCGGCTGGGACTTCCATCAACGATAGCGAGCGGGATGATCCAGGGGGCTTGGCAATGGGCCGTCACTCGCTTATCAACGTACTTGCACCACTCAAAATGGCTACGCCGACACGATTGACGATAAAGCTAGAATCTGCCGCATCCGTGCTCATGGAGCATGCAGCAGACCATCCCCTACTCGCTGATTTGGCTCTTTGCCGCAGAGCCGTAGAGCAAGACGTCAATTCGGATAGCATCAAAACCATTAGCAAAACGCTTGAAAGCTGGCATGACGCCATACATTTTGCACATTCATCCGCAGACCCACGTCGACTCCATTGTAGTACGTCTCAGGCCAGGATATGCGCTGCGCTTATTGTCGAGGATCAGTGGTGGGGAGATGTACTTGAGGTTAAGGTTCGGGAGGTCTTGCCGCATGATATTGAGGTGTGCCGCGTCAGAACGCTAGAAGAAGCCAACGCAGCCCTAGATCGTTTTCGATCACCATCAGTTGACGACGAAAGCGACGATATGAACTGTAGTGACCACGATCACTTGGCTGCTATCGGAGATAAACAGCCAAGTTCGGTATGTAAGTCTGGTGATATCCTCGTATTTTTGGATTTGGGCATACCTGAAAATACCGAAGCAATGCTGAATGGCTACGTTAGCCGTGATCATGGGAAGGCGATCCTCACGAATATTCGCGACTATGCCGTTAATGCGCGGACTATAATCCTTACTTCGCCGGCAGAGTACATGCCCGACCATGTTTGGATAGCCAGTCATGGAATAGCACCGGACGACATCATTCTGAAGACAAGAACCGATTGGACCACGGAAATTGAGGAGGCGCTTTACAGAGCCATGCATCAGGACCGTGGAATCGCTCGTGTAGAGATTGATGAGGATGCCCAAGTTATTTGGCTAGACGGCGTTGAAGTCGACTTTACGCCACTAGACTTCAAGATAGTGTCGATTCTCTGTGAGGAGTTGAAGACACGCCCTGAGCCGCAACGCAGCAGACAAGCCTTTTCGTGTTCGAGAATAACCGAGCGTTTGCTCGACTATTACGGCGTATTATCCGATCCGGCTAATATACCTACGCACATTCACACAATCCGTCGCCATATTCACGAGCGCTTCAATGAAGTAGGAAAGTCCGTAGAGTCACGCCAAGTTGTTACAACCGACTTCTTTAGCGACGAGGTGCGATATCGGATAACTGCGAGGACTTTTTTAAAAGCCGGACAGACAGCAATGCCGGTAGTAGACGCCGTCACGATTTTGGTAGTTGAAGACAGCCAGGCGTGGTGCGATTTTATTTCACGGCCCTTGGTAACTGCTGGATACAGCGTCGAAATCGCCAGAGACGTCGCCTCTGCTATTGAAGCCGTAGCGTTGCACAATCCCACAATCCTTTGCGTCGACATGCAGTTGCCGGATACCGCTGCCAATGAAGGTGTGCACCAAACTGATGGCGGCTTGCGTGTCATCGAACACGTTCGGGAAATAGATCCAGAAGCTCGCGTAGTCGTATTGACAGAATTAGCAAGTATTGACTGGTTGCGTGTCGAGGCGACCAAACGTGGTGTCAGAATCCACGACTATATTGACAAGGCAGACCCAGACTGGCTGTGGAAGCTCCATCGTTCAGTCTGGCGCCTTACTCGGGAATGGCAGCAAGGTGTCGACTTTAGTTTGGGGGCACGACATCATGTCATTGAAATTAATCGGCTAAATCCTCGTAATCTTTGGATTGATGGTATTTTAATCCCCTTATCAAAGAACCGCGCTAAGATACTTAGCGTATTGGCACAGCGGGTAGATGAGTACGTAAGCGCAGAAAGCTTGCAGACTCAAATATACGGTGTCGAGGACAACGGCCAAGACAAAGCCAACTCGTTGATACAGTTGATTAAGCACGTCCGCAATCAAATTGAGCAAACGGCCGCTGACAAGGGCAGAACAATTAACGCGAAGCATATAATTGCGGAAGAATCTGGTGGGTACATTCTCTGTGGCCCTGTGCTTTATCGCAGTTGAACCTCCAGCGCCGTCGCAGAAGCTCTGGCAGATGTTCGCTGACCGTCGAGGTAACCTCAAAAGGTGTCTAAATGTGAAATGACGGTGTAGACTTCCTGGAGACCAAATCCAAACCCGCTGGGGCGGCAACCCCAGCCAGGAGTCTACACCATCATGAACGAGGTTACCCTATCCGCCGACGAATGTCTCGGCGTCGAGTTTAGTCAGCTTGAGGATTTTGTCCGCCAGCATGCGCAGACGATGATCCAGAGGATTCTCGAAGAGGAAGTCAAGGAATTGCTTGGGAGGGGGAAATCCGAGCGTCTCGGCGAGGATTCTTCTCCTGGCTATCGCAACGGCTATGGCAAAGAGCGGCGTCTGAGCACGAGCGTTGGGACGGTCACGGTTCGCCGCCCTCGTGTTCGGGATATGCAAGAACGATTCGTCAGCCGCGTGCTTCCGCTGTTCACTCGGCGCACGAACGAGGTGGGCGAGGTTCTGCCCAAACTCTACCTCCACGGCTTGGCGCTCGGCGACTTCGAACTGGCTCTGCGCGGGCTGCTCGGCGAGGGTGCTCCGCTGTCGCCGTCGTCGATTGCGCGCTCTCGCAGCGTTTGGCTGGCGGAGCACGCGACGTGGCGGCAGCGTCCGCTCGATGCGGCCGAGGTCGTCTATCTGTGGGTGGACGGCATCTACGTCAAGGCTGGACTTGAGAAGGACAAGGCGGCGCTATTGGTCGTGATCGCTGGACTTGCCGACGGCCGCAAGGAGGTGATCGCCGTCGAAGCGGGCCATCGCGAGAGCGAAGTTGCGTGGAGCAGTCTGTTGCGCGACCTCAAGAAGCGCGGCATGGTTTGTCCCCGCATGGTTGTCGGCGACGGGGCGCTGGGCATTTGGGCGGCGCTGAACAATGTGTACCCGCAAGCGGGCCAGCAGCGATGCTGGAACCATCGGCTGCGCAACGTTTTGGATTGCGTCGGCAAGAAGAAGCAGCCCGAAGCCAAGGAACTGCTCACCAAAGTGATGTACGCCGAGACCGAGAAGAAGGCAGTAGAGTGCAAGCGGGTGTTCCAGCAGTGGGCGCGAGAGCAGCAATACGACAAGGCCGCCGAGCAGATCGACCAGGACTGGGAGCGGATGGTAGCCTATTACTCGCTTCCCAAGGAGCACTGGCTGCATCTGCGGACCAGCAACATCATCGAGTCGCCGTTCGCAAGTATTCGACTGCGAACCACGGCGGCCAAGCGCTTTAAGAAGGTGGAAGGCGCGACCGCGATGATCTGGAAACTGCTGATGGTCGCCGAGCAGACCTTCCGCAAGCTCAACGCGCCAGAACTGCTCGCCAGCGTCTACGAGGGTCACACGTTTAAGGACGGAGTTCAAATCTCCAGCGGCGAACAACACGTCCCAAGAGACTACAAAATGGCGGTCTAGCGACCGCCAGAGCGACAATCAGGAAGTCCAGCCAGAAATTCTATTTACACACATATTGACAAGACCTCTGACCGTCTGTCGTCTTTATAGCTGGCCATTGATGATGCTGCGGTCCAAGTTGCCATCGTTGTACACTAAACGAGGTCAAGTCTAGCACTGTCGCAGGTATTTATTTCATCCAGAAAATTCGATATAGTGCAATTGCTATATAATTAGTACTGCACTATGGAAGATCGATTTTTCAAAAAATTCCTCCAGGTATCCAATCGAGTGGCAAATGAAGGACTCAGGGAGACTTGGCCCATTCCAAATACCGCCAATAAGGGGCGGGGGGACCTAGGGCTCCTCCCCGAAGATCAATGTATTGCTGCATGGCAGGTGCCACTCTCAAGTGCGCAATTGCTGCGTTTTCTAGTTTTGCTTCAACGGCCAAAGATTGTTCTAGAGCTTGGGGCAAGTCTCGGTTTTTCAACGCTCTGGTTAGCGCTTGGAGCAAAAGAGGTCGGATCTCATGTGTATACCACAGAAATTTTCTCAGCGAAGGCTGCCTTGGCCCGAAAAAACTTTAGTGACGCTGGAGTAGCAGATCTGATTACTCTATACGAGAACGACATTCTCAAAGTCCTAGAAGACTGGAACGAAGATATCCCACTCGATTTCGTGTTCATGGACGCCGATAAACAACGCTACGGCAGTTATTTCGATTTGATATTCCCTCTTATGTCGGACGGCGCCCTGTTGGTTGTTGACAACGTCGGAAACTACCCGCAGTATATGACTGATTTTCTGACTAAAGTGAATGCCATTAAAGACTCAGCAAGCCATCAGATTGGCATAGACAATGGATTGCTTTTGTTCACCAAGCATAATGGCACCAACTTGAAACAATGGGTTTGACCTAAAAGGAAGCTTACTGACACCTGTGACTATTCTAAATGTCCGCCGGATCTTTGACATGTTTAAAGTGGACCTCATTGTCAATACACCAAAGTGCCTTGTTTAAGGTAATTCTATGCTTGCCTGTTTGGTGGAACAGTCAAAATTCCCGGCCAATCCTGTCCTCGCTTTACTTTGCGACGCAATTTGGTTAGGTGGACACCCTCTGGTTTGATCGTCCCAGAAACTGTTTTATTTATGCAGCTTTCCGACCGTCCATTGAGACGCTACTGCCAGCTTCAACAATCCCCATAGACTGCTCCCTCGTGAAGCGACTTCTCGGATCACCGTCGACGATCTCGGAAGTTTCAAACTACGGTACGCTATCGGCGCTTTTATTTATTCGCGGATCCCGACACCAAGTTGTGCGGTCGCAATCTGATCATCGCACTGGAGTGGCCGTCTGACAGCACCTCAGAACCAACGCCAAGTTCAACTCCGGATGCTTCGGGTGTATCGGACGATGGATTTCCGCTACCCTCGTACGCACAAAGTCTACTAGTTTTGACATAGTGCAGCGCCCCTCCCAAGATATAATGGGAATGCCATACGCGTAAGTCAAATAGGGGGATGGGCGCTTAGCCACCACCATACTCCAATTACGGCTATAGACAAACATATAGTCTGAGTCACGTGAGCAATTGGCAGCAAGATCGATCGTTGATCATTGATTGGAAAATAAGAATGAGATTAATGGACCTCGGTAACAAAATATGCACGTGGATATCGAGCATTTCTGCCTGGTTATTTCACGGCACGAACGACAGGATCATTACGGATGAGCACGGAAGGATTTGGGGAATGCCACGAGAACACGAGGAAACTCCATGTGTTGACGCTACCACGTCAGCAGAGGATAAGGCTACAGGCCTAAAGGACCCTTGAAAGACTCCCGAAACCGCGAGGAGCTAATCGACGACAATACCGACGCTTATTACCAGGGAAGCTACGTCATCCAGCCAACACTTCACCGAAAAGGAGATATGCGATGGAAACAGCCAATACTAATAGCATTAAGTCTGACATCAAGATTGTTGTTGGCGTACCGCATGACGCAAACGAAGTCGTTGACATAACGGATCTACAGCGCTTAAGGCCTACGCGCCACGAGTACAGATCTGGTGACCGCTTCATAGATTTCCTATGGCTCAATCCTGTGTACGAAGAGGTTCTTTATGATTTACGCGCGCGTTGAGTTAATGGCATGGATCTCCTAGGACTGCTCAAGTGTGGGATCCAGCATATTCGCGGTTTGGTTGCCCAGACAACACCATTCCAGTTCGACGAGTCAAAGGCCGATTAGTTGGATAAAGTGCCCATAAGGTGAAGTATTCGGTGGCACGCCTCTCCAGCTCAATCTGCACCTCGGTAATTTGACCAAGTCTTGATCCTAATAAAGATCGCCGGAGCAAGCTCCGGGGTATTTGCCGGATGAAGAGACTACAATGCGCTTTAGGGCGCATCCAGACAAACCGGTAACGGAGCAAGCTCCGGGGTCTTGACATCCCGTTCTGAATCAAAGACCACCGGCACAGCCGGTGGCTTGATAATGTTAACCGCTCAAAGCGGTATGTCTGTTGATAAGTCTGGGGCTTCCTGAAGGCGGCTACATCAGGCTCAGCTGATTATTACGCTGATCGAGCTTCTCCTGATGCTTGATATAGTTGCGGATCGCTTCCTCGTCCTTGCCGATGCTTGAGGCGAAGTAGCCGCGAGCCCAAAAGTGCTCGCCGGTGAAGTTGCGCATCCGTTTGCCGTAGGTTCGAGCGATATAGATTGCGCTTTGCCCTCCACGTACCCAATCACCTAGGAGACCGATACTTCGGTGAAATGCTGATCAACAGATGGACATGGTCAGCCTGTATGCTGGCTGTTTCAATTCGGCTCTTCTCTTGACGAGCCAACTCGGCCAGAACGGGGCCTAGGTCCTTACGAATCTGGTTATAGAAACCTTTCGTCCCTACTTCGGGATGAACACAACATCATATTTGCAACCCCACCGTGGGCTCGCTAAACTTCCGTAGTCATCTCCATCTGTTACTTCCTTCATGAACTTTAAGCTGTTCAACACAGGATGATGGATGACTGCCTTAAAAGTCAAACTTTACGAGTCGCCCGGCAAAGCCGGGGGTTGCCATTTGAATTATCTATCAAATCAGCGGCTTCTCCTGTTGTCGTTGATTGCGTTATTGCAAGCTTACAACACCCCAGCAAGCGGGTCCGCCGTCTCATGAATCGCCCTGAGTTGCGCCACTTGCCGCGCGTTGGGAACGTGGTACCGATCGTGAACAGAATCGCTCGTGTGACCGACAATTCTCTTGCTAGCACTTTCGTCAACCATGTCATGCACAGTCGAGGCATGCCGTCGGCATGTGTACGGTGTGATCCTGCGCTCGATGCCAGCTTCCTTTCTTATCCTCTCGAAGCGCCGAAGCCAATGATCCGGGTTGCGAACGTCGCCGCGCTCAGTCACGAAGATGGTTCCTGGGTCGCGGTCCCCGAGCATCGTCGACAGGTTGGCGCGGAAATCAAGCCAATCCTTTAGGGGGCCTTTGACGTAGCGCTCCGATAGGGGGACAACCCTGGTTCGTCCGGACTTTGTTCGGGAAGCGGCGAGGGTAATCGTGCAGTTCTCAATGTCCAGGTCGGATAGGAGCGCGTTGCAGCTTTCCTTGGGCCTAAGCCCGCCGTCAACCATGAGCAGAAACTGAGCGTCAAACTGGAGGCGATGCAGGTCTCGCACGAACTGGCGCTTGAAGCGCGACTTCGGGTCGCGCTCGTCGCTCCAGAGCCACCGGTTAGCCTCGCGCATCCTTACTATCTCCTCAGGGGTTATCGCGTAGTGGGGCCGGGGTTCGATAAGGACAGACGGGTTGCGGAGACGCTCCATGTTGTCCCTGGGGAAGTAGCCCTCGTCCTTGAGCCACTTGAACAGGCTCTTCAGCTTGATCGCGGTGTCGCGGCGCGTGTTGTCCGAGAGGCCGCGCTCCTCCATCGTTCGAAGGAAGCCCTGGGCGGCCTTCACTCCGAATCGCTGCGGCGGGATCGGGGGTGTTAAGGACATGGCGTAGGTGCCCGTGCGCTCGACCACGCCCTTAACCATCCGCACATGCTTGTATGTGCGGTTCTTGCTGTAAAGGTATGCTTCGTACAGCTCGGCGATGCCGAGGTTCTTGTCGCCGCTCCAGACGAGTGTCTCGCCGAGTTCGAACTGGTCGTCACCAGTATCCCAGACGTAGGCGTTCATTTTCCTTTCCATTTCCGCTGTGTTATCAGATTAGATGATGTGCTCTTTTCTCAATAGGTATGTGCTCTTTTTGTTTCGAATCGAGCCTACACCCTAATGATACTTGTTGTCAACAGACGATTGCTAATCTGGTGAGAGCCTGACACAGCGAAAGAGCCCCGACGCAGTCGAGGCCCTTTTTTATGGAATTTCTTTGGAAGGCTTACAAAACAGCCGCTCTACCACTGAGCTACTCCGGCGAAATAACGGCCAACACTTGACCACTCGATAACACAACCGCACTATCCTACCCGCAGATTCCCAAATTCGTCAAGCGCCAACCCGTCTCAAGCACGAATTCCTCGCAAACCGCTAGCACTATCAGCTATCATCGCAGGCCGCGGACCTATCATAACAACATTCAGAGTGAGAACGGCGTTCCGACTAATCCTAGCCATTTCCGGCTTGAAGATTGCGAATGGTTTTGGCTACCAGAATCCTCTCGCCGTCTTTGAGAGACTTCTTATCAAGCATCTTTGTGAGCGGTTGGACAGCAACGGGGTTGCCAATTGCAGCTACCGCCGAAACAGCCGCACTTCTCACTAAACTGTCTCTATCCTTCAAACATCGCAAAAGGCCCTCGAGAGCGTCTGGCGACGGCATTTTTATAAGTGCCTCCGCAGCCGACCATCGCACCCATTTGCTTTTGTCGTCTAGACCGTCAACGAAACACGGAATGGCAAGAGGATCGCCAATCGAAGCTAAAATGCCATATATTGTGCCTTTCCATTCCCCTGATTCAAGCAGTTCTATCAGGGGTGTTACAGCCTCTTGACCAATGTTAGACAGGGCAAATGTAGCATTCTCGACCATTTCTCGCGAATGCGCCTTATTCAACTCGTCGAGGGCGGACTTTAACGCCTCAGAATATACACTAGTCGTGGAACTCATTGGGACCATCCTTGTATTTTGTAAATCCGGTCAGACTAGATCAATGGACTTTGAGCAGCTTTCGCAAGGCAACCTGAGCCTATTACACCGACCTTCCAGCACCGTTTACGGTGCTTGCCGACTCAGACAGGTCCTTCAGGGCCTGTGATATTCGACCGATCGTGCCGGTTGCATCCCACAACATTCAGCAAACCGCGCGTGCCCCGAATCCCCCAACCCCGCGCCTACCCGTACTCAGCCGTCACCTGCCGCCTATACTGCGCGGGGCTGGCTCCGTGGAGCTTCTTGAATGTGCGGCTGAACAGGAACTGGTCGTCGTACCCACACGCCCGCCCGACCTCGCCCACGGGAAGCGCTGTCGTTATCAGAAGCTGCTGCGCGCGCTCCATTCGGCGGCGCTGGACATACAGGTTGGATCCGACACCCAGAGCGCGCTGAAACACGGCGTAGAACCGTGACGGCGATAGCGACGCGACATCGGCGAGCCGCTCCCGGGTTAAGTCTTCTGCCAGGTGCGCCTCGATATGCTGCAGAACCGGTCGCAGTCGCCCGCCCGCTTCAAGAAGCGCCGCACGCTCTGGCCGGATCGCCGCACCGGCTGCCAGCACTGATGCCAACTCGAAAAGCAGCCCGTTCAGCCGAAACAGCGCGTCCATTCGCACACCTGAGTCGCGACGAGCGTCCGCCATGGCGCCGTTCATGCTCCGAATCCGCTCTGCCCGCTCACCCCTCAGGACGAGAGGCGGCTCGATAAACTCGGTCAGATCCAGCCCGCCGCCGACACGCAACGAGACATGCGACCACCAGCTTACCCCACCCTCGATGACGCTGATTCTGTGGCGCATCCCTGGCGGAACGCAGCACGCGTCGCCATCCCCGTACTCCACCGTCTTGGCGCCGTCAAGCTCAAGCCGCGCCCTACCGCCCCCCATGTAAGTCGTCAGCAACCACGGCATCGTCCGCCATCCGGTTGAATGGCCGACGGGAACCGGCGTCGCCCCACCGTCCGAATACGAGAAAGCCATGTGCCCCTCGATCAACTTGATCACCCCGTTAAGTGACGGACTTTCAGCTACCATACAGTCGATTATCACATATACATGATTGATTTCTGTATGGCAACATCAGTCGATTTCAACTATTATATAGGTAAGCAAACCAATCTCGATTTTCTAATACGATGGACATTCTAATGTCCGGTGCTTTCAAGCACTTTGGCGCCGTATGTTTGTCGAATAGTCTTTACTAACGTGAACAAATTCCGATGAGGTAAACCCAATCCACAGCTGGCCGAAGTCTTATGGGTCGGAGACCCTATCTTCAATAACTAACCGCGTACTTCAGTGCGTGGTGGCTTCGGCGATCAGTCAAAGTGCGGTTTCGTTTCGATTGTTCGATTTATCCGTGGTGTCTTCCGCGATGGACAAGAGTACGGCTCAGCTACGCTTATTCGATCAACATACGGAGCTTGCGACCTGACTTACCAGCTTGCCATTTGCCTTCCCATCGCCCGTCACACGCCTTGCCCAATCCCACCCATTCGCCCACCCGCTTCCAGGAGAACACCAACGTGAACTTTCTCACCAACGTCCTTTCCGCAACCGACGGCCTTACCGCGTCTACCACCCTACCGTGGTCATTCACCTACGGCGGCCGTCACTCATCGACCTTCATCGACACATGGACCTACAGTCGCACAGCCGCGACCGTGTCAGCCGGCAGATCCACCGAAACGCACACCTACACCGACTCGGAAACGGGCCTCGTGGTCAGCGTCGACGTCACCCTCTTCGACGGCTATCCAGCAGCCGAATGGGTCATGCGGATCACGAACACCGGGGCCACAAATACGCCCATCATTGAAAAAGTCCTCCCGCTAGACCTAGACGTCGCCGTCCCCGCTGGCAACACCGTCTTGCACCACTCCAAAGGCAGCACATGCGGTCCCGACGATTTCCTGCCGCTCGAAGCATCGCTCCATTCCGGCGCCGTCGTCGCAATTGCTCCGCGCGGCGGGCGATCATCCGACGGTGCCCTGCCCTTCTTCAACCTCGCCTGTCCCGGTGGGGGGATCGTCGGTGCCATCGGCTGGTCCGGCCAATGGAGCCTCGATATCGCCCGCGACGCCGCCAACCTCGTCACATTGCGCGCTGGCCAACAAACCACGCGCTTCACACTCTACCCCGGCGAAGAGGTGCGGACACCCCGCATGCTGCTCGTCGGGTGGCGCGGCAACAACCACTTCGACGGTCACAACGCCTTCCGACGCCTCCTCATTCAGCACTACATCCCGCGCATCAATGGTGCCGTGGCACAAACTCCCATCGCCGCGAACACATGGTTCGCGTTCAACACCGGCAACGATGTCACCGAGGAGAACCAACTCGCCACAATCCCCACATTCGTCGCGTCGGGCATCGAGTACTTCTGGCTCGATGCGGGATGGTTCGAAGGGGGCTGGCCGGCCGGGGCGGGAAGCTGGGTCCCAAAGAAGGACGCGTTCCCACGCGGCCTCAGGCCGCTGAGCGACGCTGGTCACGCTGCTGGCATGAAGTTCGTCCTCTGGTTCGAACCGGAACGCGTCACACCAATCAGCATCATTGCCCGGGAGCATCCAGAGTGGGTGCTGGCGCGCAAGAACGACGCCGGAGGCGAATACGGCGCCCTGTTCAGCCTGGGCGATCCCGACGCCCGCCGATGGCTCACCGACTACCTGCTCGGCTGCCTCGTCGAGTGGGACGTCGATGTGTTCCGCAACGATTTCAACATCGAGCCGCTCCCGTTCTGGCAAGCGACCGACACCGAAGACCGCATCGGAATCACCGAGATCCGCTATATCGAGGGGTTGTACGCCATGTGGGACGAGCTCCGCGCCCGCAAGCCCGGCCTCACAATCGACAACTGCGCGAGCGGCGGTAGGCGAATCGACCTGGAGACAATCGCGCGCAGCTACCCGCTGTGGCAAAGCGACACGCAGTGTTGCGGGCATGATCGCCCCATTCAGAACCAGGTGCAGAACGCTGGCCTCAGCCTCTATGTCCCGCAGCATACGGCGGGCGCGTGGGAATTCGATCACTACAACTTCCGCAGCGTCGCCACCAGCGGCTATTCGGTCAGCTCCGACCTACGCCAGGGCGCTGAAATCCAGCAAGCCGCCAAACTCGCCGCCGATGAAGTCAACGCCCTCCGACCCTACTACCTCGGCGACTACTACCCGCTGCTGCCCGTCAATACCGACCCCAGCGCATGGTGCGGCTGGCAATACCATCGCCCCGACCTGCGCAGCGGTTTCGTGATGCTGTTCCGGCGCGACGCGTCCCCTTACCCCAGCGCCGTCGTCGCATTGTGCGGCCTCGACAGCGACGCGACGTACACGCTTACCGACGCCGACTCCGGGCGCACCTGGTCCGCCGCAGGTGCCGATCTCGCAGCAGGCCTGCTCGCCGAAATCTCATCGCGGTCAGCGACGCTGCTCATCCGGTACGAGGAGAGCGCCCGCTCAGTGTGACAATATGGCTGGCACCGCGAAGATCTGCGTCGAAACCGGTGCCAGCTTGACTATCCAATCGCGACGTCCCGGCGTTCCAGTGCGCCCTTCAACCATCTCCGCATCCTGCCCGCCCGTGAACCACGTGCGGACCGGTTGCGCGAACGGGTCCGACTGCGCCGCAGGGCTATAGTTAAGCAAGTCGACGTGAACGGTTCTCGCGTCTGTCGACTTGTTCACGAACGCTACAAAATATCCGCCAGCGTTCCTCACTGCGAGACACTCCACGTCTGCCTGAGACGATCCCGCCTGACACAGCGTGCCCTGGCCGATTTCAGTGTTGAGAATATTGAACAACCGCGCCGTCGGTCGCAACACGCCGTTAGCGGTCACTCCATAGGCGCCGCCTCCAAAATGCCAGTAGTTGGCGATATCGATACTGCCTCGGTAAAGGCAATTCAGCAGCATCGACAATGTCCACGCGGCCCCCTGGCCCTGCGCCAACCTTGGGTCATACGGTTTCCAAGCACTGTAATTGATATTGTATTCGGTCACCATCTGCGCCAGGGGACGGTCTGGCTGCCGCGCCTGAACTTCGTTCGCGATCTGCTGCGAGACCGTCGCGAACCGATCCGTGCGCTCCATAAGCTGACCTATCGGTGTCTCGACACTCCCCGTCGGGTACATGTGCCACGACACGAAGTCGGCATGTCGTCCGCACTTGTCGATGAACTCACCCTCAATGGCAATATCCGGCCAACACTCGGCCATCCCGCCCACTTTCACCCCGGGAATTTCCTTGTGAATTCGATCAGCGATCACATTGAAGAACCGATAACGCACCATCCGCTGCTCGGTCGGCTTCCCGATATTACGCTCGTTGTACAGCTCCACGAAGCCAATGCGACCGCCGAGGCTGTCTCGATAGTACTTCAGAACATCGGCGTACCAGGTGGCGTAATATGCGAACTTAGTCTCGTCCGTTAACCCTGCCTCTGGCATATCGCCAAAAAGGTTGACCAGAAGCCGAGATCGAGTCTGCTTTGTGATCGCGACAAAGTTCTCCCGAATGCGGGATGGCACATCTTTCGCCGCATCAAACCGCGTCTTGCCGTCGGCATTGGGATGGATACGATTCCATATCCGTACCACCGGACTATGAAGGCCATTTAGAATTCCAAAGTACGTCGCCGATGACTGCGCAGTTTGGTCAAATAGATAAGGCGTGTTCATCGAGAACAGACCCTGCTTCACGGGACCCAGACCAAGCCCGAAATCGGCGGTTACGCTCACGTCGCTTGCCGATGCCGCCGCTGGAGGCACCACCGGCTCGCGGCCCGACGCCGCTATACCGGCGACGATGGCAATACATCGCGGGCGCACCGCACGAACGCGTATCGCAGTGATGGTCTTGTCGGAGCGGGGATTGTCCCAGGACGTGAGGAACAGATTAACCGTCGCTCCGTCGACGAGAGCGCTGTGAGCGACGGTCCCAATGCTGATATTGGGATCGTTCAGCTGCCCTGCAACACGCTCACCCTCGCGCACTGGCACGGATACCGTAAAGCCGTCGCTGTACTCGATCTGGTAGTCGAACAGCATGTCGCCCAGGCGAGCCGCGCTTCCTCGCGCTGCATGCAAGAACCATAGACGCGCGCCGCTTAGCTTCACGGGGATCGTCACTGTGTCCGCCAGCGCTTCTGGCGTTATCTTCACCAGATCCTCGCCTTGCGGCACATCGGCTTTTACCAACGGCGAGCCGGACGATTTTGCCGCAACAGCTACGAGCGATGCGCCGCCGTGATTGACCGGAAACGCGAGCCCATTCGCCTTGATTTCAGCCGGTACCGATTCACTGTCGCCAAAGACACGAAGGGCGCCTGTCGCAGGAGTAGCAGGCACGTTCGCCACCGCAGGAAGTGATGCGTACGTAGCGCTCACAGCACCGAGCTCCGGTACCGGAGGCGGCACAACCTCAATGCTAATCCGTCGCGTCTCGGTAACCGCTCCGCTCGTGGCCATTACGGAAAGCTGGTGCTTCCCGACACTCGATGTATTTGTTCGCCACAAAAAATGGTTCGATGGTCCCGTAACGCCCGTCGGATCAAACGCTGCATCGGACGAAAGGGTCGCGGCTGCCACAGACCCTTCTATATTTGGCGGTATGATGCACGTGATCCGGCTCAGCTTGTCATCCGACCGCACATTCCGCACAAACACCCAGCGCAACTCATCCTTCGGACTCCCGTTGTTCAGCCAGCTGACCTTTGTCGCTCCCTGTTCGAGCGCGTGCACTTCGCAGCCTCCGCCAGAAATACGAAGCCATACATTGAGATCAGCATTTCGCGCCTGGGGGATGTCAACAGCAATCGACCGCGCTCCATTTCCCCCGGCAGCGATATACCGGTAGCCCTTTCGTACAACTCCATCAACTGTGTAGGAAACTAACATTGGCGCAGTTGGCGCACCGACGATCTCGATCAACGCATCCTGGCCCGCCACCACTCTGGCCGGACATTTGACGTCACCTATGAGCGAAGCAAGACAATACCCTCCGCTAAGCACGTATGCGCAAATGGACAACATCACTCGAAAATTGATATGACTTCGATACAATTTCATCTTCCGTTCTCTGATCGTGGCGAGCGTTTTTTCGTAATTACTCAGGCAGGTCCGGAGGACCTTTCTGTTCCTAATCTGGCCAAGAACCCGGTGTTCGAGCACAAAAATTAAAAACTTCCTACTGCCGGAGGCGGGTCCCTTTGATCATTCTTATGATCACTCTTCAGGACCCGTCGGAGGCTGCCGAGGAGCTACGTGTTGCCTGCGCATAACCGAGCCGTCCTCGGCGAGATAGGGGTCCAGCGTCACGCTGGTTTTTTGATCGAACATGAAAACAAACCCGTAATGCCGGGGGCGCGGAAATTGCGATGACTTGCCGTCTTCGGCCAGAGCGTAGCGGCTGTAACTGCAAACCGCCACGCACTCTTCGAGCAAACCGTTCGGTGCTTGCTTAGGTGCCTGAGTAGTTACGTTTTTTCGCCAAAAAGCCCACGCTTCCATAGCGCTCAGCCTCATTGATACTTGTAGCACACCGTGGTCGCACACGAAGCTATGGCACTGTTCGCCGATACGTTGTAACCAACCAACCATTTAACATGGCCATCCTGAAGCAAGTAGTTAGCCCCTTCTGAATGCCGTGCCGGACCCCTCCAGTCGTTTCCACCTACCCAAAGAGGCGCATGGGTCGCGTCCTTGTAGGGTCCCGTAGCGTACTTCTGCCCGCTATACCAAACTGACGCGTTCCCCCCTGGCGACATCCATCGAATGTGGCCGCCAGTGTCGATGACCGAATGCTGCTGCGACCAATCGTTTTCCTGTGGGTCCGATATATTCACCAGGCTCCCAGTAACTTCCGCAAGGAGGACTGTGCGCGTCGGCTCGATAATCTTGGACACATTCACCGTAGGTAAATTGGCGTTGTACGCATAGTCAACACTCTCAACGATTTGTCCAGCCGCGCTCTTGATCATCTGCGCCGTAGAATCGCTGGGACACATGTATACACCGACAGCCTTGAGGTAAGGATAGACCTCCCCGGCCCAACCGCATCCAAGCACTCCCGCCCCAAAGTCCCCACCGCTGGATGTCTGCCCCGACGGCATCGCTTCATCGTAGTCTTGCGCGTATTGAAGAAACCCAAGGCCTAGCTGCTTTTCATTGCTAGCGCACGAGCTTTGACGGGCCTTCTCGCGGGCCGTCGCGAACACCGGAAATAAAACAGCCGCTAATATCGCTATGATAGCTATAACTACGAGCAACTCGATCAATGTAAAGGCTCTCTTACTCTTCATATATCCTCCTTCAACATAAAAGGTCCCGCCTAATTGCCTCGCGGTAATCACGTCGTGCCGCCTCGAAGGAGCGTACCCCTGATAAGGCGAGCTGAACTCTCCGCAGGAACGCCACGGATTCGCCCCAATAGCACATCAAGCGCAATACGGCACATCTCCGACGGCGACGTCAGCATGCTCGTTAATGGCAGGTCAAGGCATTGACCTTCCGACGATCCATCAAACCCAGTCAGCGCGATCTCATCCGGCACGCGTATCCCGGCGCGGCGCAGCCCATGGTAAACGCCGACTGCAATTATGTCGTTGTGGCAGATCAGAGCTTCGGGGCGGTCTGCTGGCGCCAGCGCGGCGATAGAAAGCCCGAGTTCAATCCCCATCTCGCGGCTCTCTTCCTCGCGCTCAGTTGCCACGATATGCGGTTCAACCCCACGCTCGCGACAAACGTCCACATACGCCCTCATACGATCTTCGATCAGCGTCGGGATCTGAACCTCGTACGGTGTCACGTACCACACCTTTGAGCGACCCGTGTCAAAAACATGCTCCACGACATCCCGTCCGCCGCCATAGAGGTCGAACGCCACCCAATCGGAACCATCATTGCGCGGGTAGCCAAGGTAAACGATAGGACCATCGTACGCCCTCAGGCTGGACTTGTCATGGAGCGTCACCCAATGGTTTGTCCAAACGATCATCCCGTCCACCGGCCAGCCGCTCAGGTTGCCAGGGCGAATTGACGCTGAACTCTTCTCCGGGGTTACCTCGATCAGCGCATGGTATCCCGCCTGCGCTGCCAACATCTCGGCCGTCTCGACGAGGTCGGCGAAAAACGGGTTGCGAAGTCCCGAAACAATCACCCCGATCGTCTCGCTCCGCCCCTTGCCCAAGCTGCGAGCCATACGATTAGGCACATAGCCCAGTTGTGAGGCAACACGATGGATGCGACGGCGCGTATCGTCCGGCACTGAAAATCCGCTCGCCTGGTTGAGTACCTTCGATACCGTCCCAGCCGATACCCCAGCCTGCTCGGCCACGTTTTTTATCGATACTGCCAAATAGAATATTCCTGAAGAAAAGCGTTTTCGGAAACCGTTTTCCTAGTGTAGCACGCATCGCAACGCCTGTCAATACACCGCGCCGAAATTCACCCACCAGGGTCGCAAAACACGACGATAACAACTCCGCCACCACACTTACCGACACCGAGACAACCCGCACCTGGACCGCCATTTGCGCTCAGCTCGCGGCAGACCTCCACGCCGAAAGGGCCTCCCCGACGGCACCTCGGTTCATCCGATACGAGAAGTCCGCACGCGGGTGGCAAGACGAGCAATGTCAACGGTCGCAAACATTCACGGCGATCCGTTATAATGACTGAACGCACGAACCGCATCTACGATACGAGTTGCACTATGAGGTCGCGACATCCATGCCTGAAACTCAAGTAACCACTATAGGTCGGCACATAATTACCACGACACCTACAACCTGGGAGCTTCGTGAGGGGACACGGCTGAAAGCATCGCACATCACGTCATTTATTGCCATGTCGAGCTGCGCTATCGCCATGGGAGTGGGCACGCAGATGGGTGTGGCGCGGGAACTCAAAGCTGGAATGCTCATTCCCATCGTAATTGTACTTGGAAGCGGAACTCTGACTTTGATTAGTGCTATGGTCGCCTTACGCGAATTGCGCCATCTGGTAAACACGTCTCGCACCCCACTCATAATGGTTGATACTCTGCAGGGGATGATGCACAGCTTGGGAGCTGCCTGTACCTACCCACATCGAGGTGAAAGCATTAAGCTAGAAACGTCTGGCGACCACGATGGATGGTTGCACCGTCTACTACTCGTCCACGAAGATGGCGAAACTGCGCTACACATCGAGAACAGCATATACTTAGCGTCGGACTGGCCCGAAATCGGGAAATCGCTCGCCAGCTACGTCAATGTCCCTTTCACCCATGTCAGAACCAGGTAAGCAAGTATAGCGCTGAGCCAAGGTACCGTCAATGTCGCCAAGGACGGAATTCCCGGCCTCACAAGCCATTCCGCCCCGCGCACGAATATAGGCCAAACGCATAACAATCCGCCATTCCTCCCGCCACGAACCCGCCAGTCCGGCTCTGCGGACGAACTCTCGACTAGCCGGAAATTTATTCCACGGTGTCCTTGAGACCTTTCCGATAAGCCAAGCGGTAGTCGGACATCATAGTCCCCGCCCCGGGGGGACAGCGAGCCGAGCGAGCAGGGGTAGCAACCCTCGACCAAAATCCCGGCAGGAATCCGCCCCTCCCCGCCTAACTATCTAACAACTTTGCACCGATCCGATTGGAACCATCGCTCATGACCACGCCCACCGCTTTTCCCGGCACCGTTACCGACTACCACTCGTTTGTCTGCCACGACTTCGTCGTCAATGGATGCGACTGCCATGTTGTCGAACCAGTTGCCGCGCTTCCCGGTAAGCCGTGGGTATGGCGCGCGATGTTCTGGGACGCGTTCCCAGGCGCGGATATTGAACTCTTGAAGCGCGGCTACCATCTCGCGTACATCGAAGTTGGGAACACATTCGGCTGCCCCGACGCGCTCGCACACTGGGATCCGTTCTACGACCTCCTGGTGAACCAGTACGGCTTCTCACCAAAGCCGGCGCTGGAAGGGCTAAGTCGCGGCGGGCTGTATATCTACCGATGGGCCGCAGTGAATACCGACAAGGTTGGCTGCCTGTACGGCGATGCGCCTGTGTGCGATTTCAAGAGCTGGCCCGGCGGCAAAGGCTCAGGCCCCGGCGGAGCGAGCGACTGGGCGAAACTACAAGATGATTACCACTTCGCGTCCGAAGCCGAAGCGCTATCATTCACCGGCAACCCCGTGGACATCCTGGAGCCAATCGCGAAAGCGGGTATCCCCATCATCCATGTTTGCGGCGACATCGATGAAGTCGTGCCAATGGCCGAAAACACGGACATCATGCGCGAACGCTACATCAAGCTCGGCGGCACATTCGTCTCCATCGTCAAGCGCGAGATCGGCCACCACCCGCACGGTGCCGCCGACACCACCCCCGTCGTCAACTTCATCATGGCCCACGCCCCCGGCTCCGCCCCTAACGCCGCCGCCATCGCCGCTGCGCCAAAGGCAGGCGACGTGATCGTCATCCCGGCGCCTGCGGCTTAACGTTAGCAGCCGCACTAAGGGCGGCGATAGGCAACTCACGCTTATCGCCACCCTTTCACAAATAAGTCCACGTGCGGAGTGCCATCCCAAAAACGTACCTCACGTCCATCTCACTATCCATCGAGTTCACCTCTAGGATCACTTGTGCGAAGTAGCTGAAATGCACAGATGCCCGTTCTCTAGCCCCGGAGGGGTGTTCCGCGTCAGACCGGGAGTTCAGTCCCGGTTCCCCCGAATCGATTTATTTACGATCTCCTTGACAAAATAAATCCCACATGGTAATATATATTTAGAACATACGTTCTAAATATAACCAAACCTGTACTTTGACAACTTCAACCTGGAAAACCGCCGCCGGGCGAACGCAAAACAGCGCAAAACTGTAACCAAGATCACCGTTTTGCACAAAGGCTTACACCGGCGAATCGCCCGTTTTCGGCGACTTTTAGACCGAACACGCACACGATAATTTCGTTGCGCAAAAAAGAGAATCGCGTTGCGCTTTTGCAAAGCGCAAAACCCGAATAACGCTTTGAGCACCATTGAAACTGGTAACATGGCCCCAACTAACAGAAAACGGCCTCATTAGCGCAACAAGCACCAACGCCACCCTTACCCAAAAAAGGCCCAGGCGGCCTGAGCCGTCCTAAAACCGGTCCTTACAAACGGAAAGGGCGGCATCAGCGCATAAAAGCACCAACGCCACCCTTACCGAAAAGAGGCCCCGGCGGCCCGAGCCGTCCTAAACCTCCCACAACATCCCTACCCCTACCCTACGCTTACTCGCCCCAAAGCGTGTGGAAGTCGCCTTCCTTATCGATACGCTTGTACGTGTGCGCGCCAAAGTAGTCCCGCAAGCCCTGCAGCAGGTTCGCTGGGAGTCGCTCGCGGCGGTAGCTGTCGTAATACGCCAGAGCGGAGCTGAATGCAGGCACCGGGATACCCTGTTCGGCAGCGAGGGCGATGACACCGCGCCATGCGGTCTGGCCCTTGGCGACGGCATCGGTGAAATACGGCGCCATGAGCAGATTCTGCAAATTAGGGTTTTCGTCGTACGCGTCCTTGATGCGGTCAAGGAAGCGGGCGCGGATGATACAGCCGCCGCGCCAGATGGTTGCGATCTCGCCGCGATTGAGCGACCAGCCGTTCTCTAGTGCGGCGGCGTCCATCAGCTGGAAGCCCTGGGCGTAGCAGCATACCTTCGACGCGTACAGTGCATCGCGCACCTGCGCGATCAGCGCGTTCTTGTCGCCGGAGTAGGCTGCCGCCGTCGGACCGGGAAGCACCTTGGACGCGATCACCCGCTCAGCCTTGAGGGCCGAGAGGCAGCGCGCAAAGACGGCTTCTGTGATTGTGGTGACCGGGATACCGAGGTCCAACGCGTTCTGGCTGGTCCACTTGCCGGTGCCCTTCTGGGCAGCGGCGTCGAGGATAACATCGACCAGCGCTTTGCCGGTTTCGTCATCCTTCTTGGCCAGCACTTCGGATGTGATCTGGATCAAGAATGAGTCGAGGTCGCCTGTGTTCCACTCCGCGAACACCTCGCCGATCTCACCCGCCGAGAGGCCAAGGACACTGCTCAGAATGTCGTAAGCTTCCGCGATCAGCTGCATGTCGGCATACTCGATACCGTTGTGAACCATCTTGACATAGTGCCCTGCGCCGTCCGCGCCGATATGGACACAGCAGGGCGTGTTATCGACCTGCGCCGAGATCTTGGTGAAGATTGGCTCGACTCTCGCGTAAGCTTCGGGTGACCCGCCGGGCATAATCGACGGCCCATTCAGCGCGCCTTCTTCGCCGCCAGAGACACCGGCCCCCATGAAGAGGATGCCCTTGCCCTTGAGATACTTCTCGCGGCGCTGAGTGTCGGTGTAGTACGAGTTGCCGCCATCGATGACGATGTCGCCCTCTTCGAGGAACGGTAGCAGCTCTTCGATAACGCCATCGACCGGCGCGCCGGCTTTGACCATGATCATGATCGCGCGAGGACGGCGAATCGCGTTAACAAACTCTTCGGTGGTCTTGGCGCCGACGAATGTGCCTTCGGAGCCGTAAAGCTCGATGAATTCGTCGGTCTTGGCGGTTGTGCGGTTGTGCACTGCGATCGAGAAGCCTTTGTGGGCAACATTGCGGGCGAGGTTCTGGCCCATGACTGCGAGGCCCGTGAGGCCGAAATCTGTGAGGGTCACGTCTATCTCCTGGGTGGCGCGCCAGGTTCAGCAAGCGCGCAAAGGTGGTCATCATACAACGATAGTTCCGCCCAACTTAGTGGCAGCGGATGAGGTGCTTTCGTAAAGTTTACCCGACAGCGCCAACCCCTCCGACCATTTCGCTCGTCACGAGGCGGGACGAATTCCTCGGGGTGGCTGATAATCGGATAGAAATGGAGCAAAGATGGGTAAATAAGACGATTAGCACAACGGGCTGAAATGTCGTTTAAGCAGCGCAACTTGACAAAGACAGGGGTATTTCTATGCAAACATCAGCGCAAGACCCGGGGTCTCACAATTCAGAAATCAGGAAACCGAGCAGGCTCGAGGGACTGGCCCCAGATCAAACCGAGCCGTCTGCGGCGAGACAAGGGGCCAGCGTCACGCTGGTGCAACCATCAGCGCAAGACCCGCAAGTCCTGCACTTTTTAGCGGATTTGCCGCTCACAATCGCCCACGCGGACGATATACGCGGCAAGTCGGTTTATAAAGCCGATGGCCATCTGATCGGACACGTTCACGAGCTTGTAATCAGCCACGACGGCGCCAGGGTAGTCTACCTCGAAGTCGAAAACCGCACCCTGCTCGGCGTCAAGAAATACCTCGTGCCAGTCGAGGACGTCATGGTGAACGCGCAAGGGGAGTTAGCCGTCAAAGGCGACCGTAACTGCACCGACGCCACTCCCTGGAACTGCCCAGAACTACATTCGACGGAAGCCGAAATGACCGCTGGCGACTAATTTGGTTCACTCTTTCTTGCTCCCCTCTCCTTATCCTAGGAGAGGGGCCGGGGGTGAGGTCTTTCCTCCTAATACCGTCCGAACTCCTTGCCGCTCTCGTAAAGAGCGACCAGGTTCTCGGTAGGCACATCGGGCGAGATGTTGTTGCCCTCGCGGAGCACGAAGCGCTTCCCGATACGGATGCCAGACTCGCAGATGCGCTTCACTTCCTCACGCACCTGCGCTGGTGTTGCCGACTGTAGGAACGGCACCGACGGACCGCCGAGGATCTCTACATCCGGTCCAAGCTGTTCGCGGATGGCAGTAAAATCAACTGGAAAGCCCGTGTCGAAGCTGCGAATGTTGAGGTTCTGCGAAATGAACGGGAAGTGCCGGGTCGCGTTGCCACAGAGGTGGATACTGTTAGGTCCGCCTTCCGAGAATGTGTCGATCAGCCGCTTGTGGTACGGGAAGATCATGTCGCGGTACATGGACGTGGAGATCAGTTGAACGCTGTCGTCGGCGAATCCCCACCCCTGCGTCTTCAGCGGCTGCCCGACTCGCTTCCGGTACGCCTGGATGCGCACAATCGTGGCCTCGGTGATATAGTCCAGCAATTTATGGGCGTACTCGGGGTCTTCGAGCAGGTCGGCCAGAAACTCCGAAGCGCCGCGAATGTTGCACGCTACCGTCAGCGGACCGTCCGTGCCGAAACCGTTTGCGCCTACTGAGACCAGCGGGAGGTTGCGGTACGTGTAGCCAGCTTCTTTTTGGGCTGTGAAGTAGTCGTAGAACTCCCAGTTGCGGGCCATAAGGCCGCCGGTGAACGGATCCGGGATACCGCTGTCAAACAGCTTGTTCTTGCTGTCGTCATCGTCGAGGATGGGAAGCGTGTCAGGCACCTGGTCGTCATAGAAGCGTATCGGGCAACCAAACCACGCGGCCTCGTACGTGTTCTGGAAGTCGACGCCGACGCCCCACCCGGTCTTCGGAAGGCCCATTTCGGCGTCCTGTAGCAAGTTGTGGCGCACATAGTCCTGGTGCTGAAGGTTGCCGATCAACATCGTAGCGGGGTCGTTGAAGTAGTCTTCGAACGTGATCTTACGCGGGTTGCCCGCAGTTGAGAGCAGCGAAAAGCGGGTGTTCGCGCCGATGATGATTGGCACACGGATAGGCGATCCGGCGCGGTAAGTTCGCCAGACTTCGGCGACCTCCTCATTGTGGCGGTCGAAGTCGAATTGCGGGGGCATGACAGTAGTCCTCACTCAGAGAGTACAGAATGTCTGTATGGTACACCGCGAAGCGCCTTCGATGCGTTCAGTATCGCGTGTGGATTGTACAAAATCTACCGACCAAGCAGGGAATGATAACGAAGTCGGCCAATATCAAACCATGACCTACATTCGCCCAACGGGGCTTCTGGCTGGCTTCCACGCCGACAATCCCGACCCGGCGATCCCGGAAATCGTGCACGTTGGCGAACAGTGGGCGCCGAGGACCTACCCGATCGACCGCCATTCGCACACGGTGTGGGAGCTCTACCTACAGCTTGACGGTTGGTCGACCTGGCAGGATACAACGGGCGCACTCTACCGTGTGGATCGCGGCGGGCTACTCGTCATGCCTCCAGGGCTGGTTCACTGGCTGGTCGACCGAGAGGACAGCGCCAAGGGCGACAGTGTGGTCTCGCGAAAGCACCACTTCCTATTCGCCGCAGTGGATGTAGACACGGTTCTCAATGACTTGCCGGTGATGCGAGACAACTGGGATCCTACCAACGCACGCCACGTCGTCAACGCTGCCGAAGTCGGCACACCGTTTCGCCAGCTGGTACGCGAGGTATCCGTAGAGCGGCTCTACCGCACAGATGCACTACGGATCGCTCTCAAGTCGCTCGTTCTAGAGGCCAGTCGGGTCCTGGCAGCGCAGCCGCTGATGATAGCGCACGCGCGTATGCACCCGGCGGTAGTCAGAGCCAAGGAGCTGATCGAGCACCAGTACACCAGGGCATGGTCGCTGGAGTCGCTTGCGTCCATTACGGGGGTTTCGGCGAACCACCTGTCAGTCCTGTTTGCGCGCGACGTCGGCATGCCCATGCGGCGCTATCTGATGCAAGTGCGAATAGAGAGGTCTGAAACTATGTTGCGTGAGACCGATGTCAGCGTCACCAACTTAGCATTGGAGATGGGCTTCTCGTCCAGCCAGCATTTCGCTACCGCGTTCAAACAGCTGACCGGGATGACGCCAACCGACTGCCGCAACGGTTGTGGTCGCTCCAAAAAAGGGGAGGACTGAGGAAATGATATCTAGCAGTTCTACCGACAATAGGTATGTCAGCTTGATTACAAGAGTGTCAACGTAGCCACTTCGATAAGTCGAATATGAACTTGGCAAAGTTGCCAGCGAGCCATTATAGATGAACCATTTTAACTTAACATCGCGGGGCAATGACAGCCCCAATGACCAAGCCATTACCACTGGAGACCCGCCTAAGGCAGAACGGACGCCCTTGAGCTTTGGCAAGATGATCGTTGTGGCGATCCTAACTGCCTTTTGCGCCGCCTCCTTGATAATCGCCCTCCACGTTTCAGCAGATCTGAGGCGGCGGGATGAAATACAGCTTCAACGCATTGACAGTCGCATCCACGAGCTTGGGTTGGTCGAGGAAACAGCATATGCCGAGCACCAATACACGTTGGAAATGGCGCAGCGAGTCGGCGAGATCAACCGCGATCTCACGTCGATGCTTGTTCAATTTCGCACGACCAAAACGGGGGCCGCGATTCAGCCAGTAAGCGATGCTGTAACAGACTTCTCTGCGAAACTCCATGCGGAGCTCGACCTGATTTCCAGCGGGCAGCCTGCCGCAGCCGAGCTCTACGCTCAGTCTTATACGGACCCCGCTCTTCGCGAAGCGAAAGCTCGAATTACGGTCCTCGACCGGTCGATATCGCGCAAGGCAACTCTCTTCCACATCATTGCTGACATCGGCACCTTATTCATACTAATGTTGGCAGCTGTCGGGGCCGTATTCGCCCTGCGCCGCATCCACGTGACCCTTTTGGCCAATGATCGATTAAGCATTCAGGCCGATGCGCGCAGGCGGTCCGAAGCCCGCTACAGCGCTATGTTGCGCAACGCCACCGACATCACCCTCATCGTAGGCGACGACGGTCGCGTTAAGTTCCAAACGGCCGCTATGGAAACAGTGTTTGGTCACCGAGCGGACTCTCTGCACGAGCAAAGCCTCATTGGATACGTACATCCATCGGAATCGACGCGTATTGAAGCCCTGCTGAGTGGAATAGCCCAATCGCCCGGAGGAACAGTAGAGACCGAGGTGCGGATACGCGATGCCAACGGATCGTTCCGCCCGGCCGAGGTTACTATCACGAACATGACAGATGTCGCGGATGTCGGCGGCTTAGTTGTGACGTGCCGCGACATCACCGACCGCAAGAAGTTTGAGGGCCAGATCCTTCATCAGGCATTCCATGACGCTCTCACGGGCCTCCCGAACCGAGCCCTGTTCCGGGAACGAATAGTACACGCAATCGAGCGCGCCAAGCGTGGAAACGATCTAATGGCGGTCCTGTTTCTCGATCTGGACAACTTCAAGAACATCAACGACACACTCGGCCATGAGGCCGGTGACATCCTACTCGTCGAAACAGCGCGAAGGCTCCAAACCTGCACGCGTGGCGCTGACACTGTTGCTAGGCTCGGTGGAGATGAGTTTACGGTCCTGCTTGAGGAAGTGACCGACGAATCAGAAGCAAGGATCATTGCTGAGAGGATAGTAGAAGCTATCCGGAAGCCAGTCAATTTGGCTGGGCGCGACTACCTGATAGGTGGAAGTGTCGGACTCGTGTTTGGCAGCGGCCAATATGCCGACGCCGACGAGTTGCTTAGGGACGCTGACACTGCAATGTACCAGGCGAAGGGCCACGGTAAAGGCAAGTATGTCGTCTTTGAGCAGAGTATGAACGCCGACATCGTGCGACGTGTCGAGCTTGAAACAGCCCTTCGACGCGGTGTGGCTAACGGTGAGTTCGAGATGTACTATCAGCCCATCGTCGACCTCCAAACAAGCGCTGTGGTCGAATTCGAGGCTCTACTGCGCTGGAATCATCCGTCACGCGGCGTGCTGCTGCCTGCAGAATTCATCGTCGCAGCCGAAGAAACCGGATTGATTGTTCCCCTCGGCATGTGGGCGCTCGAGGAAAGCTGTCGCGAGGCTGCGAAGTGGCGCGATGCGCTTACTGGGGCCAAGTCACCTCGCGTAAGCGTCAACATGTCCGCCCGACAACTCATCGAAGCCGACTTCGTCGAGAAAGTTGCCGCTGCGCTACGTTCAAGCGGCCTCCCCGGTGAGCTGCTCAAGCTGGAAATTACCGAAACAGTGATGATGCAGGATACGGCCAACACCATCCCTAAGATGAACCAGCTCCGGGAGCTTGGCATTCGCATCGCTATCGACGACTTCGGCATCGGATATTCGTCAATGGCCTATATCAGCACTCTCCCGGTCGATACGCTGAAGATCGACCAATCATTTGTGGATAAGATGCGCACTCAAAACGAAGACATCGCAATAGTCGGTGCCATAGTCACCTTGGCTAAGACATTGAACCTTGTTGTCACCAGCGAAGGCATCGAAACCCGCGAGCAGCTCGACTTGCTCACTGAAATGGGCTGCGAGGAGGGCCAAGGCTACCACCTGGCGCGACCGATGCCCGCAGCCGATGTCTGGTCCTGCCTTGACCTGCCGAGACCCGCCTCACTGTCGGTCACGAACAAGCGCCGAGAAGCGCATAACCGACAAGCTGCCTAGTCTTCTTCGTTAAGCGCCGCGACCATGCTGCACGGAGCGCAGTAGTGGTATATCACCTGAACATAGTTATTGATCTCAGTGATCAGCATGCCCCGAGGGTCGGTGCACTTAGTGCCCAGAGACGCCAGGAGCGGCATCGCGCCGCCGCATGACGGGCAAATGACGGGGCCATATGTGTCTCCGTTCACCAGGTACGGTTCGCCGCCGATCTGATGTACGCAACGGTCGAGCGCCGCGACGTCGTCGTCATAGTCACTGTCGTCAAACGCCTCATCCTCGTTTAGCTTCTTGATGTAAGCCGACGCTTCACCAGACATCTCAAGCAGCGTCGCCCTGGCTGCCGGAAACGACTCCGGGTAGTCGTCGCCCAGCCCCTCGTCGCTCCCCTTAGCGTACTCCACCACCGTCACGGAGCCGTCACCGTTAAGCTTGTAGTACAGCGTGTCCACCACAATGTCGCACCGCCAGCAGTACAGGAACGGGAACGATCCCGACGGCGTCGCAACCTCAGCCAGCCGCGGATCGCTCATGTCTAGCTTCAAGATTTGGAGAAGCGGTAGGGCGCAGTTTGGACACTGAGCGCCCGCCGTGGTATTCTCGCCACAAAACACGTGGTTGAACTTTTCGCTCGCCGCAAGATCTCCTTCTGCATCGGCGTACAGTGTAGTCGCAACTGGAGTCGAACTGCTAAAATCTACGAAATAGCCCTTTTTCATAATCGATTGCATTTGCATTGTATCCGTTATGGTCTCCATTCAATATTCATGACGTCATCGAGTTAAAGCTAGCTTGCTTAATACGCTTTTTAGGGGTGTTTTGGCACGCAACATGCATGGTATAACGCAGGAACATGGAATTTATACCAGTACTGATCTTCCTGGGTGCGAAGCTGTCTTCTTCGGTTATTATCGCATTTAACCTTGACTTGTCCTGGTTTGCGTTTGGTATCCGATCTCGTGGACGGCATTTCCGCCGATTTATCCTGCCGATTTTGGTTGCCAAGGTGGAAGAGTTGCGAACGGCGCGCCTTTCGCCAATCGTCGCAACCGATTAGCGTACCTTTAGCACTCACAATTTGCACAGGGTAGTGTGCTCTCACGCGCCTCGGTGAAATACGCTGATCCTATTGTTCCCAATTGCTCCTTCAAGTATGCTGCAAGTGCGTCATAATGAACCGGAGGACAATTCAATGAAGATTGCTGTTTTAGGACTAGGCATAATCGGAAGCGCCTGGGCAACCAACCTGATTGCCGACGGTCACGAGGTGCGCACATGGAATCGCACTCCTAAAGAATTTCCTGGCGCTACTCCTACCGCTCTGGAAGCTGCCGACGGCGCTCAGATGATCATTATCGTTGTCTCTGACCCAGCAGCGGTATCGTCGGTGATCGACCAAATTGAGCCTGTACTCCACGCTGGACATATTGTCGTGCAGTCCAGCACCGTGTCCGCGGAGTGGACTCTGAAGTTTGCCGACCGCATACAGGCTATCGGGGCTTCGTACCTCGACGCGCCTTTTACAGGCAGCAAGCCCGCAGCCGAAGCGCGTAAAACCGTGTACTACATTGGCGGCGATACAGCCACCCTCTCGCGAGCCCGCCCGGTGCTGGAACTCCTGTCCCAAACAATCATCCACATTGGCCCAATCGGCAGCGCATCTTCGCTCAAGCTGGCAATGAATGTGAACATCGCTGGCGTCGCCCTTGCGCTCACCGAAAGTCTGGCTATAGCACGATCCGCTGGAATTGACGACGAAACGTACTTCGATGCGCTTCGCGTCAACGCGTCCCGAAGTGGTGTCAGCGACCTAAAGGAGCCGAAGCTGGAAGAGCGCAATTACTCGCCCCAGTTCTCGGTCAAGCACATGCTGAAAGATCTTCGGCTAGCTCTGGAAACCGCTGGTGAGCTGCCTCTCGTCGTGACGCCTGCTGCCGAAAAGCTCTACCAGCGAGGTGTAGACGCAGGATTTGGTGACGACGACTTCATTAGCCTCGCGAGACTGATCGACCCCGCCGCGTAACCGTCGCCCGATGGTATCAAGGCGCCGAGCTTGTTCGCTCGGCGCCTTTGTTCGTTAGGCTTGTATTTCTAGCGCCTCCATTAGGGCGCGATAGATTGGACCTAGTAGAATTCGATTTCGCTCACGTTGTTCCATCCATCGTCGGGCGAAAGGTATCGCACGTATTGAAACGACGCCTTGGAGAGCAACGTCGTCAAATCGGTAAATTTCCCGACGGCAGGCTCGTCCTTAATCACAAAAAGATCCACGGGCTTAGCAAAGTCAGCAGTCGCGCTTCCCTGGAATTTCCCGCCCACCATTCGCCCCGGAAACTCGCTTCGCGGGACAAATCGGATCTTTGTGATCGCTTTCGCTGTTCCCAGGTCCAGCCCCACCCATGTGCCATTACCGTTGGTGGCATCTGCTGCATCGACGAATGTGGTGATGTCGCCATCAAATGCTTTTGAGATATCGTTGCCGCCCCCGCCATAGGAGCCAGGGGTGCCGATAACCTTCCCGGTAAGCTTCTTCGCGGCCGCAGCCTGATCTGCCTTCGGGGCAGCATCCGCATGTGCGCGAATGGGAGCGATATGCGTTGAGAGGACGGCCAGTGCCGCCACAGCCAAAACCGACGTGAATGAGATTCGTATAGCCTTCATTGGACGTTACCTCGTTAGACGATTCGTGGAGTGTAGTGTAAACTGCGTGACCGCGTACAGCCAGCCTGCAAGTCTCGGTTCACCCATTCACAAGTCGATTCCTTCTGTTGCGCGCAGTACGAGTTGATTTTTGTTGACTAACAGCACAATCCATCGCATTGCCCCGTTCTTATTCCGACGAATCTCACTCCGAACTGCGCTAGACAGCACCAACTCAAATACCACAGTCCTCGGCGAGACAAGGATGACCTCCGAGATGCGTCAGTTCAAGCCGACGATACGCTCGTAAATCTCGCGCACCTTTTGGCGAGCATCGGTAACCGATTCCTCTAGTTCGCCGACCACGCTCCCGCGACCGTCACGCAGCCAGGCGCGATTTCGAAGCTTCGTTAGGACCAAGTATGTGTCGCTCAGCACTTCCCAATCATCCTGGCGAAGCACGCCGGCATCTCGCACCGCTTTGAGTGCCGCAAGCGTGTTTGTGCTGCGTGCCTTGGGCCAACGTGCGCCGTAACGCCACTGAAGGTATTGAGCCGTCCACTCAATGTCGCTAAGTCCCCCGGGCCCGAGCTTGATGTCGCGGGGATCCTTACACCGTTCGCGTTCGATTCGCCCCTTCATATGCCGCATGTCCGCCGCTTGATCGACAGTCAGGGGCTCACTGTAAACAATCCCGTGGGCCATAGCCTCAAAAGCGCGGCCTGCCGAGGTGTTTCCAGCAACATACCTCGCCTTGAGCAACGCCTGCCGTTCCCATGTCTGCGCTGACGGCGTCCTATAATACGCCTCGTAATCATCCACCGTCCGGACAAGCGTCCCCACGCGACCGTCGGGCCGCAGGCGAGCGTCAGTTTCCCAGCGCACGCCGTAACGGGCGAGTCCTTGGTTGAGCAGCGCTGTAATATCCATAGCAAGGCTCGTTGCTCGCTGGCGGTCGCCACCATCGGCCAGTACCCAGAGCACATCAAGATCGGACGCGTAGCCAAGCTCTCGCCCGCCGAGTTTCCCGAGTCCAACAATGCCCAGCTGCCCTCGGATATCCTCGTATTCAGGAAGGCGAGGTGCGGCAGCAAGCACATTGTCTGCGAGCGAACTGATTTCCAAAGAGACGCTCGCTGTGTCAGTCAGATCCCATAGGTCGCGAGCGCCGATCCGCAATCGTTCGCGCCTTATCCCGGCAGCCAACGAGGATTGATAGTCGGCAATATCGTCCGATGCCGATGCTAAGATTGGGCCAGAGCTTGCCGTGTCATGCTCAGTTAACTCTCCGAGCATATCCAAATACTCAAGGTGAGCAAGAACGGTTTGAAACAGGTGCGGAGCGCATCCGCCCATTACTGCCATTCGCCCTAAAAACTCAGGCTGCTCTACCAGCGAGCGATAAAGCGCCGCTCGAGACGGCACTGCTTCGGCTAGATGATCGAACCCACTGAGCGCATCGTCTGGATAGCCCGATGCGGCGCATGCGGTCAGCAGATCGTCGACTATAGCCTCAAAGCCTTCACGTGCGGCGGGAATGAACTCGCCGTAGGCGGTCCCCTTCTCAGAACGCGTTAGCACATCGATTGCCACATCAATTCGCTCAAAACCCAGATTGCGCAGTACTTCGCTGAGCCCCTCTGATGACGCAGGATCGTCGATTGACCGAACAAGGTCGGCGATGCCAAACTCAGTCGAGGATCCCCCCGAGCCGACGCTATCCAGGTGGCTATCGGAGCCATAAAAAATCTTCTGGAAGAGTTCGTTGACGCGCTTCGTGTGGCGTCGATAATCCGCGATGAACGACGCCCCATCGATTAAACCGAGGCGCCACCCAAATCGATCGCATTCACGTGTACCCGGCGGCGGTATCGTGCGCACAGGACGCTCATCCATAATCTGCAGCCTGTGTTCGACATTTCGAAGGAAAACATATGACTCCTCGAACGTGAGTCGTTCGTCCTCACTTAGAAGTCCTTCAGCCACGAGTCGCTTTAGAGCCTCGATCGTATTGCCTGTGCGTAAATGCTTCGCCTTACCGCCAGCAATAAGCTGAAGAAGTTGGACTGTGAATTCAATGTCCCGTATACCGCCGATACCTTGCTTAACGTTACTCTCCGCTTCACCGCTGCGCGCCGTCTGCCGCTCCAACATGCGCTTGTTATTTTGGATTTCGGTAACGAAATCACTTTGCACCATCGAACGAAAGACAAACGCCTCCGCGATACGCATGAACTCGGCGCCGACTGCCTCGTCCCCGGCCACAACGCGTGCCTTAAGCAGCGCCTGACGCTCCCACGTTTCGGCCCACGACTCGTAGTAGCTGCGGCAGCCTGAGAGTGACCGCGAAATGGAGCCAAATCGGCCCTCGGGGCGTAAGCGCAAATCGACACGGAACACGAATCCGGCAGCGGTATTGGCAGCCAGCACATCGCGTACGGCTTCGCCCATCTTATTCGCGGCAACCTGGTCTACGCTGTCATCGTGTACGAAGATGAGGTCGATATCCGACGCGTAATTCAGTTCGCGTCCGCCTAACTTGCCCATCCCGATCACCGCAAAGCCAGAGTCGATTTCGCAGATCTTGAGCGCCGCCCGAACTGACGCCTCCGCAAAGTCGCTGATCTCGGTGACAGTTTCGGTCAGGGTGGCGTAGCCGAGGATGTCACGCGCACCAATCCTCAACACCTCGGGCGGCTTGAAGCGGCGCAACGCATCCAATTTCATACCTGGAGTCCGGGCTACGGCAATGCGACGCTCAGCATCGGCCAGAAAATCGGCCATGGAACGCGGCCGGTCCCGCATTGTAGGGTTCGCGATCACTTCGAAATATTCAGGATTCTTGACCAGAAGATCGGTGAGAAATTGGGAGGCGGCGAATAGGTTGAGGAGCGCCGCCAGAAGCGCCGCGTTAGATGTTAGCATCCTGTAGTACAACACTCGGCTTCCTGCTGCATCCAAGTAGGCATGCATACCCGCAAGCGCCCGATCCGGGTCGGCGCTTTTTCGGAGCCAGGTTGTCAGCAATGCAATCAGGAAATTGACGTCATCGTCTGGGATGTCGTGGCCCCCAAGATCTTGCAATAGGCGCAACGCCTTCTCAGGGTCGTCAAACCCTATGGACGCCACGTTGTCGATAGTCAAGCTGTCGTAAGATGTAATCATTTGGTGACTGGAGCATCATCGCTCCGTTCTCGTAATGATCTTATTCCCTGATATCCAACGGTTTCCTGCATTGCAAGATCTACATACCGCATCAAAGATTGACACTAACCGCTCTTGGCGAGTATAATTTGGTCCATTCCGGGGTCGTTCAATGGCAGGACATCAGATTTTGGTTCTGACTATCGGGGTTCGAATCCCTGCCCCGGAGCCACCCCCCTTTATCGCACTGAGTGATCGCCTCGCCCAACTGCGGTCAGGCGAGTCATCGAGAGGTTCCTGAGCGCCAATGTCGTCACTGTCCCCCAACCGTTCGTTTGCTGCCATAGTTCTTGCCGCAGGCAAGAGCACACGCATGAAGTCAAAAGTGCCAAAGGCCCTGCACCCGATCGCAGGTAAGCCTCTGATCATGCATGCGCTCGACGCTCTCAAGCTCGCGGGAGCTACAAAGATTGTCGTCGTCGTCGGCTATCAGGCAGACCTGGTCAAAGCGGCACTAGGTGCCAGCTACGAGTATGTTGAACAGGTTGAACAGCTTGGCACCGGCCACGCCGCGCAAATGGCCGCACCTATTCTGGGCGACTGGGACGGCCCCGTCGTCATTATTCCCGGCGACGCTCCAATGATCTCCGCCGACGCTATCGGCAGCCTCATCGATTCGCACGCAGACGGCGCGGCAACCCTGCTTACAGTTCACCTCGCCAAGCCAAAGGGCTACGGCCGAATACTCCGCAGCGAATCTGGTGCCGTGCTCGGAATTGTCGAAGAAAAGGACGCCACCGACGAGCAGCGAGCCATTACCGAAGTTGGCGTGTCGGTTTATGCTTTCCAGGCGTCATTCCTATTCGACGCTCTTGCCAAAGTAAAGCCGTCCAACGCGCAAGGCGAGTATTACCTCACGGACACGATAGCGCTCGCTAACGAAGCGGGCCATTCGGTGAATGCGTTCACGTGGCACGATCCCCAAGTCGGGCTGGGCATCAACGACAGGCAGCAGTTGTCCGAAGTCGCGGAGTTGATGAAGACCAGCATCCACCGCAAACACATGGCGAACGGCGTCACAATTGTGGATCCCGCCACGACCTTCATCGATGCTGCAGTTCGTATCGGTCAAGATACTGTCATTCGCCCGTTCACCATTCTATCCGGCGTCACCGACATCGGTGAAGATTGTACAATCGGCCCCGGAGCACGCGTAACCGACAGCCAGATTGGAAACGGGGTCAGCATCAAAGACTCCCATGTAACGTCCAGCGAAGTCGGCGACGGAACCACAATCGGGCCGTTCGCAAATCTTCGACCAGGATCGCTTATCGGTAAGAAGGTTAAGATCGGGGACTTTGTCGAAACTAAGCAGACCACGCTTGAAGATGGTGTGTCTGCGGGACATTTCGCCTATCTCGGCAATGCCCATGTTGGCGAAGGAACCAACATCGGCGCGGGGACAATCACCTGCAACTACGACGGCAAAAACAAGCACAAGACCACCATCGGCAAGAAGTCGTTCGTCGGATCGAATACGACACTCGTCGCGCCGGTCTCCATCGGCGAAGGCGCGTACGTTGCCGCAGGATCGACGATCACCGACGACGTGCCTGCCGACGCGCTAGCGTTCGGGCGGTCACGACAAGTCACCAAAGCCGACTGGGCTAAGCGTCGGCGCGAACGTGGCGAATAATACCATTTGATCGTGTGGTACTTTTGTACGATTTCACCGAGCGCGAAGATACAATAATAGCCTGCTGTGCTCTTCCGATTAGAAGTTTCCGCCAGAGTGTCACACGTCTGGCTGGCGACACGTTCTGGGTATGGGGCTACGTCAGGGGGGACGATTGATGGACCAACAGGACGATTTGCGGATATTTGCAGGCAACGCCAATCCCGCGCTAGCGGAGAAAATCGCCAGCGCAATCGGGCAGCCGCTCGGACGCATGAATGTCACGCACTTTGCCGATGGTGAAGTGCGAGTTATGATCGAGGAAAGTGTTCGAGGCACCGACGTTTTCATCATCCAGCCGACATGCGAACCTGTCAACGACAACTTGATGGAGTTGTTGATCATGCAGGACGCGTTCCGCCGTGCATCCGCCCGACGCATAACCGTTGTGGTCCCCTACTACGGCTACTGCCGTCAGGACAAGAAGATCAAGCCGCGCGAGCCTGTCAGCGCACGCCTGGTCGCCGACCTCATCACAGGCGCCGGTGCGTCACGGGTTCTCGCCATAGACCTCCACGCAGGGCAAATCCAGGGCTTCTTCCAGATCCCGCTCGACCACCTTTACGCTGGCCCGCTCCTTGCCTGCTACTTCCGCGAGCACGGTTTCTATGACGGCGATACAGTCGTTGTCTCTCCCGATGTCGGCGGCGTCGCCCGTGCCCGAGCCATGGCGGAACTCCTCGGGGCCGGTATCGCGATTATCGCAAAGCGACGCCCGGAGCCGAACAAGGTCGAGATCATGGAGATCATCGGCGATGTGAAAGGCAAGACCTGTGTCATGATCGATGACATCATCGACACCGGCGGCAGCATCGTCCACGGTGCCCACGCGCTCAAGGACCGTGGCGCGCGTCGTATCTTCGCCTGCTGCACCCATGGCCTCTTCTCGCAAGACGCGCTCGCCAAAATCGATGCGTCCCCGATCGAGGAGCTAGTAGTCACCGACACAATCCCGATTCACGAGCACAAGCGCAACCAAACCACGAAGGCACGCGTTATCTCTGTCGCCCCACTGCTAGCCGACGCCATCCAGCGTATCCACCACAGCGACTCTGTCAGCGAACTCTTCGAAAGCTACTGGTAGGCAGGCTGAGCCTGCACCCTTGTCGGCCCGACGGAGGCCAAGTGCCCAGCATGCCGACCGCAACGGGCCGGGTCAGGTCCAGGGTGTCCTTGGCCCCATGTCAGGCCATCCGATGCGCCGCTGGAATACGTGATGGCGGCGATGGCCCGGGTCAGGATACGCTGGGATCGGTGAGAAGAATAGCGGAAGTGATTGAGGCCAATTGTAGATGGAACCTATCAACCAGCTAGCTCGTACCATCACCTATGCCCGATTTCGAAAGCCATTCTGCTTCAGCTGAGTCCCGCCTCCTCACTCGGCGCAAATTCCTTCGCGGCGCGACGGCATCGGCGTTTGTGGCGACTGGCCTAACGGGCGCTTACGAGTGGCATTACGAAGGCGACCGTTTGGTCGTAACGCGCGCCGACGTTCACCTGCCCCACTGGCCACGTGAAGCGGATGGGTTGCGGATAGGTCAACTGAGCGATTTCCACGCAGATTACGATCACGCCGTGAAACGGACATCGCGTGCCGTGGCGATGCTGCTGCGCGAGAAGCCAGACATTGTGCTCGTTACCGGCGACTACGTCACATCCCATTACACTCGCCGCTTACTTGCCCCGACTATTGATGCGCTCAAACCCCTCAATGAAGTGCCTCGTGGAACGTACGCTGTCATGGGCAATCATGACCACTGGGGAAGCAATGCGCAGATAGCGACGCGTCTGCTGCGAAACGCTGGCATAACGGTCCTCAACAATGCGTCGGTCGCCATCGCCGGAGTGCCGGGTGCGTACATTGTCGGCGTCGATGACCCGTGGTGCGACAAGATGGATCTGGACAAGGCATTGCATCGGGTGCCAAAGCACGCTCCAAAGCTGATTGCGATGCATGAGCCAGATTTTGCAGACGTGGTGGGCGAAGGTTTCGACCTCCAGTTGTCCGGTCACTCGCATGGCGGCCAAATACGCGTTCCAGGGTTGCCGGTCATCTACGTACCAGGCTATTCGCGCCAATATCCCGAAGGGCTGCAGCAAGCTAAAAATCACCTGGTCTACACGACCCGCGGGATCGGCATGGTTGGGCCGCAGGTCCGCGTATTTTGCCCACCCGAAGTGACTCTCCTGACCATCCGTATATCGCCTGCGCCTGCCTAGTTGCCACTCATCGTCCTAACGGCGTATCCTATGTTCCAAGATTGTGAAATAATGCACAATCATGCAACAATGATATATCGTTGTCTGAGAGGTGGTGCGAAATGGACGATGAGCGAACGCTATTTCTGTGCATGGGATCGGCTTGCCATAGGTTAGGCGTGTACGAAATCCTTCCCCGGCTGCAAGCTGCGCTCACTTCGAACGGGTTCCACGGAGTTATCAAGCTGAAGGGCCATTTCTGCCTCGAAAATTGCAGTCAGGGCGTCGTCGCGCGATACCAGGACCAACGGTTTGAGCATATTCTGCCTCACAATGTCACCAGCATCTTTGAGCGCGAAATCTTGCCCTGCCTGCAAGCGAGCCTCGAAGGAACGACCCCCGATGTCTGAGAAGTGCCTGTGGGAGATGCTTTGGGACCATGACCCGAACCTCTTGATCGTGGTCGATAAGGCCATGAAGGTGCGGGTCGTCAACGCAGCCTTCTGCCGCATATTCATGACAACGGCAGAAGCGATCGTGGGCACCGACGCCAGCGAGATATTCGGTGACCTTGACGCCGTCATGGCAGTGTGGAACGATGGCGAAGAACTTGTGCGTGAACGCGACTTTCCGGAGCATGAGTTCTATGCCCGCCAGGTGATCTTTGCGATCAAATCCGAGGGCGTGATTGCCTGTGTGATGGTAGATCTAACTGCAGAAAAGCGTCAACGGATGGAAGTGGCCGCATTACAGGCGCAGACAATAGATCGGGTGACCGAGGTAGTCGATAACCAGATGAAGGTAGCACAGGAGATTGCTGGCCTGCTTGGTGAGGCCACTGCCGCGACAAAGGTGAGCCTCATCAACCTCGTGAAGCTGGTCGAACAGGGGGACGGCACCGGTGGACTGCTTCCTTGACATTCATCACCAGAGCCTGACCAAAACCGGCGAAGAGCTTTGCGGCGACCGGGTCAAAATCCTCAAAACGCCCGAGAAAACAATCCTCGTCCTCTCCGATGGCCTCGGTAGCGGAGTCAAGGCCAACATCCTCGCGACTCTCACGAGCACAATCATCGTCACGATGACAAAGGCCGATGTCGCGCTCGAAGACGTGATGCGAACCGTAATCGCCACACTCCCCACATGCAAGGTCCGTAAGCTGGCCTATGCGACTTTTACGATTCTCGAAATCCATAAGGTTACTAACAAATTCCGCATTGTCAACTTCGACAACCCTCGTAGCCTCTTTTTCAAAAATGGAGTTCGCGAGGAGCTTGATGTCGTCGAAAGCAATATTCTGGATCACAAGATAGCCATCTCACACGGTCAGCTAGAACGAGGCGATTTCCTGGCCATCTTCAGCGACGGTGTGCTGTACGCCGGCCTGGGCGATCTTATGGACTTTGGGTGGGGGCGCGAGGAGATTGCTAATTACGTCGAAACCCACCTCATCCGCAACAATCGCGCGGCAGAGAACATCGCCAACGATGTAATCGGGAAGACTCGCGAACTGTACCACGGTGTCAATGGGGACGATGCCACATTCCTCGGCGTTTACGCGCGGGAAAAGAACGCGCTTGCCGTCTTTACTGGCCCCCCGCTCAATCCGGCCGAAGATGCTGCACGCTCGGCATGGATAACAGACTTTGCAGGACGGCGAATCGTCTGCGGCGGAACAACTGGCAACATAGTCGGCTCGTATCTCGGCTGCGAAGTCGAAACCGATATGGCATCAATGCGCGCTGATCTGCCCCCTATCGGTCACCTTCCTGGTATCGATCTCGTCACGGAAGGGATATTCACCATGGCGAAGGCGTCCGAAATGTTGAAAACCTCGGACGGGAAGATCGAGAACCTGGTGAACGACGGAACGGGCGCATCGCTTCTGGCCCGCGAACTCGCTCGAGCGGACTCCATTCGCCTCGTAGTCGGACAGAGCATCAACGAGTGGTATCAAAACCCGCTGCTGCCGAAATCGATCTCAATCCGCCGACAGCTTGTCGACGAATTGGTTGCCATCCTTGCCTCGCAGGGCAAGGATGTGTCCGTTGAATACTGCTAGTATCACCGATCACTTACCTGCCTCCGCGAGGTTCTTAATATGGCTCAGAACTCGGTGGTGAATCGAATGGATAATGTTGTCGGAGTATATTGACCAGTACTGCTGCGGCCATATACTGTCCCGATACCAGGTCGTCCCCACAAGCTTTGTCCGCGATCCAGGAAGCGCCACTAACTGGAACTGGCCCTTTTCACACTGCAGGTAACCATCGAGGTGCCTGGGATGGATATTGTAAGGGCTCAGCTCATGCATCGGCGGCGGCTGCTTAGTCACCGAGAACCGCAATCGACGCGGTGCATCCCACTCAGTAATTGGCTCGACAAATGATCCTGTCGAAAAATTGCAATGCCGCACTGCCCCAACCCCTCGTCCATCGATTTCCGCATTGATTGGGTAAGCAATTCCCGCCTTGAACATCAGTTCTTTCGGCTCTGCGAGTTGTGGAAACGAAATGACATTTCGCCACACTTCCGTTGGAGGCGCATTGACGATGACAGCAGTTGTCACCTGGCGAAGCGGCGGCTGTGGCATTGTGAACGCTTCAGATAGCTGGAGGACGGGTATCAGCGCAATTACCATGAATATTGTGCCATGCGCGGCTCGGGCCCCTCTGACCTCGGCCTCCTTAACTGCCGACAGGGCACCAATATATACGAACGGCAATGCTATAGGAAATGCCATCAGCAGACATATCGCCCCTTCGAGGCCGCCGATCATGAGCACAAATCCTAGCAAGAGAAACGACACAAATGATGACCGAAGCGCATCATGTCGCTCGGCTCCATGAGCGCACTCCACTGCACCAGCAGCGTATCCAATCACAAATGGGACACCCATAAACAAGATCCCACCGTATGTCGACAGGAGCATGGTGCCAATGATCACCAAACCACTTGATACTGCGACGCTAAATATTATCGCCTGGAACGAACGTTTCACTGCATTGCGCGAAACGTAATGCTCAAAAATCGTCTGCGTCGAGTTCGCCCGCCCAAATCCTTGCGGAGCAGCGGCAAGGGTAACAGTCAATATCCATATCAGCGGCGTCAACAAATTGAAAACGCACAAAAGTGGATTCCACCCGACATCTTGGGCTCGTTTCCATGAAAGCAACATTCCCACGAAAACGAACGGCAACGCAACAGTAAACATCCAGGTGTAAAAGACGCCGCTTTCTGCGTCCGCGCCTCCGTCCAGAAACGCGATGATGAACCCTGGTTTCACGTAGTAGCTCAGTGGCAAAGTCTGCTGAAATACAAAGCGCGCCACTAGGTAATCGACTGCCAGCCGAAGTCCTATCACGACTGTACTCGCAATGACGTATTCCCGTCGACCTATGGCGCTTTTTGACAGGATGCCGTTGGCAAATCTGGACATAGCAATTAGCCCTTTCGTCCTAGTATGAGCAATACCAATAAAATGAACATGTTCATATTTGAATAATACCCAACAATGACGCTATAATGAACATGTTCATTATTTGTTTTTGCTTGGATCAACCGAAGGACCACAATGGCTAATAGTTCACCCGATACAATCGACAATATCAGCGACAACGGTCGTCTTACGCCTAAGGGCCAAAGGACTCGCCTATCCATCTTGGAAGCGGCGCTCACTCTGTTTGCCCAAAAGGGTTACCAGGCATCGACCATGCGCGAGATTGCGCAAGCGGCTGACTGTTCGCTTGGCCTGGCTTACCGCTACTTCCCATCGAAGGAGGATCTCGTCGTTGCGTTGTACGACAATACGTGCTCTGAGCTAAGAGACTATGTCGCTGCCCTACCCAAGACGTCGATGGCTACGAGGTACACGTCGACTATCAGGAACGCATACGTCAGGCTGGGGCCATATCGGGAAGCGTTCGCGGCAATCTCCAGCGTTACCATGGACCCGTCATCCCACGCAGGAGTACTTAGCGATCGAATGGGATATTTGCGGCGCCAGGGTATCGACGTCATCCGCGTCGTACTTGCGGAAGCGAAGGATGCGCCTTCAGCGAAAGACCTGGAAACGCTCACGCTCCTGGGCTACGCGTCGTATTTACTGCTGCTGCTCTTTTGGGTTCAGGATCGCACGGAAGGGCAACGCGCAACGGACAAGCTGATGAAGTTTGTCGAAGAGACTATCGGGCGATTGCGACCGCTGTTGAATGTTCCCATGCTCGCCCAGCCTCTCACGCAGCTTGCGGAAATAATTCGCCCCGTATTCTGGGGGCGTGACGAAGCATGCATACCAAACCCTTCTGTATAGCGGCACCAAAAAAGCGCCTCCACCATATGGCAAAGGCGCTCTAGATTATGCCAGCCCTACCGCACCACCACCGTCTGGTACTGCGTCGGGTCCTTTGACCGCCCGATCCCCGGTGTCCACTCTACCCATCCCTTGCGCCCGGCCCCGTCGTTGTCGTTGACCAGTACGGTAAACGAGAAGCGCTCACCAAGCTTGCGGCCGCCGGGGAGCGTTTCGGGGATCACGAGGTCGTAGACGACGTCGTTCCCTTCGCGACGAATCGACTCGGGGATTGTAACACGCCCAAGCGGAACGCCAACCGGCGCGACGCCGAGCGCTACGATAGGACCGCTGGCAGTGAGAGCGGCTGTCCACTCGTAACTCTCACCGCCAGGCAGTGCGAGTGCGAATTGGATCGAATCGCCCTGCCATTCAGCGCCAACTGGTTGGGCCTGAGAAAACACGTCGTCATGTACCTTCAATGCAACCCGAAGGCCCTCCGGCGCTCGACCGAGGTAAAGCTTGGCGCTGAGGTCGTTTTCGCCATGGTACAGTAGCTCCTGCATCGGAGTCGCTTCGTACAGGTTCACGACCGTTGCGAGATTCGCTGTGGGAGCGCTCCAAGCGGACAAATCCCCAAGCGGCGAACCGGTAACGCGCGGTATAACCGTCGCCTGACGAAGCTGAACAACAGCTTCGGCTGCAGCGGGCAAGCTCGGAGACGTCACGCTTATCTGCAGCGCCCCTCGTGGCGCTATACTGGCTGGCGCACGAAGCACAACATCAAGCTCCTTGCGCCTATTCGCCGGAACCGTCACTGTCGAATTGCCCGGCGACACAGTCCATGACGACGCGGTCGAGTAGTTCAGAGTCGCTATGAGCGGGGTAGCCAGTGGGTTCTGCACAGCGATGCGCAGAGTGGCCGAAGCTCCCGGTGCTGCGACGACCGGAGACGCGAACGAAAGCAGTCTGGCTGTCACGGCGACCTTTTCCGGCGCACCGTCGAAAACGACGAACTGCGGAGTTGGTGACAGGGTCAGCGACGCCAATCCGCTCTTGACCATAGCCTTCGTTTCCAGCCCCATCATTGTCCGGTTCGTGCTCTTCTCGGGCACACGGCAGTACAGCGGAAGGGTGCTCTCAGCCTCGTTCCACGCCACGATTGCGCCACGTGATGAGTTGGTAGACCCAAACAGCAGCACGTACGCGTTCGGCGTCTCGGGCACCGTCAGACGCCGAAGATACTTCAGCCCCGAAAGCGACGTCAGCAGCGTTCGCGCCGCCACGGACGCAGCCTTCGGTGTGAAATCCGCGTTGACCAGGCCGTAGTTAGACTCGGAATCAGCGCGGTTATTGCCATCGTTACGAAGGTCGTACCAGAAATAGCCGCTGATGCCGAGGGCAGGCGCATAGGCCATCTTCTTGACCAAAGCAACAGCCTGGTCGCGTTCGGTAAGCGTCCCTGTGGACGAAAAGCCGGCCTCGTTGAGCCACCGTGGCATAGCCCAGCCAGTTTTGGCGTAAATCTTGTCTACGTAATCGTTCGCTCTTGCCATGTTCGAAAACGCCATATGCGAGTGGAACGCGTAGATGTCGGGCTTCACTTTGATCGCACTTGCCCACGTTGGGATGAAGTCTGGACGGCGCAGAGTCTCGGAAAAGCCGCCATTCATAATCTCAAGCTTGGGGTCGATCGCCTTCATTGCCTTGGCGGCAGTATCAAACAGCGTGGCATACTGCTCTGCTGTGCCGTGCCAGAAGCCAATATCCGGCTCGTTCCACAGTTCCCAATGCTTCGTCGTTCGCCCGTAGCGCTTCACCGCCTCAACCGCGAAGTTCGCGTAGTCTGCATTGACTGGCGGAGCATTCGCCCAATCTTCCCATTTCTTTGCATTCGGGTCGCCCGTCGACGCCCACCGAGTCGAATACGAAACTACGGGTAGTGGGTCAATCCGATACTTCTCCAGCTGCGCGAAGATGTTGTCGAACAGCGCCCAGTTCCATGTACCTCGCTGCGGCTGGATATTGCCCCAACTGAAGTCGAAGCGGCATGCCTGAAAGCCAAGTGCCGCAAGCAAGGCGGTCTCACGGTTGGCGTCGCTTGCCGCGAGGCCGTGATAGTGCGTACAGACGCCATACAGCGTCGGCAATGGCGCTGCGGGTGTCGAAGGTGTCGTGTACACTGCAAAGCTCTTCGCAGCGGTCGCCAGCGGCGTGGTGCCCTCTAGCGATGCTGTCACGTAAACGACACCGGCCTTGGGAGCAACAAGGGCTATGTCGCCCGCCCCGCCCGCATCGAGCTTTGTCGTTCCCTGTGCTATGGTCGCACCATCGAAATCGGTTGCTGTCCACACAATTCGCGCCAAAGAAAAACCCCGCGTATCAGGCGGGGAGGATGCTTGCACATGGGCCGTAATGCTGCTTCCCGGGGGATAGGCAAACAGCTCCGGGGATTGGCCGCTAGGCGACAGTGTGAGCGATACGGTCGGAGTCGCGACGGCGGTTCGCAGTGCTGGCGGCGTCACAGCCGCAGGTACCGCCGATGCCTTCACCGGAGCCCCGGTCAGCACGAGATCATCGACAAATACCTCGCCCTGCGCGGCGACAGATTTGTGGTAATCGAGGCCGAACCCAATAAGCTTGAGCGGTAGTTTGATGACACCGTCATTGTTGCCGCCCCAATGGCCCGTAGGTTTATTGATGTCGATATCTGCTTCGACATGTTGCCAAGTCGACCCGCCAAGTGCTGCGGTGAGGTCCTTCATTTGCCAGTACGAGAACGTTTCGTTGTCCGCATCGACCAGCAAGAGCGTTCCGCCGGTGAAGTCAGAATGACCCGAGCCGTAAACCCAGAACGACACGTGGAGCTTGTCTCCGCTTGAAACAACGGTCGGCCATGCATTTGAGAGAAGCTGGACATTCCCCTGCCCCGACAGCTTATACGAAAGCTTCGCAGCCCGCTTCCCTGCATGCGCTCGCGCCTCGCTGATTTCGACGGTCGTCCCAGCACAGGCATCCCCTTTCACAGGCTGCTGGAACCACTCATTGTTTACGGTCTCGAAATCCTGCGTATATGTTTGTGCCGTCGCGGGCACGAGGGCAAACGCAAGCATCACTGCCGCGAAAAGGGTCTTTATGGTCATATCTTGCTCCTTGACAGGCAATGCCTGAACCACCACGGTATGGTCTCAATCGTTCGTTACGCTAATAGTCTAGGTCCACGGGTTCGCAACACGCATCACTCGGTTACGCTTGAAGGACTCGTCAGCTTCGTTGTAAAAAATCCAACGAGAATCTGGGCTAAAAATAGGATGCGGGTGCGATGGATGGCTGTACAGGCGACTTCGCGCGATAAACTGACGCCCGCCAGTCTTCATATCCACTATCATCACATCACTCACATGCCCGGCATTCTCCCATGATCGGCCCGGCTCGTCATGCGGCCCCGTCGTGTCGACGACCGCCCACTTGCCATCCAGCGTGATGTTGACATGCCAATCACGATCAAAGCGACTGATGAGCCGCTTCGGCCGACCGTCCACAAACGCCTCGAAAATGCCACGATTGTACGACTCGCTTTCGCCATACGCCACCACGACCACCGATGTATCGTGAAAACACCAGCGCTCATGCCCCAGGCAAAGGTGGTCGGCGGGCGTGTCGAAATGCTGGTCGATCATCTGGCGCCCGTCCGGCGCATGCACCGGGTGATACGCCCAGACACGGTCTGGCACCGTGGTCGTCTTTCCTTCATGGCAGAAGCCTATCCAGCTCTCATCATGCGGGCAGTAGTGATAGTGATTGGCCCACCACGGCTTGTCGATAATCCGCTTTGCCTCGCAGGTCGCGATATCTACCTCGAACACGCCAAACCTGTCGTCACGCGATACCGGCGCAAGCAGCTTGGATCCATCGCGCTTGATGCTGAGTAAGCCCCCTAGAGTCTCGCCTTCCGGCGCGACGAAAACACGCCGAGGTGAGTCTGGGTTATCGATATCCAACAGCCAGACGGCCTCATCAGCGAGGTACACCAGCGTGTTGGCGTCAGCCGCGATATCAAAGAACGTGTCATGTGCCTGCCCCACTGTTTCGTGCTGGGCAAAGTCTGTTAGAACGCTCGTTTCGAGGGTTTCTAAATCGTACTTAATCAGAGAGTACTTGCCCTCAATATTCTGGACTAGCACGAGAGACTTTCCATGGTCCGCGTAACCGTTGGCGTGCGGATACGTCATGAATCGATTCTGCTCAAACGTCGAAAGTGCGGTGGGCTCTGAAGTGGGTATCAATTTCCTGTCTACCAATCTGTGCAGCAAATTGTGTAATGATCGCTGCGCAGCTTCATGTTAGTTATAGTTTGGCGATACTCCTACCACTCCGTCAAAGTTGTAATCCATCCCATTGATCGGCGGGCCTTCATTGCCATAGGTCGACGGCTGGCACGCTGCTGCATTCCAGCCCGCCATTGTCGATTTAGCGTACCATTTGACGTGACCATCGACGAAGTTGTAGTTGGCGCCCTCCGAATGCCGCATCGCGCCAACGGCTCCGTCGCCCATCTGTGCCCAGTTCGTGTTGAAACCGATCACGCGGCGCGAGTCCTCTTTATTGCCTGGAATGACCAGGGAAAAGATCAAAAATGCGGAGCGCTGATCGGCGATATTTGGGATTCCATTTGCCGTGTTGTACGTTGCAACACCATTGCCAGCGTACGCGTCCGCCAGCATTGGGCTGTTCGCGGGCAACGGGATCTGAGACATGATCTTTGGCACGGTCCCGCCGGTACCGGAATAGTACGTGTAGTCGAGCAGGCTATTGGGAATTCCCTGGCTTGGGCACGTATAGACTGCCAGGCTTTTGATGTACGGATAGACCAATCCGCACCAATTCCAGTACCAAACACTCGTGTCTGGCTTCGTGTAACGATACGGAAGCAGCGATTCGTCATAATCCTGGGCGTACTGAACTGACGCCAGCCCGAGCTGCTTCAAGTTGCTGGCGCACGACGATTGTCTCGCCTTCTCCCGCGCTGTAGCGAACACTGGAAAAAGTATAGCTGCGAGAATCGCTATAATAGCTATAACTACGAGAAGCTCGATAAGAGTAAATCCACGACCATTTCCAGTGGTGCGTTGCGCCATACAATAACCCCTATTTCGTAACACAGCGACCCCTTTGTCGCAATGGCCAGCCCAAGATCGTCACAGGTAACATTTGTAGGCTGGCCCAGCCGTTTATTGACTAATGAATGCTGTACGTCAACGCGTACTTTGAGCAACCGGTGTTAGCCGCAATCGGCAGCCAGTCTGTACGACTGGGGAAGTTCGTTCCGCAGTCGTTAGCCGTCGTGTTGTCGATACCGCCCGTCACATTGGTGCCAAGCATCCACTTTACATGATTGTCGGCGCAAAGGAAGTTCGATCCGTCGTTGTGCCAGCCTTTGGCATCCTTAAAATCGATATAGGCTAATGCGATCGTATTTGCTAGGTAGCCGGTCGTGTACTTAAGCGACGGATTGGCGTTGGAGCACGATGTTCCGCCTCCTGAAATCGCCCCGCACGGCATCCCTGGCGCTCCATTGTAGCTGCCGGTATACGGATCGTAATCGCCACCAGCACCGTAGCCCGAGGGCGAGCCGCCACCGTCGCCCCAGGAATCCTTATGCAGGTCACTGTGGTAGTTGTTCGCGTTCATATCGGATACGTCAAACCCGGCGGCACCGGTCACTTCGGTCAGCATCACTGTTTTTGCAGGCGCCGCGAACTGTGAAAGGTTTTGACCTGGATATGGCCCGGCAGGTTTTGTGTTGAGGAACCCGTTGTTGATACAATACGACGTTGCTGCATTTGGCCAGGTGTCATTCGGGCAGACAAAGGCTGCTTTTGCTTTCACGTACGGGTAGATATTTCCAGCCCATCCGAGCAGGCGGTTGGTACGGGAAACGCCGCATGGAATCGTCTCGTCATAATCCTGCTCGTACTGCGCGAACGCAAGACCAAGCTGCTTCATGTTAGACAAACACGCTGTGGCGCGTGCTTTTTCACGCGCAGTTGCGAAAACAGGAAAAAGTATAGCAGCTAGTATCGCTATAATAGCTATAACTACGAGAAGCTCTATTAACGTAAAGCCTGATAATCTTGAATGTTTGCTGTTCATATTCGTTTACCTCTGCTATTAGATATTTGAGTACTTTCAATTAATGCCGCTACGCATACTCAACCGTCGAATTGCGTATCACTAACTCAGACTGTAGGCAGATTTGTTTGCGCGCCCGCTGATTCTCACAAACCTGTGTAATTAACATAGCGGCCTCACGCCCCATAGCTTCCCGTGGTGCTCTCAGCGTCGTCAGCCCTTGAAATCGCGCTTCCGGCATATCGTCAAAGCCAACCACGGCAAACTTGCCTGATCCCGACCCGCTGTCCCTATTTGCGCGCATGAACCCGAGTGCAACTTCGTCGTTCAATGCGATAACTCCAGACGCGAATAGCCCCTCACGCAGGGCAGCTTTAGATGCGTCCACCGCATCGGGCGTATGGATATACGGCTCCACCCACTCCTCGGACGGTGTCATCTCTTTGCGGCTGGCTGGATATACCGAGAACGCCGATGCGGGCAACCCGTGAACTCGAACCGCCTCGGCAGCTCCTGCTATGCGAGCTTCAACCCAGTCTGCCGAAACTGTCGCCAGAAACGTGATCTCCCGATGGCCCTGCTCAATAAGGTGAGCAGCCGCAGCGTATCCAGCGGCCCGGTTATCGTAGCAAACGTTGGCCACTGGGGCGGTTAATGGCCCAGACGAAACAATCACAAACGGCAAACCCGTTGCTTCAAGGTCAAGCACATACTTAGCGACAACGAATACCTGATCCAGGTTGACCAAAACTATGCCATCGACGCCTGTTTCGACTAGCCGCCGAATGGCTTCCGCCACAGGAACGGGGGGCGCACTGACTCGCCGTCGATTGAAAAAGCTGGCACGGGCACCATTACCGCGTCCCAGAGCAAGCTCCAGGGCCGTGGATATGTCGTGGTCCCACGGGTTCAAGGCACCTGACGGTGCCGAAAGGTTTGTGTCGTACTCAGCGATGATCCCAATATGCAGCAGCTTGCGCGCCGTGCGTGTCGTTCGCTCAGGGCTGTCATCGTCAACGCGATCCTGCTTCTGACGATAACCTAATGTGACTGCAGCTGAACGGATCCGTTCCTGAGTTTGCCGGGGAATTCGGACACTGTTGTTTAGCCCCGCCAGAACGGTCGAAGCCGCTGAAACAGACACGTTGGCAAGGCTGGCAACTTCCTTCAGAGTGACTCGTTTGATTATCTCTTGGGCGGGCATTGACCAAGTATAAACGACCTGATAAAATTTGTCAAGCACTTTGATGAAATTTTATCAAATGCTTTTAATAAACTCAAAATTACATTATTCTGGACATGCATATATATTAGTAAACGAGCGAAAAATTCGAAAAAAATTACTCGTTTTAGCTAGTAAGCCTAAAGTTACCTATGTGATAATCACACAATAGCTATATCAACATGCGAGTCGTAGCTTGTTGTCACGACCACGCCTCATGTTAACCACCCTAAAGGCCGAATTCCCTGGCAGGAATGGAAACCCCATGTTCTTCAACAATCTCAAAGTCGGGCAAAAGCTCGCCGTCGCGTTCGGGTTGTGTCTGCTCATGGCAGTTGGAGCTGAATTGTTTGCCCTCAATCGCTTGACGCTCATCGACTCGGCGTGCGACGACGTCACACACGGCATCATGCCCCAGACTGACGCCGCCAACCTAATCGCACACGATATGCATCAATTCCGTATCGAGCAGCTTAAGGAGTTTTTAAGTGTTACCAAAGCTGACGTTGATGCCCAGGTACCGATCGCTGACGCCGCGATGGCTAAAGTAAACGCCGACATTGATGCCTACGCTACGAAAGCCACCGACCTCCAAGACAAGGCCAACCTGGACAAGGTAAAGACGGCTTGGGGAGCCTACATTTCAGACGATTCCAAAACGGATGCCATCGCAAAGTCCACCGACCGCAAAGCCGCGCTCGCCTTTGTAAACGGTGAATCAAAGACAGCTTTTACACTGGCGCTCGACTCAGCGACGGCCCTCGCAAAATGGAACGACGATACGGCATCTAGATTATCGCTTGTCGAGGATAGCCAGTTTAAGTCCGGCAAAAGTATGCTTACGTTATTAATCATTGTCCAAACCTTGCTGAGCGTTGCGTTTGCTTTGTACGTTACGCGCCTCATCGTAGGTTCGCTCAACCAGGTTAATCGGCGACTGAAATCGCTTGATGAAGTCTGCATCAATAACCTTCAGACTTCAATGAATGCCATGGCAGGCGGTGATCTCACCGTTGCCGTTGTCACCGGAACCGAACCTCTGAAAGCCGATACGAGTGACGAGTTCGGCGATCTTGCCAGGAGCGTCAACGGGATCATTGGAAAAACCCAAAGTACTGTTGCGTCCTATGAAAACGCCCAAGCCTCCCTTTCGAAATTGGTCGGTGAAACTCGGCGGTCTGCCCTGTCAATCACTTCGACATCGGCGCAGATTGCAGCAGGCAACGAAGACCTATCGCAACGCACCGCCGAACAAGCTTCCAGCCTGGAAGAGACTGCGGCTAGCATGGAGGAGATGACGAGCATCGTCAAGCAGAGTGCCGACAACGCCCGCGATGCCAACAAGCAGGCTGTCGAAGCGCGAACTGTGGCGGAGGATGGTGGCGCAATCGTAGCAAAAGCTGTCGAGTCGATGCAGTCGATCAATTCAGCCAGCCGGCAGATCAACGACATCATCTCCGTGATCGACGAGATTGCGTTCCAAACCAACCTGCTTGCACTCAACGCCGCAGTCGAGGCCGCACGCGTCGGCGAGCAGGGAAGAGGATTCGCTGTGGTCGCTTCAGAAGTGCGTAACCTCGCGGGACGTAGTTCAACCGCCGCCAAAGAGATCAAGGCCTTGGTCACAGATACGGTACGCAAGGTAGAAGACGGTACCAAACTGGTCAACCAGAGTGGCGAGCAGTTGAAGAATATCGTCAGCGCAATTACGGATGTTTCCGACAAGGTTGCCGAGATCTCCAGCGCATCTCAAGAGCAGGCTGCTGGTATTGAGCAGGTAAACAAGGCCGTGGTTCAAATGGACGAGATCACGCAGCAAAATGCGGCACTGGTTGAGGAAGCAACTGCCGCCAGCCAATCTATGTCGCATCAAGCTCAGGATCTTCAAATTCTCGTACAGAAATTTAAAGTATCCGACGAAGAAGCGGCTTCCGGAGTGAGGATCGAAGAGGTGCGGGCAGCAAAATCCCCGAAAGCCCCAGTAAAAATGGTGGCCGTCAACGCTCCAAAGCGCCGACCAACCCTGGCACTGCTTTCAACCACGCAAGACCATGACATGGAAGAGTTCTAACTCAGCCAAACGTAACGCCGCCCCACAGCAAACCGTGGGGCGGCGTTTGTACATTTGAGTTCACCCACCTATCTCCGCAACAAATGCGTCCACCTCTGCTGCTCGTTTCCGAAAGAGTTCAGGCGAAATGCGATCATAGAGAGCGCCACTGATCCGCCCGCTCGCCACCATCGACTCGATATGCGTCGCAAAATCTCGCCCGCCAGCCGCATATCGTATCAGCCACTCACGCGCTTCACGACCGTATGATTCGTCATCGCCAGTCCGTATTCGCAGCCCCTTGAGCACAAGATACGGCCCCATGACGCCATAGAAACGCTGTAGGTTTGCGACAAACGCGCAGTGGTCATCGAGATATCGTGACGGTGTGCAATGTGAGGTGTCGCCCAACCAGAGCATGGCATCAGGGTTTTCGGCTAGCCCTGCTCCAGCAGTTGCCTGCGACAACATCGTCGCCGCCTCACCGCACAGCAGGGCGGCATCGAATTGGCATTGACCGGTGGTTATCAAGCACGCCGCGTAGTCGCCGTCGTGGTAGGTATATCCATTCCCGGACGCTGGCGCGAATTCGCCGTACTCCGGCGCCGCCTGGACATCGACGCTCGTCGTAAATGCCGGATTTGACGGCACTGGCGATGTCGCACGGCCAAAGTGCCAGCCGACGTATTCGGACAACGGTGAGCTCGACGGGAACGAGTACCCGTTAGAGAGGATCGCCTGAGCCTGCTCGATCTTCTGCCAGGCATCATAAACAAAAGGCCCGCTCCCCGAGCCAAACCACCGGATCGCAAGGTCTCTGCAAAATGCCGCAGGATCGCCGGTAGGGTTCAGCATTGCCGCTCGACATGCAAGCGAGTTCGCGTGTAGGTCACGCCGATTCGCCCGTCCTCGCACGTCGTATAGGCCGTCGAAACCGAGGTCGTTCCAACGACGGACTTTCGCGAACACACCAAGGGGGTAATCGAAAATCTGCCGCCCATCGCGAAACGCGTCCTCGAACATGTGAAGCGCGTCTCGCCCAACCACAGCCTGGCCAGCCTTCGCAGTCACGGACCGTGCTTCGCGCAGCTGCTCGTGGGCCTGCCGCTCAAACGTTGCCGAGTCGCCCGTCGCCGCCAGACAGATCCCAACGTTCGCTGGGAGTGCCGACTGCCGCGCAAGCATCTCACCGACGCCATACCTAACGCGGTCCCACTGATGAGCGGTGTTGAGAATCAATGCGCCTGGCCTATGCCTGGGAATCTCTGTCGCCAAGAATCGCGCCAACCGGTCGCGCTGATCGAACTTCGAAAGTCCCCTACACCGAACACAAGTCTTCGGATCGCAAAACTCCCCTTCTGCATCCATAGTCAGATAGTGGAACGAATCGATCTCCGGAAACAGTTCGAAAAAGCGCTGGACGACCTCGCGGTAAAACGCGCGGACAGTAGGATGACCAAAGCAAAGCACCTTACCCTGATAGGTCCCGCAGTCGGAAAGTACTTCGGCGGGGAAACGAGTCAGAAAGTCGTCGCGATCACCAGGCGCCACCCATGGTCCGCCCTGGCATGGCAGAAGCCTGCAATCGAAGTGAACACCTAACCCGTAGTCTGTCGCGGCGTCGATATATGACCGCAAACATTCACGGAGGTGGGACCGCCGCGTCGGGTCGGCTGCATCGGGGAAGATGTCGCTCTCAACGTAGACGTGCAGATCCCGCGACGGCCCGCCTGCAAAATCGTGCGTCGCAGCAAGATGGCTCGCTCCCATGACGCTAAGATAGCGGGCACATGCCCTGTAATCATCGCTCGCTGGGGGAGGTGCGGTGAACATTTGCGAACCGATCACAGGCGAAAAGATCCGGCGCGAAAATGCAAACGCCCCGTGGATCGGAACCGCATCAGGCGTTGCCGCATAGGCGTGGACACCCTGCATGACGCCTCGTGCCGACGAGCCCAGCCCCCATAGCACGCCATCGTCTACGAATACATGGAATCCGTCACGATCAGCAGCGACGTTGTGAAGGTTAGTCAGCCCGCGTCGTACGAACCGCTGTGCCGCCGGATGCGCTATAGTGGCCAGTACAACATCACCGGATACACGCGGATCATCGGGCCCAACTTGCAACACCGCCGAACCCGGCGAAACTCGGCCCAGTTCGGCTGCTGCTGTGCGGAATACAATGCTATCGTCGTGAAGAAGGATACGCTTTATCTGATACCGATGTGCCATGCCCCATTCTAAGCACTTCACTGAACAAAGTCAACCAGATCGCCGCCCCCTTCGCGGAGCGAACAACCAAAGAATGCCAGCCCGGCACGAGGGCTTCCTAGAATCTCGCACTCGCCAGCTACCCCTTCAACGTGACTATCGTTGCCCCCGCACCACCCTCTTCGGGTCCGGCGTCGGCGAAATCTTCGACATAGGGGTGCGCTTTTAGGCGCTCGTGAACGACACGTCGCAGCGTCCCAGTCCCTTTACCATGGACAATGCGTGCGCGGGTAATCCCTGCCGCTTGGGCTGATTCGAGGTACCCCTCAAGACTCATCGCAGCTTCGTCGGCGCGGAAACCCAGCAGCGTCAATTGCGACGATGTCTCAGCCGCCTCCATCATGCGTGACTCGCCCCCGCCACCTTCACTTTGCGCCACTACAGACCCACCCGACGCCTTCGGTGGTGGCGGCGACGATACCGGTGTGCCGATCAGGAGAAGATCGGCGACCGTGGCCATAACGCGTAGCCTTCCGACCTGAACCGGCAACTTTTCGCCGCCAACGGGGTCGCTGAGCACAATCCCCGTCAGCCCCAGAGTCGACACGCGAACATGATCGCCAGCCTTCAATGGTCGCTGCGGGACAGCGACCACCTCATCGTCCAGAGTCGCCTTCGGCAGCGCGAGGAGCTCATCGATCTCGTCCACCACTTCACGCTCAACATCGCGCAGCTCGTCGCGAGCCTGCGAGCGAGCGCGGTCAGCGTCCCCAGATCGTGCCTTACGCTTCATGTCATCGACAAGCCGCTGGGACTTTTCCTGAGCCTTGCGGATAATCTCGCGGGCCTCGGCCAGCGCCTTGGCCCGTATTTCGTGGCGCAGTTGCTCGTAGCGGCTTAGCTCCTGCTCCGCCTGCTCGCGGAGCCCCCTCGCCTCTTTGCGCGCCCGCTGCGCTGCTTCCGCTTCGCTGAACGCGGCGCGCTTGGCCTCTTCCAAGCTGCGAATCACGTCTGCGGTCTCGTTATCCTGACCCGCCAAAAGTTCCCGCGCCTCGTCGAGCACCTCAGTCGGCAGCCCGAGCCGACCGGCTATAGCAATCGCGTTGCTGGAGCCGGGAACGCCTTGGAGCAACCGATAAGTCGGGCGGAGCGACACATCGTCGAACTCAACACTGGCGTTTTGGACGCCGTCCGTCATGTAGGCAAACGATTTCAATTCGCCGTAGTGACTGGTCGCCACAACACGCGCATTTCGGCGCAGCAGAAACTGCAGAAGGGCTCGCGCCAAAGCCGCGCCTTCGCCCGGGTCCGTCCCCGCGCCTACTTCGTCAAAGAGCACAAGCGCATTCGGGCCCGCCTCGTTCAAGACACGAGCTATATTGGTAATGTGGGAGCTAAAAGTGGAGAGCGACTGCTGGATACTCTGCTCGTCGCCAATATCGGAAAAGACCTGGTTGTACACATGGATCAACGCCCGGGCCGCTGGCACATGCAGTCCGCTTTGCGCCATCAACGTCAAAAGGCCAAGAGTCTTCAGCGTGACCGTCTTACCGCCTGTGTTCGGACCCGTAATCAGCAGCACACGATTCTGCGGCTCGCCGATCACGATATCGATAGGCACGACCCTCTCGGGATCAATCAGCGGGTGACGCGCCGAGAGCAGCCGCGTGATCCCCTGAGCATTTAGCTCCGGCTCGACCGCATTCATGCGGTCCGCGAGGCGTGCGCGCGATGCGATATAATCGATCTCCGCGAGCGTCTCGACCGTCCCCCATAGTTCGGGCTCAACTCGCCGCACAGCGTCGGTCAGCTTCAGCAGGATGCGAAGCACCTCCTGACGCTCCCGCACCTCCATCTCGCGTACTTCATTTCCAAGCTCAACCACAGCGGCAGGTTCGATAAACAACGTCGCGCCGCTGGACGATGTATCGTGCACAATCCCGCCAAATGCTTGCCGATGCTCCGCCTTCACGGGCACACACGCTCGGTCCGCACGCTGGACGATAACCGGGTCCTGCAAGTACGTCCGCAGCGGCCCTGAGATCATCGCGTTCAGCTTTTCGCGCAAGCGGTTCTCGGCAGTTCGTCGTCGTGAGCGTATTCGCGCCAACTCCGGCGACGCGGAATCCAGCACGCTCCCATTCGGCGCAATCGCGCCGCCGATCTCGTTCTCCAGCGGTTGAAACGTGCCCAACTGGCTGCCGTAACGCGTCAGCAGCGGCCACATTGCCTGCTCCGCCTTGGCAAGGAACGATTTAAGCGACCGCGCCGCCCCCGCCGTTCCCGCCACATCGATCAACTGGTCCGGTTCGAGCGACCCGCCAATCGACGCCTGACGCAAGGCTGGCCGAATATCGGACACGCCCCCAAGCGGGATTGCCCCCTTGATCGATAGCATCTTGCGCGCTTCGGACGTCTCATCCAGCCGCCGCTGCACCGTAAACAGCGCATCCTCCGGCTGCATGGCGAGCGCCTTCTCGACTCCTAGCGAGCAAGACGCTTCGCCAGCGAGCTGCTCTCGGATTGCCTCATATTCAAGTGTTCTTAGCGAATGGTCGTTCATTTTCTTACTGCCGCGCCGATACTGAGACGTAAATCTCGGCGGGTGGCGTTTCGAAGTACTTCAGAAGCGCAGGACATAGCCAGCCTTCTAGATCCAGTGAGTCCGACCGGTACACATTCCCGCTCATTTCGGCGCGCTGCCACACTAGCTTGTCCTGGTATCCAGGAAAAGGTTGTCCCGAAAACAAAGCTCGAAACCCTGTTTCCGCGTTGGGAATATGGGCAACTAATCGATCTATGATTGTGTCAACCCCCGCAACAAAAGGCTCTTGGACAAGTCCAACTCTCTCATCGTCGAATACCCACATCCCTTCAAATTTGTAAGGTGCAATAACATTAATGGCGTTCATGACAAATAGTCTCGCGATCAACTTGATTTGGCTATTTCTGCTACCTATGGATACCAGCATACAACCACTGTTGATCTATCGCGTAACTACACGACTTCGCTAAAGCACTAGCTCCAACAATGTGCCGTCGTAGCGCCGTCCGCATTCTACCCCGCCCGCAGGCACGGAGGTATAATCCTGCTGCGCGAGCCGGGCTAGCCTGAGCCTTGCAACAATTTGCCCTCACCTCAAAAAGGACCTTACCCATGACATGGCGCACCGCCAGATCCTGTGACATTACGGCAGCAATTATCCTCTTACTCTGCGCCGCGTTTCGCCTCTGGTACGGTGCGGCACATGAGTTGGTGTCCGACGAAGCCTACTACTGGCAGTGGTCGCGCCACCTCGACTACGGCTACTATGACAATACGCCGCTGCTCGCTTATGTCATCCACTTTTTCGTGCAGTTGTTCGGCGATACGGAGCTTGGGGTACGGGCCGGTGCGGTGTCGTGTGTGCTCGGTATGTCGGCTTTCGTTTACCTGATCGCCAGACGGCTCTTCTCGCCGCAGATCGGGCTTATTAGCGTCGCCATCCTCAACATCGTGCCGCTGGCAGCGGATGCATCGTTCCTCATGACCTGCGACCCGCCCCAGCTATTGTTGTGGGCGATGACGGTGTATGTCGTCAAAGTCGCCATCGATAGCGAAGGGGCGTGCGCGACGCGGCTCTGGCTGATCGGCGGCGTTCTTGCAGGCCTCACCATCATGGCGAAGCTGAACGGACTCATCATCCTGCCAGCCGTATTCCTGTACCTGCTTCTATCCCCTCAGTCGCGCCACTGGCTCAAACGGCCAGAGCCATACATCGCCGCCGTAATCGCAATCGCCATCCTCACGCCGTTCCTCTACTGGAACCACATTCACGAGAACGCCTACTGGCAGCACGGCCACCAGATGAGCCAGCGCGGCCGCGACAAGCCCAACTTTCCGATACGCGGTTTCGGGGACTTCCTCGGAGCTCAAGCTATCCTCATTTCGCCGCTCTTCTACCTAACGTACCTTCGCTTGATGCCCAAGTGGCGCGACACTGCTAGCGGCGAGAAGGGTGACGCATGGTTGTACCTGTGGTGTTGTTCCGCACCGGTAACGTTCATCACAGCATGCGTTTCGTTGCACAACAAGGTCGAAGGAAACTGGGCCGTCGCGGCATACGTCACCGGCATCATCATGATCGCGGTCGCCATGGCGCATTCGTGGAAGCGCATGGGGATGCGGGTGTGGCACATAACCGGGATCGTGCTATCACTCACTATCAGCACGGCTGCATTCATCATGCCATGGCTCATCGGCACGCTGCACGTCAAAGCCGACGCCAAAATCGACCGTAGCACCGAGATGGTGGGCTGGAAATCAATGGCAAGCCGCGTTGCCGATGAGCGAGAAAGCCTCGGCGGCGCAGCAAAGTGCTTCGTGTTCGGGTTCAACTACCGACTGCCGTCTCAAGCCGCATTCTACCTGCCAGACAAGCCGATCACCTACAGCCTCGCGCTTCACGCTCGCGCAAACAACTACATGTTCTGGGAAGACGTCAACAAGCGGATCGGCGACAACGCTGTCTTCATCAACGACTCCGAAACCACCGAGGGCCTCGACGAATGCCGCGCCATCTTCGACAAAGTCGAAGTCGCCAAGCCCATCGATATCTATCAGGCTCCGTACGCCAAACCGATACGCACCATCCAGGTCTTCAGGTGTCACGGCTTCAAAGGCTACGACCGCAAGCGGTGGCAGGACGGGTGGTAGGCGGGGGAGGCAGGTAGGCGAGAAGGGCAGAAGTTGTAAGGCAGAGGTACCTACCCCTCGAACCTTTACCCGAGAGGCGTTTAAATGTACTCCTTAGCCACCCCGATTCAAGCGTAGTAGGATGCGGCGCTACTTAGCCCCATGCATGCGAAGAATGTGGGCAACGTCGGATTTTGGTTTCGCATGCGCCAATGCGGTTTTTCCCGCGTGATCCTTGGCATTTACCTTTGCTCCCGCTGCAATGAGCGCAGCGATGCAATCCGGGTCACCCCATTCCGCGGCGTGCATCAACGCCGTTTGGCCCTCGGCGTCGATAGCGTTGACCTTAACGCCTTTCGAAATCAGCAGGTTGATCGTTTGAACGTCATGAGCCACCATGAGAGTCGTTTCGCCGGTTTCAAATTGATCCGTCGCTTTCGCGCCGTGGGCGAGTAAGAGTTTGACGCATTCAAAGTTGCGCATGCTGCAGGCTTCCAGGATCGGCGACAGGCCGTTCTCTTGTTTCAGGTTGGGATTAGCGCCATGATCGAGGAGGAAGCGGATGACGTCCATACGGCCCGAGTTCGCTGCGGCTATTAGGGCAGTGTTTCCAGAAAGGTCGCGCGCGTTGACATCCGCGCCTTTATCGACGAGCAGCTTCAAAACCTTTACTGGCACACCCTGCGATGCGATCATGAGGACGGATCTGCCATCGGCGCTCACCTCGTTCACATTCGCCCCGCGCGAGACGAGAAACGTAATAACGTCTGCATTTCCGCCAGCAGCCCCGGCGATAATGGGAGTTGGCTCCTTCGATTTCTTCTGGTTGACATTGGCGCCTTTGGAAACCAGATACGTGACAATCTCAATCGAGCCGCGCATAGCCGAATCTACAAGTGCGTTATCGATCCCCTGCTTTCGGGCGGATTCGAGACTGGCATTTTCAAGGAGAGTGCGGACGCAATCGATATGCTTCATATAAGCAGCCTCGCACAGTGCGGTATCGCCGCTTTCCGAGACCGCATTCACGTTGGCTCCCTTCGAAAGAAGCAATTTTAAGCAACGGATGCTGCCTGACGAAGCCGCCTGATTTAACAGAGGCGACCTTGGAGAAGTCAGGAACCCCGGATCGGCTCCCTTCGAAATAAGTAACTCAGCGCCGTCAACATCGTCGTTGCGTATAGTTGCCTTAAGCGCTATATTTCGCGCGTCGATGCTTGGGCCAGCATCCAGAGCAGACTGAATCGCCGTAATGGAAACAGTTGTGCGAGGAGAGTATGGTGAACTGACCCATAAGCTAAGGAGCGCCGCATCGGCGCTCGCTGTCTTGTCGCCCTTAAGCAATGCGACAATTTCAGTGTTGGCAGCCGCCGCGTCTAGAGCGGTCCTCCCCGTTTTGTCTTTTGCGGCGATATCTGCTCCGTGAGCGATTAGCACTTTCACGGTTTCGACCCGATTTGCGCACGCGGCGGTCATCAAGGGCGCGATCCCGTCCCCACTTCTTGCGTTGACATCCGCGCCATGCGCTACGAGCAATTCGATGATTTCGACTGAGCTTGTTCCAACTGAGATCCCCAACGCCGTACTATCGTTCCAGCCCTTCGCATTGACATTCGCACCGTGCGCGATAAGAGCCTTCGCGCACTCGAGCGCGTCCCCTGAGCAGGCAATCATGAGAGCGGTGTAGCGCGCATTTCGACTGTTGGGATCCGCCCCATGGGCGAGCAGGGTGTTCATGCAAGCTGCATCCGACAGGCCAGCAGCTGCCACCACAGGAGGGGTCCCGGTTGATTGTTTAGCGTTCGCCCGCCATCCTTTATTCAACAGGAGGTTTACGACATCGACATCGCCACCTTTCACGGCCGCGGTCAGCAAAGAATCACCGTACATGTCTGAGACCTTTGTGTCCGCGCCCTTTGAGAGCAAAAGCGCCACAAAAGCTGCTCGGCCCTTATGGCGACCGGGTATTGACGGGTTTACAGCGGCCATCAGTATCGAAGGGGCGAGTGTTGTTTCGCCGGTAATGCCCGCGCCATGCGCCAGTAAGTAGGTTGCGACGTCGTAATTGCCAAATTCGACGGCGTATCCGATAGGGGTATGCCGCGCACGATCTTTGGCATTTACGTCAAGCCCCTTGGAAACCAAGTACTTGGTACATACGAGGCTTCCCGCCTCGACAGCGCTGTACAGGGCATTCTGGCCGAGTTTCGATTTCGCACTTATGTCAAGGCCTCTCGAAACCAGGAATTCGAGGCACGCGGCGCTCTTTGCCCTTGCAGCGTAACTTATGGCCGTCTTCCCTTCGGGATCGGTTTCGCGAATGGCGAGCCGGTGCGCAATCAGATACTTAACCAGGGCCACGTTACCCGATGACGCCGCCGCCAATAGGCATGTTCTGCCAAAGACCTTATCCTTAGCTCGTAGATCTGCACCGTGCGTAACGAGATAGTCAACGATTTCAAGATTGCCAATCCCGCATGCAGTTATAACGGGACCGCTCCCCGCTTGCGTTTTTGGATTGACCGATAGTCCCTTTTCGACAAAGTACTTGACGCACCCGATGTTGCCGGACTGAGCAGCGTACTCGAGCAACGAGTTGCCACCAAGGTCTTGGGCGTGGATATTGGCACCCTTGTCGACAAGAAACCTGACGATGTCGACATTACCTGCCGTAGCAGCGCAGGTGAGTGGCGTAAATTTCAGAATTGGCATCGATGCGTTCACGTTGGCTCCGGCGTCGAGCGCCTTTTGAACATCGCCAACGCTCGCTTTACTCGCCCTGGCGGAGTCGAACATCGGCATTCCAACGTAATCGTCCTGCACAGTCCAAAGCGCAAAAAGGGCCGCATCGGGCTTCGACAACCCATCGGTCACCGCTGGCGAGGCGAAAGCGGATCCGTGGACCGTAATGGCTACAATCAGTAGTGTGAGCAGAAACGGACAAGGTTTAGTCGTCATCGGCGGTCTCCGTCGGATAATCATCGCCCAAGTGGTCTGGAGCTGTGATATTCATCCCTAACCACCATAAATCCTCTGCTAAATGGAAGATTTGCTAAATTGTGAATTTTCCACAACACGATTAATAATGGTTATTTCGGCTTTATGCGGGTTGGTGAGTGAAAGGCATTTCAACCCCTAGTCACCACCCCCACCCTACCCAGCGCTTATCCTAAGCTCCGCCTGCTCGCCGGTAGCAGGTAGCAGCACTTGCCCGATCCCGCGCTCATCGTCAAATTCCGCCGCTACCTCTCGCCCTCCAATAGTAACGCTTGCGGCTCGCGGCGCGCCGAAGCGCAACCATGTGTCCACTGGCAACGCGACGCTAGCGACAAGCTCACCGCCGCCAGTAACATCGACCGTGTGCACGATACCGCCGTGTAGGGCCAATATCACCGGCGAGGATGGGCGTAATGCCGTCCTCCTATATCGAATCTCGAGGTATGTAATATCCACGATGTCGTACGGAACCTTGCATGAGCCGACAACGGGGATGTCGTTGACGGTCAAACTCTCCGGAAAATCTCCTGCACCTTCTAGTTCGATGCGCGCTTGGTACCCCGTAAAGCAAGCATCGTCTAGTACAACTTTCTGCTCCAGGCCGGGCCCAAAGGTTATTCCCCCGCTGTCGTAGTCGATACCCGCAACACTTGTCACCGCCGCCATGTACCAACTCTTCGCCGAGAACGGCTGCTTGCCGCCAGGAGCGTCGGGCGTTCCGCTCTCGTTCGCGGTCACCATCGTATACGCTTCCGGGATTGTCAACTGGCTCCAGAACCAACCGACGCTGTCGAGCCACGTCGTCAGCGCCGCCTGATCGCCAGCAACCGCGAGGCAGCGCGTATCGAACACGTCGGTGATTGGCCACGCTTGCCCAAGCTGATTGTGGTCGCCATTGAAGGCATTGTCCCAGCGTGGATACGGCAAGAACCCACGATGCGTGGCGTGGTGCTCCGCGATAAACTTGGCGCAATCCTTCAGCTTCCCCGGCGCGAGATCGGCGCAGAACGGGCTTTGCCACAGCATGGCGTGCGACGGATAGCTCTTGCGCTGCTCGCCCGTCTCGGAATCCACAGAGTCGACGAAATAGTTGCGATCACTATCCCAAAACGCGTCAGTGAACGACTTTTCGAGCAGCCTTGCCGCCGCATTCGCTTCAGCGACTGTAGCGGTGTCACGTTGTTTCGCGGCAAGTATCGCCATGCAGCGCACACCTTGATACAGGATCGAATTGTTGAACGAGCTGCAATCGTGGCCCGTATGCCCAGCGCAGATCGGAAAGTCTGGCCAAAGCGCGGGACCTGTCCCAAGTGCGGCCTCTGTCCGCGACGCGAGGGCACGCTTAAAGATCTCCTTTGCGAAGGAGTAAACTTCGTTCACCAAAGCGCTGTCAGCCATATACACAACATAAGCATGCAACGCAATCAAATACAGACATTGAGCGCCAGCTGCCTGAGGAATCCGCACCTTAAGCTCTCGCGTAAACTGGTGTCCGACCCCCAATTCCGGGTCGGCGGTGTTCTTGTAGAACAAAAGCATGTCCCAAACGAGCCTTTGTCGGCCAGAGATCAATAATGCTTCTGCGCACATAAGCGTGTCCCATCCCCACACCCAATAGTGCATGTTGGCGGCACGCATAGCACCGGGAGCGCCCTCGACAAACAACGATGCCACAACCTCCGGCGAATTCGCGAAGAAGGACGATACTGCGTCATTACCGATCTCAAGACGAGGTGAGAAGTCAACCAACCGCCGCGCCTCCGACTCGCGATCACTCACAAGATCAGGCAGCTTGTCCCTCATCGCCGCTGTCTGCGCCTCTAGCTTTGCCTCGCTCGAAGCAAATAACAGAGCCACTGATTTCGATCCGCTCGCGAACTCCGATGACGACACATACGTCCGTCCCCGGTGTGTCTTCACGTTAAGCTCGCCGTCGGTCACGAGCGATATATACACAGTGCCTTCCCTCAGCCCCGTCGAGCGCGTTGTCAGCCCAACGGCGTCGTACCGCACCGACATATCGTCGATGGCCCGATGCCACGCCTCATCGGAGAGCCTGTCGTGGACCGTGCAGCTAATTGCCCCGTCCTCGCCCACCGCCCAGTCGCTCCACGTCCGTTCCAAATCGCCGTGCGACATTCGACGAGTGTGTTCATGATGCTCAAGCTGGAGCGACAGCGAAACGCCGCGCGGATTGGCGACACACTCCACCGTATAAACGAGCGCGCTATCGAGAAGTGTCATATGGTGAACGAACTCAAGCCCAAGCGAATCGATACGAAACCGGCTCGCGTATCCAAACGCGAAATGCTCTGTATCGCTGAACTCCATGGTGTACGGCACGCCGCCCGCGACGACTTGAAGGCGGAACAGCCGCACGTAAGCCGACGACGCGTCTGCCTCAAAATACGTTGAAGGAGACCCCATCGGAACGTCGCCGTAAAAGACTATCTGATGCAAACCGCCCCAATACGTCATCGAAGCGCCCATGCGACCCGAGCCGTACGTGACATACGGCACCCCGACGCCATCCGGAGAGTACGGCATGGTCCTGTCGAATTGAACTGAAAATGGAAATGTGGATTGTGTCATTGATTCCGATACTTTCGAGAATTTGTTGAATGGTACTGGAGAGCCTACTTCCCACCGCTGCGCTCGCGTTCAGTCGTCACGGTCACACGGCTCCCATCGCTGGTCACGGTTACTGCGCCGTCTCGGGCGGTGATGTACGGCGTCACATGGTGCTGCACCAGAGCGGCCATCGTCTGCGGCGCTGGATGGCCGTAGCGGTTGTGCGCGGCGCATGAGATCACGGCGACGCTCGGACGGACGGCGCTCAGCCACTCGTCGGACGTGGCGTTGTGAGCCCCGTGGTGCCCACACTTCAACACATCACACTGCAAGCCGTTCGGATACGCTTCGATCATGCTATCCTCCGCCTCGGTTTGCGCGTCCCCGGTGAGCATCAAATGCGTACGGCCATAAGTCACGCGCACCACTGTTGAGTAGTTGTTCACAGTGTCGTTGTTCGGCTCGGTACCGTACGGCTCCCCAGACCCTGGCGGGTTTAGAACATCCATCGCAACCTCACCGAGCTGGATGCGCATCCCGCGAACAGCCCTCTGTCGCGGCACGCGCCGTGCAGCGGTGTCATCGATGAACCTGCGGTACGCCTCCGCGTCGCACGGCAACACCGTTCCGTCGAGCACCCTGCCCACCGGAAGCGCACGCACCACGGCGCTTAGGCCGCCAACGTGATCGCCATGGGGATGCGTGAGGATGATCAAATCGACGCGGTTCACGCCCTCGTGGCGCAAAAACGGTAACACAGTCTTCTCGCCGACATCGCTCACCTTGCTCAGATCCATGGAATCGTTGTGCCCGCCGCCGTCGATCAGCACAGTCTTCCCATTCGGCATGCGTAAGAAGATCGAATCACCCTGACCGACATCGATTGCGGTCATCGTGAGGAGCCCGTCATGTTTTGGAACGGTTTGGGTGATAGCCAGGTAGCCAAGCGCGAGGAGCACTGGGAGGAGAACGATAACGATAAGCTGTTTTCGCGACATGGGCGGTACACAGGTGCGTTGTCGTGCGCTGAACGGGAACGTCTTGGAAGGAGAAGGAGTTTCCTGAGCGTAAACCGTGATGATTTACGCTCAGGTGCGGTAGAATTTGGTGGAGCTAGCGGGATTCGAACCCGCGACCTCTTCAATGCGAATGAAGCGCTCTCCCAACTGAGCCATAGCCCCGCGAACGGAAAGTATAGTACCGAGTTGGCGGTCCGTTTGTCAAGACGAAGGTGTGGAAAATGAGGAAAGGTCCCACGACAGATTTCTGCGATGCCTGCTTCGAGCCGTGGTTCCCAAGGAACTTCGACGCCGACGGCGAGCCCATGGACAACATTTGTGACGATTGCGCGGACCTGATCGAGGAGGGCCACATCGGACTCAGCGAGGATGACGAGCGCCCGCCAATCTGCGCCTGCGGCGTCACGATGGTGGCAATGGAAGACGATGACGGCGATATTTCGTGGGTCTGCGCGAACGATAATTGCCGCCTTACCGACGACTATTAAAAGCAACGGCGCCGGGGTCTGCGATCAGTTGCCTGCACGACTACTCGCCAACGCGAATATACGTCCCGCCGTCTTCACCGTGGAGCGTGTCTGCGCCAGCGACCACGTAGCGGTTCGATCCCGTATCGACCACTGTAGCGGCGCCGTCGGTCTGCATGATCCAGTGAGCAGAATCTGGAAACGATTCAGCCGAGGCATTGTTTTCGCGCCCGTCGGACTCGTAGGAGATACCGTCAGCACGGAAGAACACGTACGTGCCGCTGCCGTCCTGCTTCACCCATCGCCCAATGGGGCTGAATGGCCTCGTCGACGGCGTCGCATCGGACGCGGGCGTGTTTTGAACCACATCAGCCGTCGTCTCCCCTGCCCCGCTTCCCTGCGCTGCCTTCGCGGCTGCAGCCTTCGCTGCGGCTCGCTGAGCCGCAGTTGCGCTGGCAGCCGTCGCCGCGTCCGCAGCTGCCTGCGACATCTCTCGTGATCCTTGGAGACGGATCCGTTCAGCAGCGGCATTTTCGGCAGCGGTGCGCCGAGTAGGATCACCATAGCGGATAAATGACGACCTGGGAGGTTTTGCGGAAGTGCCTACTGGAATGCCATTCAACCGCTGAAACTCGAGGCGGGTCTGAGCCTGCCGGGATTCGCGATTGCGCTGGGTGACAACTGCGACGAGGCCGATGAGGACGATGGCGGCCAGAGTAATGACCACGACCGCAATCGGCGTCATGGTCCGCTCCAGGCCGTCCTCAGGTTTCGGCTGGGGCGCGTCAGGTGTTCTCGCAGGTTTTGGATCGACAGACATCTGTTTCTCGCCGTCTCCAACTGAGCATAACCGCCAACAACAGCAGCGACTACTAATGACGCATTCTACCACGCCGAGCTAAAAATGTCATGAAGGCGCCCGTTCACTTATGCACCAGCGCGATCGCATCTGGCACCGTGACCGTTGTTGACCGCGGCGACTGTATCGCACCATTTTGCATGTAGCTCAGTTGCGTGGATGCCCCCCCATCAAGGCACATCGCCCTGTGGACCTTCGTCCCGTGGACCCGCTGAAAGTACGACGCTACCTGATCTGCAAGCTCCGCGTACGTCAACCGCGACCCGATCCCCATCACGAAATGGACAGGCTTGCCTACAGACACATCGTATGCCACGAAAGTCCTCGCAGTGCTGATATCGTTCACCAACCGCTCCTCGTGGTCGGTCACCACCTTGCGGCCACTGCGGATCAACGTCGGACCGCACCCAACAGCCTCCGCCGCGTTCCACCGGTAACCACCGTGAGGATCAGTAGGCTGCGAATAAGCATATACCCACGGCCCACCCTTACTTGCAGTGGCACCCCATACTATCTGCGGCTGACCAGCCGAATTGATCCCGAATGCACTGCGCACATACGTCCCGGCCTTCCCATGGAGCGGCGGTGCGTGCTGAATGACGCGGCCCTTCGAGACCACTAAGCCAATCAGCTCCTTGCGCGAGTCAGTCCCAGTCCCGAAATACGCACCATTCATGGCTGCAAGCGCGTGAGATCGGTCCAGCCAATCGTACGGAGTATACGACGCCCCCATCAGTCGGCCCTTCTCGACCTTCAGCCCTTCGGTCAGGATAGCTGGCCGATATGCTGCGGATTGGAGGTCTACATCGATGATGTCTATGCCGCTCGCGGTCCCCGTCGGAAATGCCGCATGCACCACTCCGGGTGCAAGTGTCTCGGTCACAGCGGTAGTCGGCGCAGACACCGCAACGTCCGTGGTGAGTTTGTTCCCGCACGACGATATGCTGAGCGTTGCAATCGCAGCGACTCCTAAGGTGATGGCGGTGCGCTGGGCCGTCAACAGTCTATGGCCCCAAGTCGCCCGGCGATCTCGAATGAGCAGCCGTGGCTTGCAGGCAAAACCTTGTCAGGGTTGCAAAGACCGTGCGGGTTGAACACATCGCGCACACGCTTCATCGCATCCAGCGTCTCTGGCGGGAAAAGCATCGGCATATAGTCGCGCTTCTCGACACCAATACCATGCTCGCCCGACAGCGTGCCGCCCACTTCGAGGCAGATCTCTAGGATCTCCCGATTCGCCTCCACCACACGGCTCACTTCCGCGCGGTCGCGTCCATCAAAAAGCACCACAGGGTGAAGATTGCCGTCGCCTGCATGGAAAACGTTGGCAATCCGAAGGCCATACTTCTGCCCTACCGCCGCAATACGCCGCAGCACCACTGGGAGCGTGGAACGCGGAATAACACCATCCTGCGTGACACACGACGGCGCCAGCCTGCCCAGGGTCCCAACAGCCTTCTTGCGCGCTGCCCACAGCTTGGCACGCTCCAACGCATCCTTAGCGCTCCGAACTTCGCGTGCGCCCGTCGCGCGGCATATCTCATATGCCTGCGCTGCAGCTTCATCGAGGCCAGCCTCAACACCGTCCAGCTCAATGATTAGCACCGCTTCAGCGTCCAGCGGAAAGCCGTAATGGAATGCCGCCTCGACCGCTCTAATTACGGTGGCGTCCATCATCTCCAGCGCCGCCGGCGTGATCCCGGCGGCAATAATGGCGGAGACCGTCTCAGTGGCCGCATCCACGGTGTCGAACACGGCTAACAGCGTTCGCACACCCTCCGGCACATTGGTCAGCCGCACCGTAGCTCGAGTCACAATTCCAAGCGTCCCCTCGCCGCCGCAAACTAGCCCCACAAGGTCGTAACCCGTAAAATCTTCTGTCTTATCGCCAAGCGTGACGATCTCGCCGCTCGGAAGAACCAATTCTACCGCCAGCACGTGGTTCACCGTGACGCCGTACTTGAGCGTGTGTGGCCCGCCCGCATTATTGCCAATATTGCCGCCCAGCGTCGATGCCCCCTGGGATGACGGATCGGGAGCGTAGTGCAGACCATCACGTGTCACCGCCTTAGTCAGCATCACGTTCACCGCCCCCGCCTCGGCGGTCATTGTGCGGTTACGCAAATCAATCTCGATGATGCGCGTCATGCGGGCAAGGCCAATAAGAACGCCGCCCGGCACCAGTACCCCGCCCGCAAGGCCCGTCCCGGCCCCACGAGGAGCGAACGGCACCCCATGGCTGTTACAGAGCTTGACGATTGCCGAGACCTCGGCAGTCGTTGTGGGAAGGACGGTACAAAGAGGAATCGCTGCCTCAAGTGGAAAAGCATCGTTCTGATAAGTCATCCGTTCAGCCGGAGATGACAAAACGGCTTCTTTGCCCAGAAGGTCGATGAAAGATTTGATAAGATCACTGGCCATAGTCTATTGTGACATATAGACGGCGTCGCTGGGAATCGAACCGGCGTGAACTTTGCCGCATTTGGCAGCACCAACACCACATAAATGAAACCACCAAGTCGAGAATCAACCACAGTCTCCTGCCGCAACGCCGACCAGGTTCTCATCTGCCTATTCTGGCTAGCCCTGGCCCCCATCGGCGGAGTCCTTTGGTTTGTACTCGCCCTCGTTGGTCTCGATGGATTATGGTTCGGTAAGCTGATTGAAGAAATAATGACGGGCGTCTACGGTTCCGCAAAAGCAACGGACGCATCGCTGCATTTGAGAGTTCCGGGAGACACGAACCCATTTTGGCCGCAAACTGTCAAAATGCCCTGGAGCAAGCTTGTACAAGGCGTAACGTCTGCTGGCGCGCTCGTGCTCATCTACGATGCAAGAAAGGTTGACCTTCCAACCTGCCTGGAGTTTAGCCGCGACTTGCAGCGCCTTGTGGCCAATCGTTGCGTCGCCATAGAATCGTTACGAGAACACCTACCTGAAATAATGGAAAGCAGCCTGGGCGAAAGGGGATTCGTGGAGGTGGTGGATTTGATCTTTTCGGGACGCGAAAAGCAAGCCATTGAAATACTACACGGTCATGGATTGGCATCGAGCGCGATAGAACTCGCCGAGCAGCTAAAACGGGCTGTCTGGTCACGAACAAGCTGACCGCTAGCTACACGCGCCCATGCTGCGAAGCCGCTTCCTACCCGCGTCGCGCACCTTCGTCGGGCTTATCGCTGTCGTTGCTCTTCATCGGTGTCGACAACACGCGAACCCCGACCATCATGATCATGACCACAGCGTACACGGTCAGCATCAATGGGTCGTTGGGGTTCTTCGCAGCGGCTTGCGAGCCTGCCAGTGCCCCGAATAGCGCGCCAAACGACACCCAGGTCGACGAACGAGGCTCAGCCAGACCACGACGCGCATACGCAAGCGCCGCAGGCACCGAGTTGAACAGCAAAATGGCCACCGCGCAGCCTTGCGCGCCAAACATCGGCGCTCCAGCGATGTAATACAGCGCGGGAACGATCAACAGGCCAGCTAGGTCGAGGAGGCGACCAAAGAAGCCAGCAAGTACTCCCAAGAGCACCGACGAAACAAACCAGAGCGATGATCGGAAGAAGTGCGGGGCAAACGCGCCAACATGCACTTTGCCAAACGCGTCACAGATCATGATCGCCGCTAGAACGAAGCCCACCAGCGCCCCGATACCCCGGCCAGCCCGGATCGCGCGCGGCTTACCCGCGACCAGCTTCTGACCACCAGCGGCCCCTGCCATGAAGCCGACCGCAACGCCCACCGTGATTCCGGCATCGATGCTCTGATGCTGCGTGTACGCCAAAATACCTGTCAGCGCACTAAACGACGTGATCGCAAGCGCCGACCCGATCAGTCGCGCATCCTTGATGCCGACTAGCCACGCGAGGAGCGGCACGACTATATAAGAGTTCGTCATGCCGGTAAGCCCCGTCAAAATGCCGCAGGGGACACCGACGAGGACGAGGATCAGGTTCTTGAGGTACGATAAGTTGGGGCGTGCCATAAGTTGTGATTTCGCCCGCATTGTACCAGAAATATGAAGCTCCCTTGTCGATATCAATCGTTGCCCACTCCGATCCCGTACGACGAAGCGTACGCCCTTCAGCTTGCGGTCCACGGCCAGCGCGCTCGAAACGAGGTCGTCGACACGCTCTTGCTTCTCGAACACCCCGCTGTAATCACAGTGGGTCGCGGATCAAAAGGGCGCGGCGACCTTCTCACGTCTCCTGAGGAACTCAACCGTAAGGGGATAGCGTATGTCGAAACAGACCGCGGCGGCGAAATGACCTATCATGCGCCCGGCCAATTAGTCGGTTACGCCATCATGGACCTCTCGGCAAGGGGACGAGACCTGCACGTGTTCCTTCGAGACCTGGAGCAAACCATCATCGATACACTTGCCGAATTCGATGTGACCGGTAGCCGTAAGCCCGGCCTCACTGGAGTTTGGGTTGGCGAACAGAAGATCTGCGCAATGGGAATCAAAGTCTCACGATGGGTAAGCATGCACGGCTTCGCGCTCAACATAGCTCCCAACATGGCGCCGTTCCGCGAAGATCTCATCCCGTGCGGCATCCGCGACAAAGGCGTCGTGTCCCTTGCCGAATTAGGCAGGAGTGTCAATCGATCGACAATTGAAATGGCCTACCTGCGGTCATTCGCCAACGTGTTCAATGTGGATATTGCAGCCGCCAACGTATCCGCCACTACTATTTAGACAGTTTTTGAGAGGTAAAAGGTATACTTCGCGCATGAAGGTTCGCGTCAAACTCACAATCGAAGATCGCAATATCGACGAAGTCATGGAGGCGCCGGACGCCGCGACGCTGCTCGCCAAAGCCAAGGATCGCGTCGCCAAAGAGCTTGGATGGAAGGGCTTCTTCCTGAAAGCGCTCACGCCTGTCCAGTTCGCTCAGGAGGCAGTGAAGCGATTCAATGAAGCGACGGGAAATAACCATCCCCTGCCCGCTTCAGCCGAGGAGTTTCTTGAGTTCGGTAAGTCGACGGGATACCTCACCGTACTCGAACCGTAGTGCCGAGCGGCTGCCTAGCCGCCATACGAAGGATAAGAGCATGATAGACTGCGACAATATGCCTCTGTTCCCCCTGCAAACGGTCCTTTTCCCGGGAATGACCATCCCGCTGCACATCTTTGAGCAGCGCTATCGTCTCATGATCGAGCAATGCTTGGCGTCAAACTCCCCGTTCGGCATCGTCCTGATCACCCACGGCTCTGATGTCGACGACGGCAGTGGACCGCCCACCATCTGCCGTATCGGCTGTCTCGCGCGGATAGTCCGTAGTGAAGAGTTAGCCGATGGCAGGTTCTTTGTTGAGGTTTCAGGGGACAAGCGGTTCGAGATCGAAGAAACATCGGACTCCGAGCCTTACCTTACTGGCAAGATAACTACCATTGACGACGCCGATGCCTATGACGAGCAGCTCGAACCGCTCTACGAAAGCGTCAGCAACCGATTCCGCATCTACGTTAAGCGCCTCATGGAGCGGCTGAATCGGACGGTCAGCGTTATTCAGCTACCGACAGACCCTTCAGCGTTGTCATTCGCAGTCGCGGGTGCGCTCGATATTCCGACCGTCGACAAGCAGGCCCTTCTTGAAGTTCCGACAACTGGTGCGCGCCTCCAAATGGAGGTTGCGATTCTCGACAGCTCGCCGTCCCCGACCAGCCTTGAGAGCGTCGAGCCCATCGAGCCGCCGACACAAAAGCCGAAATCGCCATTGACCGATAAAGCGAAGGTAACGCCACTCACGGCGGCGGATATGAAGGACAAGCTCTCCCGCAACTGAGCTGAAAGCCCCCACAGCGTCACAGCCAGCCAGAACGCGCTGGACGTCCCGTACTCATCCCCACAACCGCATACACAAGGACATTGTTCGATGACTGATATTGATAGGCGTACCGAGATCGAAAGAAAGTTGGAGGCGGAATCAGCACAGCGAAGTGAATCGTCAAGCGCTGTAGAGACGATCGAATCCCCTCAAAGCGGCACGCCGTCGCAACCATGGCCGAGCCAACAACACCAGACCCCGCCTGTCACGCAGCCTAAGCAAGGAATTCTGGCGAAGTGGAAAGATGGCGGTGGCCTGCTCGGTGGGATAGCCACATTCCTGATACTCGTTTTCAAGTTTCTCGCGCCAGCCATCGCCCTCCTCGGTAAGCTAAAGTTCGTCCTGTTCGCACTGAAGGGCATCCTCATCACTTCAGCGTCAATGGTCGTCTCGGCATTCGCTTACTCCACCCGATACGGGTGGGCGTTCGGCATTGGTCTGGTCCTGCTTATCTTCATCCATGAATGTGGACACGCCGTTGCTGGCATTATGAAGGGCATGAAGCCAGGGCTGATGCTGTTCATCCCGTTCATGGGAGCATTTGTGACGATTGGTGAGGGCAAGTCACTGGAAGAGGACGCCTTCATAGGCATCATGGGGCCGGTATTCGGGACACTTGCCTGCATCGGGTGCAGCGTCCTGTTCTTTACCACAGGCAACCCTCTCTTTGCGGGCCTGGCGTACTTCGGCTACTTTATGAACCTCTTCAACCTCGCCCCGACCGTGCCTCTCGACGGCGGCTGGATTGTGCCGCTCTTCTCGCCCAAATTGCTGGCGTTCGGTGTGGTCATTTTAGTCCTGTTCGGCTTCCGCAACCCGATGATCTGGGTTCTGGGGGTGCTGAGCATTCCTCGCATCATCAGCGGATGGAAAGCTGACCCCAAGACTCAGCCGTACTACCAGGTATCTACCAAGACGAAGGTGGCTTATGGGTTTGCGTATGCTGGCCTCGCAGGTTTCCTGGCGATTGCCATGATGCTGAGTCACGACATGATGTCTGGCATCATGAGCCGCTAGCCAATTCAATTCTCCGCGCCACCTGTAACACTAAGCCGTCGATGGCTGTTATATCGTCTATAGTTGACGGAGGACAGAATGAAGCGGCTTGAGAAGAAGCATCCCCTCTTTACGCGCTGGAACCACTGGGTGAACTTCCCCGTGCTGACAGTGATGATTTGCAGCGGTCTGCTCATCTACTGGGCCGACGATGTCCAGCGTATCGGGCTCGGCTCGGTGACGCTTGTCCACATGAAGCTTCCGGACAACGTCTACGAGGCGCTGCACATGAACCAGCGGCTCGCGGCTGGCATGGCATGGCACTTCGCGTTCATGTGGCTGTTCGCGTTGAACGGTGCGCTGTATGTCCTCTACACCCTGATCTCCGGCGAATGGCGAAACCTAATTCCGACTCGCCGCAGCTTCAGCGACGCCATCGAGGTGGTGAAGCATGACCTGGGCATACGCAAGCAGCCCTTGCCCGCGACAAAATACAACGGCGCACAGCGCATTGCCTACTCGTCGATCATCCTAATGGGCATCGGATCACTCATCACCGGACTCGCTATCTACAAGCCCGTACAGCTCAGCCTGCTCGTCACCCTTTGCGGCGGATTCCCCGCCGCCCGCTTCCTGCACTTCTGGCTTACCATGGGCTATATCGCATTCTTTGTTGTTCACATCGTTCAGGTTGCACGCGCTGGTTGGAGCAACTTCCGAGGGATGGTCACCGGCTATGAGGTCGCTAATGTCGAAAGCGCTGAAGGGAGTCGGCCATGAGTAGCGAGAACAAAACACCACGATCCGCCGTAGCGCCGGTGGAAACAGATGCCGACGCAGCAATTCGGCGATTGTCCCGCCGAAGCTTCATCCTGGGTGGCATCGCGACAGCGGCAACAGTCGGCGGGTTCACTTGGCTTATGAACGCTCCCCCGAGCGACGGCATTCCGGGCCCGTTGCGCCGCATGCTTCGGTTCAACGAAACCCTCGCCGAAACGTTCTTTCAACCATCGCGCTTGATACCCACACTCTCCCTTGACCGTGTCACCAAGCCTGCGCGAGTCAACGGAGATATTGGCCTAAGCGAGGAAGTCAACCTGGACGACTGGACGGTACAGGTCCAGCCCGCCAAAGCCATCACCGCGACAGATGACGATTTCGACGAGTTCACCCTTGCCGACATCAAGAAGCTGCCCCGGCACGAGATGGTGACCGAATTACACTGCATCGAAGGGTGGACAATGGTTCAGCATTGGGCCGGCGCTCGTTTTTGCGACTTCGTGGAACAAATGACCCGCTTTCACGATCTGAAAAGCGTGCCAAAGTACGTCGGCATCGAAACGCCTGATGGCGCGTACTATGTCGGCCTTGACCGTGCCTCGGCCCTGCATCCTCAAACGCTCCTATGCTATGAGATGAACGGCGAACCGCTAACACAGGACCATGGGGCACCGCTCAGGCTCGTTATTCCGGTAAAATACGGCGTCAAAAACTTGAAGCGAATCGGCGTAATCAAGTTCACAAATGCACGGCCAGGCGATTACTGGGCCGAGCAGGGATATGATTGGTACGCTGGGTTCTAGCATGCGAAGTTACTACATAACGAGTTTTGCTAGTTCGATAACAGGAGTAAGTAGCTTATTCCGAGCTGAGTTGTGCGAATTGATAACCCACCCGCCCGAAACGGGATGGAAACTTGCTTGGGCACTACGATTCTTGTGATTGGCAATGCCTCAGCCAGTTTCCTTCCCGTTTCGGGAAGAGTCCGCGAGGCGGATGGGGCCGCGCGAAACGTCTCTCGTCGTAGCCGAGCTAGGTCGCGGCCAACGATTATCAACAGCGGTCAAATTCGAACTAGCAAAACTCGTTACATAGGAGTGCAATTTAGAATGATCGATATGACACGACGGAAGTTTCTGGTCACGCTTGGCGTCCTTGGCGGATCTGCAGCGATTACATCGCTCGCCGCGCACGCTGACGACGCGCCGCCAGCTACCGCTCCCGTAGTCTACTGGGCAAACGTGGGTATGGCAAAGGACTTTCCGGTCGGTGAAGTGACACGAACGGTGTATCCAAAGGAGTTCGGTGGAGCGGTGGCGTATGTTCGCCGCGATTCGGAGAAGATCGTTAGCGGGGTGTCGGCCAAATGCACCCACCGAGGCTGCACCGTGAACTACGTAGCTTCGGACAAAGGCTTCCGATGCCCATGCCACGGTGCTACATACTCTGCGGCCGGCGAGCGCCTCAGCGGCCCCGCCCGTGGCCCGCTCCCACAGCTCCAGGCCAAGATTGACGACAAGGGAATCGTGTGGTTGCAGTCGCTGATACCGCCGACAAGCTAATCAGTGCTTGCGGCGCATATACGACGCCGGAATGCGCATCGATTCCCGATACTTAACGACGGTCCGCCGCGCGATATCGTGACCGCTTTCCAAGAGGATCTTGCGAATTTTCTCGTCACTGTACGGGTTCGCGGGATCCTCGTTTGCTATTAAGTTCTCGATTGTCTCTTTCACCGATGCCGCTGCGGTAAAGAACTCGTCATACGAGAGTACGTCCTGATTCGGAAGCTGAACGAACTTCCGAAGCAAGGCGCGGCTAACTGTCGACTCGTGAACTCCGGCCTGTGCTGCCAGTTCGGTGCGCGTCATGGGGCGCAAAAACGACCGCGAGCCAGTTTCGATAAAGCCTTGCTGAGCATCAATCAGACGACGCGTTATTCTCTCGATCGTTCGTTTACGCTGCTCGATATTCTTCAGGAACAGGTTGGCCCGATCCACAAATTGAACGATGTGATGCCGCTCCTGCGTCGATAACTTGTGGGCAACCTTCGTCCCATCGGCCGTTTGACCTTTGATCAATTCATAGAGCGTCCGATAACGAGCATTGATGTGGATATTTGGCGCGTCAAATCCCAGCACCTCGATATCGAAACCTGTTCCTGTCCGCCGAACAATCACATCGGGCCGGATAGTGCCGCTCTTATCGTCGGGCTTGTTAGCCCACGGGTCCCGGTACATGCTGGCTGGGTTGGGCGTGAGTTCTGTCTGGAGAAAGTGGATTGCCGCCTCGACCTCGTCCACGGTGACACCGGTTCGACGAGCCAGCACCGCATACCTGCGCTGCACCACATCCAGCCAGTGCTTTTCAACAAGTATTGTGAGCAATGCATTGCCCTTGCCGTCTTCGTTGAGCTGCTTTAACTGCAGCAGAAGGCACTCCTGAAGGTCTCGCGCTCCAATCCCGGTGGGGTCGCACGATTGCAGCCGATCTATTCCAGCGTATAGCTGATCAGGCGTAATGGAAAGCTCTTCAATCGCTTCGCCTTCATCCAGTTTCAACCAGCCACGCTCGTCGAGGCAAGCCACCAGATACTCGGCAAGACGCACATCTGCCGGTTCGGTGGACATGCTGCGCATCAGAGAGATTAGATTTTGACGCAGATCTGTTGAGGTGGCAGCGTAGTTCAGAGGATCATACGGTTCCTCGGCCCCGCCGGGCTGTTCCTGCCCATCCTGGTAATAGCTTCCAGCATCGGGCCCCCAGTGATCCGACGGGTCTGGCGCGTCTGCCTCTTCTGGGGATTCCGATGCCGGGGCGACAGCAGGACCTTCACTGACCATTTCAGAAAACGTCGTGCCAGTTATAGCGACGGACGGCACCGCCTGGGCAGTGAAAGGGCACCTGGGACAGCCAATTTTAGTGGCCGGGCAACCGGGGCATAGATCGGGATTGCTTTCAGCTTCTAACGCCGGGTTCTCCATGAGTTCCCGCTCAATCACCTGGGTCAGTTCAGCCGACGAACATTGAAGGATTTCGCTCGCCTGGATGAGGTGAGGCGCTATCCGTTGTGTTTGCGTGATCTGTTGTGATTGATCTTGCGAAACGAGCATACTGTCTTACCAGGCTAACTACCGCCTTCGACGAAAGCAGAAGAACAATGCCAGATTGTCGGTAGCCAACATCGGCAGCCTCGCCAGAAACGATACCCTTATCGAAGTATAGCACATGCACAAAAATGCCCACGAACGGGAATCCGTGTCGTGGGCATTTCGGTCGATTATGGTCGAGGTTGCTACTCAACACCCAGCTTTTGTTTGAAGTACGGTATGGATTTAGCGATACCTTCAGCGAGGTTGATTTTAGGCTCCCATCCGAGACGCTCCCGTGCCTTGGTGTTATTGGGACACCGCTGCATAGGATCATCCGCAGTGGGAAGCGGCACGTAAGTAATCTGGCTGTTGCTCTTTGTAGCGGCCAGAATATGCTCAGCAAACTGAAGCATCGTCATTTCGACTGGATTGCCGACGTTGATCGGACCATGCTCCTTGGATTCAGCCAGCTTAAAGATGCCATCCACGAGGTCCGAAACATAGCAAAACGCACGCGTCTGTGCCCCTGTACCGTAAATGGTAATCGGTTCGCCCAACAATGCCTGCTTGAGGAAAGTGGGGACGACGCGTCCATCTTCTACGCGCATACGCGGACCGTACGTGTTGAAGATGCGGATCACCTTAATGTCCAGGCCAAATTTGCGGTGATAAGCGAACGAGATCGCTTCAGAGAATCGCTTCGCCTCATCGTAACAGGATCGTGTCCCATTACAATTGACATTGCCCCAGTACTCCTCAGTCTGCGGGTGGACAAGCGGGTCGCCATAGACTTCCGACGTAGACGCCATGAAAAATCGAGCCTTCTTAGCGACGGCTAGGTCGAGAAGATTCTTGGTGCCATACGATCCAACAAGAAGTGTCTCGATCGGCATCTTCAAAAAATCGATAGGACTCGCCGGCGATGCAAGGTTATAAACGATATCGACGTCACCTTCGATATCGAACGGCTTGGTGACGTCAAGGTTGATGTACTTGAATCGAGAGTCACCTTCCAGGTGCGCAACGTTCGAGAGATCGCCGGTGATAAGGTTGTCGACAACGGTAACGTTGTATCCTTCAGCAAGAAGCCGATCGGTCAAGTGAGAACCGAGGAATCCGGCCCCTCCCGCTACGACAGCCGTTTTTTGGGACATGAATGCGCTTCCAATCTTTAATGGGAGTGTCACGGGCCGCAAGAAGTGCGAGCCTAGGTTGCGACACAAATCTGTTTGCTCGTCAGCTACGTGCAAATCCGAGCGCGTCGCTCCATCAAACGATGGCTTACGGGTCGCCGAACATAGGACGTGCCTTGGCTGAAAATGAACGAAGTTGCGATCAGCTTTGCAGCAGTCTCGTGAGTGCGTTCGTGCTGCACGCTTCTCGAACAGCCATTATTATATCCACGTCCTGCGCAAGGTGTCAAATCCGCGCGAACTTCATGGATGGCCATCCTTTTTTGCGCCATCGTTGCGCGGAACTGTTGCGCCGAAGGACACATTCAGTCCGCCGATTTCGGCACCATTACCGCAACTGCCTTCGACGCAACCGTAAGGCTCAGTCGGCGAGCCATCCCTGCTGAATCGCCGTCATATTCAATGGGCTCCGGACGCCGTGCTACTATTTCAACTCGGCGAGCCTGATAAGCATCAAATTGCGGGTCGTCAGCGGGCCTCCCGATCAATGTGCGCCAACCGAGACGGACAAAATCTTCAACGCTATTTGCCTTTAACAGGCCCACCTCGATCAATCCGTCATCGGGCGCGGTGTTATCGAACAGCCTGACGTTTGGAGCAATTTGGGCGAGATTTCCGATCAACACACTTTTGGCCTTTAGGTGGATAGGTGCACCGCCATCCAGCGAAACGCTTACCTGGAATCGCTGGCTGCGCCGCTCTTTGATTGCCGTCCAAAGATACGCACACCGCCCAAAGCGCTGCTTCGACGCACGATCCGTCTTCGCCATAATCCGCGCGTCGAAGCCCAATCCCCCCATGATCGCAAAGTACTTCTCGCCGTCGTTAACCCGCACCACATCGATACGCTTCGGAGTGCCGCTTAAAGCTGTATCGACGGCGCCTGCAAGGTCCAACGGAATCGCCAAATTTACGGCAAGGAGGTTGCCAGTGCCAAGAGGAATTACCCCAAGAGGCACGTCGGTCCCAATAAGCGCGTTCATAGCCTCCATGACCGTGCCGTCGCCACCAGCGGCTACTACCATCGCCACGCCGGAATCTACCGCTCGCTTTGCAAGAGTGGACGCATTTACAGACTCGGACGTGTGGACAGCGGACCAGTCAATTTGGTGCCTCTCAAACTCCTGGCGTACAGCAGACTCAAACTGCTCAATTCCATTGGGACACGAAACGGGGTTAACAATGACAGCCACTTTGCGGGTGACAGGCTCGGCGGTCGGCGTTGCAGTGGGTACTACCATGCCGTCTATGTACCCAAAAAATACAGCAGGTCAACAAGCCGGCTGCCTACTGTTTGACAAGAGCATGTCCGTCATAAAGCGTGACTCTATTGCGACCGCCTCGCTTAGATTCGTAAAGTGCGGCGTCCGCGCATGCCACCAGCGATGACGCGTTGCTCACATCTGGCGAGAGTGTGCTAACACCCAAACTTATTGTTACCGATCGCCTCGGCCAATCGAATGATGCGATGCCCGCGCGAAACCTTTCGGCAATTGCGGCAGCGTCGTGAATGTTCGTCTCCGGCAACAGCACGACGAACTCCTCTCCACCATATCGCGCGACGGTATCGCAAGTTCGCGCGGTTTGTTTGAGGATCGAAGAGACTTCCCGTAAAACCGTGTCGCCTTCGGGGTGACCAAAGGCGTCATTGTACTGCTTGAAGTGGTCGACGTCCAGCATCACCATCGACAATCCATGGCCGTATCGGTCGGCTCTGGTTACTTCAGACTCGAGGAGATCGTGGAAGGCGCGATGATTTGTGAGTCCCGTTAGTCCGTCTTGGGTAGCAAGAATGCTGAGCAACCTATTCGATTCGGCCTTCTCTTCATTCGACGCCTCCAGTTCAGACTTTTGATATTCAAGGGCGATACTGTAATCTCGAAGTTGCTCTTCCAACAGTTTCCGCGCCGTGATATCAATCATTGTCCCGGCGAGTTTAGTCACAGCCCCATGTTCATCCAGATCAGCGCGTCCTGCCGCATGACACCAGCGCCACTCGCCATCGCGCCCCATGATGCGGCAGTCGAACGAATACGGCTTGCCGTCGAGCTTCGCCTGGTTGATCGCGGAATCGCGTATGGGAAGGTCGTCTGGGTGGTACCGAGCCCGCATCTCGTCGAGGGTGGGAGGTGGGCCATCTGGGTCTAGGCCGACCACCAGGAACATCTCGTGGGAAAACCAATAGCCTCCGACGGAGACGTCCCACTCCCAGCTTCCGATATGGGCGGCACGTTGTGCATCCAGAAGGCGGCGCTCACTTAATTCCAAAGCCGAATGGGATTCGTCGCGCTCACTGATATGCCGCTTCAGTTCGAGTTGCCGCGTCACCTGACGACCAAGACGTCCCAACGCCTCAATCTGACTGGGAGTAAGTTCGCGCGGCGTGGTGTCGCAGACGCAAAGCGCGCCAAGAACAAATCCGTCCGAGGTTTGCAGAGGAACTCCAGCATAGAACTGGATATTCGGCCCGCCTAAGACGAGAGGGCTGGTCGAGAATCGACAGTCCTTGGCGGCATTCGGGACAAGGAGGATGTGCTCTTCAACGATTGTATGGGCGCAAAACGCCACGTCGCGAGGCGTTTCGGTCACATCGTAGCCAATTGAGGACTTAAACCATTGACGCGCCGCATCAACTAGGCTGATAGCCGCCATCGGAACGTCGCAAATATACGCAGCGAGATAGGTCAAGTCGTCGAACGCATCCTCCGGCTCGGTGTCAAGGATGTTGCATTGCCGAAGGGCACAGAGGCGCTCTTCCTCATTTTCCGGAACAGGATAACTCATAGCCAATAATAAAGTTTGCTCGCTACACTCTATTATCGGTGAGGATGGAGGATCACGATATGGCTTTTTGCATCCTTTTCACTATTTATGCGCTATGAGCTATCTCCCCTGGTGATTTGACCACACCCTCACAACAGTAGCCTCGCCGGGGCTAGCACTTGGACGCTGCGGCTCGGAAGGTAGAGTTGTATCGACTGATCGCGGCCATACATGGGCACAGTTTGGATAGGATAAACGATGCCGTTTCGCGAACGCGCGTGGCCACAGTATTTGGGGTCGTCGCTGTTCAGTACAACGGTGTATGCCTCGCGATCCGGAACCGGAATGCGTAAGTCAGCATAGGAAGCAGTCGGGTGGAAGTTGAACGCAAACACTAAAGCGCCACGTCGATAGACCAGCTGTCGCGTGTCCTCATGGATAGCGAGTTGCTCAATGAGGCCGTCCGTGAGGACGTGAAATCTGTGGTCAAGGTCGTTCATGTCGGCATCAAACGCCTGCAACCCTTCGTACTTGAGCGCGCGATTCGTCGAGAGCGACCACTGCCGCCTCGCAAAATGGTACGAAAAGCCATTCCCTTCGCGCGGAAAGTCCACCCACTCGGGATGACCGAACTCATTGCCCATAAAGTTTAGGTAAGCTTCACCAGCGAGGCTAAACGTGATGAGCCTGACCATCTTATGCAGCGCAACACCGCGATCGATAACGATGTTCTCGGTACGCTTCCCCATGTGCCAGTACATATCCGCGTCCATGAGCCTGAACGCCATCGTCTTATCACCCACCAGCGCCTGGTCATGGCTCTCAGCGTATCCGACATGCTTCTCCGAGTGGCGGCGATTCATAAGCGTGGTATAAACATCCTGTAGCGACCACTCGTCGTCGGACTTTTCCTTAAGCGTCTTTATCCAGTAATCCGGCACACCCATCGCAAGTCTATAGTCAAACCCCACCCCGCCGTCCGCGACCGGTGCGGCCACACCGGGCATTCCAGACACATCCTCGCCAATGGTAATCGCATTCGGTTTGATGGTATGCGTCAGTTCGTTAGCGAGCTGAAGATAGACCACCGCATCCCAATCCACCGATCCGCCAAAGTAGTCGTCGTAACTGGTGAAATCATGCCCAAGACCGTGATGGTAATACAGCATGCTCGTGACGCCGTCGAACCGGAATCCGTCAAACTTGAACTCATCTAGCCAGAAGCGAACATTGCTCAAGAGGAACCGCTGAACCTCATACTTGGAGTAATCGTAAAGCAGTGAATCCCACGCCGAATGCAGCCCTCGCGCTCCTGCGTGGAAATACTGGTGGTCGGTACCGTCAAAGTGGTTGAGCCCCTCGAGCACATTCTTAACCGCATGGCTGTGGACGATGTCGAGGAGTACCACGATCCCATTCTCGTGCGCCGTATCGATCAGCAGTTTCAGCTCTTCGGGCGTCCCAAAGCGCGACGAGACCGCGAACAGGCTACTGACATGGTAGCCGAACGACCCATAGTACGGATGCTCCTGTATCGCCATCAGTTGGATCGCGTTATAGCCCAGGGACTTGACCCGAGGAATGATGTCGTCGATGAACTCCTCGAACGACCCGACCTTCGCTTCCTCAGTGGCCATCCCCACATGCGCTTCGTAGATGCGCAACCCTTCCTTCTCGATCACAGGGGCGTCGTGCATAAACTCAAAAACGGTCGGCGGCATCCAGAACTGAGCAGTAAAATCGTGCGTCACGGGATGCTGGACAACCCGACGCGCATAAGCCGGTATGCGGTCCAGCGCATCGTGGTCGGTCACGACATGCACCTTGACCAGGCTTTCGTGAACTAGGCGATCGCCGTAAACATTATCTGGAAGAAACAGACTCCACACCCCGTACTCGTCGCGCTCCATCGGCTCTGTTTCGCGATTCCATCCATTGAAATCGCCGATAAGCCGCAACGATTTCGCGCCCGGTGCCCACTCGCGATACCAAACACCAGCTTGCCCGTCACGCTCGCCTCTATTGAACCCAAAATACGTGTGCCCCTCGCTGATCGGCCCAAGCAGCCCGCCATGAAGGTCGATCTGCGACTTCACATGCCAGTAATGCCCCATACGGTTCATCAGCAAGTGAGCATAAGGCTCCAGCCAAGGGTCGGTCTTAATCAATCCGAGTGGTTCGTTAGTGTTCATAGGGTTAAAATCGTCTCAACGCAGCCGATGGAACGGTCAGTCTCATTACCAACCAGAGCGACGCATACCGGCAAATTAGGCGTCTAATATAGTGGCACAGAATCGGGTGGAAATGTGAAGGGGCGATTAGGACCTGCGTTTGGGGGGCAAATACCGGCTTGCTGGAGCGGCGGCGGCAACCGACATTTGCTACTCCGGTCTCAATATATCTGTAGCGGTAGGAATACGACTTCCGTGAATAAGTCGCAACACCTCAATTCCGGTAGCTTTGGGTCGATAGTATATTACTATCATGCCAACTGGACTCGTTCTAACATTGTCACCCAAATCCGGTCGAGCCTCGGCTGCACCAGGAAACTCGGAGAGAAGAATACATCGCTGCTTGATCGCATCCAGCGTTTTGTCCGCTGCCGCATCGTTGTCGATCGCAATGTACGCCCAAATCTCGTACAGGTCATTTGTTGCAGCGTCAGACCACTCAATGAGTCCCATTCGAATTCCGGTTCGCCTCAAATCGTCTTCGGGCCTCGCGCTTCACTTCTTCCATATCAAGCACCGAGCAAGCGCCTCGCTCGATATCAGCGACGCCGATCGCCACCTGTTCGCGAAGCCACTTCAGCTTCACTCGCTCTTCAGGATTAAGGTTGTTAAGCAGCCCGAGTCCCGTGGCAACTACGTCTTCGGGAGTTGCGAACTCACCTGATGCAACTTTCAGTGCGATCAATTCTTCAAGTTCCGGCGTAAGCGTCACGGTCATAATAACCTCCCGACACGTAAACATATCCCTATTCTACCACTCCGCCACCCCTACCGGAACCCGAAATACTTGGCCTCGGGGTGGTGCAGGATAATCGCCGATGTGCTCTGCTCTGGCTCCATCATGAACTCGTCGGAGAGGTCGACGTCGATGCGCGATGGGTCCAGCAGCTCGAACAGCTTTGTCTGGTCCTCAAGGTTCGGGCACGCCGGGTAGCCGAACGAGTACCGGCTGCCCTGGTATCCGTGAGCGAACAGCTTGCTGACGTCGGCGTTGTCCTTGCCAGCGATCCCCAGCTCTTCCCGGACACGCTTGTGCCAGTACTCCGCGAGTGCCTCGGCGGTTTCCACCGAAAGCCCATGCAGGTAAAGGTAGTCGCGGTATTCGCCCGAATCAAGCAGCTGCTTTTCAAGAAGCGACGCTTTCCGCCCCACGGTCACGAGGTGGAACGCGGCAACATCCCGCTTACCGCTACTCACCGGGGCGATATAGTCCGCTAGGCACAGGTGCTTGGGATCGTCAATCTGGCGCGGGAAATGGAACCGCAGCCATTCCGTATCATGATCCTCGGGCCGATAGATGATCAGGTCGTTCCCCTCGGAATTCGCCGGGTAATAGCCGTACACCACCTTCGCCGCCATCACTTGTTCACGAATCGCGCGCTCTTTCCACGCCTCGAAGATTGGGACGACCTCGCGTGCTGTGAACTCGGCATACTCGTCGGGCGTGCGAACGCCTCGGCGGAACTGCCAGTGGCCCCGAAACAGCATGTTCTTATTGATGTACGGATAAACGTCACGCAAGTCGATATCGGTCGCCACCTTGCTGCCCCAGAACGGCGGCGTTGGGATGGCGGCGTCCCGGGCGACGGTCGGCTCGGCGATAAACGTGAATGCCTTCTCGTCGACATGGTTCCACAGGTTGGACCGCTTCTCTTGCTCGGCATCCACCTCCGCATCGTCTTCCGGCACCACAGCTTCCGGCTCGGCAGGCTTGTCTGCAACACTCCCGCCCAGCCCCATGATTTTGTCCATGAGGTGAAGGCCATCGAACGCGTCCGCTGCGTAGAACACCTTGCCGTCGTACACCTTGGTCAGATCCTGCTCCACATACTTGCGCGTTAACGCCGCCCCGCCGAGAAGCACAGGAATGTGGCTTTGGCCAGCTTCGTTCAAGAACTCAAGGTCTTCCCGCATCACCACCGTGCTCTTGACGAGCAGACCCGACAGCCCGATGGCGTCGGCGTTGACACGCTTGACGGCATCGAGCACATTCTGGATAGGCTGCTTGATGCCGATGTTCTCAGTCGTGTAGCCGTTATTTGTCAGAATAATGTCTACCAGGTTCTTGCCAATATCGTGAACATCGCCCTTCACCGTCGCCAGCACAATCGTACCCTTGGCGCCCGTGTCAGCCTTCTCCATGTGCGGCTCAAGATACGCCACCGACTTCTTCATCACTTCGGCGGACTGAAGTACGAACGGCAGTTGCATCTGACCAGAGCCAAACAGCTCACCAACCACCTTCATGCCATCGAGCAGATACGTGTTCACAATCTCCAGCGCCGGGTACGTCTTCAGCGCCTCTTCAAGTGTCGCCTCCAGCCCCACCTTCTCCCCGTCGATAATGTAGCGCTTCAAACGCTCCTCGACAGGCAGGGCCGATAGACCGGCGGCGGCATTGGCCTTCTTAATCTTGCCTGCCTCGCCCTCGAAAAAGCCCATCAGCACTTGCAACGGATCGTAGCCGTCGCTGCGCTCATCAAACACCAGCCTGCGCGCCGCTTCTGCCTGCTCTGCTGGGATCCGACTCAGCGGGATTATCTTGGCGGCGTTGATAATGGCGGCATCGAGGCCCGCCTCCACGGCATAGTGCAAAAACACTGAGTTGAGCACGACACGGGCCGCTGGAGCGAGACCAAACGAGCAGTTGGAGACTCCCAACACGGTTCGCGCCCCAGGTAGCTCGGCCTTGATGCGGCGGATCGCTTCGATTGTCGCGATACCGTCCTTGCGGTACTCTTCCTCACCTGTCGAGAGCGGGAACGTCAGCGTGTCAAAGAAGATATCCTCAGGGTTGATGCCATACTCGCCAACGGCGCAGTCATACAGCCGCTTAGCGACCCGAATCTTGCCCTCGACATCGTGTGGCTGTCCTGTCTCCTCGATAGTGAGCGCGACAACACCAGCACCGTAGCGCTTGCAGACCGGGAGCACCTTCGCAATCTTGACTCCGCCATCTTCGAAGTTGATCGAGTTGACGAGACACTTGCCGGGGAGACGCTTAAGAGCCTCCTCATAAACGCGCTCATCCGCCGAGTCGCTGTCCACCATAATCGGGATAATACCAAGCTGCCCAAACCGTGCCGCAACCGGCTTGACATCCTCCACACGGTCGCGGCCGACATAGTCGACTGACAGGTCCAGGATATTCGCGCCCTCCTTGACCTGCTCACGAGCCATCTTGGCCATGCCGTCGATATCGCCTTCAAGCAGCAGGTCGCGGAACTTCCGGCTCCCGGTAGCGTTGGTGCGTTCACCGATAATGAAGACGCTGTTCTCCTGCTCATAGGGGATGTTATAAAACAGCGACGAAGCCGACGGAATATGCTCAATCTGGCGTGGCGACGGCGCTCGTGTGCCGATTAAGTCGATCATCGCCTTCATATGCGCAGGAGTCGTGCCGCAGCATCCGCCAACGATGTTGACGCCGAACTCGCGCACAAACCGCTCCTGCCATTGGGCGAATGGCTCAGCGCCCATCGGGAAGTAGCTCCTGCCGTCACGAAGCTCGGGCATTCCGGCATTAGGCAGCAGCGACAGGAACTTGGAACTGTGGCGCGAGAATGTGCGAACATGCTCAAGGAGGCCGTCCGGGCCTTGAGCGCAGTTAATGCCGAGAACGTCGACAGGCAGAGCTTCCAGAGCCGTTATTGCCGCGATTGGCTCGGTCCCAAGGAACATGGCCCCGGTGTCGAATATCGTCACCTGCCCCATGAGTGGGACGCGCTTCCCAGCCGCTTTCATAGCGTCGGTACAGGCGATAAGCGCACACTTGATCTGCAGTAGGTCGAACGCTGTCTCCACCAGCAGCACATCCGCGCCGCCGTCAATTAACGCTCGCGCCTGGAGTTCGTACCCCGCGCGCATGTCGTCGAACGAGATATCGCCAAGCGTGACCTGCTTCGAACCCGGCCCCATACTGCCGATGACGAACCTCGGCTTATCGGGTGTCGAGTAGTCGGCGCATACGGACTTAGCAAGCCTTGCTGCCTCGAAGTTTAGCTCGTACGAACGCTCCGCCAGACCGTTTTCCGCCATCTGGAATGGGACACCGTTGAACGAATCCGTCTCAACCGCATCGCAACCCACTTCCAGGTACGACGCGTGGATTTCCGCAATCGCCGACGGCTTCGTGACGACAAGAATCTCGGTACTGTCCGGGTGGCCGCCAAAGTCATCCGCCGTCAGTCGTCCTTCTTCCTGCTGTGCGAATATACTGGTTCCCATTGCTCCATCGAAAAAGAGAACCCGCTCGCGTAATGCCTGCAAAAAATCTGCTTTCATAGTCGCCCATTATACCCCAGCCCGGATTTGGCAATACGAACCGTTCTTAAAGGGTAACAGATCGGCCCTTGCACACGGGGCGCGCTATCAAACGGTTAATACACAGCGCGATCTCCCTTCCGATTCCCCCTCGCCTTTCCAAGGAGAGGGGTTAGGGGGTGAGGTCTTTCTTACGTGCATTTGCCGTAATAATCATCCCAATCAAATAATCAAACAAATCACAGTTCAGACAGCTGGCTTCTCCCATTGCCGCCACTCCGCCCATATTGCAAACCGGTTAGAACGAGGACCGCGCAAATTGACGACATCCGGTAAACTATATCTATGGATTCAAAAGCCGGTAAAGATTCGGCAGTAAAACGAGCGGTGCGCGGGCGCAGACGCGTCTCTATCGCCGATATCGCACGCGCCAGCAGCGTCTCATCAGCGGTCGTCTCATACGTTATCAACGACGGCCCACGTCCCGTCCACCCCGAGACCCGCGCACGCGTCCTCAAGGCGATGCGCGACCTGAATTACAGGCCAAGCGCGGTGGTATCAGGCGCATCAGCGCACTCGATGAGCACCATCGGGATCGCGTTCCCTAAACCCGACCCGTCACTGGTCGTGTCACCCTTCTATTCCACCGTTCAGCTTGGAATTGTCGAAGAAGCCCTTCGCCGAGGACAAAATACGCTTGTCTATTCCGGCTGTTTTGACACCGACGTCCACAAAAATCTGCGCATCTACGCCGATGGACGCTGCGACGGCCTTATCCTCATCACGCCGCCCATGGACAGTAAGCTGGTTCCCGCCCTCAAAGAGCGCGGCATTCCGTTTGTGCAACTTCTCGATAGTCACGAAGACCCTGAAGCGCCGACCATCGACGTTGACGATGCCCAGGGCGCTAGCGACATGACGACCTACCTGCTCAGCTTGGGTCACAAGCGCATCGCCTATTTCGCAGGCGACGACAACCTGGCTGCGACCCCATTACGCGTGGGCGGCTACCAGTCAGCCATGCGCGAAGCTGGCGTCGCCGACGAGTATCATCTGGTGAAACAGGGCCATTACTCCCGTCAATCGGGATATGATCTTGCTCGTGACGTAATGGCGTTGCCGCTCGACACGCGTCCCACTGCCCTCTTCTGCTCCAACGACGACTCCGCCATCGGCGCGCTCGATGCGCTCCGTGAACTCGGGATAAACGTCCCCGGCGACATCAGCGTCGTCGGCACCGACGACATTCCCCAGGCAGCCTTTACCGAGCCACCTCTCACAACTGTCCGCCAGCCGCTCCAAGAATGGGGCCGCCGCGCCGTCAGCATGCTTATGGACGTCATCGACGGCATCGACAGCGAACGCCGCATCATGCTCCCCTCCAGCGTCATCGTCCGCCAATCTGCCGCCCCGCCGAAGGGGTGAGTGGGAAGGGCGTGCTACGTGTTGTAAATCTGTAGTGGGGTAGAGAATGACCGTAACACCACCGCAATTCATATTGATCGCCGGACCTAACGGGGCGGGCAAGTCCACAACTGCAACGCACCTCTTACCCAAAGGCGTCCACTATATCAACGCCGACGAGATCGCGCTGACATTGCCTGAGGATGCCAATGGTAATGATATTGCTGCGGGCCGCCTATTTTTTGCCGAATGGACCAGGTTGGAACGCGCTCGCAGAGACTTTGCCGTTGAAACCACTCTTGCAAACAAATCGCTTGTCGGGCGACTTAAGAGGCTCAAAATCGCTGGCTACCAAATACGTATGATCTTCCTACGGCTACCCTCCGTAGACCTGGCAATCGAACGAGTAGCTGCACGTGTGCGGGCAGGCGGCCACAATATACCTCGTGAGACGATTAGAAGACGATACACTGCTGGTATAAAGAACTTGGTCCACATCTACGTTCCATCGTGTGACCTTTGGACCATTTACGAAAACACACAACCGTCCTTGCCAAAATTAGTAGCTGAGGGTGGCATCAACCTGAAGTCATCGATTTTAGACTCTAGTGTTTGGGAACAAATAAATGCAACAGCTTACGGTCAGCGAACTTGAAACTCGAACTGAGCTAATCCGCCGTATGAACAACACGGAGGTAATCACGGAGATGATTGCGGCAGCGGCAATAGCTGCCATCCTTGAACACAAGCGTATCGGCAACCCCATAGCCACGTGGCGCGACGGCAAAGTCGTCATTGTCCAGCCCGCAGACATAGGCTCCGATGGCGATTGGAGCATATGCGCTACCGGTCACTTACACGAAACGCCGGAGCACCAGCCTGTATAGGTGCTTGGTTCAGACCGACTACCATCCCCACAATATGTTGGCTCCTGTCATCGATCAACCCATCAGATTGTAGTGCTGTGGAGCGCTGACACCGACGAATTCACCTGAAGTTTTTTGCATCGCAAGCCATGCGCATAAAATCACGACATAAGAATCTCCCTATCTACATAAGAAACAGGTAGAATTCCACAGCACCAACTCAATAATAACAGTGATTATTGAGTGAGGTCGTAAAATGCGAGTGGTCACATGGAACGTGAGGCGAGCGGCAGCAAAGAGCGACGCATGGAGCGTCCTTGAAGAACTGGACCCTGACATAGCGCTTCTCCAAGAGGTCTGCCGCATTCCTACGCAGATAGCCTCGCGATATAATGTAGTTCTACAGACCGCTCTTGGAAAAACTGGAAATCCGCAAAAATTCGGCACGGCTATCCTTGCTAAGGGCCTCACTCCTCAATCATTGCCACTTACTTCGGAGTATGATTGGGTTTCTCAAGAACTTGAGTCCTACGCCGGAAACCTCGTGTCGCGTCGCCTGCTTGGGACCATTGAAGAGACCCCGGTCAGCGTGATTTCCGCGTATAGTCCGGCGTGGCCACTAGACAAGTCCAAATACCCCGAACTAGAGGTGGCTCAGGTGAAGCTAACAAAGAACCCGAAACTTTGGGTTACTGACATCCTCTGGTCGGCACTTAAGAACGCCAACTTGAACGACACGCCTTGGATCGTTGGCGGAGACTTGAACACGTCCGAATCGTTTGACCTTACGTTCGGGCGCGGCAACAAAGAGTATCTTGATAGGATGACGGCTCTCGGACTAACAGATTGCCTACGCTCCTTCACGGGACGAGCAGTACCCACGTTTAGGCATACGCGAGGGCATGTCGAGCATCAGATGGATCACTTATATGTCACACATTCGCTGCTCTCAAAGTTGACAAATTGCTTCGTTACCGACGAAAAACTAGTCTTCGGTAACTCTATTAGTGACCATCTTCCAATCGTAGCCGACTTCACGACGTAGCACAAGAACTCTAGGCAACGAACCACAAATCTTAGTGCCCGAAGGGTACTTTCAATCACTTTAGTGCCGTAGGTTTCAACCTACGGAATCTCAGCGTCGCTCCAATTCTGCTGTCATAAACATCTAGCCACCTACCCGAATGCGCTGTGGCTCCATGGGTAGCCTCATGCCCGTTTCTCAACTTAATCGACCTCACACCGGCCCGAAACCTTATGGCCCCGACGACATATCCAGCCCAGTCCCGCCCGAGGGACGGACTACTCTTCGGAGCCGGACTTTATCCACGGTGGTTGATTCCACGGAGATCCAACGCATGGTAACTCCACTATAGGCAAATGCCTAACACATCCTACTAAACGAGTTTTGCTAGTTCGATAACAGAAGTAAGTAGCTTATTCCGAGCTGAGTTGTGCGAAGTGACAACCCACCCGCCCGAAACGGGATGGAAACTTGCTTGGGCACTACGATTCTTGTGATTGGCAATGCCTCAGCCAGTTTCCTTCCCGTTGCGGGAAGGTGCCGAGTCCGCGAGGCGGATGGG
>DASXUY010000022.1:0-100220 GCA_036504535.1 Capsulimonadaceae bacterium
CCTAGCCGGCGAAGGCCGTCGATCCGTACTTTACAGCCGTGGCTTTAGCCGCCTGGGTCCCCGAAAAGAATCGCCAACCCTCGCCACGGAGCGGCGGTCCCCCGTGAGGGGCTGCGGTCGGCTTGCCACTATCCGCTTTACGACCTTCGTACTCGCCAAGCCTATTGGTTCTCAAATTTATCGCTCAACCTGAGTAACCCACTATGAAAGAATGGCTCACATTTGGAGCGAAGGTCATGGCTGCAACGTTCGCTGTCGTTGCCGTCATCGCCCTCGCAATCTGGATCGACTTACACGAAACCGATGCGCGCGACATTGCCAGCATTCGCGCCATGGCCCGTCTGGCTCCTCTTCCATATTCGGCGCGCGACATCCACGCGAAACGGTTCTTGGGACGAGGAGACACGGGATATTGCCTCAAGTTCGCCGCTCCGCCAGCCGCTATTGACATATTTCTGTCTGGATCGCCAGGAGTTCTGGTGGCTAAACTGGAGAAGCTTACCACCAACCATAAGCTGATTCATGAGCCTAATTACGATGTCCAATCGACAAGCAACGACGCCCTCTTCCTCGACACGAGGTTCACCAACAACGCGCCATGGTTCATCCCCCCCGTCATAACGAATGGACGCAAATACCATCTGAAGAGCACAGAGCAGATGCAGAGCGGCTACATCATCGTCGACGATACCCGCCACGTCGTTTACATCTACGCCACCCTTGGATAAACCGATAGCGGTCACTGAGATCACCGCTGCGAACACAAACATAACAAACAAATGTTCTTATTCTTCTTGACAATATAACTTTGACGTGATAAAATATTACTGTAGAGTAGATCGGGCAACGGGAGCGAGCCAGGGTTAATGGTACTATAGGTCCAGTTCACACGACATGCCGACCCAGACAGGTCGTTTGCGGCCTAGCCCGAGCAGACCGAAGTGGTCTGTGACCAGACATACAAATATTCATGAATACTGCGATTCGCTAAAGCCAAATTATTCATATTGGTCCACGAACCCGGCCCGCCAAGCCGTGGTCGGTGACCTCGCTTCTTAGCGCAAACAACAGAGTCCCCACTAGTGGGGACAGCGAGCCGAGCGAACAGGGGCCGAGCTAGGGCCGATCGGACAGTAATCTGACACACAATTTTGCACGCAAAAAAACGAATCGCATTGCGGATTTTGCACGCAAAACGCGTCAGATTCTGGCTCCCCTCGTCCTTTCCAAAAAGAGGGGCTGGGCTTGGGCCAGTCTGCTGGCCAGGTGAGGTCTTCAGCATCACGTACCCGGCCGGCCAAGCAGTAGTCGGACAACAGCGTCCCCACTCGTGGGGACAGCTCGCCTGAGCGAGCAGGGGGGGAACACTCGCCTGCCTGCTGGCGTCATACAGGTGACGCTGATCGCATTTGCGGATGAAACCCAAAAACGGTTCCTCGATGCACACTCTTAAGCCCCGGAGGGGTGTTCATCGTCAGACCGGGAGTTCAGTCCCGGATGACTGTCCGTACGCGGGGCAACGAACGCTTGCGAACAAGGGGTGTTCTTCGTCAGGGCGGGAGTTCAGTCCCGGTTTCCGCGTGACACAACCCAGCCCGGCGCCCAAGGATTTTGCTATGATAACTAAAAACGCTTATCGATCTATCGCAACTGTTGCCGTACTCGCGCTTGCATGCGCCGTCTCGCTCGCGGCGACGGTGTCCAACAAGACCGCGCTTGATGGTACCCGCGCGAACACGTCCGAATCGAACTTTGGGAACCTCGTGGCCGACGCGGCCCGATCTCAAGGCGCAGCCGACGCAGCCATCATTCCCGCCAGCGAACTTCGCCCCGTGGTGATCCCAGCCGGGCCGGTCGATAGCGAGAAGATCGTCGCGGCGCTCCGCGCGTCGTCGGATACCACCGACACCGTGGTCGTGCTTAAGCTCACCGGCGCGCAGCTCAAGAAGGCGTTCGAGCGCTCCGTGTCGCGAACGCCGAGCCCGTACGAAGGCTTCTTGCAGGTATCGGGGCTGTGCGTGACGTATGATACGTCCAAGGGCAACGGCTCCCGCATCGTCGATATCACTATCGGCGGCAAGTCGATCCAGCCCGGCCAGGGCTACAATATCGCGACGACCCGCTTGCTGTCGGACGGTGCGCTCGGCTACTTCGAGATCTGGAGCCGCAGCGACATCGCAAACAATACAGGCGTGCCGCTCGCCAAAGCAGTCGGAGACTTCGCAATATCGCGGCAGCCTCTCAACTACGCCACTGAAGGACGGATAATCGGACGATGACCCGAATGCTATGCGGCATTGCCGCCGCGCTGATGCTGCTGACACTCGGATGCCGCGCTGATGCGCCGGTGACACCGCCGCAAGCCAATGCAGCGAATGCCGTCGTAGCAACCCTTCCGTTCGACAACGCCCGCGCGTTCGAAGACCTCAAAGCCCAGTGCGCCTTCGGTCCGCGCGTTCCCGGCACCAAGCCGCACGCCAAATGCGCTGACTATATCGTGGACCAACTCGGCCCGAACGTGGACGAAGTCCGCCGCCAGCGCTTCACGTGGCATGACCCGCACAAGAACATCGATGTGCCGATGACCAACATCTTCGGCATCATCAACCCGACCGCTGCCCGCAAAGTGATGCTGTGCGCGCACTGGGACACCCGCCCCACCGCCGACCAGGACTTCACCGTCACCAACCGCTCAAAGCCCATACTTGGCGCGAACGATGGCGCATCCGGTGTCGCCGTCCTGCTTGAGCTTGCCCGCCAACTGCACGAGAAGAAGCCCGACGTGGGCGTCATCCTGGCGTTTTGGGATGGAGAAGACTGGGGACCGGGCGAGGATGCGATGTACATCGGCGCTCGCCACTTCGCCGCAAAGCCCGAAGGCCTCAAGCCCGCCGAAGCGGTGCTGATCGACATGATCGGCCAGAAGGACGTCGTCATCCCGCTTGAGCGCACCTCGACCAACAAGTTTCCGAAACTGACCGAGAAGGTCTGGAGCATCGCCGCCAAGCTAGGCTATGCCGCCCAGTTCCCGCAACGCGTCGACTACCAGATCACCGACGACCACGACGCCCTCATAGCCGTCGGCATCCCCACCATCGACCTGATCGACTTCAACTACGCCGCCTGGCACACCCTTGAAGACACCCCCGACAAGTGCTCCCCCGACTCCCTCGGCATAGTCGGCAAAGTGCTGGGTGCCTACGTCCTAGCGGAACCCGCAAGCTAGTGCGGCAGTAGCGTTGTGATAAGCAGGGTGAGCGAAAGCACCGCGATTACGACCGTGGTCGTCCACGCGATGGCGTTGTAGGCTGGCGAGTTGACGAAAGTGCCCATCAGCCGACGCTTATTGACGAGCAGCAGCATCAGCACAAGGATGATGGGCAGCAGTGCGCCGCCGACGACGTTGGGCAGGATGATCAGGCTCGACAGGTGGTGCGGAAACACCATGACGGTCAGCACGGATGCGATGATGAGCAGCGTGAAGATGCCGATAAACAGCGGCGCTTCCTTGATCCGTCGCCCAACTCCCGACTCCCAGCCCAGCGACTCGGTGATCGCGTACGCCGTGGAGAGAGGCACTGCAATGGCGCCGAACATCGACGCGTTGATGAGCCCGATCGCGAAGATGACGCTGGCGAACTTGCCCGCCAGCGGCGCAAGCGCGGCCGCAGCCTGGCCAGCATCCTGCAGGTTGTGCAACTCGGGATGCGGGTATAGCATGGTGCCGCAGCAGATCACGATAGCGGACGCGATAAACGTTGTGAAGAACGCGCCGAACATCACGTCCATCCGAAGCAGCTTGAACTCGTGTGGTTTGACTCCCTTATCGCGCACCGACGACTGGATGTAAAACTGCCCCCACGGGGTGATCGTCGTGCCGATGATGTTGATCACGATAAAGACGTACGCGTTGACATTGTGCACGCCAGCGAACGGCGCAACAAAAGCACTGTGGGCGATCTGCCCCCAATCGGGATGCGACATGACCGCACTCACGATGTAGAGTAGGTAGATGAGGGATGCGCCAAGCAGGAACTTCTCAAGCTTACGGTAGGATCCGCGGGTGACCGCCAGAAACACTCCCATCCCCGCAATCGGCAGCACAATAAAGCGCGCGATTTGGGGTGGCAAGAACAGCTGAACACCAGCAAGGATGCCTGCAAACTCGGACACTGTGGTGGCGAAGTTCGCGATCAGCAGCGCAGTCATGGCGAATAGCGTGATCTTGGGACCGTACTCCTCGCGGATGAGATCGGCGAGACCGCGGCCAGTGACTGCACCCATGCGGGCACAGATCTCCTGCGCGACCCCTAGCGCGATGGTGGAGAGCACGAGCACCCACAACATCTTGTACCCATACTGCGCCCCTGCCATAGAGTAGCCAAAGATACCCGAGGCATCGTTGTCGGCGTTTGCCGTGATGATGCCTGGGCCTAGCACGCTAAGCAGCAACAAGAATCTGCTGGGCAGAATCCCTGCAAGTAGGGGCCGTTTGAGCATTCGCGCCTTTCCCTGCCAGGCTGAGCCTGGACGACAACTGCCACGTTCGTCGTGAGCGGCAAAACGGAACTGCGTTCACTTGAACGCACCTCCATCGCGTGGTGCAAACGACACGTGACAAATCGCGCGCAGGATTACACCTGCCCGCGTTGACTATGGTGGTCATCGGGAAGACGGACGTAACTGTAGTCAGCGGCCTGGTAGGCTGGCCGCTGCGACGCTGGGAGCGCCTATGCGGTCAAGATACCTGGCACGGACTGTTCGTTAAGACTAACGTGTTCTCGACGACCGTGGGTACTGTGACTGGGGTCTGTTGACATCGTTCCATTTCGCGGCGGCCCGGTAAGGTCGATTTGCCGAAGGGCTCACCTGCGATGCTTCCATTATACCGGAACCACTTCGTATAAGGCAACCCGCATTCGTGCTTGGCGTCTTGTCATGCAAATGCGAGAGGTCTAACGTTCGCGGAAAATTCTTGGGTACATCACAACAATATTGAGCGTGGAAGCTTGCTTGCGCGATGTACAATAATGCTAGGTTCGGACGCATTATTCTTTAAGAGGCATATTTTGTTGAGTTTAAGTTCAGGAGAAATGCCAGTTGCTGCCGATGCGCCGCTAACGCGCCCGCAACGCGAAACGCTGCTCGAAGCCGTCGCTAGTCTATCGCAATCGTATATGTTTGTGCTGGACTTAAGTGGGCGCTTCATATTCGTGAGTGCCTCCATTCTTCGTGATTATGGCGTGACCGAAGAGGAGTTGCTTGGCAACACACTCTGCGCGATAGGTGTTTCGCCGGCAGCCGCAGAAAGCACGCTTGAGACTATATGCGCGATTGCCGCTGGCGCTGACGGTAGCTCGGGTGAAGCAGAGAGCGATTTGCGCGGGGCTAAGCGGACGTTTCAGTACGCGATGTCGCCTGTCTATGACGCGCAGGGGGCTGTGACGTCCGTGGCATTCTCGACGCTCGATGTCACCGATTGGCGCCGAGCGGAGGAGACCCTTCGCCTTGCGCACGAAGGATTGGAGGACATCCTCGATAGTATCACCGACGGTCTCTACGTCCTGGATCGCGATTTTCGCTTCGTTTACATGAACGACAGCGCGGAACAGTACCTCTCGCCAAGAAAAGACCTTATCGGTCGCAGGTTCCAAGACGCATTCCCCGACAGAATCCATCTCGCTGGCTTTAAGGGCCTCGAGGTTGCGATGGAAAGCCGCCGTTCGTCTCTCTCCATCATTTACCAACCGACCATGAAGAAGTGGTTCGAGGTTCGCTACTATCCAACGCGGTCGGGCGTCACGGTTAACTTTCGCGATATAACCCACGCCAAGCAATCTGACGATGCCGTGAAGCAACTTGCAGCGATAATCCGCTCAACTCCCGACGCGATTATCGCGAAGGCCATTGACGGCACGATTTTGAGTTGGAACCGAGGGGCCGAAAAACTGTATGGATACACCTCCGAAGAAGCCGTCAACAAACACGTGAGCCTCCTTGTGCCCGAAGGCTATGCGAACGACCTTGAGCAGATCATGGGGAGGCTTCGGCACAACGAGACAATCGAGAACCATGAAACTCTGCGGCGACGCAAGGACGGAACTTTCGTCCATGTGTCTCTGACGATAGCCCCAATTGTCAACGAAAGCGGCGAAGTTATCGGTGCGTCGACTATCGCCCGCGACATCTCTGACCGCATCGCCGCAGAGCAACAACTGCGTGAAAGCGCTCTGGCGCTTCAGCAAAGCGAAGAGCGGTTGCGTTTTTCAGTGGTCGGCGCGGGTGTCGGCACATGGCACTACGATTTGCGAACGAGCGAACTCATGTGGTCGCAGAAAACGTATGAGCTATTCGGAATTCCGTTGGATCAACCCGTTACGCTCGACCTATTCTATTCAGCTATCCACCCTGACGACCGAAGCCGCACGACTGTGGCCGTCCAACGGGCTATTGAGTTGGGAACGCCACTCGAGGTCGAATTCTGTGCCGTGAGACCCGGAGGTAACACACTTTGGATATCGTCCAAAGGCAACGTGCACTATGATAAGGACGGCAATCCGATCACGTTCGAGGGGATTGTGCAAGACATTGACGCCCGCAAGAGAGCTGAATCGGCGCTGAGCGAAAACGAGGAGAGAATGCGGCTCGCGCTCTCTGCGGCTCACATGTATACGTGGTCGATTGAACTCACGGGCGATAGCCAAGCCCAGACGGATGATCCAGATACCATTCTTGCGCACCTTATGACCGCCGATCCGACCGCAGGACCTATAGGCTCGATACACGAGGCGTATCGGCGGGCAGTCATTGACATCCTTCGTGTAGCGGTGGAGCAGCGCTCAGAGTTCTCGACCGAATATCGCATTCTCGTCGGTCGCGATACGCGCTGGTATGCGTCTCGTGGTCAGGTGCAGACGAGCGGCGACGGCAAGACTGAGCGGATGATTGGCGTTGCGCTCGACATCACGGACCGCAAAGTCGCCGAGCAGGACTTGGCGGCGGCCCTGGAGCGGGAACACAACATAGCCGCTACACTTCAGCGGTCATTGCTGCAAATGCCCCCGTCTGACGCATTTCCCGGCATTGCCGTTACGACCATGTATGAGGCGGCGTCGACGGATATGGAAGTTGGCGGCGACTTTATGGACGCCTTCGCGCTGGAGGGTGGACGAGTGGCGCTTGTCGTAGGCGACGTGTCCGGCAAAGGGCTATCGGCAGCTGCGCGGACGGCGGAGATCAAATACACCCTGCGTGCCTACCTGCGCGAGTCGACGTCGCCGCAGCGGGCAATGGAACGCCTCAACGGCTTCCTTGCCGACGGACTCGCGCTTGAAAACACGCTGACTGCAGGCTTCGTCTGCCTGATGCTGGCAATATATGACCCCGCTACCGGGCAAACGGAATTTACCGTAGGCGGCTCTGAACCGCCACTGATCATCAAGCCCGATGGCACCGTTTACGAGGTCGACGCTCACGGCATGCCTCTGGGCGTGATGGTCGGGGCGGACTATGAGGCAGTCTCTGCTACGCTCGATAAAGGCGACATGATCTTAATGGTCACCGACGGCATCACGGAGTCCCGCCGCAATGGGAACTTCTTCGGCATGGATGGCCTCAAGCGAATCGCGCAGCAAACATATTCTCTCGGCTCGCTTCGGCAAATGGCTACCACGTTTCTCGAAGCCGCTCGTTCCTTTGGCGGTGGAGTACTTACCGACGATGCCTGCCTGCTGCTCGCAAAGCGGCAGTGATTAAGCCGTTTCGCGCTACTCCACGCCCGATATCGCGATCAGAATCGGAGTTGCCCCCGTATCCGACGAGACAAAGTCGATAGAGCTGATTGCCACGTCGCGCTTGATGTTCTGCCACTCCCACACCCGAAGGTATCGCCACGCGGGCTTGCCGTCGGCCGTCGATGTCACCCTCACCGGCACCAGCCGCGAGTCTTCGTTAGGCTGCGCGCCCACCCACCAGTTAGCGCAGTTGCGCGGTATCGATATCATCGCCGTGGCTGTATTTCCATCGGCATAGCGTATCAGGTACCGACCGATCTCCCCGGGAGCATCCCACGAACACGATTGCAGGAAGTAAAGCACTCGCGCCTTGTGATTCACCGCAATACCCGTTACCCACTGTGGAAACGACGGCGTCGCTCCCTTGCCGCGCAGGGTGATCACCGCCGTTTCGTGGTTTGTGGCGGGGTCAACGATGTCAAACGGGACGCCAAAATACGATTGCTTCCCCACAGGCATGGTCGCAAGCGAGTTGAATGGTCCCTCGTCGCTCCATCCACCCTTGCGGTCACCTGCGGCGGCATCGTAGAAGCCCATGTTGGCGTAGCGCCGTAAATCCACGGCGAAGAGCCCGCGCGGGTTTTCCATCGGTGCCGAGTAGTTGGCGCGGGCCGGACCGATATTCGGCGCATCGGATATGGCCGCCTTGCCTGGAAGCGCGACCGGAGTACGGAGCACGTCGATCGCCGCCGCCTTAAGCGCTTTGATCACATCGACAGCGTTGGCGGGGACGTGGAGATAGCTTGGCTCGTCAGTGACAATGGGCGCAGCGGTCACGGCGCGATCATTGCCCATGAAATCCACTGCCCGTAAATTCTTGCCTAGCCCTTTCGCGTTAATACGCACCTGACCGCCGTCCCCGACCCACCTAACGATTACTGACCCTTTCCCGGCTGGCTTTTGATAAACCACCGCCCAGAACCGCCCCTGCGGTCTGCGAACCATCCCGGCGCATCGGGCACCGTCCACTTGCGCGGCCATTGCGACCCGGGCGATCACCTGCGGCTTCTGCGCGTTCGTGATATCCGTGGTGCTGAGCGACTCATATGGCCCCGCATCGCCAGCGCTCTGCAGGTACGAGAACGAGCGCACGTAACCGATCGCCTGTTGTAGCGCATCGAACTGCACCTGCCGCCGCGCGGCAGCAGCGGCGTTACACGCTGGCCGGACGCTTTCCGGCAGAGCGGTCCATGCGTCCAGTCCGCGAAGCCAGCTGGTCGACGGCAATCCCGACTCCGTGTTCCAGATGGGCAGCGCCTTCCCGTGTCCGTACACAATAGGGAGGCGCTCAAAATGGTCGTATGTCGCCTTCATATTGGCGTATGCCTCTTCCGGGCTCTGCGACGCAGTGTAGTAAACGTGGCACGATACAGCATCGCCATACTTGAACGCTCCCGCCTTCGCAGCCTGCTCCTCCCAATTCCAAGCGCTAGTGTAGCCTGCGTGCATCACATTGCATGTCGGGTCGGCTGCCTTCGCGGCTTCATACGCCACCTTGATCATCTCGGCAAGCTGCTCGGGGCTGCCGTTCCAGAACATACTGACCTCTGGCTCGTTCCAAGTCTCCCAGTCGTGGATGGTTCCCTTGAATCGGTTGACCGTGCGCGTCACGTATTCGCGGAACGCATCCAGTTTTGGCGCCGAACCCGACGGGTACGCGTTCACCTCGTCTTGGGGAATAGGGACACCGCCCGATGCTGCAGCCCAGTAAGGTGTTCCGAAGAACTGACCCAGGATGTTCATCTTCCGCTTCTTCAGGTTGTCGATTTGGAAATCGTGGTTGTAGTCCCAAGCTCCTTCGCGAGGTTCGGCACGAATGAACCATGTCGCCTGCAGCATGTTGTGACCGCGCTCCCAGCCCAGGCCCAGACGAGCTGCCGCGTCGAGCATATCCTGGCTCCAAGAGTTCACGTGGTAGCCAAAAAAAGAACCGGCGCTTGGTGCGCCGGTCGGCTGTGGCCAGGACGCCAAACTTGCAACATCGCGTTCCCACCGATCCGCGCCAACCTGCACACATGCAGCGACCTTGAACGCGCCACGCTCTGGTATACGGAACGACACCGGCAAGGGACGCGATTCCCCGGGCGTGAGCGTAACAGCGATGCGCTGCTTCGCACGGACCGCATCGCGGACGTCAAGCAGCGAGAACTCGATCTCGCCAGTCCATGGGGCGATGCTTGCGTTCTTAATCGGCACCTTCGCTGTGAACGACTCGCTGGGCGCCACAATCGTGTCCTGTGCACGCATCGGTGCGACCACGCTTACGATGATCGGCCACGGCTTCGCGAGCGACACTTTGACCTGTGCCGTCGACGAGAGCGCCTTAGCGGCCGCCTCGGGGTTATCGTGAAGCTGGGCGATCTCGGTGGCGGTCAGCGGACGCGTCCAGAATGCGACCTCATCATAGTCGCCAGGTGCGTTTTCGCGGCCGAGGGTGAACGTTACAGCGTCAACAATGGGATCGGTGCGAATCAGGTCGGTCACATTTGACGCCACAACCTTGCCGTCCATATACATCGCCTTTGCGCCGGTCGAGCTGTCCCATGTGATCGCCACATGCCGCCACTCACCAGCCTTCCACGATTTCGCAACATTGTAATCGGCGTTGCCGTAGTCCCATTGATAGCCCACCTGTGGCTTGGATGTGCCCGTCATAAAGAACATCACGTTCTTGCTGGGCTGAATGCAAACCTGGAAGTTATCGGTACCCGCAAGCGTGCGAAACGAGTTCGTCGGATCGGAAACCGACCACGTCGGCTTCATCCAAAGTGAAATTGTCCCAGCTTTACGATCAAAGTTTGCTGCACCGGGGATGACAATCGCCTTGTCAGTCAATGCTGCCGCTTGACCGACAACCCCCGCTTCGTATGTCATCGCTCCAGCCGTCACAGCCGTCGAGCCCGCAGCAACCTTTGGCGTCGTGGAACCGTCGAGCGGCAGGTATAAGCTCAGTCCGCTGCGTAAACCAGACAGGTCAGGAGCAGCGGGAACTGTGGAGCATGCCGCGAGCGAGACCGCAGCAAGAGCGGAGAGATGATACAAGGTCTTGAGGTTCATCATTGAGGTCTTTCACGTGATCGCGGACGCTGGCGGGCTAATCCGCTACGGTTCATCGTAATAGAGAGACACCGACGTCTCGTTAATGGTAGCCAAACGTTGCAGCAATAGTGGAGTCGGCGCAGCCGGAGTTAGCGGAGTTGCCGGGGTTGTTGCCGCTATAGACGCCGCAGTCGCCCGCAGTAGGGTTATCTTTGCCTGTCGTCACCGCATTGGGCTTTAGCCATTTGACGTGACCGTCGGCCAGCAGGAAGCAGGAGCCTCCTGAGTGTCGCCCGTCGACGCTCTGATACGTTTCGCAGGTCGAGCCGTGCCATGTCGAGTAGCGCATCCAGCCAGTCGCATAGAGCAGTGTCTGCCCCGAGCACGGCCATCCCGTTTGCCCCGCGCCATGTGGCTCATACGGGCCACCTGTGCCGTAGCCAGTAGGATCGTATTGCCCCATGTCAGTCGCCGGGTCGTATCCGCCGGCAATGTTGTTACCGGTGACTTCGAAGTAAATCACGGACTTCGCTGTCGATCCGAACATTGACAATTGTACGCCGGGGCTCACGCTCATGCCAGTGACGAAGCTGTTGAGGTTGCCGTTGTAGCCATACGAACAGGACTTACCCGAAATGCTCACATCATCGGGGCAGTGGTATGTGTGGACTGACTTAACGTATGGGTTAATATCGGCCGCCCAGTGCTGACCGGCCGTGTACTGTCCCATGAAGAGCGTCTCATCGTAGTCCTGCGCATACTGAAGCGTGGCAAGCCCCATCTGCTTGAGGTTGGACGAGCACGACGTTTGCCGTGCCTTTTCACGAGCAGTCGCGAACACAGGGAAAAGTACAGCTGCGAGTATCGCAATAATAGCTATAACGACTAAAAGCTCAATAAGGGTAAATCCTGAACGCTTCATAGGAGAAACCGCATCCTTTCGGTCACCATGCTGATTCCACGGTGCCAGGGGCGACGACAAACAACGATGAACCCATGATAGCACGAGCAATTAACCTTGTCAAGGACTTCAATGACATTTTTTTTGACGTTGACATCCATGATTGTCCGTGCTATCATCACATATCCGGTTCTTGACTGACCGCGAGGGATGGGGCGACCATGACAATCACGATGAAAGATATTGCGCGGCGGGCGGGAGTCTCGCGGCAGGCGGTCTCAGCGGCCCTTGGCAGCTCCAAAACGTCAATTCGCGTAAGCGACGAGACTAAGTGGCGCGTCGAGCAGGTTGCTAGCGAACTCGGCTATCGCCCCAATAGCGCCGCGCGCACCATGGTGACCGGCAAGTTCGGCTGTGTCGCTATGCTCCTTACGCCGACGGCGGACCTAAGCACAATATCGTGGCCGTTCCTGTGGGGAATCCACGATGCCCTCGAAGCCCGTAATCTGCATCTGCTCCAAGCAATGTTGCCAAAACACGACCCGAAGCGCATCGATTCCATGCCCAAGTTCCTGCGCGAGTGGATGATCGACGGTGTTCTCGTCAACTACATGGCAGCCATCCCCCCGGCCCTGGAAGCTGCCCTCGACAACCCGTCGCAGCCAGCAGTATGGATGAACGTGAATCGTGAGTTCGATGCGGTGCGGCCCAACGATTACGAAGCGTCTCGCGAGTTAACCCAACGCCTCATTGGCCACGGCCACACGAGAATTACGTTTGCGATGCATGGGACTACCCACTACAGCAAACACGACCGAATCGCTGGCTACACTGATGCTATGCGTGCCGCTGGGCTGCAGCCTAGCGTCGCCGAGAAGCTAGTGGGCACGCGAGGTTGGGTTGAAGTCGGTCGCGAATGGTTCAGCAGCATCGAGAGGCCGACAGGCGTGATCGCGTACGATCAGTTCACCGCTAGCCCGCTCTTGTTCGCCGCGAAGATGGAGGGGCTCGATGTGCCCGGCGACCTTACGCTGGCGACATTTCGAGGCGAGTCGCGCGAAGACGACGCTGCTGGCGTAATCATCAGCTCCATGCTCGTCCCCTGGTACCAAATGGGCTCCGCGTCGGTTGGCATGCTTGTCGACAAGATCGACCACCCAGAAGCGCAGTATCCCGTCCGCCTGATACCCTTCACCTTCGACCCTGGTGAAACCGTGGGACCGCCTCGATAAGCCAGATATGGCACCATTTGTAACAATGCTCACTACGTCATCGCTTTTTATCTCTGCCGTGGTAACATCTCGATCTAGTTGATCGTTTGTGCTTGAAATCACGGAGAAAAATCATGACGCGCGCCATTGCAAGCTGCCTTTCGGCTTTCGTCGCTGCCGTCGTCTTCACGGCCTTTGCGGCGCGTGCGGATGAGCCTCCTACCGCGCCGATCCTTCGGGTAGAAACTGGTACGCACCTGGGCAATATTGGGCAGATCGCCACCGATTCCGCCGGTCGATACCTCGCATCCGCCTCCTTCGACAAAACTCTCCGAGTGTGGGATCTGGCGACAGGCCAACTTGAAACAACGATTCGCCCGCCGTGCGGTGATTCCTACGAAGGAGCCGTATACGCCGTCGCAATGTCCCCGGATGGCAATGTGGTCGCGTCCGGAGGCAATACCGGATACAGTTGGGATGTTCAATACTGCGTCTACCTGTTCGATCGCCGCACAGGTGAGATGAAGCGCCGTTTGACTGAACTGCCCAGCACGATTGATCGCATGGCGTGGTCGTCCGATGGGCTCTACCTGGCTGTTGCCTGCTCCTCTGGAGAGGTGCGCGTTTACAAAACCACGAACTGGAAAGTCGCTGGCGCGGATACGAAATGCATTGCGCAGCGCTGGGGAATCTCATTTTCGAATACTGCGCCGGATAGTTCCGAGCGCCTCGTCACTACCGCATTTGACGGTTCCATTACGACGTACTCGCTGACCGCCAGCGGCCTCAGCCAACTTGCACGCGTTGCTGCGCCCGGCGGCAAACAGCCTTATAGCTGCGCCTACTCCCCAGACGGCACGCGCATAGCCATCACCTACAACGATTCGATCCGAGTAGACGTACTGTCCGCCAAAGATCTATCTCGCCTCTATTCGCCGTCGGTAGAGGGCTTAACGCCTAACTGGAACCTCGCTACCACCTGGTCGCGGGACGGAAGCACTCTGCTGGCCGGTGGCGCTGGGTATTCTAGCCTGTCCCCCCAGTCTACCCTTGTGCGGAGTTGGCAGCACGGCGGCCAGGGCGCCTATTCGGACACTCCCATAGCACCGAACACAATTACCAGCCTTTTGACGCTACCGTCCGGTGGGTACGTCGCCGCAAGCGCCGACCCGACTATCACCGTGTTTGATTCCGCTGGTCGGAAAACGGTCGCCATTTCGCCATCAATCGCGAACCTTCACGGCAGTTTTGACAACTTCACAACGTCTGCCGACGGCACCGACACTTCCTTTTCATTCAAGGGCTATGGTATTGAACCAGCAACGTTCTCGTTAGCGTCCCGCCAAATGCAGCAGGGCAGTTCAAACGCCAAATTCGTCAAGCCGATCACCTACGCGCCAGGTGTGGATATCAAAAATTGGCAAAATATGCGAACGCCATCGGTGAATGGCGTAGCGCTAACGCTGCAAAGCAACGAGTTCGCACGGTCGGTTGCCATAGCTCCCGCCCGCACACGATTTCTGCTAGGCGCGGAATGGACCCTTTATTGCTTCGCTCCAAACGGCGCGAAGCTGTGGTCAAACGCGCTTCCCGCCGATGCGTCGGCCGTGAACGTGTCCGCGGACGGTCGCGTTGGAATTGTCGCGTGTGATGATGGGACTATCCGCTGGTACCGCATGATCGACGGGCAAGGATTGCTGACATTCTTTCCCCACGCCGACCAAAAGCGCTGGGTCGCCTGGACTCCATCTGGTTATTACGATTGTTCCCCCGGCGGAGAAGACCTGATAGGCTGGCAAGTAAATCGCGGAAAGGATCACTCCGCAGACTTCTTTCCTGCGTCACGATTCAGGGATCAGTTCTACCGCCCCGATGTGATAGCCAAAGCTATCACAGCACTCGATGAGAAAGTCGCCGTCAGTCAGGCCGATGCAGAAGCTGGCCGCAAAACAGTCGTCGCCGATATTGCGACGAAACTACCGCCCGTCGTAACAATCCTGTCGCCGACCGGCAGTGATCCGATCTCATCCGACACCGTTACCGTCCGCTACTCGGTGCGTACGCCATCAGGCGAGCCCGCGACCACGGTACGCGTGCTGGTCAATGGCCGCCCCGCTGTAGCCGCCAAGCGCATTCAACTCGTTTCCGCCGACGGCCAAACTGACACTGCCACGGTGACCGTGCCGCACGCCGACTGCACGATAAGCGTGATTGCCGAGAACAGGTTCGCGTCGTCGGAGGCGGCAACCGTATCGCTGAAGTGGTCAGCGGGTACGGGCAACGCGAATGCTCCCACCGCCCTTACGCCGGATGCGCTCAAACCCAAGCTATATATTCTCGCCGTCGGTGTCGCCGCATATAAGGACAAAGATCTGACGCTCACCTACCCAGGGAAAGACGCTGCTGATTTTGCGGCCAAGATGGTCTCGCAAAAGGGGTTGCTATATGGCGCGGTGACCGTCAAGGCGCTCACCGACGCTGGCGCTGACAAGGCCAGCATCGAGGATGGCTTACAGTGGATACAGCAGGAAACCACCAGCCGAGACGTCGCCATGGTCTTTCTCTCCGGCCACGGAGCTCTCGACCCGAACGGCAACTATCTCTTCGTGCCCTACGATTTCGACCGCGCGCGCTACAAGAGCACTGGCATCCCGTTCTCGGACTTCACGAACACGCTCCAGGCAATCGCGGGCAAGGCGATCTTCTTCTTCGACTCGTGTCATTCCGGCAACGTTTCCGGTCGCGCTCACAAGGGCATCGCCCCCGACGTCACCCGCATCGTCAACGACCTCTCCAGCGCGGAGAACGGCACCGTCGTGTTCTCATCGTCAACGGGTAGCGAGTCGTCGTACGAGGACCCGGTATGGGGGAATGGCGCATTCACAAAGGCGCTGCTTGAGGGCCTGAACGGCAAAGCCGACGCGTTCGGTAAAGGCAAGATCACAATTGCGACGCTCGACGCGTGGATCGCCGAGCGCGTGAAGGACCTGACCAACGGTACCCAGCACCCAACGACCCAAAAGCCCCCCAGCGTCCCAGACTTCCCGCTCGCCATCGTGCACTAGGGCGATGGCATTTGCGCGATCCTGACGTCTCACAAAACTCGGCAGGGCCGGGTTGAATAAGCTGCGCTTTGGTATAATGGAGATGAGGGCGAGGGCTACAAACGGAGGGCGTATGCTGACAGCAATTGAAGGTGTGTATAAAGACGGTCACGTGCACCTAAACGAACAGCCGCAGGGAATCGATAGCGCCGACGTTGTCGTTACGTTCCTGCAACGGGAGCGACAGCCGGACCGAAGCACGCGCATGAGATTCGGCCAATTCCCCGCTGATGGCGCATTTGACGAGGATGATTTCAAGCTCGCCATCGTGGGCTAGCGGCAGCGAGGGGATGATCGATGCGCTGTGCCGCAGAGAAGTTTCCTTCCCGTTTCGGGAAGGTCCCGAGTCCGCGAGGGGGATGGGGATTTCCCGCCCCTAAGACGTCAGCGCGACCAGCTGCTCAACGTCCACCAGGGCGACATCAATCGACCCGCGCACATTGGTCGTGTACGCAATCATCCTGTCCCCGTTGCAGAATTGCGGGTGTGGGTGGACATGGTACTGCGTTGCGTCGTAGCCAGCCGTCGTCGCCGGAAGGCTCGAGCAGCCGCAAGCGCCATTGTACACTGGGAACTCGGTCACGATGGCGATCTCTCGTCCGGTGGCGATGTTGTAAAACGCCATCGCCCAGTGTCCCGGAGGCGTGAAGGTATCGCCCACAAGGTAGCGCCCAGCCCGGTCGCAGTGAGAGTGCGTGTGGCCGTTCGCCCAGATGGTTTCGCGGACGCCCGTGTGGATGTTGACACGCTCAGTGCCGTTGCGGTAGTCGATGTACCAGACATGCTCGCCATCCGCATCCCACCACTCATGACCGCGGCGGTTCGACGCTGCTGGCGCATCGGGGCAGAGCGGTCGCGCTTCGCCGCCCCGTGTCAGCAGCCACAGTCTGTCCTCGCCTTCGCCCTTCTCGCCGGTTGCTGAATCGAACCAGCCATCTTGCGCGACAAGTATCGTATTCGGGTCGGTCGGGCTGAACTGCGCGTGGTTATAGCATCGGTCAAATTGTTGCCAGATACGCGCTGGCGATGATCCGTCGACTGGTATATCGCCCACATACCAGTCAGGGCTGAACTCGGCGTCGATTGCGAACGATTTGCCGTCCGCTGACCGTGTCAAGTGTGTCGCGATCCGCCGCGGCCGCCGGTTATTGGCGACATCCGCCGGGAACGCCCCCACGCGTTGCGCGATATCGGTCGACCGAGGCCCGCGACGCCATATCTCCAGTCCCGTCGTCCAGTAAGCGTCGCCGGTTGCGAGGTCTACATAAGGCGATGCGTCCTGAAACATCGTCTCCGGATAAACGCGAATGGTGTCGGCCTCGAAGTCCACTACGCCCAATTGCCACCCATAGGCGTTTCGACCTCCGGGCGGATACACGCAGTAAAACCACAAGTACCGCCCATCGTCGGTGAGGCTGGGGTTGACGAAATAGAACGACAGTTGCATCGGCGCGACACGCGAAGTCAAAACACGGCTTTCCACTCCGCTAACCGGGTCGCGCCAGCGAGTGAACAGACGGGAGCCATTGGCCACGTGCTCGCATTGTGATCCCGGGCGATTGCCGGCAAGGGTACTACTCACGGCTCAACTCACATTCATTCCATGCTGTCACGGGGAGCTGAACCGCTCCGCCCGCACTCGGTGCCACAACCGCCGAAGTCGGCGTTGGCCGTGTCACGCTCATCGACCATTTTCCCTTCGCCAGACTATTCAGCGTCACCGCGAGAGAGTTCGACTCGGCCTTGCCATCGTTGTACGTGCGGCTGACGAGTATCCGCTTCGATGTTGCGAGCGGCAAATCGTCGAGCGCGACGATCATAACGGTCGCGAACCCGCTTGTGCCACCGATGCTCAGAACCGACAGCTTCGCGGCGGGTTTGCCGTCGAGTTGCCCGCTGAATCCCTCAGCCTTTGGAGCCGCGAACGACACCTGCTGGCGCGCAGGGTCATTGACGATCTGCCCGGTGTCTGAAACGATGGGGCCCGCGGGCAGCGGTTTTGTCCAAGGAGCGGTAGCCTGCGTTGCCGGAATCGCGCTGAACGCTTTCCGGAACCCGTGCACCGCCTGCCATCCGGGCTGCAGCACAGTTTGCCCCGCCATCAATTGAGCGTACCCATTCGGCGTGTAGGTCGGACCTACAGCGATCAACTGCGGGTCGCTGCTAGGTGCAAGATACCGATTCTTGTAGATCAGTCCCGCCGTCCGGAGATGGTCGAGCATAGGTCCAGCGCCGCTCAGCGTGCCGATGATCCCTGGGAATGCCGGGTTTCGCGAGTCGCCCTTGCCCCAGCCGTCAGGCATCGTCGAGAAGATGCCGTGTGCCCAAGCGAACCATACAATCCCGGCGTAGTTTTGAAGCGAAGCGTACGCCGCAGTCGCTGCGGGCATCATCGTATATGAAAGCTTGCGCTGATCATACATCTGGCGGCTCTCGCTCTGATTGAGCTCGCCGATTACCACAGGCTTGCCCGAAACCGCTGACTTCGTGATGCTGTACAGGAACTTGCTTCCTGGCTGTGTTGCCAGAGGGTCGTCATACGCATGATCCTCGATAACGCCGTCGGTCTGCGTTCGCATCCGAAGGTTGGCATCGCCGCGCCAGAGGTTCGAGCACTCGATTGGGCCCGCATATCCTGCCTTCCGAATCACTGCCTCCATACGGGTCGCGTATGACCTATCCAGGTCGTTGCAGAAGTCTGAGAAGCATCGAACCTGCTCCGGTGTGCGTGCATTGTAGAGCGTGAACGGTGCTACCCCCTTCGCCTTGCAGTACTCCGCGAGCTTGGCGTTGAGCTTGTCGGTCCAATAAGCCGGAAATGTGTTGTGGCAGACCAGCGTGTACTCCGATGAGAACTCATTGATCAGTTCCACCGACACGACTTGCGGGTCACTGCCGTATGCGAGACCGGTGTACGGGTTAACATGCTTCAGCATCCGCGTTGCATATTCGGCGGCCAACGCGAAGCAGCGATCATCTATTACGGGGAGCATCTTGCAAGGGTCGATCTGCTTCTGCCAGCCCCAGTGGTTGAGCTCGTCCATCGCGTCGCCCCACGCCTCTTCATCGTCGGGGGTCCCCTTGATGATAGACACGTCGTTTGGCCTGTAGGAGCGGCTGCAGTGAATCGAGAGCGCCAGGTAGATTCGCTTCTGCCTCAGCACGGCGTTCATGTAATCGTAGCGGTCCCACGCCTTCAGGTTCGGCGTCCGCGAGTCTCCATCGTATGTGAGCAGCGACGCCACATCCGCCGGGTCCCAATCGCGGCTGTCACGAAGATTGTGGTGCGGGCGGACCAAGTTGACACCCACCGACGCCAGGTTATCAGCGGTCTTGTCCGCGAGCGCATGGTCGGGATAGAACGCCACTAGGTTCATTCCCCAGAAGCGGACAGGCTTCCCGGCAGCGTCAACAAAATCCTCACCGCGAGGGCGCAACGCGGGTAGGGGAGTCACCTTCGGCAGCATCGCGGCAACGGCGGCGGGGTCGGTTTCGTCCTTCTGCGGCTTCGGTGGCGCGGGCTTGGGACGCGCAGGCTTCGTCGCGTTCGGGTTATACTTCACCGCGAGCGGATTAGTCGACGAGACTCGATTGAAGCTCAGCTCCAACTTGGACGAATCGATACTGCCCTTGGATGGATCAAACCCTATCTGGATGTTGATATGCTCGGCCCCATAAGCGCGAATGTCTTGAACGTAGGCGCTGAGGTCGCCCGTGATGACGAGAGTTCCCTGGTTGCGCAGTGGGATTCGGATCGACTTGATATGCTTGACATTCGCCAATCCCTCACTCTTGAACCACCACGGCATCTCAAGCGCTTGATCGCCCAGCATGATTGTCTGCGCCTTATAATCACCTACCGGTAGGTCGACGAGCAGACACAGCACATTCGTTAGCTTCGCCGGACTCCCAATCAGCGACGCGCTATACGTGACCGTGTCGCCATCCACTGCCTTCAGCTGCTCGTTTAACAGATACGTGCCCGATGGCGTCTTGAAGCTCCCCTTAGTTTCAAACCCGGCCGGTGTCGCTTGCGGAAACCCCGAGTCGACCGCGACGCTGTTCTGCATCGTATTCGCCCACTGGTCAGACTTGTGCAGGATACCGAACGCAACCCCGTCAACCGTGAATGCACCGGTCTTGTCGGGGGCCATCGCCTCAAGCAGTGTGGGGGCTGCCAACCCGTTCGTGGTGGCAAGCACTGAAAGGGCGACAGACAGTGCGAGAGTAGCCAGTAAATTGAGCTTCATTGGGTGGGCTTTCTTTCAGGGGGGTGGTAGTTCCGAAGGCGTCTTGTCGACGCGAACTCCGGTGCAGTTATCAAGGCGGCCCAAGCCGCTCCGACGTCCCGGCAGGGACAATCAGAAACTCGCTAGCCACTGAATTCATTCAGTGGACATCGTTGCCGCAAAGCTTAGGTCCTTAACAATTCAGTTGCGTTCAAATGAACGCAAGTCCCTGTTTGGTTCAGGCTGAGAAGCGGTCCGCTATCGCGACTTCCTAGGCGCGGAAAGGGGTGACTTCGCGGTCTTCCGCGCACCTAGGCTCAGCCTGGTTGAGCTAGTGGACGCTGAACGTGGCGGAGAATGTGCCGCCGCTGACCGCGCTCACGCCCGAGAATGACGTCGATGCCGCGACCATGGATGTCGTCGTGTTTGGCCCAATGGTGATATTCGGCGCTTCATCGCCTGTCGCCGTCGCCTTGGAGCCGTAGTTATCCCAACCAGGTGACACCTTCTCGCCCTTCAGCCACTTGACATGACCATCTGCGAGAACATAGTTCGCACCATCATTGTGCCAACCCGGCAATACCGTTACATAGGTGCCAGCGTTGTTGACCGTGAGCGGCTCTCCGCCAAGATAGCCTGTCGTCAGGTAGATCCACTGGCCATTGCCCGGCATCATCCACTGGATATTGCCCGCCGGGGATCCGCCCCAGTTGTCGACCGTCTGCTCGCCCGACGCCAGTCCCACCGCCTGGTACCCTTTGCACTCGAACAGGACCACACTCTTCGTCGGGTCCCCGAATTTAGATATATTCGAGACGTTGGCGATGTTCATGTTGTAGATATACGACATCGTCGTTCGCCCCGTGTAATCGCCCGTCGGATCGTTCGGGCACTTGTACACCCTCTCAGACTTCACATACGAATAGATGCGCCCCGCCCATCCCTGACCTGACGTATTTGCCCAGCGAATCAAGCCCATTGGGTAACATTCATCGTAGTCTGTGGAATACTGAATAAAGGCAAGCCCTAACTGCTTTTCGTTGGATAAACAAGCCGTCTGACGCGCCTTTTCGCGGGCTGTCGCAAACACAGGAAAGAGTATAGCTGCGAGAATCGCTATGATTGCGATAACTACGAGTAGCTCAATAAGAGTGAAACCCTTCAACTTCGTCATCTCGATGCTCCTTGTGGGGTAACCACGTTGCCCTACTTAATCGCTGGGCCAGTCGTGCCCCGTTTAACCAATTCGGCATTGAACTCGATACGCTCGGGACATTTCCCGACATGCTCCAATTGACCAATCACCATTTTCGCCGCCGCAGCGCCAATCTCCGGCAGCGGCCTGCGAATCGTCGTTAGCGGAGGCTGAGTCAATGCCGCACCCCGCACATCGTCGAACCCGATCACCGACACTTCGCCCGGAACATCGATATTCAGTTCCGCAAGTGCCTTTAGTACGCCAAACGCGATAGGGTCCGACTCGCAGAAGATCGCCGTTGGCTTCTCGCCGTTCGACGTCATCATCGCCAGCGTTCGCGCAAATCCCGATTCGCTGCGATAGTCGCCTTCCGGCATCCACTCGGCGCGCACCGGCAAGTTCCGGCTCGTAAGGGCGTTCAGATATGCCTCATCGCGCGGCCGCCCCTTCGACCAGTTGCCCGCAAGATACGCTATCCGCGTGTGACCAAGACTCACCAGATAGTCCATCGCAATCGTCGCGCCGTGGTAAAGGTCGATACCTACATAGTTGTTCGTCGGGTCTTCAATCTCCGAACTTACCAGCACGTAAGGGTAATTCCGCTCCTTCAACGCACTGATAATCTCCTCGCATCCTGCCGGGTTCAACAGCAAAAGCGCATCGCACCTACCGTCAACATACACACGAAGCGCCTTAGTAGCGCTCTCCCACGAGTGTGTCGGCACCAACATCACGTTACATCCACTTCGGAGCGCGACCGCTGAGATACCGGAAACGATAGAGAGATAGTATTCGTCCAGCTCTTCCGACACTTCATCGAGCGACGCGTTGACCACGACTCCCAGAGTCGTCAGCGTTTGCCCCTTGTTGCCATAAAACATCGGGCTGGGCACATAACGCAATTCCCGCATCACTTCGATAATACGCTCGCGAGTGGACGCCTTCACGCGCTCGGTCTTACCGGTAAGCACCGCCGAGACCGTACTCGGCGCCACCCCACTCATTCTAGCGATGTCCTTAATGTTAGCCATTGGTGTCTTCGTTATCGAACTAGTTCGATAATAACACGGCGAGGGGAATGTGTCAATAGGGTGAGAGGAATAAATCAAACATCGAGTCATTTTCCGCGCCATGGGGAGCGCTTGCTTTGCTTGGCGCAAGCGCTCCATGAACGCGTTCGCTACGCCTACGTCCGCGCCGTCAACGTCAGCAACAACGGATAGTCCTTCACGAGCAGCCCCGCGATCACCGTTTCGCCGCTGGCCCGCGTCACGTTCAGCGGTGCCGCGTCCCCGTTCAACGTGTCGTACACGTAGGCGTCCCACAGCCCCTCCACCGCGACATCGACCGCCGTCCCCACGCAATCATCTGTGGCAAGACCCGGAGTCCAAATCGCGATCATTCGCTCACCGCCGCGTACGAACGTGTACACCTCAACCTCCGCCTGACCGCTGTCAATACGATGATCGACCTCGGCTGGCTCGAGCGAATCCAGCGCGGTCGAGAGATTGCGCATGGCGTAATACGCCGCCTGGGGCTGCTGGCGCGACTGCGGGTCGGAGAATGTGCTCCGGCGCAGCAAGCTCAAGTCGAGCGGGTAGTTGTCGTTCCACTGTTCACAGAAAATCGACGTCACCCCCAGTCCAACGTGGCGAACGGTCATCTGGGCGACATACTTAGCCTTTTGCAGCTCCGAGCAAACAAAGCTTCCCCACCAGTTTGGCGGCGTGGGCGGGGGATAGCTCGCACCGTATGTCCATTCCGATGCGATGTACTCCCCCCGGAAGCCATGCTTGTGGCAGTAAGCTTGGAACGCGCGAACATCCGCTGGGTACTCCCGATACCGATCCGCCTCGGGGCTTGTCTGGTAGAACGGGTGCCATTGGATCGCGTCGACCTCGCTGGCCAGCCTCTCGACCACATCGAGAAAGATCGCGTTCGGCGTATCCGGCCCGCGTTTCCCGTCGGGCCATTTGGCGATCCCCGCCACCCAGCCAGCGTATCCGCCAACCGACACCGTAGCCTCCGGGGCTTCTTCCCGTAAAATGTCGATAGCCACTCGCGCGATAGCGACATAGCGTTCGACACTCGCCTCTCCGCCAAAGTAGAGCGACCCGTTCCACTCGTTCCAAATCTCAAAACACTTCACACGATCTCGAAAATGCCGTGCCATGAACCGCACATAGCGGCCCCACGCCTCCAGCGCATCGGGCGTTGTTGGCGGGGCAGGGTTCTCGTAGTACCACTCCCAGAGCTGCGGCAGGTGCCTGGCCGGATCCGTCTGCGTGTACAGACGATTTCCGAACCCCAGCGCTATGACGGTATCGATCCCGTTTTCGGCCAGCCACGTAATCGACGCGTCCGTTTCGTAGTCCACCTCAAGCTTTCCGCGCTCGCGCTCCACCCAGTGCCAGTTCACCGGATCGTCGTGGTAGCCCACTCGTACCCACTTCACCCCAAGGTCCGCGCTCATCGGCCACAACTGCCGGTGCGCCTCGATGGTCTGCCCGAAGACGTGCTGCGTCGAGCTCACCGACACCCCGGCCCCGCGAGTGGCAAGCGCGACATTCACCCCGCCCATGTCGTACACTTCGACGCTGGCGATCGAGAACCCGAAGAGCCAGTTTTCCAGCCGGCAAAGGTGGCGGCCGTCGATCAAAATCTGCTTCGCGATTCGCCCACGAGCGTCAAACGTGAACTCCCGCCGCGCCGCGTCATCATCGACTATCGCGGTCACCACGGTCTCCCACGTTTCCGCGTCGCGGCTCAGGGAGACCGAAATCTCGCCCGGCATCGCCATCCCAATCTCCACCGCGCCTTCGTCAAGCGGCATCGAGCCTGGGACATTGCGCTTGGCGCCCGGGACGCGCTTCCGCAGCACAATGCGCGAAATGGCGGTTTCGGCGACCAGGTCGATCCGGATCCAGGGCGAATCGGCATCCGCACTTGGTGACGTGTGACTGCACCAGCACGTTGTCGGGTCGCCGTCGATCAGGTGGATCGCTTCCAGAGGCAGATAGTCAACCGCCGTCGAATGCGGCATGCGCGACGAGTTCACGCCCATCCGGTTCGACACGATCTCCGAACTCCGCTTGACCGGAACCTTTACCATCGCAGCCGCATTCCCCACCTGAGGCACAGGCGCTGGAGCGAGATCAGGCGGATCGCTCACCACCCACGTGTACCCGTACGCCAATATCGGCTTCCCGCCGCAATGGGCAATCACCTGCGGCTCAGCGAAAAGTGCTTTGTGAAGCGGAACCTGTTCCATCATCATTCACCTCGTTATTGACTGACGTACAATCTGTTTCGACAAACGATACGAATAATGCTCTTTATTATTTCGCTTCTTTGCGCACATTCACATAGCACGCACCTACAGCCAAGCCTCTCGCCACCACCCGCCGCGAAGCGGCACAAGGATGCAACGTCACGTTGCCGCACCGCGCGTAGCGGCCTGCGGAGCAATCTGGAGTTCGCTATCACTACCGTTACTGCCCAATGCATCCGCTAACTGGCCGATTTCGGGTAAAACAGATTCCTGACTATTTGGCCCGATGTTGTGCCGAGTGTGGGCGAACAATCTGCCCGCCACTTTGAGAGACAAGCGAAAGGATACGACTTGATCCATGGGCACAGCCACCTTACTACCCAACGTCTTATTGGCGAACGCTAACGGTTCCACGCCTCCCCCTGCTGACCCGGCGCGCGAGGAGCTTGTCGACTACATCAAGCTGCGCCTCGCCGTCGCCGGATGGGAGTTCGCCGACGACGATTACCGCAAGCACACCACACTTCCACGGGAAGTCATCTCGCACCTCAAAGAGCGGATACGCCTGTCATATGGTAAGCGTAGCCCTATTGAGAAGCGCGCCCAGGCCTTCCTTGACCGCTATCTCGCCGACGTCCCTGACATCCCGCCAGTTCGCCTCCCCGGCCTTGGCCAGACGTACATTCTGGACCGCTCCGGAATGGCGGAAGAACTGTCCCTCCCCGCCGACGGTGACAACTTTATGTCTGACATCGTCAGCTCCTACCGGCTGACCAATGGCCAGGGCGTTCTCCACAACCCGAAGAGCGACCGCCGTACCACCGAGGGCGTTTTCCACGTAACCGAAGGCGGCGCACCGGTGCCGAACGACAAGAAGGCAGTGCCCAAAGCCGTCTTCGCGCGCATGCTCAATGCCGCGCTGACCCCGCCGCCATCCATTCTTGAACTGCCCTTCACGTCCAGTCAATTGCACCCGTTTCGCTCCCTCGTGACGTTGATGCTGCGACCGATGGTCGTGCCGCAGGTGGACGGCATCACGCCCCAGAAGTCGGCGGAGATCCAGTTTATCGCGCCCGGCAACCTTGTCAGTAACCTCGACTTCATCGAGCGCATATTCGGCAACGCAGGCGACCCGCATCTGCCGGAAAACGACGCCGGCTTGGATGTCGAGCATTGGACCGGTCAGACGGGCATGGTCATCCTAGCGCCGCACCTCATTACGTTGACGAAGGAAGAACTTGGCCTTCCGCACATCGACAACGCCACCGAGAGGCAGAAGCGTGACGGCATGTGCTGGACCGAGATTAACGAAATCTATAACGGCGGGAACGCGTTCAAGCTCACCTGTCGCAACGATGAAGGCGTGATCGTCACTATCATTGCCGACAACTACTTTGGCTACTGCAAGAAAGAAGTCAAAACCCAGATCTCCTACTGCGCCAACCTCCTCGGCGGCGTCGAGGAGGAGCATTCCGGCGGCGCGCTTGTCTTCCCGCGATACGATCTCGGCAAGGAATTCACCGTCCCGACACACCTCCCAAAGACCGACCACACATTCGCAAAGGTCGTGGCGATGTTTGGCGACACCATGGATGTGATGCCCGAAGGTTATGCCGTAGACCGCTCTTACCCTGAGATCGTCTACGTCCCCGAGGATGTCCGCATCGACGTCACCACCCAGACCGTGTCGTGGACAACTGAATGCGGTCCCAAATCGCTTCCGCTGGCTCCCGGAAAGCTTTACATTGTCCCGTCTGGCTTCAAAGTCAGTCTCGAATACGAAGCTGAGTCGGCTCAGTGGCGCCTAATCGGTACACGCGCCGAGGGCACATTCTGCCATAAGCCCAGTACCGTGTCCGGCGGCGGCAAGTCGGAGATCAGCAAACCGATCACCGACGCCATCACCCACGCGCCGTTCTTCGTCGCCAACTTCGAAAGCGACATGGACCATGTGCAGCGCCTGCTCGATCACGACTACAGCCACCGGTTCCGCCACGGTCGCACCGAAGTGAGCCGCCCCATCCTCAGCCCGCAGCGCTCACTCGGTTCCGTCATCAAGCTGCTGACACCATCCGAGACGCTGTACACCGACGAGTACAACAAGTGGCTGTTGTCCATCCCGCACTCCATCCGCGAGCTTGTGTTTGCTGTCAAGCGCTATTACCGGCCCGAGATGGGCGATGATTGGCGCTCCGATTTCAGTGTCAATGTGGTCAATGGCCGCCCCAGCAACACGCTCAAATTCGCCCACGAGCCCCTGATCGCCCGCTACATGCGCGTCGGCTTCGCGCTCGACGGTAGCTGGCGCATGTTCTCGCTGCGTAACGATTACGCCCCCGCCGAGAAGCTGCAGCGAGAGGACGATATCACTGTCTCAATGGTGATCCCAAACACCAAATTGCCCGGCCTTAACCCGCGCTATGTTGGCCCGGTGTCATCGAAGCTAGTGTCGCCGCGCAACCCGGAAAGCCGCCTGTTCCAGCGCCCCGACGATGCCGTGCACCGCGGCTACGACAAGGCAACCGAAGCGCATTTTGCACGCAAGTCCAACTTCTTCTCCAACTACGAGCCGCTCACCGAAATCGATGCCGCCGCTATTCTAGCGAAGCCCATCGAGTTTGCCCAGTTCACTGAGCCGATGCGTGACGTTATCCGCAACGCCGCCGCGAACCGCGGCTACTTCGTCTCGTCCGCGCACCCTCGCATCGTCGACGGCAAGCCGACCAAGAACCCGCGTTACCTCCAGATCCCGTCGGAACTCGACGATAGCCGCCCCGATTATATCGCTCAGATAGGCGCGCGACTGCACCGCAACATCCCCGAGAGCGGCGCCCTGCATCGGCCGGTGAATGCTGTTCTACCGGGCCGTCGCCTCAACCCGCCCGACGCCAAAGCTGGAATTCGATCGTTGGCCTGCTACAACCCGATCCACTACCAGGAGACGCCTGAACTCTTCATGGAGCTAATCAGCAGCCTCACTGGAAAGTCGCCCAGCACCACCGGAGCGGGGTCCGAGGGTGCGCTCACCAAGGGCCCATTCAACGCCCTCCTGCCCATCATCGACCTCAACGCCGCGTTCGTGTCGCACGTCCTCACCGGCACGCGCTGCTTCGTCACCGCCGCAGGATACGTCGGCCCCAAGTTCCGTGTGGATCACGACATCAGCCTTCTGATACCCGAGATCTGGTCGCGAATGGACGTTGAGCAGCGCTCGCCAGCATATCTCATCGAGAACCAGTTCCTCGAAAAGATCGAAGATTTCGAAGCCGACGGCCGCGTCGTACTTGCAAGCCGCCTGGGATACCGCATAACGAACCATTTCGTCCGGACATTCTTCGGCATCGTCTTCGACAATCCGAACGACCTCTTCACCGACGAGATGCTGCGTCCGGAACTGCAGGACCCTGAGTCTTTCAACGATGCCATCGACAACATCGTCGGCACCCAGAAGAGCATCGCCGAGCACTACTTCGCTGACGGTGGCATCGAGCTCGCATGCCCGCCGCTGCGCGTCCTCCTGCATATCATGCGCGACGGCCACTACGAAGGCAAGAGCATCCACGATCCCGAGATCCGCAAGATGTTCTCCGCCAGCGCCGTGCTCGAAAGCGGCTGGTACCGCGCCCGTCTCGAAGCTCAAAGCGCGGGCGATGTGCGCCTCTGGTCCCGACACGTCGAATATCTCGACGCTGCCCTCGACAACGCAAACAAGGCCAGCTGGGAACTCAAGAGCCGCGCCAAAGCTGGCCTCCGCACCGCCAAAGCCATGCTAGAAACGGTCAAGGCAGAAGGCTACACCGAATCGCTCATCGGATACATCGGCGCGACCCCGTCGAGTTAGCACTTCAGCGGGTCAAGCCGCCCACAAAGGATAGCAGCGATGGTTCCAGCCGCAACTCTGGACTCTTTCTCATCCGGGTGCGCTTCACGAAAGTGGCAAGCGGCCAATGATCGGGCAGTTTGATAGCGATCACCATGCCCGTGGCGCACCCGTAGCCCCGGAGGGGTGCTCTTCGTCAGACCGGGAGTTCTAGTCCCGGTGAATGCTTCTCATCCCCAGGGAGGAAGGGGCCCACGAAGTGGGAAGGTAGGTCGAGCGACGCGAGTCTGGTGGCAGTCGCTGCCAGCCGTGGTGCCTTCTTCCTCTGCGGCGACACAATATTGGGCCATCATAACGCTGGCTCAAAACAACCAACCATAAATATTCGGCTAGAATCCGGTCGGTAGGATGTATACTCTTCAAGGAATTGTTATTTGCACCACAATGCATAATAGTGACCGGTTGTGGAGGCACTTTCGCCGGTATCGTTTCAGTTCTGATCCGCATGGTAAGCAACGGCATCCCAGTGGAGATATTCTTTCATGACCTTCCTTTCGCGCGCACAACGCCTCGCACTAGCGACAGTCGTCACGCTCGTCCTATTCGCAATCGCTGGCCATTCGACGGCATCGGCGCAGACATACAACGTTTCAGTTGCCCTCGCTGGACCGCCAGTTTCGACAGAGGTCTTTGCCTTCTATCTTGTTCATAACGACGCTTTGAATTCGCCGAGCGCAGTCAGCATGTCGAACTTCGCCTATGGTGGCGGTGTGGGCGGCGTAGCTCCATTCATCGCTCTGCACACGACTGGCAACTTGACATCCGGTGTAAACTTCGCCGTCGATAATGCCAATCCACTTTCTGCATATGAGCCTGGTGGGAGCGTTACGGCCCCTGGATTTATCTCTTTCCAGATAGATGCATCGCAATTGAGCACGCCCAACGCCGGAAGTACTTCCGACGAATTCGGCCTCATACTTCTTGACCTCCCTACGAACCAGACGATCATAACGACTGCGCCTCCCGAGCTAATCAATGGCACTGGTCCATACACCCCCGTGTTCACATTCAGGCGGGACTCTTCCGGCGCCGTTCAAACGGGCTCATATACCTATGAGAGCGGCGGTCAGACTTGGAGTACGACCATTACGCCCGCAATTGCAGCTGCCCCAGAACTCGCTACATCGGTAAGCTTCGGGTTCCTGATCACCTTATTCGGTATGACAATCATTGCGGCCAAACGAAAAGGCGACACTAACTCTGCCTGTAACGATATCGCCTGACTCGTGCCGAACGGAATCGGATACAAACCAGGCGCTTTCGTGTATCGCGATTTGCGAACCATTCGTATATGATAGGCTGTCGCGGCATTATGCTGCGGCAGCCTATTTTCTTGGCGGAGGGTGACGAATGGCAACCGGTACAATGGTTAGAGAATTGTTGGTGACGGCGCAGTCTGGCAAGAAGCCACTGATCGTTCAGCGGATGAACGAGTGGCACTACCTCGAACGGTCCCTGCACCGCCTCGTCGCCGCGTGGGCGCGACGGTTTCCCGACTGGGAGGACAAACGCGCCGTCTGCCGTCACGTGTGGGAGCAGGCGGAATGCGTCCGCCGCCTCCGCGAGCGCCTCGTCGAATTCCCCGGCACCAGCACCAACCTCGATGCGCCCGTATCGGCCCGCCTGGAGCACCTTACGAACACAGTGCTGCTCGCGCCCACCCATCAGGATGCCGTCGACGGCGTCTACCAGATCCTCACCGGTGCGCTGGTCCACGCTTACCTGCGCTATGTCGAGCACGCGCACCCGGTCCACGATGCGCCAACCGTTGCCATGCTGCAAGAAATCGTCCGCATCAAGGAGCAGCAGCGCCTCTGGCTGCGCGACTATCGCAGGCGGTACCCGCACACCGTCAACGCTGCCTACCGCGGCGCCATCGAAGCCGCCATCGCGGACTGCGCCGACTTCCGTGAATCGCTTCCCGTCGACCCTGCCGATCCCGCGCAGCCCGTCGGTGTCCGCACAGGTTTCCGGCTGCCCGCCGCCGCCGCAAGCCCGTTCGGCGGCTTCGTCGGCGCGGCAGAGATCGAGGACGCCAGCCCCATCGGTGACGCGCCCAAAGCCGTAACACCCGCGCAGCGCCTCGACTTCATGCCATGCATCGAGCGCGACTTCGTAACCAGCATCGAAGCGCGCCGTCTGTTCTGGATGTACGGCTACATGCTCGAACAAGGCCTGGCAGACGATCAGATGACGTGGATCTGGGCGTCGCATTCGCTGCCGTGGGAGTTCCAGCAGGACGTTTCCCGTCACCTGTGGGACGAATCCCGCCACGGCGACTCCGGCTACTCGCGCTTCCTCGACTTTGGCTTCGTCCCCGAGCGCATTGGCTTTGCTAACGACACTGAGCCTTACAAAGCCAACTACGTCGCTGGGGAAGTGCCTACCATGCCGACCCTGACCCCGCGCGAGCTGTACGACCGCGTCTTCTTCATCGGCATGTGCGCCGAAACCGGTCACTTCGCCGTCAAGCACGAAGCCTACGCCGACTTCAAGGACGGCGGCGACCTCGAATCGGCCGAGATGGTTCTGTTCGACATCATCGACGAAACCAGCCACGTCCAGTACGCTCACCACTGGCTTCCAATGCTCGCCGAACGCGCCGACGTCGACCCCGCCGAGTTCCGCGACAAAGGCCGCACCGAACGTGACCGCTACCAGCAAGTCGCCGACACCCGCCTCGCCGCCCTCCAAGCCACACCTCTAGACACGAGCGCCCCCCAATACGTCTACTACCAGCGCCTGCTCCAGATCCTACGCGACAAACAACCCCTCACCAACGCCAACACCTGCCCCCCAAGATCGTTCAAGCCGATGTAGGGGCAGAGCTTGTCTCTGCCCTCCGGATTGCACCGACGCGCCACGTTACGGTCCGAATCCCTCGCCCGCCTCGGGAGAGGGTGGGGTGAGGGCAATTCGTGAACGCTGCGTCGCCGTGAAATCCTGCCGCGTCTGAACGCCTAGTCCGCAGGCGGACGCAAGCGGCCTGACGCAGAGCACCCCAGCGCGGCTTAATCTCTGCACCGACACGCTGGGTTAAGGTCCGAATGCATCTCTGACTCCCCCTCGTCCTTATCTTAGGAGAGGGGGCGGGGGGTGAGGTATTTGCCCAAATTGGGGTGGCGCGCCGGGCATTTGTAGGGGCAGAGCTTGTCTCCGCCCTCCGACAGCAACGGCAAGCAAGCGGGACATATAGCCACTGTCCGGCCGCTTCTGACTCCCCTTCTCCTTATCCTAGGAGAAGGGGTCGGGGCTTGAGCTAGTCTTCTGGCCAGTTGAGGTATTCCCCTACTCGAACTCGACCGACTCCGACTTCCCGCTCTTCGACGACTTCTCAGCCGCCTCGATAATCGCGATAATCCGCCGCGACTGCTCACCAGTCACCTTCAGCGGCGCGCCTTCGGTGAGGTGGGCGTTCAGGTCCTTATAGTACGTGTTCCACGCCGTCGGCTTGTTCTTCACCTCGCCCGTCAGCGCCATACCGTCCACCTGACGCACCAGCTTGAAGCCGTCCTTCACCGATCCGTCTTCGACAATGCCGCCCTTGGTGCCGAGAATGCGCCACTTGGGCTGCCCGATACTGCAGATGGTCGATTGGGTAAGTTCCGCCGCAGCGCCGTTGTCGAAGCGGACAATGATCTGGCCGTGGTCCTCAATCGTGGCTTCGCTCCAGACGCTCTTCTGCAGGAACCCGGTCACCTGGGTCACCTTATGCGGTGCCATGATGTTGAGGATCCAGTCGAGGAAGTGTGCGCCCCAGTCGTACATCAGGCCGCCGCTGATCTCCTTGCTCGAACGCCACCACGTTCCCGGCTTGCTGTATCCGCCGCCGCCCGCTTGGATCTGGAAGACATCGCCGATAAAGCCCTTGTCGATGGTCTCCTTAATCGCCAAATAGTCGCCGTCCTCGCGCCGGTTGTGGAAGATGGACAACACCTTGCCCGCCGCCTTGGCGGCATCGATCATCGCCGTACATTCCGCCACCGTAATCGCCATCGGCTTTTCGACGACCACATGCTTGCCGGCTTTCGATGCCTTCACCGCAAGGTCCGCGTGCGAGTTGTGCGGCGTGATCACCGTGATCAAGTCGACGTCCTTATCGGCAAGCAGCGCCTCGACCGACGAGTACGTCTTGATACCCGGGAAATCGGTGCCCGCGCTCTCGGTGCGAGTAGGGTCGATATCGCAGGCTGCTGCGGCGACCATACCGGCGTCCTGCATATAACTAAGGTGGGCTTTGCCCATGTTAAAAGCGCCGCCGTAACCGATGACGGCGCCGCGAATTGGCTGTGACATACGAGAATCTCCTTGGATGTGTACTGAAAAATGTGAAGCTTGCCAACGAGTTCGCCACATCTAACGAATGGACCTGCTAATCGCGAGACATTTTCGCGGTACCTGGCTGGCTATTTCTACGGGGGGAAAGGTGACGTCAAACTTATGTTGCGGTCCGCAACAAAGTTGTCCCAGTGCCCTGGGCATTCTTATGCCGGGTACTTTCAAGCACTTCGCAGCCGTATGTTTCAACATACGGAAGGGCTTAGGCCCTCGCCCCCACACCTACACCAGGTGGTGGACCATGTTCTGCGTGAAGTGGGTCATCACCGCAAGAACGAGGCAAACGATCAGGATATAGTTGGCCCGAATGCCGCGCTCCATCGCCGTAGCGTGGACATACAGGTAGACACCCAGCGACAGCCACGTAAGCACCGAAAGCGCCGTGTGCATGTCGGCGATGGGGAGTTGTCGAGACACCGCCGTGATGATGCCAGCCGCGAGGCCGATTGTCAGAAGTGGGAACGCGAGCGAGACAAGACTGAACGACAGCCCATCAAGTGTCGAAAGAGGCGGCAGCCTTGAAAACAGGCCGCCAACCACCTTCTTTTGCTTCAACAGCCTGTGTTCGAACAAGTAGATAAGCGCGCAGCCGACAGCGAGGAAAAGCAGGGCGAACGAAAACAGGAACGCCATCACGTGCAGGCTGATCACAGCGCTGTCCATGCCCATCGACGCTTCCGGTCGATGCGGCAGGCTGGCGTGGATCACCGATCCCGTGAACACCGACAAAAAGCTGAGCCCGAATGCCAGAGAGCCAAGGGCGAGCGGAGGCCGTTCACGCATAAAAGCTTCGACGACCAGGTACGCCAGCGCTAGCGACCACCCTGTCGCAGCGATCAGGTCCACAGGCGTCGCGAACGGCGTGTGGTGGTTCTGCACGCAACTGATCCCAATCGCCGACGTGTGCAAGAACACGCCAACCAGTCCGCACACACGCGCCGTCGTCTGCCATGCGGCGCGATTCGCTGACGGTGCCTCGATCACCAGCTTGCCGTAAAATACCGCCGCAAGCAGGTAGCCGATCGCAGCCATGATGGTTTCCAAACCGCCGTTCATTGGTGGATACCCTTCTCGATCGCGTCCTCTTCCAACCCGAATGCCGCGCGTATCGCGTCCAGCCGCTCGTAAGTCGACTCGCCGTCGCCGCCTGCGCTGCGCTTAATCGCGACCGTGGCCGAGTGCGCCACCTTGTTGGCGTAGGCCTGCATGCTCGCCTCGACCGCCTTCATGTCGCGCTCCGAAAGGTGAGGGAACTTGGCCCGTAGCTTGGCCATCTCTTCCAGCCGCAGCGACTCCAGCCGCTGCCGGACCGCCACAACTAGTGGCGCCACTTCAAGCGACCGCCACCACGTCAAAAACTCGGTCACAGCGTGGTCGACGACGACCTGCGCCTTCCCGATCTCCGCCGACCGCCCAGCCCTTGCTTCGGCGACCACCTGCTCAAGATCGTCAATGTTGAACAGATACACATTATCCATATCCCCGACCGCCGACTCAACATCTCGGGGGACGGCAATGTCAATCAAGAACAGGGCACGGTTCCGACGCCCTTTCATCGCAGTTCGCACGAGGTCGCGGGTGACGACGGGGTGCGGGGCTGCGGTGGAACAGATGACGATGTCAGATGACACTAATAAGCTGGGAAGCTCATCGAAGCTGCGCGCCTCGGCACCAGCGCCAAGCTGCTCGGCCAGTTGCTGAGCGCGCTCGAACGTGCGGTTGGCCACAAACACCGATGGGGTCCCGCGCGCCTGCAAGTGGCGTGCAGTGAGATCGCTCATCTTGCCCGCGCCAAGGATCAGCACCTTGTGCGACGCCAGCGAGTCGCCGAAGATCTGCCGCGCCAGCTCCACCGCCGCCGAGCCGATGCTGAATGCCCCCCGGCTAATCTCGGTATCGGTACGGACGCGTTTGCCGGCAGCAAGCGCGCTCTGTATCAAAGAGTTGAGGATCGCGCCGACGGAGCCTGCGGCTTGGGCAGCCGCATATGCCGCCTTCACTTGAGCCAAAATCTGATACTCGCCGAGCACCATCGAGTCAAGCCCCGATGTCACATTCATCAGGTGATTCGCCGCAGCACCGTCGCGATACGTGTACGTGTGCCCCTCAATCAGGGGGCGCGCAATCCCGTGGAGCCCGACCAGAAAGCCGATCAGCTCGTCCTCGCCAAACGCTTCCCGGTCCGATAGCGGGGCAGCGTCCTCGACCACACAGTAGATCTCCGTACGGTTGCACGTCGACAGTAGTACCGCCTCGCGGACACCGTCCATTGCTGTCAGCGAGCTAAGGCACGACGGTAGCGTGTGCTCAGGGATGACGACCCGCTCACGCACCTCGACAGGTGCGCTGGTATGGTTCACGCCAAATGCGATCAGATGCAAGACAAACCAGCCGTTTCGGACCCATCTTCCACGCGATCAACAGTGATCGGCGTGTCGTTACTCCACTCGCGGGCGGCAGGCGCGCGCTCCGAGCAAGGCTTGTTGTGAATCGAGTAATACATGGAATCGTTATCTTATTATGGGGTAGGTCCGCTCAGAAGTCAACCAACGCGCAAATCTGAACGCCAGTACGCCATTTGCACCCTGAATCAGAGTACATTACGATTCTTTGGGAGGTGAATGCAACTATATTGGCGCAATTGGTTCTAACACATTGAGGCGTATTCGGTCAATGAGACGCAATCGCGAACGATTATCAACCGATATCGAAGCACGTCTTGCGGACTTCAGCCGACTCTTACTTAGCCGTCTGCGGCTAGACAAGCGTCCCTGAGACACGCTGGTTAAAGGATGAGTGTAATGAACGGAGTCAACGACCTGACGACGTGGCAGTATTTGATCTTCGAGCTACCGCTTGCTGCTGGCGCATTCATGATCATCATGACAGTCGTGCATCCACACGGTGATCATGGTGATGGACACGGGGCCGATGCAGGGCACGGTGACATGGGGCACGGAGATGCTGGCCACGGGCACGTTGGGATTACCGATGCCGGGCACGGGCACGACATCGGGCATTCGCATCCGGGGCATGTGCACATCGATCACGCCGCGCATCCTCCGCATGGCCCGGGGCACGGTCACGCTCACGGCCACGCGGCGAGCCATGGCAGAGACGTGGGCGGGTTTATCCTTGGGCTATTCGGTGCCCGGAAAGCGCCGCTGCCATTGGTGCTCGAAGCTGGGCTGCTTGGCTGGGGCGTGTTCGGCTTCTGCGCCAACATGTTCTTCCAGGTCGGCGCTTCGCCATCGGCGTTGCTGGCTATGCCTGCAATAGCCGTCGCCGCAGTCGGCGGTTTTGCCACGATGCATATTGCAGGTGCCACATTCGCCCGCTTTATGCCGGAGGATGAGTCGTCGGCGTTGAGCCGAAACTCCTTGTTCGGAATAGCTGGGGAGGTCGTCTACCCGGTCAGCGAAACTGGTGGCCGCATCCACGTTTACGACCCGTACGGCACGATGCACGACGAATCGTGCCGCGTTGCCGCAGGGCAGCAGACCATCGAACGGGGCCGTCGGGCAATGGTTGTCGATATCGACGCCAAAGGCACTCTCATTGTAGAAGAGGCGCCATAGCGAGCGCTTACTAATCATCGCTAGCTGTCGGCGGAACAGCCGCCGACACGGGAAAGAGGCATATCATGTTCGCAGTGTCGCTTATAATTGTAGGTTTGCTACTCATTTTTGCTCCCATAGGAGCGAGTGCCATGACTGGCGCTCACAATATCCTGGGAACGCTCATTTGTATGATTTCTGGTCTTGCCCTTGCGCTCGTCGGGCTTGTTGTCGCCGTCTGGCAGGCGTGGTATCGACGCACCAGCGCTGACCAGGCGTTCGTCCGCACAGGCAAGGGCGGAAGTCGCGTTGTGCTCGATGGCGGCACACTTGTTGTACCGATGTTCCACCGGGTCATCGAGATCAACCTCAAGACCATGAAACTTGGCGTCAACCCGCGAGGCGCTAATGCGCTGATCACCCGCGATAACCTTCGCGCCAACGTCCTTGCACAGTTCTATATTCGAGTTGCCGCCGACGAGGAGCATATCCTCAACGCTGCCCGCTCGCTTGGCGAAAACAGCGTTAATGCGGAAGCTGTCGAGGCGCTCGTTAGCGAAAAGCTCGTGTCGGCCCTCCGCGCAATCGCATCGCAAATGGACCTTTTCGAGATCCATACGAAGCGCGACGAGTTCGCGGAAAAGGTCAAAGAGCATGTCAAGTCCGACCTTGAGGCGAACGGCTTGTTACTGGAGTCGGTCACCATCTCCGAACTCGACCAAACGGATCCGTCCGAGCTGAGCGACAACAACGTGTTCGACGCGCAAGGTAAGCGCAAGATCACCGAGATTACGGCAGCTGCGGCAATCGAGCGCAATAATCTGGAGCGCGACGCGGAACGTGCCCGAAAGATCAAGGACGTCGATACGCGGCAGCAAGTGCTCGCCCTTGAGCGCCAGCAGGCTGAGGCCGAGGCGTCGCAGGCAACAGAAATCGCCAAAGTACGGGCCGATAAAGAGCGCGAGGCGCAGGAGGCCGTCATCACCCAGCAGCGGCAGGTTGAATTGGCCAAGATCGAGAAAGAGCGCCAGGTGCAGGCGCAGGAGATCGCCCGCGAGCAGGCCATCGAAGTAGCACGCACGCAGCAAGAGCAAGCCGTTCAAGCCGCCCAGGTCCAGCGCGACGGCGCCATTCAAATGGCAAATGTCGAGCGCGAGAAGTCCGTCGCCGTTGCGGATCGCCAGCGAGAGATTGCGCTCGCCGAACAGGAGATGGCGCGAGCCAAGGCCGAAGAGGCCGCACTTAACGCCAGTGCTGAGCGAGAAAAGGCAGGCCAGCAGGTCACGACAGTCACGCAGCTCGCAGAGGCAGACCGAGAGGCGAGCAAGAAGATCATCGCCGCCAAGCAGGAGATCGAGCAAGGACGACTGCGCCAGCAAACAGCCGCTGACATCGAGGCCTATACAAAGGTGAAGCAAGCCGAGGCCGAACGAGAAGCGGCGACCAAGCAGGCGGAGGCGAAACTGCAACTCGCACAGGCTGAATCAGCGTCTATGGAGCAGATCTCGAAGGGCCAAAACGCGCTCCAAATGGTTGCGGTCAACGTAGCCCGAGAGCAGGTCAACGTCGAGCAGGCCAAGGTCGCCGTGGAACGCCAGCAGCTTGAGAACCGGCAAGAGTTCGCCGAGGCTGGCATCCAGCTTGAGATCCAGCGCCTGACCATCCAGGCCGGCCGAGATGTCCAGATGGAGTTCGCAAGGTCGCTGGCGGCGTTCCTCAGCAACGGCCACATGACCCTCTACGGCACACCGGAAACCGCGACGACTATGCTCGACAATATGTCGAAAGGCTTCGCGGCAAGGTCCCTCGTCGACGGCTTCATCAGCGGCCCCGCGTCGAACGGATCTTCCGGTGACGGCCTATCAACCCTGCTTTCCGGCATGGGGAGCATTTTGCAGCCGATGATCGACAAGGCATCAGGAGGCACAAAACTGTCGCCGGACGCTGCGGCGGACCTAGCACGCAACCTTGCAAACAACCCCGTGTTCCTTGCGGTGCTCAACGAGGCTGTTCAGAAAGCACCCTCGGAATCGCCCGCCACAGCCGCGCCGGCAGCCGAACCCAAGGCAGCCGCCGCCGACGGAGCAAGCGCCAAACGCAAATAAGCCATTGCAGCCAATCAATTTGGCACGATCTAGGCCCGCCATCGGCAACGCTGGCGGGCTTAGGCATTAGTACAACCAACAAATCCATCACTCTCACCCTCGCCAAACCCACTCCACACCCCGTCCCCCACCGCGAAGCGATCCAAAAAAGGCCCGCCCGGCCTGAGAGGGCTCCTACCATCTCTCCCCCTCACACGCAGGATTCACCATCAAAAACGAGTAACATTCTCACGTGGACGCAACCGTACTCCAACATTTTGCTCCGTTCACCCTATCGTCGGCCTGCTATGCCGCCGGATACAGCGTCGGGCTGGGCGCGTTCGCGTGGATGGCGCATCGGCGGCGGTTGTGGACGTCGGGGATGATCCGCCTGATGGCGGCGGGGCTGATCGGCGGCCTCGTTTTCGCCAATCTCGCCCAGCTTATCTTCGCTCACGAGCCTGGCAAGTCGGTCTTGGGGGCGCTAGCGGGTGGGTATCTCGTGGTCGCGATCTACAAACGCCGCCTCGGCATCCGACGCGCGACTGGCGACCTCTTCGCTGTGGCGCTCTCGGCTGGGGAGGCTGTGGGGCGGTTTGGCTGCCTTTTCGGCGGCTGCTGCTACGGCCGCGCAACGGCTATGCCGTGGGCCATCGCGCAGCACGGAGCCATGCGCCACCCCACGCAGCTTTACCTTGCGGCGGCAAGCGCAGCTATTCTAGCGGTTCTGCTTGTGCTGGAGCGGCGACGCCCGCCGGAGAATACGCTGTTCTATGTGCAAGGTGTTCTCTATTGCACCGCCCGTTTTACCATCGAGTTCTTCCGTGACACCAGCACCCTCGCCCTGGGGCTGACGTCGGCGCAATGGGCCTGCATCGCTGGCGTCGCCTTCTTCGGCACGATGCTCGCTCGGCTGCGTCAAGTGGAGGCAGCGCGGGCAGGAGGGACTGCGTCGGAGGCGGCGACAGCATGATGCGATGTTCGAACTGCAATGCCGAGGTATTCAACAATAAGACTGTGTGCCCAAACTGCGGCAATAACGTTCCGACAGCCACACCAACGCCTTTTACCGACGACCTACCGGCAATTACGAACTCGCAACGCCTGCCAGATCGCGAGGCATATTTTGCGGGGGTGTGGTTAGCCATCTTCACTGTTATTCTCGCCAGTATCGTAACGATGGCAACAGGAGCGTGGCCGCTGTTCTTTGCTGGTCCGATATCAGCGTTACTGCTCTCCTTTCGCCAGCGGGCAAGTTCTCCAGATAATGCACGTGGATTGATCATGGGTCTTGTTTATTGCTTTGGCGGCGTCGCGACACTTTACCTGGGGGCACTTGCTTTGTGTAGAGTCGCCGCACTGTATCTGGTGATGCTCGCGCAATAAGGCGTTGCGGGAGTTCGGTGATCATGGTTATCAAATGCCCTAACTGTGCGAGCAACATTTCCGAGGATACAATCATCTGTCCGGAATGCGGCTACAAGCCCATGACGGATTTGTCGCTGGAAGTCAGTGGGGAATCACAGGAACCGATTGGTTGCGTGCAACCTGCCAAATGCCCAAACTGTGCCGCTAGCATACCAGAGGGTGCGATCCTGTGCCCGGAATGCGGCTACGATACCAAGACCATTTGGCCGCCGTCCCCAAGAGGTCGATTCGCCTCGCCAGCGGCGACAACTGGTGCCGAAAAGCGTGCTCGTGCAGGCGGCGTTGTGGTCTCGGTAGCGGTTCTCGTGCTTTTCGGCGTCGTTTCGTCACAGCTAGGCTACGGTCCGATTGTCTTTTTGGGCCCTTTAGCGGTGCTGGCGATATCATCATTAACAAGCGAGCACTACCCACAATTCGCTGTGGGGCTTCGTATCACTCTCAAGTTTGTACGTGGAGCGATAATCATCGTGGTCCTGGGCGCCCTCGGCGCGTTTTCAATATGCGTATGTTTTTGGCTGTTGGAGGCGCTATTTCATCGATGACCGCCAAATGCCCACACTGTGCTGCCGACATACCGGGGCGCCCCACGCTGTGTCCGAACTGCGGTCACAAGATCACGGCGGCGTGGACCCAGCGTTTAGGGCTTATGCCGCTCAATATGGACGCCGATCTGCGTCCCTTTTTTGCCGGAATTAGGGCGCCCATTTTACTTGTAGTTCTATTCACCTGGCTCGCGTTCCAGTTCAACGACTGGGAGCTAGGGTTTGGCGGCCCGGCGACAGCGCTCACAGCTGCTGCGGCGTTGTGGTGGAAGCACCGTCAACTTTCGCGCGGCCTCGGCATGGGCATCATGTGGATATTGGCGACAATCGGCGTGATATTCCTCGGCGCTCTGGTGATCTGCGGCGTTGAGACGGCGATTGGGGCGAACAAGTGAGACGGCAATGACAACCAAATGCCCTAACTGCGCTACTGGCATCTGCGGTGACGAAAAGATGTGCCCGAACTGTGGCAAGCTCGTGCTGATTCAAGCCGTTGGGTCGTCTGGCACGAGAAGCTCTCTCGGCGCAATCGGCTGCTTTCAAGCCTTTATTTTGGTGTTGATTGCTATGTTGGCGATTGATCGTATTGCCAACATAGCATGGGAGAGGAAGTCATTTCTCGTGTATGCCGTCGGCTCTCTTGCCGTTTTGGCAGCGATCGTCGCCGCAAAGGCACGGTTGCCGCGCTTCGCAAGTAATGTCCTTGTTGTTGTGCTTGTCTTCACCTTGATCGTCGCGATGATGGGCTTGGGAGCATTCGTGGCCTGTTGGGGACCGGGGAACGGCTTATGACCATCAAATGCCCAAACTGCGCTACTAGCATCTCCAATGACGTGGCCCTGTGTCCGGAATGCGGCTGCGAAATCGCGGTGGATGCGTCGGCTGTCAAGAACGAGATGGCTACACCATCGGGGAAAAGTGTTCCGCCAATCTGGTACCGCACGCCAGCCGCGATTTACATCTGGATAGGTGGTTTAGGTATGGTGTTTATAATCGCTGCTCTTCAGCGGACATTGGCGTCATTCTTCTGTGGCCTGACCTTATACTTCGTGGTTGCTACGGTCGCGATCTGGAAGGCGCCCCGTAGTCCAAAACGGACCATAGACTTGGTCTTGTTACTGTTGTTGATGGCAACTCTGATTTGCCTAAGTGGTTTCTTTACTTGCTGTGCTGTGATTTCGAAGGACTGAGCGGCTCAATGACAACCAAATGCGCGAACTGTGGCGAGCCGCTCTCTAGCGACGATAAGCTATGCCCGAACTGCGGGGCGGCACTGGGCGAGATGTGGCCGCCGCCGCCCTCGTCTCGGGGCGACGAGCTTCCGGGCCCAGCTAGAAGCTTGCCACCGTGGCTTCAGTGCTTGATAGGCGTCTTTATTGTCTTCGCTCTTTCTACTGGACTGGCGTTGGTAGCGAGAGAAGCTAAGCTGTTCTCCGTTTATGCGGTCGGTGTTGGGCTTCTTCTACTGGTCGCGATTATAGCCGTTCGAAACTCACCTGGATTCAAAAAGAACTCAGTGGCCGTAGCCGCTCTCTTCCTCGGTGGGTCGCTGGTCGTATTCTGGAATGGCTTAATAACGTGCTACGGTATTTTTCGGCACAGATAAACGCTATGACCATCAAATGCCCAAACTGCGCTAGCGCCATTCCCGAGGACACGGCACTGTGTCCGGAATGTGGCTACGAGCACGTCGCCGACTGGCCGCACGTTACGATGGGCGAAGCATATGGTCCGCTTGGCTGCCTTCAGACATTCTTGGTTGTGTTCGCAACGTTGCTCGCGATCGCAGGGGTCGGCTATATCGCGGCGGAGAAGAGCTCGCTCATCGTATATATCATCGGGGCGGCGTGCGTTGTGCTGGCAAGTGCCCTCGCAACCCGTCGGTTACCGCGAATAATGAAGAACACCCAGGCACTTCTGTTCGTGATCATTGTAATTGGGGTTATGACCTGGTTTGGCGCTTTCGTGACATGTTCTAGGTCGATGGGGCCCGTATGGTAACCAAATGCCCAAACTGCGCCGCGACGCTTACTGGCGACGAAACCTTGTGCCCGAACTGCGGACACGAGATCGCTAGCGCATGGCCGCCCCCGCTCGCCGAAGAGCTGCCGGATATGCCCAAGTTCCCGCCGCAACGCGATACGCAGGCGTATAATGCTGGCGGCTTAGCATCACTTGGTCTCGTGTTCCTATCGCTTTACCTTGCGTCGGTTACTGGAAAGTGGCTGGTCATCTGTGTGGGCCCAATCATCGCGTTCTTGTGTGCTGCGTACCAATGGAATAGATATCGCGACCTGGCACGCGGGCTGATCATGGGCGTCGTCATCTTTTACGGAGGCGTCGCGGTACTCTGGCTGGGACTGCTTGCTATTTGTAGCTGGGGTACATACCGATGACACCCAACTGCCCAAACTGTACCGCGAAGCTTATCGGCGACCAAACCCTGTGCCCGAACTGCGGACACGAGATCGCTAGCGCATGGCCGCCCCCGCTTGCCGAAGAGCTGCCGGATATGCCCAAGTTCCCGCCGCAACGCGATACGCAGGCGTATAATGCTGGCGGCTTAGCATCACTCGGTCTCGTGTTCCTATCGCTTTACCTTGCGTCGGTTTCCGGAAAGTGGCCGGTAATTCTGGTTGGCCCCATCATCTCATTCTTGTGTGCCGCGCACCAATGGAATAGATATCGTGATCTCGCACGCGGCCTGATCATGGGCGTCGTCCTCTTTTACGGCGGCGTCGCGGTACTCTGGCTTGGACTCCTTGTTATTTGTAGTAATATGGCAGGATACCGATGACACCCACATGCCCAAACTGCTCTGCGACGCTTACCGGTGCCGAGACCCTGTGTCCGGAATGCGGGTTCTCGCTACTGGGTGTCTGGCCGCCGCCGCCCGACACAGTACCGGCACCAGCGCCGAAGCGCACATGGCGCGAACGGCGTCCGTATATTCTCGGCAACGTGGCCGGCATCGCGATCATTCTAGGGTCCATATTCCTCACCGGTTTTATCGATGCTTGGTGGCTATTCCTCGTGGGAATTGGACTCTCTGGGATCATCGGTCGGTTAATTCAACCTCGCGCACCTGAATTCGGGCGGGGTATGTCCATCAGCCCGCTATACTTTGTCCTCATCGTCGCCGTTCTGATCCTCGGCGCACTCGCCACCTGCTTCGTGGGCCTGCTGTTTAGCCGCGCTCATTCGCCGTAAATGAAACAGAGTCGCCATGCCCAACGTATGCAAAAACTGTGGAGCCGAGCAAACCGGAACGTCAACGGTCTGCCTGAACTGCGGAGTGAGTGTTGCGCCGCTGACGCCGCAAGTCCAGACCTTGATGATAGGCAGGCGTCGCGACCCGTATTTAGGGTTCATACTCTCTGTATTGGGCCCGCTTGGCGTGGCGGCGATATGCCTGAGCTTTTGGCCGTCGTATACTATTTTTGCGTGGATCGTATCTATCATCGGGACGCATGGGATTGGCGATGCCATAAAAGAGAAGTGGCCCCTTTTCGGCGGTGCCCTAAAGCGGGGCATCGAATTACAGTTCACAGTACTGGTCGTACTTGTCCTTGGAGGCTTGGCCATTTGCGCCGGAGCAGCGCGTCAAGGTGCTTGAACGTCCGAAGCACAATCTGTGTGCTATTCGTTTGGGCGGTAGGGAGCGTAAAGTGCTATGACCTACATATGCAAAAACTGCGACTCCGAGCTAACCGAAACGTCGAACGTCTGCCCAAACTGCGGCGAGCCCGTCGCGCGGAAGCCGACGTGGCACGAGCGGCGTTTGTATATTGGCGGCATCATTACGGGACTCGTTATAATAATTGGGACAATATTTATCACGTCTACGCTTACCTCTACGCGGGCATTTATAGTCCCCGCTGCAATGGCGGCGTTTGTTGGAGTGGCCATTCTAAGCACCTCGTTTCAGTTTCGGTCCCCGGAATTCGGGCGCGGCCTTCGAATCAGCCCTGCGTATTTTTTCGTTGTTGTAGCGGTAATGCTTCTTGGTCTATTCGTCGTATGCCTCGCTGAATGATGAACCGAAACCGATTTACCGATGACATACACCTGCAAAAACTGTGGAGATGAGCTAACCGAAACATCGATCGTCTGCCCGAACTGCGGCGAGCGTGTCGTCACGCACTGGCCCCCGTTCATCATGCAGGATGACGCGCCCGAGCCCGAGACCGAGCCCCAGCCAAAGCCGCTCATTCGGCGCGGCGACAAAGCGGTGGGCTTCGCCTTGTCGTGCATCCCAGCGCCGGTTACGATCCTCGTGGAGCGCCTGCTTCCGAACGTCGGCGCGACGGCAGCGCTTCTTGGCTATGGACTTGTGATTGTTGCAGCGAGCAGTATTCAGTATCGCAGACCAGACGTTTTCGCGGGCATGGTGCGCGGACTCAAACTACAGCTACTCGTAGCAGCATTGCTCATGCTGGGGTCAATATATACTTGCTTTACTACCGGCCCTTATAGCCAACGCCAATAATCTTTACGTTTGTTCGAGTGCTACCGGGGTTGGCTAAGGGAGTCGCATACCTTTGCGGCCCGCAAGAACGAAAACAATGAACACTACGTGCAAGAATTGCAATAAGCCGATCAGTGACGACGACATCAAATGTCCATCCTGTGGCCATGTGCCCCCCGAGCCGTGCACCAAGGGCCAGTCACCGGGGATGGCCCTTGGAATGATAGGCGGGATAGGGGCCACACTTGTGTTGGCATTCATGGGTAGCATTTTAATCTATTGTGGCTTGTTCATAGCGGTCCCGGTTTGGCTTGGTTGTCTTTTTGCACTCGACTCACACGCGGTTAAGGTTTCCGCACGGACGCCAGGGTTTGCGCGAGGGTTGCGGCTAGGAATCCGTCTGCAAATTCTCGGATTTATGGTGTTGATTATCGAAACCACCATCAAGCTTCACAACTGGTATGGAGTGCAATGAAAATCACCCGATGCTCCCTGCTCGCCAACCCATCGCCCCGCCTCCTAGCGGCGAAGCCGTTCAAGGGTGCAGCGTCACGCTGCCGCCAGCCGCGTAGGCTACCCCTGCGGCGAGCAGTCCTAAACCGTTACCTTACAACCGACACCATACCCTGAACACCAAACCATGACCCAACCCGCCGCGATCACCGATCCCTGGACCGAAGACACCGCCAGCCTGTGCCCGACATGCCTTGCGCACGTCCCGGCGCGCATTGCGGTCGACGGCGGCGGAGTCTGGATCACGAAGCGCTGCCCCGCGCACGGCGAATCCAGCGCGCTGCTGGCTAGCGACGCCACCGAGTACTTGCGCCTGCGCCAGTTTGTCCCGGACCGCAGCGGAGCGAACTGCTGCTGCGGACCCGGCGACTCGTGCACCGGCGCGCCTCCCGTGTGTGTCCTGCTGCTGGAGATCACGCAAGCCTGTAACCTGCGCTGCCCAACATGCTACGCCGACGCGCACGGGCACGAGTTTATGACCGTCGACGAAGCTCGGCGGCGACTCGATTCGTTCTTCGTAAAGCAGCCAGTGCTCGATGTGCTCATGATCAGCGGCGGCGAGCCCACCATCCACCCCCAGTTTCGCGAGATCCTCGACCTCGCGCTGTCGTACCCGATCAACCGTGTGCTCATCAACACCAACGGCCTCCGCCTTGTCCAGAGCGACACTGTGCTCGATGCCATCGCCGCGCACCGAAACCGCGTCGAGCTGTTCCTGTCGTTCGCCAGCTTCCGCGCCGACGTCCACGAGCGGCTCTACGGCCGTGACCTGCGAACCGAAAAGACCGCCGCCGTCGATCGAGCGCGTGACGCCGGACTCTTCACGACCATCGTGCCGACAATCGAACGCGGCGTCAACGACGACGAGATCGGCGACCTTTACCGGTTCGCCCTGTCCCGCGACAACATCAACGGCATCAACTTCCAGCCCGTCATGAGCGCGGGGCGCTACGATCACGGATACGATCCCGCCGGGCGCATGACCCTCACCGACGTGATCGCCGCCCTTGAGTCGCAAACCAACGGCCACCTCATCCGCACCGATTTCGTCGGCCTGCCGTGCTCGCATCCCGACTGCTGCGCACTCACATACGGCTTTCTCGACGCTGCCCGCACCCGAATCGCTCCGCTCCCGCGATCGCTCGACGTTGCCCGGTACATGGACCTGTTCACGGACCGCATCAGCTTCTCGGGTCTCGTCGGCGGGGCGTTGCGACGCGTCTGGAGCGACATGGCGCATATGCGAGCAGCGCAAACCCTGCGCGACCTCGGGACCCTCTTCGCCACCGCTGGCATACGCGACGTGCTCCCACTTATCGGTCGCCCGGAAGAGTTTGGCAAACGTGTCCTGCGTATCGTCGTCAAGCCGTTTATGGACGCGCACACGTACGACCAGCATCGTGTTGAGCAGTGCTGCACGAAGATCATCGACGAGACGGGTCAGCCCGTCTCGTTCTGCGAATACAACGTTCTGCGCCGCGGGGTAACGCTCCCGGCGCGCCGTGGCTCCGTGCCGTTGTCGGTCGTCGGGTAGGGGATTTAGGACGGCTCGTGCCGCCGGGGCATCTTTTATATAAGGGTGGCGGTGCGGTAAACCCGCTATCCCAGCCCACTCGACTTTCCAGCACACCGACAAGCATAGTCAGATAGAGGGAGCGAAGCGAGAAAAAATGCCCAAGCGGCACGAGCGATCCTAATATTATAAGTGGGGGAGATATGAGCGAATTCGATAGACAAGAACAGGGTCGACGGTATGAGGGGTGGGCGTTTACGTACTGCAAAGCGGCGCTGCTGGTGCTTATCTTCCAGCGTTACTCGCTCATCGCCCTATCAGCGCTCTCGGTGATCTTCTACCTCGCCGCCGCCGCGAAGGGCGTTGACAAGTACCGCTGCTTCGTCAAGCCGCCCTGGGTCACCATCGCCTGGACCATCGTCCTCATCGCCCAGCTTTACGCCATCCACATCCACGGTTGGCCCCCATGGCGGCTGATCGGGTAGAGGGGTAGACTTGATCCTCTCCGCCCCACCTCCCGCCAAGCCGCAGAGCCTCATCAACACCCCAAGCATTGGGGTGCGAGCCAAGCGAGCGGGGTCCCTCACACACACAGCCGCGCCGCTTCTTCGGCTTCGTTCAGCTTGCCGGCGGCGATCAGCGAACGTATCTCGTGCGTCTCCATGATGCGGTTCACCCACGCTTTGCGGCGCGCAATCCCCTCCATGCCTTGGATCGTGTTGCGAAGCCGCCCAAACAGCTGTATCCAGAGGTCGTATTCGGGACCGTACTGCTTCTCCACCCGGTCGCGCAGCACGGACGCGAACGTTGGGCTTTCACCACCCGTCGAGATTGACAAGAGCAGCTTCCCGCGCGCAACCGTGCTGGGGGTGATGAACGAGCCCTCAGTCGGCGCATCGGCGCGGCAGACAAGCGCGCCCGCAGCCTCGGCGGCCCTGGCAACAGCCTCGTTCACCGTCTGCGAGTTGGTCGCCGCGTGCACCAGAAACGCGCCCGCGACATCGCTCTCAGCAAACTCGCGGCGTATAATCTCGCATGCCCGCGAACGCGCCAGGTCCTCGATCTGCGCCGTGACACTGGGAGCAACAACACGCACCGTTGCTCCCTGGCCGTGCAATGACTCCACACGCCTCGTCGCTACCGATCCGCCGCCGACCACCACCACGAGCCGACCGGTCAAATTCAATATCACTGGGTATGGCATATCTTTATTATAAGCTTCTTGCTCTTACAATCAGCACTAAAACGCTAATAGGGTATCGCAACACTCGCGGCGAAGCCGCATAACGGTCCAGCGGACTCGCTGGCTCCCGCCGAGTAGGCGGCCCCAGCGGCGAGCGTTCCTACTCCCTCATTCTACGGAAACAAACAGCCCCTCGTTTCACACAACGTGCAATTCGAGGGGCCGTTAACCAACATTCACAACCCAGCCGCTACATCTCTTTCACGGCGCGGGCGAGTTTGTCGACCGAGTCCTTGGCGTCGCCAAAGAGCATGACCGTCTTCTCGTTTTCGTACAGCGGGTTCGCGATACCGGCGAATCCGGAGCGCATGGAGCGCTTCAGGACGACGATATTCTGAGCCTTGTCCACGTCGAGAATAGGCATGCCGTAGATTGGGCTGCTGGCGTCGTTGCGCGCCGCCGGGTTGGTGACGTCGTTCGCGCCGATGACCAGGGCGACATCCGTGCGAGCGAACTCGGGGTTGATGTCTTCCATGTCGAACAGCGCGGGATACGGCACATCCGCTTCGGCGAGGAGGACGTTCATGTGCCCGGGCATTCGTCCGGCGACCGGGTGAATGGCGTACTTGACGACAACATCCTTGGCTTCGAGCTGATCGGCCAGCTCTTTGACCGCATGCTGCGCCTGAGCGACTGCCATGCCGTAGCCGGGGACGATGATCACCTGACTGGCGTACGCCAGCATGGTCGCGACATCGTCAGCTGATGCGCTCCGGACATTCATGTCAGCCGCGGGACCGGCAGCAGCGGTCGTGTCGACAGCGCCGAATGCGCCGAAGAGGACGTTGCTGATCGGCCGGTTCATCGCCTTGCCCATTTCGACGGTGAGCAGAGTACCGGATGCGCCGACGAATGCGCCGGCGACCACGAGGGCGTTATTCCCCAGTGCAAAGCCGCCCGCCGCCACCGCGATACCGGTGAATGCGTTCAGCAGTGAGATCACAACGGGCATATCCGCGCCGCCGATTGGGAGCACGAACAGGACACCGAGGAACAACGACACAATCGCAGCGACTGTGAACGCTACTTCGGGGTTAATGACGCCAAGGAACGACGCGATCATGACGCCGATGACAGCAACAAAGCCGCCAATGTTCATGATATTTGCGCCTGGCCACGTGATAGGTCGGCCCGAGATCAGTTCTTGGAGCTTCCCGAAGGCAATCAGCGAACCGGTGAAGCTAAGGCAGCCGATGATCACGCTTAGGAAGATAGACGCGACCGCATCGGGCGGGAGCTTTGTGGCGTTATGCAGACCAGCTTCTTGAAGCGCGAGGTGCAGGTCGTAGACCGCAACCAACGCCGCCGTCGCGCCTCCAGCACCGTTGAAGATCGCCACCATTTGTGGCATCGCGGTCATCTTCACCCGCAGCGCGGAAATGGCGCCGATGCCGCCTCCGAGGAGCAGACCGACAACAATGATGCCAGTTTGGCAGGGGCTGTAGTTGACAAGCTTGGCGCCCATGGCATCGGTGCCGATGAACACGCCAATTACGGTGATCAGCATGCCAACCATGGCGATACGGTTACCGAGCTTGGCAGTCGCTGGCGCGTTCATGTACTTAAGCGCCAGGTAGAACAGAAACGCCGTGACAAGATAGGCGATTTCGATAGGTGAAACAGTCGTGGTAGGCATTTAATTTTTGCCTCCCGTTGTCGGTTTCTTCTTCTTGAACATCTGGAGCATTCTTTCGGTAACGACGAAGCCGCCGAACACATTGACTGCGCCAAGCGTGACCGCAGCAAACGAGCCGATGTATCCTAGTCCGTTGTTCGGGAACAGCGCCGAGCCCGTCGCGATTATAGCGCCGACGACAACGATCCCGTGGATCGCATTGGTTGCCGACATAAGCGGTGTGTGAAGGGTGGTAGGAACGTGGGAAACCACTTCCAGACCGATCAGAATCGCGAACATCAAGACCGCGACATGGGTGAACATTTCCGGAGTCATTTTCCTTCTCCTTCCGGTAAGCCGAGCGCGGCACGAGTCACTTTGTGCAGAACCTCGCCGTCATGGGTCAGCGTCGAACTCGCGATGATCTCATCCTTGAAGTCAAGATTGAGCGCCCCTTCTTTGTTGACGATCAGCGCCAAAAGGCTCGTGATGTTTCGCGAGTAGAGCTGACTGGCGTGGAAAGGAACCGTTGCAGGCAAGTTGAGCGTGCCGTCAATGGTGACCCCGTGAACGGACACAACTTCGCCCTTCACCGTGAGCTCGCAGTTGCCGCCGGTTTCAGCTGCCATGTCGATAATCACCGATCCAGGCTTCATCGCCTTGACCGCGTCGGCAATCACCATTAGTGGAGCGGGGCGTCCCGGGACGAGCGCGGTGGTGATGACTATGTCAGACGCTGCGACATACGGGATCATCATCTCACGCTGCTTCTGCGCCTCTTCGGGAGTCAGTGCGCGAGCATAACCGCCCGCCGCTTCCCCGTCGCCAGTGACATTGATCTCAATGAACTCAGCCCCAAGGCTGTGAACCTGCTCTTTGACCACCGCCCGGACATCGAACGCCGACACGACGGCACCAAGACGCCGCGCTGTTGCGATAGCCTGAAGGCCCGCAACACCCACACCAAGGATGAGCACCTTGGCTGGCGGGATAGTGCCAGCCGCCGTTGTCATCATCGGCAGGATCTTCGGCAAGTGGTTCGCCGCGATTAGCACCGACTTATAACCTGCGAGGTTGCTCTGCGATGACAGGACGTCCATCGACTGAGCGCGCGTGATTCGAGGAACCATTTCCATGCTGATAGCCGTCAGCTTGTGGTCCGCGAGCGACTTCACATAGTCCGGGTGGCCGAGAGGTGAGAGTAGTCCGACAACAATTGCGCCGCTGGGAATAGCGGCGAGTTCATCGGCATCGGGGCGAGCTACTTTGACGACAATGTCAGCGCCCTTGTAAAGTGAAGCAGTATCCGGGGCGATTTCGGCTCCGGCAGCCGCGTACGCTTCATCGAGAAATCCGGCGCTGACGCCCGCTCCTGATTGGACACGAACAGTCAGGCCGCTTTTTATGAGTCGGGTAATACCATCGGGAATAAGCGCGACTCGGCGCTCTCCGGTATTCCGCTCCTGCGGCACGGCGACGATCATAGTGAAACCTCCGTGCAATCTTCGCCAGTCAGTGGATTCGGGGGAATTGACCGCCCGGTGAAACATGGCGATTTGTTAGATAATTCTACTAGCGTGGCGGCCAGACAGTCATCCGCCTTATGGCCGTTCTTACGCTATTATTTGGACATATGACCCACTTTGTGACTATTTTCACGATTTCCCTGCGTTAACGCTGGGTATACTTTGGCCATGATTAAGTCGTTTTTTGATGGGAATGTGCATCCTGCCTGGTATATACCCCTTTCGCGCGGCATCGTACGCGTCGCGGGCCGCGACCGCCTTGCGTTCCTGCACGGACAACTGAGCAACGATGTCCTGTCGCTTCAACCAGGCGAAGGCATTCGCGCCTGCCTGCTCAATAATACTGGCCATTTGCTCGCAGATATCATCGTCCACGCGTTCGACGGACACGTTTTCCTCGAAACAGATCCATCGCAAGCCCCTATTCTGTTGAGGGCCCTCGACAGGTTCATCATACGCGAAAAGGTGCTGCTGGAAGATGTCAGCGCGTCGTGGCAAATCGTGACGCTGCAAGGACCGGGCGCGCGCGACGCGTGGGAACGCCTAGATTCCACACCGCTGACCGTCGCCGACGGCCCACTCTACGCCCACGCCCCGCTTCCGTTCACCGCAGCCGACGGCTCCGCGCACGGCGAGATCGCTAGGCGTCCCCGAATAGGTGCGCCCGACGGATACGACCTCTGGCTGCCCGTGAGCATTGCCGCCGAAATCATTGCCGCGCTTTCCGCGAATCCTGGTGTGGCTGAACTCGACGACTCCACCTACGAAACCCTGCGCATCGAATCCGCTGAGCCTGCCTGGGGGGCCGAACTCACCGAAGCCGTCATCCCGCTAGAAGCCGGGCTGCTGGACGCGATCAGCTTCACCAAAGGATGCTACATGGGCCAGGAAATCATCGCCCGCATCCACTCGCGCGGCCACACAAACCGCACCCTGCGCCGCCTCACACTCGCCGCACCCGCAAACCCCGCCGACAAAATCGTCGCCGTCGGCGGCCCCAAAAACGGCGAAGAAGTCGGCTGGCTCACATCAACCGCCACATCGCCGCGCCTCGGCCCAATAGCCCTAGCCTACATCCGCAACGAATACGCCGCCGCAGGGAGCACGGTCAAGGTGAACGAGGCTGGGGCGACGGTGGATGGGTGAGTGCGGGGGAGGCGACTACAAAGATTCGTAAGCGTTAAGGAAATCGTTGCGATCAATACCCGATTGAGTGAGGATAGTTCTCAGTGTTGAACTGCGAAGCTGGCGGTGGTTGGGGATAGTCATCGGGGTTGTGGTCCCGTCTGGGTTTCGGCGTTCGAGAGCGATGTGATTGCCCTCGCGAACAACTGTGAATCCAAGCATTCGGAGGGCTGTGAGCACGCGATCAATGGGAGCGTCGACGGTAGATATCGCAGTTGCGCAGTTCTGGCTTCAAAGTTAAAGTAATACCCAGTTAGGTTTTTGCTTTGATGCGGGCCATCATCGCGACTTCCTAGGCGCGGAATGGGTCCAGGCTCAGCTTGGTTTGGCATTACGCCGCGATCCTTGCCTCGGCAATGAACGCTTCCAGCACAGGTTGGTCGGCTTCAAGCACGACTCGTCCAAATGTCTCGATATGAAAATCGAGCGCAGACCTCATGTCGGCTAGCGCCTCGTCGTACGTGTCTCCTTCGCCAATCACAACCCCGGTGACACCCAGCGGGTACGCCACATACCCGTCGGCGTGCCTCTCTACAACGACTTTCACTTGTTCCATATTCGTGATTCCTCGAACCAGCGTGACGCTGGAGCCCTGTCTCGCCGCAGACGGCTCGGTGACAGCCGGGTACAGTCCCTTGTCGCGAGCGACGCAAGCCGGAGCTTGCTCCGTGTAAGGTTTGTTGCCCAGTCGGACCAGCCTCCTGAAATTATACCACCGCCACATCCCCGCGCCTTGGTCCCAATAGCGCTAGCATACATCCGCAACGAAGCGCCGCTGGCGTCGCAGAGCCGAGTTGCCGCCGGGTTGAAGTAGTTCACCTGATTGGTCTCCTCCCAAGCGCGGCGCTAGCCCGTCACGTCGCCGCAATTCCATCTGCTCTTTCGGGTGACCCGGCATAATCCGAAAATACGATGTGGGTATGCGTTTTCCTCGTGAGGGATATGAAATGAGTCGATAATCGATGAAATCGTTGGATAAGAAGGCGCATAATATGTGCTTTGCGGGCAGTTATGCGTTGTGCCGCCGTCCTGCGAGCGATGAGACGCAGAGCAAGAGCATAGGCCTGTCGAAGTTGGTTGTCAATGTGCACTCGAAGGCCCCCTTTAGGTTATCCGCCTTCACATTAAGTATATCATTGTTATATCTAAAAGTCAACTATAGAGTTAAAAATAGTTTATTTGATCGTACATACGACCTGTTCAAATGGCCGACGCGTGTGGTCTACGGATGCATCCGCTGAAGCGGTGCCTGTGAAAAGCAGATCGCCCTTTGGGCTAAGAGCAATCAACCCGCAGCCACCATCTCCGAACGAACCCCACCCTGGGGACTGCCCCGCAGAAGGTGACGTCGGGCACAAGCAAGTTGCCCCGCTCGCGGCGTAGGAGCCGGCCTACCCACCGCCACCGCCCAATCCCATCATCCCAATCGTGGCGCGTCGCCGCTGTTGGGGGGCGCCTTCGAGGAGCGGGCGCCCGAAAAGTTTGGCGCCAACCCTCGCTACAGAGCGGTGCATCCTCCGTGAGGGGCTGCCGTCGCCATGCCGCTATATGTTGTGATCCAGTCAGTTGCCCCGAAATGGACAATAGCTGAAAATTTGCTTCACGAGATCGGTAATCAATGTCGCAGGATTAATCCAATAGATAGCGAATGTTAGCATATCGAAAAGGTTGCGACGATGCACAAACTAGCTGGCCTTCTATCTCTTGCCGCACTCAGCTTCGCCGCCTGCCGTATCAACGCTATCGCCACGCGTCACGCGGCAATCGCTGCCGCGCGCGCTCACCGTCAGGCCGATCTGTGGCCCTTTGGCGCAGACAATCGGGTCACAAACGACTCACCCATTGTTCGAATTGCATATACGATCATAGTTCAAGGCGCTAAAGAAAACGCCACTGAAATCTACATTATCCCTGGCGAAACAGGCGTGCGAATCGACGTTGAAATCGAAGGTGAACGTAGTCCGATGATGCAACTCCCCAAGCACATCCAAAGGCCAATCGAATTCTGTCTGCGCTCTGGTGCCGCTCGCAGCACCGAGACCGACCCCATTGGTGGCTGCTTGTTGATCGCGCACGACGGCACCCGCTACCGCTATCGCTTAACACGGTCCATCGGCGCGTACGGTAGCATTTTGAAGTTCACGCGGTACGAGCCAGTCGGGTGACGGAACAGCTTCGCCCCTCTGGCGTCGCACAATGAGGTGATCGCGATGATGCAGTTTACACCCGCATATGCTGTCCTCGTTGGCCTCATCCTGGGTGCCCTTGTGGCGCGATACAAGCACCGGCAACGGGTTCGGCTTATCCTCTCCGAGCGCTTGAAGCGCAGATTGGATGAGATCCCGCGAACCGACGAAAACGGCGTGTGGCACGAAACTGGCAACTCCCCGATTCAAACGATATGCGTAACGATTCTCATTCAATCCATACGCGAAAACGCTACTGCGATCGACCTTATCCCGCCGACGGAAGCCTATGTTGATCCCGAGGACAACTACGTCGAGCCTATCGACCGGAAACCGGAAGCGCCGTACGGCTTGACTGTGCAATATCTGATAGATGGAGTGCCCAAGACAGTCATGGTGATGCCGTGCCACGTTGGCTGGCCCGCCGAATATACATTCATAATGGCAGCCGCGACAAGCACCGCCGCAGATCCCTGCGGTGGCGCGCTGCACATCGACTTCGAAGGCTCTCTGTACCATTTCCGCCTATCGCGCGTCGCGACGCCTTACGGCAACCACGTGACGCTCGACCGGTACGAACCCACGTGAGATCGCTATCGGTACGTCCGTCACAGTGGCGGCAAGATTGGTGCATTTGTTTGTAAATAGATATCGTAGTAGTCGCTCTGAGTGATGCAGTATAACCATAAATGACATTTCTCGCTCTGGCAACGTGCACCCGCGCCTCATAACACCGCGACGCCCACCAGGGCCGCCGCCGCCTCGCTCTGACCGCGCTCGCAAACCCCGCCGACTAAATCGTCGCCGTCGTAGACCCGAATGGCGCGAAGAAATCGGCTGGCTGACGTCCACCGCCCAATCCCCTCGCGCTTAGTCGCCGGGCTCTCATCGGCCTTTGGCGCTGGGCACAATTCACATGCGATACAAGGCAAGTCCTTATCTTAGGGGGCTGGGCTTGAGCCTGTCCGCTGGCCAGGTACGGTCTTGCCCTTGGCACCCTATTGACTAGCTTAACCAAGTCTGAGCCCACGTCTATCCGGACCTCAGTAAACACTTCTTCGCTGCAGGACTTCTGCAATGACTGGCGAATATGTGCATATCAGAGAGATTCCGATAATGAATAAACTAGCCGCCTCTTTATCCCTCACTGCACTCGCCTTTGCCGCAAGCCGCATCAACGCCATCCTCAAGCATCGCGCGGCAATTGCTGCCTCGCGTGCGAGCCGGCAAGCTGATCTCTGGCGCGGTGACGGCTCCATGGACTTCGCTGACGATTCGCCGCTTGTCCAGATCACGTTTATCATCATTGGGAAGGCTATGGCCGAGGACGCCTCCGAAATCTACCTCGTACCCGACAAGACCCACATCCGTGTCGATTACAAAATCCACGGTGAGCGCTGCGAGGTCATGAAAATTCCGAAGCACTACCAGCGCCCCATCGAGTTCTGCTTTCGTGCCGCCGCAGCCGTAAGCACTGACATCAATCCGCTGGGCGGAGACCTCTCCGTCGTGCGGCGTGGCGTCCGGCAAAGATTTCACCTGCGCCGAGTTGTCGGTTCCGACGGCAGCGAGTTGACGTTCACTCGGTATGAATAAGCCACAATAGAAACCATCGAGATTATACGAAAGGCATCGTCCAACATGCTAAAGGCCTTAGCTCTCACTCTCACATCGTTGGTGAGCCTTGGCGGCGTGACAGCCGCGACGCCAATCGCGACGATGAAGGTTGCGAGAATTTCCGTTTTTGAATCTGGTTACGGCTGGGCACTGGGCCGTCAAAGAGATCGACTTGCGGTGTTGCGGATTCAGGAGCGTCACGATATCGCACAAATTGTAAGCACGCAAACTTGGGCCACTTCTTCGGCCTGTGAATGCGATAACTACGAGGACGTCGGAACCGCATTTGTTACGTCACGACTTGCCTTTGTCGCTTTGTTTAGCGCCGTAAACGAATTATCGATAAAGCGTACCGACAATGGCGGCGGAAGTTGGACTTCGGCGAAATTCGTGGTTCCTGACAGTATGGAGGAGGGGACAATCCTGCTCACTTTCGCCGATAGCCTACACGGGTACTTGTTGCTGTCGTCACCCCACCGAGGCTTTCACGGCCAACTTGCTCTCTATACCACCGCAGACTCGGGGCGATCATGGAGCCGAAAAGCAAGCTCTAGTGACGTAACTGCGGGCCTGCCAACGCAGGGCAGGCCCAAAACCATATCGTTCATTTCCCCCCGCGAAGGCTGGATTGGCATGGACCTCGGGGGAATATCCCCCAAATCACTTCTGCATACGACCGATGGGGGCTCGCATTGGACAGGAATAAATGTAGATAACTTTCAGGATATCCATCCTCAGCGCTACACAATCCCGGTCTTAATCCGTCCGTTTCATAAAGGAGGAGCGAAGGCCATTCTGTTCTTCAAAGTGATGGGAGACTCGCGTAACAAATGCGTCGTCTACCTCCTCAAAGGAACCCCGTCGCATCCGATTTATACAAAATCAGGCGAGGTGACCGTCAATTCGAGTGGCAGTGACCTTGCTATAGCGTCGTTCGGCGCATCATTGTATTTTGTCGATCCCAGCAAAAAGGAGCTGTACGTAGGAAGTTCCGTCGGTGCCAAATGGCGCTCCGTTCGTTATTCCGCCCCTTTAGGCGGCGAATACGACACTGCCTGGCTCTATGCTGGGCAGTCACATGTCCTCTACTTCGTACAGGCAGTTGATGGGGCGCAAGGCGTGGCCAGGACAACGACTTTGTTAAGATCAGGTAATGACGGAAAAACGTGGCAACGGCTCAGCTTACGCCAACCTCCCGACAAAGTCCGTCAAAGACACCGATAGCGCTTCCACCGGGATTCGCCAGTTGGTGCGCTAAGCCCGCCCAAACCTCACTGCAAATGTCGACCAACCCGCATTCCATATAATAGGATGTGATTCTATTACGATGATTGCTGGAACTGGCCAAAGCCTCTTTGATCATTCAATGAAATGTGACTTGCCGTCCAATGTCGCTGATTACGAACGTGTGTAATTATAAAATAGCTTAACAGAAATAGATATTGTCAAATTAAAATGTTTTGGGTATAATATCATCAAGGCGATAATCCCAAAGAGGCCGCCCCATTGCGTTCCGACGCATCTGCACCTTAAAAATCGAAATCGCCTATCGTCGCCGAGCAAAAACTGTAGCGCTGCACACAATAATATCCATGAATATTGCGATTCCAAAATGCCAAAATATTCACAACTCGCCACTGCCAACTCCGTCCGCCAACGTGGTTGGAAATCATAAACCCCACGCGTGGGGTGGCGTGGTACGCGCCGGGGTAATCCGGCCACAATTTTGCGCAAAAAATAGAATCGCGTTGCGCAACGCAAAACGCGCAAAACAATACCGAATATTGGTCGCCCTCCGCACGCCAACGCGGTCGGTGACCTCGCTTCTGAGCGCAACATCATAGTCCCTAATCACTTGGGGACAGCGAGCCGAACGAGCAGGGGTAATCCGTCCTCAACCCACCCGGCCTCGCCAAGAAGTGGTCGGACAACACCGTCCCCACTCGTGGGGACAGCTCGCCCGAGCGAGCAGGGGGTACCCTATACGCGTGTCTGTAGCAATCGTTTACCATTTGCTCGTTCTCGCAGCGTCCTGCGTACTCGCCGGGATCGCCGTCGCCAACTTCTTCGCGTTTCGTCGCCCGCGAGCCGTCGTCGGGCACACTGAATTGCCGTTCGTGTCCGTCCTCATCCCCGCGCGCAACGAAGAAAAGCACATCGCGGCGTGTGTTCGCTCCCTGCTGGCCCAGAACTATCCCGCATTCGAGGTGATTGTGCTTGACGATAGCTCGGACGATGCCACGTACGATATCGTCCACAAGTTGCGCGACGAAGACCACCGCTTGCGGGTGCTCGTCGGGGCTGAGTTGCCAGATGGCTGGTGCGGAAAGCCCCACGCATGTGTCCAACTCGCCAATGCCGCGCGTGGCGAGTGGCTGCTCTTTACCGACGCCGACTGCCGCTTCTCGCCCGACGCGCTCTTACTTGCGCACGGCGCACATGTGGAGCACGATGCCGAGATGGTCTCGCTCATGCCTGACTATATCGCAGTTACGTTCTGGGAACGTGTCGTTATCCCGCTGCTCATCATGATCCCCATCGCATTTCTCCCCGTCGCAGGAGTGCGGCGATCCCGGTTTGGCCTGTTCGCCGCTGCGAACGGCTCGTTCATTTCGATCTCTCGCGACGCGTACCAGCGGATCGGCGGGCATGGAGCGGTACGTGCTCAACTCGCCGAGGACGTCAAGCTCGCGCAGCTTGCCAAACGGATGGGCGTGACTCAGTGGTACGGTGATGGAACACGCGCCTATTCGGTTCGCATGTACGAATCGTGGGGCGAGATCTGGCGAGGCTTCACCAAGAACCTGTTCGCAGCGTTCTCGCGCAAAGTCTGGATTCTCGCACCGACACTCGTCATGCTCGCCGTAGTCATGATCCTGCCTCCGTTCTTCGCCATCGTTGGTGTCGTAACCGGGGCGCCGTGGACCATGTTGCCAGTGATCAGCTACGCTTTGATGGTCGGGATTAGGCTGGGGATTGTGTGGCGGATCGGCCAGGATTCGCCATGGTACGCGTACCTGAACCCGCTCTCCTGGCTGGTAGCGATCATGGTCGCAATTGCATCGGTAGTCGTTTCAAACGGCAAAGGCGCTGAATGGAAGGGACGCGTCTACCGCAAACCGGCAGATTAGCATTGAACAGAACCATGCCACTCTACGAATACACTTGCAGCAGTTGCCATAAGCGCTTCACCTGGCTCGTCGGGGTAGTCGCGAACTCGGGAGTGCCGACATGCGACCGATGCGGCTCGATTGCGGCGACACGCCGCGAGGTCTCGCGCTTCCGGCAGGCAAGATCGTCAGCGGACTCCATTCCCGCTATCGATGACCCGGCCGCACTGGGCGATCCGGCCGACCCGGCAACCATGGAGAGGTGGGCGAAAAGCGTCTCAAACGAGATGGGCGAAGGGTTGGGCGAAGAGTTCGACGAATACATCGCGGACGCCCATGACGATGCTGGCTAGCGCCATTACGAGATTACGAGCGGCAACATGTTGTCGGTCACGAATTCGTTGCAAGCACAGTCGTAGAACATCGCCAGTTGCCGCCGATTCCGGCGTCCCGGAGGGACATTCAGAAATTCGCTAGCCCTCGACTTCAGTCGGGGGTAGTCGGGGACCTACGCTATACGCGAGGGCATTTGCGGGCTCTGCATGCCGCTCCCCGGCTTCGATTGGCTGCGCTCCAGGAGTAGTCGCCGCATCCGCTTGCAGGCATCGTGGTAGTCGTCTACCGTGTCGATGTCGAACGCGAGTGACGGACTCACGCCGCGAACGACCTTGCAGCGGCACTCGGTTAACGCGCTGGCACGCTCTTCGATGTCCGACACCGACAGCTTGCCTCGCATGAGCTTGAACATGAACGCGAGCCCGAGAGTCATAGCCATGCCCGCCGCAGAACCACGGTGCGCCATCGCGTGACCGAGTAGCTTGAGGTTGGCTGAGATGATGCGCGAGTCGACAATCGCCATGCTCCCGATGGCAATGCCACCGTCGTGCAGGTTGACGAATCGCTTGTTGTTATCGGGGAAACGCTTATCGAAATCGACTTGGGTGATGAGTGGGAGACAGATCTCCGCGTCGATGGACGCGCCCTGGACAAAGCCAGTGATCGCTTTGGAGGACACAAGTGGAAGATCGCACGCAGTAACGAGGACGCGCCTCGTTGTGCTGCCAAGGCTCTCGATGCCTGTCCGCAGGTTATCCATGACAGAGCCCTCGTCATGGGTCCAGATGTCCGCTGCCTGGGTGGCGTCGCGGACCGATTCAGGACCGACGAGGCATATCCGCTGGATGCAAGGCGCGCCACGGAGCGCGGTTGCCAGCAGGTCAACGACGGGCGTCCCGGCAATTGGCGCGAGTGCCTTGATGGACGTATGCGCAGCTTGTGAATAAGCGCCCCGAATGCGACCGCCCGCTAGGACGATCACATCGATACAGTCGTCGGTTCGGCTCATAGCCAAGCTCCTTTCGACGATCTAACTGAAGATGTACCAGTTAGTACCGAAAGCTAAACATGACAAGTGAGCCGATTTTGTACGATATACAGGAGGAAAGATCTGCGGCCGACACACTAACAAGTCGAATCATTGACGACGCGCTAGTAAGAGACAGACATCGTCGCGCAACGGGCCTTGAGCGAACAAGCGCGCACCACGGTAGATCGATTGTGTGAGCTCAAGCAGCGATGATTCGTTGCCATGCTCTTCGGCCAGAGCTCGCATGCCCTCCGATCCGAGGAAGTCTTTGCCGTGGCGGGCTTCAGTGATGCCATCTGTCGCCATGAGAATCGTTTCGCCGGGGAGCAGGGTGGTCGTCACTTCAACGTATGATTCGCCCGGTTGAACGCCGAGTGGTGTGCCGACAATCTCGATGGCTTCCGCCAAGCCACTTTCTCGAAGGATAATTGACGGCTCAGCGCCAGCGGCTGAGAACGTTACCTCGCCAGTGTATGGATTGAGCACGGCGATGCCCAAGACGATGAACGTTTCCTGAGCGTTCGCGTCCGTTCGGTGGGATTCGCAGATGAAATCGTTGAGGTGCGTGAGAGCCAACGCTGGCGTGTGGTTTTCGTGTAGGAAGGCGCGTAACGCGTACTTCACTTCCGCTGTACGACCCGCTGCAAGGAGACCCTTGCCGGAGACGTCACCAACGACCAGAGCGACCTTTTCGGGGCTTAAAGCGAATGCGTCAAAGAAGTCGCCGCCAACTTCGGCCTCATTCAGTGCGGCCGCGTAAAGCGTCTCAACTTCGAGGCCGGAGAACATGCCGGTCGGCGACGCTTGCAGCATGGAGCGTTGAAGCGTTTCCGCTATTCGCTCGTTCCGAGCCGCCGCAGTCGCCAAAAGGTGCTCAACCGTCTTGCGATCAGTGATGTCGCGAATGTTGCATTGGATGACCGTATGCCCGTTTTCGCGATAGAGGTTGCTAACGAACTCGACATCGCGGCGGTCGCCGGCACGGGTTTCAAGCGGTATGCTTTCATACCGAATGTAGTGGTCGCGTTGGAGCTTGAGGAACGCATCCTGGCTAGTCTTCTTGTCCTTGAGGAGGCCTATCTCCCAAAGCTCTTTGCCCAGGAATTCGGCGTGACTATACCCAAGGAGCTCAGCCATAAAGGGGTTCGCATCGGTGATCTGGCCCGTTTGGGAGTCGAGAAGCAATATCCCATCGCGGGCAGCTTCGAAGAGGCGGCGGTAGCGAAGTTCGGTTACCTTAAGTGCATCCGCAATGCTTTCGGCGGAGGCTTGGGCAGCTTGTGCGGCGGCTAATGCGCCAGCTGCGAGATGTGGAGGATCGGACATGTCGAAGTTCCTGCTTTCTGACGCTTTCTACGACCGTTCCAAATCTCCCTCAGGAACGAGAGAGACAGGAATGTATGAAGGCAGAATAGTCTTCACGCATATCGATATAAGGTGGGCGAATTGCTCAACCCGCCTTTAATATTACCCCACTAGAGCGTTTTCATAAACGCAAAAGATTCTTATCAATATAGATTTGTTTTCGATTTATGTTAACGTTTAGCAACTGTTAATGAGTAATATTTATAAGTCTCTGTAGTTGCAAAAAAGTAAGCCTGCTACATTCGACAAAGTGAATGGGCAGGCTTGCTCAGCGTGTCGCGAGTAATGCTATGGCTGATCGACGACGGTTTCGACACCTTCAGTGTCCTCGTCATCCTTGGGCTTGATCTCAATCCGTAGGCGGTAGATACGGCGCCCGTCGGCCTCGGTCACCGTGAACGATAGCTCTTCATGATCCACCGTCTCGCCCTTCACGGGCATATGCCCCAACAGGCCGAATACGAAGCCTCCGATGGTGTCGAAATCGTCCGATGAGATGTTGAGATCTAGCTCGTCGTTCACGTCGTCAATGTTGAGGCGCGCGTCGATATCGGCAGCTCCATTTTCCTCGCGAACGATCTTGGGTTGCTCCACGTCGTACTCGTCTTGGATCTCACCGACAATCTCCTCGAGCAAATCCTCCACTGTCACAAGGCCCGCGGTGCCGCCGTACTCGTCTTGAACAATGGCGATCTGCGAACGAGCGCGCCGGAACTCCTCAAGCAAGTCGTCGACCCGCTTGTTCTCCGGAACGTGGCCGATACGCCGCATCATAGAGCGCAGATCAGTTGTCGGCACACCGGTCGCCAGCGCTGGCAGCAGGTCTTTGGCGTGGATGATGCCGATGACGTTGTCGACGCTGCCCTCGAAGATGGGAATGCGAGAGTGACCACAGTCGACGATCAGGTTGACCAGCTTAACAATGGTAGTGCCAACATCCGCCGCGCGCATATCGATACGCGGGGTCATCACTTCATGCACCATGGTATCGCCGAAGCTGATGACGTTTCGCAGCATCTCCTTCTCGTCCTGCTCAATCACGCCCTCTTCCTGGCTTGTGTCAAGCAGAGTTCTGAGCTCTTCCTCAGTGATCACCGGGGCGGAGAACGAAGCGGTCATTCCAAACGGCTTAACGATCACATTGCTCAGTCCGAGCACCAGAGCGGTAACAGGACGTTCGATGAGTTCCAGCCACCTCAATGGTTCAGCGACCAACAGTGCTACGCGCTCCGGCTGTCTCTGTGCGATAGCGCGCGGGACGATCTCGCCCACGACAAGCGTCAGCAGCGCTACAAGCGCAACAAGGCTGACGACCGAAATCACGTGCGGGTCGGGGACGTGCTCCGCCTTCAGCCAATCCGCCATACGCGGAGCCAGGACGCTCACCGAAATCGCAGCGGCGGTCAGGCTGAGGACCGTGAGGCCAATTTGCACGGCGGCAACGATGCGGGTAGGTTCACGGAGGAACGCATTGATGGCCGCGTACCGCCTGTCGGCGCGTCGGCTAGACCTATCAGCGTCGCGCAGCTTTTCGATCACCTGCTCCAACCGGCTTGATCGGCACGAGACGAGAGCCGTTTCGGCGAGCGAAAAGAAAAAATTGAACAGTGTACAGGCCAGGATGGCGGTTATCGCCAGCCATTCGTTTAGTGCCACTTTTGCCTCAACCAGTATTTCGCTGGACTAATGATCGCCGAAGTCGCTCAATGAATGCCCAAGCGGAAATAATAGACACCCGCCGTCATGCAGATACCCAGAAGACCGCCGATGATGACTTCCTGCAGAGTGTGGATCTTGCCTTCCACGCGGCTTTGTGCGACCATCAAAGCCAATACCATGACAAGAAGAATGGTCATCGCATCCCATCCCACGCGCTTGATGATACTCACTGCAAGCACGAATGCCACTGCCGCGTGGCCGCTGATAATGCCGCCTTGTAGCATCGTGCCCTTGCCCCCTAGGACTTTTGCGATTAGGGTAATTACCACGACAAGCACCACAAGGATAATCAGCGCAGTCGGAAGCAGCGTGTGATCTTCCTTGAGGACGATTGGCTGCGCGTCCTTGAGGCTCCAAAATTTGCTAATGAACAGGATCAGACCCACTGAAGCTGCCGTGATCGCGGTCACCAGAACCGCTCCTGCCGCGATATCCTTCGAGAGCTTCGCCAGCGGGTGGTACGACTGCGTGATCATATCGACAACAGTCTCTATAGCCGTATTCATCATCTCAGCCACGATGACGCTGGAGCAGACTACGCTCAACACAGCCATCTCGATAGCGCTGAAGCTGCAGAAAAGACCTAGCAGCAACACGAGCACCACAATAATCATGTGGAAACGCATGTGCCGTTGAGTCCGGAATACATGCGCCACGCCTTCTACGGCATATCGAAAACTGTCTATATGGTTTTTGGGACGCGGAACCGGACGCATATACTCTTATTATTACATTACCAGGGAAAATCCATACAATCAGTACAGAATTTGGTCCAAGCTCAGCCTGGTTACGGAGCTATTGATTGAAAGAATGGATGCTCGGACGGTGGAAGGGCAATTTCGGCTTTCGTAAGAATCAGCCTCGTTAACCGCTCCATCTCGGCGGCACCGTCTTCGTCCTCATCGTCATGTCCCACCAAATGCAGCAATCCGTGCACCGCCAGAAGCGCCAGCTCAGACTCCAGGGGCCACGACGCTGCAGCAGCCTGACGCTCCGCCGTATCAATAGAGATGACGATATCGCCCAGACATTCAGGGTCATCCTGCGGGAAAGAAAGCACATCGGTGGGCTTGTCGAGGGAGCGGTAGCGGTAGTTAAGATCGCGTATGAACGTGTCTCCGCAAAGCAAGACGCTCACTTCCGCGTTGCGAGCAACCTCAACGATAGGGGTGCTCTTGCGTAGAGCTGACCGAAGCGGGCTCAGGGTCGTCGCTGAGAGAGGCGATAAGAAGCGACTCCCGGAGGTCGTCGTTTCCGTTTCTTGGCGGAGCAGTATCTTCATCGTGTGCTATTTTACCGTTAGCTTGTTGCGGCTTGCCTGCTGGCAGTTCGGGGTATTCCACTCGGCTGTGGAGCATTCCGCATAACAGGCGAACAAACGTCGCCTTGATCGATGCGAGATCCTGCAATGTGATCGGTGCTTCTTCGAGTTGCTTGTCCCGCAGCTTCTCGTCGATCATCTTCTGCACGAACTCCTCGACTCGGGCCGGGGTGGGGCGCTCGAGAACGTGCGAGGCGGCTTCGACGCAGTCCGCGAGCATCATAATGACCGCTTCACGCGTCTGCGGCTTTGGCCCAGGGTAGCGAAACTGATGCTCAAGTGCGCCTGCCTGGTTGTCGGCGCAGCCCTCGGACGCGCGATGGTAGAAGTAGCGAATCAGGCTCGTGCCATGGTGCTGGGAAATGAGATCGCGAATCGCTGGTGGAAGTTTGGCTTCCTTCGCAATTTCGACCCCATCCTTGACGTGCGCGGTCACGATTAGCGCTGACAGGGACGGGTTGAGGCGCTCATGGACGTTGTCGCCGCTCTGGTTCTCCACAAAAAAGTGCGCTCGCCGGAGCTTCCCAATATCGTGATAGTACGCGGCCACGCGACAAAGCAGCGAATCCGCCCCGATCGAGTCGGCAGCCGCAGAGGCTAAATTGCCCACTGAAATCGAGTGTGCATAACTGCCGGGGCACTCGTGGCAGAACTGCTGCAACAGGGGGCGGTTTGGATCGGAAAGCTCAAGCAGTCCGAGATGGGTGCAGAGGCCAAAGGGACGCTCGAAGATGGCGACACCGATGGAGAACAGGGCGACGGACAGCATTCCCGCAACGGCGGCCCACAACGACCCCTCGAATATCTTCGCCGCAGAGTCGCTGGAGACTTCGCCCAGCAGCACTGTCAGCACCACATTCGTGAGTGCCAAAATACCGCCAGCCCGAAGTACGTCTCCACGGCTCTTAAGCGCGCTCACGCTTATCAGGGCGACCAGCGACGATGCGTACGTCATCAAGCAGTATTGCAGTTCGTTGCCGAGAATGAGAGTCGAGAGCACAGACAGCAAAGCAGCCACGATGAGCGCTATATACGGTTCGAGCAGCACGGTGATTGCCATTGTGACGGCAGTGATGCACAGGAGCGATATATAACCAAACTGAAGGTTGTCGAGGTTAACGCCAAGTAGCATGCCGCCTATCTTGAGACCGAGAACGCACAGCGCGGTCAAAATGGCGAGCAGCGCCATACGGCTGTCGCTGCGATACAGCGCGGGATCAAAGCGGTTAAGATACAGCGCTACAAACCCCACCATCAATGCGACGAGAAGCCCGACCCCAAGCACGAGGCTGGACGACAATCGCAACGTTTGGGATGCCCACTTCTCAATCGCTGTGTTAACGCTGGGAGCAGGATGTGCGGGTGCTAGGATTGAGGCATTTGGTGACGCGCCAACAAGCGCCGCGCCAGGATGGGACGCGTTATATGTCGCGACGGCGGCGCCGCGGCGCGGAAGTGGTAATAAGAGCAGGGCTGACAGAACGAAGACGGAGGCAATGCAGAGGAGGAGCCTGGTGGGCGAAATACCCGAAACCCACGCGGCAACCTTTTCCTGAATAATCCCTAATGCGCGTGTAATGGCACGCAAAGGTCGCCCGTCCGTTCTGCCTCCCTTGTGGGATTTCATTGCGAGATTAGTATACACCACCTATTTGGTGGGTGTCAAATGACGTCTGCTTCCACGAATAGTGAAGCCGTTGCTCCCTTGAGGTACAATTTGAGACTATACCCGTGTTCTCGATGGTTGCCTTACACTGAAGGCAATTCAGACCCTCTTAGTCGGTAGTTTGGCTGGCACAACAGGAAAGACGAAGAGAACCGAATGCACGAACCTCGGCATGAATCCGCCGTCCCTCTGCAAGTAAGCGCTCTGAAGCGCGTCGCCCCGGCTATCTTGTTCCTTATCTGGTTTGTTGCGGGCTACTTTCTCACCTACCAGCTTGGGGTAGCGTTCTTCTACAAATCCGCAAGCGCAACTACACTGTGGCTGTCCAATGGCTTTCTGCTGGCCGTTCTCCTCCTCCAAACCCGATCACGCTGGCCGCTTACAGTCTCTACCGCACTAATCACTCACATCCTCATCTTTTACAGCAACCATCCAAGAGATCAGGTGTGGGGATATCAAACCGCCCTGATCGATGTTGGTGAGGCACTGCTTGCAGCGGTGATTGCTAAGCGCTGGATCCACGACGAGTTCGACATTTCTCGTCTCCGGCACACCCTTACCCTCGCCAGCGCAATCGTCGTAGGTACGGCGGCATCGTCCGTCGTGGCGGCGGCGATCATCACCAGCAAAGTGGGCGGACCTGATTACTGGCGGGCGCTCCGCCTCTGGTGGTTTGGCGATTTTGTCGGCGATATCGTGTTGACCCCGCTCATTCTCGCGTGGGCGCATGTCAACTACAGAACAGTAAAGGCGCTCAGCCCGCAACGCGTTATCGAAGTGTTGGCGTTGGGCTTTGTCATGGCCACGGTGACCTATGAATCGTTCAACGTCACCGCCGGACTTCTCCCGGCAAACTGGCTGCTTCCGGTCTTTCTGTGGGCTTCGCTCCGCTTCCATCCACGTGTCGTTCTCGCTCTGCTCATGCTCGCGACCTTTCACGCCGTCGATGCGTCTATCAACGGTTTCGGACCGTTCGTTGCAGCGGGCATGCCCATTATCGACACGGTCATTTCCCTTCAGTCGTACATTGCGGTGCTGTCGTTGTCCATGCTGATAGTCAGCTCGCTCACATCCGACCGTAATCGCGTGTTGGAACTCAATGTAGCTGCGCAGAAAACGATGAAAGCTCTCAACGCGGATCTTGAGGATCGTGTCGCCGAGCGGACAGTGCAGCTCGAAGAGGCAAATCGCGAACTCAAGCTGGAAATGGCCGTCAGAGCTGACGCTGAAGCGGCTCTCCGCGCCAGGAACGATGAACTGCGATCCTTTGCCTACACAGTGTCGCACGATCTCAAGGCGCCCCTTCGAGGGGTAGCCGGGTACGCTAACGAACTCGAAAAGAAACACGCGTCGTCGCTGAGTGAGAGAGCATCATTCTGCCTTAAGCAGATCCTGGCCGCCACCCATAATTTGGACGAGCTTATCGAAGACCTTCTTAAGTATTCGCGCTACGACTCAGAGCGGCCCATATTTGTCCCAACAAACCTTTCGTTGATCGTGGAGCGCATCTTGGCTGAGAGGTCGCATGAGATTGCGTCGCGCAACGTCAATGTCGAGATTAATCTAGCAGTTGTTTCTCTCGTCGATTGGGAACGAGGCTTAGCGCAGACTCTAGCAAACCTGATCGACAACGCCATCAAGTACGCCCGGCACTCAGACCCACCGCGCATCATCGTTTCGTCGGTGCAGGACGGTGACATAATCGCCATTAGCGTGGCCGACAATGGGATCGGGTTCGACATGAAGTACCACGACCGTCTCTACGGCCTCTTTAACCGGCTCGTGCATCAGGACGAGTTTGAGGGCACCGGAGCAGGCTTGGCCATCGCAAAGAAGCTGGTCGACAAGTCGGGCGGCCGTCTGTGGGCAACCTCCCGGCCCGGACATGGGGCCACGTTCACTATCGAAATGCCGGTGAGGATGCCGGATATCGTTGAGGCGCAGCAATGACGAACGATCACAATCAGGTCGTAATCAAGAGGCCAATTCTGCTGGTCGAAGACAACCCAATGGATGTCGACCTTACAATCCAAGCCTGCCGCGAGCTGGGGATTACCCACCAAATCGAGGTGTGCCGCGATGGTGAAGAAGCGCTTGAGTACATAAAATCGCACCCGTCCGCAGCCGATGCCAAGTTTCCAGCGCTGGTTTTGCTTGACCTCAGGATGCCCAAAGTTTCCGGCTTCGAAGTGCTGACCGCTGCTCGCGGCGACGTCAATTGGCGTCAGGTTCCCATCGTTGTCCTGACCACCTCCACGCAGCTTTCTGACGTTAATGCGGCCTATGAGAATGGCGTTAACTCCTATCTCGTCAAGCCAGTGGATTCAAGCGACTTCGCCAGCCTCATGCAGGCTGTGAACATTTACTGGCTGCAAGCCAACCACCCGCCATACCCAACGCTCATCGGGAGGATCCTGTGAAACCAACCATTCGTGTGTTGAACGCTGAAGACAATGCGTTTGACGCTGACTTAACGGAACGCTACTTTCAAGAGAATGCTCCCGAGTTCAAGATACACACGGTTCGAACAGCCAAGGCATTCTTGTCATGCCTGCGTGAGCCCGTGTTCGACATTGTTCTGCTGGACAACCACCTGCCTGACCGCGATGGTATCGACTTGCTGCGCGACCTCCACAAGTCCGGCATTTCTGTCCCCATCGTCATGGTCACGGGAGACGGCGACGAGCGCCTGGCCGTGCAGGCTCTGAGACTTGGGGCCAGCGACTATGTTGTGAAGTCTGGCGACTATATGAAGCGGCTGGCCGATGTTCTGCGCGCGGTCTATGACGAGTACCGTGACAACTCCCGCGCCCATGGGCCGTTTTCACACGAACGCCGCTGCATCTTGTACGTCGAGCGCAGCACGATGGACATCGATCTGACCGTGAGCCACTTCGCGGACGCCGCCCCGCATATCGACATCGAGGCAGTTACGACGGCAGCAGCGGCGCTTGAACGTCTCGCGGAAGCGCCTGCCATCGATCTACTCCTCACTGATTTACGCGTCACCGGCGCCAATCCGCTGGACTTTCTCCACGAGATCAAAGCAGTCACGCGCGATATACCGTTTATTGTCATAACTGGCCAGGGAGACGAAGAAACCGCAGTCGCCGCGCTCAAGCTGGGAGCTTACGATTACGTGGTGAAGCGCGACGCCTACTTGCAGCGATTACCGTTCACCATCGAGAACGCTATCCTTTTCACCGCGCTTCGTCGGTCTCACGCCCGACTCAAAGTGGCGTACGATGCCACCCTGGCCGGATGGGGCAAGGCGCTTGAGCTGCGCGACAACGGAACCGATGTACATACCCACCGGGTCACCGAAATGACGATCAAGCTCGCCAATGCCATCGGGATCGAAGACGTCGAGCATATACGGCGTGGCTCCCTGCTGCACGACATCGGCAAGATCGGCATTCCCGACGTGATCCTGCATAAGGAGGGGCCGCTTACACCCGACGAATGGAAGATCATGCGAATGCACCCGCAATACGCCTACCAATGGCTTTCGCCCATCGACTACCTTGCGCCCGCGCTTGCCATTCCGTATTGTCACCACGAAAAGTGGAATGGCACCGGTTACCCGAGGGGCCTTGCCGGAGAAGATATCCCAATCGAAGCGAGGCTGTTTGCGGTTGTGGACGTCTGGGATGCGTTGCTGTCCGATCGCTGCTATCGAAAAGCATGGCCAGCAAGCGACGTCGTAGCGTATCTGCGGAAAGAGGCGGGGGTGCAGTTTGATCCCGCTGTGGTGGAACTGTTCCTCAACCTCTTTGCCGGGACCAGCCAGCAAGATGAAGGGGACCCGGACGCACAGTAAGCTCCGGGCGAACACTATAACGCCGTTTGTCGCAACAATGCGGTTAGCGGGCAGCTAACCCCTCCGCACAGTTTGTCGCCAGACGCCGGGGCTGGATCCCCGGCGCCGACGGCCGCGTGGGAGGATTTTCACGCGCCTTATACCACCCGCCATTGGGCGCAATTCTACAATCGACACCTTAAACAAAAAAAGCGCCTTTTCGCACACGCGCAAAAAATGCGTGGGAAAAGACGTCATCGCCTTTTAATCGATTTGAACCATCGTGGGTCCAAATCCGACCAGTTGCGGTCGAATGGCTCCATCAGCGGAGCCGCCATTATCGTATCACAGCGAGCGCTCGCTTGTCAACAGGTGAATACCATTCGCAACAAATACCGAGTAAGCATGCGAGGCCGAACCCAATATTTCACTCGCTATTGGGTGTCCCTGGCGGCTGCCATCTTCAGCACTACCCTCGCGCCAAGCAGCGCAGCCCAGCCAGCACATCGTGTGGTAATCGCGGCGGTAGGCGACATCTCTCTGGCGAGGGGAATCGCGACTAGCAAGCGCTCCGAAAATGTCTTCGGCGGGATACGCCCGCTACTTTCGGGCGCGGATGTTATGTTTGGAAACCTTGAATGTGCTGTGTCGTCATCCCCAACGCGCCGCAAGTTGCCGGTCACGCTGCGCGCGAATCCCAAGGCTGTTGCCGCCTTCACAGGGCTCCCGCCTCTCGTACTTAGCGTTGCGAATAATCACAGTCTCGACTGCGGAGCGCAAGGGCTGACCGACACGATCGCTTCTCTTCGTTCGGAGGGCATTCATGCCGTCGGTGGGGGGCCATCGTTGGCCGATGCGCAGCGACCGGTCATCATGCCGGTGAACGGCCTGCGCATAGCAGTGGTTGCGTTCAGCGAGTTTTCAGCTATCCGGCAAGTCCCCGGCGCCACGATTTCGCCCGCCACAGTACCTTCTGTTCGCGAAACCGTGTCCAGGGCCGCGAAACAAGCCGATGTGGTAGTGGCGTCGTTTCACTGGGGGATCGAAGGGCAGCAGACGCCAACCGACCATCAGCGTGCGCTGGCTCGGGCTGCTGTGGCATCAGGAGCGATCCTCGTTATCGGGTCACATCCGCATGTTCTCCAGGGCCTTGAGTGGCTCCCGGCTCGTCATGGACGCCGGGCCTTGGTGGCATATTCGCTCGGCAACTTCGTGTTCGATAGCCGCAGGCAGGAGATGAACCGGACAGCAATACTTCGGGTCACGTTCGAGCGCAACTCCATCAAGTTGGCCGAGTTTGTGCCTGTGGTTATCCAACATGGATGTCCGCATCCGGCCACGCCGGACGAAGCGGCGCGAATCCTCACGCTTGTATCACACTTCTCCTCGAAATTCGGCGCTAAAGTTAACGGGACAGGTGAATTAAAGTCTTTGCGATGATTTGTAATGATGTGGGGAACTCTGCGCATCATGCGTGCGTTGTTCGGCAAGGTGAGCAAAACAGGGGGTCTCAATGGCTGTATCGATTGGCGATCATATCTGGCATCTCGGGCGACTCAACTTTTTCCCGGAACTCACTTCGGATCAAAAAGACGTCGTTTCGCGCACATCTCGGCATCTGACATTTGCAAAAGGCGAAAGTATCTATCTGCCTGGCGACCTTGCGCAGTACGTGTATGTGGTGGAGGAAGGCATAGTCCGCCTGGTTCGTGAGAGCCCGACTGGTGGATTTATTGTGCTCGATATCCTGAACTCTGGCGACATCTTTGGCGAGATGGCCCTCGCCGGTCTCGATCGGCAGTCGGAATCCGCCGAAGCAATGCGCGACTGCCAGCTATGGGCCATTCCAGTGTCGCTGTTCATCGACATCGTAGAACGTAACGGTGCTATGGCTCTTCAAATTACGCGCCTCATAGGCTTCCGCCGACGTCAGATTGAAAACAAGATTAGCACCCTGCTTTGCGCTGTTCCCCTCCGACTAGCGCGCCTCATACTCAGTTTGGCGGACCGCTACCCGGGCCGAACATCCGCCGGTAAGCGGACAATCGCTTTGCGCCTCACCCATCAGGACCTTGGGGAGCTTATCGGATCAAATCGCGAAATCGTCACCAACACGCTGCTGAAATTCCGTCAGAGCGGTCTCATCGAGCTAAACAAAGGCACAATAGTCCTGGTCGATGAACCGCAGATCTCCCAAGCCGCCAAGGAGCAGATCCAAGCATAATGGCGCATTCTCGTGCGGCCATTACAACCGAGCGCCATCCGCGCGAAGCTTCGCCCGCAATGTGCTAGCATCGACGTTTCGTAGAGGACTCTCAGCTTGCAACGCCAACGCAATCGCGCCTCCAGCTGCATGGCCAAGATCCATCATCGTGCGGCTCAGCCTGCAACTTGATGCGGCAATGTGTGTGAACCCAGCGCCCCGGCAGGCCACGGCGACGTTGTCCAGCCCAAGCGGTAACAGGCAGCGGAACGGTACGCCATAGGGCTCTCGGAGTTCGCCGATCCCTTGTGACCGCTCGCCATGAATGTCCATCGCGTGATCGGCAAGTGCGATGATGTCCTCGTGAGCTTGACCAGATATGCCGGCCATAAGGTCGTGCTGCGTCAAAATGTACTCGCACCGAACGCGGGCTGATTCACGCACGCCCAGCGACGGCGCAATCCATGACAGTCGGTAGCGGCGAAATTCGGGGAAGCGAGTCTGTAACGAGTGCCAATGGCCCAGGACGCGGCGACGGCATTCATCATAGGCTGCCGGGTAACCACCCGCACCGCGCACAATCTCCAGAAACTCAGCGCCGTTCATAGTCGGGAGCATATTGATATTAAGGTCACCATTGGGATAATGACCGATCACGGCGGCGGGCCACGCAGGCTGCCACGGACATGCGTCGTACCCATCGCTCGACTCGTCAATGTGGTCGCTCTCAGTTATGGCGGCGCGGTAGATGAGGCTAACCGCATTGATGGCGTCGCGCTGAGCGATTGCAGGGGCACCGCTTTCGCCGAACTCATCTGCGCTCTCTTCCCCGTGCATGATTACACAACCAAGATCGCGGCAAACTCGGGCGTCGGCGGTCGCGTCGACAAAATAGCGCGCAGAGATCGTCCGCACGTCGCCAGTTGCTGTGCGAACGGTGATTGTATTGAGCCTATCGCCGTCTCGATCCGCCGACACGTACGAGGTGCCTTTCTGCACGTCGCATCGCCCGGTCTCGAACAGCATCTCCTCCACTACTCGTGAATACGCGTCAGGCTCAAACACGACCCCGTGCCAAGCTTCACGGCAATACGCTTCATCGGCAACAAGGCCGCGAGAACCGTGGCGTTTTTGCGTATCTGCGTAATTCCGCGTCGCGTCGACTACCGTCTCGCCGCCTGGGTAACCTTCGCCCCCCGGCCAGCAGCAGTGGCGACCGATAGACCAGATCGCGGCGTTGTTCGAGCGCACTAACGTTTCGTAGATCTCGCGCGGGAACACATCACCGCCCACACCAGGCTCCCAGTTATGGACTCCACCCAGGACAGCATTCCCGCCAAGCTGGTCTCCGCGATCCACAAGCGTGACACGAAGCCCGGCCCGTGATGCTGCCAGGGCAGCGCCAATGCCGCCGCTCCCAGCGCCAACGATGCAGCAGTCGTATTCGGAAGTATTTGTCGCAGCGTTACCCAATCAGTTGCACCTCGTCGCCGACTTGTACTACTTTACCAAACTCGCTCGGCGGAATGATCGTATTGACCGCAAGCCTGTAATAGTGGTTGAACCGGCTACGCTCTGCCCACGCAGGCAGCGTCGCCTCGCGTCTTTGGCGAAATGTCTGCGCGAAGTCGTCCGTGGCCTCGCCGGTAATCTGATCGCGTGTCGGCACAATACACCGCTGACAGGGGTTGGTGCCGTCGATGGCGACATCGCCCACTGTGAAGCGGCGTGATGCTCCAGCTTCGCTATAGAGCCGGTCCTCCCAGAACGCAGGTACGCCGTCAATGACGATGTTCGCGCGGAACCGAAGCGCGGCATCGTCCGCAGTCATGCCAGGGTACCACGACGCGACTTCCGCAAGTGTGGCCGCTGAGATGAATGTGGGTCCGGTTGCCACGGGATCGTCGGGGAAACCGCCTGAAGGCTGCATCTGGAGCGATACAGATTGGCCGAAGAAGTCCGAGAGCCACTCGTGAGGCGAGTTGACCACGTGGAGTGACGTTTCAACAGTCGCGGCAGTGGCCCGTTCGACGAAAGTGACCGTCATTGCGAGCCAGTCGACGGTCGCAATAAGTCTGTGGACAGCCGCTGTTCGTTTCGCGTTCAGGGGCTTCCCTGCGGCATCCACGATGGCGATCTCGCGGTCGTGCTCGAGGGACCCGGGCGCGATGATAGCTGCGCGATTCTGGCGCACGGGCGGGAGCGATTTGACTGGGTAAACACTAATCGATAGAACGTGAGCCACAAACTCCCCAATTCTTACCAGCCTGGGCTGGCCATTTCTTCTCGCTATTATGGCGCGCGAGGTCGCGTCCAGTGCCCGTTAAACCTAATATTTCAATCCCTATGGGGAATTAGGTATTTATTTTTGCGAATAGTATATAATCCCTATATATTAACTTGACAATCTGGGCAGGGTCTGTCATTATAGGAATATGAGGCTGACGACAAAGAGCCAATACGGTTTAAAAGTGCTGGGCCTTTTAGTACGCAATTACTATGACGGCTCAAATAACTATGTTCAGGTTGGCAACCTTGCGGCCGAGTGCAAGACATCTCAGAAGTACCTCGAACAGGTATTAGTGCCATTGTCCCGCGCTGGACTTCTTGAAAGTAAGAGAGGTCAGCATGGCGGATATCGCTTGAACCGGCCCCCGAAAGGTGTGTCGCTCGCCGAAGTGTTGCGCCATCTGGAGGGACTTCTGATGCCCATTCCGCAGTGGGCGGACGATACCGACGATGGCTTGCCAGTGGGCGCCGTTTTACGACGAGTGCGCGAATCGATCCGTCTCATCTTGGAGGAGACGAGCATAGAGGTACTTGCTGAGAATGCTGACGGCACAGTTGAGAAAACGGACAACACAGTGAAAGAGTTGATGTACTACATCTGAGAATAGGGCGTCGACAGAGAAGTAATTTGTTCTCGGAGAACGCTGAAGCCATGGAGACTACAAAGAAAGAGATTCTAGAAAACCCGGATAGGGCGGAAAGCCCGGCGAAGGCCGAACGCGTGGCTTTGGAGAACATCCGCCAGGCCATTCGAAGCATCCGGTACGGGGTGGTGCAGATCATTATCCAGGACGGCAAGGTCATTCAAATTGACCGAACAGAAAAGACGCGTCTGGTTTAGCCCCACATTCTCAGGGTCGGGTGAGGTAACAATGAGCTACAAGGAATTTATCGAACTGATCGCCGAAAATGGCATCGCGCCTCAAAATGAAGATGCTGCCGTAAACGGCGCCACGCAAGCTTGTTACCCCATGTTGGTTCCCATCGTAGCATGGAGCTCAATTCCTGGCCACATAGTCGTCTGGCAGGTCGTGCGACGCGGAGACGCTTCACCTGCACCAATCTCAGTTCGCTTTCGCCCTAAGGCGACGGCCATGCCTAAGGCGTGGCGCAACTAAGTATCAATTCGCCATCTCGAAAATCCGTTAGCCTCTCGCGAAACTGGTAGCACAATTTCCGAATAGCCAAATACTCTCAGAAGCAGTTTCTGGTCAGTATCATCCAACGGTTATAGGAAAATAGACTACCCAGGTTCTCGGGAGGCTCCTTTTTGCCTGCGGTAATTACGCTTCCTCTCCAGCCTCTCCATGTGCTAAAATTCAATGAACTCCATTTTACTCCCCGGATTATAACCATGAAGCAACCCAAAGTCGTCGTTGTAGGCAGCACTAATACCGATATGGTCTTCCGATCGCAGCGTGTACCGGAAGCTGGCGAAACAATTCTCGGCGGGACCTTTGCCATGGTCGCGGGCGGCAAGGGCGCCAATCAGGCGGTTGCCGCAGCGCGGCTTGGTGCGGCCGTGACCTTCGTCGCCAAGGTCGGTCGCGATTCGCTTGGCGAACAAGCTGTGGCTGCGTTCCAGGCTGACGGCATCGACACGTCATACATCGCCGTAGACGACACCGCAAGCAGCGGCGTTGCGGCTATCCTCGTCGACGACGTCACCGGGCAAAACCGCATCATTGTCGCATCGGGCGCCAATGCCGCGCTCACCGTCGCCGATGTAGAGGCGGCGTCTACGGCGATTCGAACAGCCGACATCGTTGTCTGCCAGCTTGAAGTACCGCTCGACGCCGTTGTGGCAGCACTCACAATCGCTCACGGCGCTGGCGTGCCGACAATCTTGAACCCGGCACCGGCGATGGCTCTTCCTGCGGCAATTTTTCCACTTGTCACCTACATCACGCCGAACGAAATCGAAGCCGGTCAGATGCTCGAAGGAACAGGCTGCGATGTCCCAGCCAGCGACTATACTGCCTGTGCTGCAATTATCAGGTCCCTGGGAGTGGAAACCGTCATTACCACACTGGGTGGCGATGGCGCATATATCCTCACAAGTGCTGGCCCGGCAAAAGTAGAAGGACGCCGTGTCAAGGAAGTCGTTGATACCACAGCTGCGGGCGACTGTTTCACCGGCGCCCTGGCAACGGCGCTCGCGGAACAGCGGACGCTGGCCGATGCAATCGACTTCGCCAACCGCGCGGCAGCGATTAGCGTCACACGCGCTGGCGCGCAGCCTTCACTACCGTCCCGGTTCGAGGTCGATGCCTCCAGGTAGTTACCGCTACATGTAATCCTCCCTACCAACCAAAAGAATCAACCGATGTTAGAACCGGCTATTCAGTTCTGATCTGGGGATACCGATTATTAAACGAGAGCTAACAGCCTATTCCTTTGTCGACACTCAGCGGCTCATCAAGGTGATGTTCGGCCATGACCGCCAACCCAACATTTAGCGTCCTGACGTACTTCATAATGACGAGCGCCCTCCATGTAGGCGTGTTCGCGTTGATGCTTTACATCTACCGAACCCAAAAGACCTACCCTGGATTTGGACAGTGGACGCTATCACCCCTCATCCAAGCAGCTGCCTTTATCACATACGGCCTCTACGGCATCACGCACCCAATCATTAGCACTCTTGTACCAGACCTGCTGTTCATTCTGTCCTCGGCGTTGCGACTTGAAGGATTTTTGCTGTTTTTCGACGTGCGATCGTCGAAAAAGCTAGTCGAAATGGTGCGCGCCCTGCTCCTCGTCTTGAGCGGGCTCTTCGCCACCGCATTCACGGCGATCGACAACGCGCACACCATCATTTTGATTTCGTCTTGCATGGTGCTGATCTTTCAGGCACTGATCATCACACTTCTCACCGTTCATGCTATCCGTAGCAGCGAAAGCGCCGTATGGTTCCTCGTAGGGTGCCATGGTCTCGTCGCCACACTGTGCATTCTCCGAATTCTCAATGTCAGCGTATATGAAGGCGCTTCACTGGCGTCATCATCGGTTCACATGGCTAGCGCCATCACACTTGCTTCCGTAGCGTCGCTGCTCGTATCGGTCGGCGTCACTATCCTCAATAACAGCCGTGCCCATAAAGATTTAGCCCTTCTGCACCGTGAGATGGAAGGCTTGGCATCGATCGACCCGCTGACCGGCCTACGCAACCGACGAGGCTTCATGCAGGTTGGCGAAGCGGTCGTCACTCTCGCCGCACGCCACGACAAGCCAGTATCGCTGCTCATGTGTGATATTGACCATTTTAAGAATGTGAACGATACCTTTGGCCATGATGTCGGCGACCGGGTCCTTGAAGCTGTAGCATTCGCCATACAGTCGGGCCTTCGCGAAAACGACATTGCTGGTCGGCTCGGCGGCGAAGAATTCGCTATACTCCTTGGCGATACGGACATATCCGGCGCAGAGACCGTCGCTGAGCATATCCGGGACGCCGTTTCGCGAATCGACCAGCCTCTGGGCCTCTCTAGCACGGTGACCGTCAGCATAGGAATTGCGGATCGCCACGAAGGGGCACCTGACCTCAAATCGCTTCTCCGGCTGGCGGACGAGGCACTCTACAAAGCGAAACACTCGGGCCGCAATAGGTGGGTCCTGATGCCATCGCCCGACCCCGCACAATTCATCGCTAAGTAGCCAGCCACGCGTAACGCCGCAACACCGCGCCCATTGAAGCTTCCGCTTGATCGATTGCAAAGTGAGGTTCACTCATAGGCTATGCGGCTCACTCGACGCCTTCACCGGCTCCGAGCCTCCGCATCCTACATCTCGCTATCGAATGGCCCGTCAACCCTGGATATGCGCAATTCACGGACGCCCGCGTCTGTCTCGCCAACTGGCACCCCGCCAGTTCCACCTCACGAATCAAAAAGGGCTAGCAGAACTACGCTATTGCGTAATCCTGCTAGCCCGAACCGTCTCCGTGTCGCTAAAGTGGGAGGACGTCGCCGACTCTAGCTCACTTGAACCACAACGTCCATTGCCTTCTGGTTGCTTACGTTGCGATCCGAATAGTTCAACACGCTGAACACCAAGTTGTCCGGCTTGTAGCCAATCGGTACGCCGAAGACGATCGCGAAACTAAGCGTCTTGCCGGGCAGTATCTTTGCGCCAGCGGGCGAAAGTTCATCGAGGCGAACGTCAAATCCCTCGAATGAACTGTCCGCAACTCCTAGCGGCCGGAACCCGACCTTCTTCGCATCGATAATCGCCGTGTTGGGCGTCGCGCTGCTGGAGAACACGAGTTCCTGCGGTATGGTTGTCGCGTTCTTCGCATAGCAGTCGATTACCAGCAACTGCTGGCCAGGCATCGGCTGAATGACGTACGGCGTCTTGAGCGCATCGTTATAGTGTGTCGTGTACGTTTCGAGTGTCTGAATTTTCGTGACACCGAATCGATACTGCCCTGTGTAAGCCTCGTCGCCGACTTTCACAACCGGCTTGACTGGCGCCCCGGATTTGCCGGGTTTCGACGCCGTTCCTTGAAGGATCTTCTGCTGAGCAACGCCGGCTAAAATGCCTTGCAGGATCTGCGCCTTTGCAGGGACCACGGAAATCGTTAACAGTGTTGCTGCTGCAACAATTAGTGTAATTGTCTTCATTGTCTTTTCCTCACCACTTAGCAACGTCCAGAATACGGGTCGCTCCGCCGTTTTGCTGGGCCAACAGTTGTAACAGTGCAGTCGCTTCATTGATATCCTCTGCGCTGTCATCCTTCGAGTCCATCAACCCAACCGTAAAGATACGGGTATGGTGGTAGTTACGCTTCGCAATGATGCTTGCCAGATTATGCGGCCCAGTTTCGCCGTGTGTTGGCATTCCATCTGTTACGACTACGATCTCACGGGTGTCTGCAATCTGCAGCGCCGATGTCAGCGCCGACTCCAGATTCGTACCACCCTTCTTTTCGACAGGAGTCCCTAAGAATTGTTCCGCGTTCGCCAAAGATTCGGGATTGATCCCAGTTAGATTCGGTTGCCACACATTTACAGTGTCCCCAAAAAGAACGATGTCGAACATGTCCTGGTGGACCAATTTGTTGATAACCGAATAAACTTCTTTGACTGCGGACGAAATCTTGGTCGACATGCTGGGCGAAACGTCTAGCAAATAAACGGTTCGCTTCGGATTGTCGTTCCCGTCGCCGTTGTGCAATCCATACGGCAAGCCACGGTCACCGGTCGTGTAGTGGCCCCCGCGATTACCGCGACCATTGCCGAGCCCGCTGCCGTTGCCGTTTCCATTACCGATGCCGTTACCGTTGCCAGTACCTTCGCCGCTGCCGTTACCGACACCGTTACCGACTCCAGCCCCGTGTCCAGTCCCAAGCCCTGTTCCGGAGGCATCCAGGCCACTTCCGCTCGGGCCGGACGAATACGACGCTACCTTAGTTCCGTTACCCGATGCGCTAGCAGCCGACGGCACCTCATCTGCCTCGGTCTCGGCCAGCGATTCTGGGGTCGCCGCCATCTGCAGGCTGGGCACTGTCGCTTGATGCGACGGCTGAGGCGTTTCGCTTGCCACAACGTTCACATCCGGCGTCGCATTTGGCATCGCTTCACTTGGAGTGTCGGCCATCGCCGCCGCGACTTGCGGCAGACGCTCGTCAGGGACGCTCGTCGCCTTGGCAATCTGAGTGCCTTTCGATCCGCCCGACTTGGAGCCGCCGCCACGATCGTCATGACCGACGGGCGTGCCCGACTTCGGTATTTCACGAGGCACTGTTGGCTTAACATCCGGAAGGACGTTCTTAGCGACCTGCTTGTTTTCCGCACTGGGCGGTGTAAGCATCAGGATGGCCGAGTAAGCCTTCTTAGGATGGATCACAATATTGTGAGAATAGCGATAGTACGCTACACCCAATATAATGTGAAAGATCAGTGACATCGCCAACGCGACTTCCCATCGTTTCTGTGTGGTCATTTTAGCTCACGTCCCTCTTGCCGCATGCCCGCGACGATGTCGCGTGCCTGTGAGGGCGTCCGAGTTGGCAGGCTCGGCGGGGTGTGAACTGGGTTGCCAGTCGATTCAACGAGGAGCGTGTCCTGGTCGCTAACCGCTGCGGAGGTCAACAGGTTCGTTGGTGCAGTCGCGCTGCCCTTGTAGAAACCTGCATGAGGTGTCGTTACAGCGCTGAGGCGCTTGATGCGTACTGCAGAGTTATGTCGGCCATTGCCTTGAAGTGCATTAAAACTACCGATTGATGCGATAACGACAACCACATTGTTGTCCTTACCACCTATATTCTTTTCTAATATCGATCCGGCTCGTACCATTTTTCCGCTCCACACGTTCTACGTGAAGGGGTCAAATGACTGTTGTGTCGTTTTCGCACACGGCACTTGCAACAATTCCGCTTGGCGCGGGCTACAGGTCGTACTAACTAATAGGTACTACGGCTTCCGCCCAATCGCTTCGTGATGCTTTGTTACAGCATCGAACGGTGTGTTTGCAACCATCGTCATTGACAGTTCCATTTAGCACGTATCGTTGACAGGTTTTTCAACTTCGCTTTCACCTGTCATCGGCGGTCAATCCCGCCGCTTACTTCTTACTACGCTTCTACATTTACTTAACGCCGACTGTGTCGGCTCCGTTCCTCTACACCACTATTATTCCCAAAAGACCACATTATGTAACCTCTAAGTACGCTCGCTCGCCTTGAATTATAACATTTGAGCACGATAGGTTACTTCAGCTTCACTCCATACACCACTTACATATATAATATACGCTAGTTATCGGACAATCTGCTCCCCATTTAGAGGTATTCAAGGCAAAATCATGTATGCTTGCCAGGTATTTTTTTGAATACGGCTATATCCGGCCATATTCGGCCATATACAACCGATTTTTGTCTCACTTTGTGTATGAATACTCGCTCATTAATGGTCAGTTGACACACATCAGGAGCTGGAACCTTGACACCATTTTGGGTGTTCGGTACAATGGAATGGCCAGTCGGCGGCGACCTTTGGGAGCGCTCGCATGGTATGACTGATTGCTATGTTGGGCTGGGTGGGAGTGTGGTGCAAGTATGAACGTATTGGCGATTGAGCGAGCGGGTCTTACCGATGTGTACGACAAGGTAGTCACCGGGACGAGACTGTCGTATGATGACGGGCTTCGGCTGTACGAGACCAAGGACCTCAATGTCGTTGGGTGGATGGCCAATATTGTCCGCGAACGGATGAATGGCAACGTCACCTATTACGTTCGTAACCAGCACATAAACTATACCAACGTGTGCAATAAGGGCTGCAAGTTCTGCTCGTTTTACGCCCAAAAGGGCGGTCCTGACCCTTACACGATGTCCATCGACGAGGTCCGCAAGCGCCTCCGTATGCATCTCGACATCCCCATTACCGAAGTCCACATGGTGGCTGGTATTAACCCCAAGCTGCCGTACCAGTACTACCTGGACCTGTTGCGCGCCGTTAAGGAAGAGCGCCCCGGTGTCCATATAAAGTCGTTCACCTGTGTAGAAATCGCCGAGATCCACCGCCAGTCTGGCAAGCCGCTCGACGAAGTCTTTGCCGACCTCCGCGAGGCGGGCCTTGACTCCCTGCCCGGCGGCGGTATCGAGATCCTCAGCGACCGCGTTCACATGGAGTTGTTCGGACGCAAGCTCAGCGGCGACCAGTGGATCGAGATCAGCAAAGCCGCCGCGAAAGCGGGAATGACCCAGTATGCCACGATGCTGTACGGCCACATCGAAACCATTCCCGAGCGCGTCGAGCACCTGGTCAAGATGCGAGCACTGCAGGACGAAACCGGCCACTTTGTCACATTCACGCCGCTGTCGTTCCACCCGGAAGGCACCCAGCTCGCCGATCTGCCGCACCCAACGGGCGACGGTGACCTGCGGGCAATAGCCGTTTCGCGCCTGATGCTCGACAACTTCCAGCACATCAAGTCGTTCTGGATCATGAACACTCCCCAGATCAGCCAGGCCGCCCAATGGTACGGCGCCGATGATGTGGACGGCACCATCCACGAGTACGAGATCACGTACAAGGACGACGAGATCGGCAACAAGAGCCAGATGCTGACACGCGGACAGCTGATCGACCTGATCGTCGACGCTGGCCGTACCCCAATTGAGCGCGACAGCCTCTACAACGAGGTAAAGCCGTCCGAGCTCAGTGACCCTGTCCGCAAGCCCGCCCGAATTGCGCTCCCGGTAGCGTAAGCGCCTGCTTTCCCGGATTCTAGTTGTGCTTCTCGCTGAAAGACCTCTTCGCCTTTCCTTTAGGAGAGGAGGGGACCCGCTTCAGAGCGGGGAGGAGAGGTCTCGCCCTGCCGCATCTGGTACCATTACGCCATCCGCACGACGGGCCCAGAGGTTATGGCAAACAACGATTACAGCTTCATCTCACGGTGGCGAGTTAAAGGCCGCATCGACGATGTCGGCGCAATCTTCGTCGATCCCGCCGACCTGCCGCGTTGGTGGCCGTCCGTCTACCGCTCCGTAAGTGTCGAAACACCTCCCGGGACCGATTCGCCTGTCTATTCCATCGTAACCCGTGCCTGGCTGCCGTACTCGCTGCACTGGCGGTTCAAGGTGAACTCGGCTAATGCGCCCCACCATTACGTCCTCGAAGCCGTCGACGATCTCACCGGGGCAGGGGAGTGGACCATTCAGCAGGACGGTGACTACGTCAGCCTGGTCTACGATTGGCGTGTACAGGCCCGCAAACCGCTTCTGCGGGCACTCTCCGGCGTTTTTCGCCCGCTTTTCGTCGCGAACCACAGATGGGCCATGGCGCGTGGCGAAGAGAGCCTTGTGCGCGAGTTGCGGCGCATCGAGCTTGGCGGTGACGAGTCAATGCTCCCACCTCCGCCGCAGCCCATGACGGCAGCGCAATCGTGGTCCATGATGCTCCTCGTGATCGCAAGCCTTGTGCTGCCCGGAACACTTCTGCTGCGCTTCGTTAAGCCGCGAAACGGGTCGAACGTAGAAGGTGCCCCATGATCGACCCACCGCTCCTAACTCCCGAGCACGAGGCTCAAATACGCGCTTTGGTGCACGTCACTCCCGCGATGCTGCGCTATTCGGGCACAATGGCGGCATTATCGGTGCTATTCGACGTGATCGGGATCGCGCTGCCGCTTGCCGTGCTCGCGACGGGGATGGCGGCGAAGATCGATGTGTGGACATCTCGTCGAACGCGTTTGATCGCGATCCGCGCTGCACTGTGGTGGACCGCATTCCGCGCTTTGCGATTCGTGCTCCTCTTCCCGCTGGCATGGTACGCCAGCTACGTCCTCCCGCACCGGTACGGCCTCTCGGCGCAGTCTGTGGCCGCGTGGTTTGGCGATACCGGCAAGGGCTGGGCGGTAAACACCCTTATCGGCGCACTCGTCGCCGCCCTGGTGGTAACGCTCATCCATCGCGCCCCGCGACGCTGGCCCATGTGGCTCGCGACTCTGTCCGTTCCACTCATCGCCGCAAGTATCTTCGCAGCGCCTCTGCTCATTGATCCGCTGTTCAACAAGTTCACCCCACTACCCGCAGCCAGTCCGCTCCATGCTCCAATTGAAGCGCTGGCCAGACGCGCAGGAATAGGCGACGCTGAGATCTTTGTTGTCGACAAGAGCCGACAAACCAACGCCACCAACGCTTACGTTACCGGTCTCGGTTCCTCTAGCCGCATTGTGATTTGGGATACGCTTATCGCAAAGATGACCCCCGACGAGGTGCAAGCGGTCGTCGCTCACGAAATCGGGCACTACGCCGAACGCCACGTCCCCATCGGCTTCGCCCTCGCCGTCGCCGCACTATTCGTCGCGCTCCCTCTCGTGCGCTTGGCCAGCCTCGCGCTCCTGGGACGGTACGGTGCCCACTGGGGTATCACCGATCTCGCTCAGCCTGCAGCGATCCCTGTCCTTCTCGTCGCTGCAAGCCTCCTCGGCCTCGTAGTCGCCCCCATTTCCGCTGCCGGATCGCGCTACATTGAGCACCGCGCCGACGCTTACGGCCTGGCGCTTACCGGCAATCGCGCTGCCGCCGCTTGCTGCTACATCGCCCTCTCTCGAGAAAACTTAAGCGACCCCTACCCGCCGCTCTGGCTTCGCTTACTCCTCGACCATCCGCCCCTAGCCGAACGCATCGACTACGCCCTCCGCGGCCGCCCTAACGAGTTGTGGCCCGTGCCGCCAGCAGGTCTGCGGTAAGGCATAATGGCTGCCACCAACCATCGGGGGCTTGCCTCCGCGTCCAAAGCGAACAACCTTCGCGATATGAAACAGGAACAGGTTTCCTTCCCGTTTCGGGAAGGTGGCACTCGTCCCAGCTAGTGACGGATGGGGCATCCGAGTGCCCAATCGATGGCTTGTCTCCGCGTCCATAGCGAACAAGCTTCGCGTTATGAAACAGGAACAGGTTTCCTTCCCGTTTCGGGAAGGTGGCACTCGTCTCAGCGAGTGGCGGATGGGGTGCCTGAGTGACCGAGGGTACTTTCAAGCACTTCAGAGCCGTAGGTTACAAACCTACGGAATGGGCCGGATAACCCTTCTACCCCCTCCCGCCCATCCGCAAAAACGCCCGCCGGTCAATGCGACCGACGGGCTCCGATTCTCACTCCGCCGCACACGTTCACGGCTTCGCGGTAGACACCGTAAACGTGTCAAAAGTCAACGTGCTTGACCCCGCCGATGCTGGCCCAGGGTTGATGGTCTGCAATCTCACTGCTAGCTCCTCGTCCTTCTTTAGCGGCACATCGGAGTGGTAATTCAGCTTGTTGGGAAAGCTGCCGAATGCGCCGGGCGTGCCATTATTCAGGTCCACGGCGGCCAGCTGTGTGGCCGACGATGCGTCCGGGCTCAAGATATAGATCGTGGCGCGGCAGTGGCCGGCTGTTGGGTTTTGCGTGACAGCAGTGCCAACGATGTCAATCTTGTACGTTCCCGCAGTCGGCGGACGGAACCGTATCACCGACGATGGTCCCGCTTGGGGCGTGTTGTCGGCAGCCTTGCTGGAGAGGATCATGTCGCGGTACATGTGAGGCTGCTCGGCGCCCAGGCCCCAGACGTAGAAATACTTCCAAGCCGTCGCCTTCTCCATCGCCGTGTATGTGGCGGTGAGCGACGGATCCTTCGTCGTCTGCGCCGATAACGTCCACCGCGCACCGTTGTCGGTCATCGGGTTGCCAGCTTCGTACGTCCAGTTAGGCGCTTCCTTCCAAACATTGGGAGCATGCGCGGTAATCGGCACCAGCTTCCACTCCGCCGCTCGAGCAATCGATGGTGAAAGAGACGCAGCCAACAAAGCCGCAAGAGCGATATGTGTGATCTTCATGTTATGTTCCTTGATGTGCGAATTGAAATTACCGACAAGCAACAATCTGTCGCCGAATTCCTATGGGTCGGAGACCCTATCTTAAATAACTAGCCACGTCTTTCAAGGCGTGGTGGCTTCGCTGTACAATAACCGCCGTACTGAGGCACAGCGCACCGCCGCAACTAGCCCCGGACTTGCGTTCGCTTGCGAACTAGGGGTGTTCTTCGTCAGGCCGCTTGCGTCCGTCTGCTGACTAGGGGTTCAGCCCCGGCACGATTTCGTCGCCCATGCGCTCCGCACCCGCATCCCCCCACGCCCCGCGCCCTTCACGGAGCCAGCAGCAGGCACCCCAGCTTGTTCGAATCAGTCAGCGGGCTTATCCCGCCAAACAGCGTTGCAGCGGCCGTAATCGGCTTGCCACCCGGCGAACCTCCTGCGACACCGTAACTTGGCTCATCGGGAATGGCCACATTCAGCGCCGCCCCCAGCCCAATCACGCTGCCAGCCGGAAGCGGGGCAGGGCTCGCGAGGTGCTTCCAAGGAATGACACCCTCGTACGTTGTCTTCCCGTCCGCCTTAACGATTTTCAGCGGCAGGTCCCAGCCAGGGATGACACCACCGTGGAGGCGGTCGAAGTTGTAGCTGAACGTGCGCTTTGCCTGGGGAGCGTCCTTGACCATGCTGAATGTGATGATCTGGAACCGACGCTGCGCTAGCATGTCGTTGAACACGTCGCCGGTGGATCGCTCCACCTTCTGCGGGTCGATATTCGTTGCGATCTGCAGATTGGCAATTGTGTCGGCCGCACTCGCCGCCGTACCGGTCACTTCTGCGGCAAACGCCAGTCCCGACGGTACCCAGCTGAACCGGATCGTCCCGGCAGTCTGGTGAGCGCTATCAGTGAGCGGGAGAGCAGTCGACGATGCCCAGTCGCCTATGTTGCCGTCGACAACCGGCTCTTTGGCCGCCTTGGGCGCTGACGCGAGAGCGAGCGTCAGAGGCTCGTTGAACTGATAGCCGCCAGTAGTGGTTCCAGTCAGCGTCGCCGCATACGTCTGACCTGACGTTAGCGAGAGGCCCGAGCACGACAGGTCGATAACCGGATCGCTGTTCGCTTCGACCGTGAAGTCTGCCTTGCCCGACGCGCCCTTGACCCCGGCGACAGATAGAGAAAACTTACCCGACACTGTCTGCCCTTGCGTGCTCGACAGCGAAACCTTAATCGTTTTCAGCTGCAGCTGACCATTAGCTGCAGTCTCGATAACCGCGGGTGTGATCGCCGCTACCTTGACCGGCGGTTTGACGTCGATTCGAACGCGCCGCATGGCGACATTCGTGCTTCCCGATTGAATGGCGACATCAACCAGGTACGTGCCGAACGCCGTCTTTGCAGGAACTGGAAGGCTCACACTAAACGGCTTCGCTGCCCCTGCCGCAACAGACTCGCTCTCGGACTTTGCGCTCGTGCCAAGCGCCGCATTAGCGGAGACGCTCAGCCGCGAGATCGGCTTGCCAGCGCCGCCGCGTAGCGATCCGGAAATGACCGCCGCGCCGCCCGGCATAGTGGTGATCGATGACGATACCAGGTCAAGAGACCTAGCCGAGCCTTTGCCCCAGACGGAGGGGGAGACGCCGCGAACATAGACAGGCTCCTGAGTGAGAGTCAGCGTGATGCTGCCGTTTGACGTTGCAACACTCTGCTTGTTGCCCATCCAGTCGTAAACGTCAACGGTCTTCGCACCAGTTCCGAGCGTCACAGTGCGCGGCTTGGGGCTGTAATCCCACAACGCGAGAACAACATCGTCGCCACGCTGGAACGCATACCCGAGGGCAGTGTCGCCCAGGTAATCCAGCGGCCCGACAGTCTCGTGCCCATCGATCAGCATCGTCTCGGCGGCGTAGACCGGTACCACCGGCTTTGGCGAAACACGCTCGGTGCCGAACTTCTTGTCGTCGCGAAGGTTGTAGAAGTGGCCGTAGCCAGGCTCGCCCGGATAGTCGTGGATAAAGAAGCCGAACGCGAACCGGGCACCCTCGCCAAGCGTGATCAAGCTCGCGCGAACCAGCTCCCGAGCCTGCCATATTTCTTTCGCAGGATCCTCGTTGGTCTGCGCGCCTTGCTCGGTAGCATAGACCGGGATGGTGTGGCCCGCACGCTTAGTCGGGAACGCCATGAGCAGCCGAATTTTGTCGAGATAGTTGTTGTTTTCGGCGGGCATCTTAGTGTATGGGTGGATGGTGTACCCGTCCAGCTTGTTGCCAAGCCCCATCTTAAACAACTCCGCCTCCACTTGCATGCCGAAGTCACCTACACCTGACTTTGTTGGGCCAGCCACAATAGCCTTCGGATCGGTGGCGTGGATAGCGTCCGCAGCGATCTGGTAGATGGCGTAAAACTGCTCGTTGGTGCCGTTGAACCAATTGGGCTCCCACGTCACCTGGTAGAAGTGGGTGGTCAGGTTCGGGTAGTCCTCGACCACACTCTGCGCGAACGCTTTGCAATAGTCGCCCCACGGGCCGTATGCCTCGGGCTTTAGCGGCGCGGTCGAGCCAACCTTCTTGCCGGGGATAAATGCCCACGCAGGCGGGCTGTGGAGCGAAAACACGGGGTACACGGGCCAAGCCACCTGCTTGCCGTCCCGCGTCACTGCTGTCCACTCATAACCGCGCGTCGCGCCTGGCATCTTGGACGGTCCCGTCTCGCCAGCCGCCTTCTTGGCCGCTCGCGATTCGGCATACTGCCCCGCGTAATCAGGCTCGTTGCCGCTCCAAGCTCCGGGGCCATTCACCCAGTTGATGCCAATGTAAGCGATGGTGTTGATCGAACCGTTGAACCCGCCCTGCATCCCAAACCGCGCCTCCTCGGGCGGGTAGGCGGTACGCTTCCCGGGATCGGTCACGACGGCGTATGTCAGGTAACCCGCCTTGCGGCTTCCCATAGCAGGCAGCGTTTCGCCCGTTGAGAGCGACGCAAACACTCGATAGAATCCCATCCTGGTAGATGGGGCAAGATAGCTGGTGGTCCAGGTTGACCCTACTGACGATACAGCAATATCCTTCGCGGCGATCTGCTTGTCGTGCTCATCGACCACTTTAATACGAAGCGTCGCCTCGGCCGATCCCGGCGTGATGCCACTGACCGTGAACTCAATCGGGATCAGGTCGTTCGGGATAAACATGTTGAGGTTGGGCTTGCTCGTCTGCCCGGTCAAAGTGGCCGCAGACAAGGGAGAGAACGCTGCCGACGCAATGCTGAGCACGCTGACGATCATGGCGCGCCGTAAGAGATGTACCATTGTGAGAGATGTTCTTTCGTTGAGGAGTGCTTACCTGCCTGGGGAAGGCAGGTAAGCCAGTTTTTGAGAAAGCTATATGCCGCTAAAAGTTCCAGTAAATGCCGGGTTGTCAGATCCAGCAGTACCGGCCGCCTTTGGATTCGATGTTGAATGCGCACCTTGCGCATCGGTTGCGTTAACTGCGTTCTGGCCAGATGACACCTGGTCGCCAATCAGGAACTTGACGTGGCCGTCGCAGAATGCGTAGTTCGACCCTTTTGAGTGGACACCATCCTGGTTACCCATTTTGCCCGCGCCGCCGCCAGCCAATGAGTTCGCATTTCGGTTTCCGCCGCCGCGACCAAGCCAGCCCGTCACAAGCGTCGCACGGGCATCATAGTCGAACGGGCCATAGACACAACCGCCGCTGGCGATATCCTCGTTGTCGTCCGCGCCCCAAGCTCCGTTCACTGCTGGACTGCCATCGCCGGTGGCCGGTTCCGGGTAGCTTGTCACAATCACCTGGCCACCCTGCGCTTCGCACAGCAGAACCGTGCTCCCAGGTGCCGTCAGCCCCGTCCAAACAACCTTTGCTGTGCTGCTATGTGATTTGCTTGGCCCAATATTGGCGTTGATTGCGTAAGACATCAGCGTCTTGCCAGCAACCGGCTTGGTCGTGTTGTCGGGGCATACATACGCGCCCGTACTCTTGACGTAAGGGTAGATTTGACCGGCCCAGCCGACCCCGGCGTACGCATTAAGGCAAGAGACTCGCCCGCAAGGGAGCAGCTCATCGGAATCCTGCACATACTGCAAAAGAGCCATCGAAAGCTGCTTCTCGTTCGACGCGCACGTCGTTTGTCGCGCCTTTTCCCGTACGGTTGCGAAGACAGGGAAAAGTATAGCTGCTAATATTGATATGATAGCGATAACTACTAGTAATTCAATAAGCGTAAAGCCTTTTTTCATCGTAAAGCCTCGCATTCAGCGACTGTATTCACAAGACCAGCGATTAACACTTCACTGGTCTTGTCGGTATTTTTCCATGTGCTAGATTGCACTGAATGTGACAGTGAATGCAGGGTTCGCGGATTTATCTTCCGTCCCAGCAGCGTTGCCCGGCCAGTTGCCCCCACCAGGCGTGCCTGGCGACCCCTGAGCCGCTGTCGATGAGCTAGCGCTGTCGCCGGATGACACTTGATCGCCCTTTAGCCACTTTACATGGCCGTCCATGCACGCGTAATTCGCCCCATCGGAATGACGTCCAAACTGCGGGCCGAGTTGCGATCCGCTTGAGTTCTGAAACCCATAATAGCGCGCAGCAGTGTTCGTACGACCAAGCCAGCCCGTAGCAAGGGCAGATCCGGTATTGGCGATATCAAAATTTGTTTTGTCATTCGCAAACCATCCTCCGTTGGTCGCAACGCTGTATTTTGAATTGGGGGCCTCTGGATTCGTCGTTATGACCGTGCTGCACTTTGAGACTTCGCTCAGCATGACGGTTTTAGCAGGCATCGTTAATTTCGAGATAGCAGGAGTAGACCCGTAAGGTCCACCCGATTTGCCGCATACATTCGAGTTGATCGCGTAAGAAACCACAACGTGATTGACGTCGCCCGCCGGGACCACCGTCACGTCGTCGGGACACGCGAATGCCTGAGTGGACTTCACATAGCTATAGGTCTGTCCTGCCCATGCGACTCCGTGGTATTCCGGCGCGGTTGATACGCGACCGCAAGGCATCATCTCGTCGAAGTCGCTGACATACTGTAAAAGCCCTAACGCCAACTGCTTTTCGTTCGACGCGCAGCTTGTCTGCCGTGCCTTTTCACGAGCCGTTGCGAATACCGGGAAAAGTATAGCTGCTAGTATTGCTATAATAGCTATTACGACGAGAAGCTCAATAAGTGTGAATGCTCGTTTCATCCTAGATTTACTCCTTCTTATGTGCCGATGAATGGTGCCACAGCCTCGGCTGGCACCGGGTCAAAGCGATTGGTCGTGCAACTCGCCACCGTCGAGTTACGAACGATAAGGCTCGTCGGGATCGCCACGACGCCTGTAGGGCGATCAGCATCCTTCAGACGAGCCAATAACGCTTGCGCCGCAGCCACGCCCAGATCGTGGGCGTTTTGGCTAATCGTAGAAACGTGGTTGTAACGCGAGTAGTCCTGGTCCGAGTAGCCGACGATTGCTAGATCCTCAGGAACGCGAATACCCGAATCCTCAGCGGCGTGGCGAAGGATCATCGCAGGAATATCATTCGTGACAAAGAACGCCGTTGGTCGATCATCCATGCTCAAAAACCGGTGAAGCTGGATGGCGGTGTCTCTGGGCTTTTCCGCCACTGGAAAGACTAGCTTCGGGTCGAACTCGATACCCGCCGCAGCCAGTCCCCTTTTGTATCCTTCAAGCCGGTCGTAGTATGTACTCGACTCCCAAACCGTCGAGTGAAATGCGATCCGGAGATGCCCGAGTTCAACAAGGTGAGCCACCGCCTGCATAGCGCCGCCGATGTCATCGCTGACCACACAGTCGACGACCCCGACCAGAGACCTGTCGTCGATCACAACACACTTCGTACCTTCCGCAAGCAGTTCGTAGAGCCATGTTTCCGCGTGGCCCTTCAGGCGGTTTCCTTCTGAGACGTAGATGATGCCGTCGACACGGTGCTCCAGAAGGATTTCGACTTCGCGGGCCTGTTCGATTGGCTCCATCTTGCCCCACGTGACGAATGCGTGGTAACCATGCTCATCAAGCACATCGCGGATACCGTTGAGGATGGACGCGTGAAACGGCGATTGAAGCCACGGAGTGATCAGCCCGATCATCGATGTCTTCCCGCGAAGAACCCCATTGACCAATCGGTTAGGGCGGTACTTCAACTCCTGGGCAGCGTCGAGCACCCGCTGCCGCGTCGATTCTGAGATCGTGCGGTCTGTACGCTTATTCAGGACATACGAAACCGTAGCGTGGGAGACCCCCGCAAGCTTCGCTACATCTGTGCTGCTAACAGTTCGGCTTTTCACTGGTTACAATTGTAAACGATGTAACCTAACCTGTCAATAGGGCACGCAAAAGAATCATGATCTGGGCGTAAATGAGGGTAGGAGGTGACAACCGGACGCCCTTAGCGACAGCATCCGGTCACATTTGAATAGGTGCGAAGACGCGCCGCACGACTTACGCCGAAATGGAGGACGTCAGTTCTTCACCGTGAACGTAGCCGCTATCGTGCTGTCCGTGCAACTGGTGGCAGCTGCAATGATCGACGTCGATGCTTTCTTTCCGCCGCACATGGTGCCCGCAGGGTTGTTCGCAGCAGTCAAGTCGTTTTCATAGCCGCAACTGACCATCTTAGGCATAAAGAACTTGACATGCCCGTCGGCCATGATAAAGCACGATCCGCCGTTATGACGGCCATCCGCGTACTTCATGACGCTCGTCGGAAGCGGCAGATCGTCGTACTTCATCTGGCCCGTCGCGATGTAAGTGACGCCTCCGCTAAAGCTATTCGTCCCGTTTGAGCAGCCATTCGATGATTGAGATCCATCAAGCGTGCTCGTCGTTTGGTAGTTATTGTCGACCTCGAAAATATACACGGTCTTGGCTGGTGCCACAGCCTGACTGATTTGTATCGGCGACGTTGTGTTCGTAAAGTTATTGTTCAGCGCGTAGCTCACATAGTAGCCCGGCTTCTGAAATCGGTCGTTCAGACAGTAAAATGCCCCAGTGCTCTTCACGTAAGGATACACCTGCCCCGCCCAGCCTCGCCCTTGACCGCCGTTCACGGCGTAGACGGCGCCCGTAGGGTACAACTCGTCGTAGTCTTGCGCATACTGCATGACGCCGAGCCCAATCTGCTTCTCGTTCGAGAGACAGGTTGTCTGTCGTGCTTTTTCACGAGCTGTGGCAAACACAGGAAACAAAATAGCTGCTAATATGGCTATAATAGCGATAACTACGAGAAGCTCAATGAGAGTGAAACCTTTGGATAATCGCATCTTATTCGTCCTCCGTCCACGAGACCCGTCGCTAAGACTCTTAACAATTCTGAACCGGTTCAGAGGTATTGTATCAAATGATGGCGGATTATGCAATAGCCTATTTTCAACATCGCCCGATATTCTCGCAAAGATCCGCACGGAGCACACCACATGCACGCACCCAATAACCGCGTCACCGCTATCCTGGCAGCCATCGCACTCGCCGCATCCGTCGCCCTCGCGATGCCCGCGCGCACCGTCGCCGCCGACCTCGGGCCGCTCCCACCTGAGATCGCAGCCTGGACCGACGCCGTCAAAGACCAGCAGCGAACCGCCGGGCACGACCTCATAGCCCGTATTGCCGCCGCCGCCAAAGCGGGCGAGAAGCTTGTCACCGTTCCCAAAGGCGATTACCGGTTCAAGGACGAGTTCGGCCCCCGCCGCGTCCACTTCATCCTCAGCGGCCTCACCGACATGACCATCGATTTCCAGGGCTCGACGCTCTGGTTTGACAGCGAAACACCGGGTATTGCAATCGCTAAGTGCAAAAACACCACCCTGCGCAACGTCAAGCTCGACTGGGACCCGCTGGTCTTCATGCAGGGAACCGTCACCGCTATCGATAAGGCGACCAGCACGTTTGACATCAAACTCGACCCTGGCTACGACAAGGTCGCGCCCGGTCTCGCCAAAGGCGGATCCGGCTGGCGGGGAATCGCCTTCAACAAGGACGACCGCGAGCTCAAAGCTGAACAAGGCGGCTTCGTCGTCTCGTTCTCATGGGACAACCGCACACCCGATGGTGCCTACCGCGTCAAATACGGCGGCTTCTACGGCGTTCCCATCGACAAATCCGGCATAAGCGTCGGCGACCCCATGGTCATCCTGAGCCGCATGGGGCGCGCGGTTCTCATCGAGAACACCGACCATCTTACGCTAGAGGATGTCACCCTCTACAGCTCCCCGTTCGTAGCATTCGCCGCCGCCAATGGCCGTGACCTCGTCTTCCGCCGCTGCCATATCCTTAGGCGGCCCGGCACCAACCGCCTGCTCGCAGGCAACGCCGACGGTATCAACACCAGCGATATGGACAACGGCCCCATGATCGACTCGTGCACCATGGAAACCATTGGTGACGATTTTGTGAACGTTCACGCTCAGCTCGCCCGTGTCCTCGCCCAGGAAAACCCAACGACCATAATCACCAGCCCGCTCAACGGACGAGGCGTCGTGGCAACTCCCGTCATGATCGAGTTCTTCGAGCGAGAAACCATGGCCCCGCTCGGGGCACGCATGGCCACGGCCGACGTCATCTCGCAATGGACCATCGACAAAGCAACCACTCTCGCCGACCTCGCCCACAAATGGCACTCGGGCGAAGCCGCCGCACTCGACTATGGCAAAACCGTGTCAGCGCGGCGCTTGACTCTCGACAAGCCAATAGAAATTAAAGGCGATGTCATCGTAGCCTGTCAGGCGTTCTCGTCTGCTGGCGCCGTCATCAAGAACTGTAGCTTCAAAGGCTCCCTCGCCCGAGGCATCCGCCTGCAAAGCCCCGGAGCGCGTATCGAAAACAACACCATCGCTCGCACCGGAGGCGCTGGCCTGACCATGTACGGTCACGCATCATTCTGGGGCGAAGGGCCGTACGTGCACGATGCCATCGTCACCGGGAACACGTTCGACGATGTCGCGATCATGACTTCAGCACCTGGTACCGAGCGCGCCGCGCTGGTCATACGCGAAGGTGATAGCTTCCACTCGTTTCACATCCCGCACGACATACGCATCGAGAACAACACGTTCCGCCACTCCGGCGGCCAGGCAATCGTGGCGCGCGGCGTAGACAACCTCACCGTCACCGGCAATCGCATCGAAGACTATGCCAACCGAGAAGCATTCCCACCACGCCCGAACACTGTCGGCGATCTTCTCGGAAGCGGATCCGCCATCACCATCGAAGCCGTCACCGGCCTTACTTTGCGCGACAACAAAGCCATTCGCCCAGGCAAGTACGCCAAGGGTGAGGCAATCGTGACATTGAAATAAGAGGTGAAGACGGCTCGTGCCGCCGGGGCATCTTTTATATCGCGCTGCGGTGGCTGCGATGGTAAGCGTGGAAACGTCGACACGCGTCAGTCGCTACTGCTGCCAACGCCAACCCAGCACAGAGCCATGCTACCCTTAACTAAAAAATGCCCCGGCGGCACGAGCCGTCCTAAACCCGCCGCACAGACTCCCGCACAACCAGCTCGCCGTACACTGGCGACATCCTGGCTGGCCCGTCGTAGCTGGCATCCAGCCGCGAGCATAGGTACCGCTCAACAGCGACAGCCGTTTCGGCGATAGGGTGGGTGACCGTCGTAAGGGGAACGAGGCAGTATTCTGCGGCCATGCCGTCGTCATGCGCGACAATGCTCACATCGCGAGGAACGCTAAACCCGGCGCGTGAGAGGCAGTTGACGAACGAAGACGCCGAGTAGTCGTTCACAATGCATAGCCCCGTCGGCCGCTCATCCAGCGCCAGGAAGCGCTCAGCAAGCATTGCCCCGTTGCGCTCAAAGAGCCCGCCCCAGAACCACCACTCCTCGCGATACTCAGCTCCAAACTCGGCAAGAGCGCGCCTGAAACCGTCAAGCCTGCCTGTCGGTCCGAACGGCTTCTCAAAATGCTCGCACAGTCCAATGTTGCGATGCCCCTGCTCAAGAAGGTACTTTGCCGCGCGGTACATGTTTTCGTTGGCGTCGATCAAGACATTGTCGCACTCGCCAAACGGTTCCCCGCCATACGCCACCAATGTCCCGCCTTGCTCCTGGTACAGCTTCAGCTCCGCCAGCGATTCGGGTGCGATTTGGGCGTTATGGAAAATGATCGCAAGGGGCATAAGACGGCGCAATTCGGCGATGAGCTTCACCTGCCGAGCGGGATCGTGGCTGGATGCGTCCCCACCGGCGTAAATGGGCACATCGTAGCCTATCGCAGTGATACGCTCCTGGATTGCGAGCAGCTTTTCGCGTCCGGTCGAGCGGTCGATGCCGTTGCTCAGCAACGCGACAGTGCGGCTCCGTTGACCGCCCAGCCGCTGCGCATATGGGTTCGCCTCGTACCCAAGCTCGTCGGCGATCCGTCGTACCCGCTCCCGAGTGTCCGCATTAATCGACCAATGCCCGCTCAGCGCCATCGACGCCGTAGACTTAGCGACCCCCGCCGCCTTCGCCAAATCCACGAGCTTGGTTTGTTTCTTTACCGCAGTCATATATTATGCCTAACACGCAGGTGACAAACCAGAACAAACGTCCCGCAAGGGGCGAAAGCGCCCAGCCCCGCCCAAACTCCGAACGAACCCAGCGCTGGCGACTGCCCCGCAGAAGGTGGCACCAATTGATCGCGTCGTAGAAGCCACTAGCGTGCCGCCCAGCATATTTGCATTCGCTGAAGCGGTGCCTATGAAGACCAGACCGCCCGCTGGGCTAAGAGAAGTGTGCACACCGCCCACAACTCCTAACGAACCATGCCTGGGGACTGCCCCGCAGAAGGTGGCACCACATGTTCGCGGCATAGAAGCCGCTGGGCCTATCGTCACACTCCCAAACCGATCATCCCAATCGTGGCGTCCTGCCGCTGTTTGGGGCCGCCTTCGAGGACGCTGTCCCCGAAAAGAATCGCCAACCCCCGCCACGGAGCGGCCCCATCGCCGTGAGGCGCTGCGGTTGCCTCGCCACAAATCTCCATTGCATCCGCTGAAGCGGTGCCTGTGAAGACCAGATCGCCCGCTGGGCTAAGAGAAGTCCACCCATCGCCGCGATCACCTAACGAACCAAGCCTGGGGACCGCCCCGCAGAAGGTGGCACCACTTGTTCGCGGCGTAGAAGCCACCTAGCGTACCGCCACCCACTACGCCCCGTCATCCCAATCGACGCGTCTCGCCGCCATTTTCCGGCTCCCTTCTCCTTATCCTAGGAGAAGGGCTGGGGATGAGGTGAATCGCCGCCAACCATCGCCACGGAGCGGCCCATCGCCGTGAGAGGCAGCCGTCGGCGTGCCACTTTCAACATTCGTTACCCCGCATACGACCGGGTATGCTGGCCCATCAACGTGACCTCACTCCCGTTTTCAGCGAAACGAGGCTCTCGTCACGCAGCTTGAACCGGTTCAGAGATATTATAACGGAGGCACACCGATTTCGCAAGACCGATTGCCGCTTCTGTGGACCACAATGGGGAATGAAACGACGAACTCTCCATAGGATAACGTTCACCCTCGCGGGCATCTACAACATCGCTTGGGGACTCTATGCGGCTATCGATCCGCAGTGGCTATTTCGGTTCGCCCATATGCCAGCTGGCAACTACCCGCAGATCTTCTCTTGTTTGGGTATGGTGGTCGGCGTCTATGGCATCCTGTACCTGGATGTAGCGCGCCGTCCCGAAACCGGATGGCTCATCGCCTCCGTCGGCCTTCTCGGCAAACTTCTCGGCCCACTCGGGCTGCTGCAACTTATCGCAACACACCAATGGCCACCTGCCACACTCATACTTTGCCTGACAAACGACTTCATCTGGTGGATACCGTTCACGCTTTACCTCATCGATGCCTGGCCACCCTTCCGCGAAAGCCTGCGCGCCGCTAAGCCACAGGTGTGAGTCATTCGGCGCAGCTGATTTGCACACTGTCACAACTCCGAACGAACCAAGCCTGGGGATTGGCCCGCAGAAGGCGTCACCACATGTTCGCGGTGTAGAAGCCATTGAGCCTGACGTTATCAACTACTACGCTATATCCCAATCGTGGCGTTTGGCCGCTGTTTGGGGGTGCCTTCGAGGAGCCAGTCCCCGAAAAAATCGTCGCCAATCCTCGCCACGGAGCGGCGAATCCTCGTGAAAGGCTGCGGTCGGTTTGCTGATTTACAAATTTTCTAGCTATAGGACTTGAAGAGTCGAATTAGTGATTCAAATTTAGCACACGTCCCCGAGCCACCTACTTCGCGCCACGTATCTCAAGCCGTTCGAAACCACCGCTCTGGATGATCGTGAAGCCGTCACCGTTAACGAAAGGCTGGTTTTCCGCTCCGTCGATGTCCATATCGTTCTCCAGCCCGTTCCGTATCTGGAGCGTCGCGCTGGCCGGACTGTGATCGGCGGGCCGGGTGAAGTTCTCGATGACCATGTCGGTGATACGCGTCTGCACATCCACCAATGCATGCCGCTCCGAACCGTCGGGCTTGTGGACACTTACGTTGCGGATCCGGACGCGTCTGATATCTCCCGAGCCCGCAGGGAATCGCCACGAGTTGATGTTGAACGCGTGAACTCGCACCCCACCACGTATGTTCTCGATGTCGATATCCTCGATGACGTTCTCTGTACTCAGCAGGCGGACAAACGTGTAAACATCCTGCGCCTCAATATCCTCGATGCGAATTCGCCTAATCGGGCCGCACACCATCCCGGTGATGAGCATGCAATCCAGCCCGTCGTCGGCGTTTAGCGCTACCATGTCGTCGTTAGGCGTCCGTGGCGACACGCCGCGAAGCCTTCGGATCACACCGTCCTCGACAAAGCCGTTGATGTGGACACCGTCCTGATTCGGCAGATGGACATCGTTGTCGAACACAATATCCTCCACCGTGAACCCCGAAATTTTGCACATGCGAATCCCAAATGCGGTCGGGTTGTGAATAGTCAAACCGCTAATCGAAAGCCCGCGAACCCCGACGAAATTGATCGCGGAGCCGCTGTAGCCGACAGCGCCGTGACGCGTATAGCCGCCCTCGTCGTACCGATCCGCGCCGCCGTTATTGCCTGCACTGCCGTCCCAAACCCCGCCAGAAATGGCGATGTTCTCGTTCCCGTCCTCGTGGTCGCTATTCGTGATCAGGAACACATCAGGATTGTTTCCCGCCCAATCGCCCAACCGAATCACAGCCCCCGCATCGAGCTTGAGGTGGGTGTTCGAACGTATTCTAAGCGGCGCATTTCCCAGCCGGTAAACACCCGCAGGCACATCGACACAACCCGCGCCCGCATCAAGCGCCCTCTGTATCGCAGGCGCATCATTGGCGATCCCATCGCCCACCGCTCCGTAATCGCTAACCGAAACCGTGTTGTATTCAATATGTGTCATAGGCCGTTCCCTGAAATCACGCCCGATTCTTACTGCCCAAAGGCTACTTTCAAGCACTTTGGAGGCCCAGGTTTATCGAATAGTCTTCATTAACCTGTACAAATGTGCGAAGGCGAAAGTACATTGCATGGAACCGATTTGCGCCTTGCCACAACTCCGGACGAACCCAGCCTGGGGACTTGCCCGCAGAAGGTGGCACCACTTGTTCGCGGTGTAGAAGCCAGTGAACCTCTAGTTGCCATCCCAACCTCATCA
>DASXUY010000023.1:0-2016 GCA_036504535.1 Capsulimonadaceae bacterium
CCTAGCCGGCGAAGGCCGTCGATCCGTACTTTACAGCCGTGGCTTTAGCCGCCTGGGTCCCCGAAAAGAATCGCCAACCCTCGCCACGGAGCGGCGGTCCCCCGTGAGGGGCTGCGGTCGGCTTGCCACTATCCGCTTTACAAGCTTCGTACTCGCCAAGCCTATTGGTTCTCAAATTTATCGCTCAACCTGAGTAACCCACTATGAAAGAATGGCTCACATTTGGAGCGAAGGTCATGGCTGCAACGTTCGCTATTGTTGCCGTCATCGCCCTCGCAATCCGGATCGCGGTGCACGAAACCGATACGAGCGACATTGCCCGCATCCACGCCAAAGCCTCGCCGTCGGAATCGGAACCCCCGACCAGCGTCCCCGCGCCATGGCCCATGTCGCCGCCGTCAACACCCTCCTCGCGACACGCGTCGGCGGGGTGATGGGGCCGCGATGGGTGTGGGCGAAACTTTGTCTTCGTTGAACTGAATCGAGATCGTCATCCTGGACGATAACGACGTTATGGGCAACGAATCGAGTCGGTTCAACGCATTGTAGTGTTATACTTAAGTGGTGTCTGCTTTGATATATACGCATATCAAGCTCACCTATCGTTATAGCCGTAGGTCACTGAGAACGCAATGGGTATAGTGAATTACCGGATGTCCGCACATGCTGAACTGTCGCTTGCTGAGCGGCAAATACCGAGGTATGTTGTTGATGCGGTAATGGATGCGCCGCAGCAGCAAGTCGACGCAAAAAATGGTTGCGTCGCGCGTCAATCTGTATTTGAAGTTGAGGGACGCGCCTTTCTCGTTCGCGTGATTGTAGATTTGCGGAGGTCTCCAGTAGAAGTGCTAACGGTTTATCGGACCACGAATATCGATAAGTACTGGGTTGCAGAAGGCGGAGAAGCACCATGAAGTTGAGAGTGAGCGAAGAGCTTGATATTGTGCGAGTGCGCTTTTCGGACAATGAAATTGACGAGAGCGATGAAGTGTTGCCAGGCACAATTTACGACTACGACAAAGACGGGAATCTCGTGGGCATCGAGTTTCTGAACGCGTCCAAAGTGTTTGGAAATACCCTCGCTGCGCCGCCAAAAACGAAAGTCACCAAATCAGTCGCAAAGGCTTCCAAGCAAAAAGCCGACGCCGCCAAACTCTGGATCGCCGCCTGACCGTCACCGCCGGGATCGGAACCCCCGACCAGCGCCAACGCGCCATGGCCCACGTCGCCGCCGTCAACACGCTACTGGCGACGCGAGTCGGCGGGGTGGGGTAATGGTGACGCGGGACGCTATAGGCGAACTAGTAAAATGAAGATGCCCACAATCGAGGAGTTGTCCACGGCTATCGGGAAGGTCATCGCTGGCACTGTTGCAGTTGTAGCCATACTCGTCCTCGGCCTGTGGATTGCTTTTCATGAGACCGATGCGCGGAACATTGATGCCTTGACCGCCATGGCTCATCTAGAAGCGCTGCCCGAGTCAGCACGAGGCGTCAAAGTTCACAAATATTCGAGCTTCACATACAGGGCATATTGCCTTAAGTTTTCCGCATCTCCGGATGACATTGACAAGTTCTTGTCGCGTTCACACGGCGTTCCCGGTGGCAAAGTCGAGAAGCTCACCATGAGCCACAAGCTGCTTCCCATTTCCTCTGCCAGCGAACTATCGACCCTGAACGTAAACTTCTATGCTGGCACGTTCGAGGATAATGCCCGTTGGTTTATCCCGCCGGTTATAACTCATGGACGACGATATGAACTCACAAGCACGGAGGACATGGACCAGGGCTATATTATCGTCGACGATACACGGCACGTGGTGTACATCTACGCCACCCTCGGCTAAGGCAGCGGCCATCGCCGCAGCTCCGAACGAACCAAGCCTGGGGACTGGCCCGCAGAAGGTGGCACCACTTGTTCGCGGTGTAGAAGCCGCCGCACCAATCGTCACCAACCAAAACCCATCATCCCAATCGTGGCGTTTTGCCGCTGTTTGGGGCCGCCTTCGAGGAGCTG
>DASXUY010000024.1:0-98488 GCA_036504535.1 Capsulimonadaceae bacterium
AAATGGAGACGATAACCGGTCGCTGGACCATCAAACGACCTAACAATGGGCAACAGGCTACAACGGAACCAAATATAAGCCTGACCACAATGGAAAGCTCGTGGCAACTATTCTTTCACAGGCCCTTCAGTGCGTGGTGGCTGTATCGATCAAGGCCGGGTCATGATCGGTAAGAAACTTGACTCATTTTGTACATGTTTGGCGAATCAAGGAATCTAGCTGCGTACTTTAGTGCGTGGTGGCTTCTTACGGAAGTGCGGGCCGTACTGGCCTTGCAGCCTGTAGCTTGCATGATGACGCTGACTCAGAACCAGCAGTACCTTAGGTATTTACATGTAGGAGACGACCTCTGTAGCCCGTACGGCTGGCAACGCCGCCCGCGTCCACCCTTTGGCCGACGAGCGAGTATAATGGCAGAGGCTTAGCCCCGCTTATCGGTAAGGACTATTCGATTTTATGGCGTCAACACGAAGCTCGCAGTCTGGCCCGTCACGCACGACTCCTCCACGCCCTCCGGCGGGCGGCGGTGGGAGGCGTGGAGGCGGTGGCACGCCGCGCAAGAAACGGAACCCGGTGTTGCGCGGGCTTGGTCTGATCATTCAGCTGATCTTGGCGCTTTTTGGCATCGCCGTCGTATCCATCCTGGGCTTGTTCTTCTACCTCTACGCCACCCTGCCATCAGCGGACACGCAGATCAAATCGTACAAGCCACCGGGTCGGGCTATGATTTACTCAAGCGATGGTGTGCTGCTCGCCAACCTGTTCCAACAGAATCGTAAAGTCGTGACTATCGACCAGGTTGCGCCAGCTCTCCAGACTGCAACCGTTGCCATCGAAGACCGCCGCTTCTACTCGAATGTCGGCGTCGACTTCAGGGGCATCGGGCGCGCCCTCGTACGCGACTTCACCCATCGCCGCTCCAAAGAAGGCGCCAGCACCATCACGCAGCAGCTCGTTCGCAACATGGGGATCGGCGGAGTGGGTCGCGAGAAGACCATCGGTCGCAAGATCAAGGAGGCACTTTACGCCATTCAGATCGAGCGCAACTACTCCAAGCAGCAGATTCTGGAGATGTACCTCAACCAGGTCTACTACGGCAGTGGAGCCTATGGAGTTGAGTCAGCATCGGAAACATACTTCGACAAACCAGCTTTGAAGTTGACTCTGGCTGAGTGCGCCCTCCTTGCGGGCCTACCTAAGGCGCCAACACAATATTCGCCGTATTTTGACAAGGAAGCCGCCAAGAACCGCCGCGATACCGTCCTCGCATCCATGTACGAGCAGCATCTTATCAGCGAAAACGACTACGCCGACGCGAAGTCCACGGCAGTAAAGCTTGCGTTCGATAAGTCGCCACAGGGCAAAAGCCACATCTACCACGCTCCGTATTTCGTTGACTACGTAGTCAAGCAGCTTGGAGACAAGTTCGGCTCCGACTTCATCTACCGTGGAGGCATCAATGTGACCACATCGGTCAACATGGAGATGCAAACCGAAGCTGAGAAGGCAGTCGCTAACGGCGTAATGGATGCCAACTGGCGAGGCGCGACACAAGCGGCTCTCGTCGCAATGGACCCGAAAACGGGCTATATCAAGTCCATGGTCGGCGGCGTCGACTACACGAAGACACAGTTCAACATCGCCGCAGACGGTCGACGCCAACCGGGATCGTCCTTCAAGCCTATCGTCTATACCGCCGCCATCGACAGTGGCCTGATCAACGAGAACACCCGCATCCTCGATGCGCCAGTCTCCTACCCAGGTGCCGCAGGCACGTGGACGCCCAAGAACGATGACCACTACTACCGTGGCTTTGTCACAGCCAAGCGCGCCATGGCGATGTCGATCAACATCCCCGCCATCAAGGTGCTCAAGCTGGTTGGCCCAGAGACAGCAATTCGATACGCCAACATGATGGGCGTCAAGTCACCTCTCGCTCCGTACCTGACCCTCGCGCTTGGCGCGTCAGCAGTGACACCGCTCGAAATGGCATGCGCGTATTCAGTGATCAATAACGGTGGCCTTAGGCCGAGTCCGTTGTCGGTCAAGCAGATCACTGATGACAAAGGCACGATCATCTATACAGCTGAGCCACAGCTTGAAACGACACCCATCAGCAAGGCGGCTCTCACCCAGGTAAAAGATATGCTGCGAGCGGTTTGTACCGAAGGCACCGCCTCTCGCATCCTAGGCGACAACGCCGTGCCGGACGCCCATGGCAAAACGGGCACCACGCAGAGCCACTACGACGTGTGGTTCGATGGCTTCACCGACGATCTCGTAGTCACCGTCTGGGCGGGACACCCGTCGCACGACAAACGCGGTCGCCCCATCTACGGCATACCGATGAGCGGCGAAGCCTTTGGAGCCACCATCTGCGCCCCAATCTGGAAACGGTTCATGCTCAAAGCCGAGCCACTCATGGCGAAAGAGCGCGCCAAAGAAGCCCCGAAGAAGGCCGAGATCAAACCTGCGCCGCCTATCGAGACCGATTCGTCCGACAACAACGATAACTCGTCAAGCTCAAGCGATAACTCCGATAGCAGTCCCTTCGTGAAGGCTGATCAGGTCACAGTTTGGATTGACAACACAACTGGCAAACGAGTCCCTGCCAATTCGCCAAACACCCACACTGAAACCTATATAAAGGGATCCGAGCCGCCGCTGTCGTCCAGCAGTGCACCGTCGACCACAGACCCTTCGGCGCCTACTGACTCGCCGCCTGTCGCCCCACAGGTCGAGGCGCCGACGCACTCGCGAACTGTCACTGTCACCGTCTGCACGGACAGCGGCCTCCTCGCCAGCGAATGGTGCCCGTCAACAATCAGCCGCACATTCACCACTGGCAGCGAGCCAAAGCGAACGTGTAACATTCATCTGCCGCCTCCGGGTGACCACTAGTCGGGGTTGTCACATGAGAAAACCACCGACCAGCGGCACATCAGATGTCGATACCGCGAACACGCCGCGAACAGAGCAGGTTTCCCGCAACCGTGCCCAGATACTGGGCGTGCTCCTCACCCTACCCTTCCTCGTGCTGGTCGGGCGGCTGTGGTACCTGCAGATAGCACACGGAGAGGAGTTCCTTCACGACGCGCAGTCTAACCGCACAAGGATACTGCGTGTAGGCGCACCACGAGGCCTCATTTACGATGCCGACGGCGTACTTCTGGCCTCGAACCGCCCGCAATTTGCCGTCTACGCCGTACCGGCAGTAGCGAAGCGCCCCGACGTAGTTCGGCGCATCGCGAACCTGCTCGACATGACGCCAACGGAAGTCGTCGATATCCTCGAATCCGAAAAGCGCAACAACTACTCACCGGTACGGCTTGCCCTCAATGTGCCTATGGCCGTCATCACGCGGGTCGAAGAAGACCGCCCGTACCTGGCTGGCGTTAGCAGCGCCCCGGAACCGGTGCGGTGGTACCCGCGCACCACGCTCCTTGCGAACACGCTCGGGTCGCTCGCGAGAATTGACACGGACACCTACAAGCTCAAACGCGGCATGGGCTACTTTCCTGACGATTTCATTGGAAAGGCTGGCCTTGAGCGTCAATATGAGCGCGAACTACACGGTACCCCCGGCGGCACTCTCGTCGAAGTAAAGGCGCGGGGAACAGATGTCGTCAACCTCGGACAGATCGACCCGATCCCAGGCAAGACCCTACGCCTGACCATCAAACGAGACCTTCAAACAACTGCGGAAGCTGTTCTCAAGGAACATCAGTGGACCGGAGCCGCTGTCGCAATCGACCCGAATACCGGTGCTGTGCTGGCGATGGCATCCGCGCCAACCTACGACCCTAATGCTTTCGCCACCGGTATCAATGTCGATGACTGGGCCAAAATTCGAGGCAACCCTGAAAAGCCAATGATCAACCGGTCAGTCGACTCTCTCTATCCACCTGGCTCGACGTTCAAGCAGGTTGTCGCTGCCGCCGCGCTCGAAGATCATGCAGTGAACCTGAGCACAACCTACTACTGCAGCGGTATATACAACTACGACAAGCGCTCTAAGTTCGGTTGCTGGGCAATCCACGGCCCAACCGACTTCTACAAAGCCGTGGCCGACTCATGCGACGTCTACTTCTACCACGCGGGCCTTTCGCTCGGGGCCGATGAGATCACCCGAATCGCGTCACAATATCCGCTTGGCAAGTTCACCGGGATCGACCTGCCTCACGAAATGATCGGCACAATCCCAAACCCCACCTGGAAGCAGCATCATTTCCGCAAGTTCTCGAACGCGTGGCGACGCTGGTACCCCGGTGACACCATCAACATGTCTATCGGCCAAGGATTTGTTCTCACCACGCCGCTCCAGATCGCCCTCACCACAGCGGCCACGGCAAACGGTGGCGACGTCTACAAGCCCTACCTCGTCGACAGCATCGATGACCCGATCTCGGGCTTGCCTGTCAGCAAAACCGTACCCACGTTGCTCAACCACGTGCCCGTTAAGCCTGAGAACCTTGATGCCGTCCGCGAAGGAATGCGACAATGCGTCACAATGGGCACCGGCAAGATAGTTAACTTCAAGGGATTGCGTGTAGGGGCCAAAACCGGGTCGTCACAGGCGACCGGCAGCAAGATCACTCACGGGTGGTTTGTTGCGTTCGCGCCCTATGACCACCCGACGATCGCGGTGGCCGCAATCGTCGAGCGCGGCGGACATGGGGGCAAATCAGCAGGCAAGGTTGTTCGCGCCATGCTCCAGACGTACTTCAAGCTGGGGAAGGACGCGGGCGGCGAGGCGGCTGCCAGCGACTAAAACGCTGGTTCCGGCGTCATCATCTGAATGAAGCTATCATATCGACGCTTGTCGATCTGACCAGTTCGCGACGCTTCCCGAATTGCGCAGCCTGGCTCCGTTTGGTGCGTGCAGTTGCTGAACTGACACTGACCGAAGAACTCCTTGAACTCGGGGAAGCAGAACTCGATGTTCTGGCTTTCAATCTCCCAGAACTCCACTTGCCGCAAGCCCGGAGTGTCGGCAACCCACGTATCGACATCGTACTTCAGAGGGATCAGCTCCGCTGTTGTCGTCGTGTGGCGTCCGAGATGCGTCACTTCGCTCACTTCGCCGGTCTTCAAACGAAGCCCCGGTTCAATCGCGTTAAGCAAGCTCGACTTGCCGACGCCGCTTGGCCCCGCGAACGCTGAAATCTTCCCCTTCAGCGCCGCCATCAACTCGTCAACCCCCTGCCCGCTTCGTGCTGCCGTGAAATGCACAGGGTAACCAATCCGCTCGTAGACCGCAGCCTCTTTGCGAGTCGCAGCAATGTCTTCGGCTAGGTCAACCTTGTTGATGATGATCTGCGCATTCAGTTCGGCGGATTCTGCGGCGACGAGGAAGCGGTCGAGGAGCCAAAAGTTGGGATAGGGATTAGCCGCCGCCACTGTAACGAACACGGTGTCCAGGTTTGCCACGAGCACATGCTGCTCGTGTCCGCCAGGTGTCGTACGCGCGAACTCAGACCTGCGAGGCAGCACTTCCTCGATCTGGAGCGTTTTCGGATCGATGATCACCGTGTCCCCGACCGATACGGGGTCAGTCGCGCGCCGCTTTCGCGCCCGCGTCACACGGCGAGCATGGCTGAGACTGGTGCTGTATTCGAGGTCCTTCTTAAGCGTGCCGCGTAACTTGACGCAGTACGTTTCCGTGCCGCCGAGTTCGCGAACGAAGTAATTACCGCTGGTTCCCTTGAACACCGTGCACTCAATGGACATAAAGTCTCGTTTCCTTGGTGGCGTCGGATGCAAAGTTGCGGCAGGTAGGAGAAGTCACTAAAGCGGCCTCTTCATGCGGCAGTGGGGAATGTTTGCTTCGAGGAATTCATCGCCATATCGCTCGAACCCAAGGGCGGCGTAGAACGGGCACGCCACAAGCTGAGCATGAAGCACTGCTTCCCGAAAGCCTTGCGTTGCGGCGTCAGCGATCACGCGCTTCATGATGGCCGCGCCAATTCCTCGGCGTCGATGAGAAGCAAGCACGGCAACGCGGCCGATCTTGGCGCGACCTTCACCGCAGTCGACGAGGCGCGCACATCCGGCAGGTTTGCTGTCCACGAATGCCACATAGTGCGTCGCAGTCTCGTCAAGCCCATCAAACTCAAGGTTCGCGTCTACCTGCTGCTCCTCGACAAAGACCATGCGGCGAATGGCGTAGCAATGGTCAAGGACTGGGCCGGGTTCGGCGATCGCTATTGAAATCTGTGGTGATGCGGGTGATGCCAAGAGGTCAGGAACTCTGAAAGAGAGCGGAGTCGCGCTGCAGATAGCCGCGGATACGCAATACAGCCTGCGTATGGAGCTGGTAGACACGCGATTCGGAGACGGTGAGGACTTTGCCTATTTCCTTGAAGGTGAGGCCTTCGTAGTAATACAAGGCGATAACTAATCGTTCGCGCTCCGGAAGCCGCTCGATACCGAGCGTCAGTATGCGCTTACGCTCAACACGCTCCACAAGAGTGGCGGTGTTGGATGCGTCGTCAGCGAGAACATCGGCGAGGTGAAGGCTTTCGCCAGCATCGCCGCCGCTTCCCATGAGCACATCGTCAAGTGACAGGACCGACGCGCGGCTGGTGTTAACGAGAATCTGCTGGAGTTCGTCGACTGTGATGCCAAGGTCAGCGGCAACTTCCGCTTCGGTCGCAGGGCGACCAATCGCGACTTCAAGGCGATGATAGACCTTTTCGAGGTTCTTAACGTTATCTCGAATGCTGCGAGGAACCCAATCCTCTTCACGCAGCATCTCAAGAATAGCACCCCGAATAAGAGCAATGGCATAAGTCTCGAACTTGACTTGTCGACCTGGATCGAATTGATCTATGGCCTTAATCAGGCCAACCACGCCAACACTGATCAGGTCTTCACGCTCGAGGTTCGGAGGCAGGCTTGTGACTACACGGCCCGCGGTTATCTTAACAAGATACGCGTAGTGGTTAATTAAGGCGTCACGCGTCTTTGAATCCTTCGCGACGCGGAACCTGCGCCATAGCGCACTAACCTCTGAGGCCGATAAAGACATAAGTTATATTATTCCCCAACGGGCTTACGGAAGATCTTCGAAATTGATAGGCGACGGAGTCGAATCCGTCTCTGCTGGTGGGCTATCCACCGGAGCGTGCTGGCTATGACCGTGGCGCTCCACCTGCTTCTGAGAAGTAGACTTGAAAAAGTACCTTATCGAGTAACCAATCACCCAAAAAACCGCAAATGCGATACCTGCCCGAATCAAAATTACCCAAACATCGTCGGTAATAACCAGTGTGACTGCGGCAACAAACAGGCAGGCAATACTTGAAAGCCGCCACGGCAGTGTATCGAACGCAGTTGTCACATGTCGATCCATCGGGTGGTTCGCAGATCCGGCAATGCCAACAAATCTGCCGGGTTTCTCTCGTTCACGCAGTATACCATATACCTTGAAAGTCCTATTCTACAGCTAAGCTCATGTAACCTTCCCGGGAAGCGATTTCCATCTAATCTAATGCTCGCTGTGCCAAAACCGTTCCTTTATGGACATCGAACTGTAAATACGATACACTCTCGCGCCCACCAAGGGAAGCGAGTGGTATAATCGGTTCATGCAACGGATTTACCTCGACTACGCAGCGACGACTCCCATGCGGCCTGAAGTGATTGCCGCTATGGAGCCGTACTTTAACACTTCTTTTGGCAACCCTTCCTCGATCCATGCTTACGGACAGGAAGCGAAGTCCGCACTTGACAACGCGCGCGACACGATCGCAGACGCCATAGGCGGAGATTCGTCCGAGATCACGTTTACCAGCGGTGGTACCGAAGCGGACAACCTCGCGCTCATCGGTGTTATGATGGCGAACCGAGAACGCGGCAAGCATCTGATCACCACCAAGATCGAGCACGATGCCATATTGCATTCCGGCCGTTTCCTTGAGCAGATTGGATTTCGGGTAACGTACCTGCCGGTCGATAAGTTTGGCCAAGTCTCTGCGGAGCAAGTGGCTGAGGCGATCACCGACGACACTGTACTCGTTTCCGTGATGCACGCGAACAATGAGATCGGCACAATTCAGCCCATCGAGGCTATCGGAAAGGTGACCCGCGAACGCGGCGTCCTCCTGCATAGCGACGCGGTGCAGACGTTCGGACAGCTTCCCCTCAATGTGGATACCCTGGGCGTCGACCTTCTGACGCTATCGTCGCACAAGATCTACGGTCCTAAGGGCATGGGCGCGCTTTACGTCCGTAGCGGCACGCCCATTCAGTCCATAATGCATGGCGGTGGCCAGGAGCGCGATAGGCGCTCAGGCACCGAGAACGTTGCTGGAATTGTCGGATTCGGCGAGGCATCTCGCATTCTGGTTTCGGTTCGCGACAAAGAATCGACTCGCCTGCGTATGATGCGCGAACTCATTCGGTTCGAAATTGAGCGCCGCATACCTGACGTAAAGCTCAACGGGCACCCTACGGACCGCTTGCCCAATAATATTAACTACAGCTATCCAGGAGTCGAGGGAGAAGCTCTGCTACTTAACCTTGACCTCGCGGGCATCGCGGCGTCGTCGGGTTCAGCCTGTTCTGCAGGAAGCATAGAGCCGTCGCACGTATTGCTCGCGCTCGGCTTGCCCGACTTCTACCTGCGCAGCGCATTGCGGCTAAGCCTCGGTAGATTGACACGCGAAGCCGACATCAGCGAGATGCTTGATGTGCTCGAAAAGACTGTGGCCAGGCTTAGGCAGATGGCAGAAAACAACATAGCAGCGATCAGCTAGTTCTCACCAATCTTACCAAGACAAGGTCCAGCATTGCTGGGTGAACATCGATGGTTCATATTCACAACCCCTACGGCGATCTTTCTGGAGGCGCCTGGTTGCGCGGCAATCTCCACGCACATACGAACCGAACGGATGGCACGCTTTGCATCCAAACGGTGATTGATTCGTACAGCAAGCTAGGGTACGACTTCCTTGCTATCACCGATCACGATATGTTGACAGGTCCTGGTGAGTATGACTGGCTTGATCCCCATGAAATGGTGCTGCTGCCGGGTAACGAGATCACCGCGAACGGTTCGCACATCCTGCACGTAGGCGGCAATACATGCATTCCCCCTACCCCGGAGCGCCAAGCGGCTCTCGACGCGGTTGGCCGCGACGCAGGATTCGCAGTTGTGAATCATCCAAATTGGGAAGCTCACTATAACCACTGCCCCCTTGAACTGCTGCAATCGTGGCGTGGATATGCAGGCTTGGAGATTTTCAATAATGTCATCGGTCGGCTAGACGGTACCGCCTACGCAACCGATAAATGGGATCGAGTGCTTTCAACAGGTCGCACTGTTTGGGGATTCGCCAACGACGATAGCCACAAAATCGAGGATTTGGGCGGCGGTTGGAACATGGTGTACGCTACCAATCGGACACCGCTCGGCATCCTGACGGCGCTGCAGAGTGGCCGCTTCTATGCGTCGACTGGGGTTGTGATCGACAATATCGCGGTCACCGGCGACATCATCACAATTACCGCACCTAATGCCCGCCGCATTGTGGCCAGCGGTCGCAACGGTCACCGTATCGCTGTCTCTGACGGTCGAACTATCGAAGTGGAGCCAAACGCAGACTGCGGCTATGTCCGTTTCGAGTGTTGGGGCGATGGCGAAAGCTTCGCATGGACCCAGCCGTTCTTTGTCGATTAGCGACGGGCCGGGTCCACGGGTTCACATTCGGGCTAATAGCTTACGCCGTAGCTTGCATTCACCTGAAACTGCTTCATACTCAACGCTACCGTCTGCTGACCTGGGGCCTCAAGCGGATTCGAACCCGATACAGACGTGGAGGGCGAATAGGTTATGGCTACATTCACTTTCGCCTTCTTGCTCACCTTACCCGTAGCACCAATGGCGTAGTGCCATTCCGTAACTCCAGGCGCCAAGATGTTGAAGACAACTTCCGATGAACGGATTGGCTGTTTGCCATACGCGACACCCCCTCGCAATGTCCACGACTGCGAAACGTCTTTCTGATACCCGACCTTGTAGAACGTTGTATCGCGCCACCCGAACCCTGCCCCATCGTCACCACCTAACAGCTTAGTCGCGCTACCCGACGTGAGGTTGGAGAATGGGTTGCTCACGGCTGGTATGTCGCTGTATTTGATTAGCTGCACATCTGCTGCCACGAGCGAACTCGGCGACGTTTTCCAAGCTAGCCCAACGGTTGTGCTTGATGGAATGTTGAACGTCCCGCGTCCTGCAAAGAGATCCGAGTACTTGCTGAACTTGCTACCCGAGGTCTTGGTCTGGTAGGCCGCCCCTAGCGACAGCGTAGGTGACGCATCGTAGAGAACGCCCAGCTTCCCACCAACGCTCCATGAGCTGTCGTTGCCCTGATCGGTGAGGTGGTCCGGGTTGCCGTCAGCCACAAATGCACCGAAGTTCTTCAAGCCGCTCGCTGAAAACACCTGATACGCCCCGACAATTGACGCGCCGACCGCCCAACTTTTGCTCAATGCCACGGAATAGCTAGGGACGAAAAACAGCTGTTCCAGGTTGACGCCAGCCGGACCGCCATAGAACGTACCCGCCCCACTTCCAGCGCTGCCGGGATACGACGTGTTCAAACCGCCATTGGCGTAGATATTAAGACCAAACGAACTGGTGTCGGTGAGACGATGTGTGTACGCCAAATTCGGTATGCCAAAGCTGTCATTGTGGCTCTTAACAGTACCAGGTGTGAGGCCAAATGTACCAGGCGCTCCTGACGGGTTACCAGTAACGCTGTATTCTCGCGACGGCTGGAACAGAGCGACGCCGAGCGAATACTGGTTACCGACGCGCACAATTCCTGCCGGGTTGGCAGCGCCGATGGTGGCGTCCTGGGGAAGCGCGACTCCCGCTCCCGCCAGACCATCGCTCACAGCTCCGGTCCCGATAGTGAAGTAGCCCTGTGTCGCGTGGGCAGCGGTTGAAGACGCAAGCACGGCGGCTGCGGTGAGAAGTGTGGCAAACGAGCTTATAGATCGATTCACAGTTTTGTGTCCTCCAGAGGCGATTTTATTGGCGAGCCCCTGAAATGCGGACTCGCCGTGACGCGACAGCGCGACGCGTAGTCGGTTGCCAGAGGACGGGTGGCAATCGGCTTTTTTGTCCAGCTACAGCTAGAACAGGTGTTGGCTAGGCATTATAACGCGGAAGAGGGAAGCCGCGTTTAGAAGGTACCTACTAGATGAAAAGCGTAGACTTGCTGGTTCCCGCGTCTTGCAGGAACGTGCCGACGCCGGCGAGTTTGATCCCGGGGTAATCAATCATCTCGTCGAGAGAGAAACCCATAAGGTCCATACTCATTTCGCAAACGTAGATTTTGACACCGGACTCAGCGGCCGTTTCAATGAGCCGCTCCAGCGAAAAAACATTCTTCTTTCGCATCAAGCCCTTCATCATCGCCGTCCCAGCGCCGCCCATGTTCATCTGCGAAAGCTTAAGAGCGCCAGAGCCTTTCGGAAGCATTTTCCCGAACATCGTGCTCATGAAGTCCTTGCCCTTTATGTTCTTGTGGGGATCGCGAAGGGCCATGGTGCCCCAGAAGGTAAAGAACATGACCACTTCGTCGAACATCGCGGCGGCGCCAGTGGCTATGACAAATGAGGCGAGAACCTTATCGAGATCTCCGCTGAAGACAATCATCGATAGCTTATCTTGCGGCAAAGCCCCGTTACGAATTTCATCGACTTCGGCCTGAAGTTTCTGTACTTGCTGCGCGAGATCACCCAGACTCGGGCCTGCTTCTGCTAACTGTGGCACTCGGACACCTCCTATTTCTGGCGCTGAATGAAGTGGCTGTCATAGCCTTCGCGTGCGCTGACTCCGAGATACAATTGTCCCGTCTTGCGCGCCCACGCTGGAACATCCTCGTGTGCACCTTTGTCTGTGGCTTGCAGTTCAAGGATTTGACCAATCTCCACGGACGTAATCGCTTTCTTGAGCGACAGTATTGGCCCTGGACACGGCACATTCCGAGCATCAGCTACATTGTCTGGTTTCAATAAGTCGGTTACAACTGACATATACCTGTTCCTTCGCGCAATGCATTATCGCGCGTTTGACTGAATAGTATACTACCACAATGGGAATAATATGAATAAAGTTCCCGGACACATTTTGTGCATGACCGGTAATCGATATTCGACTCAAAATTAGACCTCAATGGCAGGTCTGGTATCGTTAGGAAGAAGGGCGCTGACCTACGCGAAGCAATAAGCTTGGATTAGGCGATTTGGTTAATGGGATAACTCCCATTAGTCCCGCAGTCAAATGGCGTTAAATATCCAGGCCGCAAGTCGCGGCACCGTGTAAAAACTGGCTAGCTTATTGTATCATTAGTACCGTGAACGACTCCTCCGCCATACTTGACGATCCCGCCGATTATTACGAGCCAGCCCCCTTTGCGCCGCTATTGACTGAAAGCACTCCGCTTCCCGAAGCTCTGCAAGCGACATTCGGTTTTGACACGTTTCGCCCACTCCAGGAAGAGGCTTGCGCCGCCGCGATGTCTGGTCGAGACGTGCTGGTGGTCATGCCAACTGGAGCTGGCAAATCGCTCTGCTTTCAACTGCCAGCGCTGCTCACGCCAGGATTGACCCTCGTTATATCTCCTCTCGTCGCGCTCATGCGCGATCAAGTTGATGCCCTCAACCGGCGCCCAGAGATAGCGCGATACGGCTGCGCCGCGTTGTCGTCGCTTCAATCCTCTGACGAGCAATGGACGACGCTTCAAAAGGTTGGAAGCGGCGAGATACGCATCCTGTACGTTGCCCCGGAACGGTTCCGCTCACAGGCTTTCCTCGATACGCTGCGTCGAGCCAAGGTGTCGCGTTTTGTGGTGGACGAGGCCCATTGTATCAGTGAGTGGGGTCACGATTTTCGGCCCGACTATCTGTCCCTGCTGCCCGTTATCGAATCTCTCGGTCGACCGCCGGTTATCGCGGTGACAGCCACGGCTACGACTCGCGTGCAGCAGTCAATCGCCGAAAACCTGGGACTCGGCGACCCGATTGTGCTCGTCGGCGGTTTCAACCGGCCCAATTTGCACTATTCGGTGCGCCGTTTCAAGTCTGACAAAGAGCGCCGCGAAAAGCTGATCGATGCTTTAGCAAAGCTCGGGAAGATGCGCGGGAACGGGCTGATTTATGTCCCCACCCGCAAGCTTGCCGAGGAGGTTGGCGAAGCGGCATCGAAGGTGCTGGCAACGGTGGGCAAGCGCTCTGGTGTTTACCACGCTGGGCTTTTGCCTGATGAACGCAACGCGATGCAGAACGGTTGGCTGACCGGCGATATTCACCTGTTGGTGGCGACGAACGCGTTCGGCATGGGCATCGACAAGCCCGATGTGCGCTACGTCATCCACTACGGATACCCGGACAGCCTGGAGAGCTATTATCAGGAAGCTGGGAGAGCGGGTCGCGACGGGGCAAAAAGCCGGTGCATTGTGCTGACTTGCTTCACCGACAGACGAACACGCGAGTGGTTTATCGAAAACGACACCGTCACTCCGCCCGATGTGGAGAAGACGTACAACATTCTGCGTAACAATGTCGAAGGTGCCGATGTGCGGATGGGCCGCGGGAATTTGACGCGCACCTTGGACTTTAGCCCGACAAAGCTGCGCCTAGTGATCGCCGAGCTTGAGCGGTCGAACCTGATCCAAAAGGTTGCCGAAACGAACGACGAGATTATCGCCACAATGGGGCCACAGGTGTGGGCTCCGCACATCATGACACGGATCCGGATTGATCTCGCCAAACAGCGTGCCGAGCGGCTTCGACGGCTCGACGAAATGACTGACTACTGCAAGACGACAGAGTGCCGTCGCCGAACCGTGCTGTCCTACTTTGGCGATCGCGAAGAGGTGCAAGTATCTGAGTACTGCTGCGACAACTGCGAGCGGCCAGCCGCCGAAGAAGTGAAACGGTCGGAGCGATTCGACGGACCCAACGTCCAGATGCCAGCCGACATCGCGGCAGGCAGCCTGCACGATGTGCTACAGGGTATCGACGCACTACGGCCGTCGGTGGGCAAGGGCCGCCTCAGCCAGATTCTTCGCGGTGCGACATCGCAGCACAGCACAAAGGGAACGGGTGCGCTCTTCGGCTGTCTCAAAGGGGCATCGAAGAAGGCAGTGGACACATTTATCGATCACCTTGTCGAAGAAAACCTGTTGCGCGCAGGCGACGAAGATGACTACTTCGTCTATACGGTCACCCGTGTGGGCCGTGATGTGTGGCAGGAGCAGCGTTCGATTGCGATTCCAGTCCCCGGTTTCATGCGGCCTGGTCGCGGCAACCCCGGCGCCAAACACAACGCGGCGGTTGAGGCACCCAACGGCGAGGCCGACGAAGCGCTGGTCGACGCGCTACGCGCATGGCGGCGGTCTGAAGCGTTCAAGGGCGGCTTCCCACCCTATTGCGTCTTCGGTGACAAGACTCTCTTCGCTATCGCGACACAGGCTCCTCGAACGCTAGATGAGCTAGGTGAGGTTATTGGTATCGGCCCCGAGAAGCTCACTAAATACGGGAACTCAGTGCTAGAAGTCGTGCGCGAGATACAATCTTAGCGTCACATTGCTTTGGAGGCGGCTTTCTACGATGACACATGCTCTCCTCAACAGTTTTCGAACCCTAGCCTTCGCCACCCTGGCCATCGCGCTGGCCGTCTGCTCGCCGACCGCGCAAGCGTCTCCCACCGTAGCCGGGAACGACATCGTTTACTGCGCGCGCTACTACAACCCGCCCGGCACACGCGGAAACTCGTCGTTCCACATATACACCGTCTCTCCGAACGGCATGCACCGAAAACAGCTTACCTTCGACAACACCGAAATGGAATTCGCGCACCCGAAGTGGTCTCCAGACGGCAAACTGATCGCATTCATCCGCCCCGGAACGACGTGGGACAGCGGGTATGTGTGGGTGATGGACGAGAACGGCAAACACCAGCGGCGAGTCGCGAGAATTGGCTCAGGCGCCGGGTACACTTGGGACCGAAAATTGGCGCGCATCGTGGTCACCTCGGACGGCGAGGGCGACAGCGCATTTTTGTCGCAGGTCACGTACGACCTCACGGGGCGAAAGGTTGGTGCGGCAAAGGTGCGCGACCCGGTTATCGCGCCGATTTCACCGGACGGCAAGCTGAGGTACGACACGGAATCGGGGCAGATCATCGATAATCGCACGGGCGCAGTTCTCGGGTCAACGATGCCAGCGTACCCGACAGCGACTTGGGTCGATAACTCTGCGGCGATAGGGATTGTGTACGATGAAGCAGCGAAGGCCACAAAGGTCGTAAAGTTCGGCGTCAATGGTCGCGCAACTCGAAGCTTTGCGCTCAAGGACGACGAAGTGTCCTCACCTAACAGCGCTGGAAGTGACGGAACGTGGCTTGGTTTAACAGCATTGCACTCGCTCGCCAATTGCTATCTAGCCAAACAAAATTGGCACAACAGCACCGTTGGCACAGACTGCGGGTATTTTATTGCAGATTTAGGGCACAGTACGTTCACATACCTCGCGGAAGGCCAATTCGCCGCCTGGTCACCGGATCAGAGGTCCTTTGCCACCGCGCCGGGACGCGACACCGCCAACTATGAGCGGCACCCCGACGGCACCTGGCGAACCGTCTGGGTTGCACCGTTGCAGGTGGTATCGGTTGCAACGCGTCGGGTTCGCACCATTCAGGGCGGGCTGGTCTGGGTCACCGGGGCAGACTGGCGGGTGCGTTAACGTGAGACGACGAACGCCTGAAAGCCTAAGCGATGCGCGGCGACGGCGCCAGGCTGCGCTGGCGTTGTCCGGCTTGCAGATGAGCAGCGCGCCGGTAATGGCGCGGAACAAGCGGCGGAACAATATCATTGCGATACTGTGCGTCGTTCTGGCGGCATCGTCCAGCCTTATCGCCACCAAAGTGCGCGAGTACTCCGCAGACAGGTACATACGCTTAGCGCTTCGCCAGCAGGCAACCGCGTTTGGTCGCCAGGATATAGCCGGTGCTATTCGCCCGCTCGCGGACGATCTTGCTGTAATTTACCGCGACGGCACGCAGACGAACCTCACATACGAAGCCGCGATGTACGCGCAGATATTCGAGTCATGCACCCGCATCGAGGCATCGTTCACCCCCACGAGCATTGTGCTCACCAACGCCACCGCGGTGGTGAAGCAACACAATCATATCGTGGTGACCCTCAAAAAGCCCGTCCCCGGTATCGGCAACCGCAAGGTCGTCGACCAAGACTGCATCACCTATTGGCGCCATTACGGCGACGGCTGGCGGCAGTTCAAGATGACGTACTAGTTAGCCCAGCGACCGCTCACGTTTCCTCATTGCCCCATACGGGTATCGATTAGTGAACACGCACTAAATCGAGATCACAACGGCAAGAGCAGTCGTCGGCGGCATGTCCGTGCTTCCTGCGGGCCGTCGAGGGCAATACTCTGCAAGACCATCCCAATTCGGACCCGGCGGACAACGATCCGACGCAGCAAACTCCTCCCAAAGGCGAGACTAAGCTTGGGCTGCTGCAATCCCTCGGACCCGGCCTTGTCACCGGCGCATCCGATGACGATCCGAGCGGAATCGCTACGTATTCGCAGGTGGGCGCCCAGTTCGGCTTCGGTATGCTGTGGACCATGCTGTTCTCCTACCCGCTCATGTGCGGCGTCCAGGAGATCAGCGGCGTGATCGGTCGCGTCACCGGTCGGGGGATTGCGGGTAACCTGCGACGCTACTATCACCCAGCCATCCTTCACACAATCGTGTCCCTCGTCGTGGTCGCGAACGTGATCAACCTGGGTGCCGATATCGGGGCAATGGGCGATGCGCTGAAGCTGCTCATCGGCGGCCCAGCACTGGTTTACGCGGCTCTGTTCGCGGTTGGATCGGCAGCGCTTGAAACCGCTCTGCCATACGAAAAGTACGCGCGGTTCCTCAAGTGGATGTGCGCCGCCCTCTTCGCATACGTGGCTACTATATTTGTGGTGCATGTTCCATGGTCGCAAGCGCTGCGCGCAACAGTGATGCCGCACGTTACAATGAGTGTCGCGTACATCACCAGCATCGTGGCTGTGCTCGGGACGACAATCAGCCCATACCTCTTCTTCTGGCAGGCCGAGGAAGAGGTAGAAATCGAGAAAGCGCGCCCCACTGAACACCCTCTCAAAGAAGCGCCGCAGCAAGCCAAAGCGCAGCTTCATAGGATACGGGTAGATACGTACACAGGTATGGCGTTTTCCAACCTGGTGGCGTTCTTCATCATCCTGACGGCTGCAACGACACTCCATGCTCACGGCATCACAAATATCCAGACCGCAAGCGAGGCTGCGGAAGCGCTACGCCCCATAGCGGGCAAGTTCGCGTTCCTTCTGTTCGCGCTGGGCATTATCGGGACCGGCTTGCTAGCGCTGCCCGTTCTCGCCGGATCCGCAGGCTATGCCGTTGGCGAGGCGCTCAGATGGCAGGTCGGCCTCAACCGCGCACCGGCACGTGCAAAGAGCTTTTACGCCGTGATCGTCGCCGCTATGCTCGTCGGGCTGTCGCTCGATTTTCTCCACCTGAACCCGATCAAAGCGCTCTTTTGGTCAGCGGTCATCAACGGTGTCGTCGCTGTTCCCATTTTGATCCTTATGATGTTGATGAGCCAGAACTCTAAGGTCATGGGCCGCTTCACCCTCGGTCGCCGCAACCGCGTACTCGGCTGGACCGCAACCGTCGTCATGGCCGCCGCGGCAGTGGCCCTCTTCGCGACGTGGGGGCGGTAGGCTGGCGGTGGGGCAACACAAAAACAGCCCCCGCTGACACCGTATCCGATGCCAGCGGGGGCTGCGTTAAGCTCTAGCGATCACGCTTGAGTGTATCGTCGTACGCAAACTCAAGTAGAGGTTCGACTGAACGAAGCGTGTTGACTAAAGCAGGAACGTCTTCCGTTGCCGCCGACCACACGACGTGCCAGTCAATTGTAAAATACGCGTGGACAGCGACGTTTCGGAGTCCAATTATCTTTCGCCACTCGATGTCTGGCGCTCTGTGTTTAAACTCGTCAGTCAACCGCGCCGACGCCTCGCCTATAATTGTGAGCTTTTGCAGGATGGCGCTTTGTATAAGGTCTTCGGCGGGATTCAAAAACTGAGCATTGTCCATTCCACCTATAAATCGAGAGATTGCTCGCGCTGCTTTGAAAATGTCGGTTATATAGAGCTCGTCACGACGCATACAGCACCTTCACTTCACCCAGAACATGCTCACGAAGGGGACTTCTCAAAGACCGTTTTGTCACAAGGTCGACTGAACTCTTGGAAATTTCGGCAAGCTCCTCATTCAGCTCAAAGAACTTGGTGTATCCAATTTGTGCTCCGTCCTCGAACTCAATAAGAATATCCACATCACTGCCCGGGCGTGACTCACCCCTCGATACAGAACCGAAAACCCCGAGTTCTCGCACCGAGTATTTGCGGCATATACGCTGGATATCGTCAGTTGTGACGTTTGGTATGATGGTGTCCATAACATGCTGCTCCAACTCGATTATCGCACATTTTCCATCGAAAATGCGATACCGCCTCAGACAGAATCAAGCCCCCGCCGACACCGTTACCGATGCCAGCGGGGGCTGCGATACGCTTCACTCCTGCTCCTCTCGCCTTTCCAAGGAGAGGGGCTGGGGGTGAGGTCAATCAATAGTCGTCGTCGTCGTGGGCGTGGCCGGCTGCGGCGGCCTTTTTGTCGCGCTTCTCGACGACCAGGCTCTCGGTTGAGAGGATCATTCCGCCGATGCTGGCTGCGTTCTGGACAGCGCTGCGGGTGACCTTGACGGGGTCGACGATACCGGCGGCGACCAGGTCGACATACTCACCGGTGGCGGCGTTGAGGCCGTGGCCGGCGGGCAGGTTGCGGACCTTGTCGACGACGACGCTGCCTTCGAGGCCAGCGTTCTCGGCGATCTGGCGCAGAGGAGCTTCGAGCGCCTTCTTGACAATCGCGATACCGACCTTCTCGTCGAGGTCTTCGGTCACGTCGCCCAGCAGGTCGGAGAGCTCGAGAAGTGTTGCGCCGCCGCCAGCGACGATGCCTTCTTCAACCGCAGCGCGAGTAGACGAAAGGGCATCTTCGAAGCGGTGCTTCTTCTCTTTGAGCTCGGTTTCGGTAGCGGCGCCGACCTTGATGACGGCAACGCCGCCTGCAAGCTTGGCGAGTCGCTCCTGCAGCTTCTCTTTGTCGTAGTTGCTGTCGGTGTTCTCGATGGTGCGTCGAATCTGCTCGATGCGGCCCTTGACGGCTTCCGCAGTGCCTGCACCTTCGACGAGGGTGGTATCGTCCTTGGTGACGGTCACGCGCTTGGCGGTGCCCAGGTCCTGAACCGTGATGTTCTCAAGCTTGATGCCGAGGTCTTCGGTGAAGAAGCGACCACCGGTGAGAAGGGCGAGGTCTTCGAGCTGAGCCTTGCGGCGATCGCCGAAGCCCGGAGCCTTCACCGCGACAACGTTGAGCGTGCCGCGCAGCTTGTTCACCACGAGGGTGGCAAGCGCTTCGCCGTCAACATCTTCGGCGATAATGAGGAACGGGCGGCGGGTCTGCGAAACCTGCTCGAGCAGCGGGAGAAGGTCCTTGATCGACGAGATCTTCTTCTCGTTGATGAGGATCAATGGGTTCTCAAGGACAGCTTCCATTCGCTCGGGATCGGAGACGAAGTACGGGGAGATATAGCCCTTGTCGAACTGCATGCCTTCGACCACTTCGAGGGTGGTCTCGGTGCCCTTGCTCTCTTCGACGGTGATGACGCCGTCTTTGCCAACCTTGTCAAGCGCGTCGGCGATCAGGTTGCCGATTTCGGGGTCGTTACCGGAAATGGTGGCGACCTGCGCTACCGATTCCTTGGTGCTGACTTCGATTTTGCGCTTGGACAGTTCGAGAACAATCTTCTCGACAGCCTTGTCGATACCCTGGCGAACCTTGATCGGGTTGCCGCCAGCGGCGACATAACGGAGGCCTTCGTTCACAATCGCCTGAGCGAGAACGGTGGCGGTGGTGGTGCCGTCGCCTGCGACATCGTTGGTCTTGCTGGCGACTTCGCGAACTAGCTGTGCGCCCATATTCTCATACGGGTCGTCGAGTTCGATCTCCTTGGCGACAGTGACGCCGTCCTTGGTGATCGTCGGGCTGCCCCACTTCTTGTCGAGGACAACGTTGCGGCCTTTCGGGCCGAGGGTGACCTTCACAGCGTTGGCGACAATATTCGCGCCACGCTCCAGCGCTCGTCGCGCCTCTTCGTCAAATTTGAGTGTCTTAGCTGCCATATTTGTTGTCTCCTGTCATAAGACCGTAACTCCGGTCTAACATTCGAAATGTCTTTTACGAACCAAAACCCGTACCGCGAGTCGACGATTGCAAGCTATCAGCCGCCGGTGTCACAACGCGATGAAGGTCCAAGCTCAGCCTGGCGCGAAAAGGGTCCAGGCTCAGCTTGGCTATGCTTTGACGGCGTAGATCTGGTTTTCGTCGAGGATGATATAGTCCTCGCCGTCCAGCTTCAGTTCGGTGCCGCCATACTTGGAGTAGATGACCTTGTCGCCGATTGCGACTGCCACGACCGAGCGCTTGCCGTCTTCGAGCACTTTGCCAGGTCCAACCGCAATGACTTCGCCTTCGATAGGCTTCTGCTGTGCGGAATCAGGGATGTAGATGCCGCCGGCGCTTCGCTCTTCGCCCGCGCTGGGCTTCACAAGCACCTTGTCGGACAGGGGGCGGAAATTGACTGCCATAGAGTTATCCTCCTCCGGAATACCTGAACGCCAGTCTGGCGACAGGGGTCGATCGATTTCTATTGAAATAGATGAGTTAGCACTCAAACGCATCGAGTGCTAATCTGCACTCTGATTATACACTTGGGTATTCCGGGTGTCAACACTTTTGGCCACCATTCCTACAATTTTTCACTAAGTTAGTTTAGTGTATTGCAGTCAATATAAAATGCGTCGATTATTTTCTGAGAGTCGCGAACTATTTTGTTGGGAGACGTGTTACAATACTGACTAGAAAACATATTCAGTCAGTATCCAGAAACGTATAACTAACGATGGCCAGACCGCAGCGTGAAAACTTAAGAGAGCTTATTGTTGAGGCGGCCGAAAAGCGCCTCTGGCACTACGGCATTAAGAAAACTACCATCGACGAAATCGCGTCCGACGCCGGAGTGGGTAAGGGCACCGTCTACCTGTACTTTGATAGCAAAGAAGATGTCGCGATTGCGATCATGGCGAAGTACAAAGAAGACACGCTCATCACTCAGGCCGAGATTGCGCGCGATCGTAATCGGGCAGCCGAGGACCGAATTCGCGAAGTGGTGAAGCTTCCCATACTTATGGCGCATAAAAAGTGCGCAACATCGCCCCATGCGGTGGAAGTCATCCTCACACTTAAACCACACCTGTCCCGTCAAATGCGTCCCTATTTCGAGCAGGAAGTAGGCCTAATTGCAGAGATTATTGAAGATGGGAATCGGTCGGGCCTATTCAGGGTAGAAGACTCCATGACGGACGCGCGCACACTCAAACAGTCAACAATGGGTCTGTTGCCGCCCTACCCTTGCGTTGAGGATCCCGCCCAAATTGAGGGTGTACTCGATAACATTGTTAGTCTCGCATTAAGAGCATATAAGCAAACAGCCAAATAGATTCCCATGGTCAGAAATGACCAAATTAACAGACCAGTCATTCTGATACCGAAATGTTGGATAAAAACATGACCAATCAAAGTAGACACACACTCAATCGCCCTCTTCTCGCAGCTCTGATCGCAACTGCCTCGGTCGCTGCTCCAACGATGGCGCAAACAACTGCGCCTGCGGCCGGAGCTCCATCTCCTGCTACGCCGTCCGCGAGCGCGCCGCTGTCTCCATCCGCGACTGCCGCGACTGCTTCGACCCCAGGTGCTGCGCAATCGCCTAATGGCAATGCCAGCGCACCGACAACCGGTGGCGTCGTGAACCTGCGGGGAGCTTTCGACGCGGTAAGCAAGTCTGCTCCTGTCGCCCCGGCGCAGCCCATAACGCTAACGCTGGCCCAGGCGATCGACATGACGCTGAAAGCCAGCACTGCGCTCGATGTGGCGAACCGCAACCTTGATCGTGACGAAGCGCGCATCCAGCAAGCGCAAGCTCAAGGCGGACCCCGCGTCGGGGCTAAAGCGACCGCGGCGCACTACGATGCGCCAACCAAGATCGCTTTCGGCGCGTCCAGCCTAACCGCGCTCCCCCAGGACACGGCGTTATTGGAGCTGGATGCATCATTGCCAATCGACATCAGCGGACAAATACGTGCTCAAACCGATGTGGCGAAGCTTCAAGCGCTAGCCGACCGGTTCGCGCGTGACACTGTCTATAACGACCTAGTCCTCAAGGCGCAAACGGCGTACTTCGGCGTATTGCGGGCACAACATCAGGTCCAGGTAGCGGAAGCAGCACTTGCGAACGCCCAGGCACAGCAAACACTCGCCAACCAGCAATACACGGCTGGTACCGGGCAGCGAATCGACGTTCTGCGCGCAAACACTCAGGTTGCCAATGCGCGTCAAAACCTAACCCAGGCGAAAAACACACTTGCAATTTCACAGATTAACTTCAACGATACCGTTGGCCGACCATTGAACGCTCCCACGGGTGCCGTTGACGTGCCTGGCGTCACAACCGGCGTGGCGCTTGCGCCAACCAGCCCAAACGGCTCGACGGGTGCGCCACTCGTTCCTGCGCCACCAACGGACGCCCCAACTTACTTCCGAGCCCCCATCGCGGAAGTGAATAACATCGATATCGACAAAAGCATCGTGACCGCTACCGACGCACGCCCGGATCTTCGCCAGGATCTGGTGAACGTTCGCGCTGCCGAACGGTCTATCAAGCTCGCCAAGTCAGCTCTCTCACCATCGCTCACGATCGGCGCAGGCGGACAATACAACCCAACTACCTCGTTCTCGGCACCTCGCCAACGGGTGGCTGTCATATCCGCAACGCTCAACTTTCCTTTGTATGACTCCGGCTACACCAAGGCTCGTGTTAGGGAGGCAAACGATACCGTCGAGAACGCAAAAGCCATGCGCGAGTCGCACGTCACCGACGTAGCGATGCAGGTCAGACAAAGCTACCTCAATTTACAGACTGCGGCTCAACAGATCGACGCAGCAAACGTCGCCCTGCAGCAGGCAGTTGCAGCCAAGCAGCTTGCGCAGACTCGCTTCCAGGGCGGTGTTGGCCTTTACCTTGAGGTAACCGACGCGGAGCAAGCCCTGACCTCGGCCGAAACGAATCAGGTGAACGCCGTTTACAACTACTTAACGTCACGAGCGCAGTTCCAGAATGCGCTTGGAGCACCAGAGCTGAACCCAACACTGCCAAATACGGCGGATGTGGTTCCCAGCGTCCTGCTCGCGACCCCGCCGACGCTGCCTGACATTCAGCTTTTGCCGGCAGGCAATTCAACGTCACCAAAGGAAGTCCCGCTGGCTCCGAAAGCCATGGGCGGAGTGCAACTCCTCCCAGCTGGAAGCTCGACATCGCCTAAGGAAGTACCGCTCGCCACAACACCCGGTGATGTTCAGCTTCTGCCTGCGGGCAGCGCGGGCTCGCCTAAGCGAGTGCCACTGGTGCAACCAAACGGGGAAGTTCACCTTCTACCTGCGGGCAACGCCGGCTCGCCGAAAGGCGTCCCGCTAAAGCAGCCGACAGGTGACGTTCACCTACAGCCAGCAGGCAACGCCGGCTCGCCGAAAGCCGTCCCGCTAAAGCAGCCGACAGGTGACGTTCACCTGTACCCAGCGGGCAACGCTGGTTCGCCTAAATCAGTACCGCTTAAGCAGCCGAAGGGGAACACTCACCTACTGCCAGCAGGCAATGCTGGTTCGCCAAAAACAGTCCCACTGAAGGCGACATCCCAAAAGAGTAAGCATAAAAGCACTCATTCGAAGGCAAAGCACAAAAAGGCGCCAGCGACCAAGACAAAGTCGACTGCACCAACAACGCCTTCCCAGGCGGACGACGATTTCAACGCGTAACTTTGACCTCACACGGTCACGGCACTAGAAAGTGAAGACGGAGCACACTATGGCATCCAACGAATACAACGAAAGCGAAAAAGTCGTGCAAGCACCACAGGCAGCGACTAATGGCAATGGCGCATCACAAGAGCGCAACGGAAGTGGCGCGGCCCAGACAGCCCCTCCAACGTCGAGCGCGCCGACGTCCCCCGGCTCTGCCGACGGTGATGCAAAGCGAAACAACAAGCCGGTCGTGCTGATCATCTTGATCATCCTCGTCGCGTTGGGCGGGATGTGGGGTGCCAAGTACTTCCACTACAACCAGAACCATGCAGTCACCGACGACGCGTACGTTGCGGGTGACTTGATTAACGTCAGCCCTATTATCTCTGGGACCCTCGTGCAGCTATACGTTGAGGAAGGCGACCAGGTGAAGGCTGGCCAGATCGTTGCGCGGCTCGATGACAGCGGTCCGAAAGCCGCCTACCAGCAAGCGTTAGCGCAGTGGAAAGCTGCCGAGTCACAGATTCCGCAGGCTCAGACTAATCTGACATACACGACGCAAACCACCGCTGACCAGATCGCACAAGCGGAAGCTGCCCTTGCCGCGCAAAACGCCAAGGTACAGCAGGAATCGACCAAGACCCATCAGATCCGACAAACCACGCTGAGCCAGCTCGCCCAGTCACAGGCCCAGGCGCAGGCCGCTCAGCAGCAGGTGCAGACGGCGAAAGCGCAGTATGCAACCAGCCTCGCCGCCGTGCGAACCGCTCAAGCAGCCGCTTCGGCGGTGCGCCAGGCAGTCGTTGCCGCGCAAGCCAATGCCACCCGCGCTCACCGCGATCAAGTCCGGTACGCGTCGCTCTACGGCCCCAACGGCACTATCGGCGCTGTGACATCGCAGCAATACGACGCCGCAGTGGCCGCCGATCAGGCTGCCGCAGCCCAGTTGGCGCAGGCTCAGGAGCAGGCGCGACAAGCTCAGGAAGCGGTTTCGCAGGCCCAGTCACAAGCCGACGCAACTAAGGCCGGGATCGAAGCGGCGCAAAGCCAGGCTGATGCCGCGCTCAGCGGTGTCCATGTTGCACGTGCCGGACTTCTGCAAGTTCCCGTGCAACAGGGTAGCGTCAACAGTAACATTCAGTCAGCACGGCAGAATGTGGCTCAACTGAGCGCCGCCCAAGCGGGTAGCCAGCAGATCAAGTTGCGCCAGCAGATGATCGAGACGCTACAAGCACAGGCACTAGCGTCCCAGCGTATTGTCGAGCAGACGAAGGTCACGCTTGATGACACCGTCATCCGCGCACCGTCTGACGGCGTGGTCGTCAAGAAAGGCGCAAACGTGGGGGATGCCCTCTCACCGGGACAGACCATGTTCACGATGACTCGCGGAAGCGGGGTTTGGGTCTCTGCAAACTTCAAGGAGACGCAAGTCCAGCACATGCACCCGGGACAGCGTGTCGATGTGGAAGTTGACGCTTACCCCGGCATAGTCTATCGCGGCGAGGTGAAGAGCATCAACGAAGCTAGCGGCAACGCTACTGCGCTGCTTCCGGCGGACAATGCCACTGGCAACTTCACCAAGGTTGTCCAGCGCATCCCGGTAAAGATCCGGCTAATACCGCAGGAAAAGGGCAACAAGGACCACCTGGCAACGGAGGCTGACATAGAACGGCTCCGACAGGGTATGTCAGTGAACGCCGCCGTCGATATTGAAAACCCGTAGCACCAGACAAAGACTAGCATAGTCACGATCCCGCTGGGCTGAGCATCGAGGCAAACACCTCCCTACCCTACCCAGCGGGCTTTTTGCATTATGCACAAAGCTGAGTAAGTGCGGGTATCACAAATCCGGCGCGCCTTAGGCGTTACTGCGATGATCTAGGAAAGTACAGATGGCCACCGCCACACAAACCAGAACCGTAGACAATTTAGTCCAAGAAGCGCCGCTGAACCCGTATCGTTGGGTGATCTTGTTCGGTCTCGTCACCGCGTCAGTTATGGAGGTGCTCGACACGACTGTCGTGAACGTCGCGCTTCCACAAATGATGGGCAACCTGGGCGCGACTCCCGATGAGATTGGCTGGGTGAGCACGGGCTACATCCTTTCGAACGTCGTGGTCCTCCCCATGACCGCCTGGCTGTCACATCGCTTCGGTCGCAAGAACTACCTCGCGTTCTCGATCATCCTTTTCATCGTTGCGTCCTTCTTCTGCGGCACGTCGCGAACACTAACTGAGTTGGTCTTCTGGCGCGTGATGCAGGGTGCGGGAGGTGCGGCACTGCTTTCGACTGCTCAAGCGACCTTGGTAGAGATCTTTCCCCGCAAGCAAATGGGCATGGTCACGGCATTCTTCGGCCTCGGCATGGTCACGGCTCCCACAATAGCTCCCGCTCTTGGCGGCTGGATCACGGACAACTACACGTGGCCATGGGTGTTCTTCATCAATGTCCCGATTGGCATCGTGTCCGTTTCAATTGTGCTGACCTTCCTGCAGAACTCGATCTTCTCCAAAGACACGGAGGTGATCGACTGGACAGGAATCGCACTCCTGGCTGTCGGCCTTATCTCGTTACAATATGTGCTGGAAGAAGGCGTGCGGTACGGATGGTACGATGACGCCAACATCACGCGCCTGTCCATCCTTGCCACCGTGTGCCTTGTGTCGTTCTTTGCCTGGGAGCTGTCTCGAAGGAACCGTCACCCGATCGTCGACTTGCGTGTCGTTAAGAACATGAGCCTGCGAATGGGCATCATTCTAAGCCTTGCGCTTGGATTTGGCCTGTACGGCGGCGTGTTCTTGTACCCAATGTTCGTGCAGCGCATTCTGCACTTCACCGCTATCGAAACTGGCATGGCGCTCCTTCCAGGCGGCATTGCAAGCGCGGTCGGCATGATTACGTGCGGCAGGCTGCTCAATCGGCCAAACCCCGTTGACCCGAGGCGGATGCTCGCATTCGGTGTCACCATGTTTGTAATCTCTATGTGGCTGCTCTCGCAACTTACATCTCAAAGCGGTATGTGGGATACACAGTTCGCCCTCATCATTCGAGGCGCCGGGCTCGGGTTTCTCTTTATCCCGATCAATGTCGCCGCCTTTAGCTCGTTGCGAGGTCAGGATATCGCACAAGCGTCGGCCCTACTCAACCTGTCTCGACAGTTAGGCGGCTCTTTCGGTATCGCTGTGCTGAACACGTATGTGGTCACCATGGAAGCGTTCCACCGATCAAATCTGGTGAGCCATATTTCATCGGCGAATCCATTCTCAATGGATCGCATTCACGCCCTCACGCACATGTTTACTAGGCATGGCTATTCGGTGACGTCAGCAACCGACGCAGCCCATGGCATGATCAACAACGCAGTCAACGTTCAAGCGGCCACGCTCGCCTATGACGACGCGTTCCTGCTCCTTGGCCTATCAATGCTCATTGCGTCGCCGTCGGTGTTACTGCTTAAACGCCGCCTCAGCGCACCGCCATCTGGGGGAGCGCCGCACTAGTTGCACAGGAGTCGTCATGCCAGAACTGCCCGACATCACCGTCTATATCGAGGCGATGCGCGATCGAATGATCGGTCAGCCCCTCGTGCACGCGCGCATCGCCAGCCCGTTCTTGCTGCGGACCGCAGTGCCGCCAATAGCGTCGGTAAACGGCAAGACAGTTCGCGACATCTACCGTGTCGGCAAGCGGATCGCAATTGAGCTTGACGATGAGCTGACTCTCGTCATGCACCTTATGATCGCGGGCCGACTGCACTGGCGACCACCCAGCACAAGACTCGTGGGCAAGAACTCCCTCGCCGCATTCGATTTCGAAAACGGGGTGCTAGTGCTCACCGAGGCTGGAACCAAGCGGCGCGCCTCGCTCCATGTCCTCGCCGACTGCGCTTCAGTACGCGCAATGGACTCTGGCGGTATTGATATCGCGGCCTCATCGCGTGATGAATTCGCCAAAACCGTGCAATCGGAGAACCACACACTCAAACGCGCCCTTACCGATCCACGCCTTTTCAGCGGCATTGGCAATTCGTACTCGGACGAGATTCTATTCGCTGCCCAAATGGCACCCACCACACTCACCCAGCGCCTCTCTGATGATGAAATCGACAAACTTCGAGATGCAGTGATCGCAACGATGGACGAATGGACCGAACGCTTACGGGCAGAAACGAACGGCAAATTCCCCGAGAACGTCACCGCATTCCGCAAAGAGATGGCGGTACATGGCCGCTACAACCTGCCGTGCCCTCGATGCGGTGCGCCCGTACAGCGGATCCGTTACGCCGACAACGAGACCAACTACTGCGCACCATGCCAAACCGGGGGCAAGCTCCTCTCCGATCGCGCTCTGGCAAGGCTACTCGGTAGCGACTGGCCAAAGACGCTCGACGGGCTGGAGTTACTGGCAAAGAAGCACCGGGCGGAATGACTCTGGACAGTCAATCTGCAAAATGAGGGAGGTGTGAGCGGACGGCAGGCGAACTGTTCTCTAGGCGCGCAATCGACGGTACGATAAGCGGCGCCAGAGGAACAGTAACCATGAAAATAGTCTTTATTGGAGCAGGCAGTGGGTTTGGCGCCATCTCCTTCTGCGACATCATGTCGTTTCCGGAGCTACAGGACAGCGAAGTCGTGCTTGTCGATGTAAATCCGGACCATCTCGAACCAGTCTCAGCTTACTGCCGCAAGGTCGTGGAGCATTACAAGGCACCGACGAAAATGACGACGGCGCTTGATTGGCGTGATGGGGTCCTCGACGGCGCGGACTTCGTGATGACGTCGTTTGCCCAAGGCGGTGCCGCCTATTCCGGGAAGCCATTCTATTTCGACATCGCCATACCGCAAGAGTACGGCATCTACCAGAACATCGCAGACACTGCTGGCATTGGCGGCGTATTCCGCACCATGCGCACCGCGCCGGAACTTCTGGCCATCGGTAAGGATATGGAAAAGCGCTGTCCGGGAGCCACATTGCTCAACTACGTGAACCCGATGGCCATGTTGACACGCTCGCTGACCCTCGCTTGTCCGTCGATCAACGTCATTGGCCTGTGCCACAACATCCAGTATGGCATCCGGGACATCGCCAACTGGATAGGCGTCTCGCACAAAGACCTTGTCTATCAGGCCGCCGGGGTTAACCACATGGCCTGGTTCCTGCGCCTGGAACACGCTGACGGGCGAAACGCATACCCCGACCTTCTCGCAGCAATCGAGAACCCGGAGATCTACAAGCATCGAACCGTCCAGTTCGAGCTTCTCAAGAGCTTTGGCTACTTCACCACCGAATCGCACCATCACTGCATCGAATACGTCCCCTACTTCGGCCCGCGGGAAGCGGATCGCCTGGCTGTCGCAGTCGAGAATCGCACTGTCTCGCCCAATCCCGTTCAGGTTTCAGCCCGCTGGAACTCCGAAAGCGATCTCGTGCGACAGTTAAGCGGAGCCATCCCACTAAAGCTCGCCCGTACTCACGAGTACGGCATGCACATCATGCACGCCAAGGCAACCGACACGGTCTATCGAATGAATGTCAACCTGCTCAACAACGGCCTCATTGACAACCTGCCCGCTGGTTCGTGCGTCGAGGTCCCATGTGTCGCCGACCGTACAGGCGTCCATCCGACAAAGGTTGGGAACTTGCCCGTTCACCTTGCAGCGCTTTGCCGGGGCATGGCCGATATGCAGACGCTTGCGAGCGACGCCGTTCTCGAACGCGACCTCAACAAAGCCTACCTTGCCTGCGCTATCGACCCGCTCACCGCCGCATGCGCCACTCCCGCCAGGATCAAAGCCTGCTTTGACCAGCTCGTCGAAGCAGAAGCCGATTGGCTAAAGGGCTACTGGATCTAGGACAGAGAGAAAGCGCCTCCCTGCAAGTCATGCAGGGAGGCGCTATGGATATGCTTGCTCCGATCTTGCGGCTACTTGGCGTAAGCCTCAAGTTCTCGAAGCATAAACATCGCAGGAAGCGGCTTTCCCCACGCCTTCTTGACTGCTCCACTCGCAATGTCGTCGGGCGCATATCCCATACTTGTACGCAATACCACCAGGCGCAGAGCGGACGCAGTCACGGGCGTGAAGTGGTTGTAGAAGCGATTGGTGTCTTGTAACCACGAGGCTACTGTGCATTGTGGTGTGGTCACCTCAACAGACTTGGCTAATGGTGTTCTTACCTGCTGTACAGGCACCCACTTTCCAGCAACTTTGGCCTCAATATCGTAGTCGAGGAGGGCGCAGAAGGCGTTGTCCGCATGCAGCCCCTCAACAATCAGACTACTCACGACTTGCGGCGTAGCGAAGTCCATTGTCAGCGTCTGCGGCGTTGTGGGGAGGTCTCCAATGAACACAGGCGGGTTCTTCGTGTCACCGTGCGGATTACCCGAGTGCGTCGCCTCGAGAATGCCATTGTTGAGCACTGTTATGTCGGACGTAGTCGTTGAAGAGTACGAGAACTTCGCACTCTTGGCAATATTGACACCAAGGTTGATCTTCTCTGGCACCGCTGTCTGGCCCTTCTCAAGCCTCAGGTAAGTTGGCCACTGGGTGACTTTCACTGCGCAAGAACCCGCCACTACAGGCACGCTTGACTCATTTCCGAATGCGTCCACTATGGCAACACTGTCTCCGCCGGAGACGGTAAATCGGACCATGCTGTCAAGTGCGCCTAAGTTTCGAACAGTCAAAGTTGACCCTTCTTGCGACTCATACTTCAGTCCCTGGTATATCTCGTTTCCCTGAACCCCAAAATCGAGGGTTCCCGTGTATTTACGTCCAGCGATCATGGCTTGCCGCACGCGCAGTCCAAAGACCGCAGGGTGAGGCCCTGCCCCTGACCATATATACGACGGAACGGAACTATACCCCCCCTGGGTCATATAGTAAAGCGAGTTCTCCTCGCCAGGAATTCCTAGCGTTTCCAGCAAATCCCGGTGCATCAGCACACGAACAGCTTGCGCAGCCCCCAGGAAGTTGCCGCCGCGTACCCCTGTGATGGCGCGTTCTGTTTGCCACAGCGGTTTGGCAGCATCCCCATTCTTGGCCATCATGGCTCTCAGAGCGCCGATCTTCCAGCGCCAATGCTCTGGATCGATTGTTTCGTGACCCTCGTAGTCATGGATGGACAGAATGTCAACAAGCTTGCCGCCGCCAGATGCATAGAACACCTCGTACCACGGCAACTGGATCCCGCAAACGTCGGGTCCCATCACTTTAGCATCCGGATCACATTCCTTGATCACCGGCGCAACCTGCTTCAGGAGCTCAACGTACTTGTCAGCTGGCATCTTGAAGTTCGGCTCGTTCATCACTTCCCATACTGGCACTCGACCACGAAACCGAGTCACAACAGCGCGAACGTTCTCCGGCGTGCAATCCTTCACTTCGGAGAATTGTCCGAAGACCGACGCCCCGTACTTCTTGGCGTCTATCAGGCACTTATCAAAATAGTCGAGCCCCTTGGCTGGATGAAGCCGCATGAGCGGCAGTCCCGCGAACGTTTGGCGCGCTGCGTCTTCCCACCCGGTCGACTTATTCTCGGCGGTCAGCGTCGTCATGCCAGGGTATTGCTTAGTGACCCCGTAATAGCGACTCACCGAGGCAATCGGTGTGCTTCCCGCTGACACGTTCACGGCTACCAGGTACCACCCGTACCGAGGTGGAGTAAAGGTAAAGGCCTGAGTGGTCTCGGCATCTCCAGTGAGCGGTACATCGATTGACCCGTTCGCAATAGACGTACCGGTGACGTCGTACACCTGGTAGGAGGCCGCTATTGACTGTGTGTTCTTGTGAGAAGCGGCGATGGACAACGAAAGCGGGATAGGTTTGAGATCGTAGGCAATGTTATTGGGAATTGTTTCTTGAAGGGTTGCGACTACGCCCAGACCAATTGTATTGAGTTGAGTCACACCCAGTTCGCCGGGGACCAGGAACTTGTCAGCCATCCGCAGGACAACGGGCCTGTAGTGGAAACGATCAAAGAGCTTATGGGTAACGAGCGGCAGTGTTGCGCCCCACAAGTGGTCAGACGCGTCGACGGCAAGCGGGAAGTAGGAACCTCCCAGGTTCCAGTCGTCAAACCAGCTGTACTTACCTTGATGTAGCGTTACCGTCTTGAAGTCAGGATCGAACTTCACGACAGCGCTGTAGTCCATTGTGTAGACGTTGCCCTTAGAGTCGACCGCGACCGTGAACATGTACTGACTGCCGTCCGATAGGCGCGCTTTCATGCCCGACCCTAACGTTCGGAGGAGCTTCCCGGTTGCGCCATACTTAAAAAGCTGGTTTGTGCCACCGACGACATAGATGTTGCCGTCTTTGTCGACGTCAAAGTCCTGGATCAAATCGACAGGCTTATCCAGAGTGATTGAGCTGCCCGCCGCTTCCGGCGACAACGTGATGAGTTGCGTTCCGGGTGTAAGGACATTACGCCCGCGGACAATCGCGCGGTCTCCCGGCAACACAGCAACCGAACCACTCGGAAGTCGCTTTATCGCAATCGCATGGGGCACTGGAATCGACTTGTGGAGGCGGCCATCTTCGCCGAAGACGTAAACCACGCCACCGACATTGTCTGTCACGTAAATGTAGCCAGCAGCGTCAACCGCTATGCGCTTAGGGTCCACCGATGCTGGGAGACCGTTTGCGGCGGTCAGAGGGAACTGGGCAAGCGGGGCGCCGTTAGCGTCGAACTTCTGAATCCTCAAGTTGCCAGGGAACTTCGCCTTAAGGTCCTTAGTTTCTGCAGCGCCTTCAACCGTGTAAACGTTGCCCTTAGTGTCTAGAGCGAATGCCCGCAGGTCTGCGAACTTACCAGGTTCGCTACCCGAGCCGCCGAACTCCACCCCGACGCCGGGAGACAGGGCTTGGGCGCAGCCCGCGACATAGGCTAACGCCAACAACGCTGTTAGCGGGCCAGTGATGGCTCGAACTGCCCGTAATGCTAAGTGAACCATTGTATCTACCTCTACCTCTTAACAACTTGACGTCTTGGGACGCCACCCTGTTCCTCTATCTACGCTTCAGATATACCCGAAGTTACCGAACGCCGGTTCAATCCCACTTGATTATTGCCAACTGCGCCTTTTTAGAGCTCAGTCAGTGAGCGTTCACGTACGCTAGCAGGTCGCGCGAGGCGGTGCTGGCGCCTTTGGTGACTGTGAGGTTGAAACGGTACATACCTGGCTTGGCGACGGTGGCTGTAGTGGTAAGCGAGTGCGGGGCGGCAATGGTTCCACCGGTGGGACCTTCGGCAATGGTCCATGTGGCGGTCGCTCCTGTCATCGGGTTGCACGCGATGGCGTCGAGGGGGATGGTGGTCGTAGGAAGGGTGATCTCGCGGGGTGCGCCCATAGTGATAGGGAGCGTGAGGTCGTGGCGCTGGTAGACGTGGGCGAAGTCGCAGTCCATATCGATCGGCCACGTGGTGCGGCTCGGGTCACCGCCGAACGTGCCAACGGCGAGGTTCATGCGGATGTACATCGGGACATCGGACACGACAGCTTCGGGTTCGCCGGTTGAGCCTTTGTAGGACCCGTCGATGTACCACGAGATGCGGCCCGGCTCCCAGGCAACAGCGTACGTGTGCCAGGCTGTGCGATCGAGTCCGGCGCTGCTCAGGTTGACCCACGAGCGGCGCATCTTGCCGTAGTCGTCGGCCCAGACGTTGGTTTGGAGCACAGTCTCCGGCATCTTGCCGGTGGACTCCTCGACGTCGATCTCGGGCGGCCATCCATCATCCCACTTGAGTAGGTAGACGGCGGGCCAGGTTCCAAGGGCCACCGGCACTTTGAGGCGGAACTCCCAGAAGCCGTAGAGCTGCTGAAACTTGCCGATGGTCTGAAGCTCACCGGCCTGGTACTGGTAGTCGCCGTACAGCGTATTGGCGTAGTTGCCGTCCAGCGGAGGGCGTGGCTTGGTGGCGACATGCGGCTTGCGTTCGGCGTGGAAGCGCGCGATGCCGCCAGCTACGGTGACGTGGTCGGGGGCGAAGTACTGCTCGCCAGGCGCGTAGACCAGACTGTCGCTGTCGCTGGCAGTCCACCGCGTTGTGTCCATGGAGTCGCCGTCGAACTCGTCGGCAAACGTCCCCACCCAGGCGACCACGCTGAGGTCCTTGAAGTCCGCAGCCCCGACCGCGCCGACGACGCCAGGCGTAACGACAAGCTCGGTGGCTCCAGCGGGGACATCGAGAAGCTGGTTGATCTCCACCCACCCACCCGTCGGCGCAGTCCACGTTGGCGAAGCCGCTGGCGTTTGCAGGCCCGCTGGTGTCGAGCGCCACTTCAGATCGACAGTCGCTCCAAAGGCAATGGAACCTGCGGACGTCGTCTTCGCCATACGCGTCACCCGGACGTAGCCCCTTACGAGCACCTTGACCCACTCGGGTTTGATCACGACGGTTTGCCTGACGCCAGTAACGCCTGCAGCGTTGGCACCGGTGACCGACAGGACAGAGTCGGGGCCATCCTGGCTGAAATCGGGCCGGTACGTGCCCGGTACGGGTGTCCAAACCGCCAGAGCCGCACCAATGCGCTTGTTGAAAGCGCCATTGAGCAGGAGATTGGCAGGCGACGCGGCGTTGGCGCATTGGCTGAGCGCGAGGACGGCGACGATCAGCGACGCGCGGAGGCGGCTTCCCAGAGACTTGCAGAGCGGGCGAACCATAGGGTCATTATGGCGCTTTCATCCTGCTTATCGAACGGAACAACTCCTTTCGCGCACAGGTTAAGTTATCGGCAGATCCGTCGGGTGAATATTCAGCCTATTTAAAGTTACATTATTCACCAAAACTAAAATATCGATATATTTGATAAAAATAGTAATAATCAGTCGTAAATCAATTATATTGCGTCGTGAATAGCCACTGAATATTCATGGTCAGCGACATCGAATCTCTCCTTGATGACCCACGAACATCCGGTTGTTCTATCTTCGATAATACATTATTATTATACCATGTACATGTCTAAATAATATACCTCTAGAAGACATTATTGTTACAAAATATGCTTCGTATGGATTGTTCAAAAGATTGTACAAAGTGGTAAAATGATGGAGAGGTGATCAAGATGGTAACGATGACCGCGACTGAGGCACGTAACAATATTGGTAAGTTGTGGGACACCGCGTCCCGCGAACCGGTGACTGTAGAGAGCGCTGGAAAAGCCGTTGCTATAGTTATTAGCCCCGACGAGTATGAGAAGCTCAAGGGCGGACGCAAGCCGCGGATGGCTGGATTTGCGAAAGACTTGCTAGCTGGCGTCGATATTGAAGCGTTAATGGCTGTGCCGATTGATGATGTTTTCGAGGAGTACATGTAGCCATGACATACTTGCTGGACACCCATGCGCTCCTCTGGTTTGCATCGTCGTCTCCCATGCTCCCAGACTCTATGCGGTCGCTAATCGCCGACGCCAACAACGATGTGGCGGTGAGTATAGCGTCGTATTGGGAGATTGCCATCAAGGCAAAGCTCGGGAAGCTAACAGTGGAGTCAGATATCATTGCCCTCCGAAACCTCGCACTCAATCAAAATATCCAGATTGAGCCGATTACCATCGAGGCTGTCCACCACACGACCATGCTTCCACTACACCACAAAGACCCGTTCGACCGGATCATCGCTGCCACCGCACTCGTGACAGGGGCAACGCTGGTAAGTGCGGATGCTGCGTTCGATGCGTATTCGGTGACAAGGGTTTGGGGGTGAGGGGCGGACGTGTTCGCATTCATGCGCTTTTCGCCTCGTACCAATCGAGTTCGCCGGGGAGGTCACGGGAGGCGTATTCGATGTGGACGATTCGGCGGTGGCTGGGGGCGGTCGAGGGGGAGGACGCGTGCAGCAGTAGTGGACGCATCATGAGTATGCCTCCGATGGGGAGGTCGAACGTGTCCGATGCTGACTCCAGCCCAATTCGCGACGCTTCGGTCGCGGGGAGCTTGCCAAGCCGATGCGAGCCAGCTATTACCCTTACCTGTCCGTTGTCCGGGCCGCAGTCATCCAGATGCAGCCGTAATGTCACCATGCGTTCCAGGATTTCTACCGGCGGCTGAACGTGTACGACGCCCGCTTTCACAGACCATGGCCCGTATCCGGGTGTGTCCACACGCGACCGAACCGCGATTGACAGATCCTGGTGCCACGGAACCTTCCAGTTCGAGTCAGGTGTCTTGTCGAACAGGATCGCCCGTACCGGTCTGGCGTCAGCGCCGATCACGGGCTCTACTAGAGACCGAAGCGCTGGCGATTCGGCAAGTGTCCTCACCTCGGGCGCAAGATCAAACAGGTTGCGAACGTTCGCTGACATGTCGGATGCGATGCCGCTCAGGCGCAATGTGATCGAGTCTCGCAGCGTAATCGCGTCGGCCGTGGGGATCGCGTCGGGAACGATGAGGTAACCGTTGACGGTCATGTAGTCGGGTTCGATTGTGGTGGTGGTTGTCATAGGAACCTGTCTATTCCAGATGCACTTGCAGGCGGCTTGTTGCTAGGGAAGAACCTCTCCTCCCCGCAAGCGGGTCCCCTCCTCTCCTAAAGGAAAGGAAAAGAGTCTCTCATAGACAACAGCCTCGTCTTCTTCCTAGAATTGCGAAGCCTATAGGCTAAGTGTGTAGGCGTATTATTTCATCGTCAGATCGCGCCAAGCTGCTCAACGACGAACGCGTCGATTTTCGCCACAAGCGCGTCGGGGAGCGGGCCGCAGTGGCCCATACCTGGCACGGCTATGTATTCTACGTTCCGTTTGAGCGCCACCATCGCGGCTACAAGCGGGTCGGAGTGGCGCGCTTTGCCGACGGATTTGTCTTCGGTGCCGTGGACGATCAAATACGGCACATCGGGCAGGCGGTCGGGCTGGTGGAGCGGCGAATGCGCTTCCAGTGTCGCGGTGATGTCTCCGTAGCTACCGAACGCGTGGTGCATAGTGCGCGGCAAATCGGGTCGTTCGGTGTAGTGAAACGGCAGATCGCACACAGGGCAGTTGGCAAAGCATGCGGTCACGCCGAGCGTCGTCGCCATCGCGTACGCCAGCACCGCAAAGCCGCCCATACTGCCGCCAGTCGCGATCAGCGGGGTGTCTGCGCCAAGGCCGTAGCGCCAGCGAAGGCCATCGACCAGCTCATCGACGAACTCGACCGTCGCATCGTTCATCCATGACCACGGCCCGTAATACGGCTGCACGACCAGCGCGCCGGAGTCGATCCAGCGCTGCTCCTGCTCCGACGGCGTATCCTTCATCCCGGTGGAACCGAGGCCGACGAATGTCAGCACAATACCGCGCGGCGTGGTGTTCGGTGCGCCGATCCAAGCGACCCGGTCGATGAGGGTGTCGTTCATGTGTGGTTGGTCCTGTAGTGCGTGAGTTGGTGCGATAGTGCGAGTTATGTTGGCGTGTTGGTTTTGGTGCATGAGTCTTGGTGCGTTGGTGTTTAGCGTTGGCGTTTAGCGTTGAGGGTAGATTAGGGCACGGTGGCGGTGGATTCCTGCATTTGGGTGAGGTGCGGGGGTGGGAATGCATGTTAAGGAGCCCATCCGTCAGTCTGGCGCAAATAATCTTGCGCCAGACTGACACCTTCCCGCAGCGGGAAGGAAACCTGTTGTAGCCATTTGTGGGCAGCTCATTTGCACCGCGTGGGTTTAAGCGCACAGTGTCAACGGCCGGTGCGAGTTTTGGGTTTGGAGGTATTGGGAGGTGGATTGCAGAGGGCAGCGTGTAGGGCGGGTCGAGTGGAAGGCGCGGAATCGAAGAGCCGGGCGGCGGCCTTCGCCAGCGAGGGATCGCGGGGGGAGGTGGAGGGCGGGTATGACGTTCCGTCCCTCCGTCGGTTGCCGGGTCTGAACGCCCGGCCTGACGAAGAGCGCCCCTGCGGGGCTAAGTGCGTGGCAGTGCGGGTTTGGAATGCAGTACGGGTTCCGTACCGTGAACCATGTCAATCCTCGTACGCAGTAGCGCGTTCATACGCCTGTTCGGGCAGTACGGCGCCGCCTGGGTGCTGTTGCGCTCGGCCGAAAAAGAGCCGCTCCCATTCGTCCTTCGGCGCATTGAACCGTTCGGCCAACTTTGCTTTCTCGTCGTCGGTCAATGGCTTACGGGTTGATATATCGATCTCCGTCTTTGCCATTTACGGTTTCCTCCTCGCGCGAGAGTTCATAAATGTACGGATTTGAGCGGCGTGCTATCCGTAATAATCATACCATGGGCAGCTACGAATCGTTAGCGCGGGCTGACGGCTTCGACGTTAGGATTATGCCGCCGAAATAGCGATTGGACTCGGGCGGTTGGATAGAGTAAGCGCAACGGTTGAGCGGTTACCGGAAGCGTAATGGTGTCGGTGGGCGGGTAGGAGCCGGCGGCTCAAAGGCGCGGCTTGGAAGAGCAGGCGGCGGCCTTCGCCGACGCGGAATGGTGGCGAGGTGATAGACAACGGATCTGCCAGACTTGATTACCTGTAAAGGCGTTTACCGAGCCGCGTGACGCTCAGCAAATCTGGCTAAACCTTCTACTTCCTTGCGAATTTTCTCACCAGCCGATTCAATCCCATTGCTAACGTCAATGTATGCAACACCCGAAAGGTCAGAGGGTATGGCAAGCGGTCCCTTGTGTAGCAAAATGACGCGGCCCGAGAGTCTGCCAAAGTGCCTAACAAAATAACCAAGCTCAAAGATGACGTTTTGCCTGGCTTGATATGCGACGTCATCGCCCCCGTTTACCACGACGTCGTCGGGAGACATCAAGACGAAAGCCACATCTACACGTTTCGCGTGATATTCGAACTTCTCAACTATGGTCCGACCACCATTTTTTTGCTGGTCGAGGATCACAGGCTCATCCATTTTAAGGCGATTTTGGAGGTAGTCCTTCAGTTCCGCCTTTAAGGCAGCATCATGCCCATGGACAATAAATGGTAGCAGCTGGGCAGGTTTAGCGCTAGGAGTATAGCCGGTAGGCATCGGAGCTGACGATCGTGCGCCAAGTGCAGATTCCTGCGGCTTCGGGGTCTTTTGCTGGGGTCCATGTAGTATGGTTGTTAGCGCTGATGGAGCATTCACCACACGAGACGGCCCTGATTTGGCGTCGTTGCTATGGGCGCTCCCTAACCCATATTTAAAGTCATTGTCCAATGTCCGGTCTCCTCTGTGTCTATGAACGTATTCCCGCCCTAAAAGTATCTCACCGGCCACCGCTTTCGCGGTGGCCGGGTTGGCTTACGTCCCTACCCTCTCCTAGCTGCAGCCGAGGCTGGCGCCGCATTGGAGGCATTTGTAGCAGGCGCCGGAGCGGACGGTGAGGGAGCCGCACTCGGGGCAGGGCGGCGCATCGGACTGCGTGCGGAAGATTTCGCGCTCGCGGTCGGCGAAGGATTTGCCGGGGGTGATCTGGACCACCTTGGCGTCGGATTTCGGCGCGCCGTTGCCGTTCGCCTTGAGGGTGATCTCAGGAGCGGCGGGCGCGGACGGGGTCGCTGTTGGCTCATCTTCCTTCAGGTCAGCGACGAGGCCCACATTGTGGCGCTCTTCCTTCTGGAGGAACTTGAGGGCCATCCAGCGGAAGATGTAGTCCATCACCGATTTGGCCATCGGGATTTCCTTGTTGTTCGTGAAGCCGCTGGGCTCGAACCGCGTGTGGATGAACTTGTCGACCAGGGTCGATAGCGGCACACCGTACTGCAGCGCGAGGGAGATGGCGGTCGCGAAACCATCCATAAGGCCGCTGATGGTCGAGCCTTCCTTCGACATGGTGACGAAGATCTCGCCGGGGTTGCCGTCCTCGTACATGCCTACCGTGATATAGCCCTCGTGGCCGCCGACGCTGAACTTGTGCGTCACCGACACGCGCTCGTCGGCCAGTTTGTGGCGAACGGGCTTGGCGGGGATGGTCTCTAGGATCACCTTCTCCGGTGTGTTGTTGGAGCCGTCCTTCTTGGTGGACAACGGCTGGGTCTTCTTGGAACCGTCGCGGTAGATGGCGATGGCCTTGAGGCCGAGCTTCCAGCCTTCGAGGTAGGTCTGGCCGATCTCTTCCGGGGTCGCGTCATTAGGAACGTTCACCGTCTTGCTTATCGCTCCGGAGAGGAACGGCTGGACGGCGGACATCATCTTGATGTGGCCCTTGTAGTGGATGGAGCGAGTGCCGTTCATCGGGCGGAACGCGCAGTCGAAGATGGGCAGGTGCTCGGGTTTGAGCGCCGGCGAGCCTTCGATGGTGTCGTTCGCGTCGATGAAGCTGAGGATACCATCCATGTCGGCCGCGCTGTATCCGAGGCGGCGTAGCGCTTCGGGGACGGTCTGGTTGACGATCTTCATCAGGCCACCGCCGACAAGCGACTTGTACTTGACGATAGCGATATCGGGCTCGACACCGGTGGTATCGCAGTCCATGAGGAAGCCGATGGTGCCGGTGGGCGCGAGAACTGTCGCCTGAGCGTTGCGGTAACCGCTCTTGTCGCCGATCTTGATAGCATCGTCCCATGCCTGCTGAGCGTAGCGGAACAGGTTGGACGGGACCAGCTTGCTGTCGATGGTGGTGTCGACGGCCGCGCGGTGCTTGCGCATAACGCGGGCCATCGGCTCTTTGTTCTTGGCGTAGCCAGCGAACGGACCGCCGCAGTCGCGGGCGATCTCAGCGGACTGAGCGTATGCGGTCCCGGTCATGATGGATGTGAGCGCACCGGCGTAGGCGCGGCCGCCATCGCTGTCGTACGGCAGGCCGGTGGCCATCAGGAGCGCGCCGAGGTTCGCGTAGCCGAGGCCAAGCGTGCGATACTCGAACGAGCGCTGCGCAATCTTCGGCGTAGGATACTCGGCGAACCCGACGCCGATTTCCTGAGCGGTGATGATGATGCGAATGGCGTGCTGGTAGGTCTCCACGTCGAACTCGCCGGTCTGCTCCTTGCGGAAGCGCATAAGGTTAAGCGATGCGAGGTTGCAGGCAGTAGAGTTGAGGAACATATACTCCGAGCACGGGTTGCTGGCGTAAATGCGGTCCGAGTTCGGGCATGTGTGCCAGTCGTTGATGGTCGTGTCGTACTGCATCCCAGGGTCGCCGCACACCCAGGTGGCGTCAGCAATCTTGGCGAGCACTTCGCGAGCCTTGTAGCTCTCGTTGGACTTCCCATTGGTGCGGAACTTGGTGGTCCACATGCCGTCCTGCTCGACCGACGCCATGAAGTCGTCGGTCACGCGGACGCTGTGGTTGGCGTTCTGGAACGGTACCGTGTCGTACGCGCCATTGATGACATTGAACGCGCCGCTGAAGCCAGCTTCGATGAGCGCGTGGGCCTTGAGTTCGGCGTCCTTCTTGCATTCGATGAAGTCGATGACATCGGGATGGTCGACGTCGAGAACGCGCATACACGCCGCTCGGCGGGTGCTGCCGCCGCTCTTGATCGAGCCCGCGCTCGCATCGAGGCCCTTCATGAACGACACCGGGCCGCTAGACCTGCCGCCTGCAGCGAGAGGCTCACGGGAGGAGCGGAGGATGGAGAGGTTCACACCGGAACCGGAGCCGTCCTTGAACAGCAAACCTTCGGTCTTGTAGAGGTCGAGAATGGCCTCCATGCTGTCGTCGACTTCGTTGATGTAGCACGCCGAGATCGCTTGACGTCGACCGGGCCAGCCAAGGTTGAACCACACCGGGCTGTTGAAAGCCGCGAGCTGGTGGACGAGGATGTAGCGGAGTTCATCGTGGAACGTGGCCGCATCTTCGTCGCTAGCGAAGTAGCCGCCCTTCTTGCCCCACAGCAGGAACGTGTCGGAGACGCGTCCGATCAGCTGCTTGATCGAATATTCGCGCTCAAGCGTACCAAGCTGTCCGCGGAAATACTTGGATGCGGCAATGTTGGTGGCCATTTGTGACCAGCCGGTCGGCACTTCGACACCGTCCTGCTTGAAGACCACTTCGCCATTGCTGTTGACGATGCTGGCGGTGCGTAGTTCCCACTCCACCGTCTTCCACACGTCCTGACCCGCCGTGGTGAAGCGACGCTCCATCTTGAGGCCGGGGGCGGACTTGCGCGATTTGCCGTTCGATTTAGCGGCGGCTGGCGCTGGGGCTTCCTCGGGCGCGGCGGTCTCTACGGTGTCGTCAACGGCATCCGCAAACGGATCCTCCGTGATTGTCGCAACGATAGTGTCAGCCGGGTCGGCAAACATATCGAGACTGCCGGGGTTAGAGTCGAGTAGCTCGACTTCCGGAATACCACCTAATAGGCCATGATCGGACATGGGACGTTATGCTCCTTTTTGATTCTACGGTTATAAAGCCGTTATAAGTGCTGTGACTGCGCGGGCAACGCTTCAACTAACAAATATGCCCGGCAATCGGATGACGAAAACGCGACGCATAAACGCAGCGCTATCGTTGTATCGGAAACCCCTCGTAAGGGGGATGGGGATCAAGCCGCCTTATTTGGCGACTTTTTGCTTCTTGTTTTGGCGCCGAAGGACATCAACGAAATCGCGGAATTGCGTGGCATCCTCGAACTGCATATAGACGGAGGCGAAACGAACATACGCCACCTGGTCAAGGGTCTGAAGCTGCTCCATGACGAGTTCGCCGATTTTATCAGACGAGACCTCTTTTTCAATGGAGTTGCTCAGTATGCGCTCGATTTCGTCGACGGCTTCCTCGACCCTTGAAGTGGGGACGGGACGCTTTTTGACGGCTACGATAACGCTCGACAGCAGCTTGTTGCGGTCGAAGGGTTCTCGACCGCCGTTCTTTTTGATAACCTGGAGCTGAAGCTCCTCGATATGCTCAAATGTGGTGAATCGCCGTCCGCATCCGCCGCGCTCAGATTCGCATTCACGGCGCCTCTTGATAGCGGTATTTTCGCGAACCGGGCGAGAATCGAGGACTTTATCGAAGTCGACAGCACCACAAAACGGACACTTCATATCAGGGCAACCAAGCGCTCTCCAGCGTGCACGAAGCGCGCTACTCGCACCCGAGCTGCGGGTGGAGCGGTGGATATGAGAGGAATCATGCCCCTCTCCAAATCACCAGATATGGTATACCACGCAATTGCATGATACGACATATAGACAAATGAGAATTTTTGAATCTATTTTTTAAGGCCAGTAATTTCCCTCACACGTCACGAAGAATCGGTGATTGTCAACTCCCTCCGGTAGTATTTTTTAGGAGGCTATGGGGTATCGAGAGGCTACGAATTGGAGAGATATAGGAATTCCAGATCGCTCAAGCCGCTCGGGCTTTTTTTCTCGCTTCGCTCCCTCTATTGGCATGACCAGTTACTGGGAAGTTGATTGCGCGGTGAGTAGCGAAAACTTGCGGACTGCACCCCTTACATAAAAGATGCCCCGGCGGCACGAGCCGTCCTATGAATCCTTAAAATCGGCCAAAATGCGAACACGGGGCTTCCACGGCGATGAGTATACTCATGTCATCATGGGATATTCAGCGAAATCATACCGCTTTGCACGTCTCTCGCTCGCCGTTATGGCGTTCCTCGCAACCCTGGTAGCCTCAGCGGTCGAAGCCCACGCATCCACCACCCTCTTTACTACGTCGAAGAGCCGCCTGCTGGCGAAGCTGACCGATGGGGCGACAAGCTTGCCGGTGATGCTGCGCAGCGATAAGGACGTGTACGTGCTCGTCTACGGCGGCTCGTGTTACACCGACGTGCTGGTGCTCGGGAGACCGGGTGTCGCGCCGGGGAGGCTGGCGACGGCGATCAGCCCGGCGACGGTGGCGGGACCAGCTGAGAAGCGGACAGTGGAGACAGCGGCGGAACAGTATTCCGTGGCGCAGGTTCACACGGAACCGGTCAGCAGGCAGATCGCCGGGACGCATACGCGTCGTATCGATGTCGGGTTGATCGCTGTAGCGCTGCGGAAAAGCGGCTACGTGCCGCATGTCGCGCTAGGAGTCCCGCTCCATGCCACCGCGACGGGCCTCGGTAAGCCGCGATTTGTAACGAAGCAGTTCCGGTGGTGGGACGAGCGCGATGTTGCACGCGTGCCGGTGGTAACGGTGAGCGCGAAGTTGGGCGGGCTGGAATGGGGCGTTATCGTAGGATCGGCAGCCATTGCGGTTCTAGCGATGCTCGGGGTGCCCGTGTCGTTGTTCTTACAACGACGAAGGATTGAGCGGGACGGGATTGATGCGACCCAAGCGTTGTTGCGGTCTCTTACAGTTGTGCTCGCGTTGTTCGTTGCCTTTATCCCGATCGTTACACTCGTCACGGGTAGCCGACATGCATGTATGGTGGACATCTTTCTGCATTCGCCGCTTACTTCCAGAATTATATTCCTAACTATATGCAGCATGGGATGCTTCGGCGCAATTGCCGCCGTCGCGTCGTTGTACGTGCGCAGAAAATACCTGCCTCCATCGGTTAAGCCTCCCGCCGCGCCGCATCTCGAACGAATGACACCGGAGGAGGCGAAGGTGAGGTCACGACAGCATTCAGTCGCAGCAGTTAGCCACGTTGTGCCGATCATTGGCGCGCTCTTGTCGGTTGGCCTACTTCCAGCACTTTTTGGGAAACACACTCGCAGCGTTCTAGAATTAACCCTCGTCGCGATCATTCTAGTCGGCACATTTGTGATCAGTCGAACGTTAGCGCGATTTCGGAACACGTTTGTCGATGATGAGTTGACCTGGCGAGCGCGCGAAATTGGTTCCTTGATGCGTCGGCGGTTCCGAAACGTGCTCATTGAGGATAGCAGTGAAGCGAGTTGCTACGCGACGATCAAAACGAAGGGGCAGGACATTTGCATATCCAGAAAACTCAAGGAAGTCGCCAATGAGAGCGAACTCGATTTTCTATTTGCGCGGGAAATGCTTGCCGATAACAAGGGGCAATACTTGGTCTTGGTTGCCCTTGGGCTTATTTTAGTCTTGGCAGCGTATGGCGTGTCATTGACAAGGTCCACGGTGGTATTGCTGGGAGTTGTCGGGGCGTTCCTTGCAGTGAATCTGGTTATAGTCGTTTGGTCTGCCAGGCGTCGCTCACGGATCACCCTTAAGGTTTTTCCGGCCGATAAGCGGGCAATAGAAACGCTCGCATCGCCGCAATATGCAATATCCGCGCTCATGTTGCTCGTCAGATATGCTCCACCAAGTCCTGTAGCCTTATCTGTAATTGTTCGACGCCTCATTGCTATCAAGCACGAATTTCCGGAAGTATCCCTAAGTGGCCTCGTAGTGCCAGACTATGTAGCAGGAACTTTGGACCTGCCAACGCGCCGTGAACTCGCCAAGGTCGAGGTTTACACGCCTGAAACAACCCAACTTGCAGCGACCACGCCTGACCAACCTGCCTAGCCCCGCCCGCCTTGCGCCGCTGTGCTATAATCCTGCGTATTTGCGCCGCTGGCGACACCCAGAGCTGGCATCGACGGCGCGTTTGGAGGCTTCATGGCTACGATTGCACTTATCGCCCACGACGAGAAAAAAGCGGATTTGGTACGCTTCTCGCAAGCACACAAGGCTCAACTGCAGCGCTTTGATCTGGTGGCGACCAGTACCACGGGCGGCTACCTGCAAAGCGAAGTCGGGCTGAATGTGCAGCGGATGCTTTCCGGTCCCCTCGGCGGCGACCTGCAGATCGGCGCCATGGTGGCCGAGGGCAAGATCGCGGCAGTCGTCTTCCTCCGCGACCCGCTCACCGCGCATGCCCACGAGCCAGACATCTCGGCGCTGATGAAGGTCTGCGATACCCACAACATCCCGCTCGCCACCAACCTCGCGACCGCTGAAATCATCGTCCACAAGATCCAGGCATAGCTAAGCTGATCCTGGATCCTTTCACAAAAATCAGCATCAATCGGCCAAACAGCCTATTGACAGCGCGCCTTCTCGCCTGTATACTAATCTCCGACCGAAACAATCGGAGACTAAGATTGTCGGGTATACAATGAGAGGATTGCAGTATGAAGTCCATGACACAAACCGTCGCGCGAGTATGCAGTATCGCGATTATCGCTATTTTGATGACCGGTGCCGTCGTCAGGCCGGCGCGCGCCGATATCGAACGGTTCGCGTACACGTACGAATGGTTTACGCCGATAAAGGGTGAGCTGGAAATCGGGGTTAAGCACACCCAGTCCAGCAGCAACAACTTGCAGGATCAGTTCGAGGCCGAATACGGTGTCACCGACCGGTACGCCATTGAAGCGTACGCCAACTACCTCAAGGACGGCGGGCCGTACAAATACAACGGTTTTCAGATCGAGCAACGCTATCGGTTTGGAGACTACGCCCACAAGAAGCTGCTGACTGCGGCCTATTTCGAGTACGAAAAGCTGGTCGATGAGCACGGAGAGCTCGAGGCAAAGGCGATCTTCCAGTACGATCCCAGCTCCAAATCTACATTCGCATTGAATGTGATCGTCACCCGTCCCGTGATGGAGGACGCAAAAAACGAGATCGGATACTCGTTCGGCGCCGCCTATTTCGCCGACCGCTATGACCGCTACTGGTACGGCGTTGAGGCGAAGGGCGATTTCACGTCGAACCAACACTTTGTCGGCCCATCGGTCGGCTGCGCGCTCGACAATCGAACGCACCTCACCGCCACCTTCGCCAAAGTGATTGCTGGTCCTAAAGGCGACGAGTTCCGCGTGCTGTTGTCGCGTGAGATCAACTAGGCGGCGTGGTGCGAATGGCGGTCGGCGGGGGACGCAGACGGCTCCGCCGGCCGCTACGCGCGGGGCGCCAACGTGACGTTGGATCCTTGTCGCCGCTGCGCGTCGGGTGGGCGACATCAGGTGTACGGAAGATGACATACGTGGTGTGTTGTCTCCCGCGCGTTCCGCTCAAAAGCTAAGCGACCAGTAGCCGATCTCCGTCGCCGGTTCGCATCCCAACTTTTGCCAGAAATCGGCTGCCGACGGGTTCTGATCGTGGACGAACAAGAACGCGCTATCGATCCCCTGCTCTTTCAGCCCCGCAACGCACCGCTCAACGAGCAACCGTCCCACACCACGGCCCCGGCAATCGACAGCGACGCACATGTGATACAACGAACCCCGCCGTCCGTCGTGCCCACACAGCACCGCGCCAACGAGGCGCGAGTCGTCCCACGCGACCTGGCTTAGGCCGGGGTTGCGCGCGATATACGCATCGATCCGTTCACGCGTGTCGAACGCGGTGCGGACAGTTAGTTCCGGTGTACCGAGCCACAGCGCCATAACATCGTCGTAGTCGTCGATGCTCATCGGTTGTATTGCGATTGCGGGCTGATTGGGATTGATGTTTTGCATTACGGAAAAGGCCCTTGCTGGAAACACGAAAGCCCTGCCCGGCTATTACACCACGCAAGGCTTCTTTCGTTTGTATGGATTTGTGGTCAGCCGTGAGCAATTAACGATGCTCAAGTCCTCAGGGGCGGTCGATTTCATGAACATGAACGCTCGGCCTTATATAGAGCACTATTTTGTTTCGCGATTCACGACGAACCTTGAGCTCTTCGGCCTGAGCGCTAGTCGGAAACGCAGGGTTACCGGAGTAACACACTATCCACTTTAGCTTGCTGTTTAGGTCGCCTGCGAGGCTCTCGGTGGTGGCCCGCAATTGATCAATGGCGTGAAGTACATCGGAGCCCTTCAACTCAAGTAATATCGATTGGTTGCGCTCGTTGATGTTAACAAGATAATCACATCGAAGCGGCTCACTTTCGTCGAATATGCAACCGTCAACGTGAACCTCGTCAATGAGCCTTAGCCTTGGGTTGAGAAACTCCACCTTGCTCGGGTGTGGAGTGTCTTGCAGAACAAAAGCCGGATCACGGTGAGTGCGAACGCATTTTTTTCGAAGTGCACTCATTCCTCGCTGTCACCAAATTCGATATCCATTAGGCTCTGGAACTCGTTAGCCAGCGCCCCCGAGACCCCATCAAGCGCTTCGGCTACGACAAGCTGCGACTCTTCGTCAATGATGGATTCTACGCCCCCATCCGCGAACATGTAGGCGCGCACGCCAGACGGATCGATGGTGACTGCGTTGTCCATCACCGCGTTAACGGCCTCAGCCTTGTCGGGAAAGTCGCGCTTGATTTTGCCAGCATAGACGAGGTTGTTGAGCGCGGTCAGGATGTATGGGCTGTGGGTAGTTATGACGTACTGGCCTAAGGAGTCTGGCGAACTTAGGTCATGCGCCGTTGCCAACAGGTGAACGATGTCGCGTTGCGCACTCGGGTAGAGGTGAGCCTCCGGTTCCTCAACGAACACCGTGCTGTTCTCCCACGTCGTACTGTCATGTGCCATTCTTGTTAGCAACACAGCTAACGGGAGCGCCTCTTGTTGCCCAGATGAGCTATGCTCTAGCGTAGTCCTCCTCCCGTCTTTTGCCCTAATAAAGTCGCGCACGCCGTCCCGCTCATACTTTCCACAAAGTAAGCGCGAAGCTATTTCGTCAATTTGCGCGCTGTGAGGGCTATCGCTTCGCTTATTTGCTAATTGCCGTGTTCGCTGATATAACCGTCCGAACTCGATTAAAAATGGGTCGATTGAAAGCTCGTGCGTCAAGATCGACCAAATGTTGCGTTGAAATATTGAGAAAAGGCTTCGTCCAGCCGGAATGAACACACGGTGACGTCCGAACAGTGGCGCATAACTATCCCCAGCGGCCTTCGCTACGGCTTCGAGAACAAGGTTATCCTCGTCCCATTCGACGCCGTCAGTCGGTGCAAGTTCACCTGCAACACGGATCTGCTCGGCGACGGCTCGGCCTTCCATTAATGCTTTTTGAAATCGGGTTCCGAAGGTAACCGTGACATTTCCGGACGATGCACCTTTTCGGACAACTTGAAGTGAAAAATCATCAAACACATACCGTATTAAGAACTTGCCTGTTCCCCAAGAGTCTGGTGGAAAATACCTAGCGAACAACTTGGCTAGAGAATCGCTCATTTCTGATTTTGAAACGTTGTTCCACACAAAATCAGTAATCTGGTTAAAGGCTACGCGAGAAAAAAACAACAGCTTCGCGCAAACGCTTTTGCCCGAAGCTTGGGGGCCAATAAACACGTTTACGCGAGACAAGGTGATCCTTGCCTCGCGTATTCCTGCGAAATTCTTGACTTCGAGTATCTCTTCAGCCATGATCCCCGCCCCTAGCAGTGCCAGTCGACGTTGGTTGCTTCTTTGGCGTAGCGGATGATGAAGTTCTTCCGCGGCTCCACTTTTTCGCTCATCAGGATATTGAACATCTCAGCGGCGGCTTCGGCGTCGTCGAGGCGGACACGGGCGATGTTGCGGTTGTTTAGGTCCATCGTCGTATCGTACAGCTCTTCGGCGTTCATTTCACCAAGGCCCTTGAAGCGTCCCACCTGGACATCCTTCTTTTTCAGCGATTTGATAATCTCGTCGCGCTCCTCGGCTGAGCGGGCGTAGTATCGCTTGTCTTTGCCTGCCTTGATCGAATACAACGGCGGCATGGCGATATAGACGTGGCCAGCTTCGATGAGCGGTCTCATGTACGTGAAGAAGAAGGTGAGCAGCAGGGTTCGAATATGGTCGCCGTCGACATCCGCATCGGTCATGATGATGATGCGGTGGTAGCGCAGGCGTGTCAGGTCGAACTTGCTGTTGCTTTCGCCCTCGTCGTCGTCGCTATCGAGCTTGATACCGATGCCGAACGCGGTGATCATCGAGCGGACTTCGTTGTTTTCCAGCGTCTTGTCGATAGCCGATTTGCCGACGTTGATAATCTTGCCGCGCAGCGGGAGCACTGCCTGGTAGCGTCGGTCGCGGCCAGTCTTCGCGGATCCGCCTGCAGAGTCGCCTTCGACGATGTACAGCTCGCAACGCGACGGGTCCTTCTCGGTGCAGTCAGCAAGCTTCCCGGGGAGCGACGAGTTCTCAAGAGCGCTCTGGCGCTTGATGAGTTCCGAAGCCTTCCGGGCGGCGTCGCGGGCACGCTGAGCGAGAAGGCTCTTCTCGACCATTCGCTTGCCGTCGGCCGGGTTCTCTTCGAGGTATAGGCCAAGGGCTTCGCCGACGATGGAGTTGACAATCCCTTCGACCGGGGTGTTGCCGAGTTTGCTCTTCGTCTGGCCCTCGAACTGCGGGTCGAACAGCCGCACGGAGATCACCGCTGTGAGACCTTCGCGGACATCGTCGCCGCTCAGGTTGACGTCCTTTTCCTTCAGCAGGCCCGTCTTGCGAGCGTACTGGTTCATGGTGCGCGTCAACGCGGTACGGAAGCCCGAAAGGTGGGTGCCGCCTTCCTGCGTGTGGACATTGTTCGCGAACGAGAGCACCTGCTCAGTGTAGCCCGTGTTGTATTGCAGCGCAACTTCCACCTGGACATCGTCGCGGGTCTTCTGGAAGTAAACGACCTTGGGAGTGAGCGCGTCCTTGGTCTCGTTCAAGTGCTCGACAAACTGAGCGATGCCGCGTTCGAAGTGGAACACCTGGCTGGTCGGCTCGGTGCCGTAGTGGTTGTCCGTGAAGCTGATTTTGACTTCGCGGTTCAGGTAGCACGTGTTGCGGATTCGGTTGATGAACGTGTCCGGCTTATACTCGTAATCGCCGAAGATTTCAGGATCGGCGTACCATGTGATGGTCGAACCATGGCTATTAGAGTCGCCGACACGCTTCAAATCGCCCTCTGGGATTCCCTGGCGGCAGCGAAAGGCGAACCGACCGCCATTCTGCTCGATATCCGCCTCGCACCATGCGGCGAGAAAGTTGACGCAGGACAGACCAACGCCGTGGAGGCCGCCGGAGACCTTGTAGCCTCCGTCGCCAAATTTGCCGCCGCCGTGCAGTTTGGTCATCGCCAGTTCAACACCGGAGATACCGGTAGCCTGGTTGATACCGGTCGGGATACCGTTGCCGTTGTCGTGAACCGAGATGCTCTTATCCTCGTTGATCGTGACGTCGACTTCGCTAGCGCGGCCAGCAAGGACCTCATCGATACAGTTGTCGAGGATCTCGTAAAAAAGGTGGTGCAGGCCCTTGATGCCCGTGTCGCCGATGTACATGGCGGGACGGTGACGCACCGCATCACGGCCTTCGAGAACGCGAAGACTGTCCGCGTTATACTCGGTCGTTACCTTCTGTTCGAGGCCAGCATCCTCGTCGGCAAGAGCGCCGATTTGGTCGGGGACATCTGTCGGCGCGCCTGCCCGCTTGAGAAGCTCGCCGATCTGTTTTTTGTCTACGTTTGCGTTGTGTTCTTCGAGGGAGTCGGTCACCGGGTTGTTTCCAATTTCAGTGGGATTGAGATCGCCTGCGATCTCGGAGGAATTACTCTTCGCATTAGCCATATGCTTCCTTACAACTCCAATCACCAGCGTGACGCTGGACCCTTGTCTCGCCGAAGACGGCTCGGTACGAGAGGGGTAAAGTGCCTTGGCCTGCTCCGCTTTCGGCTATCCGAATCTTGAGACCAAGTCGCAAGCGACGCAAGTCGGAATAATGCTGCAAGTGAGCTTCAATCACTGTCATCAATTCGCATTAATGTGCGTCAAAACCTTACTCTATTATAGCACATTTTAGGCCCAATTGCAACTCATTGTCCTCTCTCGTGCGCTTGCAAAACGAACGGGCGTGTGGGGGATTTGAGGGGCAGTAGGCTGCCTGGCAGAGGCGAGAATAACCTCATCCCCGGCCATCAGAATGTCCACCCCTTCTCCTTGGAAAATACAGAACCTCTCTTCCCCACTTCGTGGGTCCCCTTCTCCCCTGAAGGGAAGACAAAGAGGTTTGGCCGCGCAACTTTTCATCCACACGGGTGGATCGCTTCAATGACGACTCCTTAGAAAAGCGAAGGCGAACGAGACACGATTCTGAAATCAAGCTCTTACTCTGATTCCCCTTCGCCTTTCCAAGGAGAAGGGGCTAGGGGATGAGGTAGTCTTCCGCCCACCCCCGGCCACTTACGGGCGCAGTGGGATATCGACACTCAGGCCGCCGTCCACAGCCCACGTCGCCACCAACCGGCCATCCGCCGTCGCGGTCACGGGATCAGCGAGCGAAGGCGCAGCATTGGCCGCAAGGATCTCGGTGGCGAAGACGATTGCGGTGTCACCCACCTTATCCAGATCAAAGCCCTTACTTGGGCCGCTGTAGCAGACAGCGTCGAGATAGACGCCGCTTGCCCCCTGCCCCGCCTCCCAGCGCACAGGCTGGCCGTCGAAAAGGCTCGGGGCGACATGCACCACGGCCTTGTGGCCGCCAGCGGACAGCTCGAACATTGTCGCTGACAGCACTTTGACGGCAGTTCCGACGCCGCTCAATGAAATGCGCAGCCGGAAGTCCTCAGCGCGATAGATGCCGTCCTTGGGACCGTCGAGGCTCGGGTGGAAGTCACCGTGGCCCTTTTCCAGAGTTGCCGCCGTGAGGATGCGAGGTCCTGCTTGCGCGTTCTCCATCCAAACGCTGCAAAAGTCGCGGCCATCGTGCAGAAACTGAGTGCGGAACACAATCGCCGAGTCGGAATCGGTCTTCCAGTGGCCGATGGTTGCCCGGCTCTGGTTCCAGAAACCGCCGCGATTCGACGAGCCCAGGGCTGCATCCTGGCTAAACCATGTCGTCCCAAAAAGCTCCCGTCCGCCGCCTCCGTCGAGGTTGTAGCGGCGAACGATGGTGTAGTCGTCCTCTGGCAACGCGCTAAACCGGCCAACGAACTCGTCGGGGCACGGGATAGGTGTTATCAGCTCCGTGTGAAGAGGCGGGTCGCCGGCAAGCACGCTGGCGTGCGGCTTGATCTCAATCGGCAGGCGCTCCGATAGGAACTGCGCGCCGGTGACGCTCAGACGGTCCGAATAGGCGCGGATATTTGGCCCCGTCCACTGCTGGGTACCGGGATGGAAGTGCTCCGAGATTGTGCGCCACGCCACATAGCGCAGCTTCTCCATCGAGTCGCGCCCGGACTCGTCCTTAAGCAGACTCAGGAACCGGTCAGCTTCCTCCAGCACGACAATGGTATAGGTGGGGCTGTTATACTCGTTGAAGTCGCCGTGGAGCGTGTGGTTTGCGACAACGTTCGCGAGCTTCCTGCGGCCATAATCCACCAGCCGTGGCTCACCAAGCAGTTCGCCAGCCGCAAGGCTCACTCCCCCGCCCATCACAGCAATATTGGTGTAGCCGGTGTTCACATTGCGCCGAAAGATCGACCAGCCCGCGTGGCCAATCGCACTGCGCACCGACGCCACAATCTCAGGCGATAGCTTGTCCGAGTATCCGTGCACGATTTGCAGCAGGCGCGCACCGATAAAGTCGGCCCAGTTCCAGTCCGGCGGCGCCATCTTTGGTAGCGGCTCCTCGTAGTACCACGACCAAATGCCGTACGTCGAGTTCGTCGGCTCAGTATCCTGCAGCGAGACGATCTTCGCCACGATATCATTGGCGCGAGCCACATTCGCAGGCGCTCCGCTCATCAGGAGTGCAAGCGCATAGTCCAGCGACTGGCGTGTCTGGTGCGACCACTGGCCGTCCGGGATGCGGGTGTGATAGCCGGGGCTATGGGTGACTGAACCGATCAAATGTAGCTCTTCGCTATAGTAGGGAGCAGCTGTGTCGAGATATTGTTGGAGATCCATAGCAGTAATGTTCGGCCCGCTCAACACGATGCCCTCCGCGATTATCGAAAAACATCTGATGTGTGGGTGTGAGGTGTGGGTGGGAGAGGGATTAGGATTGCTCGCCGCAAGGGCAGCCTACGCGGCTGGCGGCAACGTGACGTTGCATCTTTATGCCGCTTCGCGGCGAGGGTAACGCCGCAATATTATCGTTCCATCTGCTTCGGTCATCCAATAGTATCACGGCCGGTCTGGTACTGCCTGAATCTGCTGCAGGTATATCCAAGGAATAGGCCTCAGGTCGCGGGTAGCAAGTGATCGACGCACCCAATCAGCCCCCATAATCTGAGCCACACCAGAATGACCAATACCGGTTGCCAAACACACCTCAGCAATGTCGATTTTGTCCGACCTACCATCGATCGAGGTCTTGCGTGGCATGAGCTTCAACAGTTCGAGGGCATCCGTGCCCAACGCTGGTCGGTCAACATCGCCTAACATCCTTACCAGTGCGTAAGCGTCCAATATGTACTTAGAATTTGTACGAGAGACCTCGTCCATTGTCCTTAACCTATTGAGGTCATCGGTGAGCTTGGTTCGCATGAGCGGATAGTACTCCTTCAAACGAAAGTTCCACACTTCACCGCACAGAAGCCCGCGTGCTTGTGCGCCGCTATCTCCCAAATATCCCGCTATCGACTTAAGATACGACGCTGCACCCTTGTATGTAGGTCTAAGTTCGTGGGTTGCCGCTGCTATCTGTATGCTTTCGAGATCGAACTTGTTGGCATGTGCGCTATTAGCAACCTTTTCGAAGCGAGATTGTAGAAGGGGGAGCGCGTGCTGGTTCCCCATGCGCGCCAGAGCAAGAGCATAATCAATCTGATTCTCGCCGGGCTTACGCATAAGGCGAAGTAATGCTTGCTCGATTTGGCTATTAGCCCACCTATCTATTGAGAGCACGAGCCACACCGATGTGTCATCGTTTCGATTGAGCACATGCACAATTTCTGGGGCGAGTTCCGATATGCGACTCTTGCATGCTATCGATGCGGCTTGATCAGCAACCTGGTGGTCCGCTGACATCAAAAGCTGTCGAAGGTGGCTGATCGCCTTCGGTGCACTATATCGAACAAGAATAGCTGCTGCAAGCTGGTCATTCGCCGGAACATTCGGGTAGGTACGCGACAAAGCCGCTATTTGGTCAGCACTAAATGGTTCCTTGAAGAAATACAGGCCACTAAGGATAGCTATCGTGTCCGTAGACGACTTCCAGAATGCCGGGTGATCAACGAATACACCGGTAGGCAGGTTCCGCACTGCAATAACCTGCGCGCCGGGATTTAGCGCATTAATCCGCTTCCGGTTCTGCTCACATTCATTGGCTATTCGCCGGAAATACGCGTCAGGATCTACGATGACTTGCGTTTGATTGGAGTTGCCATTCATGTTCGTACCAGATTGACCGTAGGCTGTGCCGCACGGAATGAGCGCAGCAATAAGACAAATAAGAGAAATAATCATGGGTGTGCTAAGCTCGGTTTCTCCGCTAAGAAATACCTCAGCTAGTGGCTAAATGATCTAGCGCCACGTGCCTTGAGGATCCGGCTAATATCGTTAAAATGGTTCTCGTTGCTAACCATCAGTGGGCTTTTCCCACTCCCATCAACCAAGTTTGGGTCCGCGCCGGAGTCCAGCAGGATCGTGACGGTCGTTGGCCGATGTGCAGCTATGGCCCCAATAAGAGCCGTCCATTGTCCGCTATTCAAGGAATTTGGATCGCCTCCATGAGCGAGCAATAGCCTGAGCTGGTTATCCTTGCCAGCCGATGCGTAAACGGAAACGAGTTCCTCCGCCATGAACGGTTTGGCTCCAAAATAAACCCATCGGTCAGCTGCGACCGTATCGTTCTTTGACAGCGCTGCCATGAGGCCAATATTAAGAACCACTGGCCGACAAACGGATATCGCTACAAGAATCACACCAATTTTGAGCCCATTGCGCATGTTCTTTTTCATATTAATCAAAGCGATCATCCATAGGGCCATTCCATCTTATAGGCGTTGGGACTACCGCAGTCTTTCCGCGTCTAGACAGCGTCCGGCCAGCCATACAATTAGACGCCAAGGAGTGAATTACATTCATCGTTCAATTATGCGGTACCTGGCTAGGTGCCCCAGACGTCGCCCAAGAACAAAGTGGTGGTCAGCCTTTCTGACTCCCCTCGCCTTTCCAAGGAGAGGGGCCGGGGGTGAGGTAATCTTAGCGGTGGTAAACTATTCGCAATGTTCGCTTAATGGATTATCAATATGCCCCTTCGAATAATGCACTTCTCCGACGTCCATTTTGGCGTCGAAAACTATGGTCGCTTTGACCCGGAGACGGGGCTGAGCAGTCGGCTGGTCGATTTCCGCAACGCGCTGCTGTCGGCGATTGACAAAGCCTTGGACGCGGGCGTGGAGTTGGCGGTGTTTACCGGCGACGCGTACAAGACACGCGACCCGAATCAGACACATCAGCGCGAGTTTGCGTCGTGCCTCAAGCGCCTGATCGACCGGGATGTGCCAGTTGTCCTTCTCGCCGGGAACCACGACATCCCGAACACACGCGGGCGGGCAAACTCCATCGAGATCTTCGGCGCGCTGTCGGGAGACAGGCTGCACGTGCTTGACCGGCCCCGCGTGCTAGAAGTGGCCACTCGTACCGGTGCGCGCGTCCAAATCGCCGCCCTCCCCTACCTCACGAAAAGCAGTCAGCTGGCGAAGGACGAAACAAGGGGCAAAGGGGTGCAGGAAACGACGGAGACAGTAGTCGAGAAGTACCAGGAAGTGATCGGATCGCTACGCCGACAGTGCGCGATGAACCCCGGCTTGCCTACTATCTTCATGGGCCACTTTACGGTAAGCACCGCCAAACTCAGCACAACACAGGCAAGCTACCTGACGAACGAGCCGCAGGTGCCGCGCGCCGATCTCGCAGTCGCCGAATTCGACTACGTCGCCCTGGGGCATATTCACAAGTTCCAGGATCTAAACTTCGGTCATCAGCCGCCGATGGTCTACAGCGGCAGTATAGAGCGTATCGATTTCGGAGAGCGCAAAGAAGCGAAGGGCTTCGTAATCGCCGATATTGCGCGCGGCGCGGTTGACTATAGCTTTGTCGAAACAGAAACGCGGCCGTTTGTGGAGATCGAGGTGGACACAACACTCGGCACTGACGACCCGACAGAGAAAGTGGTTGCGGCAATTCTGAAGCGGGACATCGAGAACGCTATTGTCAAGGTGAGCTACAAGGTTAAATCCGAAGATGTGCCGCTCATCCGCGACAAAGATATCCGCGCTGCGCTGACACCCGCGTTCATGGTCGTTGCGCTGCATAAGGATGTCGTACGCGACAACGAGCGCGACCGGTCCGCGCTGCTCACCGAATCGCTGGACCCGCTGGCGGCACTTGGCACCTATATCGACACCCGTGAAGCTCTGAAACCGCGTAAAGACGTGATGCTTGAATACGCCCGCAAACTTATGGACGAACTGAACAGCGACGCTGCCGTGTAGGCGTCTCGCACAAGATAAAAGCGGCGCCAAGACTGTTAGCCTTGGCGCCGCCTCGTTCGGTTCTATTTTTTTGTCGTGCCCGATGCAGCCGTTGCCTTATCCTTCGCATGCTGCGCTTCGAGTTCGGCGAGGCGGCGGCGCTGCCGGACCTCGTCGGCGGGTTCCGATGACGCGTTGTTCTTCAAATGTTCGTTGGTTGCCGTGGTCTTATCATGTGGCATCGCTAGGGTCTCCCTTTGGGGGCGCTCCAGGCTGACCGGTGCAAGATGAGCCTGGGCTCGTCGTCAGTATCGGGCGGATCGCCATGTGGCGTATTCGCAGGGTCCATTCGCTAGCCGCACGTGACGCTACAACGCGACGCATGCCTCTTTCGACTAGACCTTACGAGACTTATACCCACCTTGCAGAAAAACATGAACCATTAATCCACGCTTTAGCGTCCTTATTTGTAGGCAGGCAAGCATTTTTTCAGTCCCGAGCAAGAATTATGATACTTTGGGCTGATTATGCGGTAACACTCTAGTACGTTTGAATAAGCCAGCATGCACGCCGTCAAGATTTTCCACCGATTTGTGTGGTTCGGTGGCTAGACAGTACGCTGGCGTTAACTATTTGCAAAGGCTGCGCGACAGGAAACTCCTGGGCGATCAGCGAAAGGTAGAAACATGGCGCATTTACCCGAGAACGTTGTCGAACTGCTGAATGGCGGTCATGTAGTATGGGTCGCGACAATCGGCCCAGATGGCTGGCCCAACATTGCAATCAAAGGCAGTGGAGCGCTCGTCGACGACCAGCATATATTCTTTGCTGACGTATTTTCGAAGAAGACCCGAGACAACCTTCAGGCGAACCCCGTCTGCGCGGTCGGCATTTACGACCACGATAAGCGGATCGCGATGCAGGTGAAGGGGCACGCCACTTTGGTGGAATCCGGCAAGCTCTTCGACAACGTCTCCGAGCGAATCGCCGCCAAGCAACCCGCGCTCCCCCCGGTGAAATATGTCGTCGAAATCGTCGTCGAATCCATCTGGGACATGAGCGCCGGTCCAACCGCTGGCGACCGTCTCGCGTAGGTACGGCCACAATAGAACGACGTCCCCACCCCACCGTATTCCGCACACCGGTGCAGTGGGGACGATTCGCGCTACTTAGCTGAGACCCGCACCACCTCATCGACCGTAGTATTGCCGGCGACAGCCTTCCGGATACCGTCGGCGAACAGCGTGTGCATTCCGTCGCCTATCCCGGCTTGCATCAGCTGCTCCGCGCTCGAGTTAGCTCGAAGCGCATCGGCGACTGCGGGCGTGAACTCGAGCAGTTCGTAGATGGCCCGGCGACCGCGATATCCGCTGCCCCCACACCGCTCACAGCCGCGCCCATGGTAGAACGTTGAGCCTTCAGGTACCGGTAAACCGCCCTGTGCAGCCTTAACGCGCACCTGAAGTTCAACAAGCTGCGGCAGGGTAATCGGCTCCTTGCACTCCTCGCAAATGCGCCTTACAAGGCGCTGCGAAACGACGCCGCGAAGAGCCGCTGCCACCATAAACCGCTCGTTCCCCATTTCAACGAAGCGCATCGCGGCCGATGGCGCGTCATCGGCGTACAACGTCGTGAGCACCAAATGACCGGACAGCGCAGCCTGCACGACGAGGTCAGATGCTTCGAGATCGCGCACCTCCCCTACCAGCAGCACGTCCGGATCCTGACGCAAAAGTGCCCGCATCGTGGTAGCGAATGTCATACCGGCGCGCCGGTTGACCGCCGATTGGCGCGTGTATGGCAACTCGTACTCGACAGGATCTTCAACGGTGAGAGTTACCCTTGTCGGCCCCGAAGCCGACTGAGTACAAGCATATAGCGTCGTGGTCTTTCCTGAGCCTGTCGGACCGGTGCAAAGTACAACGCCAGCAGGCGACGTAGACCATCGCGTAATCCGCTCGAGGTCGTCGTCATAGAACCCCATCCGGTCAAGCGTGACAATGCCCGCGTTCGGGTCGAGCAGGCGGATCACAACCGCCTCGCCCCGGATTGTCGGCACCAAGCTGACACGGCAATCGTAGGTCTTGCCTTCGATCTGCAGGATCATCCGTCCATCCTGCGGGAGCGCCTTCTCCTCCATGTTGAGCGCCGCCATCTGCTTGAGTTGCCCAATCACGACTGGATAGGCAGACATAGCGATCTCGCAGATAGGCCGCATAATGCCGTCGATCCTCAGGTGGATGCCGACCACATCGCGCCCAGGCGCAACATGAATATCGCTTGCACCGCTGGCGCCTGCGAGGTGGACGATATGCACCACGAATCGCTCCACCTTCGCCGCCGATTCGTCGCCGCTATCGAACTGAGGCAGCGCGACGCCGAACTGAGATGATGCGGCCGCGAGCGACGGTATCAACGAGTTCACATCGTCGGGGCCAACATCGGAAAGCGCCACAGCTTGAGGCCCTCGTTCGAGATACGCTTTGACGTCAGTCCCACTAAACCGCCACTGCTTGCCAACCTTACGCCCCTTCACTTCCTTGCGGTCAAGCATCCTGTACAACGTCGACTTGCTAACACATAAACGACTGGCCGCTTCCTCAAGCGACAGCAGTTCATCTTTGCTTGCTGTTTCCATTTCAGGCTCCTATGAGGGTCAATATCACCGGTGACTTGCTGACATACTACACCCACCTTAATATATAGTCAATAGTAGTCAAAGTGAGTATTGAATATTGATGATTATTGACTAGACATGCTGACCCGTGGTGCGTAATATGGCGCGGATGAAGAGCGCGAGAAAGGGCGCGCTGAGCCTCATCAGTCTGCGGCGGGAAAGACATCAGGCTCTTGGGCTGTCCGAGACAGCGTCACCAGCCCAGTGCCAGCGAGGACAATCGCGCATGAGGCGAGCTGAGATGCCGTAATCGACTCGTGGAGGAACAGCAAGCCCCACACGACCCCGAAGATTGGCGTGAGGAACGTCACCGTTGTCGCCTTCGCTGGCCCTACACTAACGACAAGCTTGTAGAAAAGCACATACGCTGCGGCGGTCGACATCACAGCTAAGAGCGTGATACTAACCAGCACGGTCTGCGTGATCGGACCCGGAATGGGCATCGCGATGGCGGGGATGAGGCCAAACATCGACGCGCCTGCAAGGCTACCCACAGCCATTCCGAGCGCGGGAGCGTCCTTCATGTGAGCTTTGGTATACACTGCGCCGATGCCATAACAAAACGCGCCGACAAGGCAACACGCCACCGCGACGAGTATATCATGCGTAAGCGGTACCGGCGACCACCCGACCAGCGTCACGATCCCCGTCATCGAGATGGCCATCCCTGCAGCCTTTTGCGCGGTGAGCCTATCCCCCAGCCAAACGGCGGCGATAAGCGACACGAAGATGGGCGTGCTGGCATTCAGGATGACGGCCATTGATGCAGTTATGTGAAGCTCAGCGTACGCAACAAGGGTGAACGGTACTACTGAGTTCAGCGCCGCCATTACAAGGTACTGCTTCCATCGCTCACGCATCTGCAGCGGGGTACGGAAGATGGCCGCGTATACGGCTAACAGGACGGATGCGATCACGACACGCGATTCGACCGTCAACGCGGGCCCAAGGGTGGGCGCGGCGATGCGTATGAAGATGAACGATGCGCCCCAAAATGCGGCGAGCACAAGTAGCCGGGCGATGTCAGGAGGAGTCATGCGGCGACACCCTCAGTTGGCGCGAACGCCTCGTATGACACCGGCCCCGAACTCATGACGGCGCGCTCGAAATCGAGGAGCGCAATTTTGCGTTCGATGCCGCCAGCGTATCCGGTCAGCTTACCGTTCGCGCCTATCACCCTATGGCACGGAACGATGATCGCAATCGGGTTCCGACCATTGGCCAGCCCTACCGCTCGCGAGCCTTTCGGGTCGCCTAGCTTTCCTGCCAGTTCGCCATACGAGATGGTGATCCCCAGTGGGATTCGCCCTAACTCTGCCCAGACGCGGGTCTGGAACTCGGTCCCCGACGGCGCAAGAGGAAGGTCGAACGAGGTGAGCGTGCCGTCAAAGTATGCCCGGAGCTGAGCGCGAACTGCATCGAACGGCGGCGCTGCATCGTCACGCTCACTCCCGCTCGCGTCATGCCTCGCGCTCTCGTCGCCGAACCATAACTCAGTAAGCGCGCTCCCGTCTGACAACGCTGTCAGAGGGCCAAGAGGCGACTGTATGACGGTGTACTTCATCGCTACATCCTTACTACGTATCGGTACCAACGGTGCTCCCAGTTCGTCACGCTTTTCGCATCGTTTCGTATACGCTTTCGTAACGGACGGGCGCGATAATAAGACCATCGTGAAGCGATAAGATCAACTCGATTTTAGTGACTCGGAGGGGGAGGCGAAAGCCACGAAGTCACGGTTAGAGTTCACTTATATACGGTCACGCTGCATAACAAGCGCGGCATCACAATTCATTTCATCCCGCCGCGCAGCAGCCTTCCAGCCGAGCTGGAAGTATCGACACGGTGACTTTGTACCTTGGCCGAGGGTACAGAGTCGCTTTCAGACCCGCCCAAGTACCCGGGGCGGGTCTGACTTATTTTTGATCCTCTACTGCTTAGCTGCCGGTGCCGCGACGGTCGGCGGGGTCCACTTGAGCGACGAGATGATCCCCTGGAAGATGGGGTCATACTTTACGTGGCTTGATTCCAACCCCATCGCCATGATTTCGTAGACGATCCCCTCGTGGAGCACGATCAAGTGCCGCATCCGCAGCGGCTTTTCGTTGGCATCGTTCGGCTTGGAGTACAACGTCGTATCCAGCGCCTTGTCGCCACCGACCAGGCTAATCGCCTGCGCCAGCACCTTGAACCCACCCGATGGCGGATACCGGGACGCGTTCAGCTTTTCACGCTGATCGTACAGCTTTTCGGCGGTGTATCCGTCGGGCATGGACCCTGTTACCGCAATGTTGATATTGGCGCCGAAATCGCGTGCCCCCTGCTCGACAAAGTACACGGAGTGCTTTCCTGGCACCGGATACACGGTCCACGATGGCGGCGGGGTCGCGCGGTATCCATCGTTGCTCGTGAACGGCGCGCCACCAAGGCTGCCGTAGGTGAATGTCGCCAACGCCTGCGCAAACAGCGCTTCGTTTTTGGCCGCCTGCGACGCATCCGTGATCAGCGTCACAACGTACTGTAGGTTACCGTGGACTGCGTAGATCTGATGCAGCTTCGCGGTGGCGGCGGTGCCTTCGGCGTCGTACGTCGCCTCGCACGATATCGCCTTCTCGCCCGCAAGCGTTGTTTCCGTTTGACCAAGCATTTTAAACCGCGGCATGCCCTGGCGAAGGTCGGCGAGCGATGCGTCAATACGCTGACGAAGCGTCGTGTTTGCCATATCTTTCTCAGATAAGAGCGTCAACGAAAGCGTGATAGTCGTCGGCAGGCTTGCCGGTGTCGGGTCTAGCGCTAGCACGTCGTGCCCAGCAAGGTTTTGCTTTACCACCCACCCCTTTGGCGCTTCAAAGCGGTAGCCTTTGACACCAATCAGAGGATCGGCGTTTGCACAGCTGTTGCCAGCGAGCCACATTGCCGCAAAAGCAATAAAAAATGTCACAAATCGGTTCGTCTTCATTCGAGTATTGTACACTACGTATTGGATGTCCCGCTGCTGGGAACAGAGCTTGCGTCACGAAATAACGATGCTGCGATAACATTACCAAACACATCAGGATTTGGGGTCGTCAAGCCACAAAATATCATATAACTGACCATGGCGACCAACCAACAAACTACCATGAACCGAACAAAACTAACGCTTCTGGCACTTCTAGCAGGATTAACCACCACCGATCTAGTCGCTGAGCCCGCCAAGCCGCCGATCACTACGGTCGGCGTGAAGGCACTTGCGGCCGCACCGAAGTCGACTGCACAGTCGTTCAACGGCTTCGCGACCCTGCGTTCCGCTACGCCTGACCGCGCCCCGAACGAGCAGATCCAGGCGGTGCTCAAGGGCGGTACTACTGGCGGCAGCCAACCGCACTTTGACGCCACTTCGCTCGACAATATCACGCGGTACGGTCGTAGCTTCTGGGGCCTTGATGCGTTCTCGTGGGGCATATCGAACGAACCGTACAAGTTAATCGGGCAGGCATCGGTCAACCGCAACATGGTGGTCGTCGACCGGAAGCAGCAAGAGTCGGTCCTGTCGTCATCGCTTCTGGCTTACTCCGGGAAGATGCTACAAGCGGCGGCAGTCGAGACCAACGCCCGGTGGTCGGTGCTGGCACCCGAAACCAAGGGTCCGTCATCGGAACGCATACTGCAGCGCCGTCTCCTGATCGTGACCGACGATTACGTCCTCGTCGCCGACTACCTTAAGGGAAGCCAGTCGCACACATTCGATAACGTGTTCCAGTTCCGCGATTTCGGCGGAATCGACGGGGCGGAGAAGAAACTCGTCTGGCACGACGAGCAGCACAGCACGGACCTGCACAGCGCGGCGCAGTTCATCACCGACTGCGACTGGTACACGGCGACGGCGCCAGCCGTCGGCCATTTCGCGTTCAGCTTCGGCCCCGTCGACGGCAACCGCAAGACGCGTCCCACCGATATAAACGAACCTGGCACGGTGAAAATGGACATCCACTCAGCATGGCCACCAAGCCAGCAGATCATGCTAGCCTCGATAGTGGTCCCGCGCCGCGACCATCCCCAGCGCCGCAAGGTCTATGGCATCCGGTCAACGGGCACCGAAGCGCGCTTTGTGACGGTCCTTGAGCCATACCAGACGACGGCGGTCGTCAAGGCTGTAACCGCCGAGGCACCGGACCACATCCGCGTTGAACTCGCCGACGGACGTATCCAGCAGATCGCAATCAGCGGCCTTGACGGCGACGGTAAGCATGTCGGCGTCGACATGGTCGAGACTAAAGCTGGCGCGGCGGTGCGCAGCGAGTCTTGCGGCTACCCCGGCGAGCTCGGCCGAGCCGTTTGGGGGAAATAGGCCGCGTGCCTACATCGGGCATCGGCGGGGTAGGATAATCACAGCACTGATCTAGCCCTACGACCCAACGTAACGACCATTAACTCGACTCGCACACTTTAATACCTATGACTGACCGACTAGAGTTCATCTCCCAGCGCCAGGGCGCGGCGGCGTACGATGTACGCGACCTCGGGTTGCTCGACGATGGCCGATTGTGCCACGCGTTCAGCCTCAACAATCACAGCCACATCGTCGGTGAAGCGGACACGACACAGGGTATCCATGCGTTCCTCTGGCGCGACGGTTGGATCCACGATCTCGGCTCCCCAGGTCTCGTGTACAGCCGCGCTATTGATATCAACGACGACGGGTATGTGCTGGGCGTAACCGATCTCACACCACATGGTAAACGGATTGGCTGTCTGTGGTACGAAGACAAGTGCATCGACCTATGCGGCCTCGGCATCGAAGGTGCTGGCGTGCGCGCAATCAACAACGACGGCCACATCGTCGGCGAGACCATATTCGACGATGAACGCCCTCCCGGCGCATTTCTCTGGCGCTACGGCGTCGTCACCGACATTGCCGGCCCCTACGTAAAGGGAAGCTGTGCTGAGGACATCAACGACGCTGGCCAGGTCGTCGGTTACCTGACCACCCTGCCCCAGTACGATCAAGCGTTTCTTTGGACAGAAGGTAAGCTGTTCGATCTGGGGTTGGGCCAGGCGTACGCGCTCAACGATGTGGGCGTAAGCGTTGGGATGACCTACCAGGGCAACGCGAAACCGCTGGCGTGCATGTGGCACGGTGTCCACCGCCGCGAAATCCCGCTCCTCGAAGGCTGCGTGTCGTCGGTGGCGCGCGACGTCAATAACTCCGATGAGATAGTCGGCGAAATGACCCTGGTCGGAGGTCGTAAGGCCGCGTTCCTGTGGAAAAACGAATACACGATGGATCTGAACGATCTCATCGACCAAACGTACGGCTGGAGCCTGCAGGAAGCATGGGCCGTCAATGAATCAGGGCAGATCGCAGGCTGGGGATTCCTGGAACACCGTCACCACGGGTTCCTGCTGACACCGACTGACCGCCCCGGTAAGCAGGCAAAGCGTCTCCCGCCACCAAAAGAGGGCGCCGAGCACGTTCACGTACCGGACACCCCCGCCGAAAACGAAGAATCGTCAATTTCGTTCCAGGACATGATCCTGCAAATGGTGCAGCAAGAGCGGAAGCGGTAAGTGACCAGAGTGGCGGCGGCGCGCCCGGTTACCGGACGGACGGCGGCAGAAGAACCTACCCCTCCCGCAAGCGGGTCCCTCCCCTTCCTATAGGAATGGGCAAGAGTCCAGAATTACACCGATGCGCCCAGTTCCGGGACGGACGGCGGGCGGCGACTCGAGGGCCGCAGATTGCCGGGTCTGAACGCCTAGTCCGTAGACGGACGCAAGCGGCCTGACGAAGAGCACCCGCAAGCGGGCTAGGGATAGCGCGACGGCGGGCTGGGTTATAGTCCGGACGGCTCAGTCGGGGACCGACGCGGCTGAACCATCCGAACCGTGGCGCAGCGACCCCGGCGCGTGCCGCGCCACCCCAATATTTGGGGTTTCGATGAGCGTGTGCCTCTTGGCTAGTTGCAGGTACTTTCGGAGGCCGATACACCAAAAAAGCGGTCGGTGAGCACTCTATAGCCTCGCAGGGTGCTCTTCGTCATGCCGCTTGCGTCCGTCTACGGACTAGGCGTTCAGACCCGGCGGGTTTGGCGGCGCGGCAGCGCAGCGACCCTGGCGATCCGGTCGCAATCCGGAGGGCAGAGACAAGCTCTGCCCCTACATTACCCCGGCGCGTGCCGCGCCACCCCAAAATTTGGGGTTCCGATGAGGCTGATCTGCTTGGTTGATTGCGGGTACGTGTCAAAACCTCACCCCCCGCCCGCTCACTTCGCGAACAGCATCTCGATCAAATCTGTCCCGTCCTCCACCACCGTTTTCGTCTCCTCAAGCGCGCGCTCGTCGAACGGCACCTGTGGCCCTCGGTGCGGCGTCGTGGAGTCGTAGAGCAGGAACGGCACCGGGCCGGGCTTGTGGGTGCGCAGCGAGATCGGGGTCGCGTGGTCGGGTAGCACGAGGAGGCGGACATCGTCCACTTTGCGCATCGCTTCCATCATGGGGCCGACAACGAGGCGGTCGATGTCTTCGATAGACTGTAGCTTATGATCGATATTGCCCTCGTGGCCGGACTCGTCGGGCGCTTCGATGTGCAGGTAGACGAAATCGAGGCCCGAACGAAGCGCGTCGACTGTCGCCTTGGCTTTGCCTGCGTAGTTGGTGTCGATGTAGCCTGTTGCGCCGGGCACGTTGATTACCTTCAGGCCAGCCGCTGTCGCCAGTCCGCGCACAACATCCACAGCGGAAATCGCGGCGCCTTGCTTGTGGTGCGTGCGGAAAAAGCTCGGCAGATTTGGCGCGTACCCCTGCCCCCACAGCCAGATCATGTTGCCAGGGTTTTGCCCGTTGTCGCGCCGCTTTCGGTTGATCGGGTGATTATCGAGGAGCTCCAGCGAGTCAAACTGAAGTTGGCGTAAGAACGAATCCTGATCCCCTTGCGGCAGATTAGGCTCCAGCGGCTGATCAGTGATATCGTGGGGCGGAACTGTGCGCACGTCCACTGCGCCGTCGCGCCATGCCATGATATGACGGTACGACACGCCCGGATAGAACTTTACTCGCGAACTGCCGAGTTTGGCGTTGACCAACTCGATGAGCACCTTCGAGTCTTCAGTCGGGATATGCCCACTCGAATAGTCAATCATCTTCTCGCCGTCGGTTGTCACCAGCGAGCATCGGTACGCGGCGTCTTTGGCGTCCAGCGGCACGCCCATCGCGACCGCCTCAATAGGCCCGCGCCCGGTATAGTAGCGCTTGGGATCGTAGCCAAGGATGGTCATGTTGCACGCATCCGACCCCGGATACATGCCATCGGGCACGGTGAGCACAGCGCCGACCAGGCCGTCGGTGGCGAGTCGGTCAAAATTGGGCGTACGGGCAGCCTGCCACGGTGTCTTGCCGTCAAGCTCGTCAAGCGGCAGATCAGCCATGCCATCGGGAACGAGGGTGATGTACTTCATTGCAAATACTCCATGGGAACGATTATACAACACCGTGCAACCTTCGATAGCCTGACAGGGCAACGTTTTCCCACCGCACTCCCACATACAACCAACCCGAAGCGGCACACGGGTCCAGAGACACCCCAGGCTGCGCAGAAGACTGAGAAGTCATCTCCCCGCGTAGAGGTCAGCGGAGCGATCCTTTCCTTCCATTCAACGTTATATAGCCATCCCACTCGCCGGGTGCGTGCCAAACATGACGCAACATTGGCTCACCATGTTGTGGCAATGTAGTGGGAATAGCGGCATGCCGACCGCAGCGCCTCACGGCGACTGGGCCGCTCCGTAGCGAGGGCTGGCGGCGATTTTTTGGGGGACCGTCTCCGCGAAGACGACCCCAAACACGTGCATGACGCCACGAATGGGATGATGGGGCTGGATCGGAGCCGATAGGTTTTGCGGCTTCTATGGCGCGAACACGTGGTGTCGTCTTCTGCGGGCTAGTCCCCAAGCTTGGTTCGTTCGGAGTTGTGACAACGAGTGAGCGGATGCCTCAATCGTGAATCACACCCTGCGCGAAGGAAGTTAGCCCGGCTTTGTCCAAATACTCAATACAGACGATAAATGGTCGCGGTTGCGTCCAATCGTTGCGAACCTTCTTCGAATCCACTTTCACGTTAAATAAAAACTATGCATTCCATACCTAGGCTTTCATCGATCTGCACTATGCTTACTGTCCTTTCGACTCTCACATTTTCGGAACCCGCGCATGCTTTCAATCCCCAAACGCAGACTGTCGAAGGGACCTCGGTGACCATCGTCGACGCCCGCTGGGAAGACGAGGAGCTATTTAAGTCCACATTTAGACGCTACGCTCCACGACCCGGTAACAAACTCCTGGTTGTTTGGTACGACGTAACACCAGATCCGGTGCGCAGAATAGGGACAAGATCCTATCCGATTAACACGGTGAATTTATCGCTTCACACGTCGGATGGGCTCGACATCATTGGTCAACCGACATACGACGCAAATATCCTTCCCGGACATCGCACGGCCATGTTTATGGATGTTGATCCGCGTACTAAGGCTTACGAATTGAACTTGAAGGTTCCCGCTATACCTTCTTTAACCCCAGTTAGCGATCCCTCTCCAGAGAGAGTAACGTTTACGCAGATCCCCGTTCCGCCTAGCGATTACAAAGCTCCGGCGACGATTTTAACGATGACGCAAACATCTGCTGGCGGAGTACGTGTCGTGCTCGACAAGATCGCGATCCGTCCGGGAAGAGGTCAGGCAGGCGGCGAGAGTAAGGTATCTATCGTTGGGCATTGGGTTCCGCCCTTAAGTACGCCTGACATGATCGCGTCGTTGCAGATGGCCCGAGCAGTCTACAATCCTTTTGCTGTCGAGCCCACAATCGATGCAAAACCCGCTACCACACTGATCCGCCCGCAGCTAACACTCACAGATACCATTGATGATACCAATCGTAGGATGGGTCGCTTTAGTATCGAGGGTTCGCTGCCGTCCGCAGATACACAGCTAGTTTCGGTGGCAATTGATCTATCATGCAAATCACCAAGCCAGATCGACCAGACCCAATATCGCAGCTTTACATTTCCTCTCAAATGCACTGATATTCTTATGCCGCCTGTGACCCCGCAATCGCAGCCGAATCCAGTTCTCAGGCAAATGATGACAGATGGCAGTACGATCACAATTCGTAAAATAGACGTCACTTGGACCAGATCGTACGGTCTCGTGTACCGCGGAGACATAATAATCGACACGCCTAACTTGATCAGCAATGGCGAACAGTGGATTAACGATGAAATGTCATGGTCGCTGCCCGGTGGAGGCTCGGGTCGGACTGGGAGTGGCGGTTCTGGGCCGTATTGGACAGACGATGGCGCGCCAATCGCCAACGACCAAAGCCACTTCTACCTAAGCATGTCCATAGACCGGGCTGCGGCATCGCAAACAATCCGGACTTTATCTGCGGTTACACGGTGGACACGCACTAGAACAGACCGATACGCTGCCAGCTTTCCCAATGTGCCTATTCCATTACCGGGATCGATTCAGCCTATCAACACCACAGTTCGGGCTCATTCTCGCGACAATCGTGCACAAGACGCGTCCGCAGCAGGATACTACACATTAAGAAAAATTGGATCATTCGACGAAGACCACCTTTTGACGCCGAACATCGCCATTATGTCAAACTTGATGATGCCTCCGTGTGGTGTCGCCGCAGTCGTTCAGCATACCGACTTACCGCCAGGCCCTTCCGTGACGGGTAGCATGCCAGAGACACTGAGAATCACGCTCGTTAAGGCTCAAGATGACATGGGGCGCTCACTCCTACGAAAGCCTCAGCCATGGCGGCCCAGTGATCTTCGGCCCTTGGACGATCTCGCACTCGGCAGCGCGGTCACTGCGGCAGTTAACCTCTACTTCTATCCTCCAACGCTCGGAGCCAAGCTACTAAGCTTTGATTTGGATATCGACAGAGAAGTTGCAATTGCCAAAACCAAAGCCGAGTTTCCAAACATACCGCTACCCGAGCCGCCAAGCGGACCAACAGACTGAGATGCGACATTTAAAAACTATCATCACCTTGGCGCTATTGATCGCAACATTCGCTCCCGGACGGGCGCAAGAGTTCCAAGCAAAATCCGTGAGCGGAGGCGGCGATATTATTACAGTTTTAGCAGCAAACTGGATTTCGCCTGCGCAGTTGAAGGAACGAGAATGGAGCGTTACCGGCTATTACATGGGAAGCGACGGCGCTCTTGCTCTTTGGTTCGAATGCACTCCGGATAGAGCGGTCGCTCCATCAGGCAACGACGGAACTAGCAACGCTATCCGCGTTACGGCTGTTGCTCCAGACGGCAAGCAGTACGCTGGCACGGTCACGCGGCCGGACCAAGCTGTCCAAAGTCGGCAGATGGCCCTGATAAAGGTTGACCCGCGTGTAAAATATTGGAATATCCAGTTCACCGCTCCCACAACCCAGCTCGAAAGCTGGGGGAAGAGTATACAGATCACTCTCAACCGCTCGGAGATCGCTCTTCCGTCATGCACTGATTGTGTCCCGACTCGGAAGGCTGCCCTACCTGACGGAAATAGCGTAGGAGTTGGGCCAATCAAGCCCGGTCTTTGGGCAGGATCGCTTCATTGGCTTTGCGATATCGTCGTCGACAACGCGGCAGGGGTCACCAAAGGGGATAGTTGGCAACCCGATAGGGCTTTCTATCATTATCCGGACAGTGATGAAAAGGAAGGCACCATTAGACACTACGGCGACTGGGATGCAAACGGTCAGCCGCTAAGAGAGAACCAAGAGCGCTACGTCATCGATATACTTCCCCCTCCTGCGGGCGTCAACGCGAACTCTGTTGATATACGAATCTTTGGCAATGCAATACACACCGATTACGCGACCATAACGCTCAGCAAAGTGCCTATCCCACTCCGCGGGTCACTCCAGGAAACCACAATCACCGCCACAGATCCCATGCTCGGCACCTTGGCGGCACGAAAAGTGGGGTACTTCGACGCACTCCATTTTCTTGGGCCACGGATCCAGGCACTTTCAACCCGCCTGGCACCGCCGACAGGAATCGCAGTCGTTGTGCAGCATATAAATGGGGCAGCATCCAATTCATCGATCGGATCGCTGCAAAGCGACTTTTCCATTAATCTACTGCAGGCAGTAGACAGTAAGGGAGCCAACCTGATTAGGAAGGGCGACCTCCCAAGCTATCCACCTCGAGTCAGGCAAGATGATCTCGCTGGCTCAGACGAAGTGACTGGCGCTCAGACCTTTTATATCTTGCCCCCTACGGAAGCGGCGGCCACGGTTACCCTGACATTCGACGTGCGCCGTGTTAGCCAATCTCAAACCCGAAGCGTGAGTATGAACGAAGTGGCATTGCCAGAGCCCTAAGGTTGTGACGGGCATATCCAACCGGAAATGGGCCGGCCCGCAAAGCACGAGATAGACCTTTCACTTTCAGTTAATTCGCCTAGAAATCCTTATTGCAATCAGCATTGACATGCGCCACTTCCAACCCGCAGCGCCGCGTAGCGATGCGGGGTGACGTTACCCGCACATAGGAATGCGAAGTCGTGACGCCCGCCGGTGAGGCATCCTAAAATCACCATCATGCGCCCTCCAAAGGAGGATTTCGACGCCCCGCGGCGTACTCTACCCGCATGAAACTCAAAGTTCTTTTCATTGGTGGCACAGGAATTATCAGCTCGGCGTGCTCGAAGCTTGCGATTGAACGCAATGCGGAACTGTACCTGTTGCGGAGAGGGGTGTCTACGCGGGATGTGCCAGAGGGTGCAATCACGCTGAACGGCGACATACGCGACCCGGAAAGCGCTAAGGCCGCGATTGGCGACAGGAAGTTCGATGTAGTCGTCAACTGGATCGGGTTCACGCCCGAGCACATCGCCGCTGATATCGCGCTGTTTACCGGGCGGACCAAGCAGTACGTTTTTATCAGCTCGGCTTCGGCGTACCAGACACCTCCCGACAGCCTCCCAGTTACCGAATCGTGCGTTCTGGACAATCCGTATTGGGCCTACTCCCGGAACAAGATCGCCTGCGAAGAGCTTCTTGTCAAAACGTTCCAAGAGTCTCGCTTTCCGATCACAATCGTGCGCCCGTCGCACACGTACGACCAAACATTGCTCCCGATGGACGGCGGCTATACGGTGATCGACAGAATGCGGCGGGGCAAGAAGGTCATCGTACACGGCGACGGCACATCGCTTTGGACTATCACAAACCACCGTGATTTCGCCAAGGGTTTTGTCGGTCTTCTCGGCAACCGTCTCGCCATAGGGGAATCGTTCCACATCACCACTGACGAGTCGTATACGTGGAACAAGATATTCGAGATCTATGCCGACGCTGCCGGAGCTAAGGCGGATATCGTGCACGTTCCGTCGGAATTGATCGCGGCATATGACGAGAACTGGGGAGCGGGATTGCTTGGCGACAAGGCTCACAGCATGGTGTTCGACAACGCGAAAATCAAGCGCCTCGTCCCCGCATTCAAGGCAACTGTCCCGCTCCATCAAGGGGCAAAGGAGACGCTGGCGTGGTACGACGCCGACCCGGCGCGACAAGTGGTGGACGAACAAACGAACGAGCTGATCGACCGGATCCTGAACGCGTACAAGAAAGCGTGGCCGAAGAAATAGAGCGGAAGGTTAGCCGAATATTCCCGCTTCGTAGGGTGCTTCGCTGATAGGCACGAAAGAGAGTTTTGCGGTGCCACCGGCAGCCTCTTTGTCGTCCCTATAGGGGAGAAGGGGCCCACAAAGTGGGAAGAGAGGTTCCTCTCCGCCCCTATAGCTCCGACCGACACATACGCACCAGCGCGGCAACGCCAGCGCGATCAAGCGCCGTCATCGCCACGAAGATATGGCCTTCGCCCAAGCGAGTCCGCAGCACCGCACAGCCCGTCTCATCCCCATGCTCAAGGCTTCCGATCTCCTCGTAGCGAGCGCCGCGCTGAAGCTCCTCCGTCGGCTGGGCCCAGTAAACGCTACCGACCACGACTGTGCCTGCGACGCGACCGTCAATAGTCACACCCTCTCGCAACTGCAGCATATCGATCTCCGGCAGGCTGGCACCCCACGTGTGCAAAGCACCGAGAGGCGCGTCCCGGATCACATTGTTCTCGATGTCGAGGCGACCGAAATCGGGGGTAATGAGCAGCTTGGCCCCTGCCATGACTGCATCACGGAGCAGGTTCATCATGCCAGGCTCGCGCACTTGCGCAAACGGAGCGATGATTAACTCTTCACTGCCAGCGATGTCGCTGTAGTTGCCGACGCGAACATCGCCGCAAATATCCTTCACGCCAGCGAACCAGTTCTGCTCAATCTGCTCGCGATACCGCAAAACCGACCCAGGTTGCGGCCGGGACTCGTTCGCCCACTGTTGCTCGAACGAGAACAGCAGGATAGTTTCGAGGTCCGGGAAGTTCGGCTCCATTCCGCGCGTATTGAAAATAGCTTCCTTCACCGCCTCGGCGATGCGAGTCGGCTTCCCATCGTGCCGAAGGACAGCTCCGTGTTCCGCCTCCCACCCTGCTGAATGCTGTCGCAGGTGCCAGTAGATGGCGTACTCGGACCCCACCTCGGCGCAATAGCGCAGGTGCCTCTGCAGGCGACCAAGGTCGTCAGGATAGAGATTCTGAGCGGCTTGCTGCCCCGCCTTCTGCTCGAGGACCCACAGAGGCTTCTGTCCGGGTCGCGGTCCACGGAGCACGGCCAGCTCAAACTGAGCGCCAGCTTCGTCATCGATATAGTGGCTGAGGCCGTAGGCGTCCTGGAACTCGCGCCACTTCCAACGGTCGAAGGGCATATCCCAAGACATGTTGTAGAAATTGGTTGTCACACGCCCAGCGCCGGCACCTTTAAGCGCCGCATACTGTTCGCTGTAAAACCCGAGCCACGTGTCCGCGCGAAACCGGCGATACGCCATGTGCAGCGACGGAGCATGCGCGCCCATACTGCGGAACGGAATCACAATCTGCGACCAATCGGTGTACACCTGGCTCCAGATCCCCGTCTGCCACGCGTCGTTCAGCGCCTTGACGCTCCCGTAACGCGCCCGCAGCCATTCGCGGAACGCTTCCGCGCATCGGCCGCACCAGCACGTGAACCCGTCGCCAGCGATCTCGTTGTCCACCTGCCATCCAGTGATCGCCAGGTGGCTGCCGATGGACGTTTGCAGGCGCGCCGCGACCTCGCCGCAAAGCTTCTTGTAGCCTTCGTGGGTCGGGCAGTAGTTGCGCCGCACTCCGACAGGCTTCATAAGCCCCGTATGGTCGATGGCGTGCAAACCGGGCCAGTTGTCGAACAGATACGGCGGAGGTGTCGCGGATGGCGTGCACCAGATGACATCGAATCCGTAGCCGGATGCGACATCCAGGAACTCATTGGCCCAATCGGCCGTCCACGTGTCCGGTTCCGGGCTAAATGATGACCACGCGAACTCGCCGCATCGCAACACCGACAACCCAAGGTCGCGAGCTGTCGCCAGATCGCGAGACCATTCCGACGGGTGTATGACTTCGGGATAATAGCTGGCGCCGACTTTCATCTGGCTGCTCCAATTGGACAAAGAAAAGGATATAGGAATTGTTCCGCTTTAGGAACGCTAACCGCGACAAATAATTAGCGGTAGCTAGCAAGTTTCCCTGCTAACTACCGCAAGATTTATGATTCGGATAAGCCGAGTTCAATGAACTCGGCTTATGCCTACGCAGCCAAACGCCGCTCTACCCCGCCGCTACCGCCGAAGGATACTGAACAACGTGATAGCCACACCGATTACCGCGAGCGGGTCGGGATGAAAACCACCAGACTTAGTCTCGGCCATCGGGACGATGATGTGATCGTTCGGCTGTACCATGAACGTCGCCATCTGGTTCGGATCGCTGCCATTCACATTGACTGTCGTTACACCCATCGGCGTCGCACGCGTCACCGTGATGTCCTTCGCCTTGGCGTCCTTATCGAAACCGCCCGCCATCGAGATGGCATCGAACAGCGTGATATTTCCCTTCAGCGGATACGTGTTCGGAGTTCGCACGCCGCCCATAATCGAGAACGTCGACGCTTGGGCTGCCTCAGGTACGACAATCTTGTCGCCATCGCGAAGCACCGGGTTTGCATCCGGCGAGCCTGGGTTGGAGACGACGTCCGTCCAGATCAGCGACTTGTGCGTGGTCTGGCCGATAGGCTGCACATACACCGACTTCTGGTCGGCAGACGATGCCAGCCCGCCCGCCATCGTCACAGCGTCGTAAGCGGTGGTGCCTGGGGCCACATCGAACCGACCGGGACGCGGTACAGCGCCGACGACCGACACAGCTATGGTGGTCGCAACGGCCTTCGGCTTCGACGGTACAAAGATGACGTCGCCGTCCTTCACCGCCGGGTTACCGCTCGGATTGCCAGTTTCCAGGTACGAACCAAGGTCGGCGATCAAGCTCGGGTCCTGGCTACGGCTAATCTGAACATGGTTCAAGTCCGCATCGGGCATCGGGCTGAGTTGCTGAACGACATCGTTGAGACGAGCATCGCGCCGGATCGACAACGGGCCGGTCTTTGCAACGGCCCCGGTCACGGTGACGCTCACGCCGCCAAGGGCCGTGCGGTTCACCGTAAGGCTCACATCGTGGTAAATCTTACGCATCCGAGCGGCAATCACTTGCTGGGCCTGCTCGACCGTCAGGCCGCCAACACGAATCTTGCCGACATAGGTAACCTGAATGTCACCGTTAGCGTCGACCACGTAATCACGCGACAAATCCGGCTGGCCGATCATCTCCAAGTGCAGCGTGTCGTACGGTCCTACGGCGGGCACCGTAGACGCTTGCGGCGCCGCCTTGACGGCTGGCGGAGCAGGGAGCGGCGGCGCAGGAGTTGCAGCAGGCGCGGCGGCAGGCAGCGTTGGGGCAGCAGGCGCCGGCTTAACCGTGTCCGCATTTGCAAACCCGGTGGCCAATGTAACGCAGAGAGCCATCCAGACAACCGGCAGCTTGACTTCGAGGCAAAGCCTCGATAGCACAGAATTGTTCACTACACTCCTCCAGATTGAAAACGAGTTATTACCGCACTCGGCAGCGCCATGGTGGCGAGACGCCGACGCGAGTATTGGACGAAAATATCACAACGAAACGGTGCGCGCTAGGGTAGCATATCAGTTGTGCCGCTTGCAACATACCGCGATTGAGCAGCAAGCACTCGCACCATTACCGGTATTATGGCCCCGACACACCCAGAAAACAACCAACCAGCCGTCGAAACCTCGGTTGATTACTCTGCATCTTCAATAGATGCAGTCACAGCCGGTCCTGAGCAATCCCGCGAAATTGGCGAGCGATTGGGCCGCACAGCAGTACCGGGAAACATCATCTGCCTCATCGGCGACCTGGGGACCGGAAAAACAACCCTCACTCAAGGTATCGGTCGCGGGCTCGATATTCCCGAGTCCGAAGTTTCCTCGCCAACATTCATGCTCATCTCCGAGCACCGATCCGGACGCATCCCGCTCTACCACTTCGACGTTTACCGGCTTAGTGGCCCTGATGACCTGCACGGGCTGGGATTCGAGGACTACGTCACCCGCCCCGACGGCCTCATCGTGATCGAATGGGCCGATATCGTCCTTGATGCGCTCCCATCCGACAGGCTTGACGTGTACTTGACAGCCAGCGATACGATAGAAGAACGCCTACTACGTGTTACGGCAACGGGCCCCGAATCGGCTCACCTTTTGAAAGCATTTTTATGATATTGTGCTGTGATACATGCACCAGCCACGCTGTATTCGTGGTGGCGACGGATGACGGCCACGTTGTGGCGTCGTCGACTGTGTTTCACCACCGCGACCTGTCGGTGAAGTTCTTCGGGGACGTTGACGAGGTTCTGGCAAAGGCGGGAGTGACGTTCGACGACATTACTACCCTCGCCGTCGGGATGGGACCGGGTTCATTCACCGGCGTGCGTGTTGCGGTGACAACCTTCCGCACCTTGGCCCAGGCCACTGGCAAGCGGTTGGTCGGAGTGGGCACACTGCCGCTGTTCGCGTACGATGCGCTTCAAGCGCTGCCACCGGGCGCAGCGGTGATCGCACTGCTCCCGTCGCGGCGCGGGGAGGTGTACGGGGCAGTCTACGATACCAGCGGGGAGATGCAAGCGCCGTTCGCGGCGACATTCACCGAACTCGCCGCCAAAATCGACGACCTTCGCACTGAGCGGTCAGTCGTAACCGTCGGGCCTACCGATGTGCTGCCCGCGGGGTTTGCTAACGTGGAGCAGGTCGTGTGCGAAAGCCCCTCGCCCGCCGCGTTTGCCGTGCTGGCGTCCGCAGAGGTTGCAGCGGAGCGCTGGGCGGACCCGATGGCGCTGAACCCGATATACGTCGTCGCACCCGCCATTAGTCAGCACAAGGATCCACGCACCACGGAGCGCTTGAATCAGCCTGGCTAGCGGCTACGCCGAATTCTTACGCGGCTTGTGGGATGTGATGTGATCGGCGACACTGTCCAGCCAGCCATCTTTGATGTCGCTGAGCAGCTTTTCCCCGGTGGGCAGGAACGGCCGAGGCCAACGCAAACGAGCCTCACCGTAGAAGACCTCGACGCTGTAGCCGCGCGGCAGATTCAATGTGCCCGTCTCCGCGTTCAGGACGCCGTGTGTTCTCGCAAGATCCGCTATCCCGCGAGCGACTTCATCCCCAAACTTCGTTATAGCGGCCTCTGCCTTTTGCTTCTCGAGAACTGCGGTCGCAATCGGAGCGACATCGATAGCCTGTAGTGACATCCGGTATCCTTCCTTTGTTGCTTTCATTCTCAGTCACGGAGTGCGAAACTTTGCCGAGTATACCACATTTCGTGACCTTCGTGATAGAAATGACATCCAGCTTACACTTTCAAATTCTCGTTAGAAACACGTATCACCCGCCCAGAATCGACCGCTTCACGATGCCGTTGATTCACGCGCTATAAGGGTTGCGGCTAGCGTCACCAGCCGCGCAGGCAACGCTCGACCCGCTAACCGATCCGCCATCAATTCTGCCGCCACCACACCAATCTCATGGCAAGGCTGACGCATCGTCGTGAGAGGCACCGAAAGCAATGTTGCGTATCGCACATCGTCAAACCCCGCCACCGCGACGCCTGATGGCACTCGGCGATTCAGCTTCGTCAGCGACTGCATGAGCAGGGCGGCGGTTCGGTCGTTGGAGCAGACGATCACATCTGGCGCATCGCCGCTCAGGATACCGCCCACAAACCCCACATCGCCAGGGTCCCCCACCCGCAGCGTGACGGCAGCGCCGGGCGTTCGCGACGCTGCCTCGCGAACACCCGCCATGCGCAGATCCGTCGTACCGGGGTATGACGGTCGAGCCAGGAACACGATACGCTTGCGCAGGGAGCCCGTTAGGTGCCTCCCCAGCTCATAGCCAGCGGCGAAGTTATCGATACCAACCAGATCGAACTCACTCCGCGCTGGGAAATCGCCTAGGTCGCGGTCAATCAACACAATCGCCGCCCCCGCCGCTGTCAGAATATCGACCACGCGCCTGTTGACCGCAGACCGATCCGCACCCAGTTCCAGCGGCGCGAAAAAGACACCGTCCACACCGCGCGCAACAAGAGCCTCTGCCAGTGCGACAACGCCCTTCACATCACCGCCGCCATCGCCAGACACAAGCGTCAACCCCCGCGACACGCATTGTCTCGTGATCTCCTCGCATATAGGCGCGAGAAGCTCTGTGTGCTCCAGCCCCTCCGCGATAATGGCGACACTCTGCGGTGATTTGCCTTGCGAAGCTGGTTCACGAGCGCGTATGTATGTGCCAGAGCCAGCGCGCCGCTCGATCAACCCCTTGTTTTGCAGTTCGATCATAGCGCGCACTACCGTGGGACGCGATGCGCTGAATTTGCGAGCCAACTCCATATCGCTGGGCAGCCTGCGCGCCGGGTTGAACTTGCCATTCTCGATACCTGTTTCAATATACGACGCTATTTCCTGATAGAGGACGCCTGTAGTTGCCATAGTAGTTAACCTGTACTGTCAGCTTTGTGCGCTCATATTACCAGATTACCTTGACTTACGATATGAATGATGCAAAAATAGAATCGAATAATGGATTGACTTCCCAGATTAGTCACAAAATCTGACAATACAGATTACGGATTTTAAGTATGATAGATCAACAGAAACTTGTAACACACGCTCTTGAATCGGTTAGCAAAGCACGCGTCGCCGTGTTCGGCGACTTTTGCCTCGACGCTTACTGGTTCGTGGAAGACCGAGACGGCGAGATGTCCGTCGAAACCGGCCTTCCCATACGCCATGTCGCCGCACAGCGATACACGCCGGGCGGTGCGGGCAATGTTGTTGCCAACCTCGCCGCGCTGGGTGTCGGCCATATCACCGCTATCGGAGCGATTGGTCGCGACCCATTTGGCGACAAGCTCGTTGCGCTTCTCGACGAACTCGCCGTCGACACCAGCAGCATCTGGCGCGGCCAGCCCGACTGGCAAACATGCGTCTATTCGAAGCCCTACAGTGGCGGCATGGAGCAAAGCCGGTTCGACTTCGGCGCATTCAACGCTGCTTCGCCTGAAACTATCGCCAGCGTCACTGCCGCTCTCGAAGCCGCCGCCGCGACCCACGATGTGCTCCTCGTCAATCAACAGATCCCAAACAGCATCTGCGGCGATGCTATCGTTACCGCAATCAATCGTATTGCTCGCGCCTTCCCCGCCCTGCACGTCGTCGTCGACTCACGTGATCGTGCTGGCCGGTTTGAGGGCGTCACGCTGAAGATCAACGCCTTCGAAGCCGCGGTCCTCTCGGGGCAGACGAACGCGTCCGCGTCCGAACCAGTAGGCATCGCCGATGTGCGCCGCATCGCCTCCGAGCTTAACGCCGCCACATCACGTCCGGTTTTCGTGACGCGAGGCGAGCGTGGCCTGGTGGTGGCGTCGCAGGGAGTTGTCAGCGAAGTCCCCGGTATCGAAACCGCGCCGCCAATTGACCCTGTCGGCGCTGGAGACACCATCCTGAGCGCTTTGTCTGCGGTTCTTGCCACCAACACCGGTGACGACGCTCCGCTCACGGCTGCCCGCGTAGCGAACATCGCCGCAACCGTCATCCTCAAGAAGCTGCACATCACTGGCACGGCGTCAGTGGACGAAATCACACGTGCCGCGTCGACGGTGGAGTACACGTACCTGCCCGAGCTTGCTGTTGACAGCCGCGCGGCAATCTACATCGACGGCAGCGAAATCGAGCTCGTTCGTCCGCTCCCCGAGACTCTCGCGATCAAGCACGCGATTTTCGACCACGACGGTACCCTGTCGACCCTGCGCGAAGGATGGGAAAAGATCATGGAGCCCATGATGGTCAAGGCCATCCTGGGGCGGTGGTACAATACTGCCGATGAGGCGCTTTTCGCCAAAGCCACCCGTGAATGCCGCGAGTTTATCGACCGCACAACGGGTATCCAGACTCTGGTGCAGATGCAGGGCCTCGTGGAACTTGTACGCCAGTTCGGATGCGTACCCGAGGACGAGATCCTCGACAACCATGGCTACAAGCGCATCTACAATGACGAGCTGCTTGAAATGGTAAAGTCGCGGACACGCAAACTTGAGCGAGGTGAGCTCTCGCCCACCGATTTCCAACTCAAGAACGCAACGGCCCTCCTCCATCGACTCCACGCGAACGGCGTTAAGCTCTACCTGGCAAGTGGCACCGACGAAGCCGATGTCATCGAAGAGGCGACTGCTATGGGCTACGCCGACCTGTTCGAAGGCCGGATATTTGGTGCGGTGGGCGATGTGAACGTTGAGGCGAAGAAGCTCGTGCTTGAGCGTATCATGCGAGAGAACTCGCTCTCGGGCCCGGAGTTAGTCACGTTTGGCGATGGTCCCGTCGAAATTCGCGAAACCCGCAAACGGGGAGGCGTGACCGTCGGGCTTGCGAGCGACGAGGTGCGGCGCTTTGGTCTGAACCTATCCAAGCGCAAACGGCTCATCCGCGCAGGAGCCGACCTGATCGTGCCCGACTACAGCCAGCTCGACAAGCTATTCGCAGTGCTCAATTTGAAGTAGCGGCTCACTACTCCTTAAGGAACTCAAAGACAATGACGATAGAACAACCTAAACTACTAACGGCTGACGAGTGCCGCATCGAACGCGACAAGCTGGTGGCCGAAGGCAAAAAGCTGGTATTCACCAACGGATGCTTCGACATCCTGCATCGCGGACATGTCACGTATATCACGTTCGCCCGTAACCAGGGCGACGCGCTCGTGGTCGGGCTAAACAGCGACGCGTCCGTTAAGCGGAACAAGGGCGAGAACCGTCCCATCAACGACGAAGAAGACCGTGCCTATGTCCTGGGATCGCTTCGTGCCGTCGATTACGTCGTAATCTTCGACGAGAACGAGCCAAAGGACCTGATCGCCAAGATCCTGCCGCAGGTGCTTGTTAAAGGCAAAGATTGGGCTCACTACGTCAGCGGTCGCGAAATCGTCGAAGCCAACGGCGGCGAAGTGGTGCTGGCGGACATGGTCGACGGAAAGTCGACGACTGGCACGATTGAGAAGGTATTAGCTGTGTACGGGAAGGACGGCGGGAAAGAATGAGTAAGGTGATAGTAGTCACAGGCGCTGCGGGCTTCATTGGGCGTAATATGGTCGCCGAGCTCAACCGGCGAGGCAACACGGATCTCGTTCTTGTAGACGACCTGGGCACAACAGAAAAGTGGAAGCACCTGGTTGGCCTGCGCTACGAAGATATCCTCTCGCCAGCGCAGTACCTCGCCCGCATCAAGGCTGGCACAGCCCCCACCACCGAGGCAATCATCCATCTCGGTGCCTGCAGCGCAACAACCGAACGCGATGCCGACTTCCTGCTCGAAAACAACTACCGGTACACGCGAGCGCTTTGCGAGTGGTCGCTCGCCAACAGCGCCCGCTTCGTGTACGCGTCCAGCGCTGCAACATACGGTGACGGTTCGCAAGGCTACAGCGATGCCGACTCCGCAACGCCCACCCTTGCACCGCTCAACATGTACGGATACTCGAAGCACATGTTTGACCTTTGGGCGCTCAAGCACGGACTGTTCGACAAGATCGTCGGCCTCAAATACTTCAACGTCTTTGGCCCCTACGAAGAGCACAAAGGTGACATGCGTTCCGTGGTCCACAAAGCGTACGGACAAATTCTAGATCGCGGCTACATCGAGCTCTTCAAAAGCGACCGCGCTGAATACGCTGACGGCGAGCAGATGCGGGACTTCATCTACGTGCGCGACGTCGTCGATGTCACGCTGCACTTCGCCGAGCACAAAGATCGCGGCGGGCTGCTAAACTGCGGCACAGGCAAAGCACGACCTTGGACAGCGCTAGCAAAAGGCGTGTTCGCCGCCATGAACATCCCCGCCGACATCCGCTTCATCGACATGCCGGAAGTGCTCAAAGGCAAGTACCAGTACTTCACCGAAGCCGATACCACCAAGCTTCGCGCAGCTGGCTACACAACCCCGTTCACCGAACTAGAAGACGGCATCCGCGACTACGTCGTCAACTACCTCGCGAGCAAATAGCGAACGGGACCTTCTATCTCCCATCGCCAATTTTCGTAGGGGCAGAGCTTGTCTCTGCCCTCCCTCGCCTCTCCGGCTCCACACCTGTCCGCCCAACCACCCACACGCGTGCAAAAGGCCCAGGCATCAGCCGCCCAGGCCTTTTGTTATTTGTGAACGTCAGCCACGTTCCTTATTCTATTAGCGGGTGCTCGGCGTTCAACGTGAACGCGAAGCCCTTGTGTGGTTCAGCCTGAGAAGCTGAGCCTGATTACTTAGGGTTCTTAGCCGGCCGACCACGCTTGCGCGGGATCTTCGGCTCAACCGGCTGACCGGGCACTTCGCCGCGTCGCTCGGCAGCGCGGATGCCGCGCATCTCGCCGCCCTTGCGACCGATTTCGGCGTAGAATTCAGGGCCGCGTTCGCGCTTGACGGTTTCGCCACCCTTCTTGCCGATGCTCTGATAGAACACCGGACCATATCGCTCCTTGACGGTCTCGCCGCCCTTGCGGCCAGCTTCTCGAGCTAGCGCAGGCTTTGCGGCGAATCCGCCCTGTTGATCGTGCTCGTGGGAGCCGCGGTGAGCATCCGCGATCCGTCGGGCGCCGTCCGATCCGGGCTCAGGGCCTGGTTTTGCCATTACTTCATTCTCCTGTCCAGAGGTCTATCCGAAAGTGGGACATTGAAGCTCAAGATGAGCTTGGATGGGTCCGCCTTCCCACGTTGCGGCCCCTTCCTCCCAATAACGGGAGGACCTAAAGTGATATGCGTTCCAACTAGCGTATGAAGATAACTCAACGCCTTGCCACACTCTTGTGGGTCGTAGACCCTATCTTCAATAACTAGCCACGTCCTTCAGGGCGTGGTGGCCATGGCCATAGCCAAAATGCGCCTTGCCACACTCTTGTGGGTCGTAGACTTAAGCGCCCGGTTCGGATGTTGCTTCGGCAACTTCGGACTTCAGGTGTGCTTTCGCGTCATGGGCCGCTTCGCGACCGGCCGCAATGGCTTCCTGAGCAGCAGCCGTGCCCGACTCTACCAGGGCCTTACCCTTATTGAGTGCGTTGGTCGCCTGCTCCTTCACCGTTGATACCGCATCGCTGGCTTTGTCGGCCACCGATGAAGCTACTTCAGTGCCTTTGGCCTTCAACTGCTCGACCGTTTCGGTCGCCTTGTCGCCAAATTCGGTAGCGTTCTGCTTCACCGCTTCTGCAACTTCGCTGGTCTTGGATTTTACAGCATTTGCGTAGTCCACGGACTTCTCGGCGATAAAGGTTCGGGTGTCTTCGCCGCGCTGTGGAGCTAGCAATAGGGCCGCAAGGGCTCCCATGGCGCCGCCAACAAGCACGCCGACCAGAAATGCACCACCGCTGTTATCGTTGTTTGAGCTCATTCGATCGACTCCTATTCTATTGAGGGTCCTTACCCTGAGATTTGCCGAAATGGCGGCCGAGGGAGGATAAACCTTCCGTCAAACCGGCTATCAGGCTCGAAATGTTGATCAGCGGTGTTGAAACCGCCTTTTGTACGACCGATGCCGTTGCTTCAACTTTCCTTGCAACGCTTTCAGTTGTCGTCTCACCGCGCTCTAATATAGCGTCAGCTCGATCACCAATATTGCTCGTTACGCGCTGAACGACGTCTAAAGTTTCCGTTGTCTTAGAAAGAACCGGCTTTACTTGTTCAAGCGCCGAATCTACCTTCGCCTCAAGCGACCGCAAACCGAATGCAATCACAGCGAGCAGACCCACCGTAAGGAGGGCAAAAATGACCACAAAAACCAGGACGATGTACAGCGAAACAGTCGCGGCTGTATCTAATGTCATGTTTATCGATCTCTGTTGCTGTAAGCGCAACCCCTTGTTCGTAATTCGAGCGTCAGCGTCTGAGGGTAGCCAAGCTAGCGTTATCCTCGCTCTGATATTACCCAGGCAGTTTATTGACTAAACGCCTCAATGCACATCTTCCGCATCGGGGGCCAGCGCCCGCCATCGACGCAATCCAATAGGTAGGCGCCGATACCAGAGTGCAGCGTAAAGCAGATGAAAGACGATTGCCTAAAATGCCTACGGGAAATTATACCGTGCAAGCTCTTACTATTTGATACAGTGATTTTGACGGTTGACCGCTTTAGTGAGGACATCGGCAATTATTTGCCAAATTTAGAGGGATATGCCAGGGATACGAGCGATTTTGGCGGCAATCGAGCGCATCGCGCGGCCACGATGACTAACGTCGTTCTTTTCGCTGCTCGATAGCTGAGCCATTGTTCGAGATTGATTAGTAAGCAGAAACACAGGATCGTACCCAAAGCCGCCTGCGCCGTAAGGCTCGCTTGCGATCACGCCCTCGCAAACACCCTCAGCTGTGAATGCCTCCCCATCAGGCAGTGCCAACGCAGCGCAGCACACAAATCGGGCGGTTCGCTCGGCTGAGTCGTAAGCTCCGGCATACGCCAACTCGGCCAGCAGCTTTTCGATCCGCGCCGCATCTGTCGGTGCATAGCGGCTCGACCGAATCCCAGGGGCACCGTTCAGTGCATCGACACAAAGCCCGGAATCGTCCGAAAGGCACGGCTTCCCCGTCACGTGGGCATAGAAGCGAGCCTTGATTAACGCATTCGCCTCAAACGTAGCCCCATTCTCATCCGGCTCCGTGACCGTGTCGGCCGCGGTGAGGGCCGCAAGAGTCAGCCCCGCTGGCAGTAACGGATTCAAAATCGCCGCCACTTCGCCGAATTTATGAGCATTGGTAGTTGCGACGATTATTTCCATAGTAGACACTATAATTCGATAAGGTTGGGTTTGGACGTGGATAAGTGACTCACCAGCGCACTGAAGGAAAATACCTCATCCCCAGCCCTTCTCCTATTATAAGGAGAAGGGAGCCAGAAGGAATGTAGGCAGTGGCTTTCCTCTTGTTCCCCTCTCCTTATCGTAGGAGAGGGGCCGGGGGTGAGGTATTCTGACCTAGATCAGCCCCTTCAACGTATCTCGCTGAATCGCGATCAGGTCCCGTATCCCCTGCTGAGAAATGTCCAGCAAGCGATTGAGGCGGTTGCGGTCGAACGGCGCTCCCTCGGCTGTTCCCTGAACCTCAATAAACCGATTCGTGTCGGTCATCACGATATTCATGTCCACCGCAGCCTGCGAATCCTCGGCATACTCAAGGTCGAGACGCTCTTCGCCGGAAACGACGCCGACAGACACTGCGGCCACCCACTCATCGAACGGCAGCGTGCGAACCAGCCCCTTCTTTTTGAGGCCAACCATCGCCTGCACCATCGCGACAAACGCGCCCGTGATACTTGCGGTGCGTGTTCCGCCGTCGGCCTGAATCACATCGCAGTCCAGCCAGATAGTTCGCTCACCAAGTGCGTGCATGTCGACAACGCTACGCAGGCTTCGGCCCACGAGGCGCTGAATTTCGACGGTCCGCCCATTCGGTTTGCCGCTGCTGCTGTCACGAGGTGTCCGGGTGTGCGTGGCGCGCGGAAGCATCGAATACTCAGCGGTTACCCAGCCCTGGCCCTGCCCCTTGAGGAACGGCGGGACTTTGTCCTCAACGCTCGCGGTGCAGAGCACCCGTGTGTCCCCCACTGAGATGAGGCACGAGCCTTCCGCATACTTTGCGAAGCCGAGCTCCATTGTGACGGGTCGTAATTGTGTGGCCTGGCGGCCGTCGGGTCGTGGCATAGTTCAATCCTTCCAGTATCGGCAGCGGCTCATCCCGCTCCTGAATAAGTCAATTGTCGGACCAACAATATATCCACTCGCTCAATACGCCCAGCGAAAGGAATAGAAAAGTTCCCTTCGCGCATCGCGAAGGACCCGCCGTCTTGGGCGGGAGGGCAGGTCTCTTGACCAAGAGGGTCCCGAGTCCGCGAGGGGGTTGGGTCTTCCGAGATAGTGCTAAGCCTTCACCGATGCCCTCACCCCACCCCTCTCCCGAGGCGGGCGAGGGAGTAGGATCGCTCTTGAGAATCGAGGTCCACATGAATCACATCGTCTGCGGGGCCACCCAGGAAGATTGGCCCCTGACGCGCGAATTTCGCACGCTCGCCGCTGGTGCAGTAACGATGGTGCGGCGTCGCGCTTGGTGGAGCTGCAATCGCGCGATCTGCCAGTATTACGCCTGCCTCGCGTACCGTCTCGCCTGCAGGGTCAACGAATCGCGGCTGGTGATCGGCAGGAAAAAGATCGCCAGCCTCCCGGGTCAGCGCATTGATGAGAAAGGGATAGTGTGTGCAGCCCAAAATGATCGTATCGCATGACGCACGGGACAACGGCTCAAGGTATGTCCTCGCGGCGTCAATCGCGTCGGCACTCTCAGAAAGCCCGTCCTCCACCAGCGGCACAAACCGTGGGCATGCGTTTTCAACCACATTGACCGTCGGATCCAAGCGATGCGCCGTCGCCGTGTATGCGCCGCTGGACACAGTGCCCTGCGTGGCAAGAACACCAATCCGGCGCGCACCCTGCCGCAGCGCCGCCTGAACACCCGGCGCGATCACGCCAATGATGGGGATATCGGGGTGCTGCAAGCGGGCGGCATCAAGAGCGACTGCCGACGAAATATTGCACGCCATAACGACCATCTTCGCCCCGTTTGCCACGAGAAAGTCGCAAATGGGAAGAGCAAACCCACGGACCTCGTCAAGCGGGCGGCCGCCATACGGCACATGAGCCGTATCCGCAAAGTACAGGAGCTCTTCGTTCGGAAGAATGCGGAGAAACTGGCGCGCGACACTCAGACCGCCGACCCCAGAATCGAATACACCAATGGGAGCGTTGCCGGTCACGTCAACGTACCTCCGTCGCGCCGCCGTTAGATGCGGCGTGCGCCGGGCGAATCACTGGCAGCGGGTCAGTAAGCTCTATGGTGCCGCCAAGCTGCGCCACCTTCTTGCCATCGACCAGAAACTGCACTTGCGTCACATTGGAAAACTGGCCAAGTGTAGCCCGCACGCTGTTGATAATCGCAGCTTCCACCTTATCGCCGCCCTTAAAGTTGTCCACGAACTCCTGCGACAAATCGACTGTCGCGAGGCCCGACTTATCGTCAATCACAACCTTACGCAACTGCGTTCCGGTTGGAATGGGGCTGCGAGGATCGTCGATCAGGTGGTTAATCGCATCTTTAGCTGGCGCGACGCTGTCGATCGGGATCCGCACGGTTTCGGCGACGAGCCCGTTTTCGTCGGCGTGCCGAAGTTCAGCCTTGCCGTGAGCGTTCCGGTAAATGGTCACCTCTCCGGTGCTCTTGTGGGTTGTCGGCCCCGTCATATCGCCAGGGATGATCTGTACATCGGGTGGCGGCTGTGCGGGGTTCTCGCCCTCGTCCTTACCGCAGCCGGTTAGGAGCGGCACGGCAACGAGGAGACAAAGAAGGAGAGTGCAGAGAGTCTGGAAGGAAAAGGAACGCCGCTTTGGAGAGCAGCGTTCCGATAAGCTAGTTTCGTGCGACGCGATTTGCGACATAGTCTTTCACACCCGCGAGGATACTCTTGGCGATGAGATCCTGCGTGTCCGCCTGCTGGAGAGCCTGGGCGTCCGTATCGCAATTAATATACCCGCACTCGACAAGAACAGCGGGCGATGCGCTGCGGCGAAGCACGGAAAATCCGACGCCGGGGAAGCGAACAAAGTCCGTCCGCGTGCCATTCACCGGAATGCCGCAATTCGACTCCTTGAGCCGGGACGCGATATCCGCCGCTATCTCCTTGCACGTCGCCTGATTACCATGGTAGTAAATCGTCGAGCCCGAGTTGGCGTTGCGCGAGTTGCCGGAGTCGCAGTGGATGCTGATAAACAGATCCGCTCGCTTATCATTGCCAAGCTGTGACCGGTCCGGCAGCGGGATGAACGTGTCGTCGCTTCGCGTCATCAACACCGTCGCCCCGGCCTCCGTAAATACATCGCGTACTCGCTTAGCAATCTGAAGGTTGAGGTTCTTCTCCCAAAGCTCACCGCCACCAGGAGCGCCGCCATCCTTGCCGCCATGACCTGCATCGATGATCACCGTCATGCGGTTGATGTCAACGGGGCGCGGCGACGTTGGCCCAAGCGGAGCCGTTGTCGGCGGTGTCGTGCTCGGAGGCGTCATACCGGGAGGAGTGATTACCGGCGGCGTCGTGCCCGGGGGTAGGTCGCCGATAGGCATCACAGGATCCGACGGGACCGTCGGCACGGGCGAACTCAGGTCTTCGGCTAATGTCACCGTATAGCGCTGCCCGTTGCCGTCGTCCGTCTTCTCTTCAGCGATCCTGAAATCAGCCTGACGCGTCAAGTCCAGCACAATACGGCCAAACGTAGTCCGCTTCAAGTTCAATGTGCCCCAGCGAATGCCCTTGATCACCGGGTTGGTCACAGCAATCTGTGAGTTCGGCCCGCTAGTCGGCAACGCGAGATCAGCGCCCTGGAGATCAATCGAGAACCGCGCAGGAGAATCCAGCTGTTCGGTACGCGGCGCCGACGCGAGAGGCTTGCCTTCGGTCGTAATCACAATCGCAGGCTTGTTATCGGGCGTCGTCAAGTAGTCGACCGCCGTGATGCGGAACGGCCCCCCGCTCTTCGAAGCTCGCGGCGCCACAGTGGCAGGCTCCGGTGCGACCCGAGCGCTGGCCACGACCACCGGCACAGGAGGCTGCCCGACAGACGGCTTGGCGGCTGGCGGCGCGACCGTCGGGAAAGGGCTCGGATCAGACGTTTGCGGCGTGGGCTTAGCGACCGCCAGCGGCGGTGGCGCAGGTGTCGGATTTGCCGCCGCAATTTGCGTCGGAGGCGCGGAAATGGGAGCACCGGTCAACGGAATCTGGATGCGCGCGGACTTGTTCCCCGGCCCGAGCGCCAACTTCGGCAGGTTGCCCATGTCGAGCGCAACACGAACCGTGTTGAACTCCATCTGCTTGGCGCGGATCTGCGAAACGCCATCGGTCTTGATCGGAATGCTTGCCGAACCCGGCAACACAGCGCCAAACAGGTCGACGTACGCGCGGTACGGCGACGACAACACACCTGTGCGGTAGTTGATCGGATACGATGTGGCCACGGCTAGCTTTCCGCCGTCAACCCTCACCACCAGCACCTTGGCACGCAGCGTAAGAGCCCGCGAATCGCCGTCCCACGAGATATCCGCGCCGAGCTGCTTGGCGATAGGCTGAACAGCCACAATGTAGCGGTCGTTGGAGTACGTGTAGCTGGACGTGAACGTCCGCCCGTCGGTGGATGTGATGCTAACCGTGCGGTCGTCGACTTTCTTGAACTCAGCGCCAAGCATGTGGACGAAATCGACGGGAGCAAAAACAGTATCGTTATCGCCAACAGTGGGGCTGACCATGAACAGCGCCTCGCGCCCCTCGACAATAATGTGCGCGGGAGGATCAGACGCCAAAGCGGGACGACCGGTCAACTGTAGGAGTACTGCACCGGCAGCGAGTGTCAGAATCGTGATTACGCTCAACTTACGCGAGTGAGAATCTGTCCCTCGAAGGGCCATAGAGTGTCCTCCTGGAGGCTTGCGGGAAAAAGGTGGTTCCAAATAAGGCGTCTCGCGGAGTGCATTGCTCGCAACCGACTCCATGATGACCGTTACCCAAACACTAATGACACCTTAAGTTGGCATGCCCTTCAGCCATTGTAACACAAGTCGGAATCTGTTAGCAACATTCAACAACGCCAATTACGACTTTTTCCGACAATATATTATTGTTAGATGTCTCACAAATCTTCTCAAGAATCTTTGGAATCGGTATTCTAGCAGATGAATTGTGAAAAAAGACTCAGATCGCGCGGTCGGCTGGCGGCAGGATTTTAGGCCGTCAGTCTAGAAAGATCGACCCGATTACCACTGATTTTCGCCCGGCTTACGTCGCCATGATGCGACCGAGACACCACACACAGGAGACTGAACCGATGACCGACATACACAAACTATGCGCGCGCCTGCTGCCGATGGCCCTGTTGGCCTCCGTAGCCTACATGGTGCCCAGCCCTGCGAACGCCGACGTTCGCTACACGACCGAGATGTCCATGGTCGACGCCTCCGCCAAGGACAAAACATCCGGATTCACGATGCGCTCTACCAACTTCTCCAAAGACGGCCGGATCCGCACCGAAACATCCATGGGCGGTGGTGGCTTCAACATGCAGACGGTCACCATCACCGACTGTCCGTCGCGCACGCAGTACACCGTAGACCCGATGAACAAGGTCTACACCCGAAAAACCCTCGACAACAACCGCCCCGCCTTTCTCGGTAACATCGCCGCCATGACCAAGGCCGCGAAGCGCGGCGGATGGCAGCCCAAACAGAAAGCGGGCACCGGTAAAGAGATCATCACCTACTCTATCGAGCAACTCGAACCCGAGCGCATCCTCGATATCAACACCAAGCACTACGCCATCAACATGCGCATGCAGTCGTCCGGCTGCCCTGGCGACAGCGACACCACCATGCGTATCGAATCGTGGGTAGCCGACATCCAGGCCGGCATCAGCTGCCCGCCAAGCGCCGCCAAACCCAGCGACACGGGTGGCACCGATACCGCTGACACCAACCCCTGCAAGGTGACCACCGAAATCCACGGCGACACCACCGGAGCGTTCGGAGTCTTCGGCAAAATGCCGCTCCGACAGAAGATATATATGGATGCGAGCAGCCCCGACAAATACATCCTCATGGACACCCGTGAATACTCGAAGGCATCGCTCGATGTCAGCAACTTCACGATTCCATCCGATTATCGCGAAGTGACCAGCGACGAATGGGACAAAATCCAGCGCGACTCCATGATGAAGCGATTCTCGATCCCCGGCGCAGGCGGCGGTGACGATAACGACAAACCCAAGTCGAAGCCGAAAAAGGACGACTCCGAAGACAATGGCGACACTCCTGCTCCGCAGAAGCCCAACAAGCACGTCTTCCCAGGCCTCCCCAACGGCATCAAGCTCCCGTTCTAGATGCAACGACACCAAATGTAGGGGCAGAGCTCGTCTCTGCCCTCCGTGTCTTTCCTGCCATTCTCTGCCCTTCCTGCCCTCGATGCCTCCCCGGCGGCATCAAGCTCCTGTTCTAGACGACAACAACAGATGTAGGGGCAGAGCTTGTCTCTGCCCTCCGTGCCCTTCCTGCATTCTCTGCTCCTACGTGCCATTCTCTGCCCCTCCGTGTCCTCGGTGTCACCGACCTTCGCCCGTCCCACCAACACCTGACAAACCAAATCAGCCCGGCGACTCCCCTCAAAGGAGCCGCCGGGCTGTCCCATATCTCACCGCGCCGCTACCCACCGCAACGCTTACTTGCGACCGCGCAGCTTCCGCAGCACCGATTGCGCCGCAGGCTTGGCGTTGTTCCACGCCCAATACTTCAGCGCGTTGAACGGCAAATCGCGCTCGCCAAGATACTCGATATACTCAGCGGCGAAGCCTTCTTTGAACCGATTGAGCCCCTGCAGATGGTCTTCCTTCTCAAGCTCGGCTGCGTCCTCGCCCTCCTGGCGCTTCCGAGGCGAAACACCGCGGAAGTCGTAGACCGAACAGCCTTCCGCCTGCGCCCAGCGGATCATCGCCCACTGCATGGCATAGTTCGGCATCGTGTCGCGGTGCTCGTTCGACGATGCCCCGTACACGTAGCAGCACTTGTCGCCAATCTTGAAGCACAGCGCCCCCGACAGGTAGGTATCGCCCAGCTTTGTGAGGAACAGCTTCGCCAGTCCTCGTTCCACTAACGTATCCCAGATACTGTCGTAGTAGCTTTGCGGGCGAACCGTAAAGCCGTCCCGTTTCGCGGTAATGGCGAGGATCTCGTAAAACGGAGCAATATGCTCACGGGTCGTGTCGCTAACAACCTCGACACCGAATTTCAACGACTTCCGTATATTCCTGCGACACTGGGCCTTGAATTCGGCGAGCAGTTGGTCCTCACTCTTCCCGGCAATATCCAGCACCATGACGCAACGCGGCTGGGTGCCGCCGAAGCCTTGCGGATCCACTCCCGGCGGGTTCACAAATCCCAGCGAATCGAGCGCGGCCACCGCAACCGCATCGTCCGACGGCACAGCAGGGTCAATCTTCAGGAACGCCGCACCGTCCGCCTTGGCGCGGGTGCGGATCGCGTCGACAAGCAGTCCCAGCGTCGCGCTGTCAGACCAGTCCGCCATCAGCGGCCCGCGCGGCGCATAGTAAAACGGCCCTACCACGGGCAGCACGCGTCGCAGCAAGAGCGCCCCGCCCACAATCTTGTCGCTTTCGTCAACGGCGGCGAGGCAGAATGACGACCACGCGTTCCCCGCGCTCTTAAGTTCGCCCCACTCGTATGCTTGCAGCACATCTCCGTGCTTGTTCTCGCCTACAAATTCATCCCAACGCCCACGGTCGGTTTCTGTCAATTCTATAATATTCATGCCCGATAAGTTTACCCTGACTGGCCGCCAAACGCCTCCCAAGGAGGGCAGAACAACCACCAACTGCTATCTATCTCAATGTAAACCCGCTACACGGAATATTACCAGGCAGGTAATTTTGCCTGAAAAGGAGATCTTGCCGTAATCATTCTCAATAAATAGGTTACAAATGGGTGCTTTGGGGTTTGGTTCGCTACAAATACTGCCAATAATAACTCGTAACAACACCCGTTATATTACGCGGCCGGACTCCGGAACATCGTCGTCCAGATATGGCAATTGATACTGAGATGGACCATTCTCGGTCGCGGCCCAACCAGCACGAAAGCGCATACCAGAAGCATGTCGCCAATCGCCCAAAGCGCAAAAGATGATAAAGTTGAAGCGGTGATGCCCGGCGTAAGCTCAGACCGAGTCGAGCGCATCCTTACTACGACACTCATTGTCGCTGCAGTCGGTGGCGTGCTTGCGTTCAACATCCTATCTCATATCGCAGACACCAACCGCCGAGCCCAGATCTCCATTGAACGAATTGTCGGCCTCACGTTTAAGATGCGGTCGATCACATCAGACTCCCTGGCAAAGGGCGGCCTCACGGGCGGCGCGCGAAAGCGGCTGGCGGCATTTGAGGAGCAGGCGCAGACTCAAATAGACGTACTCGACCATTCGGGCGCGTCCGCAGACGATGTGTCAACAATTACTCGCTGCTACGAGGCGTCACGAGCCGCGATTGTCACAGTCACCGACGCGTTAGCCAAGCGTAATATCGCAAAGGCGAGCTACATCGACTCCACTAAGCTCGCACAGTGCCTCGTTACCCTGAACTCGACGTCACTTGCTATCACGTCAAGCATGGAGCGCAACGCTGATGTGGCCTACGGCATCGCACTCATCGGATCCGGTATCATCATCGCGATCACAATGCCCATCCTCGTGATACTCTTCCGGCGGTTTGAATCGCGCCGTCACGAATCCCTGCTTCTTGCCAATGAGCGTCGGTCGCTGCGCCAGAACGAAGCGCGGTTCCACTCGCTGGTCGCCAACGCTACCGACATCATCCTGATTCTCGACCGGTTTGGCCTGATCCAGTACGCCAGTCCCGCAACCGACAAAGTTCTCGGCATCCCATCGGCATCCCTTACCGGAACCCGCGTCTACACGATCATCCACCACGATGATGTCAGTCACGCCCGCAATATTATGGACCAGTCGGCTGGCAGCCCGTCTGTGAACGTGACCGCTGAAATGCGGCTCCTTCACCAGAACGGTTCATGGCGCCACGCCGAAATCGTGCTTATCAACCAACTCGGCCAACCCGAAGTCGGCGGCATCATTGCCACCATGCGCGATATCACCGAGCGCAAGGAATTCGAAGAGCAGCTCACGCACCACGCGTTCCACGACTCGCTCACGGGCCTCCCGAACCGCGCCCTCTTCCTGGACCGCCTCAGCCTCGGCCTCTCGCGGACAGCCCGTCACGAGCATGCTGTCGGCGTGATGTTCATCGACCTCGATAACTTCAAGGTCGTTAACGACAGCCTCGGCCACCAGGCCGGCGACCGCATGCTGCTCGAAGTCGCCGACCGCATCAAATCATGCCTCAGGCCCGACGATACCCTGGCGCGACTCGGAGGCGACGAGTTCACTGTACTGCTCGAGAACGCTTCCGGTACCATTCCGCAGATGGTAGCAGAGCGCATCGTGCGTGTGCTAGAAGAGCCCATCTACGTCGAAGGTCAAGCCTGCTTCACGTCTGCGAGTATCGGCATCGCGCTCAGCGGAAACAGCGACGATATCCCGCAGTTCCTCTTGCGCGACGCCGACACTGCCATGTACGAAGCGAAGACATCCGGGAAGGGGCGATACTCGATCTTCCATCGCAGCATGAGCGCGAAAGCCGCCGAGCGTCTGGAATTTGAGGGTGAACTCCGCAAAGCAGTCGACCGCAACGAGGTTGTCGTGTTCTACCAGCCCATCGTCTCTATGCTCGATGAGCGAATTGTTGGACTGGAATCTCTCATGCGCTGGAAGCACCCGATTCGGGGCATGCTCCCTCCCGGCAAGTTCATCCCAATCGCCGAAGAGACTGGCACCATCATATCGCTGGGCCAATTCGTGCTCGTAGAAGCGTGCCGCCAGCTTCGCGAATGGCAGGAAATGTTCCCGTCCGACCCGCGCCTCAAGATGAGCATAAACCTGTCGCCGCGCCAGTTCCAGCACCCGGAAATCGTCGACGATGTCCGGACCGCTATCCGGCGGTTTGGCCTGAACCCCGCCGACATCAAGCTGGAGATCACTGAAAGCGTAACATTTGCGGACACCGAAAACACCGTCCGAAAGCTCGAACAGCTCAAGCAAATCGGCGTGCAGCTAGCAATCGACGACTTCTGCACCGGCTACTCGTCGATGAGCTACCTGAAGAGCTTCCCTATCGACACAATCAAAATCGACCGCTCATTCGTCAGCCGCCTGGGCGACGAGGTAGAAGACGACGCCATCGTCAAAGCCATCATCACCCTCGCCAAAACCATGCGCCTCGACATCACCGGCGAAGGCATCGAGACCCACGAGCAAATGCGACGCCTACAAGCGCTCGGCTGCGACCACGGCCAAGGCTACCTCTTCTCCAAACCCGGCTCCGCCACCGAAATCACCGAACTCATCAAGTCACGCTCCATGAGCGACCACCTGGTCGAACTCCGAGCCGCGTAGGGTGCAGAGCTTGTCTCTGCCCTCTTTCTGACTACCGCGCCCGCAACGCGTTCAAGATCACCGCAGCGTCGAGCACCTCCTGCAACAGAGCTCCCGTCGGCGCCGAGATATGTCCCGTCGCCGCAACTACCATCAACGCAAAGCTCACTCCGAGGCCGATATAAATACTCTGCTTGGCAATTCTAAGCATCCGCTGCCCTATCCACATCGCCTCGCCAACCTTCCGAACATCGTCGACCAGCAGCACCATATCCGCCGCCTCGGCTGAGATCCCTGATCCATGAGCGCCCATCGCTACGCCCACCGATGCGATCGCAAGCGCTGGAGCATCGTTGATACCGTCCCCAACCATCACCAGCGGCGAGTATCGCTTCTTCAGGGCAACAACATTCGTCACCTTGTCCTCGGGCAAGAGGTCGGCAGCAACTGTGTCGATCCCCGCTTCCTTGGCCACTTTATTGGCATGTTCCGCCTTATCGCCGGTCAACATAACCGTCTTTCGAACGCCCATGCTCTTGAGGCGCGCCATCATCTCCGGGACGCCAGGTCTGATCTTGTCATTGAACAAGATCGCGCCGGCAGGATTGTCATCAATGGCCACGTAGGTCGCGAGGCCGCTCGAATAGTCGCCTGGCGGGATTGAGTGGCCCGTGCATTCCAACAGAAAGCGGGGTGACCCGATACGAATATGCTTACCGTCGACCATCCCCTCGACCCCTTTGCCTGGTATTTCCCGGAAGTTTGTAGGGATGGAGAGCGTATTGCCAGCCGCGACGGCGGCGGCGGTGAGAGTCTTGCCAAGAACATGCGCTGAGAGCTGCTCGACTGATCCAGCCGCAGTAATGACCTGATCTTTGGTGAACCCGTCAAACGCCACAATGTCGGAGACGACCGGCGAACCGAATGTCAGCGTGCCTGTCTTATCGAACACGAACGCTTGCGCGCGACCGATCTGCTCAATCGCTGCCCCACCTTTCACGATAATGCCCTCATGTGCCGCGCGGTTTATGCCGCTGATAACAGCCACGGGAACTGCGAGGATTAGCGGGCAGGGCGTTGCGACAACCAGAACGCTTAAAATCGTGTGGTAATTGCCAGTGTATGCCCATCCAATCGCGCACATAACCAGGGTGATCGGTGTGAACCAGACCGCGTATGTGTCCGCGAGGCGCTGAATTGGCGGCTTCTCTTCCTGAGCCTGGCGCACCAACTCGACAATCCGCGAATACTGACTATCGGCCGCCACCTTGACCGCGCGGTATTCGAACGCGTCCCCGGTGTTAACGCTGCCGCTGAGAAGTTCATCGCCAGCCTCCTTGGGACGTCCAAGCGGCTCACCAGTAAGCGCCGATTCATCGACTTCCGCCAGCGCCGACAAAAGAGCGCCGTCGACCGGAAGAATGTCGCCGGGACGCACCACGAGGGTATCACCAACGGCAACGTCTGCAACATCTATATCGGCAAGCTGATCACCAGTGCGTCTGTGCGCAATGCGAGGAGCGCGAGCGAGGAGCTCGTCAAGAGAACTGGACGCGCGCCGCAAGCTGTACGACTCAAGCGCCTCGCCACCGGTCTGCATGAGCAGCACAATCGCGCCAGCGAACGCCTGGTCCATGGCGACAGCAGTAACAATTGCAAGCATCGCTACTACATCCGACGCAAAATTGCCCTTAAGCATGCCGAGCAATGTGCGCCAGACGATTGGAAACCCGCCAATAACAAGCGTGACCATCCAGATGATATGGCCAATGGAATCGTTGAACGGATGAATAATCGACCCAACAGTCAGGCCAACCAGCGCGAAGACAGCTACAGGGCTTTCGCGGACAACAGTCAGGAGTTTGTTCAATTCAGGTACCCCAGTCAAGGCGTCAGCAGTTTACAATTCGCCTACGAGTGATCACCCCCAAATTGCTCAATTGGCAACCAGGCAGCACCACCGTCCTGAGTATAGCGACTCAAACCATGCCATTACATCCCCACCCTGTAGGACTATCGAAACTCAACCCCCAATCAAAGTGTCAAAATAAAAATCATCCCCATATCAATATTGAAATAATAAGGTACAATTTATATATAACAGAAAGAGCGACGGCCAACATTTCTGAGTGCCATGGACATTCTTATGTCCGGCACTTTCAAGCACTTCAGAACCGTAGGTTTAAACCTACGGTAGACGGCTCCGCCGTCTCTATCCGGTGGGTCGGAGACCCTATCTTCAATAACTAACCACGTCGTTCACGGCGTGGTCCGGACGGCGTTCACGGCATGGACGACGTTCACGGCGTGGTGGGGATGGCGGAGCCGTCCCGTTCCGGTGGGTCGTAGACCCTATCTTCAATAACTAACCACGTACTTCAGTGCGTGGTCTGAACGGCGTGCGTGGCCTGGACGGCGGGCACGGCAGTTCGGACGACGTTCACGGCATGGACGACGTTCACGGCATGGACGACGTTCACGGCACGGCGTTCACGGCATGGACGACGTTCACGGCGCGGCCTGGACGGCGGGCATGGCATGGACGGCGTTCACGGCGTGGTCCGGCCAGCGCTTACGGCGTAGCGTGGGCGTCGTTCACGCCATGGTCCGGACGGCGGTCAGGGCCTGGTCTGGACGCGTTCACGGCGCCGTCCGAACGTCGGTCACGGCGTGGCCCGTATGTTGGGCGTGGTCCGGACGCCGTTCACGGCAACGTCCGGACGCGGTCACGGCGTGGCCTGCGTGTCGTTCACGGCGTGGTGGGGATGGCGGAGCCGTCCCGTTCCGGTGGGTCGGAGACCCTATCTTCAATTACTAGGAGCCTGTCCCGGAATTATCCGGCTAAAGTGGCGATGCTTATAGACTATCAGCGCGTAAGTTCGCCACCTTGTTAAATGCCGTCGACTTTTTAGTTTGCGGTGTTCAAATCTGGGCTTTTCACGCCCGTATTAGACGCCTTCGAGGGCGAATTGGATTCGATTTGCCGAGCATTCGTTGCGATTTGCCCGTTTCGGTGCCACCACAAGCGTACCGCCTGCTTTAGCCGTCTTGTAACGGATGTACT
>DASXUY010000025.1:0-157070 GCA_036504535.1 Capsulimonadaceae bacterium
AGGCGACAAGATGGATATAATCTCATCAGGCGGGGTTACCATGTCCGTTCTCCTTTTTAGGGGTTTTCACACCGGATGTGGTACCCAGCCTTTTACTTTTTGACTCCTAGTTTCAACAGCAACGAATGGACCAAGTCCTGCGCAAAAAAAGAATCGCGTTGCGCAACGCAAAACGCGCAAAATCTGGCTCCCCTCTCCTTATCCTAGGAGAGGGGCTGGGGGTGAGGTATTCCCCGCCCCTCATGCAACTTTCCGGCAATTTCTGAGTCTATACTTGCATGAAGCTCATTCCTGAAACAATAGCACTTGCGGGCCTAGCGTACATGGGAATTGTCATCTCGGCAAGCCTCCCCATCCTGCCAGCAACCATCCCAACCCACTTCAATGCCGCTGGGGCAGCCGACGGGTTCGGACCCAAGGACATGCTATGGCATATCCCCTTCGTTGGGTTAATGCTCTATGCCCTCTTCACGGTCATTGGCGTGCTTATGAACCTGTCCAAGCCCCCGACAAGAGGAATGACCCTTGACCGTGTCATCAGTCTGCTCGGTTGGGTCAAAGTGGTGATGGTCTGGACTATGGCTTACCTCGTATGGGCGACTATCGAAACAGCCCTCGGCCACATCACCGGTATCAATTCTGCATTCGCCATGATGCCTGCCGTAGCCATCGTCGGCATTGCGATTGCGCACACAATCGGTGGAAACAAGCAGCCTCGTGCGACCGATTCAGTGTAGTCGCCGAGTCGCGAGCCCATATTAAGAAGGAATCACACTCTCAACGGCTAAATCCCTTTCATGAAACAGCCGTTTATGGTTCGATTCCGACGCGCATTCGCCTTTGTGAGCGCTGCCCTATGCACCGCAGCAGTCTTATCATCAGCCGCCGTTCACGCTGATGTGATGATCCCGCCGGGCACCCCGCCGGATATCGCGGCCATCATCGCTAAGGGCCAAAATGGCCAGCCGCTCACCATGCCCGAGATCATGAAGCTGGCCGAATGGGGCCGCATATCCGCCGCGAAGCTGAATACACCTGCTGGCAATCCGACGCAACTGCCCAGCCCTCACTCACCTGCAGGCAATGCCGACAAGGGCATACCTTGCATGATCCACTACACCATTAACTACACAGGGCACGCGCAAGACTATGACGAGACCAGCCGCGTAACCATCGTTGCCAGGTGCATGATGTTCCCCCAGCTTGGCGGCCTCGACGATTACTTTGGCACCAGCTTCCAGCCAAGCGCACATCCGTCCTCGTTCCGCTTTGAACCCCTCATGGCAGGCACGCAAATTGCGCGGGTCGGTGGAGGCACATTCCACCAGAATTCGACGAGCAGGTCGCGCTCCGGAACTGCCGAGTCGAAGCTAGATGGCTCCTATTCATCGGCCGTCGCAAGCTTCATGCTGGTGACGACCGGGCAGGGCGGAACGCTCTACCCTTGGAGCGGTGGGGCTGGCGGTGTCGGCAAAGGTACCCTTACCGTCACCGACCGCGACGGTACCCATACCAACGTATCCTATCCAGAAAACAACTTCCTCGACGGTCTCGGGATGTTTTCGGCGGAGAAAACCATAGCGAATCCCGCTCAGCCAGGGCATCCCTGTCCCGTGCCAACGATGCGTTTCTCCTACCAGACGCTCACCGCTGCAATTGCTGCAGGATCGCCGACGACAATCTCAGGGTCAGAGCCTTTCCAGTTCAAGATGGGTGGAATCGACTATGCTGGCACAGACTCGTTAAGCATAACGGTCAATCCGAGGCCTCTGGAACTGCTGATCGAGCCTACCGATACCGCTGACTACAAGAAGTGGTTGCCGATGCCCGATGCCGACGACACCGGGTCGCCCGAGTTCTTCGGACACCCGGACCCGATCAAGATGCACGTCGTGATGCATGACCCCGCCCAGCCGGACGCGCCTGCCGCCAACGGACTGCGGCAGACCAACACCGCCGTGCGCGGGCGAATTGACATCTACCTTCACGACGTGAGTGAGCAGGCCGGTATCTGCATGAACTTCCCCTCAACGTCGGACATCAAGAAAGGCCTGTTCTTCCCTCACGATCAGGAAGCCGATATCGAATGGATCGACGAGCAGCATGTGCGCACTAAGAGCGTCGCAGCATTCGATGCCACCGTTAAAGTCGCAGCCCGCGATACGGGAGCCTATGGCAAAGTCGACGCAAAATGCGAACCGCTAGGCATAGACTCAACAAGCGCCTTAAGCCACACAATCTCGTACGTGTCACTGCCTCTCGATGACAACGGCAACCATATCGCCGACCAGTGGGAGAAGGATCACAACATCTGGGACCGCAATCTGGCTGCGGACTGGGACGACGAGAGCGAGCCGCCCGGTCTGCAAACGAAGGGCGACGGTATCACAGCATACGAGGAGTATCGAGGCTTCCTCGTAGACAACGCCAGTCACAAAGAGGAGTTCCAACGCCTGGAACAAGGCTCGCGCAAGCTATTCTTGTTCCTGGTAGAGAAGGACAAGGACCTGCACAGCGCGGGAGCCGAGCTGTTCAAGCACACGACTGGCATCGATATCGTCTACCTGCACTCTACCGGTCGCATGAAGCCGCTGGGAAGCAGGCTCTATCCGAGGTGGGTGAACTTCAACCACACACCGTTCACAACCATGCAGCAAGCGTGCGTCTGGATTGACGACTACAACGACAGCCAGCCCGGATTCCTGAAAGGCGTCGATTCAAACGGCGACGCCGACCCGCACTGCCCGGTGCTCGATGACTCGATAAACCTGTCGCGTAACGCCTGCCAAAACCAGGTGGAATCGTGGGTACGAAACCTCCCGCAGTTTGGACCCGCTGGGCATGTGCCCCGTAGCTTCACAGAGGCCGCAGCGGCGACAGGGATCAGCCTGGAGTCGATTGGTGAGACAATTCAAGCTCGCACGCCGACCCTGGTGAACGAGCTCATCATCTTCTGCACCATGCACGAACTAGGGCACTCGGTGGGCGGCCGTCACCACGGACTGGAGCAATACCTGCGGGCTAACCCGGCGAACGACGACGAGAACTATCGGCTGCAGTCGCAGTTCTATGGCGGTGGCGATCCCACGTGCCCGATGCGCTACTGGCACTTCCCAGCCGACCAGTCCGACGTCATTCGCTTCATTGCGGGCCAGTGGGACCTGATGTCGGCTCCTGGTGGCGGCGATTGGACCTTCTGTCCTGAAGACAGGCTTAACATGAGGATCAAGCCGTAAAAACACTAAGCTGCCCGGTCAGAGGATGGCCGGGCAGCGAAGTCGCTACTTGGCCCTCTTGCCCGACGCTGTATTCAGCGCAACGGCGGCCCGAATGAGCGCCATGAACGCCTCTTCGTTGATCACCTCGCCCTCGTGAAAGTCGATGGCGCGGCGAGTGTTGCCTTCAAGGCTGGAGTTGAACAGTCCCGATGGATCGTCCAGCGACGCGCCCTTGGCGAACGTCGCCTTCACGACCGCCTTGTATGTCTCGCCGGTGCAGATGATGCCAGCGTGAGACCAGACAGGGACACCGCGCCATTTTACCTCTTCGACAACGTCTGGGTCGGCCTGCTTAATCAAGTCACGAACCTTGGCAAGCATGTCGCCTCGCCAGTCTCCCAGCTCCTTGATCTTCGCGTCGATGAGTTCCGACGGCGAGCCTTCCACCGGATCGCCAGCCGCATCTATCTGCTTCTTCATCATATCTCTTGTCCCTCAGTTCCCAGTCGGTTCGCTGAATGCTGGATCTGAAATCAGGTGTCTGCTAGTCCCGTGCGGCGTAACCTATTTCCCGGTCGCGGGTGAGCCACTCTGCGATCTGCTGGGTGTGGTAACCGTCGTGTGCGCAGATCTGCACAATCCACGCCTCAATTGTCCAGATGTTGCCGTCCTTGTGGCCGATACGCACCCAGGACTCCTGCGGGAGGTGGCCAATGTAGGTGACAAGCTCGTCGCGTCCCGCACGCAGCTTCTCGAGCGTCTCTGACGGATCGCTGTGCGCGTAATCGTGGTCAATGGCAAATTGGCCCTCGTCGTAGTCGGGCAGGACGGGCTCTTCCTCGTCATGAATTCGTGAGATACGCTCCAGCCAGATGGCTTCCCAATCCGCGAGGTGTGCGATCACTTCTCGAAGAGTGAAACGATCAGGCTCGATCTGCCTGTCCCAGACCGGATGATCCTCATCAATCTCGTGCAGCAGTTCGTCGATAACGTCGGGCGTGCCCGCAATGGACCGCAGCAAATACCGCCGCGGTATCGTCGGCAAATGTGTCATACAATCTCTCTTCCCAGGGTGAGCCTGGACCCTTGTCGCGGTACGAACACTGCGGAGATCATCCCGCAGTCGTTGACTCGGGTACAACCCAGCAAACTTAAATCCGCGCAGCGTAGATGTCAGCTGGAGTTGACCTAATGTTGCATACTATCTAAGAACCGTACCAGAAAAAGTATCGGGTCACCATTTTACCCGCCAATGCGGGTCATTTGGTCGCGTAAGCGGCCAGCCGTTCGCCCATATTCCGGGCAGTCCATTGCATGAAAGGCGTCTTACATGAACCCTCGTAAAATCATCGTTCTCGATGGCGATCAGACGGGACAAGAACTCCTACTCGAAGCCCTCAAAGTCTTGCATCCCAGCGTTATCGGAATCGATTTCGAGTTCGTCCACTACGATCTAAGCCTCGAAAACCGACGCGCTACCAAGAATGCAGTCGTCCACGAAGCTGCCATCGCGTTGAAAGAAGCTGGCCTAGGCATCAAGGCAGCGACAATCACCCCTGAAATCAAGGGCGATGTTGGTTCACCGAACGCTATCCTACGCGAAGAGATTGACGGCAAGGTGATTGTACGCACTGGTCGACGCCTCCCGGGCGTGCTGCCTGTCGCCGGTGTTTCCGCGCCGATCTCGGTAGTTCGCATGGCAGTGGATGACGCGTACGGCGCCAAGGAATGGCGCGAAGGCGAGGGCTTCGACGAGATCGCCTATCGCACCGAGCACATCAGCCGTGCCACGTGCCGCGCTGTCGCCGAGTTCGCGTTCCGCCAGGCCCGCAAGACGCGTGCCCGCGTGTTTGGCGGTCCGAAGTATACCGTTTCTCCTGTGTACGAAGGGATGTTCAAGGAAGAGATGGACGCTGTCTCGAAGCTGTACCCCGAAGTGCGCTACGAGCCGCAGTTGATCGACGCCACATACGCTCTCCTGCTGTCCCGCGCGTCGGAGCCGCTCGTAATCCCCGCGCTGAACCGCGACGGCGACTGCATGAGCGACCTCGTGCTGGCATTCTACGGCAGCATCGCAGGCAGCGAATCGATCTTGCTGGCATTCGATGAGAACTTCGCCCCAGTGACGGTGATGACCGAGGCGCCTCACGGTACCGCCCCGGCGCTGCAGGGCAAGAATATCGCGAACCCGCTCGCGATGATCCTTGCGGGCGCGTCGCTGCTGTCATTTGTCCAGACACCCGAAGCTATCACGGCGTCGCGGGCGATCTACGAAGCGGCGCTGGAGTGTATCCACGACGGCATCCGTACATCAGACCTCGGCGGCGGCGCGACGACTACCGAATACACCGACGCCGTCGTCCACCGCGTCATCGGCAAGATCGAGGTATGGAAGAGCCTGGGAGCGTAGGCACCGTGCTGTGCTCGCTCAATCAAATGGCAAGTCTGGCGGCGGGATGACAGCCCCTGCTGCAGCGCACGCGTCGTAGTACTGCTGCACCTGCCAGAGTGTCACAGGCTGATACCGCGGAGCAGGGCGAACGACCACACACGGCGACGGGCAATTGATGCCTGTCGCCGTTGCCATGTCCCCGAACATTTCCCGCTCGATGTCGGTGGTGAAACGCGTTTCAATGAGGCCGTTTGAAAGCGACGCGCCATACTTGACGAGTAGCTCCATGCTTGGCGTTCGACAGGTCGCCTGAGCGTTGCGGACAAATGCCGCCGCCTCGTCGCCCCCGGTGACGAGCGGGAAATGCCGCTTGGACCGCCACGCCTTCGTGTTGTATGGGAGCACGGCGGATCCGGGTAGTTGGAGCAGAGTTGCGGCGTCGAAGACAAGGACGGCGTGCGGATACCCGCGTGTGAGCTTATCGATAAGCAGCGGGTTGACGGGATTGAAGGAGAAGTGGACATATTCGCCGAGGCCGAGCATATGATCTCGCTTAACGGCGGTAACGCGCGGCTGAATTCGGCGCGAATGCAGGATGTCCTTGGCATAAAGCGCCCCGTCGGCGAAAATCGACGGTAGGTAGTGGAGCGGCGCGGCGTGGTAAACACGAAGGCCGCCTAAGGAGCAGTCTCGGCTGCTGCGCGCGCATGGCAATCGGAGTTGGGCAAATTGCGAGTGTTCCATACTTTAGACACTCAACACAATCGCCCAAAACCGGAAACGCCAGGATCAACTATTTTGCAGGTTGCCCGCCCCCGCCGGATGGCGCTGTTCGTTTAGCATCTGTGGCTGGAGCTTCTGGGCGGCGGAGCGACGCATTGATTAGCCCCACGACAGTGCCGCCGCCCATTATGGCCCATGTTACGGCGGGAGTATAATAATGGGTTAACCCGAGCAGTGAATCGAGAGAATACGCGCCGTATCCTGAAAAGCCCAGGGCTAATGCTGCCGCCATATACATCGCACTGAGCTCATAGCCCTTATGTTGAGCGAAAAAGCCATTCTTGACGAAGATGCCAGCGACCACGAGCATCACGACCATCACCATCGCTGGACCTACTGGGCCGAGAAATCCAGTGAGGATGAGAGTGGCCGACGAGATCTCCGTAATTCCGGCGAGGACAGCAAAGATCAGACCGGGGCGATAACCCAGCCATTCGAAGTAGCCAGCAGTGCCCTTAAGACCAGTGCCGCCAAACCATCCAAACGCCTTTTGAACACCGTGGGCGGCCATGCCCATTCCCAATACGAAACGCGCAAATAGTAATCCTAGCGCCATGTCCGTTCAACTCCTATGACTCAGCCAAGAGCAGCACACTGCTAGCCCTTTCGCGCCGACGGTTAATCAGCGTGACCAAGCTACAATCCTCGCACTAAGGTGAGAATTTCGTCCGTTGATACGCACTCGCAATGGAAAGAACGACGCCTTTACACTCCACGATGAGCATTTCGGGCGCATAATACATCAGATCCGATGAACCCCAGTCGCGCGCTTGGCGGACACATCTCGGCTCATTCAGATTTCGCCAGCATTAGCTGGCTAGCGTTTCAAGCAATATCCGCAATGACTGTCGCTGATCTGCTGTCAGTTCCGCACAAACCGTACTCGTAGCACGTTCCAGCGCTTCCCTACCCCGCTTGTGAGCGTCAACGCCAGGCTCTGTTAGGCGCAGTAATGTGCTTCGCCGATCGTCGGGCGCAGAGACCCGCTCGACCAGACAATCACCCTCCAGCTTATCAACAAGCTGGGTAATGTTCGACTTCACGCAACTCAGCTTACCAGCGAGCGCACAGAGCGGCAGGGGAGAACCTTCCACGAGCAGCGTGTTAAGGGCGCGCCACTTGACGAAAGTTAGCCCCGCCTCGGCAAGCGCATCATCCAAACGCCCTTCCGCGAGACGTCCGGTACTAATCAGCAGCGCCAGCAACCCGATGGCCCCTTCGGTGGGGCATTGGTGCGTGTCGTTCATACCTAATACGGTACACCGTTGAACTACTTCTTGTCAACGACGTTTTGACGGGTTGATCGAAATCACGTTACGAAAGAGCGAAGATATCTTTAGCCTCCCCGCCCTAACGTCTATAAACCAGCCCTAGATTCGCTCGCTCACATACGTCCACAAATTGGCGATGGCGAGCGCATGTCTAGGATTTCCTCTATGCAGCTTTCGAAGCCACTCCTGATAGTGATTCAAGCACATAACCACGGTCAAGCGCAATTCTACCTATTTGATCGTTTCGTAGTTCAACCGGTCCCTTGCTAGTCGCAAAGCGCATCGCAATGTCGTCGACCACTAGTGAATCCGAGCGAACATGCACGACGCCGCCAATGCCCAGCAGTTCGTCAGTTGTCAAGGTATTCTGCACCGATTTAACGACGTTCCTGTAGTTGCCGTTTAGCTTATCGTCCAACCATGGTGCAGCGATTAGCACGTCCCATAAGGGGCTTTCCGCAGGCTTAACATAAGCAAACAAATAAAAGGGGCCATGGCTCGACTCATAAAGAGCACGAATGGACTCAAGCTTATCTATAACCGGCTGATGTTCTAGTTTGCTCATCACAATATCCTCACGAGCTTGGACGCAGCCCTAATCATTTCTTCCGCATACACCTGAGAGGCCACGCCTACTGGTTCATACCGCAATTCAGGCTGCCAATCTCGTACCGTAGACCATTCTGCCATGTATTTTGTTCTGATCAGCGGTTCGGCACCACTAAACCTGAGCAAAAGATCGAAGTTGTGCACCTTGAGCGATGTGAAGCCTCGCCATTCTGCGCTTGTCTCAGGAAAACCCGGCCACTTGAGAGTCCTGCATATGCGCACCTTTAGTGCCATCTCTACGGCATACCCGCATAAATAAACGGCACCATCATATCTTCCGCGCGCAAGCAGTGCTCGCGAATCAGCAAGGCGAGCACGTGCTATCGATTTCAGGTCAATTACGCTTATCATAACTGCCGGTACCGCCCCTAGATCCGCTCGCTCACATACGTCCACAGGTCGGCTATGGCGATGCGGTCTTGCGCCATTGTGTCGCGGTCGCGGACGGTTACGGTGGCGTCTTCTAGCGACTGGAAGTCGACGGTGACACAGAACGGGGTGCCGACTTCGTCCTGGCGTCGGTACAGCTTGCCGATACCAGCGGTGTCGTCATACACGGCGCGCATGTCGCCCTTCTTGAGCAGCGTATTCTTGATCGATTTTGCTAGCTCAACGATTCGCGGCTCATTCTTCTTGAGCGGCAGCACAGCGACCTTGATCGGCGCCAGCGCTGGCTTAAGCTTAAGCACTATACGCGTCTCGCCGTTCTCCAGCGTTTCTTCGTTGTACGCGGCGCAAAGGGCAGCAAGACAGCCGCGATCAACTCCAGCAGCGGGTTCGACGACAAACGGGACGATGTGCTTATTGGTAGTGTGGTCGAAGTAGGTGAGCTTTTCGGTGGAGTGCTCGTTCTTCGTCACACGCGCGGTCAAGCCAAGGGTGTCGTTGTTCTTGGAGTGCGAGCCGAGGTCGTAGTCGGTGCGGTTCGCGAAGCCTTCGAGCTCATCGAATCCGAGGGTCGGGAAGTTATAGAGAATATCGACGGTGCGCTTGGAATAGTGCGAAAGCTTCTCTTTGGCGTGCTCGTGGAGCTGGATATCTTCGCGAGCGAGGCCAATCTCGTCCACCCACCACGCAATATGGTCCTGAATCCACTCCTCGTGAATCTGCTCATCCTGGCCAGGCTGGACGAAGTACTCCATCTCCATCTGCTCGAGTTCGCGAACGCGGAAGATGAAGTTGCGCGGGGTGATCTCGTTGCGGAACGATTTGCCGATCTGTGCGATACCGAACGGCAGCTTGCGGTTTGTGGAGTTGAGCACATTGGAGAAGTTAACAAACATGCCCTGAGCGGTTTCGGGACGCAGGTAGACAAACGAATCCGCGTCGGCGACAGGCCCGATCTGGGTCTTGAACATGAGATTGAACGCACGCGGTTCGGTGAGTTCGCCTTCACATTCGCCGGGGTGCATTTTGGGGTGCTTCAAACAAACCGAGTCGCCAAGCTTATCCTCGCGGAAGCGGCCCTTGCACGTTTTGCAGTCGACCATCGGGTCGGTAAATGTTTCCTCGTGCCCCGAGTACTTCCACACGTTCTTGTTCATCAAGATGGCGGTTTCGATGCCTTCGACATCGTCACGCTCGTAAACGTTGTGCTTCCACCAGAGCTTCTTGAGGTTGTTTTTCAGCTCAACGCCTAACGGTCCGTAGTCGTATGTTCCCTGGAGGCCGCCGTAGATCTCGCTGCCGGGGAAGATGAAACCGCGTCGTTTGCAGAGGTTGATGACTTGTTCGAGAGATGTGGCCGCCATAGTGCTGTAAAATCCTTTGACTTAGCGCCCAGCAGCTTGGCGGGGCGCGTTAATGAAAGAATTATACCTTTCGCCACAAGATCGCAGCGTTACGGCACCTGAAAGCCAGCCGCCTCTACCAGTTCACTAGAGCTTCGACAATGGCCCGATCTACTCGTAGCGCTGTTCCGTGGCTCGCACCGGCGGGGAATTTGACCTCGTTGGAGATAACGCGCCACGTTTTCAGGTCCTTCGACGCGATAGCGCCATATCGACGAGCAGCATATTCGTCGTAGTAGACAATCCACTCGTCGCCAACTCGAAGCGCCGTCGGCCCTTCGACCCAGTCGGGCGAAATGGGCGGCGAGGCCGGGCTGTACGGACCGGTTACACTGGCTGCAGTCGCGAGTCGGATATTCTTCGCAGGCTCAGGGCGCTTTGTTTCGTCCTTGACGAACAGGAGATACCGTGTTCCATCAAAGGCGATATTTGTGTCGATAGCGTTGAAGCCGCCATCGTAAAGCACTGCGACGGGCGAATAGCTCACAAAATCCTCTGTCGTGATGTAGTACGTGCGATGGTTGCATTTGAGGTCTTCGTGCATATCACCGCTATCTTCGGTTTCGGTGAATTGGTTGCAGACTGTCGATGCCCAATGGATAAGATAGCGAGCGGTCTCTGGGTCGTAGAAGATCTCCGGAGCCCACGCGTTGTGCGCCTCGGGCTCATGAGCCATCACAGGCAGGTAGGTCTGCTCCGACCAGTGGATCAGATCTCGGCTGTGTGCGATGCCAATTCCCGTGTCCCACCACCCCGTTGTCCACGCGAGGTGAAATACTCCGTCGGGGCCTAAGCACAGACATGGGTCGCGCATCAGCTTCCCGCCAATAGTCGGCGCGAGGAACGGCCGACCGCCAACCTGAGTCCACTCGCGGCCATCGGAACTAGCGGCAAGGTATAGGCCATCTTCGCCGTTGCCTTTGAAGTACGAAAAAAGGTAGCAATCATTACTCATAGGAGGTACCAGTTAAGCACGGCCAGCGAGTGCCGCACTCTTACGTTTCTTCTCACGCCTTCCTTCAGATTTAGTGTCGTCTTCCGCGCTCTCCGCAGGCACCAGACGCGCCTCCAGCGCACGGCGGCGTGCTGCCAGCCCGCTGCCGAGAGCCATCAACACAGTCCCCACCCACACAAGCCAAATCATGGGACGCGTGCTCACTTCGATAGTATATCGAGTCAACGGCGCCATGCTGAGGTCGCGTACGAAGAACTCAGCTTCGGAAGTGTCGGCGTTCATCTTCTCAAACGTCACGCCCCACCAGGTCCCGAGCGCTGGCTTCGGCAGGTTGAACTCGGGGGTCTGCGGGCCGAGTGGGTCGTCGATATCACGAATATTCTGCGGCGATGCTTTGACAATGCGTCCGTCGGGCAGCTTCACATCCATCTCAGCGATCACCGGGAAATGGGCGGGCATAATGCCTTGTTTCACCGCCTCGCCCACATCGGGCGGAACACTGAACGAGCGGAACGTGTACGTATATCCATTCAGCGTCTTGCTCTGGTTCTTCGCCAGCTTGAACCGAATGAGCGGCGACGGCGATACCTGCTCCGGGCCAGCCTTCAGCGCGAAATAAAGGTCGCCCCACCAGCGGTGCTGAATCGCGGGACGCGCCAAAAGCACCGATGCGGCCTCTTGCTTCCGAATAGCGCACGGCATTGTCACCGCGAACGTCTCCGCAGACGCTAGGCCCTCCGACGCTATCGGGTTCAGCTTCACTCCGGCGACAGGCGACGGTGTCGAGTTGCGTTCGACGTTGAACTTGAGCACGTTGTCACGATCATGGAAATTGCTGGACATTCCAGTGTATGTCACCGTGAACGGCAAGGTCCGAAGCATTGCAGGGTGATCGGTGACAAGATCAATATCCTCGACGCGCTGGAACGAAACCAGCAGCACAATCCCAAGGAGCAGTATCGCAGCCCCGACATGCGCCAGGTAGCCACCAGCGGTGCGCGCACTCGTCTGCGCCCCACTCGCGCGCACCATGCGCACTATAAGTGAACCGTTCGCCATGAGGGCGAACAGCGACGCTGCAAGAAGCAGCAACATGGGCGCGGTCATGAAAGTGGTGAGGGCTACGCGCGCGTAGATATACGCCCCGATGGTAAGCACTACCGCTATCGCCCACGGCACCTGAAGTCGGCTAAACTCGGCAGCACCGCTCTTGCGCCAAGCCAGATACGGCCCGACCGCCATTGCAAAGCCCATCAGGACGGCTACTGGGAAGTTGGCTTTGTTGTAGTAGGACACGTCGACCGACGATTGCCGCGTCGGCAAGAAACTCAGCGAATGCCCGATGGCGCTATTATGCAGCTTCACCGCAAGGTCCGTAATGAGCGGCGCGCTCATGCCCGCTCCTGTTATGAGCGCACAGGCGATCATGAGCAGCACTGCGACCAGCAGGCCAAACTCGCGCGACGCGGGCTTATCGAGCACCGTGTTCTCGCTTGCGATTGACTTGCGCCGCCAAAGCATCAAGCCAAATGCCAACGCCATCGCGCCGACCATTCCCCACAATATGACGCCGTTCGCGATACCGCCGAGGGTCGAAAACGAGTGGTTTGAGAAGTTGCTGAGGATTCCGGTGCGCGTCAGGAATGTCTCGTACAGCGTCCCCAAAAACGGCAGCAGCGCGAGAGCGTACACCGACTTGCGCAGCCCCTGCCGCGCGTGCTGGACTTGCGACGCATGAACAAATCCGCCCATCAGCAGCCATGGTACCAGCGGACCATTCTCTACCGGATCCCAGCCCCAGAACCCGCCCCAGCCAAGGGTTTCGTACGCCCAGTAGCCGCCAAGCATGATGCCGAAGCCAAGCACCGCGAAACAAAACAGTCCCCAGCCGCGAGCGCGCTTGAACCAGTCGCCGGAATCGCCGTAGGCCAGCGCGGCCAGTGCAAACACGAACGGGATTGCCGACGCTGCGAAGCCGAGGAACAGCGTCGGCGGATGGATAACCATCCACGGGTTTTCGAGCAGCGGCTGTAGCCCCATGCCGTTCGCAGGGGTAGCGGGCAAACTGTTCGCAGGGCCAAAGATCGCCGCGATTTGAGTGAGCCACGCGTGGAGCTGGTCCACCTGCTCATCGGGCGCTGTCGCCACGCCATACGGCACGAAGGGACTCTTTATCGTGAGGATCAGCAGGAGGAACGCGAGGATAGAAGCATAGAACGGCATCACCCGCGCTTCCATGCCGCCCCCTACTCGTTTCACGAGGGCAACACCAAGCACGGCAATCCAGAACGCCCAGAGGAGAAACGAGCCTTCCTGGCCCGCCCAGAAGGTCGCGAAGAGGTAGAATGGGTTCAGTTCGCGGGCGGAGTAGTGGTAGACGTAGTTGACATCAAACCGGTGAGCCTGAAGCAGCGATTGCAGCGCAACGGCGGCGGCGAGAACACATGCAGCGGCCCCGTAAAAGCCCCGACGCGCCCAAAGCAGCGAAGGCGACGCCACCTTCTTGCGCGTTTCGCTGACGTAGAGAATAATAGCCGAGACAATAAGCGCCAATCCCAGCCAAACGGCGAGGGTTCCGAAAACCATCATAACTTACAACTTCCGATCACCGAAATTGCCGCCTGTGCCCCAAACAATCAGATTTCCGAGTGCCAAGAGGGTACTTTCAAGCTCTTTAGAGCCGTAGGTTTCAACCTACGGATTTTCAGCCAATCGACAGCACAACGTATCAGCGCATCATCGGCTGCTATGCAGCCCTACGGCCCAGTCTACCACTACGACTTCCCGTTATACGACCGGTCCTGATCACCCGATTCCCCGGCGTACTTCGACGGGCACTTGACCAACAGGTTATCGGCGACAAAGACCTTCTTTGTTGGATCATACTTGCCTATGGCGGTCACCTTGACTGCTCTGTCGAAATTATCAGGCTTTGGGCTCTTGAAGACAACCGGCATCGTTGCCCCTGTATCGGTCTCTTTGAGCGTGAAGTCCAGCGATTTCGTGTCGCTATTGAAATGTGTCTCGCCTGGAACCAGCCCGCCCATTATCTGGACCGTTGCGCCGGTCGAAGCCGCGTTGGCCGCTTGCTGAAACGGCACGTACGCGACCATGCTGCCCTTGAATGCCACAGCGCCGAAGCCAAGGGCTCCGACAATGATGACGATAGCGATGATTGGTCCGAGTTTGCTGCTATTCAATCGTCCGCCTCTTCCTTGAGTTCCTGCTGAAGCCGCTTAACTCGCAGATCCAGCGACCAGACGTAGAGCCACAGGCCCGCGAAGACAATCATCGCGGTGAGCAGGTGACCCCATTCTACAAAAAATCCACTCATACCGAACCTCCCGGCGCGACACCGTCGACAAGCTGACTATCAGCGTTTACGGCAGCGGGCTTATTCAATCTTGCCAGCGATGTATTGATCTTAATGGTTTCCAGCGCCACCTGAATGCGAAACAGCCAAACAGACAGCGCCAGGAAGCCAACTGTGGCGCCCCAGAAGATCATACGGTAATCCGGCCCCATTCCTTTCATCGTAAATACAACGCCTTGCGGATGGAGCGATTGAACTCCTTGTGCGTTGGGCAGTACGAACGTCAGAAACGGCGCGGTCATAGCGGCGAAGATGGTCCAGCCTGCGGCGGCCAGACCACGTTTGCGTGGGTCAACAAAGGCGGCGCGCAAAGCAAAATAGGCAAGGTAAATAAGCAGAAGCACGAAAATGGCTGACTGCTTAGGATCCCAGTTCCACGGCACGCCCCACTGGATTTTAGCGAACAGCATGCCAGTAACCGTGGTAAGCACCCAGAACAGCGTGGCAAGGGAGGCGGCACTGCTAGACTTCACATCGTCAATCAGATCCCGGCTGTAGAGGTAGCGAGCCGCAAAGAAGGCAGAGATCAAAGAGATGATCGACGCGACCATAGCATTGGGCACATGGAATATCATGATCTTTGCCAATGCAGGCACCCGGAATCCGGGAACGGGCGGAAGGAACGTGAATGCTGCGTAAATGACCGCTTCCATCCACAGCAGGAGAGCGATTTTGCCAAAGGTTTTCAGGTTGGTCACTTTGCACCAGCAATTTCGGCTTGCGCCGCACATTGATATTCGCGGCACCATCACCGCGCTAGCATTTCTACGATTCGCGCCAGACCCAGTCAAACAGCAGATAGGCAGCCGCCGTCACAACGATATCATAGGATATCAGCGTCACGATACTGTTCTGGCCAAACTCTGGCGGCGTTGCAGCTGGGGCCAGGGCCGCATACGTGCCGTGAACAGCCGCCATCAGGACCGGCACCAATGCCGGAAACGAAACCACAAAGAACAACGCCCCTCTGGCGCCTGCCGCTGACGCCTGCGATATGAGCGCCGCGACAAACGTCGACGTAGCCGCTAACCCGGCACCACCGAGAAGCGAGATCGTTACGAGCAGTCCGTAGTTCGTGCTCGATAGATCCGCTGGCATGATCACGAAAAAGAGTGGCACCGTGACCAGCTCGATCAAGCCCATGAACGCCAGGTTGAACAACAGCTTTCCAGCAAGCACCGCCGATGAAGGCGCATAGAGCCGCAAGTTGTCCGCCGTCGCCATCTCCTCTTCGCGCACAAACGGCCGCGAAAGACCCGACATCGCCGCAAACAGCAACACCACCCACAACAGCGCCGCCTCGACCGACGGTTGAAGCTTGGTCTGGCCAATTGTGTACGCCATCGCAGTCAGCGCGCACAGCGAGAACAGAAGCGTCGACCCCACTGCCAGCCGCGAACGCCACTCGACCCGCGCCTCTTTGGCCAGGATGGCGGCTGCGCACCGAAACCACTTTAACGCTCCAGTTCCTGCGGCTTTAACGGAGGTCGAGTTTGGCAGTGCCCCAGCGGGCGGCTTCTGAGGCATCGTTGGTAGCGATTGCAATGCATTTTCCGGCTTCGACAAAGTCTGCGACGATCGCGTCGACAAGTGCAATTCCATCGGCATCGAGTGCCAGCGTCGGCTCATCGAGCAGCAGGGCATCCGGCTCATGCGCGATCGCAACGGCGAGCTTCAGGCGCTGACGCATACCGGAAGAGTAATGCGCAACCGCCCGGTTTGCCGCTTTCGATAAGCCAAAGCGGTCCAGAAGGCTTGCGCTATCGACTCCGCCACCCCGAATGTTCCTGAAAAACTCCAAATTTTCTCGCCCAGTCAACTCGCCGTACGTTGCGAGGTCAGGCGATGCGTACCCAATCGAAAACGGCGGATCAGGGCGTAACACAACACCAGCGTCGGGACGCGCCAGTCCGGCGAGCAAGCGCAAGAAGGTGCTCTTTCCGCTGCCATTTGGGCCGGTTACGACCAGGGATCGACCTGGCTCGAGCGCGCCGCTTATCCCGGAGAACAACCGGCGGCGGCCAAACTGTTTGCCGACATCACGCCACTCGATCACCAGGACACCCCTCAATCGCAAAGAAAGCTCTGTGCCGCATGGTTCATTGTGCGGAACGGTTCGTTTATTATACCAGCTACGATTGGTCGTTCCCAAGCGACTTTAGCAGGCAATCGCCAACTGACTCAGTCAAATGCCAACAAGCAGCGCCCTGAGCACGAGCCACTCGAATTTCTCATGCGTAATGTGTCTTTTGCCTCACGAAAATGATGACCAGTAAATCGATGAATTCAGAAGGACAAGACATATTAAGTATTGCTCACATTTTGCCGATAATGACATTATATCGTTGAGGTCGTACCTCATCTGAAAGCAGCAGTTGATTGTTTAACCAACCTGGGCAGTTGAATACGGGCAAAAACCCTCGCAGCCCCCTTGCGGCTGTGGGCGAAACGCGTATCGACCCGTACAAATTCGCCATCGTCGCGTCGCTCGTCGCGTTTATCGCAGGCTACTGCCTTATTCAGTTTGGCCACCCCCCCAGCAGGCAAGTCTACATCTCCGTTTTCGATACGTACCAGTGTATCTCACCGCTTGTGAGCGGTATTTTTGGCCTCCTGTACGCGTTCCGCATGCACCACGGCACAAAGTCGAGGCAAATGGCGTGGATGTGTATCGGCCTCGGCTGCCTCTCTTGGGGTCTTGGACAGGTTTCGTGGACATATTACGAACTGGCCCTGCACCGCGATGCGCCATTCCCTGGTCTCCCAGACCTGGGATATTTTTGTGCGTATCCGCTAATCATTGGCGGTATCTTTCTGCTCTTCGGGGAGATGCCAGTCGCGGCTAGATTCCGCCTCGTTGTCGATGGTGCGCTAGGCGCGTGTGGCATCGGAATCATCAGCTGGTACTTTGTTGTCCAAAACCTGTGGATGCAGTCCGGCGTATCGTCGCTGGCCAAGTTCTTGGGGATGGCCTATCCGCTTGGCGACGTAGTCATACTTTTCGGCGCCCTTGTGTTGATGAGCGGGTCGACGGTGGACAAAGGGCTCCGACAATCAGTGACTTTCATTGTCGTCGGCGCTGCCATGCTCGCCCTCGCGGATGGGGGATATGCCTACTACACGCTGAACGAAACCTATCACACGGGTATGTGGACAGATACGTTCTGGTGCTTCGGATGGCTTACGCTCGGCGGCGCATTTGCCGTTCCGCTGTATTGGCGACGCTACAGCGCGTGGGACAAACCGCAGTTGACCGTCGAGCCTGCCGATGCTGTCCGCCGCTTTAAGCGGCTCATTGGTCCCTACGCAGTCGCCGTGATAGCACTCACCATCGTTATCCTGCACGACTTCTCGCGGCATGGGTCCGTGTCCGCATCCACGGTCGCGTCCGGCTACATCGTTGTCTTCATCGTGATTTTGCGACAGGTGACGACGCTGATTGAAAACCAGCGCCTGTCGAGCGACCTCCAGCGCCAGCTTAACGAGAACGAAATCCTCAACGCGCGGCTCAGGCTGTTCAACGAAGAGCTTGAGATGAAAGTAGCTAAGCGCACCAGCCAGATGACCAGCCTTCACCAATTGACGCGTGAAGTGAGCCGCACCTATGAGGTCGACGGCGTGGCAAGCGTCACCGCAGCCAACCTACGCAACGCACTCCACTGCGACGGCACTTTGGTCTGGATTGATTCGGGTGAATGCCGCTTGAGTCTGAAGACGCACATAGGATTTAACGGTCATGAAGGTGTCATGATCGCCGCATCAAGTTGCGCGAGCCGTGACGCGTTGACAGGACATTCGTCGGTAGCGCAGCCCATCGGCAATGCGGCTTTGATCATGGCCCCTCTCGTGTGGCGCGACAAGATCATCGGGGCGGTGGGCGCCGTCAAGTTCGCCGGGACATTTGACCTTGCTGATACCGACATGATCGAAGCAATCGGCGTTGAGGTCGGATCGGCACTGGCTCATGCTCAACAATACGAGCTCGCACTGAGCGCCGCCGACCGTGATCCGATCACCGGACTCCTCAACCACCGTGCCTTACATCAGCGCCTGGACCACGCTTTCCTTGATGCGCGCGACAGTAACGGCACTCTCGCGCTGGTGATGATGGACCTTAACAATTTCAGGCTTTTCAATGACACCTACGGCCATCCCGTCGGAGATGTCATCCTAAGCACGGTATCAACCGTCCTCACAGAAGAAACCTGCGGCCTCGGTACGGTGGGGCGCTATGGTGGCGATGAGTTCCTCATCATCATGCCCGACGCGGACACTCAGGCTGCTATCGCCCTCGCCGAGCGTCTCCAGGCGCGCTTCGGTGGCGAAGGGTTCCAGCGGCCCTCAGAGGACCGCACTATCCCGATTACCGTTAGCTTTGGCGTGGCGTCAATGCCCGAAGACACATCCAATCGCCACGAGTTGTTATCGTTAGCGGACCGAAACCTGTTCACCGCCAAGCAATCCGCAGACAAAATCGCAGCCACGAGCAGCAACCAGAGAAGTAACCGCGAGGTGCGGGAAGAGGCGACATTCAGCATTCTGGACGCAATCGTCACTGCGGTCGATAACAAAGACCGCTACACCCGCCGCCACTCCGAAGATGTAAGTGAATATGCCATGTGGATTGCCGAGGAGATCGGGCTGCGCGACGAAGCCCTGCGTGTCCTGCGGGCGGGATCTCTGCTGCATGATGTTGGCAAGATCGCCATTCCTGGCGAAGTGCTTTCAAAGCCGGGACGATTGACTGATGCGGAATACGCCATCATGAAGGAGCATGCGCACCTTGGCTGGATGATTGTCAAATCCATTCCAGGAACCGAGCCAATACTCGACGCCATCCGTTACCATCACGAGCGCTGGGATGGGGCAGGCTATCCCGACCAACTCCAAGGCGATTCCATTCCCCTCGTTGGCCGTATTCTAGCTGTCGCGGATGCATACAGTGCGATGACAACCGACCGACCGTACCGAAAAGGCATGGACTGGGAGCGGGCGCGGGAAGAGATCAGGACGCACTCCGGCACGCAGTTCGACCCTGAACTGGCCGCCGCCTTCCTCCAGGTTTTGGAGCGAAAACACGCGGCGGGAGACAACGCGCACTCCGACGATGCGCTAACCGCCCCCTTACAACGTGCTGCATAGCTGGACGTTGGTTGACGCCCTTACAACCAACATGAAACAAGCGCGGCTTCCCAAAGATAGGGTATAACCGCCTGTAGGCGTCCAATGAGGCACGCTGGACAGGCATCGTTAGGCGCATTGTGGCCATCGAGACGCGTGCTCCGGCGGCGGTATTGCGGTGCTGTTTTTTGCCGAGGCCGGTCCCTTTAATCGATGCGCACGAACGAACTGAAATCGCGTACCCTGACATCCGCTCCCACATCGCCGGGACAATATTGGCGAAATCTCGCCACGGCGGGAGTTCGCGACCGAGTATTTACCAGCACCGTGCTCATTGTCGCATTCACCGCCCTCTACATGGTGACGCAAGCGCGGTACTACACGTTCGATGCCGTCTCGTACGCTCATTCCATCTACCGCTACGATTCCGTGGGCGATCTCTACGCGCTTTTCCACCCCCATCACCTGCTATTCAACCTCACCGGATGGATACTTTGGAAGTTAGCGCACGTGTTCGGCTACATTGGTGGGCCACTCGAAGTCCTGAAAACAATGAATGCGGTACTCGGCGCAGTAGGGATCGCAATCCTCAGCCTTGCCCTCCGCTCTGTTCTAACTCGCAGCCGCGCGCTCGCCGTGCTCTTTCCCATTGGTCTCGGGGTCTCGTTCGGCTACTGGGTATGCGCAACTGACGGCCGCGTTAACATGCCGTCAAATGTTCTGCTGATCGCGTCATTCTATGCCCTCGTGCTAACGATGCAGAGCCCATCGAAGCGCCGCGCTCTCATGACCGGCTTGCTGTCGGCCCTATCCTTGCTCTATCACGAAAGCGCTGGCCTCTTCGTCATCGTAGCGTTCATCGGGATCTGGCTGGGAGAATATCCGCAGGGCACGGCAGTTGAAGAGCACCGAACCCGGCGCACACTGCTTGGCGTGTTTTTCCTCACGTGGCTGCTGGTGACCGTGATCCCCTACGCTGTAGTGGGGTTGGGTGTCCTGCATTTAACATCGCCCGAAGGCTTCAAGGACTGGGCGGCTCGGTACGCAGTATTGGGATGGTGGTGGGACTTCCATATCATTCACAATCTGCGCCTGGACATCTATGCAATTCGAAAATGTCTGTTCACTGAACCGACTGGGAAGCAGGGCACATTTCACATCGCGCACGGCGAATCAGACATGGGCTTCGTCATCTATATGACGGCGCTTGGAATATGGCTATTTGCCGTGTATTTGGCTACCATCGCCCTCCCGTTGCTGCTCAGAACCCATTACCGACCGTATCTGATCGTCACGATCATTTGGGGAGCTGTCAATACAGCTTTTTTCACGATTTGGCAGCCCGAATACTTCGTGTTCCGGGTCCCCACCATCATCAGTTCGGCACTTTTACTCGCAATGGTTGCATCGCACTATCGCGCTAAACGATCAGGTCAGGTTTGGCTGTTAGGTATTGGAGTCTGGGTAGCATTAATCGGCATATCCAACTACATTCAAAATATCGGGCCACACGAGAATCCCAAAAGCAACCCCTATCTCGCACTAGCGAACGATATTAAGCATCGGACCGGACCGCAGGATATATTCGTATTAGCGGGTACAGGCTATCTGGAACCTGATGAAGTTTATATCCCGTATTTTGCTAAGCGAGCTGTTTTTTCAATCCACACAGAAATGTCGCACAACCACGAAAACTACGCGGCAATGAAGTCTAGCCTGATTGACACAATGAATGCCACTAGGGCGGCGGGCGGGTCTGTCTACGTGCTGAACGACATCTACGACCAGGGGATTGCCCTCGCCGCGCTTTCGAAGCAGCATGGGCTGTCGCAAGCGATGCTCAATGACCTCTTTGTCGGGCAGGTGAGATCAAAGGCTTGGAAGACCAAGAGCGGACAGCCTGTATGGAAAATGAGCCCGTTGCCAGTAAAACTACCGCAACTACCTCGCGAATGACCGCTGTGAAAGCCGCAACCTGTTGACAAGCTAGTCCGTTCGCGAGTATACTACACCGTTCCGATTATAGGTATTCAGTCCGTAATGTTTGAGAGCCTGTCAGAAAAACTACAAAAAGCCTTCGAACGCCTTGGTGGCAAAGGGATTCTGACCGAGGAAGCTGTCGACGGCGCACTTCACGAAGTGCAGATGGCGCTTCTAGAAGCGGACGTCAACTACCGAGTAGTCAAGAGCTTTATTGCTACCGTTCGTGAGCGCGCCACCGGTGTCGAAATCCTTAAGGGTCTCGAACCCGCGCAGCAAGTCGTTAAGATCGTCGATGAAGAGCTAACCGCGCTCCTCGGCGGGTCCGACGATAACACGAAGCTAACATATGCCCCAAAGGGCCTCACCATCTTCATGTTGGTCGGCTTGCAGGGCTCAGGTAAAACAACTCACGCAGGTAAGCTTGCGACATTCGTGCGCAAGCAGGGCCGCAATCCTTTGCTGGTAGCGTGCGACGTTTACCGCCCGGCAGCTATCAAGCAGCTGCAGGTAGTCGGCGAGCAGGTCAAAACCCCTGTCTTTACAGTGGACGGCAGCGTCGACCCTGTTGAGATCGCAAAGCGTGGCGTCCAAGAAGCTGAGCTTACTGGACGTGACATAGTTATTATCGACACGGCGGGCCGTCTACAAATCGACGACTCGTTGATGGACGAGCTCAAGCGGATGAAGGCGGCAGTGACGCCGACCGAAATCCTCCTGGTGCTCGACTCAATGACCGGTCAGGAAGCAGTAAACGTCGCCAAGGGGTTTAACGACACACTTGACGTCGACGGCTTTATTCTGACGAAGTTCGACAGTGACACACGCGGCGGCGCGGCACTGTCGCTCAAAACTGTTGCAGACAAGCCGATAAAGTTTATCGGTGTCGGCGAGAAGATGGATGCGCTTGAGGCGTTCCACCCGGACCGCATGGCGTCCCGTATCCTCGGGATGGGCGATGTCCTCTCGCTGATCGAAAAAGTTCAGTCGGAAATCGACGAAAAGCAAAGCGCCGAGATGGAGAAGAAACTCCGGGCGAACAGCTTTGACTTCGAAGATTTTCTCGAGCAGATGCGTCAGCTCAAGAAGCTTGGGCCGTTAGAAAAGCTTCTCGGGTTGCTGCCAGGCGTCGGTAACGCCTTAAAAGACGTGCAAATCGACGACGGTCAGATGAAACACGTTGAAGCGATGATTCTGTCGATGACACCGGGTGAGCGTGCGAACCCTGCGATCATCACGCCGCCTCGGCGGCGAAGAATTGCGACTGGAAGCGGCACCACGATTCAGGAAGTGAACAACCTGATTACGCGTTTCGATGGTATGCGCAAGATCATCGGCAAGGGCCTTAATGATCCACGCGCCATGCAGGCCGCGGCGCAGAGTGGCCAGTCGCCATTCGCCATGCCTGGCATGGGGGCTCGCGTGGGCAAGCATGCTGGTAGCAACCGGTCGGCGAACAATAAAAAGAAGAACAAGAATCGAAAGCTGCCGTACGCCTGGTAGCCTAGAACAAATCGGCGTGACCGCTCAAATTGAGCGCGTTCCACAGGCTCGAAGCCAACCAACTTCCAGTGGGGTGGCTTCTCTTGATGTTTAAGTTAGACAAATCTGTATAAAGGATATACTAAACAATGTCAGTCAAAATCCGACTAAAGCGAATGGGCGCCACGAAGCGACCGTTTTACCGAATCATCGTTGCCGACAGCCGCGCACCACGCGACGGTCGATTTATCGAAACACTGGGTTACTACAATCCGTGTGTTGAGCCGTCCGAACTGAAGATCGATAGCGATCGTGCCAAGCATTGGCTAAGCGTCGGCGCGCAGCCGACCGATACTGCGGGTAGCCTGCTGAAGCGCGAGGGTCTCTTGGCTCGCACGGTCCCGAGCAAGTCGTCTGCCAAGGCAACCGCTTCGGATGCTTCTCAACCGGCCACTGAAGCCGCCAGCGCATAGTCTGGCGTCGTTTCATGCAAGACCGGCGGCCTTAGTTAACTGGACCAACGCTGAAGAGACCGCTATATCACTGCATAAGCAAGAAGCAGACGATAGTACTCCAAAGAGGGAGTGAGCGAGGAGTAGTAAGTGAAATCATTGATTGAGTACCTTGTGAGGGCTCTCGTAGATGAGCCCGAACAAGTATCCATCACCGAGGTCCCGGGTGACGAGTCGACAACATATGAGGTCCATGTTGCTGCCGCCGATCTTGGCAAGGTCATCGGAAAGCAGGGCCGAATTGCTAATGCCTTGCGGACGATTGCGAAAGCCGTCGCGATGAAGGAAAAGCGCAAAGTCTACCTTGAAATAGTCGCGTAATCGACTCTTTTGAGCTTTAGCAGGGCCCGTCACGATGCCAGCGGCACGCGACGGGTTTTACTGCGACCGGCACGCCTCCGTGTCCAATCGCCCTCGGGCGGGAACAGGGTCAGGCAGTTGCCATGGCGGATACGATGTCAGAGCAAAGTCGCTACGAAACACTTGTCGGCACCATAGTAGGAGCCCACGGGATCCAGGGTGCGGTCAAGGTCAAGCCAGCGACGCCAGCGGCGCCAGCTATCATTACGCCAGCACCAAGGCCATCGGACACTGCGCCGCGGCCCACGGTTGATATTTGGCTGGGGAAATCGCCGGATGACGGAAAGATCTACAAGATCGTCTCCGCCAAAAAGCAAGAACCGAAAAATATCTACCTGGTAAAGCTGATCGAATCGAATGATCGCAACTCTGCCGAATCGCTGGTTGGTTCGATGCTGTTCGTGCACGATGACCTGCGACCGCCGCTTGACAGTGACGAATATTTTGTAGCCGACCTGATTGGCCTTGAGATCGTTACCGACAAGGGGCGATCGCTCGGCAAGGTCACCGACGTTCTTCAGAACCCGGCGAACGACGTATACGAAACGGATGCGGGCGCGTTGGTGCCTGCAGTCAAAGAGTTTGTCTTGTCTGTGGACATCAAGGCCAAGAAGATTACGGTTCGCGACGTGCCTGGCCTGATTGCCGAAGAGCAGGAAGCCGTTGGCGGCGCTAATGACGATAGCGAAGCCGACGAGGCGGACGCCGATGCCGATGCCGATGCCGATGCCGAGATCGAAACAAACGTTGCGCCAATTGTTGCGGCGACGGACGCGTCCGACCAGGGTAGCGCACTTGAGCGGCTTGGCAAGCGGCGATTTGGCTCGAAGCGGTGAAAATTGATATCGTGACAATCTTCCCGGAGATGATCCGGGGCGCGTTGGGGTACAGTATTCTTTCGCGCGCACAGCAAGAATGTCGCGTCACAATCAATGTGACCGACATGCGAGATTTCACGGCCGATAAGCGCAAGACTGTAGACGATGCGCCTTACGGTGGCGGCGCAGGAATGGTGCTGAAGCCGGAGCCGATTTTCGATGCCGTTGAGTCTCTGACTCCGGGCGAAACCGGTGTGCGTGTCATACTGATGACGCCGCAAGGCAGACCGTTCTCGCAAGAGATCGCCAAAGAGTTGGCGGCGGAACAGCATATTGTGCTGATCTGCGGACACTACGAAGGTTTTGATGAGCGCATTCGGGAGCATCTAGCAACCGATGAGATAAGCGTCGGCGACTACGTGCTTACCGGTGGCGAACTGCCAGCACTGATCGTCGTAGACGCGGTAAGCCGTCTGTTGCCGGGTGTATTGGGCAACGACCAGTCGCTTGGCGACGAGACATTCGAGAATGACCTTCTCGAATATCCACAATATACGAGGCCGTTCGATTTTCGAGGCTGGCCGGTGCCTGATGTCCTACTCTCGGGGCATCACGCTCAAGTCGCTCAGTGGCGGCTCGAGCAGCAAGAGTCCCGGACACGGGATCGCAGGCCAGACCTTTGGGAGAAATACGCGGAGCGCAAAGCGTTGCGCGACGCCGAAATCGCCGCGACTAAAGCGCGGCGGCGAAAGCACTCGCGCGCTCAAGTTGGCGCGCCTGATCCGATCATTGGATCGGAAACTATTGCCCCGGATGGACCGGGCATCGAAATTGCGCCCGCTTCGGCAGGCGGCAAGATTACCGAGGAGATAAGTTAAGCACCATGCATCCATTCATTGCAGAAATCGAAAAGGCTCAGCACAAGCCAAACGTCCCCAAGTTCGAAGCCGGTGACACGGTCAAGGTTCACTACAAGGTCGTAGAAGGCGGCAAAGAGCGAGTTCAGGTCTTCGAAGGCGTTGTTATCGCTACCAAGCAGGGCAACGAAGCTCGCGACGCGTTCACCGTCCGCAAGCACACAAACGGCGTAGGCGTTGAGCGCGTCTTCCTGACCAACTCCCCGCGCATCGACAAGATCGATGTCACCCGACGTGGCGATGTCCGTCGCGCCAAGCTGTACTACCTGCGCGGCCTCATCGGCAAAGCTGCTCGCATCAAAGAGAAGCGGAACTACCGCGCCGCGTAAGCGATCTGCATGCGTTTCACCCCCACGTCACGTTGGCGTGGGGGCCGTTTGCGTATCCGGGTTCCGGTGGGATTCTGCACACATCCGCCGAATTAGCGCTTCAAGTGCATGCGTCCCACGAGCGTGCTTCACCACATTTGGATGCTTTACTAATTCAACGTGGAACTTAGAAGACGTTTTGCGCGATATAGTACCTGTCCTGCTTTGTAGTTTTCCAAGTGCCATTCGCGTGTCGACAGCGACCTGCTAACAACAGCCGTGTTCGCAGCGCGATAAGGGTCCAGGCTCAGCCTGGCAGGCTCAACCTGGTGGTAGATAATGACTGATCTTTCTCAGCAACTTGCCGACGTTCACGCGAGCTCGATCATGTACCTCGTGGTCTTTCTCACGGTTGTGCGCTTCATGATCATAAAGCGCGAATCTTCCGTGGCTCGTGGAATCGTCGAGCTCGTTGATGCGGCGCTCTTTGCGGCCGTGCTGATGTTCATGATCGTCCTCCCGTTTATCGTGAAGTCGTTCTACATCCCGTCAGGCTCGATGCGGCCCACTCTCGTAGACGACGACCATATTTTGGTCAACAAGTTTCAGTTCCGTACCGGTGAACCGAGCCGCGGCGACGTTGTCGTCTTCACCGCTCCCGACCGCGCCCTGCAGAACTCGAGCGAGCGTCCCGAACCCGGCGACGCGCCCACCGACTATATCAAACGCCTTATCGGTCTTCCCGGCGATGTGATCGAAGTTCACGGAGGCGTCATCAAGATCGGTCCCAAGGGCAACCAACAGTATAAGACACATCAGGATGTGCGTATCGCCCTGCAGCTCGCAGACAACGATCACCAGCACGTCAAGTTCCTGGAAAACGGCGTTCAAGCATTTGACGGCTCTACGACCACAACCTATACCAAGGAAGAGATTGCCGAAAAGCTAGGCTTTGCTGGCCAGCCAGTCGAGATTGATCCAGGCGTAGTCATCCGAAACGGGAAACCTCTTGTAGAGCCGTACATCGCGGAAGATCCGGAATACGACCTCAAGGTATACACCGGCCAGTCGGTGATCCGAGACAACAACGGCATACGGATGAACAGCCAGGAGTTCCTCCTGGGCAGCAAGGGCTTCGACAAACTTAACTCGGAACCCCTTCCCCCCAAGCGGGTCATGGTTTTCGGCGACAACCGCAACGACAGCAACGACAGCTCACGATGGGGACCACTCGAACGAGAGAGACTGGTGGGACGCGCATTCCTAATATTCTATCCTTTCGACCGAATGCGGATGATCCACTAACGGACCTTCGCCGCCACGAGAGCGAGTGCGCTTCGCAAGGCTTCAAGCGCGTCGCCGGTGTCGATGAAGCAGGTCGCGGGCCGCTTGCCGGTCCCGTGGTAGCCGCTTGCGTCATCCTCCACGCTGAGTTCAGCACCGACGGAATCAACGACTCCAAGAAGCTGACCGCCAAGCAGCGCGACGCTGCGTTTGATCGTATTGTCTGCTCGGCGATCGCCTACGGTGTCGGCATCGCCTCGGTTGATGAGATCGACTCGATCAACATTCTGCGTGCCTCGCACCTCGCGATGGAGCGTGCCATGGCCCAGATAGTGCCCGCCCCGGACATCATCCTAGTGGACGGCCTCCCGGTTAGTACGCTCCCCTGCCCTCACCAACGCGCCATCGTCAAGGGCGACTCAGCGTCGATCTCTATCGCGGCAGCCTCAATTCTGGCGAAAGTAACCCGCGACCGAATCATGTGCGACCTCGACGTAGAGTTTCCAGCATACGGGTTCGCGCGTCACAAAGGCTATTCGTCCGCAGACCACCTCGCCGCTCTCAATACGCACGGACCGTGCAAGCACCATCGCCGGTCATTCTCCCCCGTCGCCAACTCGCTCACTCTCGACCTGTAGATTGTCCCGATGCCCCAACCCGAAACCCAACCTGGCGGTACAAAAGCACTCGGAGCCTGTGGCGAGGCACAGGCGGCCGAGTACCTCGTGGCCCAGGGCTATCGGATCGCCGAAACCAATGTCCGCCCACTCCCCGGCTTCGCGCGAGGCGAAATCGACATCGTGGCGTATGATGGCGATGTGCTCTGCTTCATCGAGGTCAAAACACGCCGATCCGGCACCGACGCCGCCGCAGAAAGTGTCAACCCCGCCAAGCGCCGCCAGCTCGTAGTGCTTGCCGAGGCTTACCTGAGCACGCGCGAAATCGGAGCCAACGTCATGTGCCGTTTCGATGTCGTCGCTATCAGCGCGAAATGCGGCGTCCCGCACATAACCCTGTACCGAGATGCATTTTCGCCAGAATAGTGCCCAGAGCGGGCCGATTGACGATTCCCTCGTCCTAAAGCGCCACAACTAGGCGCTCGCCCTTGACATACCGGCGATGATTCTCATATAATGAGCCATGCATTCGACCCAGGCAGCCCCTACCGGCGATGCCGCCGCGATTCCCAGGCTGTCGTGCGTTTGGTCGGTGCGTCCGTCACGACGAAGTTTGAAGCGCGCTCTGTCAGTCCTTGTTCCGCTGGCTATTGCCGCCGCCATCTTGTCGATAGCGCTGTTTCATTCGCTTCTTGCCGGTATCGTAGCCGCCACCCTCCTAGTCGTCACCGTCGCCGATCAGCTCGTACCAATTACATATACTGTTAACGAAACCGCCATAAGCGTCCGCGTCGGTCCTGTGGTTTGGCTCGATATGCCATGGGCCAATGTGGCCTCGGTGTCGTGCATACCGGAAGGCCTAAAGCTGAGCGCGTTCGACAATCCTGCCACGGCCCGCTTGGAATCTAAACGCGGCATCCGGCTCGCCTATCGAGCGGTTGATGCCGAGCGAGTAGAAGACGCGGTCCAGCGGTTCTATGCGAAGTCTCGAAAGAGCAACAACAATGCTTAAAGAAGCCGTAACATTTGATTGGGACGAACCGGTGAGCGACGCTGAGCGCGACCGCATTATCAACCTTATCGCCGCGCAGATCGCGGGACGCGGCTTGCAGTCGGCCGCCATTTGGATGCTTGAAATCCATCGCCCCTTGATTCCAATCGCGGGCCACGCATCAATCGCCCTGTCGCCATTTGTAGCCACTCTATTCTCGGGCGGCGCCATAGACATGCAGAAGTACACCAAACTCATGCGCGACCCCGTGAATATAGACTTGTTAATTCGTCAAATTGAGCGTAAGTCGGAGGACCTTGCCGTTGCAGCACGCATCCGATAACTGGGCGACAGCCATATTCGTCGCCATCGTCTCGCTAATCATTGTCTTGAAGGTAGTGATGGCGCAGCGCGGCATAGTACCCACGATCCGGCGCATCGCAGGCTTGAACGCAATCGACGAAGCCGTGGGACGTGCCACCGAAATGGGCCGCCCCGTCCTCATGGTCCCCGGTATCTGGCCAATTAGCATCCCGACTCTACAGGCAATGAATATCTTTGGCCACATCGCCAAGTCCGTCGCCACCTATGGAAACCACACGATTATGCCTGTGTGCGATGCCAGTGTGGTAGGTATCGGCGAAGAGGTGTTGCGCGACGCATACACGAGCGCCGGTCGGCCCGAACTCTTCTCATCCGACGATGTGCGTTTTCTTTCCGACCAGCAATTCGCATTCGCATCAGGCGTGGCAGGAATAATTGAACGCGAAAAGCCAGCTGCCTCGTTCCTCATGGGCGCCTTCTTTGCCGAATCGCTCATTCTCGCCGAAACAGGCCAACGCGCCGGTGCTATTCAGGTGGCCGCCACGCCGCAAACGACGCAACTCCCGTTCTTTATCGCAGCGTGCGACTATGTTCTGCTGGGCGATGAGTTCTACGCCGCCAGCGCCTACCTGTCGCGCAACCCGACGCTACTTGGCAGCATCGTCGGTCAGGACTACGCCAAGGTCGTGTTCATTATCGCAATAGTGATCGGCACAGTCTGCGCGACAGTTCTTGGAGCGCAAGGAATAGACGTCAAACACATGGGCGACCTCCACAGCCCATGGCGTACATTTATAGATTTTTTCGTAAAGTAGCCAAATAGTCGTTGATATTTGATCGAAGGACTACGATTTGCAGCATCCCATCAACCATAACTTTTTCACGGCAATTCCGCAGCACGGTGCAGTATATTGGCTTTATGTATTTGCAACAGTTGCCGCAGGCATAGGTGTGCTTGCCTTATTGCAGATAATACCAACCCGGTACCGCAAAGCAACAATAGCATTGTTCACATTTCTCGGTGGCCTCTATTACGTAGCCGAGTTCTTCTTACCGACAGAAAAAGGCACGTCGGTCAACGCCCTGACTGAGTACCAACCATTCGTTGGCACGCTTAGCCAAGTCATCGGGGCTTTTACCGTCGGGTTAGGGGTCATAAGTCTTGTTGGAATGCACACGCGGTCAGTTGTTCGCCAACGGGCACAATGGGGATATAGCGCATGTCTGATCGTTGCATTCCTTGTTATGACAGTGTTTCACCTTCTGGACTCATATTACGGCGACCATGTAATTATCGGTCAGGGCGGCATTCTGAGGGCGGCTATCACCAATCACGACGTGTACAACTTCCTCTTTAAAGGTGGCCTCAATAGTCTTGAATCGGCGATGTTCGCGCTTATTGGTTTTTTCATTATTTCAGCGTCATATCGTGCGTTCCGGATACGCTCGTTTGAAGCGTCGCTCTTAATGATTTCAGCCCTAGTGGTCATGCTCGGCCAAGTAACGCTCGGCACGTGGCTGACTGGCGGTCTTCCGACCGACGGGCCCTACGCGAACTTCCGATTTGAAAACATGGCGCAGTATATCCTGCTCAATATCAACACCCCAGCCCAGCGGGCAGTCGCCTTCGGCATCGCCTTGGGGACGCTTGCAACTTCTTTACGCCTATGGCTGAGTCTTGAGCGAGGCTTCTATTTTGATCAGGAATCGTAGATTGGCGATCGTCGCCGTATCGGCCACCCAACCGACTTAGCCAAGGCAACAACATAACCATGAATAACAGCTTCTGGCACAGAGCTCAAAATATAAATCCAAAGATCCTTTACGTCATCGCCATGGTGGTGATTGCCGTTCCACTTCTCAACCCGCGCACTACATTGCCAATAAGTCCGAATAGCCAGACCAAAAAAGCTTTCGACGCAGTCGAGAGCGCTGTAAAAGCTAACCCAAATCAGCTAGTTATCTTGGACTGCCAATGGAGCGCCAGCACGCGAGGCGAGAACCAATTCCAAACAGAGGCGATCATGGAGCACCTTATGAGGCTCCACGCAAAGTTCGCTCTTATGGGCTTCGTTCCTCAGAGCCGCATACTCTCGCAGAAAATTGCCGATAGATTGGCACCAAAATACGGCTACAGATACGGTATCGATTATATCAACTGGGGATTCAAGCCAGCGTTCGAACAGACGCTTAAGGGGATGGCAGTTGATATTCCAGGAACGCTCAAGGAGGATGCAACGCACAAGCCGCTCGTAAGCTTCCCTATTATGAGGGACGTCAAGAATTTCAAGGACGTAAGCCTGATCGTGGAAGTCACACCATCCTCTACGCTTGACTCATGGCTGGGTCTTGTACAAGGCATTAATCACACCCCCGTCGTTTATGCCCCTACTGCTGTAATGGCGCCGGAAGGCTATCCCTTCCTCGACTCCGGTCAGATTAGCGGCATCATAACCGGTGTTGCAGGAGCGGGTGATTACGAAGCGCTCCTGAAAACAAAGGGCTCGGCAACGCAAGTGGCGACATCGCTTTCTGCCGTGTACGCGCTTATCATATTCTTGATTATTATTGGCAACGTGGGCTATTATGCCTCGCGGGCGGCGGAACGAAAGGGATTTGCCGAATAATGGAATACCTCAGGCATCTGATGCTGCCCTCACTGCTTTTCGCAGCCGCTGGGACTGTAGCGATACTCTCCCTTGTCTTTAAGGAAAATCGCTTTTACCGCTTTTTCGAGCACGTCTTCATCGGGCTGGCCACAGGCTACGGAGTCGCGCTGACGTGGACTGACGTATTGCGCCCTAACTGGTGGGACCCGATGTATGGAGAAGGTCGTTGGTGGTGGGCGTTTGTGGTTCCTCTAGGGATGATGTTCTATGGGGTCTATTCCACTAAATTCTCCTGGCAGTCGCGCCTCATTTTCGGCGTGCTTTTTGGGCTTGCGGCAGGAACAGTTTTTCAGATTCTCAGCAGTCAATACATTCCGCAAATCAGGAGTTCGTTCAAGCCGCTCCTCACCAATTCTCAGCCAGATATTGCGCACGGCCTGATTGACATGCCTCATGCCATCAACAACTGGATATTTATGGCGGTGCTGATCAGCGTACTCACATACTTCTTCTTTGCCTTCGAGCAAAAAAGCAAAATTGTCCAAAAGACCGCGACATCCGGGCGGTACCTTCTGATGATTTCACTAGGTGCTGTGTTCGGTGCAACCATCATGACCCGGGAAGCCCTGCTCATCGACCGCGTCCGCTTCCTCCTATTCGACTGGCTGCAACTGAACCGATTCATGCATTGAGTTCCAAAATCACGTGACAGCGTGCCTCTGTCGTGAGCGCCGCAGCCGAACCTCTTCGTCGTCTTTGGGGGCGAACAAGCTAGCGACGTTGGTGCGCTTCACGATAAACCGGTGGACGGGCACTCGATAGGTAACTGTCTCAGGCGGTGCGGCTCTGGCGCACACTCAGCCCCGCACTTGAGTTCGATCGCGAACAGGGGGGTGTTCTTCGTCAGACCGGGACTTCAGTCCCGGTGAAAGAAGCGCTCAATTTGCTACTTTCATGAAGCCCACCGTCGCCTCGCATGGCCCGACAAGGTCTCAGGCTAAGCCAGCCGCCCTACCCTGCCCGTTTCAAACGCAGCGAGTTGCTCACTACGGCGACGCTGCTGAACGACATCGCGAGCGCGGCGATCATTGGGTTCAAATGCCCCGTGGCCGCCAGCGGGATGCCGATCGCGTTGAACGCGAACGCCCAAAACAAGTTCTGGTGGATCACGTTCACAGTCGCGCGTCCAAGCACGATCAGTTTGTCGATCCCACGAATATCCGCCTGCAACAATGTGATATCAGCGGCCTCCATAGCCACATCGGTGGCGCGTCCCATGGCGATGCCGATATCGGCGAGAGCCAGCGCGGCGGCATCGTTAACACCATCTCCTACCATCGCGATTGCGCCTGAACCAGCTTGTCGAAACCGCTTGATAGCGTCGGCTTTCCCCTCGGGCCGCACTTCGGCCTCGACCGATGTGATACCCAGCTTGGCGGCCACACCATCCGCCACAACGCGTGAGTCACCGGTGAGCATGCCAACTTCAATTCCACGAGCGCGTAACTGTTCCACGGCTGCGGCGGCGTTTTCTCGGACAGTGTCGCCGACCGAGATCTCGCCCAGATAGCAGCCACCGCGCGCGACGTAAACGACGGTTTGCCGAGAGTCCGCATCGGCGACGCTATCCGGAAGCGCAATACCTTCGTCACGCAGGAAGTCGACTGTTCCCACGATAACTGCTTCCCCATCGACCGTAACTCGCACCCCACGACCAGGAACCGAGTCGAAAGCAGTGCCGTCCGGTACACTCAGAGTGCGCTCCGAGGCCGCATCAACGATACCTCGAGCTATCGGATGCTCCGACCCGCGTTCGGCGGCGGCGGCAGTCGACAGGAGCACCGATTCGTTCACTCCATCCTGTGGAACCACGGCAGTAACGCTGAACCGCCCTTCGGTAAGCGTGCCCGTCTTGTCAAAAATGACCATGCGCAGCCGACTCACAGCTTCGAGTGCGGACGCGTTCCTTACTAAGATTCCCATCGACGCCGCTCGTCCAACAGCCACAATCACCGCAGCGGGCGTCGCAAGCCCCAGCGCGCACGGGCAGGCGATCACTAGAACCGCAACAGCATGCATGATCGCCAACGCTACTGGCATGTGAACGGCCAGCGAGACAAGGAACGTAACTATCGAGGTGAGAACCACCAGCGGCACAAACACTGCCGAAATCCGATCAGCTAGCTGCTGCACGGGAGGCTTACTGCTCTGCGCTTCTTCCACAAGGCGCACTATTCGAGCGATCACGGTTTCGTCGCCCACCGCAATCGCCTGAACAACCAGCGCGCCAGTGGTGTTCTGACTGCCGCCGACAATACTATCGCCGATATTCTTAAGCACAGGGACGCTTTCGCCAGTCACCAGCGATTCGTCCACGGCGCTCACGCCATCGATCACAATCCCGTCCACGGCCGCCTTCTCGCCCGGTCGAACTCGAATCCGATCCCCCACCGCAATAAGCTCAATCGGCACCTCCCGCTCAGTGCCATCGGCACCGATGAGGACTGCTGTGCGAGGCGACAGCGAGACAAGAGCGCGAACACTCGCCGTCGCCCTGCGACGCGCACGTCCTTCAAGGTATCTGCCCATCAAGATCAAAGTGACAATAGTGGAACCGGTCTCGAAATATGTCTGATCATGATGCCCTAGCGCAAGCTGGACGATACTGTACACCCACGCTGCCCCCGAACCAAGCGCGACCAGCGTGTCCATGGTCGACGAGCCACCGCTGCGCAGTGCCGCCCACGCCCCCACAAAGAATGATCGCCCAAACCCGAAAACCACCACCGCCGTTACGGCTGCCAGGAGTAGGTCCATCGCCATGGGCCGATGCATCCACAGCATCCCAATCGCAAGCGCTGGCAGCGCGAGAACTGCGGCTCCGGTAAAGTCGCGCAGCCCGGAATCGACGGCAGATTCAGCCGGAACCGCTGCGTTGCGCTCATGCGGCGACGCTTTGTATCCGGCCTTCTCCACCGCCTGCACCAACGCCCCGTCCGCGACCGCCCCCGGCTGATACCTTACCCAGGCACGATTGGTGGCGAGACTGACACTGGCATCGTTAACCCCGTCCACCTTCTTCAGGAACCGCTCGATACGCGTGACGCAAGCCGCGCAGTGCATGCCGTCGATATCAAGGACCGCATTGTCGTTGTTAACGTTGCTATCATTTTCGTCCATGGTGATTCTCGCTGTCGGGGACCTTATCGGAGTGCCCCGGACATTCCTATGTCCAACATTCTTATGACTGGTACTTTCAAGCGCTTTCGAGCCGCATGTTTATCGAATAGTCTTCAATTCGTACAATCCACGACGCTGGAAACCCAGTCCATATCATGCCAAAGTCCTATGGGTCGGAGACCCTATCCTCAATTAATTGCCACGTACTTTAGTGCGTGGTGGCTTCGGCGAAAGACAAAAGGACGGACTAATTTCGATTCTTCGATCAAAATACGCAATCTCCCTCGTTACCCCCTACACCTTACGCGTCGCGCTGTAACCTTCGTCGTCAACCGCAGCAATCATCTGCTCAACAGTAACTTTGGCGGCGTCGTAGTCAACGACTGCCAGCTTCTCGTCAAGGCTCACCTTCGCCGATGCCACTCCATCAAGTCCCTGCAGGGCCGTGGTGACATGGCCCACACACATATTGCAGGACATACCTTCGATTTTTAGTTCAGTTGTCATTAGTTTTCTCCTATCGAACGAATTTGTAGATTGTCGCTACCAGTTCCCGATATTTCTCCGAACGCTCTTCATCGCTGCCCGTCTGCGCCGCTTCCGTCACACACGTCGCCAGGTGATTCTCGATGATTCCCTTACCAACGCCGCGCAACGCCTCGTGGATCGCTGCGATCTGCGTGAGAACATCCACGCAATACCGCTCGTTCTCCACCATATCTGCCACACCGCGAACCTGCCCCTCGATTCGGCGCAGCCGCTTGATCGTATTCGCCTTCTGCTCTCCGGTCTGCATGGTACATCTCGCTCCTATCAGTAATATACCCCCTAGGGGTATAAAACATTGCACTTATTTTACAAGTTCGCACCAGCAGACCGCACAGCAACGGCTTAGTTCCCATGAGTTCTAACAGTACCTGCAAACAGCCAAATCGAACCCGCTCATCATCACCCCAATCTTGGGGTGACGAGCCAAAGCGAGTCGGGGTCACGCTGATTGATTGTATAAGACTCAAGAGGTATAATTGAAATAAGTCACACTTAATGACTCTTATACTGACTATGCTCGATCTGCTTTTCGGTTCGTAGCAACCGCACAGCCGGTGCTCTTTCTATGAACGAGATTGATTGCAGAGTGACTCTAGCATATCGACGCTGACGGGAAAGAACCAACAATGGCGAGCGACTACAAGGATTACTACAAAATTCTCGACATCCCCAAAGACGCGGATGAGAAAGCTATCAAGGCGGCGTATCGCAAGATGGCTCGCAAGTACCATCCCGACGTCAACCCCAACGACAAATCGGCTGAAGACCGCTTCAAAGAGATTGGCGAAGCGTATGAAGTCCTAAGCGATAAAGATAAGCGGCAGAAGTACGACCAGTATGGCGACCAGTGGAAAGCGTTCTCGCAGGGTGGCGGCCCAGCGGGCCCGGACTTTGGGTCGGGTTTTGGCACGGGCCAGGCCGGCTATGGCGGCGGAGCGGCCGGTTTTGGCGGCCTTGATGACCTCTTCTCATCGCTGTTCGGCGAAGGCGGTCGGCAGTCGTCGGGCTTTTCGGGCGGATTTCGCTCCACTGGCAGCCACAGACCGCGGGCGGCTACGGCGCATAAGCAAAACGTTGACCTCTCCGTTGAGATAACGCTGGAAGAAGCTTATCACGGCACGACGCGATCCTTCAACCTCGGCATCCCCGAAACCTGCGCGCGCTGCTCAGGACGTGGCGCGATCTCGTCGCCCGGCGGCCGTCGATGCCCTACATGCGATGGCACAGGCAAGGCGCGCGGAAGCCGCGGCATTTTCGCTCCGGATTGCCCACAGTGCGGCGGGACCGGTGAGGCTATCGAGCCGTGCCCGGAATGCAAGGGCGCTGGTACGATTGAACGCAAGAAGCGGCTCTCCGATGTCAAAATCCCCGCTGGGATTCGGCAGGACCAACGCATTCGTCTTGCTGGCCAGGGAGGCGGTGGCAGCGATATCTACCTCAAGGTAAATATCCGCCACGACCCACGCTTCGAGCGAAACAACGACGACCTCCACACCGACTTCACGGTCCCATTCACCGTCGCGGCTCTCGGTGGGCAGGCAACAGTCGAAACGCTCGAAGGGCGCAAGGTGCTTTCGATTCCGAGCGGGACCCAATCTGGCGCAACATTCCGCCTTGCGGGCTTGGGCATGCCCACGCTCAAAGGCGGCGTAAGGGGAAACCTCTACGCCAAGGCGAAGCTTACCGTCCCCAAAGACCTGTCCGCGCGCGAAAAGGAACTGCTCTACGAAATTGCTAAGCTGCGCAAGGACGAAGTAAAGGTAGGAGGCTAACAATGGCCGCCAATAGTAACCTTCCACACGGCGACGGAGTGATGCGGGTTATCTTCAAAGATAAAGACGAGCCGATCTATACCATCAGCATAGCGGCCCGTCTCGTTCGACCCGTGAATGATCCTACCGGCGCCACAAAGCCGCTGCACGCGCAAACATTGCGCATGTATGAACGCGAGGGTTTGGTAAAACCCAAGAGGGTGGGACGAAATCGGCTGTACTCCGACCGAGACATTGACCGATTGAGGCAAATCCAGCACCTTACCCAGGATCGCGGCGTTAATTTGGCTGGCGTTGAGATAATCCTTGATTTGCTGGAACAAGTCGAAGAACTCACACGTAAAATCCAGTAGCGGTGTACACCAAAATCTTCACTACTCACAAGCCCGAAGTGTGCTATAATATGAATGTAAGGTATGGTGTAAACGTTAATTAATCGTGAAACCTGCGCATTTTAACGAGGAGTTTTGCACTTGGCACTTTTGACCGCCGACGATGTCGTTCCTCAACTAACGACAATCGCTAAACCAGACGGCTTCCAATTTGAATTGATGCTCAACGTAGGCGCGGATGAAAAAGAAATCACCCGCGTTCGCATTGGGCCGTATCACTTCAAAGATGAATTTCGCCCAAAGGCGATTCTTGGGGGTCTGATTGCAAGCGGCGGACCCGAAAGTGCATTTTGGATGCATAAAAATGTTCCACCTCGATGGTCCCGCCCAAAGTGGGTCATCGCGGAAGACGAGCCTGACCAGCCGTTGTATCTCGAATGGAACGGTCACCTAGCGCCCGGGGATATGGGCGTGATTCGATTCATATCGATCTATCCACCAGGTGGGTTACGGGCGGGGTTAGTTATCTACCGCGGCCAGGAACCAACCTACTACGGCGTCACAGGCCCCAATTACGAGCAGTTCGAAATTGGAAGCCACGACCACTAACTGAACAAAATAATGTGAGGCAGGGAGGCCTGAAAATGGCAGGATGGCAGACCGGTCTTTCCGACGCTATTCGCAAGCACGTACTTGAAAAATATGTCGTGCCGGCACGAGAGCGCGGAACAAGATCCATTACATTGAAATCCGGTGAAATACACAAACAACTTCTGTTGTCAGAGCGACTGCCACAAGTGTGTAGCGCGATAGACGCACGCCGCTTTGAAATTGAGGCGAATGCTCGTCTCATAGATCGCTCGGGGCCTCCGGTCAGTCCGGGAGTAACGTGGCGTTTCGAGCTGCTGCCTAACGAAGAATCATACGGTGTGGTTCGCTGATTGTTGTGCGTGCTGATTTGTGCTCAAGACAGCCTTTTGAGTAGAGGCTGTCGAGATCACGCTTACTCGTCTCAACTACCAAGCTCATGTAAGATTCCGTATCTCAAACCACGTTTGCTAACGCGTACCCCTCCCACGCCCAAATGTGTGACGACAGCTGCAAGAATTATGGCGCCGCCGACGATCACGTCGGCGCGCGCCACTTCTAGCCCCGGCAGTAACTTCCGCTCAGCCAACGACATTGACGCAAGCCGCGTTAGCGTTCCCTCAATCTCATCAGCCGGAATCATCGCCGCGTGAGCATCATATTTGCCCTCGCAAACGATTCCCGCTATATTCACCACGGTACCGCCTATCCCAGCGGCCACCAACCGCCCCGATGGAGACGGTACGCGCCGCAGCATTTCGTCTGCCCATTTCCTGGCATCCGCTAGCTCAGATGCTGTGGGCGGATCGCTATGGATAATCCGCTCGGTGATTCGAACCGCGCCAATATTCAGACTCTCGTGCGTCGTCAGCGTACTTCCAGTACCGATGTTAATCTCCGTGCTACCGCCGCCAATATCAAAAACGGCGACAGCGCAGTCCGGTGGTAAACCGAGTGACGGATCGAACCGGACAGCCCGGTACGCCAGCTGCGCCTCTCGCTCCCCCGCAATGATCTCCAAACCGATGCCAGTAGCTTCGTGCACCGCATCGATGAACGCTTGCCCATTACCCGCGTCCCGTAACGCGCTCGTGCCGACGATCACGATCTTCCCCGCCCCATCAGCCGTCGCGCCGTCCGCGAACCGCTTGATCGCCGCGAGTGTACGCGCCATCGCATCGTCGCTCAGCACCTTGGTCTCGTCCACTCCCTTGCCAAGGCGTGTCAATTCCGCATCCTCGCGAACAATCGTCACGCCGCTTTCGGCTGTCACGTCGGCAACGGAAACCTTTACGCTGTTTGTGCCTACATCTATTGCTGCTACCCGCGCCATCATTTAATCTCCGCTCTCGCTACCGCGCCATTTGTATTTCGATAAGTGCCGACCACACGCCCATGAGGCTCGTGTGGTCCGAATGCACATCGCTAATCGCTGCCATCAGGGTCATTCACGCTCTCTTGAGTTCCAGGTTCCGTAACATCCAGAGCAGTCGCGAGGCGCACAAAGCGAGCACGGAACCCTTTCCGCACAAGAGTAGACCAGTACGCAACAAACTCGGTGTACATTCGATCACGGTCCTGTTTCTCTTTCTCGATCAGCCGCTCCAAGCCAACCCTTATCTCGGGGCGGCGGCGGACATGGTCACTAAGAAACTGCTGAATAGCGGGTCCTCGAACGTCGCAGTCGTGAATGTCACCGATCTGCTCCTGAATCGATTTGACCTTTTCGTAAACGTTCTTATATTCCTTCGCAGGTGCTCCCGTGAAACACGGCTGAAAAATCTCCATCGTGTAGCGTAGTCGCTTGGCCGCGATCCGCATGTCGTGAAGATCCTGCACGCGCTCCGGATCGTGTATTGACTGCGAAAGCGTGAACATCTCGGCGAAGCGGGTCAACAGCATAAGCGACGCATTCTCGCCGAACGTTCCTTCCGCATTCATAGCTGCAAGGGGAAGTGCTTTAGCCATTATGCTGTCCCCCGCTGTGCGAAAATCGCATCTACATCGGACCGCAATTTCTCCTCATCGACATGGGCAAGTGCAGTCTCGAGATCGTTCTGCAGCGCCTGGCGCCGTTCCTTAAGGAAGTCGCGGTACGCGTACAACCCGACTTTCTCGTAGTGATGTGCCTCGTCGATTGACTCTATCTCGGCGTCAAGAAACTCGATAAAAACATCGGTGTCACGCGCTTCGCCAAGATGGTCGGTCATATCCGACACTGTCTTCTCGAAGCGTCGCAAGGGCTTCCCTTCGAACGCAGGGGCGATCACCGACACAACCGCTCGCAGCCGTCGCGTCGCAACGCGCAGGTCGTGCACCGCTTCAATATCGCCGCCCTCTCTCACGCCGCCAAGACAGCGAAAGATCTCCGCCAGCGGCTTTTCCACGGCTGCCTGTGAGGCAGTTCTAAACGACGTGTCCGGTCCAATTATCTCTATTTCGTCCATAGTGCACCCCTATAAGTGAGTATAATACCCGTCCTTATCACACGGGCCCCTTACCACATCTCTTCCCTGCCAGCTTCGTAAGCGCTCGTATCAATCCGCCGCTTTGTGGAAGGGATAAGCCCTCCGCAACTCGAAGTACCGCACATGATTGATATACACGTCGCGGGCCGCCAATACGGAGCCATAGTCTACGCGGAAGCCCCGCTGCTCAATGATCCCGCCGCCTCGTCTACTTCACCCTATGCATTGACCGTTCCACAACGCGCCGCCGTGGTCAGCGAAGCGCTGAAATATGGCGTCACCCTCTTCCTGGCGTCTACTCCCGCTGCCGTCCAAACGCTATCCGAGTCGCTCACCGCCGCTAACGCACCCGAGTCCGCCCGCGTCGCAATCGAAGTCGCGCACGGCCTTTGCGACGCCGATGACCGCGAAGATGCCGGTCGCAGTTCCGTAGAATCTGACTTCGCCAAAGCAGAGTTGTCACCGCTTGCGTCGCGCATCGACTTCCTGCTTCTCAACGATATCACCGAAGACCTACTCGATTCTCGGCGCCTTAGTGGAGCAGTCGCCGCACTCAAGCAACTCAAAGCCGCCGGGAAAATCCGTGCCTGGGGCTTAACTTGCTACCGCGACCACGATGCAGCCGCCGAAGTTGTGCAGCACTATGCCCCCGACCTCGTGATCGCCCGATGCAACGCTGCTGACCTCAATGCGCTGCGCCTACTCGTGCCCCGCTGCGAAGAGCGCGGTATCCCGTTCATCGCTACCCAAACCATCGCATGGGCAAAAGGCGTTCCCTTCGTCCGATTCTCCAACACCTGGCGGCTACGGAACATGCTGATGAACTTCTACGGTGTCAGCGCCGTTCAGGCCCACACGCGGTGGCTGCTGCACGGACGCGGGATCGGCGGTGTCGCATGCACGTTCAACGAGCAGGGTCAGCCTCAAGAGGTGTGCGCCAGCGCAGGCGCGGGGAAATTAATAGCGCCGCCTCCTGGAATGGAGACGGCGCTGAGTGAGTTTATATCAGCAATCACCCGATCAGATGAAGGCTGGACCATACTGCTATCGGATCCCTATTGGGTGTACCGAGCAGCTGCGTCAGATTTACTTGGTCCGTAGGCGGACGTTCACTGGCGTAAGCTTCTTGCGGCGGTTAAGCATAACCAATCCAGCAAGAGGCAGAAGTCCAAGCGCAAGCGTCACAATCGGCTGCGGCTCGGGAACGACATTGCTCGTTCCGCCGTTGCCCTGAGTATCGGTCGATGTCGTCGTGCCGCCACCATTACCCGCGCCATTCGACGTGGAAAGCAGCGTCGCGCCGCCAGCAATCGGAAGCCAGGGGATCACCCCGCGGCTCGCGAGCTTTGCTGCGGGAACCAGAAGCTCCGTGCTGCCTGCAACTAGCTGGTTAGGAACCAGCGAGTTTGCCTCGCCAGGGATCGATGTCAGCATCTTCGACGGAAAGCCGAGCCCCATCTCCGGGGTGTATTCGGTGGCTACCGTCTCGTTGTACGGCGCGACGCTCTCCACAGGGATCTGCGGCTTGCGAGCCATCGGAACGCGCGGCAACGGCGGAGTTGGCAGCGACGACACCAACGGGTTGCCGCAAGCCCACTTCATCACCGGAGTGCCGTTGCGAAGCGCGAAAACGCGAGTGCCAGCCTGGAAGTGCTGCTTCACCACATAAAGCTTGCCGGTCTTGCTAGCGCACCACACCGGATAAGTCTTGGATGCGGGAACATAGCTCTCAACCAGGTTGCGCTGAATATAGTTGACCACCTGCGATTCGGGCACATGGAAAAGCTTGGCGTATCGGGCGCGAACCGACGGCTGCGCCTTCACCTGAGCGATCAGCTGCTGCACGGTGTCGACGCGCTGGTTCAAGAACGACGCCTTCGGCACCGGCATCACCTTCTGCCTGGCAATGGTCGCTGCGTTTACGGAAGCAGCGGCGCTCAATGCGAGAACCCCAGCTGTAACCGCAACCACAGATTTGATATTAAATAGTGCTGACATATTACTTCACACCTTCCTCAGCCGAGTTGGCCGCAGGAATCTGGATCTTAATGACGGTCGCGGGACCGTAGTTGGAGTTCTGGTCGACACCCCAAGCTTTTAGTACGACGTTACCGGGCAACAATCCTGCGGCAGCGCCATTACGGGCCTGCAACCGGATGCGAGTCGACGTAGCCGGCAACTGCTGGTCGGTCTGATAAACAATTGAGCCTTCGCGATACAGCGCATACGCAAAGCGCCGTGTCGTCGAACCGCGAGGCACGTTCACCGTCAGGTCAATCGGGTTCGTAAGGATGATCGGCTTATCGGTCACACCGGTCAAAATCGTTCCATCTGCAAGCTTCAAACCGACCGTGGACGACGGCGAGTACTTCAGGTCGTTCAGGATCGTCGGCATCGGGAAGCTCGGTGGCATGATCGGCGTGTTGACCTTCGCAGGTCCCCCAACGATCGTCTCTGTCGACGAGCCAGCCTTCTGTGTTCCCTCGACTTGCGGAGCACCAGCATCAACCGCAGGCGTCGCTGGCTTCGTGACAGGCTTGCCTGAACCGAACGGGATCGATGTTATATCTTCGGGTGCAGCGGTCGCGCTCTTTACAGCGGGCGCAGTACTCACTGCAGGCGGCGTGACAGTCGGAGGAGTGACAGCGGGCGTGCCGCCAGTCACCGTCTCCGGAGCCGCGCTCTTCACTTCGGAACCAGCGGGCGTGGTCTGACCGATGTAGAACATGATGTTCTGCTCGCCAGACGATGCAGGAGATGGACTGTCGCTCTGTGCCCAGATCTCAAAAACATGGTAACCAGCGTCGATAGTCGACGTATCAATAACGGTGTTCCAGGGCTGCTTGTCGATTGTCGCGAGGAGCACGTTGTCCATGCGAACCTTGACCGACTTCAACTCGTAACCGCCGGTCGCCACAAAAACGTTCAGCTTGATCTTGTCGCCCTTTACAATGGCGAAGCCCGAAGTCGGCGACCACATCGTGGTGCCCGTGGACGTCGGATACTGGCGAGGAAAACCATCTGGCGCGATCACATCGATGACAGGATTGATCGCAGGTCGAAACGCAACAGTCGGAGCCGGCGAAGTCGTCGCTGCCATCACGGGAGCATGAGTAATCACCAGCGCAGAGCCTGCCATAAGAACTTCAGCGGCAACACCAGCCGCTACGGATAATTTTATCGCGGATCGAAAAAGTTTCATATCAAGATCCTGTCTTTAACGGGAATAGTGTTAACAACCCCTATTACCCACATAGCTCGACGCTAAAAACGATTGACTACGCAACCCTGTCATCGCAGAAGTGGCGTCCCTAAAGACTACTCCCAGCAATGCCCGTTAATTACCTATTAATTTACCCCGACACAACCGCGAATCATCGGATCTCAACGGATTGTTACGAAATAACAGTATTTTAAACAGGTACCTGCGATACCGAATTGCGCCTAATGAAATGTGCTTATTGCGGTGTAGCGACCTCTTAGCGAGTCTAACACACGTAAACACTATTGCTCTTTAAGGAGGTTCATTCTTAACCCCCAGGACTACAAAGAGACTGGTCGTCAGCCGAATTCGCGTTGCAATGAATGATGCTAATTACAGACTCAAATCTGCACGATTCATGCCAAAGCGATAACGCAAACATAGCTGCTACGAAACCTAGTATATCTACCAGCCAAACATTTGTCAACAGGCGTTGCGCTGTATGATCTGTTGTAGCTTCTCAAGATCCTCAGCGTCATGGGTGGTGAGTTCGGCACCGTTGGTGCCCACTAAGTACGCCATCGGCTGACCGTCGGCGCCTGTCGTGAACCGGATACAGATGATCTGGTCGATGTTGAGCCATAAGGGCTTCTTTTGATAGCCCTCCTTAAACGGAAACCATCGCATAATCACGCCCTCCCAAAACTAGAAGTCGTCGCGAAGCGACTCGTGCACGGAGTCCCGGAGGGACTTTTCACCAAAGGTGAATCTCCAAGTAGCCCGGTACTTCAGTGCCGGGTGGCTCCGGTTCCCCCCTCCCCCTACCCGACCGTAGGCAGATCGCCTACGGTCAAATTGGCGATATAGTCCGCCAAATCGTTGCGAAGCTTATTCAGCTCCTGCTGCTGAGCGTCACGACGACTCATCAGGTCAACCAACTGCGTCTCCTGAGTGTCGAGTTCGCCCGCATATCTCTTGTACAGCGTTGAACCCTTATCGAGCACCTTCATATTCTCGCGGATCCGTGACTGCCCCTGAGTGATCGTGTCGATTTGGTTCACAGTCGCGTTCAGCCGGTTCTCGGCATCAGCCACCTTGCGACGCCGCGATGCGGCCTCGGTGAGCGCCGCCTTCACATCGTCCGACGCTGCCCCGTCCCGCGCAAACACGAGCAACGTGTCGATATCGATATCCGCGATCCCATACGTCTGCCAGTTCACACGCGACTGGCGCACCTTCAGCTCCGTGCTTTTCGTCGCTGGTGCCGCCACGTCAAACCGATACACCGCCGCAGTCCGCTCGGTCGGCTTCGCAGGCTCAAGCAGCTTCCACTCGTCGCCAGAGTATGGATGCTCGACCACAATCGTCTGGTCCAATTCGCCGTTGTTCTTGATCGTGTAGATCGTCGCCTGCTCCGTGCGCGACATCGTGGTGAGCACGCCCTTGACAATTCTAAAACCCAGGTACCGCCCCGATGAGCTTCCCGGCTTGCTCTCGACAACAACGGGAATGTCCACCCCGTAAGAAATCAACCGCGTCTCGCCGGGCTGGGTGTCGTCAATAATCGCATCGCCCGCATAGTTCGTTGCGCCGTTATCCTCGAACACAGTGATCGGACCGCCCAGCAGATGCATGCCGCTGGTGTTCTTAAGCCGAGCCCCGTTCATCGGGTGCGATGCGTTCACCGACTGGTTGTAAATCCCCACCTTCTGCGCCGAAATCGTCGCCGCCAGGAACGGAATCATAGCCGACTGCTGTCGGGGCACGCTCACGGGCACTGGGATCGAATAGGTGAACAACGCTTCGCCCAAGCGGGCTCCCGTTGCGCCCATCGTCTGCTTCAACGCCCGATCCGCCTTGTCGGAATCAAACATTACACCGTTTCCGCCCGCGGCTTCGGCGACCATCGGGGCCGGTGCCATAGCCGGCGATGCGGCAGTTGCCTTAGACATGACCCCAACGCGCCGCGATGGCGGACTCTGTGGCGAAAGATTATCTGCCACTGCAATAGCATAGTTCTCAAGGTTGCCGTCATACGCCACCGGCCCAACTGCCGCCGCGATTCGCGACGCAATCACTGGCCGCCGGATATACAGCGGCGTGTAGAGGTCCTGCACGAACGATACCGGGCGACCGCTCACCAATGTCAGCCCGACATTGCTCCAGTCCTCCTGCGTCGTGTTCTGCACCAGACCCCAGCCTTGCAGCGTCGACGATTTCCCGATCAGCAGCCTGTAACTCGTCTGCCATACCGGCGCTTCGTTCACATACCCCACCAGCACATCGCGACGCCCCTTGCCCGCAAAGCTCAGCGTCACCGGACGCTTATTAGCATCTCGCCCCTGACTCACCGCCAGCAGCGCATTGCGCAGCTCCGCCTCAAGCGCCGCATCATTGATCTTGATGCCCTCAATTGTGCCAAACGGGATCCCGTGGATACCATCAGCTGCCAAAATGTTCAGAATCGACACCGTCTCGCGGGTCCCATCGGGTCCATTCGAGATCTGCTGCTTGCTTTCGACTCCCATCACGATTCCGGTCACAATCAGCGACGACGCTGCCTTGGGAGGCGTGTACGTCACCGTGACGTTTGCCCCGCGAAGCCTGTTGAAAATCGTCGCCCGGTCCGGGTTATCGCTCAAATCCACGCTAAACGCTTGCAGCTGCTTCGTCACAGGGTCCTTCGCGGCATACGTCACCGGGCGAATCGACCCGCCTCCGAAATCAAGCAAGATCAACGACTTCAGCACATCGTTTATCTGGCCGACCTGAAAATTAAGCGGCACCGACGCGTCGCCGTCAATCTTACCGGCGCGCTCGAAATAGCCCACGCCACTTGTATACAACGTCACCCGAGTAATCGGTAGCGCTGCCTGAGCAGGCGCATCGGCGGCATTTGCTGGCGCTTGACACGCCGCAACCGAAATCGCAAATGGCAATAGAAGAGCAATTCGTTTCATGTGTAGCCTTTCGTCTTCATCAATGTACGGCGGCAACAGAATGCTTACCGGTGCATTTGACGTTTGCCCTTCAAGAATCCTTCATTACTGCTTCACTGGTGCTCGATACACGATTGAGGCACTCGATCACTTTTGCCTCAGCTCCGAAAGAACCTAGCCTGGGGACTGCCCCGCAGAAGGTGGCACCACTTGTTCGCGATGTAGAAGCAACCAGACCTATCGTCACATTCCCAAACCCGTCATCCCAATCGTGGCGCATCGCAACTATTTGGGGCCGCCTTCGAGGACGCGATCCCCGAAGATTTGTCGCCAACCCTCGCCACGGAGCGGCCCATGCGCGTGAGCGCCTACCGTCGGTTGGCCAACCACCATCTTTGCAACCCCAGGGTTCAGAAGCCAATTGTTGCCTCAAATTGGGCCCACACCCGCTTCACAACCCATGATCGTCCGAACACTCCGCATCGCATACAATAACTAAGCACCTTGCCGTCCCCTACGACGATCCAACGGCACGTTGGTCCCAGCCGGATAGGCTGCCCAGCGGCGAGCGGTCCTTACTGCATCGCCTTATCATAGCGCTTCGTAAGATACTTAAAACTCTACACACCATGTACCCCGCGTTAGTCTCCACCCCCAACAATGTGTAAATATTTCACACCTACCCATATCCGACTCACCACCGCCCACCCCCCCACGCCACATACGTAAGCCCCCACGTCCCGCCCCCATGGGTATAATCCCCTTGAGCAATCACATGTCTACACTCACCGAAACGCTGCCGGACTCGGTAGCTGCGATCACATCAAAATCGATAACGGGCCGGAACGGATCCAACTGGCACAATCCCTCCGCCGACGAAAACCCCATTCTTGTAAGCCTCGCTGCAGACATCGATGTTACCGGGCGATTCGGCGAAAGCTGGCTTATCGTCACGCCGGCCGCAGTACGCATAGCAACGGCACCCGCAGGCGAAACTGCGACTATCGACCGCGAAATTGCAGTCGACACCATCGTATCGGCCGCATCGGACCCGAAAACCGGCACAGGATCGCTCACAATCCACCTAAAATCCGGCTTGGTCACCGAGCTAGTGCGGTTCACGCCATCCAAAGCACGCGCGTTCAGCCTCGCTGCACGTGTCATCGACCGGCTTGCAAAGGGCGAAGCGTACGACAGCCTGCTTGCCGAGGAGTTGCCGCAGCAGAAGTGCCCGAAATGCGGCACGCCGCTCGCTCCCGATACAACCGTGTGCCCGTTCTGCCTGAACCGACGCGCCACCCTCGCGCGCCTGTCAACATACGCAGGACCGTACATGCCGCAGGTCGTTCTCATGGTTGCGCTGTCCTTCATCGGTACAGCTCTGAGCCTTGTGGCGCCCTATTTGACCACAAAAGTGCTCACCGACGATGTACTCAACCCGCACCGCCACGAAGAATGGATTCCCTGGCTCGTGCTCGGGGCGCTTGCTCTGGGCCTCGTCGGCACCGGCCTCAACATCTGGCGAGGACGAGTTTCGGCATGGCTCTCGAACAACATGGTGTTCGTGCTGCGGTCAGAGGTGTACAACAAGTATCAGGAGCTTTCGGTCAGCTATTTTGACAAGCGACAGGTTGGCTCGCTGCTGACGCGTGTCACGCAGGACGTGAACGAACTCCAGAGCTTTCTCGTCGACGGCGTCCAGGTTTTCTTCATCAATATTCTCACCATCATCGGCGTTTTCGTGGTGATGTTCCACTTCAATCCGCCGCTCACACTGCTCGCTGTCGCGCCGCTGCCGCTCACCGTTTACCTGACGCGCCGTCTGTGGAAGCAGCTGCACACCCGCCTGCACCGCATGTTCTACCTGCGCAGCAGCCTCGCTGGCCTCATCTCATCCGTGCTCTCCGGCGTGCGCGTCGTCAAAGCATTCAATCAGGAAGGTCGCGAGCGAGACCGGTTCAAAGAAAAGGCGGGGTCGCTTTTTACCGCGCAGCTCACCCTCGAAAAGACCTGGTACACCGTCTTCCCGCTCATGGCTACCGTCGCCACAGCTGGCACCTACCTTATCTATTATGTCGGCGGCGAGCAGGTCTTCCACGGCACCACTCTTGCTGGCGTTCACATGACCCTCGGCACGCTGCTTCTGTTTCTTAACTATCTCGGGTTCCTGATGGCCCCCATTCAGCAGCTGTCTCGCATGGCCGACTGGATTTCGCGGTCAACATCCGCCGCCGAGCGCGTCTTCGAGGTGATCGACGCGCCCGTCGACGTCCGCACCAGCGACAAGCCCGTCACCAAGCACCGGATCGAAGGGTATGTAGAGCTGCGCGACGTCCGCTTCAGCTACGACAAAACCGCCGATGTGCTTCAAGGTGTCAGCCTCAGTGTCAAGCCCGGCGAAATGATCGGTCTCGTCGGCCACTCGGGCGCTGGCAAGTCCACCCTCATCAACCTGCTGTCGCGATTTTACGACGTCAATGAAGGCGAAATCCTGATCGACGGCATCAACATCAAAGACATCGACCTGAACGATCTCCGCAGCCAGGTCGGAGTGGTCCTCCAGGAGCCATTCCTGTTCCCAGGCACCGTCCGCGACAATATCAGCTACTCGCGCACCGATGCGTCCTTCGAAGACATCATGCAGGCTGCCAAACGAGCGAACGCTCACGACTTCATCCTGCGCCTGTCCGACGGATACGACACCTATGTCGGAGAACGCGGTGCACGCCTCTCTGGCGGGGAGCGCCAGCGTATCTCCATCGCGCGAGCCATTTTGCACGATCCGCGCATCCTGATCCTGGACGAAGCCACGGCCAGCGTGGACACCGAGACCGAAAAGCAGATTCAGGACGCGATCAGCTTCCTCGTCAAGGGACGCACCACATTCGCCATCGCGCACCGACTCTCCACGCTGCGCAACGCCGACCGCTTAGTCGTCCTGGAAAAAGGCAAAATCGCCGAAGTGGGCACCCACGAGGAGTTGCTAGCAAATCCTGATGGTGTCTACAAGCATCTCGTAGATATGCAGCAAGCGGTCAACAAACTGCGCGACGAGACCCTTCTCGTCGAGGGCTAACGTGTGATTTTAAGGCGGTAACTTCTATCCGTCGTCACTGGGTAAACGACGAAGGTAATTCAGGGAGTGGGGAAGCGAACCTCACTCGGAGAAAGCCAAGGCGCATGCGCCAAGGGACTTAACCCGGCTCTTACCGAGCCGTCTACGGCGAGACAAGCTTCCATCGACACGCTGGACAGTGAAATGAACCGCGCACCGTGTCGCAACCCACTCTTTAGCCCGCTTGCGGGTGTTCTTCGTCAGACCGGGATCTTCAGTCCCGGTCTACTAGCTGGAATGCATACGCACCAAGCATATACCGTTTCGAATCACACAGGCTAACCACCATGACAGACTCCCAGCCAAACGCCCCCTTCTCTGCCGAACGCATCGACATGCTCCGGCAAGCTGCCCGTGACGCCATGTCCGCTGCCTACTGCCCCTACTCCAACTTCGCCGTAGGAGCCGCCCTGCTCTGCTCCGACGGCAGCATTGTGGGCGGTTGCAACGTCGAAAACGCCTCCTACGGCCTCACGGTATGCGCCGAACGCAACGCCGTATTCGCCGCCGTCGCCGCCGGTCACGTCACCTTCACCGCCATAGCCCTCGTCACCTCGTCCCCCACTATCTCCCGCCCCTGCGGCGCTTGCCGCCAGGTCCTAGCCGAATTCTCCCCCGCCGCCACCCCCATCGTCGTCATCAGCGAATCAATCAACGGCGAGTACGTGATTGAAACCGTCGCCGACCTCCTGCCCGGCTCGTTTTCGCTTCTGTAAGGCATACGCTTCCGATAACAGCAAACTCGCCTTCCCCACAACTCCCGTACCGTTCCCCAGCAGCGTCCGCTACATGGTCGCAATATTCCGCCGCAATCCGAGTCGGCGAAGGCCGCTGATCCGCTCTTCCAAGCCGCGTCTTTAGCCGCCGAGCTCCGAACGCCAACATGACAGGTGTTATAACTGTCCTCGATTTGCCGCAAAAACGTCAATTAGTTTTTCATGTTGACATTACGGCATAACTGTGATACAATATATGTAAAGGAGAATCACCCAAAGAGGTCTCCGAACACCTTGAAAACTAAATGTCGTATAACCATCGCCCGGTCACGCCTCGGTCGCTTACACGCATATTATGCGCCGCGATTACAGCGCCGTATGCGCCTTATCCACGTTATTCTTTCATACCAAGCTCAACGCATACCCACCTCCATTTCCCTGACTACCCGGCGAGCGAGACTTAGAAGCGGTATTCGGTCTGCGGCTTGCTAAATCCCCTGCAGCTGCAATTGCCACGCACTCTGGACAGCTTATCATTCGAGATACTCATGGAACGGATCAGCAGCCAAGGTTTTGCGCAAAAAAAGAATAGCGTTGAGCTGCGCAAAACGCAACAATTCCCAAACCCGGTCGTCCATAACGCCAAGCACACAGCAGTACGAGCTTGAGGCTAATCACACCAAAGCCAGCTTCGCCAAGGGCTGCGAGCAATGCCGTTTTGCGCAAAAAAACGAATCGCGTTGCGCAACGCAAAAGCGCAAAACGCAACCATTCAAAAACCCGGTCGTCCGTAACGCCAAGCACAAGCGACATCATAACCCCCAAGACCTTGGGGGTAAGCGAGCAGTACGAGCTTGGGGGTAACGCCAAGAACCCTACCAACCGAGCAGTACGCTCTTGGGGGTAACGCCAAGAACCCGGCAAGCCAAGCGGTAGTCGGACAACAAAGTCCCCACGAGTGGGGACAGCGAGGAGTACGAGCTTGGGGTTAACCAGAAGCCCGATAAAAAGCTATATCGGAGACATCTACTACCCGGTGTCGCAGTTCCCGCTCGCCGTCGTGCGCTCGCGGATACCGCACCTCGAGCCGATGCACACGCACGATTTCGCTGAAATTGTGTTTGTCCGCTCAGGCAGTGCAAACCACTCCGCCGAACGATCCGAGGAGAGCCCGCGCATCACGGCGGGCGATGTGGTCCTCATCGCCCAGGGTGAGCGGCATGCCTATACAAATTCTAGCGACTTGGTGATCGACAACCTGATGTTCCGACACGACCTGCTGTCCGGGCACACGCGAGAAGCGGCGGTCGACGCCTTCGCCATCGTCGAACCACTCTTCCGCCTGCCGGTCGCAGGGCGGATTGTGACACTGACTCCGGTCGAGCAAACAAGAGCATGGCGCCTGCTCGACGATCTCCGCGCCGAGCTAGATGGCCGACTTCCAGGCTTCCGCGCCATGACCATGGCCCGCTTCGTGGAGTGCCTGGTAATTGTCGGACGGGCAGCCACCCGCGAACGCCCGCCGCTGCCCGCCGCTGCGCAGACTGCGAGCGGCTCAAGCAGCGCAATCGGCGCCGCTGTGGAGTTCATGCGGGTCCATTTCCCGGAGCCATTGACGCTTCAGGAGATTGCCGCGACGGCGAATCTCACCGAGCACCACTTTTGCGACGTTTTCAAACGCCACATGGGCGAAACCCCATGGCAGTTCTTGCAGAAGCTTCGTCTGGAACACGCAGCCTATCTGCTAACCGCCCACCCAACCATGCCCATCGCCCACGTAGCCTCAGCCGCCGGCTTCGCCGACCCAGGCTACTTCGGACGTACCTTCCGCGCCAAGTACGGCGCCGCGCCAAGCGCCTATCGCAACGCAAAAGCCGGTACATAATCTTAATTGTCCAGAATATATTCACAGTGCACTTTACTCTCAAGCTGTAAAGTAGACCCTGAGACGCGCACGGAGTAGTTGGATGCTATCTATGCTCCCTCTTGCTCCCCTCTCCTTATCCTAGGAGAGGGGCCGGGGGGGAGGTGCTTTGCACATTCTAGCGCGCCTACTCTATTTCAACTTGGGAGTCAACCATGACACTGTTACCGTTAGATGAAGCAACCCTGCGCGACAAGGTGCTGGGGTGCTGGATGGGCAAGAACTGCGGAGGCACCCTTGGAGCGCCGCTTGAGAAGACCTACGGCGAACCCGAACCGTTCGACGTGTGGTGGTACCCGGAGATCCGCGAAGGCGGCATCCCCAACGATGACCTTGAGATGCAGCTCATCTGGCTCAAGGCGCTTGAGGAGATCGGGCCGAAGCTGACGGCGGAGAACCTGACGCAGTACTGGCTGGACTATATCGGCTACAACTGGGACGAGTACGGCCTCAGCAAAACCAACTTCCGCATGGGCCTGTTGCCGCCCGTAGCCAGTTCGTACAACAACTGGTTCAAAGACTGCATGGGCTGTCCCATCCGCTCCGAGATCTGGGCCTGCGTCGCCCCCGGCGCGCCCCGTATCGCGGTGAGGCTAGCGTACGAAGACGCTATCTGCGATCACGCTGGCGGTGAGAGCGTCTACGGCGAGATGTTCAACACTGCCATCGAAGCCGCCGCATTCGTCGTCGATGACATCGAGACCCTGCTGGATATCGGACGATCCTACGTCGCCGACGGCAGCAAGACCGCCATCGCTGTAGACGCGGCCAGACAGGCTCATCGCGACGGCCTCGATTGGAAGGCGGCGCGCCTGCGGGTTCTGGAAGCGACACCGAACTATAATGCCCAATACTCGCCGCTCAACATGGCGTTCCAGGTCATCGGGCTGCTCTACGCCAAGGACTTCGGCGAAGGCATCTGCATCGCGGTCAACTGCGGCTACGACACCGACTGCACCGGAGCCACCGTCGGCAGCATGCTCGGCATCCTCGCTGGTGCCAAGGGCTTGCCAGCGAAGTGGACCGAGCCGCTCGGCTCCGTCATCGCGACCAACGAAGCGTGGGGCGGCCTTATCGGCGCATCCGCCCAGCCCAATGCAGTCCCGACCAACCTCGACGACCTCACGACTCGCACCCTGGCACAGACGGCCCGCGTTATGGCCGCCTTCAGTGAGATAGGAGTCGCCAAGACTATCGAAGACCTGTACGCCGACGACGGCATCCGGGCTCTATGGACCGCCCCGACCTCGGTCGTGACCTACCCGAGCACCACAGTCTCGGTCACCGTGGACTATCTGGAGTCGCCAACCATCAAGCCTGGCGCCTCCAAGAAGGTGGTAACGACCATCACTAACGAGCGCCACTCGGTCCTGAGCGGCGTAGCCAAGCTCGCTGCCCCGGTGGGCTGGATGGTCGAACCTGTGGAAGCACCGCTAGCGTTGGATGCGTACGGCAGCGTCAGCCTTGAATGGCTCGTACGCGCCACAGCCGACCAAATCGAGAACACGAACCAACTCAGCTTGTCGGTCGCACTCGACCTTCGGATTGCCGAACGAAGCTTCCCCGTCGTCCTCATAGGGGAGCGAGCATTGCGAGTATCGGGTCCCTACCCTGTCGGCAACGGGCTAGAAGGAGCGCACGCTCCTGAGACCGTGACCGGCGCCATCAACACCGCTACACGGCGGGGCGGAAACTGGACCACGTTCTACGCCCCAGGCAACGACGTTCCCGTCGGGCAGTTGCTTGACGCCCCGGGAACAGTCTACGTGCAGACGTTCTACTACAGCGACCGAGACCGGGACGCCCGGATCGGAGTCCCAGCCACGTGTCCGACAAAGCTTTGGCTGAACGGCGAAGTGGTCAAGACATGCCCCGCAGGACGAAGGTTGCGACCGAACTACAACACTGATGGCGAATCGTATGCCGACAAGCGACTCGTAAAGGGTTGGAACGAGGTGCTGGTGAAGTACACCCGAACGGAAGGCGACGCGCCTTTCGAAGGCCACCTCATCCTGTGCGAGTCGGACAAGCTCTGCCCAGCGATCCTCGACGTCGGCTGGACACGCCTCCCGTGGTAGGGAGCGTCCAGCCAGTGTGTGACGACCAAGCGCCAGCCTCCGGGAACACCCAGAGGCTGGCTATGCTTGGTCACTGAGGCGGCATGCTCTGCATCTTGAGCGACCAGAGCGCGGCTTCCGTTCCGCGAATGACAAGCCCGGCGCGGAACGGTTGGTAGCCAACACAGTAGCCCCGGAACTCGACCTGGCTCCAGCCTTTGGGCAGCGTCACTGGCTTCTTGACTGAGTCGAAGTCGTATCCAGTGAACGTCTCCTTACCGTTAAGCCAGTAGTGCAGCGTTGTCATATGATGACCGCGATACTCGAAGATCACATCGGTTTGCTCAGGAGCGTAGACCCAGCTGGCGCCGTAGTAGACTTGGGCAGTGGCTCCGCAGATCACCCGATTGTCCATATCGGCCACGCGAGCGGGCGTCCATCGCACCTGCCGCTCGCCCCAGTAGCCCGACGTCTGCTCGCCGGAGTACGTTTGGGTTACATCGACGTTTCCCGCGTCCGGCGGGAAGGCTGTGGCGTTGAAGTACTTAATGGCTTCAAGCTTCTCGCCATATGGCATCTCGCCTTTGTACTTGCGCGCCTCTGTGCCACCAAATGGGCCAGCTATGAGCCAGTTCTGAACCACCAGGCCGTCAGCGATAGACGCGAACTGCGCCGGAGCCCATGCGCCAGGATAGAGGCTTGCTTCGGTAGGCTCGTCGTACGTCTCCCGGCTCGCGGACCCGTCAGAGTTTGCCCACCAGACCTTGCCATGCCCGCCAAACGTTGCTTCAAAGTCGACCATCGTGCGCAAGTCGCCAGACAGCTTCAGCGTCTTGGGCAAGGCAGCCACCGGGATCGAAGCGATTAGGACATAGCCTTTGCCATTGGGATCGGGGACGTAGTTCAACTTCGCGCCCTCCACGAGCCCAACATGGGCAAAGTCAACCTTGCCGACGGGAGTGCGATACGTGGCTGGGTTCGCCTTACCCTGTCCGTCCCACGTCGGATACATGCCAAGCTCAACGGGCTTAACAGTGTCGCCGTCCGCAAACACGCCGAAGACGAATCGGACATCGTTGGGCCGCCCGGCGCGGGTTGAAGCCGCCTTCGCGTTAGGATCGCCCTGGATGTAAAAGCTGAACGTGTCCGACAGTCGGTCATGAGTAAACAGCCGCTCGACAGGACGCAGCGGCTTAGGCTCGATCTTGCCCGATGTGGTGATATGCCAGCGTAGGAAGATGGCCGTCGGGTCATACAGGGCGCGAACCTCAACCTTCTGATCCTTGTCGGCTTCGAACGTGATCGGCTTGCAGCCTTCCCACCCGGACAGGCCGCCGTCGAAGTTAACCCCACCAGTAGCGGGATCGAACCGAGCGACCCGGGCAGCACCGGCACCGCCCCGAACGAAGAGGGCGATGTCGGGTGGTGTAGCGATGTCGCCGGCGGAGATCGTGACACTCTTGTCCACGGAGATCAGTGGCTGAACTGGGATACCAGCCATAGACCACCCGACGGCTTTGAAGACCATCGGCGTAAACTTGCCCATACCGATGTAGACGTTGCCGTCGTCCTTGTTTGGATAGATGACGCCAGCAAAGAACTCCTCCGGGAGCACATAGACCCCGGCCACCGACGGCGAGTACTTGCGACCGTCAGGGAACAGGGTGTCGATGTACATCCCGTCAGTGGTGTACAAGATGACCCCACAGCGCGACTGGTCGACGATACTGAGCACGCCGCCTATAGGCTTTGCCATGCGTATGGCAGCATAGATCTCGCCCGGCTGAGCGTTGCCGTTCATCGCTTCGCGACCCGTACGCCATTTGAGCGTATAGCCGCCCTTGCCGTCGGGCACATACCGAGAGACCTTGTCTTGGGCGGCGAAGTTGGCGCTGAACTTATAGCCCCCGCGGCTGTTGACGTAGTATCCATCGGTCGGCGAGCCGTCGGCCTGTCCCCAGTCGCTAAAGCTGGTATCGAGTTCGTTACCACCATATAGCGAGTCGGCAGTCCCAGCAAGCTTCGCGGCCATAAGCGAATCGGTAAGAACCTTCTCCCACGCCTTGAATACTGGGTTGCCGTGCGCGTCGAACGACTCGGGTTTGAGCCGCCATACGTCGGGTCCAGACCAGTTGAGGGTGAGTTCAGACAGATCGTCGAGCCACGTCTCTCCATGGTAGCGCAGCAGTCGTCCTGGCATAGCGAGGGGAGTAGCGGCATACTCCGCCTCGTGAACGATGCCGTCCCCATTCGCGTCGTGCCAGGTGTAGTATTCGGGGTTACTGTTGCGAATAGGCTTGGTGATGATAGCTGCGGAGAGAAGCCAGCGGTTACCTTCTCGGCGGTAGATATTGCGCGACCGGGCGCAGGCAATGTACTCGCGGCCGTTCAGTCGGACAAACTTCGGGTGGTCGAATCCCGGCGAAAGCGGGTCGGATCCAACATTGGGCCATACAGCGTCGATCTTCCACGCACCGGTGGCGTAGTCAAGCTTGAAGCGTGTCAGCCAGTCTTCATGTCCCGCCAGGTAGATGTCTGTAGGATGGTCGGGATCGATAGCGTAGCCGTCGTTAGCTTTGGTTTGGAACGTTTGGAACTCCCGCAGGAGTTTCCCCTCCGCACTCCACTCAGAAGCGCGGTTTGGGCCAGCTTGTTCGACGACAATCAGACGATCCGCGCCGCTTGGATCTGTCCATGTGCCGAGCTTCTGCGGATTCATGAATGTGAGCGGGTCATATGTCGCTGGCGTCTGTACGCTCGCTCGACCATATGTCACGGTGATCTTCCCTTGTGCGTCGAGTTGATAGACCTTGTTCGCCGCCGGGTCAGACACGTAGTAACGACCGTGCGAGTCGCGCTCCATGTCATAGGGATTGATCGTCGCTGGAATGCGACAGGCAACGGCCAGGGGACCATCCGGGATCCCACCAGTAGTTAACTTGGCGGACAGAATCTCGAACACGCCGCTATCCGCCTGATGGAGCACGTACATGGTGCCACCGCGTGTCACAATGCCTAGTGGGCGGCGCACAGGAACGGTCGCAACGAGCTTACCGCCGTCCCCTTCGCGTACTTCGACGGCGTCTACAAAGTCGGTCTTGCTCTCACTATAGTCAGACCAGCTGCCGTGTGACTTCTGCTCGATTTTACCGCCCAGAGCAAGGTAGACAAAGCTCTTGCTGACTGAAGGGTCTTTGAAGCACGCCATCGCCTTAACCCAGCCGGTGGGGATAGTGACTTTCGGCCGTTGAGCTTGGTCGGTTCCCCATGGCTTACCGTCTGGGCGATAGATATACTTTGGGCCGCCGTCCAAGCTGTAGCTCCAAATCGTTTCGCCGTCAGTACACGTACAGTTCCCGCCAGCAGCGCCGCCAGAGCCGTAAGCGGTAACGAACTGACTATAACCCAGCGGCTTTGCGAGGTCAACGACGACATTGTTCTTACCGTTCTCGAGGTATTGCCAGTAGAAGACCGCGCGCCCATTCCCCGAAACATCGATATCGCGCAACGGGCTCCCAACCGGGTCGCCGCCAAATGGCTCCGGTACAGTGAGTTGATCAGGAGTCGGCAGCCATGTCGAGTAACCAGACACAAAGCGAGGAGTAACAGTATGATAATCCCCATCCACAGCCCACTTCTCCGCAGGCATGACGATCCCTTTGACGCCATAAGTCCCCGGTGGCACGGGCATGAAGTTGTCGTCAAGCCCGTTCCAAGTTTGAGTGAACTTCCCCTGGTTCTCAGCGGTCACAGTGCATGGCACTCCTGCGGCGAACTGGCTGATAATCCAATCCGGGTTCTTGGCGTCGACAATTGCCAGCGTGACGCGGTAAGTCTTTGGCAGCGGCCCGGTGACGGGCAGTTGGAAGTGCACGGGAACGCCAGGCGTGCTCGACGCGGGAGCGCTTGTCGCGGGTGGTGCTCCTTTTACGGGCGCCGTGAACGCAAAACCGGCGGCGGCGATGAGCGCGACAACAGGCAGAGCGATGGATCGGAGCTTATCGAACATTGATTGTTCCCCAGTAGCTCGGATAGAGCCACGATTCGGTCGGTATGTCATCGGTCATGGTCGTTTCAGATCGTCCCGACGAGAAGAGCCAGTTCCGCTGAACCGCCTGCAATCCGCGCATTCCGCTTCCGGACGCAAGGACTTCGATATCACCTCGGAGATTGGAACCCGGCGTCACGGCGAAGTCGAGGAAGCTCCGCGGAACTGAGAACGAAACCGCGTAGCCTTTACCATCGGCGTCCGGCATGAGCGACACCTCGCCGCCAGGAACGTCTCCGACGAAATCGAAGTGTCGGTCGCCGACCGGGGAGACATAGTCTCGCGCCGATTTAATGGCGCTGACAGGCTTCATGGCTATGAGATGCGCCTTACCGCCGATCATTGTAGCCAGCAGGCGGATATCGCCAGCGGCAGGCTGCGCGTTCGTGGACACAGGGCCAAGATCGATCCCCGCAGCGTCGCCGCCCTTGAATGCAAGCGCGAGGTCGTCTGCACCGTTCTGTAGCGGGGTAGCGTCAGCTACGTGCAGCCGGGCATACAGCTTGGCATCGTCGTAAGCAACCTGTGCTGTGGCAATATGCGCCTCGGGCTTACCAAGCGTCGCCGTCGGCACTTCGTTCCAAGATGCGTTGAGATTACTTGGGCCCGTAAGTCGCGCAATGACGATGCTTTGCACTTCTTGCGCGGCGCTAACAGGATTGTAGACCTTGTCTAGAACGACTTCGCCGTAAACGCGCTTCTCTCCTTCTACGTGGAGCGTCTTGTCAAAGCCATCTACGATGTAGATGCCGCCCTGATTGTAAGCAAACACCTTGCCAAGCTTAGGGAAGCCCTGTATCCTTCCACCGAACGTTTCGCTCCCGAATGTATACGGCCCAGGCGGTGGAAGGGCAGCGCTGTCGTTCATGAGCGTGTCAACGAAGAAGCCATCGCTGGTGTAGACGTACATGTTGCCCCATTCGCTACTGGAGGAGACATAGTCGTCGCCCACCATGCCTGCCATGGTCCATGTATTGTACATCTCGCCCGGGTTCGGAGCCGCGACAGCTTTGCGACCCGCAATCCAAAGCATGTGCCCGTCCGGCGCGTACTTGGCGAACTTCACGGCGTTCGATTCGGCAGTATGGCTAAGGCCTTGATGCTGCTCTTTGGCGATCTCAGCGTCCGGAAAAACGCCCCAATGCGTGCGCGGCACGGTTGGGTACGCCTGCTCTAGCTTCGCTTGAAGCTGCGGTGTTAGTGCTGGCTGAGTTGAGGTGGTTGCGACGTAGATATTGCCCTTACTGTCCGCTCGGACGCCCATAGCACCGTTGCCGGAAGACCCAGCAGGGAAGACGGCGGGGACAACATAATTCGCCTTAGCCGCATTCCAATTGATAGCGCCGCTCTTAGCAAGCCCATCGGACGGGATCTTAATGATGCTGTTGCCCCAAGTTTGCAGGTACGCATTCCCTGCTTTGTCCATCCAAAGGCAGGACCAGCGGAACGGCCCGAACACGTTCGGGAGCGGCTTGCCATCGATCTCGGTAACTCGTGTCAGTTCGTCGGGCTGCACGAGGTGGTCCCCGTTTTGGTCAGACCAGACCTCAATGTAGCCTTGTGACGTCGCATTGTAGGTAACTCCACGGATCTTCTCGTTAGCGTTCAATACCTTGATATATCCTACGGGAAGCATTTTGTCGTCTTCGACCAAGTGAACAAAGTGCGGCCAGGTATCAGCGATTTCGTACTTACGACCGTTGTTAAGGCGTTCGATAAACGGCAGGTTACCAAACTTGCATTCGGGATATGCCTTATCCTCCACTATATCCCAGTAAGCGTCAGGCATCCCGCTCTTCCCCAGCGCTGCAGTGGCTCGCCCAAAGCCGCGAGGTTCGTAGGGGAAGTAGTTAGTATAAGGATCATCGCTGTCGGGAATGTTGGACAGACCGTAGCCGGGCCATCCGAACCAGCGATGCGCGACAACTCCTGTCTTGGCGTCGATGCGACTGAAGATCTTCGGAATTGATGCTTCCGCGACGAAGAGGTTGCCTGCGCTATCTACGGCGACCCCGAACGGCTTAAGGAACCCCTTGCCATCATAACCGCCCTCAAGCGGGCGTCCGCCTTTTATGCCATAGGTGCGAACAAGCTTACCGCCGACGAACGCCTTAAGTTGCTGGCTGGCGCCGTTATCGGAGACGAACAGCGTTCCCGTGCCGTCAATGCACAGCCCAACTGGTGCGTCTAGACCGGTGGCTACGACAGCCTTTCCTGAACCGGCGGCATTAGCATACATTAAGATTGTTGGCGCCTTTCCGGCGACATACGACACGGCGTATAGGTTGCCGGATCGATCGAGAGCGAGACCTCGCGGTCCCGCACAAGGCAGCTCGCGGATACGTTCTGCGGTTGCTGCGTCGAGAACTAGGATCTTGTTTTGCGAAAAAAGTGGAACGTAGATCTCGCGTTCTGTGACGGCCACCCCCAGAGATTCAGGCTGGTTGCCGTCGGGATCGCGGACGGGTGACGACGTTTCGTCAACGTGAGTAGGCGCACCAATCGGAAGAGGAACGTCTCCAGCTTTCGACGTATCGCCGCCGAATGCGGCGAGTGCTCCAGTGGCGCAATCAAGACGTGCCAGCTTCGGAGACGATTCGCCGGAAACGATGTACAGGTATTTGCCGTTTGTGGCAACAGCCGTGTGGCCGACGGAGATCAACGGTGACTTTCGCCACACAACTTGACCGGCAGGATCGAGCTTTAGGACGTGGCTTTGGGCCTCGCCTCCTGTCCAAGCCAGGTAAACGCCTGTAGCGTCGGTCGCAACGCCACACGGGACATCATGGTCTCCGCCCCACCCACCTTTGTTGTCCAGGGTTGCATAGGGAGGGTTTCCCGATGACCCAACGAAGCCGTGATAACGTGCTTGAAGACCGTGAGAGAAGTAGGCGCCCCATTTGTACTTGCCTGGGGCTAGGGGGAAGCCCCACTGGTCGAAACCATCCCATACCGCGGTGAACTTGCCCATCTTCACTGGCTGCCCGCCTGTGAGTTCGCGAAGCACTTCGCCGTTCGGGCCAAGTATGCTGACGGACAGTTTGCCATCGGACGGCACGTCTACTGAAATCGGAACGCCTAGTGCGGCAGATGTCTTTGCGGCGAGTGCCTCAGCCATCGTAACGTGGCGTTTCGGCAACTTGCCGGTTGGGCTGAACTCTATCTGTCCCCACGTTTCGGCTTGGTGGAAAGCGAAGTCGCCAGGATCATTAGTGAAGTTGAGGTTACCGCTGACAAACCATGCTCCTTGCTTCCAGTGAAGGCCCCAGATGGCGGTCATTCGCTTGCCGGGACCATAGGGGTTCTTGCCGCCAGGCACGTTGAGAGCTGACCACGGGATTCGCGCCTCGAGGATGTATTCGCCATTCAGGGACTTTACCGCAAGGGACGACCCTGCGGGGTTCACAACACGGCCCTTATCAAAATCTGCCCCGTAGGTAATGTTTAAGTAGTCTTTACCGTTCGCTGTGTTCTGCCAAAAAGTGAGGTGGCATATGCGATCAGACGCCTTAACGGCAGGATCACTCGTCTGCTGTATCGGAAACTTGAGTGACGGATCCGACGACAGGCGCAACTCGACCTCGTCGCCTATCCAGTACGGATCGACGGGATCGTTGACGTTGCTGAACTTGTCTCCAGGGATCTTTACGTGAGCGGATACGTAGATTGCGTCGTCATCGTACTCGATCGCCGCGCTAGCGTTCATCTTCCCTGCCGTCTGCGCGCTGATCCAGGTGGGCTCGGCGGCGGACAGGTCCCAGTCGTTGAGGTTGCCGTCGATAACGGGTGCCTTCCCTCCAGGCGTTGGGACGGCGTACATCAGCCCCTTTGTCAGGTCGGTCGCGTGAACGGGAGCTACAAACACGCCGTGGGCAAAAAGGAGGGTCAGCGCGACAAGTGCGCGCTGACCGAAAGTATCGAAGGTAGTTCTCATAAGTGACCTATTGTGCGGAGTATGCGAGCGAATTACGTTTTGCTAAATGGGGCTGAATGTCGCCGCAGGTTTATCGCCGTTGCCGGTGAATGTTCCTTCAGTACCACAGGCTGTACCCCCGGAAGGTCCGAATTCTGGATCCTTACTCGTAGCGGCTGTATTTCCCGGGGAGACCATCATGCCCGAGAGCCACTTCACATGTCCATCGCACATGATGAAATTCGATCCACCGCCATGAAGTCCTACTGGGCCGTTTACTTTTTTGGCACCGCCGCTTGCGACCTGATCGTAGCAAGTGCCAGCAGCACCGCTGGTACTTGCACCAATGTTACTGCCAAGGTGTCCCATGTACCCTGTTTCACAAATTGGGTTGCCATTCGACTGCGATTGGTTGTAAACCCCGCGCCCATTACCCGCAGGCGAACAGTGGTCATTCGCAGCTTGGCTACATAATTCTTTCGAAGGGATCTGGCCGTAATAGTTGTTAAAGCATTCGAAAAACATAACGGTCATTGTGGGGGCGGTCATTTTCGCCGTGCTATACGGGATAAATTTCGCTGGGTTGCCGTTGTCAACCATAGGCAGATTGCCGTTATAGGCATAGGAAACAGCGGGCCTACCCTGTGTAGGATCCGACGGGCAGACGAAAGCGGCGTCCGATTTCACGTAGGGGTAGATAATTCTCGCCCAGCCGACGCCGGGAAACCAATTAATGTGAGACCCCGACTCGGTCGCCCAGTTGTAGTTCGACCCGACGAGACATAGCTCATCGTAATCTTGAATATACGACATTGTGGCCAGAGCGAGCTGTTTACAGTTACTAGCACAAGCGCTTTGACGCGCTTTATCCCGGGCTGTCGCGAACACCGGAAACAGTATAGCTGCCAGTATAGCGATAATAGCTATAACTACGAGAAGCTCTATGAGAGTGAACCCTGTGGATCCTCGTCGATTATTATGCGTGTACATCCTAAGTCCCTTTCCATCGAAATAGCTACGACAGTGCGTGCCGCTCGCCTACTACCATTCAGTTTTTGGACAATTGCATGGTTGGTAAAATCGTCAGATGCTCGACTTCATTGCCGTTTGATCGCATGCGGTCGATAATGCCCACACATGTTTCAATCATCTGCCGTAAGTCATACCCGACTCGCGCCGCTGGAAGCGGACATTCGGTCGGCCACGGAAAGTTTGCGTGGGCAACAATGGGAAAGCCGTCGTCGGCGGTAATCCCAGCGTCGATTAGCCCGGCGACGGCATGCGGCACAAGGTTATCGTCGACAATTATAAGGGCATCGGGCCGCCGAGAATCGTCGAGCATCATCATTAAGTGAGCCGAGCTTTGCGCAGCCGAAGGAGCCGCCAGGTGGGACCGCTGAATGAGATAGGGCTCGATCAATATGCCCACAGCTGCGGCACAATCGGTCCAGGTCGACGAGGCGAGTTGGTTTGTTTTAACGCTGAATATCATTCCTGGGCGACGTACTCCGCGCTTCGCGAGGTACTCGAATGCCATTTTAGCAGCGGACGCCCCATCAAATTGCACTGTTGAACATTCGGTGGCTACCAAGGAACCCACATTAGCGACGATAGGTACGTTGTTAGCAACTACGTCCTCAGCATAAACCACTTCAGGAATGAAGTTGGCAGCAATTATCCCAGCGATACGATGGGCACGTACCTCGGCCATCAGGGCCACGAAATCCGGCGCCTCCCATGAGCGGTCAAGACCATAAAACGGCACTATTTCTAGTTCACGGTGATCAACAACGGTTTTGCTTACTCGTGCGCTTTCCCTGGCAAGGGAAGCGGTATAGCCCATACCCGCCGTATCGTCACTTTCCATGCCAAACGCTATCGCGTAGCGAGTCTGGTGCGGCAGGATCCCAGCAACAAACGTACCTTGGTTGCCACGCACCTCAACAAAACCCGAATCTCGAAGTTCGGCAAGTGCACTGTTGACTGTCACAGGGCTGGCGCTGAACCGCTGGATAATCTGTTCACGGGTTGGCATTCGACCACCAGGCTGGAGTTCCCCCGAAATAATTGAGTCGCGCAGGCATACGACAAGCTCATCTTTGCGGTCCGCTGGTCGCCCAAGGCGCTTCGGTCTGGTTTTTGGTGCAGTTACTAGCATGATTGCTTCATTCATCGTTACGGTACACATATGTTATCATAATTAGTGTACTGTGTCAACAACTTATTTTCAGGCAGAAAGTGTTAGCAATCTGGCACCGAATCGAGAAGATCCGAATGTCTGAATGCGACGTGGTGCTGTATATTACCAGCCGAACGGAAGCGCGATTTTCAAATGATCTGCAGGACGACTTTCGTGTCGTCGTTGCCGCCTTCACGCTACGGAGTTGCGGGTATAACTACAGGTACGCCGAGCATCGCTGCTACGCCGCAGCAAATGGTTCGGCGCAGGAGACCCCCAAATGAGATTTATCTGCTACCGCGAATTCGATGACCCGGAAGAGCCAATCCACCCTGGCATTGTAATCGGCCAGAAAGTGCTTCCGCTGGCGCGCGTTTTGACAGTTGCAGAGGCGATCAATCCGCAGAATTTGACCATCCCAGACGATTTATTTGAGCTGATTGGTCTGCTACCAACATTCTCGAAGATCGTCAAGGACCTCACCCGCACAAAGGTCCTTGATCAACTCTGGCAGGAAGTTGGGGTTACGTTGACTGCACCGCTGCCACGCCCAAACCGCATCTTCGGCATCGGACGCAACTATGCAGAACATGCGAAGGAAACCGGGGCGGAAGTGCCGACCGAGGAACCCATCGTCTTCTTGAAAGCGTCAAGCTGCGTGATCGGTTCTGGCAAGGCGATCGTCTATCCCGACTACGCCGAGCAGGTGGATTTCGAGGGCGAATTGGCTGTCGTGATCGGAATGGCGGGCAAAGACATCGCCCGAGATGACGCAATGCGACATGTTGCGGGCTACACGATCTTCAACGACGTGACCGAGCGATTTATGCAGAAGCGCGATATCGCCAAGGGGCTTCCCTGGTTCCGGTCAAAATCGCTTGACACCTTTGGACCAATGGGGCCAGCCCTGATCACGCCTGACGAGATCAAGGACCCACATAATTTGACTATACGCACTGCCGTGAATGGCGAGGTGAAGCAAGAGGCGAACACAAAGGAAATGGTGCACCGGATCGATAAGATTATATCGTACCTTTCCCATTACTTCGCACTTGAGCCCGGCGATGTAATCGCGACGGGCACACCGTCGGGTATTGGCCCTCTCGCGGTAGGCGATGTCGTCACCGTCACCATCGAAGGCATCGGCACGCTCAGCAACCCGGTGGTCGCTGCAATATAACCGCCCAGTACAGTAATGCTAGTTGGGGGCGAGCGCTTGAGATGTCGCGCGCCTCCCTCTTGTCTTCAATTGCACCTATTCGCTTACCTCAAAGCCATGGACAACAACCGAACCATCCTCAACCATTACGTCACCAACCTTACCGGCAACGTTTTTGCACTAAAGAACTTGCCGGAAGAGGTTGCCGCAGTCCTGTTTGCGTACTATTCGCGATCAGCGGACGGTGTGCGGGAGAACCTCCTGAAACTTCTCGGCGAAGGTGATCTGGCGGTTTCAACCCCGCTCGGTGACGGCGGCGATTGCGACGCTGAGACGCAGCTAGCCGATGCGCAGGATAAGGCTCGCGCCTTCCACGAGAAGTGGGTTGTCGGGTATGGCCACGGGAGCGTTGCCGAACACGCAGTCGTCAAGCTTGCGCTTGAAAACGTGTCCATTCTATCGTCAAAGATCATTGAGGACTGTAGGCTCGCGTCCTATACCGAGAAGAGCACTAGGTATGTTGCTTTCGATCCGAGCAAAGCAATCTATCCTGAGTCGGTTATGTCATCGCCTGTCGCAGACGTCTATCGGGACGCGATCAAGAGGCAGATGAATGCTTACATCGACTGGATGGAGCCGGTGATTGCGGACATCAAGCGCCGCGTCCCCAAAGCAGAAAAGCAGACGCCTCGGAGCTACGATGCGGCGTGTAAATCGACCGCTTGCGACACTCTACGCTACCTTTTGCCTGCGGCGACGCACACCAACATCGGCGTCACGGTGAATGCGCGGTCGCTTGAGGCAATGATCTCAAAGCTGCTTTCTCAGGCCCTTCCCGAAGCGCGTACGCTTGGGGAGCAGATTAAGGCGGAGGCGGTAAAGGTCGTCCCTACGCTCCTCAAGTATGCGGACCGCAATGAGTACCGCGCGGCTGCGATTGGCGATACGCCGCGAATCATAAGTTCTGCGCTCGCCGTTCCGCCTGGGCAAAGCGGTGTTCGCGTGCTTCAGCCCTACGTCACCGAAGCGCAGGCGCTGGCATTGATCGGTCTTCCCGGTGGTCCCGTATCTCCCGCGACGGCGCTCGCCGAACGTGGCAAGCACGACCCGGCGCCACGCGAGTTTGAACGTGTGAGCTTGACGTTCGAGATCGTAATGGACTACGGGGCGTATCGGGATGTGCAACGGCACCGCATGGCGACCATGGCAACCGATCCACTTTCGCCGGCGTTCGGCTTTGAGCGCCCCCGCGATATCGCCGCATTTGGGCTGGAGGCGCAGTTTGATCGGCTCATGGAGCAGGCACAAGAAGCCTACTCGATAATATCAAAAGCTGGCTTCTCCGTAGAAGCGTCTTATGTTTTACCACTCGCGTACCGGGTCCGCACTCTGTTCACGGCAAACATTAGGGAGCTGTTTCACTTCATTGAACTCAGGAGCTCACGTCAGGGGCACCCATCGTACCGCAAGATTGCTCAGCAAGTTTGGGACGAGACAAACAAGGTGTATCCCTTGATCGCAGAGCATATTCGGGTCAACCGCAGCCAGTATTTGTTAACACGTGATTAGCAAGCTGCCATGACGGGAATATTCTCTGAGAGTTGGTTTGTCTTTGGTCGGTTTGTCGTATTGCAATCACGTTCGCAAACGTTTATACTAGTAACTACACCGGCGCAAGAGGCGGCGGGAGCGCAGTTCTTAGGCTCCAACAGATACGAGTTTCGAAAGAGGAATGGGTCTGCTTAGTTTTCGTCACAGCATCGATGAAGATTAGTCAGTCGAGATGTTGCAGCGCACGAACATTGATGTATCGTAAGGGAACTTACTTCTATGGCGGATAACGCTTGTACCGACGCTGTGTTGGGGACTTCCCCGCAATCGACCGATACCGAGTCTGAGAGTACGGACGCGTTACGCCAGCGCATCCGTCAACTGGAGGAGCGAGAGGTTGAGCTAGCGGGTCGAGTCGGCTTGCTGGAGAATGTCATCGAGCGAATGGGTGACGGTGTCGTCGTTGCCGACAAAGACGGCAAGTTCATTATCTATAATCCTGCAGCGGAGCGGATTATTGGCATTGGAGCAAAAGACATACCGATCGATGAGTGGCAAGTTCGCTATGGCGTTTACCGCCCTGATAAGGTCACAGCATTTCCTCCTGATGAACAGCCACTAGCTCGCGCAGTCCGAGGCGAAGAAGTCGATTGGGCTGAAATGTATGTCCGCAACGACGTCATTCGCGACGGTGCCTTCATTACACTCACTGCCCGCCCCCTCAAGGACGAATCGGGCGCTCCAAATGGCGGTGTGGTTGTATTTCACGACAGTACAAACCGTAAGCTTGCTGAAGCGGCACTTGCTGCCGAGCGCAATCTGCTGCGGTGCATCATCGACAACATCCCCGACCTCATTTTCGTCACTGACCGCGACGGTCGCTACATCGCAAACAACCTAGCCCACCTAGTGTCTCTCGGTGAAGCTGATCGGAATGCCGCCGTCGGCAGCGTCGAAGCAGACTATGTCGGCCACGAAACTGCTGCAACTCATCGCGCCGAAGAGCTCGAGATCATGGACAGCGGAATCGCCATCATGGATCGGGAGGAGCCCGTCACCGATGCGGCAGGCAACCGTCGCTGGCTGCTCACTACAAAAGCTCCCCTCAGGAACGACGACCGCGAGATTATCGGGATCGTCGGAATAAGCCGCGATATCACCGAGATCAAACGTGCTGCGGAAGAGCTTGAGGCTGCCAGAACCATCGCCGAGCACGCAACTAATGCTAAGAGTGAGTTTCTCGCCAATATGAGCCACGAGATTCGCACGCCAATGAATGGCATCATTGGGATGACCGAACTTGCCCTCGATACGGATCTTGAGACTGAACAGCGGGAGTACTTGACAATGGTTAAGGAGAGCGCAAGCTCACTCCTCTCGTTGCTCAATGATATCCTCGACTTCTCCAAGATAGAAGCTGGCCGTCTGGAGATTGATCAGATAGATTTCCAACTTCGAGATATGATCGGCGACACGATGGAAGCGCTGTCGCTCAAGGCGCTTTCAAAGGAGATTGAGATAGCCTATCATGTGGCGCCAGATGTCCCTGAGCACGTGATCGGTGACCCACGGCGTCTGCGGCAGGTCCTCGTAAACCTAGTCGGGAACGCGATAAAGTTCACCAGCTTTGGCGAGGTGGTTCTCGATGTCGGACTAGAGGAGACTATAGGCGACGAGTCCACTATTCTGTTTAAAATCACCGACACTGGTATCGGTATTCCTGTGGAGCACCACGCGCGAATTTTTGACGCGTTTTCGCAAGTGGATAGCACCACCACTCGGCGATTTGGCGGCACGGGGCTCGGGCTTTCGATATCATCCCAGCTTGTGCGCCTCATGGGCGGCGCTATTGAACTGTCCAGCCAGCCTGGAGGCGGTAGCACTTTCGCCTTTTCAGTGAAGCTGCGAACCGGCATATTGGTCTCAGAGGCAACATCCAGCAAGGAGGCGATCAACTTACGCGGGCTTCCCGTTCTCGTTGTCGACGATAACGCCACGAATCGGCGTATCCTTGAAGAGATCCTTGGCAATTGGGGCATGAAACCGACCGTCGTTTCCACCGGCGCTGACGCCTTAAGGGCCATGAGTCGAGCAACAGATCTCGGCGAGCCGTTCGCTGTAGTTCTGCTCGACAGCATGATGCCAGATGTTGATGGATTCATGCTTGTTGAAAGTATCAAGCAGCATCCAGAACTTACGAGTGCAACGCTGATGATGCTTTCTTCAGCGGATCGCGCCGGTGATGCCGCGCGATGCCGACAAATGGGAATTTCATCTTACCTGACCAAGCCGATCAAGCAATCAACGCTGTTCGACGCCATTGTCAGTTCCGTGATGACGTCTTTGCTCACCCAACGGAGCGCTCCCGTGGAAATACCCAAGACGCACACTGAGACAGTCCGACCTCTCAATCTATTGCTAGCCGAGGACAATGCGGTCAATCAGCGCCTAGCGGCACGCATACTTGAGAAGCGAGGGCACACCGTAACCATTGCAAACAACGGTCTTGAGGCCGTTGAAGCAGTCCGTCGAGAGCGATTCGACCTTATTGTGATGGATGTGCAGATGCCTGAGATGGACGGGCTGGAAGCAACCGCTGCCATTCGCAACCTTGAAAAGGAGACAAAGGATCATATCCCTATTGTCGCCCTAACCGCCCACGCCATGAAGGGTGATCGCGAGCGATGTCTGGACGCTGGAATGGATTTCTATGTGTCGAAGCCAATTCAGCCGCAAGAGCTTATCGAAGTAATTGACAGCCTCACGTCTGCAGCCCGCACTGACGACGACGACGAAGGAGAAGACGGCGGCAACTCAGAAGTCTTCGATTCCCATGCGGCGCTTGACCGTGTCGAGGGAGATCAAGAGTTGTTGCTCGAACTTATAGAACTATTCTTCGAGCAATCACCGGGCCTGAAAGCTGAAATTGAAGAGGCAGTGGAGAAGCGGGATAGCAAAGCGTTGCAGAACGCAGCCCACTCCTTGAAAGGCTCAACCGCGAACTTCGCCGCGACCGCAGCATACGAGGCTGCCCTGCGCCTAGAGATGATGGGACGTGGCAACGATTTCACCGATGCCGACGAGGCTTACACCCTTCTGGAGCGTGAGATATTAACTCTCACGAGCGCTCTTGCTGCGTACCGTCAGGATGTTTTGGTGTAGGTTCATGCGCCGAACAGAAAAAGCCGCACTCCAGATTTGGGGTGCGGCTTTTTTATGGGGTGAATGCGTTGCGGTTGCGGTTGCGGCGACGTTACGCTAGATCTGCGCCGGTAATCCGGCGGTACGCATCCGCGTACTTGGCGGCGGTGCGATCTGCAACCTCGGCAGGCAGTTCGGGGCCAGGGTACGTCTTCGGCCATGTGAGCGTTTCAAGGTAGTCGCGGACGTACTGCTTGTCGAACGAGGCTTGCGGGCCACCGGGCTTGTAGTCGTTGAAATCCCAGAAGCGAGACGAGTCTGGAGTGAGGGCTTCGTCAATCAGGATGATCTTGTCGTCAAGCACACCGAACTCGAACTTAGTGTCCGCAATGATAAGGTCTCGCGACAGAGCGTATTCGACAGCTCGGCCATAGATGCCAAGAGTGAGTTCACGAAGCTTTTCGGCTTGATCTGCACCGATGACCTGAGAAGCGCATTCGAAGCTAACATTCTCGTCGTGTCCACTCTCCGCTTTCGTGGCTGGAGTGAAAATTGGCTCAGGCAGTCGATCACTTTCACGCAGCCCCACGGGAATACCGACGCCATGAATAAAGACCTGTCCACCGTGGGCAGGGAACGCCTTGTACTCTTTCCAGAGCGAACCTGAAATATATCCGCGGGCCACGCACTCGATAGGAAAAGCGGTCGCCTTTTTTACCAGCATTGTGCGGCCATCAAGGTCGGCGACTAGATTGTCGTCCACCACCCCGCCAGCGGAACGGATAGCGTCGACGATGACGGATGCGTCTGCAGATATAAGGTGGTTTTCAACGACGCTGGCAGCCTGTTGGTACCAAAAGAGCGACAATTGAGTGAGTACTTTGCCCTTATTCGGTATGCCGGTTGGCAGGACGACATCGAAAGCTGACAGGCGGTCCGTGGCTATGACGATCAACTTGTCGCCAAGGTCGTAAACGTCCCGCACCTTGCCTGTGATGAACTTGCTGATCCCAGCGATGTTGGTGGTTGTAAGTATTCGGCTCATGGGTGCTTATTCCAGGCAGCCCCAATAAGGAGCGCCGTGCGGCTAGTGCTTAAATGTCCAATGGCGATTAGCGAAGAAGTTCCAAAACACGACGACACCGGTCGCACCTAGCAGGGCGCCGTTTGTCACCAGCTTCGGGTATGTGGCTTTCTTGCCGGTGATAACGTCCATGAATATAGCGCCAAAATCGACAGCACCGTGCGAGTGCGCCACGACCAAGGCTGCGATAATCGCCACCGTTATGCTCGTATTAAGAATGTAGCCAACGATGTTCACTGCAAGGAACTTCGTGTATTGGTTAGCAGCGGATCGCCCTCTTGCGTGGGCAAACGTCCACTTGCGGTTCCAGTAGAACCCGTTGAATACGGAAAGCAAGAACGCAATTGTGAGGGAGGAGATCAACGGCAATTCAAGCCGGTAATGGAGCAAGTTCATCAGGCCGAAGTTAACAGCGGCACTGCTAGCTCCCACGATACAAAATTTAACGAACTGCCTGAGACCTTTGCGTTTGTGAAGGGGTACGCGTCCGTCGTCTGCTGGCAGCTCGCTACCAGTTGGGCTTGGCGGCCAAGCTGTGTCATTCGCCTCGTCTGTCACGTTGGTTGTCACTTCAATTCCGCCGGGCGGCATGCACCAATGCAGCCGCCCGCCATATTTCTGGGATAAACGGAGTTGCCGGCAACCAGACGCGTGATGCTGCTTAGTCGTGTTTCCCACGTCCAATGCCGTGGTAATCGAGACCGTGCCGGCGCACCTGTTTTGGATTATACAGGTTTCGGCCGTCAAAAATCACCTTACCGACCAAAATGCTCTTCAAACGCTCCATGTTAAGCTGTTTAAACTCATTCCACTCGGTCACGACAACAAGCGCGTGCGCCCCGTCGGCGGCTTCATATGGGGTCTTGACATACGTAAGTTGAGGTAGGATCTTCTTGGCATTCTCCATGGCGACAGGGTCGAACGCCTGGATGTGCGCGCCTTCGGCGAGAAGAGCTTCGATCACTTCGAGTGCCTTGGAATCACGGAGGTCATCGGTGTTACCCTTGAACGCCAAACCTAGCACGCCGATAGTTCGTCCGTTCAGGTCGCCGACTACCTGCTTGATCTTCGCGACAAATCGATTGGGTTGAGCAGTGTTCGTCTCAACAGCCGACTTCAGAAGCTTGAAATCGTAGCCCAAACTATCGGCGGTCGATATGAGCGAGCGTGTGTCCTTCGGAAAGCATGATCCACCGTAACCGATACCGGCGTTCAAGAACGCCGGGCCGATGCGGCTGTCGAGTCCCATCCCCTTGGTGACGTCAACAATGTCAGCTCCAGCCGCCTCGCAGATATTGGCGATGGCGTTGGCGAACGTGATCTTGACCGCGAGAAATGCGTTGGACGCGTATTTAATCAGCTCGGCGGATTCAACATCCGTCATGATCATCGGGCGCTCAAGCGGAGCGTACAACTCGACGAGCTTCATGGCAGAGTCTTTATTGTTGGAGCCAATGATAATGCGGTCTGGTTCTAGTGTGTCCTTAATCGCGGAACCTTCTCGGAGGAACTCAGGATTGGAGACGACGTCGAACTGCGTGCCAGCGGGCTGATTGGCTTCGATTATCTTACGCACGTAGTCGCCAGTGCCGACGGGAACCGTAGATTTGTTGACAACGAGAGTCGACGCCTTCATGGCTCCAGCGATCTCTTTTGCCACGCCCCCGACCATGCTCAGGTCCGTAGAACCGTCTCCCTTGGGCGGCGTACCTACCGCAATGAACACCACTTCGGAATCCCCAACGGCCTTTGGGAGATCGGTAGTGAACTTCAGTCGCTGTTCAGCTAGTCCACGAGCGACAAGATCTTCAAGCCCGGGCTCATAGATGGGCATGATCCCCTTCGTAAGGTTGTCTATCTTTGTCTTGTCTTTATCGACGCAGACAACATCATTTCCCAGACTGGCGAAAACGACGCCCGTCACCAAACCGACATATCCAGTTCCAATTACACAAACGTTCATGTTATCTCCAATGGCTACACTCAGGGCTAGAAGTTTGCCGCAACTAGAATCGAAGCGGGAAACGCAGAACTAAATGGGCGAGAGTGAGCGAAATACAACCCGCCGTACACGACGTTATATGCATGCGGGGGGTGTTTTGTGCAGGATGTCACTATAGCGGCCGCTTTTGCGAGGCTAGTTCAACTTGCCGCCCATGAGTAGCCCTATCGTCTCTCGAGACAGGCGTGGAGGATGAATACCGCTCAGCCGCCCCTCATAGAGCACGCGAACACTGGTTGCGAGCGCGTCAATCTCGTCGAGCTCGGTGGATATGAGCAAAACCGCCGTTCCAGCTTCACTTGCGTCGAGAATTTGCTTGTGCACATATGCAGTCGCTGCGATATCGAGGCCGCGTGTCGGCGAAACGGCAATCAGGAGTTTGGGAGAGCGCCAAAGTGCACGAGCGATGACGATCTTTTGCTGATTACCGCCAGAGAGGGCGCTTACTGGCATATCAAGGCTGCTGGCGCGAATATCGAACCGCGATGCGAGTTCCGTAGCCAGCCTCCTGAGGGCTCGCTTTCGCAGCACAGGACCTCGACGGTATTTCGGCAATAGGGCTGCGTCGATCACAAGGTTATCCGCAACAGAAAGCTCAAGCGCGAGGCCCAGCCGATGTCTATCTGGTGGGATAAAAGATATAGCCTGCCGTTCATCATCAGCAGTCGGTAGCAACATCTCCCGAGCAATGTACCGTCGCAGGCCCGCAATGACCTCGAACAGCTCGGTTTGCCCGTTGCCATCAACTCCAGCAATGCCAAGTATTTCGCCGGGCAGTATTTCGAGGCTCGAAACCGAGAGGGCAACGTCGTCAATTGACCGAGTCGATGTTGTCAAGTCGGCAACGCTAAGAACAGGCTTTAGCGACTCTGCACTGTTCGCTAGCGGAGGCAATCTGACGTCCCCCGTCTCACCGAAGTCAGTCCCGACCATCCTCCTAGCCAAATCTGTGGGCTCCGTGTCTTGCACGGCGACTGTCCCGACCAACTGCCCCCGCCTCAAGATCGTCACTCTATCACAAACGTCCATGACTTCGCCCAGCTTGTGCGTAACGAAGACGATAGATCGCCCCTCTCCTCGTAGCTGTTTTAGCACTTCAAAGAGGTCAGCAATCTCATTAGGTGCGAGAACTGCTGTGGGCTCATCGAACAGAAGAATACGGGCATCGCCTAATAGCGCTTTGACGATTTCAACCCGCTGCTGAGTACCGACAGGAAGATCGGCCACCGGGGAGTCAAGGGGCAAGGTCCAACCGAGGCGCGCAGTGATGGACGCAATATGCACCGCAGTGGATCTAGGGTTCCGCAAGAAGCGCGCCTTTTGTGACGCGAGAGTTAGATTTTCGAGAACGGTCATCACTGGAACGAGAAGGAAGTGCTGATGGACCATTCCTATGCCAAACGCCGTGGCATCTTTTGGCGAACGAATGTGGATGAGGGCCCCATTGAGGTGGATCTGACCCGATGTAGGCTGATGGTGTCCACGGAGAATGTTGATCAGCGTCGATTTGCCTGCGCCGTTTTCCCCCAACAAAGCATGAATTTCGCCTTGTCGCAGAGAAAAATCAACACCATCCAATGCCCGTGCCAGCCCGAACACCTTCACGATGTTTCGGGCAGAGAGCACGTTGGGCGAATCGAGCAAGCTCACTCGGGCCTCAGTAGCGGGAAGAGAATGACATCACGAATGCTTTTCGCTCCGCTTAGCATGATCGCCAAGCGGTCGATGCCAGCACCGAAGCCACCGGTTGGCGGCATTCCATATTCGAGCGCACGGATAAAGTCTTCGTCCATCGGATGCGCTTCCGCGTCACCGGCATCCCGAAGGATACCCTGCCCTTCGAACCGCTGCCGCTGGTCGATAGGGTCGTTGATCTCACTAAACGCATTGCCAAGCTCGGCGCACCCCATGTAAATCTCGAACCGTCGCACGAGGCTAGGGTTGTCGGTCCGCTTCTTGGCAAGCGGACTGGTTTCAAGAGGAAAGTCCGTAATGAACGTCGGTTGAATCAGTTTTGGCTGCGTAAACCGTTCATGGAGTTTCTCTATGATGCCGCCGACGGTCGGTTCATTTTCCGTTGACAAGCCCACGTCGCGAAGGGCGGCATGCGCACTTTCGAGGGTCGTAAGCCGCTCGGGAGCGATGCCAGCATTGCGCCGAATACCCTCAAGTATCGGAAGTCGCTCGAACGGCTTCGATAGGTCGATGATGTTGCCGTGGAACTCGAACTGTTCGATTCCGTTTACGGCGCGACAGGCGTGTCGGAACATTCGCTCGACGATATCCATCATGCCGTCGAGGTCCGTGTAGGCCTCATAAAGCTCTAGGAGCGTAAACTCGGGATTGTGACGCGTACTGATCCCCTCGTTGCGGAAAACGCGGCCAATCTCGTAGACCTTCTCCATACCGCCGACAATCAAGCGCTTAAGGTATAGCTCAAGCGAAATGCGCAGGTGAAGCTCCAGATCCAGCGCATTGTGGTGCGTATTAAAGGGCCTGGCCGCAGCGCCGCCAGCGACTGCCTGAAGGACGGGCGTTTCGACTTCAAGGTAGCCTTCGGAATCGAGGAACTGGCGGACGGCGCTCGTGACCTTTATCCGCTTAATAATGATATCGCGGGACTCCTTGTTGACCAGAAGGTCGACGTATCTCTGCCGATATCGGAGCTCAGCGTCCTTGAGTCCTCCCGTGACACGCTCTTCCCCCGAGTCTGTTTCGTACTCTTTGCCTATGGGCAGCGTCCGCAAAGCTTTGGCAATTATTGCGACTGAATTAGCGTGAACGCTGACCTCGCCGGTTCGCGTTTTGAAAACGAAGCCCTTAACCCCAACAAAGTCTCCCAAGTCGAGGCGGTGCCGAATATCGTCGTATAACTCTTCTCCGATATCGTCGCGGCGAGCATAAACCTGCAACCGCCCCGACTGGTCGGTAACGTCGATAAATGCCGCCTTCCCCATCACACGGATATTGGTGACTCGGCCAGCAACGGCAACATCTTTGCCATCCAAGACTTCGAACGCTACGGGGACATCGGCACAGTGATGGGTGCGGTCGAAGCGCTCGACTGCGAATGGGTCTCGGCCAGCGCCGCGAAGATCGACAAGCTTTTGCAGGCGGATGGGATCCGGTCCATCGTGCGGCATGTTTTGGTCATTTGGGGTTTGATCGGTCAATTGAGTTCTTCCTCACGCGCAATAAATCCAATGCAATCGGCAGGGATTACAATGCTCCCCAGTATACCTGCGACGCCGGGCGCGTGGCAATGCCGTGCCGCGCAACCGTGAATCGAGTGATTTAACGTCGGGGTAAAGACCACGCAGACAAAAAGAATCAATACTCCACGGTACACGAGCAGTTTGGCATGTTCTGTGCAGTTTGTTACACGAGGTGCATATGTGTTCTGGTCTGACCATAATACTATAGACATCTCAGGAGTGCCCGATACTTGACAATTCGTCTTGGACCCGGGTATCATAGTGGCGAAAGCCAATATGTGTGTGTGTGGTGTTCGACACGACGTGGACATCGCATAGTCACTCTCATAAGCCGTGCAGCTTGCTTGACTTGATTTCAAGTCTCGCGGTTGTACTCGAAGAAAACATACGGAGAAGCAAAAAAATGTCGCTTTCTACACGACTAACCCGAGCCGGACTAGCCCTGCTCGTATTCGGCGCGCTATCCGCAGTTCTTCCTTCTACGGCCGTCTCGTACGCTGCTACGACAAAGTGCTCGGATAACAATGCCGGCCCCGCTATTGCAGCAGGCGTACTTGGTGGTGGTATCATTTACGGCGCAACGAGTGGTCTCTTTGCTGCTGGCAATGACAAGAAGAAGAAGAACCAGGCTACCGACACCTTCGTTTACCATGGCGACCAGGGCCTCAACTAGGCTTTGCAAGCGGTAAATGTCGAGTTTCGCCGGAGTATCGGAAACGATATTCCGGCGATTTTCGTTTTTATGCTATCCCCCAACGCATGGCGCTTTCGGTTAGCTGTGTTCGCCCTATACACTCTAAGCCGTCGCGATGGGTATACTGGAAACCGTGAGCCAAGAACCAATACGAGTCCTTTTTGTTTGTTTAGCTAACATATGCCGATCGCCAATGGCAGAAGCGTTGTTGCGACACAAAATAGATCAAGCGGGCCTTCAAGATCGTATAGAGGTCGATTCCGCTGGCATTAGCCTGTGGAAAGAGGGTGCTGAGCCGCACGAAGGAACCGTTGCCGCCTTAAAATCTCATGGAATAGTGTGCAACCATCTGGCACGGGCAATTCACGGTTCGGATCTTCAAACGTTCGACTACATCCTCGCGATGGACAACGAAATCCTCAAGTCTATTTGGTCCATGGGCAAGGGCAAAGCGCGAGCGTTCCCAATCGTTCGGTATGCGGCTGGTTCTGGTGTTGATCGTGTTGCAGACCCGATTCGAACGCACAAATTTGACGAGTGCTACGACCTGTTGGACAAGGCCTGCGACGGGTTCTTAGCGAACCTTCGTCGAACCCATAGCCTCTAGTTCGTGTATCACTACGGATATTCTAGTACAGCCAAATATCCAATCGAAAATCTTCCTATTTTCTTGCACTTATTAGTCACCTGAAAGCATTTAGAATTACGCAATAGTCCCGCACTTCGATGCTGCGAGTTAACTGCGAATCTATTTTGCGCTACTAGCCAATGCCCGTGCACGGAAACGACCGGTCCCACGGTATTGCAAATGACCATGTTATCCGCAGCTAATGCTAGGTCCAGGGCAGCCGCTATGGCGAGCGAGACGCCAAAGTGTGACTGTCCGGGCGACACCAATATGCGGCTTGTTCCATGAAAACAGTTCTTTACGTCGACCATACAGCAAAGCTCGGCGGCGGCGAGATCGCCATCTTTGACTTGATTTGTGCCTTGGACAAATCGACAGTCAAGCCAATTGTCGTTCTCGCATCTAGCGGCCCGCTCGTCGACAAGTTTCGGCAATCAGACATCGAAACGCATGTTCTTCCATTGTCACCGTCAGTCGTCGACGTTCGCAAGGATAGTTTGGGCGTCAAGTCGGCGGGTAGGTTACGTGCTGTAGGCCATATAGCCAAATATGCCCTTACTCTTGCCCGCTGGGCAAAATCGAATCACGTTGACCTGATCCATACAAACTCACTTAAATCGGATATCTACGGAGGTCTCGCGGGGAGACTCGCTGGCATTCCTGTCATTTGGCACATTCGGGACAGCATATCGAGCAGCTATCTGCCTTCAATCGTAGCCAAGCTGTTCCGGTGGCTCACAGCCGTAGTGCCGAATGCAGTCGTAACAAATTCCGAAAGCACACTAAAATGCTTGGAGCTTCCACGCACTAAGCGGGCGGCTGTCGTGTACAGCGGAATCACACCGCCACCATCAGGGACTGAGGCCGAACCATCGAATGTGGACAGTCTTGCGAGCGCTAGCAACCCGGCAGTAGTGACGCTTGTTGGACGGATCGCAGAGTGGAAAGGTCAGCATATCTTTATAGAAGCGGCAGCGAAAGTTCTGGTGACCTATCCAGACACCCAATTTCAGATTGTCGGTGCCCCACTCTTTGGCGAGTTTGATTACGAAAAGCAGATTCATCAGCAAGTAGACACTTTGGGAATTGGGAACTCGGTTAATTTCTTGGGCTTTCGCAACGACATTCCGCAGTTACTTGCCGAATCCACGATAGTGGTGCATGCGAGCACAATTGGAGAACCGTTCGGCCAAGTAGTCGTTCAAGGAATGGCTGCCGGAAAGCCAGTCATTGCCACAAATGGCGGCGCTCTACCCGAGATAGTCCTCCCTGGGCAAACGGGCATGCTGGTAAGTATGGGAAGTTCAACTGAAATGGCTGAAGCAATGCTCTGGATACTCGGAAACCCAGATGCCGCAAACAAAATGGGGGCTGCAGGGCAAAAGAGAGCATATGAGCATTTCTCCATAAAGCAGTCGGCTCAAACGATATCCAGCCTTTATGACGAGATGCTAAACCGACCAGCGAAAGAGATTTCAAACGGATCGACAACCACCCAATTGACTGGGCCGTAAGCCGACCCAATAGTATACGAGGTGTCAAGCTATGAGTATTGCGAACACAAAAGTAGCGCTAGTTCACGATGATCTGGTTCAATCAGGGGGCGCCGAACGAGTTGTTGGCGTGCTTCATGAGCTGTATCCTAGCGCACCGATTTACACGTCCATCTACGACCCCAAAACGACCCTTTCGTCACTTGCGGACGCCGATATCCGAACATCGTACATGCAGAAATGGCCCCTGGCGTGCCGAAAGCTACATAAATTGGCCCTCACTTCGTACCCTGTTGCCTTTGAGCAGTTTGATCTTTCTGAGTACGACGTCGTAATCAGTAGCTCGAGCCGCTTCGCTAAGGGCATCATTACGCCGCCAGAGACATGCCATATCTGCTATTGCCATACCCCGGCGCGCTTCGCTTGGAGACATCACGAATATCTGGCTCAGAGTGCCACGACGCGCTTGCTGTCGCCATTAATGCGTGGAATGCTAAGTAAGCTTCGAGCATGGGACTATGTTAGTGCCCAGCGAGTTGACTACTTCATCGCCAATTCGGCAAATGTCGCAAAAAGGATCAACAAATACTATCGTCGCGATACTGCGGCCGTCATCTATCCGCCCATCGAGACAAAGCGGTTTTCGGCAGCGCCAGCAGACGAAGTCGGTGATCATTTCCTTATCGTGTCGCGTCTCGTCGGCTACAAGCGCCTTGATCTCGCGGTTGAAGCTTGTACTCGACTGGGCCTCCCCCTGCGCATCATCGGTACTGGTCCCGAAGAGAAGGCGCTTAAGCGGATTGCGGGCCCTACTGTCTCGTTCCTGGGACGGCTTCCCGACAAAGAAGTATCTGCGCAGTACGCCAGATGCCGGGCACTGATTTTCCCTGGCGAAGAAGATTTTGGAATGACGCCACTTGAATGTATGGCGAGTGGTCGCCCGGTTGTCGGCTTCGGTCGAGGAGGTGCCTTGGAGACCATCATCGACGGCCAAACCGGTCTATTTTTCCATGAGCAAACAGTCGAGTCACTTAGTGAGGCGCTAGTCGCGATGAAGAACCTTCATGTTCTTCCCGAACTTCTTCAAGCGCATGCCAGCCGATATGACGTCGCAGAGTTTAACACCCAAATGTCGCGATTTGTTCAGTGGGCGGTTGAAGAGCAGCGCCATCGCCTGAATGGCCCATCCGCTCCACAAATGCGTACGTCGTCGGTAGTGACTCGAGCCGCCAACTCACAACTAACCTTGACGCACTGAGCGAATCGTCGGCTTGTGTAATGGTAGCACTGGCTTTTTTCGCTCGGCATCGCCATGGTGCCCTGGCGCACTGGTCCCCGGTAGTTTCGTCAGGTCAAGTACAACTACCATGGTGGTCTTTTATCGGAAATGAACGCGCTATCACGTGGCACCACAGTAGCGCCTCCTGCTGAAGCGGTAGTGCAGCATATCGTGCCCGATTCTAGACCGAGCGTGGTAGTATCAAATTGTTGACTACGGCACGGGTGGATCCTCGTTACTATTTCGCGTTCCTCCTAAGCTTACACAATTAGCGTTCCGCCCCAACACGTAGCTCTACAGCCTCGTTAAGGATTTCATCATGTCTAATAATATGAATCACGAATCTGGTCGCCGCCGTTCGTCCCGGCGACGAAGCCAGGTATCGCAGCACCACGACGTTCCCATCAGCCGCTCCAGGAGTCACAGGCGGCACCACAAGAAAACCGCGATAGAGGCTGTTGGCCAGTTCATATTGACCAGTAAACGGGGAATAGTGCTCTTTGCGGCCTCGTTAGCTGCCTTGCTTGCGGAAATGCCGTGGGTCGGCAGACCACTACGAAGCACCATAATGCGGGTCCTCGTAGTGGTACTCATATCAGTGATCGCTGCAATTCGACCCGCTACCCAAGTGACATCCCGGCGCATCTTGGGTGGCCCTTTTCCGTGGATTATTGCCCTTATGATATGGTGCATCGGAGAAGCGATCGTTTCTCCTGCAGGCTTCACGCAAATTGGCGCAATCCTTCGTCCCTTTGCAGTCGTAGAAGCACTCCGGATCGTATTCTGCGTGGAGTTGTTTGTTTTTGCGGCGTTCTATGTGCCTGTATCCCAGCACCGTGCCGTGGCGACCGGCCTACTATCGGTTGGGTCGTTAGTGGCACTTCTTGCGCTCATATCATCGGGGCAGGAATGGTCCGCAACACCTCAATCCGGTCTAAACAGCATATTTGGCAATCATGAGCAGTTCGGCTCTTATATTCTAATGCTTCTTCCTGCCGCGATTGTATTGTCACTAAGGAAGTCGAGCAGCCAGGCGCTGACGCTGGTTACCTCAGGTCTCACAATTATCCTAGCTGCTGGGTTGCTTTATGCTCGCACGAGATCGTGTTGGATCGGAATGGCCGTAGCGGCCGTAGCAATGATCCTGCTGATGGTCCGATATAGTCCCACTACGATTAGTGCCGCAAATCGGTTTCTGATCGTAGGGCCAGCTATGGTTATTTTAATCGGGTTCGTTGGCCTGTCAATGACAGGTGACCTGGGCACAGTCGTCAAAACGCGAGCGAGCTCATTTTCATCCATAGAGGAAGACAAGTCGTTAGCTGATCGACTTCATCGATGGAAAGCAGCTTGTAGAATGACGTACGAACGACCGATAGCTGGTTGGGGATTGGGCACTTATCCGGTGCTTCAGCAAAAATGGACTGGGACGGGCGACGACCCAGACTCGGTTATTGAACACGGTACGGGGCACCAAAACATCGCGCATAACTTTTGGGTACAGTGGGCAGCGGAAACAGGCGGTGTCGGCGTATTCCTCTACGTGACTTCAGTTATCGCGTTCCTAATCTTTGTGACGCGTAGCCTCGCATCAGGAACGCTCCCTGAAACTGGGTCAATGCTCATTATAGGCGCGGCGACCCTTATAGCTGCATCCATAGATATGTTTGGATCGCCATCCTACTCGTTCCCAGGGGTATCTTGCCTACCGTGGCTATGGATGGGTTTCGCAGTCGGCGGATTTGTCGACGAGGAATCATCAACTGGAGCCGAACCGGAGCCGACTCCTGCATGGGCGGTAATCGTTCCAATTGCCGTAGCGGCACTTGTGCTTGCGGCCATTCTATGGGTTGGGTACCATCAACCTGGTGCGATTCGCTCGTGAGGACAAGAGGCTTATACTTCTGTGTGAGTCAGCGCCAATTGACCCGCTGGGCTCAGAGCTAGCGTCCCGAGTACATCGACGTGATCAGCGTGCTTCAAGACTATGGAGTTGTCGTCCCGGATTCGAGAGACTGGTAGATGTCGTGCATGTTGGATGCGACCTGCTTCCAACTGTAGAGTCCATGCGCTTGCTTGAATGCGGCGTCGCCGTATTGCGCGCATAATGCCCTGTCGTCCACCATCACGCGGACGCACCGAGCAAAATCATCGACATCGCCTTCGTGGAAGGTTAATCCCCCCTCGCCGATAACGTCGGGGATAGCGCCAGAGTCGGAGCCAATAGATGGCACCGCGCAAGCCCCTGCCTCGATAAGCACTCGTCCGAACTGCTCTTTCCACGTTGTCGTCGTGCGTGACGGCAACACGAGTGCATCAAAGGAATTGATGTAACGAGGTAGCTCGACCTGGGGACACGCACCGACAAAATGAACCCTCTCGCTAACGCCAAGCGATGTTGCCATGTCTATCAGATCCTGGCGGCACGGTCCATCTCCGACGAAGACAAGGTGAGCCTGCGATGGGCCCTGGCTCAGCGCGGCAACGGCATCAGCCAAACCTTTTTCTGCAACGAGACGGCCCGCGTAGCCAAGCACAAAAACATCGGCGCCCCCCCACCCGAACTCGCTTCTCAGTGAAGCCCGCGATCCTGATGGAAGCGGATAAAAGAGCTCACAATCGACGGCATTTGGAACGACTCGGGCGTCTCCAGCGTAGCCCTTCCGCCTGACGACTTCAATAGCTTCTCTACTACGCCCAACGACGAAATCGCAATGCGTTAGGCTATAAGTCTGTATGGCGGAAAACGGCACAGGCAGCCGTCGGTAGATATTCTGCTCCGTCTCCACGATGATCTTTGCATCAGGGCAGATATTTCGGGCGTGCATAATAGCTTGGGCGCAAGTAGCGCTCCACGGCTCCTCCCAAATATCAATAATGTCGGGTTTGATTTCTCGGAGTAGCCGCGGTATCGCATTTACATAGTGCTGGAAATACCACTGGTTGAGTATGCTCCGAGCCCGTGTTTTTCCTACTTCGAACCTGTAACCTGGCGTTGGAGGAACCTCTGCTGAATGCCACTCGCCATAAGTGCGCATCAGCTCGGGAACCAGAACCGTCAAGTCGACATCATCGTATTCAGATAGATAATGCGCCTTAGGCTGACCTTTTGTCCGCGATTGGCATGTATGCGATATCAGGAGTACTTTCACCTAGATGGACCCTACAATATGTCTGCACCTGACTATGTAACCGGTGCTGAATGGATGATTGACTAACACTGCATTGCGGCAAGAATGGACTGTATAAGGCGGCTCGCGTCTGCCTGCAAGGCGCACCAGTACTTCACTGCGCTACGCCTCATGGACGGCGACTTGATTAGCTCTACGACGATACACCCGTGACCTCAGGAATCGATTTCGCTGGGCGAAGCAGTTGATTTGCCTTGTTCTTGAGCTTCATGCAAGGCTTTTCTATTAAGTTCCAACTTAAGACTGCGCAAATGAACGTAAGCACAAATGCTACTAGGAACATAGACCAGATCGTTAGTTTGTCTGAAAAGTACTGAGCGAGGCATTGTTGGATAGGAAAGGCAAAAATATACATTCCATAGGAAAAATCGCCGTACTTTGCGAACTTGGTGAGGCCAAGATTTTTGCTGTATGCAATAAAAAACAGGACATAGGCACCTAATAGCATCCAGGGAACATGGAGATTATGAAGAAAGACGGACACAAACAAGATCCCCAAGCACACCAAAAATGCTGGCGGCGAGTAGGTGATATTGCGCCGATTGAGATAGAATGCCATCCCTATAATGAAGAATACAATGTTCGTGATGACCGGCACAATGGCCTCGGAGTCTGACGGTCGCTTTCCAATCACAGCCATCGCGACGGCTCCCACTATGGCAATCGCCGTCACCAGTCTCGTTTTCGACAGCAAGCCGAGCTTACCAAAGACGGCAACCATAATGTAACAAAGCATTTCAACCCGGATCGTCCAAAGCGAACCATTGACGCGGCCAGCAAATGCATTGTTCTGAAACACGCCAGGCAACTGATCCGACAAATGGAGATGCGCCTTGGTCATGAAAATCAGGTACTCGTATGTCTTCGGGTTCGTAAAATAAGCACGTCCCTCAGTCGTAACAAGCGGCCCCATTACGAACATGCAGAGCAGCATTACGAGAATCAGCGCTGGCACGATCCTGAGAAACCGCCGAATCGCGTAGTCCAATGTCGACTTAGTATTAAGCCAACTCGCCGTGATCAGAAAACCGCTTATCATGAAAAAGGCATTGACCGACGCCATGCCGATAGTTATAGTGCCGTCGGTCGGCCCTTGCTGCGATGTGGGGCCGTACAGAAACGCGTAGCAGTGAACAAAAATTACGCAACTCGCAAGAAAGAACCGAAGGAAATCAAAATTATTTTCACGCCCATTTTCTAGGTCACTAAACGTTGGATTTTTCATATATTTTACAACGAGCGTATCAGGTTGAATAGTCATCCAATCGCAGCAAGCGTAGCCACGCAAGCTGTCGTCCTGCTACTAGCTATCTCACTAAAACAAGCGAAGGGAGCTGTACGAACGAGCTCACCTGCGGCATCACCGTATCAGTGTTCGGTATCAAGGCATTGCGTGAATCTCGTTAACAGCTCTCACCTAGGCTGACGTTGTTAGCTGCCTAGCGCTTGCTGATATACGCCATCAGTCAATTTGCCCATGGCTTTGGCCGAAAAGCGTTCCTCAGCCCGCCGCATTCCTTCGGCTCCCATGGCTTTGGCGCGACCCCCATTTTGAACAAGATTAATGATCGCATCCGCGAGTGCATGTGGATCGCACGCAGGTACCAATATCCCGGTTTCGCCATCCGCAACGATCTCCACAGGCCCCCCAGCATTAACAGCAATACATGGCTTACCCAAAGCCATTGCCTCCACGAGGGCAATTCCGAACGGTTCAGCAATACTTGGAAGCACAAAGATATCAGCTGCGGCTACTATGGCGAGCACATCTTCCCTGAAGCCTAAGAACTTTACGGTACTCGACAGGTCTAGATCTGAGACTTCCTTTTCGAGGCTCTGCCGCAAAGCTCCGTCACCTACAATAACCACGGACAGTGGAATCAAACTGGCCTTCACTTCCTTGATTGCTCGAACGAGATATGATATTCCTTTTTCGGGTGCTAGGCGGGCGACGGTTACAATGAGAGGCGTTGCCTCATCGACTCTCAGTTCGGAGCGCTTCGCCACGGCGGTCAACTCAGCGGAGGATCTGTCGATAGTCACACCGTTGGGAACAACCGAAATGCGAGAGCTTGGCGCTTCGCCACGGTGCACCATGGCTTCACGCACAGCCTGAGATACCGCTATATGACGCGATACTTGAGTGTTTACGATAGAGTGAGCAATGCGTGATGCCCAGCCCTTCCATCCGTGGCGCTTTGTATAAGCTGGCTCCACGAAATGCTGCGTTGCGATAATTTTTGGGCGAGGGTTAAGCCACAAACTCGCCAACAGCGCTTTTATCTTCGAATTACCATCATGGGCGTGAACCAGAGCGAATTTCCCGGCTTTTAATAGCGATGTCAACGAGGATAGGCTACTAACGGAGTGACACTCAATGCCCGCTGCCAGTGCCCTTTGGTGCAATATAGAACCTGCACGGCAACAAAGAGATGGCGAAAATAACGAACGGTCCACCGACTGGATTAACGCAAGCACATGTGCTTCCGTACCAGCAAAGTTTGCCGTATCAAGGTAGTGTAGGACTTTTAGCGACACGACGTATTGCGTACCTTTCGGGGCGAGAGACGGTTGGCTGCTTGACGCTCTGCGACTGCCTCATATAGGCGTAAAGGCTCAGGGCCATGCCAACAGCAGCCCACGACAGAAATACAACTCCGCGCCGCCAGTATGCGTCTACGATCCCTTGAACGATAGGGATTGTAAACACGCCTGCGCATGCTAACGTTAACCGCGCCGTCACCAGAGACCTTGTTGCTTTATTCATTGCAAGGCGATAGGTTTTCGCCATGAATACGTACACGGACGCTAGCATAATCACAAAGGCTATAGTGCCGATAATCCCTGTCTCACCCAGAGTTTGTACATAGACGTTCTCAGGATTCTCGGTCTTGATGTAACCAACACCTATTCCAAGCCATGGGGAAGATTGCCAGAGTTGAAGGATATTCTCTTGCTTGTCGAGACGGAACTGCATGGTGTGCGCATGCAGCGAGATATCTCCGGCGTATTCCGCCGACTCCTTAGGCAACAAACTCCAGCAAGCCGCCACAATTGGAATCGCGATACCAAGGAGCAGGAATACGCCCTTCCAGTCCCGGCGCATCGACAGAATAACTAGAAAGCCTCCAATAGCGCCCATCCACGCACCACGCGACAAACTGAAAACCGTAGCCATGGAGCAGATTAAGCACGTTGCGATGAGCCACCGCTTCTGGCGTTCCGTTAGGTCTTGGGACCGGATATAGGCAAGCGAGACAACTGCCCCAACCGCAAGCAATGGGCCGAAGGCGTTCTTATGCATGCCGAGCAAAAAGAGCCCATGCGTTGACCCGGATGCAAATCCCAAAATTCCAATCATTCCAAGGAACGTAACTAGAACAAGCATCATCCCGAAACATCGATCCACCTGCGCTGGAGTGCGAACAAAAGCCGAATAAATAATCGGGAGCACGAACGTGAATTCAACAATTCGAATAACTTGAACGATTGTGCCATTTCCACGCCAGTTGGCTATCGAGGAAAGGGCGCATGCCGCAATAAACAGCAAAATGGGAAGAAATATCGGACCCATATTTGGCCGTACTTTTCGCATTGCTGCGGAAATTGCGAATATCAGGAGAAGCAAGAGAGCCAAACAGTCAGATAGGGAGATTGACAATGCCGACTCACCGCCGAGTACTGACTGAGGCAACAAGCCTGCAGCAAATGTAATAGCTAGCCATTCGGTAGGCTTCCGAAGCACCAAGACAGTTGCAATCACGATAACGCCCGCAACGACTGCAAATAGCGGGTTGATAGCTGCCAAGATCACAATAAGAGCTAACAATATGAGGGGAACAAAAATTACCATAATAGTCGTTACAATTCGCGAATAAGAAACTCATCACCGGTGCACGGTATGCTGATGCTAACTAGACGGACAAAGCCCGGGACTGCGCCAGATTCCAAGGTTCCACATGAGTATCCTCATCCACAGCTTCACAATACTCCACGCCTTTGTACGTTGGGCTGGGAGCAGCAAGGCTATGAGCGCGTTCATCGGGACACGAATAAGTGCGCCGAGAACCAGGCTTGCTATGAGGCACGCCTCACCTAGCTTACCATAGTGCTTCCGATAAAATCGGCGCTGGCCACGACTGAACTCAACGAATACCCTATCAGCAACTGCCTTACCCGACCCTCCACCATAGTGAATGATTTCAGCTTCTGGAGTGAACAGGACAGTGTATCCAGCTTTATGCATGCGGTACATCCAGTCGGTTTCCTCAGCGTACATGAAAAAGTTTTCATCGAGCATCCCAACTGAGGATATAACTTCTGCTCGCACTAACAACGCAGCACCAATCACGAAATCCACGTTTCTGATCGTGTCGTGCGACCAGCGGCGAAAATCCCCCCAGCGAGGATTATTTGCCAGCACGGCAGTGACAAATAGCTGGTCGCGAAAAGCGCGTCCGGGAGAGGGAAATCGATAGCAGGAGGGCTGAAGAGTCCCGTCCTGGTTCAGCAAACGGGGGCCGATGGCCGCAGCTTCGGGGTGAGCGTCCAGAGTGCTTAGCATCGACTGCAAAGCACCGGGCTTCACGATCGTATCGCTATTGAGGAGTAATGCCGTTCGCCCGCGCATTTGACGCAAGGCGACATTGTTTGCTTTTGCAAATCCAAGATTGGCGCCAGTCTCGACTACAATAACTTCTGGGAATTCTGCCCTCACCATAGCGACGCTCTCGTCGCGGCTTCCGTTGTCAACGACAAACACTTCGTGTGATGGGGCCCCGTCATCCTCAGCTAAGGATCGAAGGCAGTCTCTCAGGTAGCCGGCCGTATTATAACTAACAATTACTATTGAGACGTCAATCATTTGTGTACACTTTTAATGGCAAGATTCATGCCAACGACCGCCCAATTTCTGGGGCGATTATTCTCGAATCTTGACAACACGGGCCGGACTACCCACGGCGACACCTTTCGGCGGAACATCCGCAAGCACCACAGAATTTGCACCTATCACTGCCTGGTCCCCCACGGTGATTCCTCCCAATATCTTGGATCCGGCTGATGCTGTCACCCACTCACCAATAGTTGGCTGACCACCACCCTTGCCAGAGTCGCCTACAGTCACCTGATGCATACAGATGAAGTGAGCACCGATAGTAGCGCGGTCGCCGATGACGACACCGTTGCTGTGTACGAGGCAGAACCCAGGACCAATGTTAGCAGCGGGATGCAACTCTGCTCCCGAAATCTTTAGAATGTGCGCCTGAATGGCGTAAGCAAGAATACCAAGCCTGCGTTTGTAAAAAGCGTTGGCTATCCTAAACAGCAATACTGCACGAATACGTGGATATAACGCTATTTTCAAAGTGGCCGAAACGACGTACCCTAACCGACCTTGGCCCCTGTCAACCACCATGCCGCGAACATCTTCTGCCATTGTTCGGAATAACGCTGCCATTGGTACTAGGCCCTATACTTGATTACGCGCGCCGGAACACCAACCGCAACCGCATTCGCTGGGATATCTTTAGTAACAACGGCGTTGGCTCCGATTACTGCGTTGTCACCTATTGTCACTCCTTTGAGGACGGTCACCTTACCAGCAAGCCAGACATTATTTCCAATCCTGACTGGCGCGCTAACACTACCCTGATTTCGAATCGGCACGTCCAGAGGCCCATCGAAACGATGATCGTGGTCGCGGATTGCTACCATCTCCGCGATCAAGCAGTCGCGCCCGATTACAAGCGAGTCGGTTGCCGCTAACGTACAGTGATGACCAAAAATTGTGTTGTCGCCGATGGACAACTCGCCTCGGCATTCAATAGTCATATCGCGATCAATCACACATCGTTTACCGATTGAGAGCGCTCCGGACTTGGTCAGGACCATATGGAAACCTGATCTGACGTCGGAGTCCGCACCGAAGGCAGCGCCGGGGAAGCATGCTCTCACCCAAATGAGCCGTGCTCGTCGTGTCACAGCGGCAATCACGCGAACTAGAAATGCGGGCTTGTCGCGGTCATTAAGCGCAGGTGTTGAGTTTTCCAAAGCCGTCATCGTGGTTTGCCAATCCCTTCGATGATTGATACTATCTGATCCACGCGTGTCGTCCACGTGTGCTTGTGAGCCTCGGCTATGCGTAATTTTCCAAGATCGCAAGGCTCATTAAGGGCGATTTCGCAAGCCTGGATAAACTCGTCAGCGTTGTTCGCGACGTGTACGAGATGTGAATAGTCTCGGAAGCCTGCAACATTAGTGCTAACTACCGGTTTACCGGACGCGAGGTATTCCCACAGCTTGATAGGGTTGAGACTTTCCGTAAACTCAGACATGCAATGCGGCGTGATGCAAACGTCAAAAGTGCGCATGTAGTCTGGCAGATTTTGATAGGCCACTGGACCGGTCAACACAACATTCCCTAATTCCGCCAATTTAGCGCGGTCTTGGGTGGGCAGCAAATTCGGACCGACAAGAGCGATTGTCCCATTCACAAACTTCTGGGCCAACCTTATAACGAGGCTAACATCCACTCGTTCAGGATGGATGGTGCCGGTATATCCTAACACTGGCTTCGTCCAAGCGCACCCTTCTTGCGGAATGCTTCCTGCCGCATCCATCACTTTGCTGTAATGGTCGACATCAACGCCATTCGGTACTAAATGAAGGTCCTTGGCTAAGCCCTGCTTCATGTCGTACAGCTTCTGAGAACATACAATCACAGAATCCGCCGCCCGGCACAACTCCGCGTCTTGATCCGTAATCAGTTTCCGAGATTTGTCACTTTGAATTGGGCTAATCCAGTCATCCGTGATATCGTAAATGGTTCCGCTTTCGCCCATCCTCGACACCATATGCACTGCACTATGGGGATTCAACCACAGAAGAGCGGCACCCATTCCAAGTTTGGCCGCAGCTCGCCGAATCTGCCAGCGAGCGATGAGTTCGTTAAGCTTGCGCCCAACGACTAGCGAATTAGGAAAGAGTTTGACAGGTTGGAGAGTGGAAATGTTAGGCAGGCCGGGAACCGACGAGCCGGTACGCGAAAACGAATCCATAATACGGCCGCGTCGGAGGTCGTGAGAAATATCTCGCGGCAAGCCTACGAAGAGTATCTTGGTTGAAGGCGACCGATGCGAGATCTCAGCACAAATAAACTGATTGCGCCGCCATACATTGTCCCAGTTTTCCATCGACACAAAGATAATACTAGAAGGTAAGGGCGTCATAGTGATATTTCTTGGGGACTCGGCGCAACGGGCGATTGCGGCTCCCACGGTTTCCCTGCCGGTGCTGGCCTCGGATCGCGCTTACTCCCGACGAAGGGGCGCTCGCAATACTGATAAAATGCGCGAGCAAACAAAATGGAGAACGCAACGCACAGAAGAACGCACGGGACGTACCATTCGCCCATTTTCCCAAAACGATCAAAAGCTTTAGAGATGATCGAGACTATCATGTAGTGCGTCAGGTACAGAGAATAGGAAAACATCCCAACCCAAGAAAGCCATTTTACGGCTCGGATACTTGCGATCTTCTCGTCATACCTGTGTAGGACGATTAGCAGCAGTCCGAAAACGAAACAGAACAACAGCGAGATGCCACCACCGACATCGACATTGCTGTTCATTACGTGGTGCTGCGCAGCGTACCAAGCTACTTCAACCGTCAGCGCTGCAAGAACAAGCCGCGGAGCAAGAACTTTCGGGTGGGCAATTAGGTCATAAATCAGAGCGCCAATTCCGAAGCACGGCCAAAGATCGAATGGATACACATGCCGGTTCGTCCCAATGAGGACTGCTAATGCTACGAGGGTTGTAACGTGGGCACCATTGAGTAGCGCCCGTGCGTCCGCCTTCTTGAACGCCAAAGACAACGAAACTCCCATGACGAGATAAAACGCGACCTCGTAGCATAGGGTCCAGTAAACTCCCTGCAAGTAATCCTGGTGGAGGATTTTCTGTCCAAGTGTTACAGTCGCCACGTAGTACAGCGGCGGTTGGTGCATTACGTCAAGAGACGCGAGTGCGCCAGCTTTGATGATGTGCTTTTGGGCTAATACGACAGCGACTGCGCTAAACATGAAATACAACACCGCCGATGACCAGTACGGCGGAAAGATCCTACGCAGTCGAGCAACAGCATAGCGCAAAATGCCGTTTTCGCGCCCAAGTGAGTTACTAGCAGCGTTCGCGATACAATATCCACTCACAACGAAAAACATCCATACGCCAAAACACCCGAATTTCGAAATGAAATAGACAGGGCTAGCCGTAACGAACTGGTACTTCTCGGCGATGGGCATGGTTGCGTGATAAAGAACAACCCAAAGGCTTGCTACCCCACGCCAAGCATCCAGGTGCTTGTACGCTCCGCGTTTTACGTTGGTGTCCGCCATATTTACCTCTTACAACCACGCATCCCCGCTAACAAGAGCGAAGAATTTTCTGCGATTCCATCGCATCCGAGCGCCAAATGGCCGCTCATGCCGCTAAGCCCCCTATGGAAGCGCACCGCGCTCATAAGAGGTGACATTAGGCATGTGTTGCACCGACAGCTCTGCTATAAATGGCAACATACTGGTCGGCGATGGCTTTCCAGTCAAACTGCTCCGCACGCGCCCGACCGGCTTTGCCAAGCTTCAGCCGTAGGTCATCGGATGATGCAACGCTACGAAGCGCTGATGCCATCGAGTCTACATCCTCAGCCTCAACGAGGATGCCAACCTCGTTATCAAGAACTATCTCTGGCACGCCTCCCACCCGACTGGCGACTACCGCTTTACCAGCTGCCATTGCTTCGAGATTAACAATCCCCTGGGGTTCCTGGCGTGACGGCAAAACAAAAAATGAGCAGCCTTGAAAGAGAGAGATCGCAGTAGGTCGATCAGCTCTCCCGACAAAGTGAACCTTGTCGGATAACTTCAATTCTTGTGCCAACTGCTCCAACTCCACACGATCTGGCCCTTCGCCAGCTATCAAAAGATCATGGTCGGGTAAGGTTGCAACGCCAAACGCTCGAATAAGGACATCGAAGCCCTTCTGCGGCACCAAGCGTCCAATTCCAAGGATGTAAGGTTTTGGGTGTGAATACGGTCTCGCCGGTTCAAAGTTACTTAAGTCAATTCCATTGTATATGACACCGGAGGTTGCTTCAAATGGTTTGCCGTACCACGTTTCCAAGTCCTTCAACGTGTGTCCAGAGCAAGCGGTAATGTGCGCAGACCCAGGAAGTAGGTTCCTTAGCATCTGGTTCATAAAGGGCGAGCGCTGGTAAATCTTTCCTGCATCCATCGTGCGTTCGCCTTGAGTTGTCACCACTAACGGTAAGCCAAGAGCCGTAGCAGCCCTATGAGCATAGTAACCGTTAGCGCTCACGCACTGTATATGGATTATGTCTATTTTGTGCTCCTTAAGGACGTCCAACATCCGGCGCTCAGTCGCATTGAAGCTCAGCTTGAACTTCAGTTGTTCCTTAATCGTTCCGGTGGGTAGCCGCATCGGGAGGCGATAGAGCGAAATGCCTTCAAACTCTTCGAAGTCGGACAAATCCTGGGGCCATTTGTTGGTAACGACGATGACGCCGTGCCCCTTCGCTTTATATGAGTGAGCTAGCTGCCGAACCAACTCTTCGACGCCGCCTACATGTGGATGAAAGGCGCTGGCAAAAAGGGCGATATTCATTGTGATCTACTCTTCGTAGCTTAGAACCATGACGTCCAACTATCGCGGCCCAGAAAAAGCTACACTAAAATACTCCGTGGAGTACGAATCGTTGAGACTAAGACTTGGAGATTATGTTTGTGTATATCTCGTAAATTCGACTGGCATAGGTATCCCAAGAAAACAGCTTTGCGCGCTCCAGGCCGATTTTGACCCTCTCTTGCGCTTTCTCCGGATTAGCAAAGAACGACTCGAGAGCTGCGCTCAGGCATTCTGCTGATCCATCCTCGGCAAGCAGTCCACCGTCAGCGACCACTTCGGGCACTGCTCCAGCACGTACTGCCACAACAGGAACGCCTAACGCCATAGCCTCGAGCGGCGGCAGCCCAAACCCTTCGTATATTGACGGGCACACGAGCGCCTCGCTCCCCTTAAGGATCGAACGGAGAGTCTCATGCGGCAGGTAGCCCAACACTTTGGTCTGGGGAGGTTTAACATCGTCTACCAACGCTTGCAGTTGCTGAGTCGGCCCAGCTAAGGTAAGCGTAACGTCTGGGTGCTTAGCCGCAATAGCCGCCCAGGCCGTTAGCATGGCTCGAACATTCTTTCTTCGGGTAAATCCTCCGGCATAGAACAAGTACTTGCCTTTGACTCCAAACTTTTCAAGCGTCTCAGCCGAAGCGGGAGCTACGTCCGGATTAAAGACGTCGTGCTCGCAGCCGTATTGGACCACATGCACAATCTCAGGAGATGCTCCCAGTAGCTCAATCATCTCGTTCTTGGCAAAAACAGAAGGTGTGATGATGGCGCGTGCTTCTTTTGCTGCCTGCTTAGCCCACACCGGAACGACGCCTTCGTCGCTGAATCGTCCAGGTGGTAGATCGTGAATTGTGTAGACGGCTGGACTTCGCGACGGACACGGAAAACCAAGCGAGAGCGAATGATAAAGATCAGGTTTGGCGCCATGATCTGCCATGCCAATTGCCGTCTTAGTCACAAACCATGGAAGTTTGTTGAGGCGCAACGGTGAATAGCCTAGGTAACTTGCCGACTGCAATCCGGGATCAATATCCTTGACGGCCACGGGCTGCTCTGGTTCACGCCCCATAAACGTTATGTCGAACGCCCATTTTTCGGCTGCGTTGTTCTTGGCAAGCGAGCGAATGAGAAGGCGGTCATAGTGTCCCATTCCCATTCGGGGTCCCGGGCGATTCTGAGACAAGAAACGAACGAGATTCTGCTTTCCGTTGCCTGTAGTCGTCATTTGCGATCTCTCTCCTGTTAAACGTTACAGCTCTATTCCGCCATCGCGCTTCGCGCAATGTGCGGTCGATATCGACACGCAGTGAGTGTGACGATCTAGCTAGTCGCCACTCGCCTCACGCTGCGTTACATGGACATCAGAACGGGCTACTTACGTTCGCCAATCCTTTTGGCAGGTATGCCGCCCCATATTTCGAATGGCGGAATTGACTTATTAACAACCGCGCGCGCTGCTACAACTGCTCCGTCCCCTACCGTGACACCCTTCAAGACAGTTGCACCAAGCCCTAACCAAACTTCGGGCCCGATGACGACCGGGGCTATTACGAACTCCTGAAGTCGTATCGGGTCATGACCAGCTATCCCATGATCGTGATCGATCAGATAGCAATAGGGAGCCAAAAGCGCTCGGTACCCTATTGTCACCTTGCCTCGTGCGACTATCGAGATATCATGGTTAAACCAACAATCATCCTCGATGATCACCTCGGCGCCAGGTAAAGCCTGGATGTCAACACGCTCAGAAATGTGCACGCGGTTGCCAATCTTTATCAGTGATCCGGCGTGTGCATCAATGCTGAATGCAGTTCTAATTGTGCAGTCAGCCCCTATTTCAATTCTTGCTTCATGACCACGAGCGACCTTGCCACGAGGCGAAATGAATGTGTTCGGCCCGACTGTGACCCCGCGTCGCTGTGCTTGCAGCGATCCAATGGATTTGGCAAATTTCGTAACAATCTTCATATAGCAGGCTCAATTTACGGATTGATGGTGAAACACGCTGATAACTCTAGCACCCGTTCAGTTGGGTTCCAATCCCTATTATCTCGCGCTGCTCGCTGGCGCTGTACTCACGTCGTCGCCACGCCTGCAAGAGACGAGCTTTACGTACGCCTCCAGCGTCGCTTTCGCAGTCTCTTCCCAAATGAAATGCTTCAAGATATGCTGCCGAAGATCGTCGCTATACGGCGCTTCAAACGCGGCCGTGACGGCTTTCCTGATTGACTCAGGGTCGTTAGGCGCACAATAGTAGGCCATGTCCTTGAAATAGTCTCGAGCGTAGCCACGATCAGTGGTCACAATGTTGCAGCCGCACAGCGCGGCTTCTAAGGAAACCAGCCCTGTTGTTTCGAAGCCGCTGGGCAACGCGTGAACCTTGGCAGCCCGGTAAAGTGGACCTAATTGGTCATGCGGCACACCAGGCACGATCTTAATATTATCAGAGAGCCGACTCTTGCAGCGCTCATAATACGCCAAGTGATCTGGATGCGTCGGGCCGACGAGGACCACCGGTATAGACGAGTTACGCATTGCCTCAATCAGCGCCAGTTGGTTCTTGTGAGGCTCAAATCGGCCAGCATATAGCACATGGTCTCTATGCGACTGATCCGCAGTTGGATCAAAGGTGAACGCGACATGATCGACTGAATTTGGCACAACATGGTATGGCGTTGTGACTGCGAGGTCCGCCTTAATTGCCTGCGCCTCTAGCTCAGAGTTCGGCAAGAGCAGATCAGCCATCTCATAGGCGACGCGTTTGCTCATGAGTGCTGCTATCAGCGCTTCAGCCTTTTGCGAATGGTCGCCCTTTAACGCACTAACGAGGAGACTAGCTCCCATCCGCGACCGCAAATATATAGTTCGCAGAGACAACGAGCTGTCCAAGCGGCCGGTAACATATGCCTTGTTCCAGTAGATCGTGGATAGAGCCACTGGAGTACCGAGGACGCGACATCGTCGGATCTGCTCAGGAGTTAACCCAAAGCCATGGATTACGTCGTAACCAACGAGATCAGCAGTGTCCGTCAGTGCTATGTCGACGTGCGCACCTAGCAGCTTAAGGTGCTTTTGAGTCTGCTCAAGCTGGACAAAATGGCCTCCAGGCACTCGATGGTCGTTTGCCATCCACAGTAAAATTCGTAAAGACATAGCGGTTGGATTGTCCTCAAGTGCAAAGCATGGACGGCCTCGTATGGCCCCCGATTAATGTGTTCTGCACCAACAAAGGTTGTTCGGATGGCCGATTGATCCTAAAAGCGAACGCGGCGAAATTGTTTGTCGCGTATAACGCGGGATCAAACAGCGCTATTGTGTCGCGCGAGACACCTTGCCTCGCGTCATCCTTTTGACATTCGCGATAATCGGGCTCCAGAGTTTTCCGCGAATGGGAGCGATCAGCATCTGTGTAGCGAAAGATAGCTTTTCCAAGGCGGAAATTCGTGCGTCCAGAAGCAACGGCGAGAATATAAATTCCCGGTACTTCGACTGCCCGAGGTCCTTCGAGTTTAAGCAGATATTCAGATAACGAGAAAGCACCTCGCGTTCAAACGCGGCTTCCGAATACCAAGAGCGGTTACGGTTTTCATCCCGGAGCCGGACCAGCCACGCTCCTGCCGCAAGCGTCTGCGTCCCGTCGGGAATATCCACGTACATATGCAGTGCAAGCTCGTCCGCCGAAGCTTCGACACCGTGTTCGCGAAGCCAGGCATCATCAACTTCCGCACGGAGTTTGGCAAAAGTGGCGTACCGCGCCATTGTTGCTCCCCGAATTCGGTAGTTGAACAGAGGCAAGTCGATGTTGCCACACGGAAAATACTTCGAAGCCCGTCGAAATAGGTCGATGTCCTCACATGGGATCAGGTCGCGGTATCTAAGCTCGTATTGATCTAAGTGGCTCTTTCGGAACACGACAGCCGGGTGAATGAATGCCGTGCCGAACATAAGGTGTGCATGGATCTGGTCTCTGTCAGTTGGCATGTGCCACAAGCCGCTGCCCAGACCAAAAAGATTGGCGCTCGTGCCGCACAATCCTACCTCAGGATTTTTATCTAGAAAATCGACCTGAGCCTTTAGTCTATCAACGTGGCTCACATCATCGGAGTCCATTCGGGCCACGTACTCACCCCGAGCTCGCTCAATGCCAAGGTTGAGCCACGTTACGAGCCCAACATTCTTCTCACCATAGTGTTTGATGATCCGCGGATCCGAGTAGCTTTCCAGGATAGAGCGCGAGTCATCGGTGGATGCGTCGTCGAAAATGAGAAGCTCAAAATCCGTAAATGACTGAGACAGGATGCTATCGATGGCTTCTCTCAAGTACGGAGCAGCATTATAAACTGGGATAACAACAGTTACTCTTGGGGTCAAAACGCAATCTCCAGTATCATTTCAGTTCAGTTTGCCAACGTAGCAGCCGATCAATCTTGCACTACCAGAATCCCAAGTATGTTGCTAACGTCAATGTTCTACGAGGAAAAGACCGTCGCTTACCACGGTGGCGGCCGCCTTATCCTGCCAGAGCGTATAGCCGCTCATATGCCGCATTGCCCAAGTTCACTTGTCGCTCGGCGTGACCGAGCAAAGCGGCACGCCTTTCCGCAGCTGTCGCCCAATTGGTTTCGACAGCCCTCAACAGCGCACCAGCAAGGTCGGGATCATCAAGGGTCACAACCGTGCATCCACCTGGAAACAGCTGCGAGAGGCCAGCAAACTTATATTGATAATAGGGTGACATTACGAGGCCAATAATCGGGATACCCTGCGACAACGCAAACACGGCCGCATGGTAACTCCCCGTTATCACGGTCCTGCAACGACTAACCCTTTCAACGAGATCAAGAGGCTCGGTGAGGGCGAGCCCACCATCGGATTGCTCGTCTTCCGTTGAAATAAGCCTGCTAATAGAAGTCGGATCCCCACCCTCGAAGTCCAAGGCTACGGGTAGTGGGACAAACGACGTCCCAAGCTCTTTCACGATATCCCTTAAAATTGTCCGAAGGCGATTCACATCCTCTGGCTTAACCCGCGAATAGGACGCCAAGCGAATGTTAATCCCCAGTCCATCGCCAACCACAGGCTTGTGACGAGAGTAACCTAGCTGGACGGCATCGTCGCCGGTGACGATCACCTTATCGCCTGTTATTCCAAGCTCCTTCAAGATAGATGTTCCGCCAACGCCTTCTCTAAGACCGATAAGGCCGGCGTCCGTCAGGAATTCTCGCGTCAGGGTCCGCAAGCGATGCCCATCCAACGGACCAATACCCTGCCCCATGAGGGCGAATGGCTTACCAAATTTTTTGGCTAGCATGAACGTGCAGTGGACACCATCTACCTGCCACGGGAAGGCATCGGTAAGAAAGCCACCGCCGCTTGAGATTACCAAGTCCGACGATCTGATAGCCTCGATGTAGTCATCCAGCGAAGAACTGGACCTGCGGCGCAATTTGGTTCTAGTGTGGACAATATTCGTCGCCAGATTTGTGAATGACAACAGCGTGCCACGCTCTAAGCTAGGAACTTTGCGTCCCAATGGCCCAAAAAGGCAACCAGGACGAGTGCATAGTGTTCGACCTTCAATGTTGGCTGGTGTAGTGCCGGGGCAGAAGCGGCTCAGTCTCTCTGGGCTGGATGTAAACACGCTCAACTCAGCACCCGGCATATTTGCCTGTAGCCGCTGAACAGCGACCTGAAGCATCGCGATATCGCCAAGATTGTCTAGACCGTATCCGCTCTGCTCTAGGAGGATTTTCAATAACCGGCCCTCAGGTCTGGCGACACACTCCACTTATGCGCAATATGAACACTGCCATATCCAGTATTCGTTGAGACAGGGCGGCCAGCGAGAACACCTTCGCTCACATCAAACACGGCCGCAGCCTCCACGTGGTCAACGACATCGTGGTTTTCAAATATTGCAACGTTCAGCCTGTATTGACCAGGGACGAGGGGCATCTCCGGAAAATGGCAAATGAAAGGCGTTTCGTTTGAAGCTTTCGCATCATCCAACAGGCTAGTTGTCCCGCTGTCAAAAATACTTACGGGTAGCCCATACTGATCATAGAGCGTGAATTGGCAACGAAGGCCTGGAAGAACCCGATCCAGATGGAAAGAAATAAATGCGGGTTCGCCGCTCGCGATTGTGCCCTGCCCGCTAACAGACCCACTCACGTCGATGCGCGTCAACCTCGCCTTACCCGATCCACGGCGGTCCTTACGGACTGTCAAGTCATTGGTTGCTGCTTTACCGATGGCGGCCAGATACGCCTGAACCGCGTCCTGAATGGGGCCATGCGCGACAACTGTACCGCTCTGGATCAATATTCCGACGTTACATAGGCTTTGAATGACCGCCATATTATGGCTAACAAACAAAACCGCTCGTCCGCTCGCGGCGACATCTTGCATCTTGCCGAGGCACTTCTTCTGGAATTCCGCGTCACCGACAGCCAGAACTTCATCAATCACCATGATCTCAGTTTCAAGATGAGCAGCGACTGCAAAGGCCAGCCGAACATACATGCCAGATGAATACCGCTTGACAGGCGTGTCAAGAAACTTTTCCATGCCAGCGAAGTCAACAATCGCGTCAAACTGCCGGTCAATTTCGCGACGCTGCATCCCTAGAATGGCACCGTTCAGGTAGATGTTTTCACGTCCGGTGAGTTCTGGATGAAAGCCAGTTCCGACTTCAAGCAAACTGCCAACACGGCCATTTAGTATCGCTTCGCCAGTTGTCGGCTCAGTAATTCTCGAAAGGACTTTAAGGAGAGTACTCTTGCCTGCGCCATTCCGCCCGATTACACCAACAACCTCGCCATGATGGATATCGAATGAAACGTCCTTGATTGCCCAAAATGTTTCTTTGTCGCTTGTCTTCTGAAACGGATCCCGCAAGCGATTCATGATCGCTTCCGCAGCCGTCGTTACTCGGGCGGCGCGGTCATGAGAAATAGAGTAAGATTTGCCTAGACCACGCACGGAAAGTGCTACATCATTAGATGACATCCGCCATAGTCCTTTCCATCTTTCGGAACGCAAATGCTCCCCATACGAAGACAGCAACTGCTACAACGGCTGAATAGCCTAAGCCTACCCAATCAAGATGCCCCTTTCCAAAAAAGGACCAGCGGAACGCCTCCAGCAAACCTGAAAGCGGATTGACCATGTAAATGGCATGCCACTTTGCTGGAACAACCGACACGGCATAGGCCACTGGGCTCGCGTACATCAGGAACTGAACGAATATAGGCACGACGTAGTTGATATCACGATACTTGACGGAGATCGACGACGTAATCAGACCAATTCCAATCCCCAGCATCAAAAACAGAATCAACCATAACGGAAACAGCAATAGTCCGACGTGCGGCACAACGTGATAGCCAATCATCAAGATCACCATCATCGCCAAGGCCACCCCAAAATCAACGAGAACTGAGAATATCGTTGACAGAGGAAGAACCAGGCGAGGAAAGTAGATCTTAGTTACGAGCTGCTGATTTCCTACAAGGACTGTCGATGATTTCGTCAGCGCCCCCGAGAACAAGTTCCATCCAAGCTGACCAGCGAACGAAAAGATAAAGTACGGAACACCGTCGCTAGGCATTTTGGCGACTTTACCAAATACGAACGTGAAGATACCGGCAGCCAATAAGGGCTGCAAAACTACCCACACGACGCCGAGTGCCGTTTGACGGTATCGGAGTTTGATATCGCGCATTGCGAGAACCAACAGAAGGTCCCGGTAATCCCAAACCTCTTTAAGGTTCAAAACCGCAAGTCCAGAGGTCGGCCTGATCACCGTTCTATGGACAGGGGCAGGAGAGCCTGCTGATTCTTGCAACACAGTTGGACTGCTTTCGAGCGTGTTAGACATGTAAAGTTGTTACCAATATCCCTGATCGATCAACGTCGAAGTAAACCGATAATCGGAACCAAGCTGAGGAGCTGCATCGGATTAAACGGTTGCTTTGCTTTCGCGGTCGGTACATACAGGATATCGCCTGAATCGATCTGCGTATCTGGATCTGCTCCGGAGAGAAGACGGGCAAGGTCAACAGGCGTGGTTGTCGTTTTACCTGTGGCGTCTGTACGGAGCAGCGTAGCATGCTTAACGTCAGCATCGCTGTCTGTCCCCCCCGCTGTCACCAGTGCTGACCGTAGGCTAACCGGCTTCCCGTCTGGAAGATTGTACACATTGGGCGACCGAACGGCTCCCATCATGGCGTACCTATCTATAATCTGCGGAATCTGCAGCACGTCACCAGGCAATATTCGAACCGTGTTGACTTTATCCGTCAAGTTCGTCCCATATCCGCGAAGGTCAATCACCTGTACCGCACCGTTGTGCAGTATTTGGGCGTCCTTAAGGGACGCCGCCTTCGTCGGGCCGCCTGCTTGCAGCAAGAGGTCAAACACCGTGGTTCCAGCCTTGGACACCGGATAGGAGCCTGGACGGGCTACCTCTCCGGTCACTTGCACTTGAAATAGCTGGGCGGCGACGTTGTCCACGAGAATGACGTCCCCGTCAAGAATTTCCAGATTCGAAGTCGAAGAAGGCGACGAATAGAGTGCCGCTAAGTCTACAGGGATGCTCTGCCCGCCACCGTCTCGAATGATAGTGGCTTTCGATGACGACACGTCTTGCGCCAAGCCGCCTGCCGCGGCAATGACGTCAAGAACGCGGAAGTTCGGGCGCGATGTGAACTGCCCAGGGGTTCGCACAGCCCCGAGAACGCTCACGCGCCCAACAGGAAGCGGGGCGGATCGGACTCCAACTGTCACTTCCGGCTGATTTATCGTCCGACCGTACCGCGTAGTCAACATTCCTGTCAACGCTGAGATGGTCATGCCCTGAGCACGAATTGTGCCCGCTCCAGGCAGCGTTATTGTCCCATCAGAAAGAACAGTCACTGAGGCCTTTAGATCGTCATGACCGGCTACATTAATGTCAAGCTGATCGTCAACCCGAAGGACATAAGGCGCAGAACTCGCGCTGGCCTCAGATTGTCCAGTCGCGGCGAACGTAGCTTGCGGCGAGCAAATCATGACCGCATTCGCCAGAACTATCAAAAGTATCCCGGATATTATCGGAATTGACCTCTTCATTTGTCGTCCTTTCCCTGCACCGGAGATCCCAAAGAGCGCTCCACTTTCCCATTCTCGCCATCAATCTTGTTCGCGTTCGGGGCGTCCACATCCTCGCTAATGAGGCTATCAGGGCGCTCGCGGTCAAGGGAGTGATACGAGTAGTTGTAGTAATAGTAGTACGACCCGCTCTGTGCGCTCATCTTGTTGTATGATACGCCGAGCACATTCGAGCGAGCTTGCTGCATGATCTGCAGCGCTCGAACTGCGGCACCCTTTTTCGTCGATCCGGTTTCAACTACCAGCACGCAGCCATCCATTTGAGACGCTAGGATTGCAGCGTCCGCAGCCACCAGCACGGGCGGGCTATCGAAAATCACAACGTCGCATCGATTGGTTAAGTCTGCTAGTACCGATGTGAATGTTCGTGAATTAAGTACTTCGCTTGGGTTTGGTGGAATGGAACCCGCAGGAAGGATACTAAGGTTGGGCAACAGGTCATACGATTGTAAGGTGTCATCAAGCGTAGAATGTCCCAAAATCACGTCCGTCAGACCAGGCACCGATAGTAACTCGAACATCTTATGAATTGATGGACGCCGAAGGTCGGTATCGACCAAGATGATCTTTTTGCCATCAAGCGCCATGGCGCAGGCGAGGTTCGCAGCTGTGGTGGACTTACCTTCACCTGGATTGGCCGACGTTACAAGTAAGCTCCGCGCTGGTGAGTCTACGGATGCAAAGTGGATATTGGTTCGTAGTAGCCGGTAACTTTCCGCAGCAGGGTCAAGGCTGCTCATTTGCGGCAACAGGCGTCCGTGGCCAGCTCCCCAGACAGGAACATTACCAAGGGCTGGAAGGCGCAACAGGCGGTTAGCCTCTTCAACGGAATTGATCCGGTCGTCAAGGAAGTCCTGTAAAAGAGCAAGACAAATCCCCAAGAATAATCCCGCGAAACACGACAGCAGCAGGTTAAGCACTTTCTTAGGACGCACGGGAACCGATGGTACTTGAGCGCGCTGAATAATGTGCGCAGTCTGGTGGTGAGCCTGCTCGCGGAGATTCAAGTCTGCGATCTTGTCGGCAAACATCTTGTCTTTGTCTTGTGACGTCGTTAGCTCGCGGTATAGACCAGCGTACTGCGCGTCCCAGCCCGCGAATTTCGCAATCCCAGATTGTGCTTCGGACAACTGCTGACGCAGGGCGGCTACGCGGGCCGATGTGGCAGCTATCGTGGTTTTCAAATCGGTAACCTTAATGGAGAGACCTTCTTTGCTTCCATTAGGGGTTGCAACCTGACTTGATATCAGCGCAGGCTCAAGAGCGAGTTGACGCTTTAATTCGGCAATCCGCGCATCGATAGCGATTACTTGCGGAGCATTATTAGTAAAACCGCCACGCTGAGTCATTGAGACGCGATCTACTTGCAGTTTTGCAATTTCACTCCGGAGGTCAGCGCGTGCCGGGTTCACACCCGGGCGGGCGGAGATATTAAAGGTCGGAGCTTTCGCAAGCTCAGCCTGACTTGATGCCAACTCGGCGCGAGACGACGCAAGCTGATTTTCATTTTCTAGGAGCTGCTTGTTCAGGTCAATGACTCGGGCACTCAACGCCTGGTGGTCTGCGTCGAGGTCGTCTACCTTGTTTTTTTGCTTAAAGTCGCGTATCTGAGCTTGCGCCTTCAGCATCCTCGAGTGCATTTCGGTCTCTTGGTCTTGGGCAAACTGCTTAGCAGCTCGGATTTCCTGGATATTCTGATTAATATCCTGGCTTATATAGGCCTCGAGCAATTTGTTCGGAACTGCCGCTGCAACACTTGGCGAATGCGCTTCAGCTGTCACCTCGATAATATTCGTATCTTTAACATCGGTCACAGTCAAGTTCGCAGCGCCCGTCGAGCCCATCACTTTGCCAAGTAGCGGTGCGGACTGAAGCACCTCCACCTGCGTGGCCACGGATTGAGCGGGGCTAAGCATGAGGATTCGCGAGAGAGGGTTGGACGTGTCGACAGTATTAACATCCATTGACGGCGGATCCACGAGGAGTCGAGCTGACGACCTGTAGACCGGCCTCGTCATTAGGGTGATAATAGTCCCCGCCAAGGCAACCACTATGAATGTCTGCAGAATAATGAGGCGGCGGCGACGGAGGATGTCCCAATAGTCTGCCAGCGAAATACTTGTGCCAATTTGATCGTTCTCGGGTTCCAACTAGTGCTCCTTCGCCATACAGTGCATCGCACCTATAGCCTGCCGATTACGATGCCCCCAATATGTACCAGGCACCGGATCGTGAAGATTTGTGACGTAAAACTTGCTAGGCTATGCGTAATTCTGAAACGTCCATGGTCACAGCGACTCTGAAAAATCGCCAACCAGCGGAAGCTTCGATCAGCCAACGCTCGGTATTGAAAGTGCAAGCAGTTCAGTGCTTGTGCAAAGGAGACGGATATCTTGGTTACGGATTCGCAATTAGGGCTTCGGCGAAATCTATTTGACGTAACAGTCGCGCCAAGCCCAGTTTCGATGCAATTATAGGGATTGGCACGGATTCTGCATATTAGAAAATTGTAATCGCTTGGAAGTTCGAGGCTGCATGGCAAGCAGACAGCGTTTTGGCGTGAGGTTTAATTTTATATTAAACAAACTGTCCAGAGCCAAACAGCATGCTTTCACCGCGATGAGTGCTTTCCGCATTCTCTAGCGGTCGTCTCGGACATAGCTTTTAGCCTTAAGACGGTCAAGCATTGCGTGCAAAGCAAAGTGTTTTTCGTCCAACGAGATAATCGCCTACTTCGGTTACTAAAACGCTCGTTTCCAAGTGAATGACTCGCCTACTGTGCTTGAATGGAGTTTTTTATGCCGGTATTGACCATGACCCTGCCGTTAGCTAATTCGGCGTCAAACATCAATGAGGATAAAGATAGCGCGAATGAACCGTTGCAGAATACTTCTGCGAATGCGGGTTCCGTTATAAATCCCGTGGATGGTATCGACCGGGAGTGGTTGTTTTCTGAGTTTAAGCCGCTTGTGAGGCGATTAATCTTACAGTACGGTAGTTGCCCTCAGCTACGCGAAGAGCTTGTGGGCGAAATATACTGCTTGTTCTGCTCGTTGCTTGACCATTACGATCCTCACCGCGGCGTTCCACTTCGCCCGTACTTGGTGAGGCAACTTAGCGCTTCAGTGTACACATTCGTTCGCTCCTATCGCCGATCAGCTTCACGAGAACTCCCATTTGATACAGGGTTGGACGAAATCCACCGCGACTTACGCATAGACCCCACAGACGAATGGAATCATGGGATGACGATCGACAACATCCGTGACGTAATACCGGCAGCTCTCAGCCAGTTATCCGAGCGTCAGCAGAACGTCGTCTTGTGGCGGTACTACCACGATTGTTCATTTGACGAAATCGCCTCGCGGCTCGATATACAGACTGCCACGGCTCGTTCACTTCTGCGCCATGCACTCAACACGATGCGTAAGTGGTTTGCGGCAAACCAATTGCACGTGGATTGATACCCCGATACACTGAGCCCGGCAATTGCCGGGCTCTTTTTCTTCTGCTAGGCGAGCCACATTTTGCTCAAAGTGCTATGGAGGGCTTACCGAAGGGGTGACTATCAGTGTCGATCAGATGGGAGCTCGAACTCTGAGGACTGCAGATCATTGAGGAATCGATGAAACGCCAGCTCGTACTTAGCCTTCACTTCTGACGTCATCGGGATCATTCCAAGGACTGACGGAAGGTTGATGTAGTCCGATGCCGTCACTTCCTTGTGCGATGGAAGCATTTTCAATACGTGAAGGTGCCACAAGTGTTCGCGAAAGAGCTCGCTGGATGATCTCAGCGCCACGGGCCGGCTCGACGCGGCAGACGGCTCGACGTGAGTGGAGTTTTCGTCGTGATCCTCGTAGCCTGCCTGATACATAGCTAGGAGGACCAAGCAACACGCAAGATCCCGACGCGCTTCCGCGTTAGCGGGCGACTTGTCTACCCGCGCTCGCAATTCATGTTCCATTTGCCAGAGGTTCACCACGTCCATCGGTTCAACAGTAGCCCTTCATTAACCTTGCACCGCAGCTTGCGGCTCATGCTCGGAAATTGCAGCATAATGCTGCTGTTCATTGCATTACGCGCCCTGGCGAAAATAGAATGAACCGTGGTTTGCGGTTTATCCAGCAAATGGCTTGCGCCGCTCAAGAATACTTATTAAAAGCGAGCAAGTTAAGGCGATTGGCAACAATAGTAGCCCAGCGCTTATGGTAAAGATGCAAGCCGCTGATTCATCGTGCAAAAGGCCCCGCATATTTGTTGCGCTCAGCGTCCATCACGAGCGAATGCCCCACATTTCGACTAAGCCGCGTATGCTACAATAGGTCATGCTGGCCACAGAGTTCATCGACACAAAACGCCACGGTCTTGAGCACTCGCCGGACGAAATCCGCGCTTTTATCACTGGCTTTGTCGACGGCGAGATTCCAGATTACCAAGTAAGCGCCTGGCTTATGGCCGTGTGCTTGCGTGACCTGAGCGACAATGAAACCGTGGCATTAACCGACTCTATGGTGCGTAGCGGTGATACGCTGGACTTCTCCTCGATACCAGGTATCAAGATCGATAAACACAGCACGGGCGGTATCGGCGACAAAGTCACGTTGGCGGTGGTCCCGATCCTCGCTGCGGCAGGCGTTGCCGTGCCAAAAATGAGTGGTCGCGGGCTTGGCTACACTGGCGGGACCATCGACAAGCTGGAGAGTATTCCTGGCTACCGAGTCTCGCTGTCGACGCACGAAATCCTCGCAACGGTAAAGAGTGTAGGTGCCTGTATTTGCTCACAGACTCCAAACCTTGTGCCAGCGGACGCGAAACTATACGCTTTGCGGGATGTGACAGCTACTGTGGAGTCCGTTCCCCTCGTAGCGGCGTCCATTATGAGCAAGAAAATAGCATCAGGGGCGGATGCAATCGTTATCGACGTCAAAGTTGGTCGCGGAGCATTTATGAAGAACATCGAGGATGCTTCCCGCTTAGCGAACCTCCTAATGAAAATCGGCGCAGCCAACGGCAAAAAGGTGGACGTCACGCTAACGTCAATGGACATTCCCCTCGGACGGGCGGTGGGGAACTGGATCGAGATCGTCGAAGTGTCAGCCCTGCTTCGCGGACTTCCCAGCGATGATCGGCTACGTCGCGAAATCGTCCACCTGGCAGGTAAGGGTCTCACGCTAGCCGGTAAAGGCGACGCCAGTACTGCGGAGAGCATACTTTCCATCGGTAAGGCGTGGGATAAGTTTATCGAAATCGTTTCCGCCCAGGGTGGCGATGTGACCGTTTTCGGGGAGAACCGCAATGCAGATGTGGTTGTGGCAGTTCCATCGCCATCTGACGGTTTTGTGGCCGACATTGACGCCCTCGCGATTGGAAAATCCGCTATGCGGCTCGGTGCTGGGCGGCAGAAAAAAGGCGACACGATTGATCCTCTCGCTGGAATTATCTTGGCGGCTCCCGTGGGTAGTCATGTCTCCGCAGGCAGTCCACTTGCGTACCTTCACACTACCGGTGACAAGCGCGTTCACGACGAGGCAGTAGCTGTCACGACCGCAGTCGTCATTTCAGCGTCGCCGCCAATTCCGCCACAGCTCTTTCTTGATATCTCGCCAACTACAAACAATGATTGATTTCCACAGCCACATCACCACCCCAGGCTCCAGCATGCCCGCACAAGACGGAGACTATTACCAGGCTATCCGCCCGGCAGTGCAATCGGGTGAGTGGGTCAATATGGTTTGGCAGGAAACGATTGAGTTGATGGCGGAGAATTTAAGAACTCCAGCCATGCTCAAGAGCTATCGACACATGGCGCCCCTGATCTACTCCGAGATGTCTCGTCGCATGATGCTTACCAATGCGGACAGAATGATGATCGAGATGGCAAAGCACGATGTTCGTCAAGCCGTGGTCGTCGCGATGGACCCCTATGTCCCGACATCAGAACTCGTCGCGGCTTGCTTGAAGACCAAAGACATACTTATTCCCTTTGGCTCCGTTGATCCTTGGGCTGACGATTGGCGCGACAAGCTTGACGAAACTCTGTCTCTGCCCATTTCTGGCTACAAATTTCATTTTGCCCTCCAACAGCTCCCGTTTGGGAGCGAACGAATGCAAGCGATTGTCGAGCGCATCGAAAAAAAGCGCCCCACCCTTCCCATTTACATGCATGCTGGCGACTTCCCAATATATAAACCGCTGGACGAACATTGGGCTACTGCAATGGATAGATTTCTGGACCAGTTTCCCGAACTCACATTCGTCTGCGGGCATTGTGGCTGGAACGAGCCTTCGGCAGCTCTTCGCTCCGCTCGACGCCATCCTAATCTCTACCTCGAAACAAGCTGGCAGCCGCCGGGCGTTATCCGACGTCTCTGTCAAGCGTTAGGGCCGCATCGGCTACTAATGGGATCTGATTTCCCGCTCTTTTCGATGCGCCGCGCTGTAGCAAACTGCAAGGCAGCGCTATCGCCTGAAGAGTTTGTGCTCGTGTCCGAAACCAACGCCAAAAACCTTCTCGCTACGGGCAGACAGGGTGGCTACTAGGATGGTAAATTCACTATCCCTCCCAGATGAGTTTGCTGATCTTCGCCACCTTCTCGCGCTCGATAGCCCATCCGGCGACGAGGACGTGATCGCCGACTGGCTTGCCAGCCACATCGCAGAGAGTGTCCCGGATGCGCGACTAATACGGCTCGGAGATTCTCTGGTAGCAACCCGATCGAGTGCTCCATCAGTGGCTATCTTCGCCCACACAGATACAACGGGCTTCACAGTAGGATATTCTCAAGAGCTCATCCCCATCGGCTCCCCAGCACCGATAGAAAACGATACCTTCAAGTCTCTGCTTGCTGGCACAGTTCATACCCTCATATCTGGCCCAGGTGACTCATGGTCAATCGTCGGTAATCCTTCTGAAGTTTCCCCCGGTGATCGCCTTGTTTATTCCGCGCACCATTCTACAGACGGCGATATACTTACAGGGCCGTACCTCGACAATCGGTGTGGTGTCTGGGCCGCATTACAAGTGCTGAAGCGTGAGCCAGATGCCGCAGTGGCCTTCACTGCGGGTGAGGAGCATTCGGGTGGAGGAGCCACTAAGTGCGCGCGATTTGTTTGTGAGGAGCTTGGAGTGAGAGCGGCAATAATCTCCGATATTACGTGGCACACGGATAGCATCCTCTGCGGCAAGGGCCCCGCTATATCATTGCGCGACCGTTACGTCCCATCGCAGCGCTTTCTGAGGCACATTTTAGCTATAGCCGGCGCAAGCGGCATACCGTTCCAACGCGAAATCGAATCGGCAGGTGGGTCCGATGGAGCCTACATCGAACGGTCCGGTTATCCAATCGATTGGGTATTTGTCGGCGCACCGGAAAAACGGCCGCATACGTCGACCGAACAGATCAATCTCACTGACCTTCGCAATATGGCTCGCCTCATAGCGTGTCTGGCCCATAGTATCGGCGACACATCGCGCACCTTACCCAGTGCATGACAAAGTGTCCGCTCGGCTCTATGAAATATCGCAGACAATTACATGTTATCTGGGTTATTGACTATTTGTCTCTTGCGCATTCTAGGGGTTTATGCTACAATTCTCACCGTAGTTGTAGTTGAATCACCTTTATCACGTCGTAGTCTTGCGCGAGCCGGTGGAGCAACGACGACGATTTGAATTGTTAGAGTTGTGCATTGCCTCGGATCCCCAGCAATTATCTTAAAAAAGCTTGATCCGGGTACGTCAGCGAACAAACCCTCCGTTCCGCTGGCAGCATATCATCCGTGATCTGTGGTCCTGGTGAAAGGTAACCAGGACCTTTTTTTTCTGGCACGCGGTCGTCGTGTCATTCCCTCGTGCATTGCCCGGAAACGGCGAAAAATAGACCGCCTCCCGGTTTCCCAGAAGGCGGCCTATTCACGCGTATTGGTCAGTCGCAAGCGCATGCATTGCATACACTCCTGATCAATGCTCTATTCCATTGCTCTAATCGGCAACGAAAGGCAGCAGAGCAATCTCACGAGCCCGCTTGATGGCGGTCGCGAGGGAGCGCTGATGCTTGGCGCACGTACCGGTCTTGCGACGCGGCTCGATCTTGCCGCGCTCCGATGTGTAGCGCTTCAGCTTCGTTGCGTTCTTGAAGTCGATGTACGTGGTCTTGTCGACGCAGAAACCGCAAACTTTGCGGCGTGGACGACGAAACTTATTTTGCTTGCGACCGGCGGGCGATCCACCTTCGCGATTTCCATAACCTGCCATTGTGTTATCCTTCGATTTGTCTGTCGCTTGGGACTATTCGTCCGTGCAACTATTCATCCGCGAATGGATCGTCGAATTCGGCGTCACCGCCGCCAAACGGATCCGAAGCTTCATACGGCGCTGCGCCCTCAGGAGCTGGCCGTCGCGCCGCTGGTGTAGCGGGCGCCGGCTGCGGAGCGGGGGCGGGCCGCTGGGCCATGGGCGGGCGATCGTTGGGACGACCTCCACCGTAACCTGCGCCACCGTGATCCTCGCGATGGAACCCTTCTTCGCCATTGCCTGCCTCGCGGGGACGATCAAGCGACTTTAGCTGATCGACTACCACTTCGGCGACACGGCGATTGGTGCCATCCTGAGCGACGTATTGGCGAATCTGCAATCGGCCATCGATCGCGACGAGGCGGCCTTTGCCAAGATAATTCGAGGCAAACTCCGCAGCTTGACGCCACGCGACGATGTCGATGAAATCAGCCTGCTTCTCCTGTCCAGATTGGCGCGCTTCTGCGGAAATCGGACGGTCCACTGCAAGACGAAAAGTTGTAACGGGTATTCCGCTGGGTGTCCACTTAAGCTCGGGGTCATTCGCCAGTCGGCCAATCAATATCACTTTGTTCAACATATCATTGACTCCTATTCCAAATCAGTCACTCACTATACAGATATTATAATCGAGCAGAAATAACTTCTCCGCGGATCCCCTCCAGATTTTAGTATCTCAGTTATGACATCACGCAGAATCTGCGCATGCCCCTGTTGTTACAGGCTGAGATGCGGCCATCCGCGCCTTGGCAGGCGCGTCAAGGGTGACCTTACGGTCCGCCGCATATTCTCGCAAAGCCTTATTAGGCTGCGGGAACAGCCTCCGCTTCAACTGCTGCCGGGGCTTCAGCAACAACCTCGGGCGCAGCGACAGGCGCTGGCTCTTCGGTTGCTACCGGGGCTTCCGGAGCTGCTGCAACAGGTGCTACCGGGGCGGGAACCGCCGCTGGAGCCTGCGACTCGGGGCGATAGGCCCGTGGTGCTGGCTCAGCTGTGACGAATTCCTCGTCCGGCCGGATCACAATTGAACGGAGAGTGTCTTCGCTGATGCGGAAGACGCGCTTTAGTTCCGCCTCGACAGACGGAAGACCGCGGAAGTGCGACACGACATAGATGCCTTCGGTGTAGCCCTTGATTTCGTAGGCTAACCGGCGGCGCTCCCAAATATCCGTGCGCTCTACCGTACCACCCTGATTGGTAATCAGGTTGGTGTATTTCTCGATAACCGCCTGCAGTTGCTCGTCGGTACGATCGGGGGCGATCACGTAGACGACTTCGTAGAATCGAACTGTTTCGGGCATTCTTAGAATGCACCTCCTCCCTGTGGATGATCGAACAGCCCCCGTTAATCGGAGGCAGGAAGGAGCAAGACCGTTGCTTTAGTTTTCGGAAATGCTCAAACGTGAATCGCGGCAATTTGTTGTATGGAGATCAACCTCCAAAAACAGCCGCAACCAAATCAATCGGACTATTATAGCACCACGAACAGCCTTTCGAGTCACGTTTTGCGCGTTAATCTCGTGGATAGAGCAAAAATGAGCCATGAACACCAGAACTGGCACGCCGCTTGCACGTTAACTCCCAGCAGGACGACATACTGACCGACATAGGAGAACGTAATTTTGCGGTATCCTATTCGAGGCTGCGCACTATCGCAGCAATATGCTTACGCTACCATCCCTGCCCCAGCCATGCGCTTACTAGGCATATCGAGAAAGACGATCGGCGGAGTTCTCGATTTGACAATCCCGACCACTTGCCGAATATATTAGCCGCAATGGCGACAAAGACAGGAAAATGCTGTGAACCGTACTCTGATTGCCGCTGTCACCGCGACGACCCTAATCGCCACGCCAGCCCTCGCACAAGACTCATTCCCGCCCGCGCCCATTCCAGGCGTCACACAAGGAACTCAAGGTCCACCGCCAGTCGTGCCGCCGCCCGCTCCCCTGCCAGATCCGCTGGTAATACCGCCGCCACCGCCTCCGCAGGCGATACAATTGCCAATGCCGTTCCCCAAGCTTCCGACGGTGACACTTGACGCAGTTGGCGACAGCGTAGGAATTGCCCAGTTGACTGCTCGCGGCAAAAACCTGCAAGGGCGCGTACTCTGGGTCGATGCGACCGCGAACTTGGATCGATACAATTCGCCAGCCGAGATACACGATATTGTCACCCAGGCAAAGAACTCTGGATTCAATACCCTGGTACTCGATGTGAAGCCAATCATCGGCTACACAATCTATCCGAGCCATATCGCGGGGAAGCTCGCCAACTGGAAGGGCTCGCAACTCGGCGAAGACTACGATCCGCTTGACCTGTTCATCAAGGAGGCGCATGCCGTCAACCTGCAAATATGCGCCAACTTCGCCGTCTTCAGTGAGGGACACAAATATTTCAATAAAGGGTTAGCGTACACGAAGCCCAAACTCCAGACCGTGCTTTACCAGGCGACGCGTTCCGTCAAACCGCCTGTCATGTTTGCGCCGTCGTTTAACATTTCAGACTCGCTCAATTCGATCCCCGCAGACCCTAATGTCATCGGCGTTTTTACAGACCCAGCCGCGCTGAAGAAAGTTACCAGCGGCCTCATTGTGGTCACCGACTCCCAGGGGCGGATAGCCGCCGAAGTGGATCCCACGCTTACTTCACCTTCGACGGTCGTCGCGCCACCACAAGGGGCCATTCTAGTAACACAAGGCAAAGCGGCGGACACTTTCCGGTCCACCACCCACATCGGGGACACGCTGACGTTCACGTCCACCCCGCGATATGTACAATGCGCCGACGATCCCACACAGAAAATCACGGTATTCGTAAACCCCAACGATCCAGAAGTTCAGCAGCACGAACTCGATATCGTGAAGGAAGTGGTGGTCAACTATCCCGTGGACGGAGTCATATTTGACGACCGCCTGCGCTTCGCTGGTTTGAACGCCGACTTCAGCCCGCAGTCCATGCAGCAGTTCGAGCAGTATGTCGGCCGTCCTCTCAAGTGGCCCGACGACGTTTTCCAATACAACCCCATGCCAAATCAGGACATTATCAAAGGTCCCCAATTTGAAGCGTGGAACGTGTGGCGGGCCCTGACCATTCGGAATTGGCTGGCTAAGGCAAAGGCAACTGTTAAGTTCTACCGGCCACAGGCGACTTTCAGCGTTTACGCAGGGTCGTGGTACGGCGAGTACGGAGGTATGGCGGAAAACTACGCAGCCGACGACTACAACGGAGCCTTTGACTTTAATACGCCGAACTGGCGTAAGACTGGCTTCGCCGGAATGCTCGACTGGATCACGACCGGCTGCTACTACAAGAACGCCACTATCGCCGACGGAGGCGCGAGCCCCGGATCGACCGTCGAAGGTGCTGGGCAGCTCTCCAACCGGGTGATCAACGACCAAACATGGACATACGCCGGCCTATACGCCCTGATGTACAACCGTAACAACGATGACTTTGGTAAAGCTATCCAGGCAGCTGCGGCATCTAGCCAGGGAGTAATGATCTTCGACGTTTCGCAACTCTACGATCAAAAGCTCTGGCCGGTTGTGCAAGCCGCTTTCGGTGGCGCGCCCACTCAAGCGCCGCACCAAGTGCCGGGGCTCATAGATACAGTCCGAAGTCAGCGTGTAGCCCCCACAGCAGCATCGGCCCCCGTTCCTGCGACACTCAAAGGAAGCGAAGGAACCGGGCTATAGCGAAACACACAACTAGCTCTTACTGGCCGCTGGCATATTAGTTGCTGGCGGCCATTTTCTTACCTTATCGCTTCCGAGCCAATACTCTTGACTCAACACCCGATTGGATTCGTCGATACGCCCCTCAGCCCATTATTATGCTAAAGGTATAATCAGTCTCAATGAATACTGATTCCACAAACCGCAAACTTATCGAGTCTCTTCAGGACAATTGGCGCAACGAAATCGTGATTGCTCACACGTATCGTAAGCTAGCGGAAATGGAGACCGACGAGCGCCGCAAGGGCCTTTTGCTTCGTATGGCTGAAAACGAGGAGCATCATGCGGAGTTGTGGCGCGAACGGCTCGCTGAGCTCGGCGCAGAAGTGGATATGTCGTCTATAGATCGCGAAGTGCGAGCACAAGCGCGGTTCGCCCGCATGTTTGGCACCATGGCGTCGATTCGGCGTATCGAGAAGGAAGAGCGCGGCCACGTCAATCACTACACAGAGCAAGTGACACAGCTTGGCGACAGTCGCTCGGCCGAGATATTGCGCGGGATTATTCCCGACGAACAAGCTCACGCGGACCGGTTGGCCCAAATGGCCAGCGAGCCTAAGACTTCTAACCCTCGGGCATCGCTCGATCGCATGATGGCTGGCGAAAAGTGGCACCTGACACATACGGGCGGGTGGCTCGGCGACGCGATCTATGGCGCCAACGACGGCCTTGGAGCTGTGTTTGGCATCGTCAGCGGAATGGCGGGCGCTACCATGAACAATGCTGGGCTCTCGCACACCATCTTGCTCGCAGGAATAGCCGGAACCCTGGCTTCGGCGCTGTCAATGGGCAGCGGGGCTTACCTTGCTACGAAATCGGAGCGCGAGGTTCATGAAGCCGAGATAAAGCGCGAGAAGCGCGAGATAGAGATGGACCCCGAACATGAGCGCGAAGAGCTTGAACTGATCTACCAACTCAAAGGCTTCAGCGAAGACGAGGCGAAACTGCTCGCAGACCGCATCTGCAAAGACCCCGACCAGTTCCTCGCGACCATGGCGAGCGAAGAGCTAGGCATATCACAAACCATACAACCCAACCCCTTGCTCTCGGCAGGCTCAGCGACGCTCAGCACGGCAATTGGCGCGTTCATTCCCCTCATCCCCTTCTTCTTCCCAATACCAATAGTGCAGCAAGTAATTTGGTCAGCGGTGATTTCCCTCGCGGCTCACTTCGCGGTCGGCGCAGCAAAGACGTTCGTGACCGGACGTTCATGGCTGGCATCCGGCACAGAGATGACAATCGTGGGCGTTATCGAAGCCGCTATAACTTACGGCATCGGCCTCTTGCTCGGCGCGCACGTCAGCTAGGACGCGTCTTCCACGCCAAATCGGACGGTGCGGATACGCGAATTGCCCATACGTAAAACGAGCACCGTTAATTTTTGGGAATTCACTTGACACGGTCAACAATGTGCCCTATAATAGCTCAACAATCAATTGTACATATCATTGGCCAAATGACCTGAATTGTATAAATTGAGTTCTCATATTCGTGAAGATAGAAAGCAGAAAGCCAGTGCACTATAATCATCTGTACCATTGGATATAAATGACTACATCTTTTTGGCTATCGGATGATAGACATTCTCGGTAATCGATCCTAATCTCATGAATGATCGTACTGATTTACAACCAAAGCACGCAAGTGGGCCAAATGGATCTGGTAATCAGATCCTAAGTAAGGCGAAATCGTCGGCAGCAACAATCCAACCAGCTCTTACGGTGCCGACATCACCCAGACGAATGTCGAGCGATACGCCGGTCGACCTTCTGGACCGTGTCATAGTCGACGATCGCCGAAGCACCCCCCTTTATATCCAGGTTGGGCGCGCCCTTCGGAGCGTAATCGACGAGCACTTCACGGACGGTGATCAATTCTTCACTGAAACAGCCCTCGTCGAAAGATTGCGTGTGTCTCGGGGAACCGTTCGCCAAGCACTGAATGAGCTTAGCCGCGAGGGCCGCATCGTTCGCCGAGTACGAACCGGAACACAGGTATGCAAGCCGAAATCGCCATGGAGCGACATGCGGGGGTACGCAGCCACACAAGTACAGACTTTAGGCGTATTTGTCGCACAATACGACTCGGACCTTCTAAGCGCTATGCTTGAACAGTTCGCTGTTGCCAGTCGCCAGAGGAACCTGCGGTTTCAAATCTACCACACCCATCGCGGACAGAAGGTTGCGGACGCATTCAGGGACATCAGTAGCCCGCCGGATCTGGAGAGAATTATATTGATGAGCCCGTCGTCGATCGTTGAGTTGAATGACGCGCTGATCGACAGTGGCTACCGCACTGTGGCCGTGGAACTACCCGATAGCGGCTATTCGGGATCATACGTTGTTACCGACTCGAGGATGGCAGTCCACATTGGCATTGACTATCTTTGGTCATTAGGTCATCGGAAGATCACGTTGCTCGTCAATGAGCCACTGGTATCGCCCAGCGTCCAACAGAAAGTCGAGACGTTCAAGACGATTGCTCAAGAAAGGCGTGTGGACGGGAAATTCCATATTGTCACTTGCGGAACGGACTACTGGCAGAGTTCGTACGATTCCGCGCTGGCGCATATGGATGAAGTCTGGCCCGGCGAAAACGGGGACCACCCCACTGCAATTTTCGCCGTCTCCGACCCAGGCGCATGGGCAGTTCTGCATTGGCTAGCCCGAAAAGGGGTAGCGGTTCCTACCGACGTGTCCGTCCTTGGATTCGAAGGCGCAAAGACGAGCCAGTTTACTCACCCCAGCCTATCGACGATTGCTCATCCGTTTGAAGCAATTGCGAGGAAGGCGGTAGAAGTCTTGTGGTCTGATTCAGTAATGGTGGAGCGCCTTGCTCCCAACCTAGTGGTTCGAGAAAGCACTGGACCTGCTCCGTCATTATGCGGATCCGCAGGCAACAAACAAAGCCTATAGTAAGGTTACGGAGAACTGATATGAATGCAACAAAGAAGTCTGGATTTACTCTGATTGAGCTCCTCGTAGTTATCGCTATCATAGCGATTCTCGCAGCTATACTTTTCCCTGTGTTTGCGAAGGCGCGCGAAAAGGCGCGTCAAGTTACATGCAACAGCAACCTCAAGCAGATGGGGCTGGGGCTACTCCAATACGCGCAGGATTACGATGAATTTCTACCCTGTGGCCGTGCAGCTGGCGGTCAGGGTTGGGCCGCGCAGGTCTATCCTTACCTGAAAACGTGGAACCTATTTCAGTGCCCCGATGATTCTTTCGTTCCTGGAAACACTGCATGGTTGCCGATATCCTATGCAATCAACCAGAACGCAAATGCACCGTCTGGAGCGATGAACCCCGCACCGCTGAGCCGATTTACATCGCCCAGCAAGACAGTCCTAATATTCGAGATCAACGGCGGCACGCTTTACTCGACATTCGCAAACGAAACCGGATCGCCTGCAGGGTACGGATACACAGGTGGGAACCCGAATGGTGCCACTGGCTATTCGACCGGAAATATGGGCAATCGGGTATTCACTGGTAACCACGAGCCGCGCCACGTAGACGGGTCAACCTTCCTCGCGGGTGACGGTCACACGAAGTTCCTAAGTGGTGAAAAGGTGAGCACATACAATATCCCGGCATCGTCGACGACGCCTGGAAACCTCGCAGGCACCGGAGCGGCAGGAACAGACAGCATGGTGGACACAGCGGGTAACTCCTACACCATGACGTTCAGCTATCGCTAGTAAGAACACTTGCAGGGCGAAGCGGCACGGCGGAATTCCGCTAGTCGCTTCGCCTCGAATCTTGCCCCTGCTCCTCACCGAACACGCCCAGGATACCGAAAAATGAACTACCCTATCAGCCTCTACCGCAGCCTCATGGCCGTATCGGGCATTTTGCTCGCCTTCGTCGGGCCGAGCGCGCTCGCTGCTCAGGTCGAGATATCACCTAGTAACCCCGCGTCAATTCAAGACGCTATTAACTCCGCAGTGGCCGATGGAGTTCACAAGCTCACGATTCCAAAGGGCGTCTACCGCATGACGCCAACTAACGGATTCCATCTCCGGCTTATGAATGTCCACGACCTGTCAATCGATGCAACTGGCGCCACCCTGATGTACGCCGACACACGGGCAAACGGCATCCTGCTGGAGGGTTGCGATAACGTAGTTTTCCGAGGGGCAACCTTACAGTACGAGAAGCCGACTTCAACCCAAGGTGTCATCGAAGGCCTGGATCCTGAAGGCACCTGGTACGATATTCGATTTGCTAAGGGATATCCATCGAACTTTGATGATATGGCCTACTTCCCGGAGCGTGCATTTGGATACGTGTTCGACCCAAAGACCCGTCGCAACAAGCCTGGCTGTCAGAACCTCTACGGCAAGCTTGTAGAGCGGAAAGGCGCTGATCTTTTCCGCGTCACATGGACAGGCAAGCGCGGTCCCAAAGATATGCCCGTCGCTGTTGGCGACTTGGTCGCATTCCGCGGCAAAGGCGGCACTGATATTCGCCTGTGGAACTGCAGCCACATCACGCTATCAAGCCTGACCCTGCGAAATGCCAACGGCTTCTGCATCCATGAAGCATTCGGCGAAGGCTACGACAAGTTCGAGAACATCACAGTTACGTACGGACCTACTCCTCCGGGGGCCACTGAACCGCCTCTCTTATCCGCTAACGCCGACGCGTTTCACAGCAGCACCATCCGACATGGGCCAATTGTCGAAAATTGCCTCTTTGAAGGAATGGGCGATGACGGGGTAGCAATCCATGGACGCTACGTAGTTGCGATGGAATCCTCGGGCAACACCGTGACCACGCTACAAACCACCAATGGTAACGAGTTCCGCGTCGGTGACCGGATACGTTGGTACGACACGCAGGGCCAGCCGCGCCTCGATGCCAAAGTGACTGCCGTCGACCCGGTAGCCGCCACGTATGCTCCTCCGCAGCAAACGAAGCGACGCCATTTTGACACTGCTAAGTACTACCGCAAACTAACACTCGACAAGCCCATTGCCGCCTCCTTCGATGACCTGATCTGTAACCTTGACACTCTCGGGAGCGGCTATATCGCACGGAACAATACCATACGGTTCAACCGGGGCCGGGGCCTTCTCCTCAAGGCTGAAGACGGCCTCGTCGAGAATAACACCATCGAAGGCAGCACAATGGCGGGCATCATTCTCGCACCTGAGTTGTGGTGGAACGAAGGAACATTTAGCCGTAACATCACCATTCGCGGAAACACAATCAAAGGTGTTGGCTTTGCTGACGTTGGGCCGTGGAATCTGTTCGCTGGCGCAATTACAATCACCGCTGCGGGACCGAATGGCGAACTGATCGACGCTATTGGCCACGAAAGCATATCCATTACCGGCAACACTCTCATCGAAAACCCAGCGCCAAACATTCAAATCACAAGTGCGCGAAATGTAACTGTCAGCAACAACAAATTCATTCGCCCCTTCCAGGCGCCGAGCAACAAAGGCGCTAGCAAAGGAGTCGATGACAACTCTCTGGTCTGGCTCAGCAAAGTGGATGGAGTAACGTTCGACGGCAACACCGTGACTGCTCCAGGAGCCTGCGGAAAGCCGGTTGTTTCTGCAAGCGCCACAGCTGCAAATATTACTGGAGCAGCTACAGGAATTAAGTGACATCTCCGCCGAGGCCGACAACGTCTCGCTGACTGACCATGGCTATGAGAACAGTGTTAGCTACAATTGTAAGTCCGCAACGAACACTGTCGGCAACAATTGGCACTGCCAAAGACGGTCACTTAGCTTATGTGGTAACACGGCCGAATGGACCAGGTGGGAACGTCTGCGAGGGTTCGCTCGGCATAACCGTGGACGCCGTCACCCTTGGCTCAGGCGACTCACTAGTTGAATCAGAATCAGCCGAGCGCAACGACACATACCCCACCCGTGGTTGGCATTCTGTGGCCATTGACAGTTGCAAAACAATGCATCTGTCAATGGTCCACGTCGCCTCGAAAGTCAGGTGGGTGATCGAAGTACGGCTCTTCGACGACGCGTTCGCGTTCCGATACCGCGTCCCAGGACACGGCGAGAGGCGCATATCTGGCGAAGCATCTTCGTGGAGGCTACCGCGAGCAGAGCGTATCTGGTTTGCCGAACGCCCCAACAACTGGAAACTCAAATCCTACGCTGGATATTGGATGTCGTCAACACCGCCAGAGTTATCGACCGCGTCGCCGCAGGGCCCTATTCAACCGCCACCCGTTGTCGCCGAGCTATCTGACGGTGGATATGCGGCAATAAGCGAAGCCGCACTTTACGAATATAGCGGAATGCGGCTTGAGGCGTTGGCTGACGGCGCCTTGCGGGCCAATTTCTCTGAAGGCGAGGCGGGATTCGAACTCTCAGGCGATATTCTCACCCCGTGGAGGGTCGCCCTTATCACCGATGACCTCAACGGACTCGTGAACTCAGACATCTGGACCAACCTCAATCTCCCTCCTGATCCCGTACTGTTTGCCGACACTACATGGATCAAATTGGGCCGCGTGGCGTGGCGATGGTGGAGTTTAGGAACAGGGACACCCTCCGCAGAAGGCGAGATGGTCGAGTTAGCGAGCCAGCTAGGCTGGGAGTATTCCCTGATCGACGATGGCTGGGAAGCATGGAGCGAGCCGTGGGACGAAGTCGCCAGAATCTGCCAGCGAGCTAAGGGACTAGCTGTTCGCGTGCTGCTGTGGAAGGACTACAACAACGTGATCCACAATCCAGCAAACCATTATCAAGCGCTAACTCAGTTTCTCGACGCTTGCGTTAGGGCGGGAGTAGCCGGCGTCAAGATCGACTTCATGAACTCCGAGGCTCTCGACAAGATTCACTTCCAGCAAGCCGCCCTAATTGAAACCGCGAAGCGACATCTCGTGTTGCTGTTTCACGGGTGCCAGAAACCGACTGGCGAGTCTCGCACATACCCGCACGAAGTGACCCGCGAAGGGATTCGGGGGCTTGAGCTGAACAAAATGGATGAGGGCCCCATCACTTCAGCGCACAATGCAGCATTGCCATTTACTCGGTTCCTAGTCGGTCACGGCGATTACACACCCGTTGGATTTACTAATCCTGGCGCGACAACGTGGGGACATCAGCTGGCGACCTCAGTCCTATTTACGTCTCCAGTGAATGTCCTCGCTGAAAACCCACGAGAGCTTCTTACTAACCCCGCCCTCGCACCCGCTCTTGACTTCATGCGCAGTCTGCCTACCGTGTGGGCTGAGACGATTGTGTTGCCATCAAGCTCAATCGGGAAGCGAGCATTCATGGCTAGGAGATCTGGGAACACATAGTACGTAGCCGCAATCACGGCAAACGAGACGGTCGACGCGACCGTTCCACTGCCATTCCTTGACGAGGGCACCGCCTACGCTATTACCACCATAAGATCTGGCCAATCTGATCGCAGCCTAATACGCACCACTAACAAGCTACATACCGACAACCACCACCTCACAATCACTCTCGCAGCATCGGACGGTTTGGTATGCGTCATAGCCCCTGAAGTGCAATAAATCCCGCCTCCAATAATCAATTTCCCGCATCGATGTCGTCTGCGGCGTTTAAGACGAGCCGTATCTGTACGATACTATTGCATTGACCGCCGTCACACAGGGTTTCAGGTGACGAGGAGGTGCTCATGAACTACAGAACTATTAGTGCAGGGGTATTGTCAGCCGTAGCGTTGTTGGCAGTGGCGGCACCGAATGGCATGGCCGCTAGCCAAGCAAAGCCTCTGGAGGGTTCCATCGCAAAGCTCGTAACGCAGATAGTGCCCACAGACGTAGACAGCGAGATTGGAGAAACTGGAATCGCGGGTCCCGACCTAGGCCGTTACGCTGAGTGGCTACGCCAAAATCGAGGGTCGTTAACATCGACAGTGATGGGCAAACGAAGAGACGTGGTTTTCAAAATGGCCATCAGCCGAGTCGGGACAGGCGTGCGAGCGGGACAGCTCCAAAAGTAGCAGCCGATGCCACCCTACTTCTGCGCGTCAAGAGGCACACTACTTGAGGGAGTTGCGATTACATCCGCAATCGTTGTCTCTTTAAAGACTTTTTCAAGCGCACCAATTGCTTCATCCACGCGCATATGAAGCAGGCAGAGATGATCCTTGTGGTTATCGAGACCAAGTGGACACTTCTCGATACGCTGAATCGGTTCAATTGCGTTTACTATATCGTAAACAGTCAATTCATCGAGTGTGTTCTTGAGTTCGAAACCGCCATGGAGGCCGCGCTGGGAGTGGACTATCCCGGCACGCGCAAGACCTTGTAACACCTTTGACAAATAAGGGACAGACACCTTGGTCTGCGCAGCTATCTTCTGGGTTGTCTGCGGTTCATCAGTGTAAGTAGCGAGGTGAATTACGGCACGCAAGGCATACTCTGAGGTCTGAGAAATCATATTATCCTCTTCGTATTCTTTCTTCTGTTGCTTTAGACAGTGTGTCTGCCTGCAACTAACAAGTATATTCTACAACGAATGTCCGACAATATGCGCAAATATAATCACTGAGGCAACCCAAATCGCAAAAATTGTCTCTTGTAACCCTACGCGCTTTAGCGATGGAACCCGATCACCGAGATGCCTTTGAGCAATTAGGCTACTAATCGTCGATGGAGCAACTGCGGCCGTTCCCACCAAACTCCAAATCCTTATCGAAGGTTGCGAGATACCAACCAATAAGATGACTCCCAGGGCCACCATATAAACAGAAAGTGGCGTGGCCACTTTGGATGCAACATCGCACGTGAAATCTCGGCGGTACTTCGCGGCATCGAGGAGCATATTAACATGCAGGATACGGCCCGAGAAATACGCCCAAAACACGCCTGCGAGTATCCACCCTTCGACTGTGCAGTGACCGCATGCAACCACAGTTGCTGCGGGCGCCGATAACGATGCCGCTGAAGCGCCTAATATCTCACCAGCTGTGCTGCGATCAAAACGCTTTCGAAATGGTAGAGCTGACAGACCTGTGTGCACCGAGAAGATCAGACCAGCGAACATTGCTGGCACCGCAAGTTCCGGCCCCCATCCAGTCACCATTAGCGGCACGGCGAAGGCAGATACCGCCAGGCCGTATACGATAACCCATGTAGTATCTCGCCGCCTCCAGTGCTTGCATTGCGCGTATGACACTGCCTCGCGTAAAAACATGAGAGCGAACGCGGACAGGGCGAGCGCAGCGTAGCCCCACCAGTATGTCGCAGGCGAAACCGCAAAGGCAGCGAGCATGGGCGCATAGAGCATCACCCACGCGCCATGCTCTCGGGGCACGGGGGCCCAGGCAATAGCCTTGCCGCGCCCTAGCCGTTCGCTCCTACCATTCATCGCGGTCGTTTCACCCATTAATTCACCTAGCGCGACGCTAATTCCATCTCGCGGGCGATAGTTCTCGGGAACAGAACGCTGTTTTCCTTGTGAATATGCACGTGCATATCTGCCTCAAGCTCCGCCAGACCGTCCAGCATGGTGCGGTAGGTGTTACACGCTCCAGTTGGGGGCACAAAGTCACCCGTGAGTTCCCTTAGCTGCCGTAGAGCGTCTCCAGCGCTGTCATGTTCGGCTTCCATCACTGTGATCGGATTTGTAGTACTCCCACAGTGAGTTGTGATTGGTCCCGTTGCTTCTTCAAGCTGTCGACAAATTGGGAACAAGATGCGCTCCTCCTTGACCATGTGGTTATCAAGTTCCGCATGGAACACGTCGAACACAGCGCATACTTGGCCCAGTTCGGGATGGCGCTCGCCGTGCGCTGATCGTACTTTTGAGGTGAGTGTAGCCAACCGCGGAAGAGCCTCTCGCAAGTAATCATGATGCTTTACCACGATATGGTCCGCCAACTCGCTGAGAGACAGTGATGGCCAGGTCTCGATACCTTCCGGCGCTTTACGCGCATCCTCCCTGGCGAGAGCGCCGAGGAGAGTTTCCGGGCTGATGCCCTGTTCTTGGCAAACAGTATCTAACGAACGTCTGCCGCCACAGCAATAGTCTACGCCAAGCTTTTCAAATACGCGTGCTCGACTTGGCTGAGCGCCAACAACTCCGCCGACGGTGTCTTGCAGGGAAATAGTGGTCATGTCGTTCCTCCGAACTTGTCGCCGATCACGATAAGTTGCGAGGTTCCGGAGGAGCGAGCGCTCATGGCATCCAATCCACGCGCCCACTCTACCCGGACTCCACGCCTGCCTCATCTCCGAGCGGCTATGACCCTATTATAGGGGCGACGCGAGCCAAGCGTGCTCCCCAATTCGGCGTATTCTGGATAACTTTATCCAGAATACAAAACCCTGGGCGTTACCTTCGGCGAGAGGAGGAGAAATATCGCCGAAACAGCCAGGCAGCTATCCACACGACAGCCAAAAGTGCAACGCCCGCCAACATGCCCGGAGCCCGCTTGAGGTAACCAATTGCAATAACGAGCCCAATGCTCCACAACAAAAATCTATACTTATGCAGGATGTCAAATAACCTCACTCGTAGCAAGCTGCGGCTCACGTTCCTGCCAACGAGGTCTCAAATCTAGAAAACTGGTCATGAAGCAAGCAAAGGTGCTTGCGCCAAGGGACTGGCCCCAGCTTACACCGGTCCCTCTGCCGCGAGGCACGGGTACAGCGAATCGCTGGTCCGCCTCGCTCGGCCATTGAAGTATACCTTCGGCTCCTCATGGCCTTCCGGCGCGTCGTCGACGGGCACAGTTGCCGCCCAAATTGTTAGGTAACAAAATCGAAGTAAATTAAGGGCCGGTTGCTACCGATAATATAATGTCGATTTCATAGAGGAACCGACCATGTTGTCACGCGTACAAGCGGGCGAGCGACGAGGCTGCTAAATTGTCGAATAACACATCCGGGCAAAATCTACTCGCCACCGCAATTATCCTTATCGCACTATTGCTCATTGGTGACGGCTTTTACTTCACAAAGGTATCGGAAGATAGGCGAACCGCATCGGATGCGGTCGTCCACTCCGAGCACGTTCTCCAACTGCTCGCAAGAATCCGCGCTGCCGCGTACGCTACCCAGGCCCACGGCTACGGACTATCGCCGTACTCGCCAGCAGATATACGTCGGGATACCGAGTCATTCCGCGCAACAGTCGATGAGTTTGCTATCAGTACGCCCACGAATAAACCTGCAACCGCTCGACTACTTATAGCCGCCGATGAGTTCGTACGAGCGTCCCAAAACGGCCTCACCGATCGAGATGTGTCAACGTTTCTTGCCGCCACGCTTGAACCAGAATTCAGCGAACACTCGCGACTTCAAGTGCAACTCTCCATGCGTCAAAAGCTACGCGCCGTTGGCGAACGCTGGGAAGCGCTTTGTAGGCTCGGAAGCTTACTAGCCATATTGTTTGTGGTAGCTGCGGCGTGGCGCAATGAACGTCACCGACATAAGCGAATTGACGCCGAGATGGCCTCGAACGCCAAGTTTAAGCAGCTATTCGAGCTTTCGTCAGAAGCTTATATTCTAACAGAAGCCGACGCTGTTGTTGATCTCAACGCTGCAGCATTGCGTCTGCTGGGCTATTGGAACAAGATGGAAGTCACAGGAAAGCGGTTGACGGACATTCTAGAAACGGTTGACGCGCCAAAGAGTACCGATAGCTCACCTGCCAACCTTCCACGTCGAATCGAAGCCATATGCAGGAAAGCTGACAGAACGGCGTTCCCAGCGTCAATTGAGGCCACTCCGCTTATTCTCAATGATGTTCAAGTTAGACTAAACGTCATCCACGACCTCACTGTGTCCAAGCAGTTCGAGTCGCTCGTGATAGCCGACAGGGAGCGCTTCTCTCGGATTTCAGAGATTCAGGGCGCAGTAAACGCGGCCGAACTTGACGTATCAAAGGTAACCCTGATAGTCGCTCAAGGCGCAATGAAGATTATGAACGCCGAAGGAGCATCGGTAGAAGTCGTCCATGGCTCCGAAAGCTACGTGACTGCCGCAATTGGGCATATCTCCAGGCTTGCGGGTCGCACAATTCAGATCGCATCGTCCGTCAGCGAATCGTGCATCAAGAGTTCGACAGTGCTGATTAGTAACGACTGCCAGAACGATAGCCGCGTCCGTCAAGATTTTGTAACCGCGTTTGGTATTCGGTCAATCGTCGCCGTCCCACTGTTTGACGGCGACAAAGCGGTCGCAATTGTAAAAGCAACGTCGAGCCGACTGAATGCTTTCGCCGACGAAGATGCCCGCGCCCTCGAATTGCTGGCAGGTATGTTCGGTCGTGCACTCAACCGTGCCGCCGATTACGAAACTAAGCAGAAACTCATACTGGAGCGGACTGAGGCCATCGAAGCCCTCCGCGACAGTCAAGCTCAGCTCCTTGAAGCGCAGCACTTAACCAGAAGCGGCAACTGGAGCCTCGACGTTGAGAGCGGCGAAGCCCATTGGTCAGAAGAGCTCTACCGTGTCTTCGGTACGGATCCTGAGAGAGGTCCCCAAGACACTACAGAGCACTTAGCTATGTATGACCCCGCCGATGCAGTAAAGCTAAGCGCTGGTACGAAGCAGTGTATTGAAACGGGCCAAGGCTATGAATACGACTTAAAGTGGAACCGCCCCGATGGTAGCTCTAGATATATTCATGTCGTCGGTCGAGCGCGGAAAAACGATCACGACAAGGTCGTACGGCTCATTGGAACGGCGGTCGACATCACCGATCGAAAGCTGACCGAGGAAGCTCTTCGCGAATCGGAAGAACGCTACCGCATGATGTTCGACGACAGCCCGCAGCCAATGATGATCGTCGACGTCGAATCCTCGCGGTTTATGGAAATCAACGCAGCAGCCATCCAGCAGTACGGCTATTCCCGCGCTGAGTTCTTGGCGCTTAAGGTTTCCGACCTTCAGTTCGATGGCGATTGGAAAGAGGGCACTGACCGCTCGTACCTCGACCATCTGGCCCAAGGCTCACGCTACTGGGGTATTGCGCAGCATAGACGAAAAGATGGCGCTGAGATTGATGTCGAGGTGTTTTCCAACCCGACAACTTTCTTGTCTGGCCGACATGGACGCCTCATTCTAGCCCAAGACGTTACTGCCAGGCTCGATGCTGAAAGCCAAATTGAAGCGTACACTGTGGCGCTGGAGTTCCAAAAGCAAGAGCTTGAAAAGGCCAATTCCGAGCTTGCGGCCCTTGCAATCACAGACGGCTTAACGCTGATACACAACCATCGCGCATTTCAGGAGCGCCTGGCTCATGAAGTCGCGCGAGCTAAGCGTTACCATACGGACCTCGCTGTCATCATGCTCGACGTAGACTGGTTCAAGGCCTATAATGACGATTTTGGCCATCCTGCCGGTGACGATGTGCTTCGGTTGGTCGCCAACATACTGCGCGATCACGCGCGTGAAACGGACATGGTCGCACGCTACGGCGGGGAAGAGTTTGTAATAATACTGCCAGAAACCTCGTCAGCCGATGCACTGCACATCGCTGAACGAATGCGCGAATCAATCCAGGGGGCCCCTTGGCAACTGAGACCCGTGACGGCAAGTTTTGGCGTGAGCCTACTTCACAGCGACGATACCGCAGCTACCATGATCGAAGCTGCTGATCGGGCTATGTACTCCGCCAAGCAGACCGGGCGAAACCGGGTCACGCTATCGGACCCAGGAATCCAGTCACATAACTTGGAGTTAACTACGACTGGGTAGGAAGATGGCCGGCTTATGGATGGCTCTTCAATTGCGGTGTTGTAGACGTGACACCGTGAACGGCCAGCGACGGATAGTCCTGCGCCAAGAACCATTCTTGCGAATTGAACTCATCCTCCCCAGGCTCCGGAAGGACGCGTACCCACACTCCGTCGGGCATCAGCCGACGTGCCTGCGACGTATCCGCCAATCCTACCTCAAGCACATCATCACGAATGTGACGTAGAATAGCTTCGTCTTCGACCGGGAACAGGATCTCCACACGCCGGTCAAGATTCCGCTGCATTAAGTCAGCGCTGCCCAGATAAAGCTCTGGTGTTTCGCCCCCATTGTGGAAATAGTAGGCTCGGCTATGTTCGAGGAACCGCCCGACGATAGATATCACTCGAATGTTCTCCGAGATGTCCTTAACTCCAGGCCGGAGACAACAGATCCCACGTATAAGCAGGTCCACCTGTACGCCAGCCTTAGCCGCCGAATATAGCGCCTGAATCATCCTAGGATCGACGAGTGAGTTCATTTTGAAGATGATGCGCCCAGGCTTGCCCGCACGAGCATGCTCCGTCTCTCGAGCGATCATCTCGGTTAGTCTCTGGCGCATGTTAACCGGCGCAACGAGTAGCTTACGATAGTTCTTTTGAAGAGAGTAGCCAGTAAGAAGATTGAAAACATCAGACACATCCGCTGCAATGTCCTCGTTGACGGTCAGCAGCGAGAAATCCGTATAGATCCGCGCTGTCGTCGGGTTGTAGTTTCCGGTACCGAGATGTAGGTAACGACGAATGCCGTCTCGTTCCTTACGGACAACGAGGGCGATCTTACAGTGGGTTTTCAGCCCAACTAGACCGTACACTACATGCACCCCAGCCTCTTCAAGAGACCGAGCCCATTCGATATTGTTCTCCTCGTCAAACCGCGCCTTGAGCTCGACCAGGACAGCGACCTGTGTGTCTTCGTCACGCGCTTCGGCGAGCGACTTGACAATCGGAGAGTTCGCGCCAACTCTATACAGAGTCTGCTTAATGGCAAGCACATCGTTCCCATGCGCTGCCGCTGAGATAAGAGCGGTCACGGGCCTGAACGAATCGTAAGGATGATGCAGCAAAATATCTCGCTGAGAGATTGCCGAGAACAACTCCTCAGCATTGCCGCTCTCAACCGCCGACTTCAATTCCTCCGGCACTCGCGTAACAAGCGGCGCATCCTTGATGTCAGGTCTGTCTAGCTTCATCAATTCCATGAGGCTAGAGAGCCCAAGCGGGCCAGGCTGCTGGTAAACATCTTTCCTGTCGAGGAGCATGTTGCTCGACAACAGGTCCTTCAGCAGGTCTGGCATCTCCGGGTTCACCTCAAGACGCGCAACAGCTCCAAAGTGCCTCTGACGCAGTCCAAGCTCGATAGTACGCAATAGGTCGGAGGCTTCATCTTCCTGTATCTCTATGTCCGCGTTTCTCGTCACCCGAAAAGGGTAACTCACTACGGCTTGTAGGCCAGGAAACAAGACATCGAGATTGGCGGCAATTATCTGCTCTATCCAGACGAAATGCTGAGCTTGATCATCACCCTCTGGCGCGTCTGTTGGCTGGCATGCGACTAAACGGGGAAGGACGCCGGGTACTTTCATTCGTGCGTAGCGCTCACCAAACTTGTCATCGCGGACGACAACGGCAAGGTTGAGGCTCAAGTTTGAGATATGTGGAAATGGATGTCCTGGATCTATAGCGAGGGGCGTCAACACCGGGAAAATTTGTCGTTCGAAATACTCGCGCATAGCGGCACGCTGACCGTCGTTCAAATCACTGTAGTTGTGCACGAATACTCGTTCAGCATCCAGAGCAGGATGCAGCACATCCCCCCAAAGACCAGCGATATCCGCCATCATCGACGTGCTCCGCTTGCGAACAGCCGAGAGCTGTTCCGCAGAAGTCAACCCGTCGGGCGAAATGTCGCTCTGACCCGATTGGCTCTGGGTCTGTAAGCCAGATACACGAATCATTGTGAACTCGTCTAAGTTCGACGAGGTGATACCAAGAAATTTCACACGTTCAAGCAGCGGATGCTCTGGATCTCGCGCTTCCTCAAGCACTCGCTGATTGAACTCCAACCACGACAGCTCCCGATTGATGTACAACGCCGGGTCATCAAGCTCCATCTCGTTGAGGGGTGCCCTGCTTGACGCAACTGTCGTATTCTTTTCAGGCGAAGTTATTGCTTCAGTACTTATGATCTCAGTGTCCATTTTATAATCCGTTCCCGGGAGTTGCACGTATCCTGGGTGAACAATATGACCTCAAACAGGGTCAAAAACCAAATACGCCAATAGTTTACCCGCCGAACTTAAAGACAGCCATTAAGGGGATGCCCATGTTTACCGATAATGGCAGAATAAGGTTGTTGCTATCTAGGAAAAGCCCGTCGGAAAAACTGGTTCTTAAAAGAACAAATTACGGTATATACCTAGTAGAGAAGTAAGGTTGGGAGTTCGGCAATGGTGCCGATACAATCGTGGAGGATGGTAATGTTGCTGTTCATTGGCGGTTACGTTCTCGTGGCTGTCGCATTCTATTCTTACATCGCCCTGACGGCTCAGGAAGAGCCCCAGGCAGCCGAGTGGGCTAATGCCCCAGGCAAGCCCGCCCATGCAATGACATATGTGGGACGCGACAACTCCGGTAACGCTACTCGGCGCGCCGCCTAGTCAAACCGCAGAGTTATTCAACAAAAAAGACGAGCCCTAACAGCGTTGTTGGAGCTCGTCTTCGTCTTTGTAGCCTTAGGCTAGATCGGTGGGGGTGGCGGTCCGCCGGTCGTTCCCGTTGTGGTTGTCGTTGTCGTGCCAGTCGTAGTAGTCGTCGTGCTCGTACCTGTAGTAGTAGACGTCCCAGTTGTTGTAGTCGTACCAGTCGACGTAGACGAAACGCCTGTCGTTGTGGTCGTCGTGCCGCCACCCACCCCTCCGGTGGTAAGAATGGATCCGGGAGGCGATGGCGGCGTATCCGCCACGCTCGTTCCCGTAGACGTCGACGAAGTGGACGTGGTGGTCGTCCCTGACGTTCCCCCGCCCCCACTTGAGCAGCCAACAGCGACCGCCGCGAGTACAGCCGCGAGGATATAGCCAATGATTGAGAGGGTATGCCAGAAGCGCTTCATGCTCTTGCCTTACTTACGATAAACTGCAAATCTCGTAACCACAAACGCGTACCTATCCACAATTACGACGCCGCGCGTCCCGGTTCTAGTAGGTGGGATAGTGCGACCACACAACAGCAATGAGGAAGCTAAGCACAAACCACGCAGCCGATACATAAATCGTCCATGATCGAACTTGCTCTTCCATGCCGGGCTTGCCCTTGAACGATGGTGTCATCTGGCCGCCAATTGAGCCAGTGAGACCTTCGTTCTTAGTCGTCTGCGCCGCGACGATCACAATCAAAACGATGCTGACGAGTGCTTGAATCACCAGCAGCACATACTTAAAAATCTCCACGAATGATCACTCCTTGTCCGATTTAGCGGAAGAACTGCCTTCCGTCTTCGGAGCTTCTTCTTTAGGGGCATCCTCATCTCGAGTAGCCTTCTTGAATTCTCGCATGCCCTCGCCGAGGGACTTACCGAAAGTCGAAAGCTTTTGCCCGCCAAACAACAAAATGACCACGAGCGCGATGATAATTATCGACGTCGGGTTCTCAAGCGCAAAAAGGTTTGCAAATACAGGTTGTATCACTTTGTTTCCTCTTCGGGCGCCGTCACATCATTGGGCAGCGTCGATATCGACAAGCCACGTCGTCGCGGTTGACTTGTTGAAGCATTCGAAACTGGCTCCGAGCTTGCCTGTTGACTAGCTGAAAGGTCAGAGTGGCTCTCAGCAAACGGGTTGAGCGAACGCGTAGACGCTGTCACTTCATCGCGAACACCCGCAAATGATCCGAGAAACTCGTTGGACAGCTTTCGCACATCGCGAATGGCCTTACCAACCTGCCGCCCGACTTCGGGTAGCTTATTGGGGCCAAAAATCAGCAACGCAACCACAAAAATGACTGTAAGGTCCGCAGGACCTATGTTGGCGACTAGCACGGCGGCGGTCTCGCTTTCCACTATCGAAGGTTCACGCCAGCTTCGTACAGTCTATTTTACCCCAGATACTCAGAATGTCTGAAAAACTGACGTATCCCGCCCCCGCCGTCAACGCATTCGCTGTCCCAGCAGCTACCGCCCACCGCAGGGCGGATGCGCGGTCACCATCCGATTTAGCCAGGCCCCACAACATTCCCGCAGCCATACTATCGCCGCAGCCTATGGTGCTAACTACGTTGATCGCCGGGGACCCCGCAGCCCACGCCTCACGGTCGCCCGCAATGACAGCACCGTCGCCGCCGCCGGACACCAACACCGATTCGATCCCGTAGCGTTCTGAAAGCTTCAACGCTTCGCGAGCAGCACTGCCCCAGTGGTCAATCACAGCTCCAAGACCGGTGGCTTCGTCTCGATTAGGCTTAACGACATTAGGGCGCGCCATGGTGCCGCAGCGCAAATTGTCGCCAGCCGCATCAAGAAGCACAACGGCACCCGCACTTCGCGCAGCTGTTACCATTAGTCCGTAAAACTCTGGAGGAACACCTACCGGAGCGCTCCCGCAAATCGCGACGAAATCGACGCCCCGTAGCAGCGTAGGCAGTCGTTCCAGAAACGCAGACTGCTCATCTGCAGTTGCTGACGGTCCCCGCTCATTCACGATCAACTCGTGGTGCGCTTCACCATCTTCCAAAATGAGCGCCATGCGCGTGTTGTCAGAGATCCTAACGAAATCGCATGCGATGCCTTCAGCCGTAGCGCCACTCACAATAAAATCGCCGGTAGTACCGCCAACAAACCCCGTAGCAATCGCCTTCCCGCCAAGTGTCTGCCACACGCGCGCGACATTGATACCTTTGCCGCCAGCTGTGACGCTTACGTTCGCAGCAACGTGTACACCGCCACGCTGAAAGCCCGGGATCTCGTAGTTGCGATCAACTGCTGGATTCAGAGTAATCGTCAGTAGTGTTGGAGCGGATTTCATGCGCGTCACACACGCTAAAACGTGCTGCAATACGCAGCCCAATTACGCCAGAAAGCCCGTCCGCTTTCGCGGACGGGCGCGGCAATTCTTCCACCGAAGCGATTATCGCTTGCTGAACTGGAAGGCGCGTCGTGCACGCTTGCGACCAAACTTCTTGCTTTCCTTGACGCGCGGGTCGCGGGTCAGGAGGCCGAGTTTGCGAAGGATCGGACGAAGATCCGGGTTCGCTTCGATAAGAGCCTTCGAGATACCGTGGCGAAGAGCCCCGGCCTGGCCGGAAATCCCGCCGCCATTGGCGGTGGCCCAAACATCCCACTTGCCGAGCGAATCGGTGGCCTGGAATGGCTGGTTGACCAGCGTCTGCAGGGTGGAGCGTCCAAAGTACGAGCGCGATTCGCGGTCGTTGACAGTGATCTGACCTGAACCCGGCAGGATCCAAACGCGCGCGGTGGCGTTCTTGCGATGGCCGGTTCCGTAATAACGAGTGGCTGTAGCCATGGTAGCTATTCCCCTCCCTTCCATTCAATAGGGTTCTGCGGGCCATGGGGATGATCCGAGCCCGTGTAGACGCGAAGCTTCTTGAGCATGTGAGCTCCGAGCGTGTTGTGCGGGAGCATTCCCTTAACTACACGCATCACAGCGGTTTCAGGGGACTTCTCGAGTTCCCGTCCACGTGCGATCGACCGAATACCGCCAGGCCACAATGTGTGGTGGTAGATCGGTTCGAGGCCCTTGCTGTTGCCGGTGAGGCGAACGCGTCCGGCGTTGATGATGATAACATGGTCGCCGCAGTCTACGTGCGGTGTGAATACGGCCTTGTGCTTGCCTCTAAGCAACTTGGCGGCTTCAACAGCCAGTCGGCCAAGCGGCTGATTGGTTGCATCGAGCACATACCACTTGCGGGCTAGCTCCATGTCCTTTGGTTTTGCGCTAAAAGTCTTCATCGTCATTCCTTCCACGGGTCGCTTTGGTATACGTCCCGCCGCCTCTTCGGCAATCCTCGTAATATTTCAGGCCGAGCCTGGAACCCTCGTCGCGCCGAGGACGGCGCGGATGGGCATAAAAGCCTTAACCGAACACCGACTTACGTCACACGTGGACGTAACCTCGTCGATAACTTTCTAGTATTCAACTCGCAGCAAGCACAGGCCCTGCGGAGGAGCTGTAGGACACGGGTTCAATTCCCGCCTCCCGCTCGCAGCTATAGCAGGCACGCCAGAAGGGGCCAAGTCGCCCTTTCCGACACAAACCAGCATTCCAACAACGTTGCGTACCATCGACCGCAAAAATGCGTTTGCCGTGATGCGCACCGCCATGAGAGAGCGACCTTCGATCTCTACAACTTCGAGCCGCTTCACTTCCCGAACCAACGTGCTGCCCGGATCGCCACCCGCATTCGCAAATGAACCGAAGTCGCGAGTCCCGATCAGGCAACTCGCTGCTTCTTGCATGGCCTCAAGGTTAAGCGGCGCTGACTCCCATGTGGCAAATCGTCCCCACAGGGCAGATCTCGCTGGCTCTCTCCACAAAAGGTACACATACGTACGAGACTTAGCCGAAAACCTCGAATGAAAATCGCTTGCGACTTCATCTGCCCGTCTCACTGCCACATCTCTTGGCAATATGCCATTCAACGCGCTAGCGATCCGTTCTCCCGGTATCCGTCCAGCAAGGTCGAAATGAACGACCTGTCCCCTCGCATGCACACCCGAGTCTGTCCGCCCAGCTGCGATTGCTGTCACATCGTGACCTGCAATCCTCTTCAAGGCTTCTTCAAGCGTTCCTTGTACGGTTCGCTCACCTTTGCCCTGAACCTGAAACCCGGCGAAATCAGTGCCGTCATACTCTACGAGTAGCTTTATGCGGCGCACGCCATCATGCCTCGCTTGCAAATGCTACTCAGCGCGCGCATTACTTGCCGATGCTGGCAGGCAACGACTCACGCACTGGCGGAAGCTCGGTGTCCGTCGCTAGCTCAAGCACAGCCATGGTTGAACCGTCGCCACGTCGCACACCAATCTTGGTGATACGAGTGTAGCCGCCGTGAACGTCCTTGAACTCTGGCGCAATCACCGTAAACAGGTGTCGCACAAGCGTCTCATCAGTAAGGATCTTGTTCGCCAGACGACGGCCGTGAAGATCGTCACGTCGCTTCGCCTGAGTGATCAAGCGCTCAACGATAATACGAACGTCCTTCGCGCGGGTTTCTGTCGTCTGAATCTTGTGGTTCACCAGAAGTGCACGAACCAATCCCTTCAGCAATGCGCGGCGCTGGTCGCTCGGGAGGCCGAACTGCCGTCCCCCAATTCGATGTCGCATAACTTTACCTTTCTATCACGCATCAGTCGCCATGCAGTTACCCTGCAAGAAGCGACCGAGCGGACTAACCTTCGTCGTCCGCGCCTGCGTCAGCCGCGTCGTCATCAATCTCGTCGTCATCGGAGTCGTCGTCGTAAGAGTCGGTCTCGGTCGAGCCCTTGAGCATCATACCAAGAGTTGCGAGCTTCTCTTTGACTTCGGTCAGCGACTTCTTACCAAAGTTGCGGATCTGCATGAGATCGCCTTCGGAAAGCTGGGCAAGTTCACCGATGGTCAATACGTTCGCCTTCTTAAGGCAGTTGTATGTGCGCACCGAGAAGTCAAGCTCTTCGATACGGGCATCAGGAGCGCCAGTACCTGTGCCGGACGCAAATCCAGCCGCATCGAGACCGCCGAACGGGATCAAGCTGCCAAGAGGAGCTTCGACGAACCGATGGAAGAACTGCTCCAGCGTATGGGCTGCCTGAGCAAGCGCATCAGCCGGGGATATTGTTCCATTGGTCCAGATTTCCAAAACAAGTCGATCATAGTCCGTCTTGAAGCCAACACGAGTCGCTTCGACTGTGTAGGAAACCTTGCGGACAGGACCGAATGCGGCGCCAATCGGGATAACGCCGATCACCTGGCGAGACTTGTCAGTCTTGTCAGGGAGAACGTATCCACGGCCCGTATCGACTGTCAATTCGATAGACAGACGAGAGTTCGGGTCCGAGATTGCCGCAATATAAAGATCAGGGTTAACGATCTCAAGGTCAGGCGGGCACTGAACGTCGGCGCCGGTCACGTTGCCTTCGCCTCGCACATCGATATGAGCGGTGCGGGGCTCGGTCATGCCGGTGAACGTCGACGGATCGTGAACCTTAAAATACAGGTTCTTGATGTTGAGCAGAAGCTCCGTCGTGTCCTCTTTGACGCCAGGTATGGTCGAGAATTCGTGCAGAACGCCGTCAATCTTGACCGCAGTAACAGCAGCGCCAGGAATAGACGACAGCAAAACTCGGCGGAGGGAGTTGCCCAAAGTCACGCCGTAGCCACGCTCAAGCGGCTCGACAACAAACTTGGCGTAGTTGTCGGTCTGCTCTAGCGCTTTGATTTCGGGTACCGTTAGGGTGTCAGCCATATTGTCTCTTCTTTACTTATGCGATCTCGCCGCTAAGCGGCGAAAGGAGGCCGAACCTTTGGATAACCACAAGGACGGCCTTTCGCCATAATCGCGTGAGCGGATTAACGGGAGTAGTATTCGACGATGAGCTGCTCTTCGACAGGTGCATCGATCTGATCGCGCGTCGGCGCAGCCAGAACTTTACCCGTGAGCGTGTTAATGTCGAACGTCAACCAATCCGGCGCTCGGCGGCCAACGCCACGAAGCGTCTCAAGGATCGGCGCCACTTTCCGGCTGTCTTCGTGAACCGAGATAACATCCCCGATTTTCACAATGTACGAAGCAATGTCAACCCGGCGGCCATTGACGGTAAAGTGACCGTGGCTAATAAGCTGGCGGGCCTGAGCACGCGATGCGCCCATATTGAGGCGGTACACCACGTTGTCGAGACGCAACTCAAGCAGACTCATCAGGTTCTCACCCGTAACGCCCCGTCGTCGCTCGGCTTCACCGAGGTAGTTGCGGAACGGCTTTTCGAGAACACGGTAGAACCGTTTCATCTTCTGCTTCTCGCGCAACTGCGTTGCATATTCAGTCATCTTCTTCTGAGGACCGCCGCCATGCTGTCCTGGCGGGAAGTTGCGTCGCTCAATGGCGCACTTCTTCGTGTAGCAGCGCGAACCCTTCAGAAATAGCTTAACGCCCTCGCGCCGGCATTGGCGGCACCTGGGATCGTGGTTATTTGCCATGGTATCTTCTTATTAACCTTTAAACAGTGGGACGTGCGGAATTGCCACGCCATCCCTTCGTAGTTTACGCCTCGGGGCACGGATTGTTCCGCGGCCGAAGGTGTCGTCCTCGAGTGTGTGGGGAGCTAGCTCCCTCTCAGGATGTCCTGATCCAAGAAAGTATCCAAGAACTGCGCGGCCACTATTCGTAACCGCTATCTGCCGATTAAGGTTCAGATTAGCTCCGGACTTTTCCCGGTTGCAATATGGAGCGATACTGCGAATGTAAAACTCGCAACGCTCGGGCAGTAACCTGCCCATTGTGGGAACCGTGGCTGTAAAGCCATGGTCCGCAGCAACCTTTAACGGACTTGCTGCCTGGCGACCGTCTTTGCAACTGGTCGCCGAACTACATCATGCGCGATCGCAAGCGATCAGACGCGTCGTCGCTTGGGCGGTCGGCAACCGTTGTGCGGTAGCGGGGTGACGTCTCGAATGAGGCTCACTTCGATACCGACAGCCTGTAGCGCGCGGATAGCCGTTTCGCGACCGGCGCCTGGCCCCTTGACCAAGACTTCGACGCGGCGAAGACCATGATCGACTGCCTTCCGAGCAGCGTTCTCAGCGGCAAGCTGTGCGGCAAACGGGGTGCTCTTCTTGGAGCCCTTGAAGCCGACCATACCAGCGCTAGCCCAGGAGATTGTATCGCCCTTGACATCGGTGATCGTAACAGTCGTGTTGTTGAACGTCGACTGGATGTGAACCACGCCCTGCGCGATATTCTTGCGCTCTTTGGGCTTGCCGCCACGTGTGGGGGCATTTGACTGTTGTTTACGAGCCATGGTTTACTTCTTACCTACCTTCTTCTTACCAGCAACGGGCCGACGTCGGCCACGAAGGGTTCGCGCATTGGACTTCGTCTTCTGACCGCGCACCGGCAGATGCCGCATGTGGCGGATACCGCGATAGCAGCGGATTTCCTGCAGACGGCGAATGCTCATGCCGATCTGTCGGCGAAGGTCACCTTCGACGCGATAGTCGCGCTCGATGATCTCGCGAAGGCGGTTGACATCCGATTCGGCAAGGTCACGGACACGGGTGTCCGGGTCAACCTTGGCGATTTCAAGGATCTGGCGGCTGCTAGTCAGGCCGATCCCAAAGATTGATAGTAGGGCATATTCAACGCGCTTATCGCGCGGTAAATCGACGCCCGCAATACGTGCCACTCGGTAATCCTCCTCGAACAATGGGAACGCCGCATTCACTGCGCCATCCACAACAAGTTCATGCGCTCATCGCGCTCGCCAGGCACTGCCTGGACCCACTTCGCGCCGACTGACGGCGACTAGACTTTTCACGCAGGGGGTTCCCCGCAGCGTCAACTCCAGCTCGAAGCGGAGCACGGACGCAGTTCGCTTAACCCTGGCGCTGCTTGTGCTTCGGGTTCTTGCAGATCACTCGAACGACGCCTTCGCGCTTGATGACCTTGCACTTCTCACACATCTTCTTTACGGAAGCTCTGACTTTCACCGGAAACTCCTTCGAGGCCGGCTAACGCCCGCCCACTGATTATCCTGCTTGCGGGCGAACCCACTTAGCTAACATTGCTAGATAGGACAAATCGCCCTACTTGTAGCGGTACTGTATTCGACCGCGAGTTAGATCGTATGGAGACAACTCCATACGAACACGGTCGCCCGGCAGGATCTTAATAAAGTGCATACGCATCTTACCCGACACCTGCGCGAGAACTTCGTGCCCGCTCTCGAGTTTTACGCGAAACATAGCGTTAGGGAGGGTTTCGGAAACGACACCTTCCACTTCTATCGCTTTTTCTTTCTCGTAAGTCTGTTTTTCTTTCGGCTCTGGCCTGGGCCGCACCGGACCGGCACCTCTGCCGCGACCGCCGCCTCCGCCCCGATAGCCACCGCCGCCTCTAGGACCTGCCATAGCGCTCCTTATTTCTCAGTCCGAAAATCCACCGTCAATAGATCGGGGCCATTTTCGGTCACCGCAACCGTGTGCTCAAAATGAGCTGAAAGCGAACGGTCTGCGGTCACTATCGTCCAATCGTCTCCCGGTACATGATTGACCTCTCCCGTTCCGATGTTTACCATCGGCTCGATACAGATCACCATTCCCGGCTTCAATAAAAGCCCTTGGTTTGACCGTCCATAATTCGGAACCTGAGGCTCCTCGTGAGGACTGCGGCCAATCCCGTGCCCAACTAAACTTCTAACAACACCGTAACCAGATCGCTCAGCGTGCCACTGAATAGCCGCCGATATGTCGCCGATCCGCTTACCGGGCCGCGCTTGCGCGATCCCCTCAAGCATTGCCTGACGCGTCACGCTCAGCAGCTTTTCAGCCGCCGGGCTAGCACCACCGACAACAACTGTAATGGCAGCATCCGCATGCCATCCGCCAACTGATGCGCCAGTATCGAGACTAATGATGTCCCCATTTCGAAGCACCCGCTTACCGGGCACCCCGTGGACAACTTCCTCATTTACCGACAAGCACGTATTGTGCTTGTACTTTACTGCGCTGAACGATGGCTTATAGCCCAAAAACGCTGAAACCGCCCCGCGCTTTGCAAAAACATCTCCAGCGATCTCATCGAGATCAACTGTTCTCGTCTGGTCCGGAACGATCGCATCCCGCATCGCAGCAAGGGCTTCCGCGACAACGCGCCCGGCGAGACGCATCATTTCTATCTCGTCGGAGCTCTTAAGCCGTACCATCGAAACATTATACCTTAGCGTATTCTTTTTTTCGTTACATCAAATTTCAAATGATTGATCAATCGGCCAAAAATCTCGTCGGTTGTCCCGGTGGCGTCGATCTCAATCAATTTGTCGCTCTTGCGATAGAACTCAATTAGCGGCGCCGTCTTATTCTCGTAAATGCTAAGCCTCTGCCGAATGGAGTCGGGCTCATCATCAGCACGCCGAACCAGCTTCTCGCCGCACTCGTCGCATACGCCATCAACCTTCGATGGCCGATAGTGCAAGTGGTAGCTCGCGCCGCACGCCAGGCACGTCAGCCGCCCACCCAACCTGTCGATGATCTCGGCTTCAGGCACCAACAGCGAGATAGCTCGATCAAGCGCCAGCCCTGGCGCCGTATGCGAAAACAGCTCAGCTTGCGCCACCGAGCGCGGGAACCCGTCTAGGATGTATCCACGAACACCATCCGGCTGTTCGAGGCGCTCGTTCACTATCGTAACAACATCTTCGTCCGATATAAACCGACCATTGTCGATCAGCGCTTTGAACTTCTTCCCGTTCTCTGACCCGCTCTGCACCACTTCTCGAATCAAGTCCCCGGTTGCTATATGCGGCACGCGCAATGCCTGCGCTAACACCTGCCCTTGCGTGCCCTTACCGGAACCCGGAGGGCCGATCAATATGAACCGGCTCACTAGTTCGACGAGATCCACATCACTGTTGCCATGCGGACCTCTTACAACACCATCCATGAGGCTAGCGGATAAACCCTTCATAGTGACGCATCAACAACTGCGCCTCTATCGCTTGCATGGTATCGAGCGCCACGCCAACAACAATCAAGAGCGACGTGCCACCCACCAGGGTGAACGAGTTGCCCGTATTGGTCCACGCCGGGATCCAGTAGTTCAAGAGCGCCACTAAGGCGAGGAACAGGGCTCCCGCCAGGGTGATGCGGGTCATGACGCGGTCAAGGTACTCTTCAGTGGGTCGCCCTGGCCGAATACCAGGAATATACGAGCCATACTTCTTGAGGTCTTCCGCGATATGCGGAATATCCATCGTAATAGCGGTGTAGAAGTACGTGAAGCCGACAATGATCAGCGCGTACACCAGCGATGACAGGATGCCCTGGATACCAGGCTTGCCCGGTGCGAAAGCCTGAGCAACACCGTTGATCCAATGTCCAAAGCCTGATCCATGGTCCGGAATATACTGCGCGAACGTCAGCGGAAGCAGCACGATCGAGATAGCAAAGATGATCGGGATCACGCCAGCGGAAGCAATTCGGAACGGCAGGTACGACATACCGCCCTGAGTCATCTTGTTGCCGACTATACGTCGAACATGCTGGATCGGAATGCGGCGCTGGCCGAGCGTCACAAATACGATGCCAATAACCGTGGCAAAGAACGCCAGGAACAGCACCAAAACTTGGAGCGGCGAAACAGCCTTATCGGCAACTTCCTTGCCAACCATCACGAGCTGCTGCGGAAGGCGAACCATGATACCAGCAAAGATGATCAGAGAGACACCGTTACCGATGCCCTTGTCTGTGATCATTTCACCAAGCCACATCAGGAACGATGTACCGGCAATAAGCGTGAAAATCATGTGCACGAACAGCCAGGGGCTGTGCGGCAAAATGTTCTGCGACCAGAGCAGTGTCCCAAGGCCGCACGATTGAACGAGAGCCAGGACGACAGTCAGGTAGCGAGTGTACTGCGCTATCCGCTTGCGGCCAGATTCGCCTTCACGAGCTAACTCTTGCCACTGCGGGATCGCGAATGTCAACAGCTGCATGATAATGCTGGCGTTGATGTACGGAACGATACCCATCGCAAAAACCGTGAAGTTTTTGAGGGCGCCTCCCGAAAACACGTCGACCAGGTTCAAAATGCCGCCATTGCCGCGCTCAAAGAACGTCTTAAGCGCTTCGTGGTTAACGCTGGGCAGGGGCACGTGCAAACCGATGACATAGACGCCGAACATCGCGAACACGAAGGTTATCCGGTTGCGTAGCTCAGGTATCGCCCACGCGGCTGCAAGCGACTCCACAAACGTCGATGTTGTCGTGGCTTTCCCGCCATTCGGAGGCCGTCGGCTTCCACCGCCATCGCCGCCGGGAGCTGGACTCGCTGGAGTTGTGCTTCGCGTAACACCCATTACTTGTTTCTTCCCAAAACCCGTTCCCGGTCGCTTCGCTGCTGCCAAGCGACCGCGAGGAACCGTGAGCTCTCTGAATCCCCTCAGATGCCCACGCGGGCCCGAGCCCCCTTGTCGGGGGTCGGAAGCCTATTCGATCGTTTCTGCGGTCCCGCCGAGAGCGATAATCTTCTCTTCGGCGCTAGCGGAGAAGTGGTTGGCTTTGACGGTTAACTTCTTGGTCAACTCGCCATTGCCGAGGATCTTCACACCATCTCGCAGGCTGCTGATGATCCGCTTCTCGATCAGGATCTCTGGAGTTACAACGTCACCGTCCTCAAACTTCTCAAGAAGCGAGAGATTGACGATCGCGAACTCTTTGTGATTAAACGCGGTGAAACCACGGCGATGCGGGAGACGGCGATGCAACGGTGTCTGGCCGCCTTCAAAACCAGGGCGGACAGTGCCACGAGCGCGGTCGCCTTTGTGGCCGCGGGTTGCGGTTTTACCTTGGCCGGATCCGATACCGCGACCGATGCGCTTGCGTCGATGGGTAGATCCGGGGTTAGGTTGTAAATCGCTGAGATTCATTACTTGGTTCCTTCTGCAGTCGTGGCTACGAGGTCGGGAACTTCCTGGACCTCCACGACGTGGCGGAGCTTGAAGGCCATACCACGAACGGAAGCGTTATCCGGTCGAAGTACGGTCCTCTGAAGTTTCGTCAATCCCAGAGCTGCGGCCGTGCGGCGCTGATCTTCAGGGAAACCGATGAGACTCTTCACTATAGTGATCTTAAGCATTGGGAGCGACCTCCGTGGCGGCCTCTACCGGTGCATCAGCTTCAGGAGCGGCTTCGGGAGCAACTGCTTCGGCGACGGGCGCGACTTCGGCGACAGCCTCGATCTCGTTGACATTGGCGCCACCAGTGGTTTCGACACTGGAGTGGACATCGCTGTCATGCGCTTCAGCCTGGGTCGTCGCAAGGGCGACAGATCGCGAAACGAGCTCACTGATATCCTTGCCGCGAAGGCGGGCGATATCGGAGGCACGCTTCAGACCGCGTAGGGCATCCATTGTGGCCCATGCGCAGTTGATCGGGTTGCTAGAACCAAGGCTCTTGGCGAGAACGTCCTTGACACCAGCTGCTTCGAGCAGGGCGCGGACAGATCCACCGGCGACAACTCCGGTACCAGGCGCGGCCGGCTTCAGGAGAACCTTAGCAGCCGAAACGCGGGATGTGATTTCGTGAGGAATGGTGGTTCCGACGATCGGCACATGGATGAGGTTGCGGCGGGCCGCTTCAACACCCTTGCGGATCGCGTCTGGAATGGCGCGAGCCTTGCCGATGCCAACACCGACATAGCCTTCGCCGTCACCGACGACAACAAGCACGTTCCAAGACATGGTGCGACCACCCTTGTGGGTCTTCTGCACCTTGTTGGTACGGATGACGCGCTCGCTCAAGTTGAGTGTGTCTGGGTTAATTAATGGCATAGTCGTTAAAACTCCAGTCCGGCTTCTCGCGCCGCGTCGGCAAGGTTCGCAACCCGGCCGTGATAGAGGTAACCGCCGCGGTCGAAGACGACCTTGGAGACGCCAGCAGTCTTGCTGCGCTCGGCAATCAGCTTACCAACTGCCTTGGCTGCGTCAACGTTGCCGCCAGACTTTAGCTCAAGCGCCTTCTCCAAAGAAGAGGCTGCCGCTAAGGTCTTGCCAGCTGCGTCGTCGATAATCTGCGCGTAAATATGGGCGCTGCTGCGATAGATGTTTAGTCGCGGTCGTTCAGGTGTCCCTTCGACTCGCTTCCGAACTCGCAAGTGCCGCTTCTGACGCGTTGCGTTCTTGTTGATCTGTTTCATAGTACTTTCGAGTTTCCTCTTGGCCCCGTCCAGTAAACGTATCAGCGTTTGCCATGGAAGCCGAAATACAAACCGTACCCCACCCCTCCTCCAGACATTAGGAGAAGGGCGCTATTAAGTAGCAATGGGGGTTAGTTTACTTCTTCTTGCCGCCCTTACCGCCAGCCTTGCCAGTCTTACCAGCCTTGCGACGGATAATCTCGCCTTTGTAGCGGATACCTTTGCCCTTGTAGGGTTCCGGCGGACGCAGCTTGCGGATAACAGCTGCCTGCTGACCAACAACTTCCTTATCGATACCGTTGATAGCGATGAAAGGTTTGCGGATTGCGGGATCGATTCCAGCTTCGAAATCGATACCTGCCAGCGGCTCAATGATAACCTGATGCGAGAAACCAAGGTTCAGGACCAGCTTATTGCCATCTTTGGCGGAGCGGTAACCAACACCTTCGATCTCAAGCACTTTGCGGTAACCGGCGGAAACGCCGATAACCATATTGTTGACCAGAGAACGGGTGAGACCATGAAGGGCGCGGTGGCGATCTTCGTCGGTCGGGCGAACGACAGTCAATGTGCCGTCTTCGCGCTCGATCTTCATATCCGGGTGCAACCGGCGGACCAAGGTACCCTTGGGACCCTTGACCGTCAGCGTACCGTCAGCGTCAGACTTTATATCAACGCCGGCAGGCACCGCGATAGGTAGTTTTCCAATTCGCGACATAGTAGAGACTCCTTACCAGACGTACGCCAGGATTTCGCCGCCGATACCCAGCTTGCGAGCCTGCCTGTCAGTCATTAAACCTTGTGATGTGCTCAGGATAGCGATGCCAAGACCACGCAGAACGCGGGGGAGCTTGTCACGGCCAACGTATACACGCAGACCAGGCTTGCTTACGCGCTTCAGATCAGTGATCACACGCTCGCGATTGCGGGCGCCATACTTGAGGCTGATCTTGATCTTGTCCTGAACGGGAGTCTTTACGAGTTCGTATGCTTTGATGTATCCCTCTTCGTGGAGGATACGAACGATCTCGGCTTTAATTGTAGAGGCGTCGACCTCGAGCGCATCATGGTTCGCACGGTTGGCGTTCCGTATACGCGTCAAAAGGTCGCCAATTGGGTCGGAAACAGGCATTTTAAGTTCCTTCCATCAGACGGGAGCCTAACCCAAAGCTCCCCGATATGGCTTTTCACAGCCGGTCGAGCAGAGTTCGTCACCGAAACTCCGCGACTTTGCGTTTACCTTCGCGTCACCGCGAGACAAACGGCAGCAACACCGAGACGCGCTCTACCAGCTCGCCTTGGTGACACCAGGAATGTGGCCACGGTGGGCGAGTTCCCGGAAGCAGATACGGCAAATGCCGTAGTGCCGAATATAAGCACGCGGTCGTCCACAGATCTTGCACCGGTTATAGGCGCGGACCTTGAACTTTGGTTTCCGCATGGATTTCTGAATCAACGCTTGCTTAGCCAAGTTAACCTCCGAGAGTCGCTTCGCAATGTGCCGAAGCGCCCGTACGCAATCCGTCTTCGCGGACCGCGGTATCCGCTTGCGCGAACCGTGTCCAGAACTACTCGCGACGAGTAGTCAAGAGCCGCTCCAGCAAGGGCCAGAGACGGCGCAAAGACCGGTCCCTCCCCCTTTCGTCCAGGAAGAAGGACGCGGTCAATACTGCCCCGAACAAAAATTGTCCGTTAAATTATATCACAACAGAGAAGCGAACCCGCCGTTAATGCTCAACATGGATGGAAAAACCGGACTTTTCAGCCTCTTTTACCACTTCTTGCTGCACTAATTGCGGTGCGTCCTCATAATGCGAGAAATCTGCACTAAATGAACCACGTCCATGAGTAAGCGACCGAAGTTCAATTGCGTACCGCTGCATCTCGCGTTGCGGAACCGTAGCGGAAACCTGCTGCGTGACGTGAGAGTTCTCTCCGCCAATCCGCTCCATGCCGAGCACTCTGCCCCGCCTGGTGTTCAGGTCGCCAATCACATCGCCCATATACTGCTCGGGCACCGTGATCTTCACATCCAAGATCGGCTCGAGGAGCACAGGCTTCGCGAGCACCGCTGCATTCTGAAAAGCGAGGCTGCCAGCGATCTTAAAAGCCGCTTCCGACGAGTCCACATCGTGGTACTTCCCATCGTACAGCGTCGCTTTCACATCGACAACAGGGTTACCAGCAACGATACCCCGCCCCATCGCTTCGCAGATACCGTTCTTAACGGCCGGGATAAACTGCCTGGGGATAGCCCCGCCGACTACTGCGTCAACGAAAATAAACCCTTCACCCCGCCCTGCAGGCTCTAGCTCTATCCAGCAATCGCCGAATTGCCCTCGCCCACCCGTCTGCTTCTTATGCTTGCCTTCGGCCTTTGCCTTCGCAAGAACCGTCTCGCGATACGGGATCCTCGGCAACCGCGTATCAACATTGGCTCCAAATCGCTTGAGCCTATCGACTATGATGTCGACTTGAGTCTCGCCCGTTCCGACTATCAGCGTCTCCGCCGTCTCCGGATCGCGCTTCAACTCAAAGGTCGGGTTCTCTTCTTCCAATCGGTGCAACGCAGCGCCAAGCTTGTCTTCGTCAATCTTAGTCTTCGCGCTGATAGCCACCGCATAGTACGGCCGCTGGAACTCGATTGGGTCGTAAAGAATCGGCTTCGCTTTGCTGGCCAACGTGTCGCCGGTCTTCGTCTCAGCGAGCTTCGCGATTGCGCCAATGTCACCCGCCACCACTTCTGAGGCCGGTATCTGCTGCTTCCCCCTAAGGAAGAACAGCTGCCCGATACGCTCATCGTGACCGGTGCGCACGTTAAAAATGCTTGAATCCGATTTAAGGACCCCAGAGTATACCCTGAAGTAAGTCAATTTTCCGACGTAAGGGTCTGAAACAGTCTTGAATACCTGAGCACTTACCGGTTCGCTTTCCAGTGGCGCCCGACTGATTGCTACGCCGGTGGCCGGATCCACACCATGTCGTGGTTCATGTTCGCCAGGCTGCGGGAATTCTGCGCATATTAGGTCGAGAAGAACCCGAACACCCATATCCTTCGTGGCTGCGCCACAAAGAACAGGAACGACCTTGCCTTCGGACATTCCTCGGTGTAGTCCACGCTCGATCTCTTCATTGGTCAGTTCCTCACCATTGAGATACTTTTCGATGAGATCGTCTTCGTATTCTGCTGCCGACTCGGCGAGATGGTCTCTATATTCGGCAACCAGATCAGCGAGATCGTCGGGAATACCCTCTGGATAATCGACCTTTTCACCCTCATGGAACTCGTAAGCTTTGAGGTGAACTAAATCGACAACGCCGTGAAACGTTGACGCTGTCCCTATCGGGATCTCAGCGGGGGCAATAACCTTGCCGTAACGTTTGCGGAGGTTGTCCACGAGGCGGAAGTAGTCGGCGTTATCCTTGTCCATCTTGTTGACGAACACGGCACGCGCGATATTTTCCTTGAGGGCGTATTCCCAGGCGACTTCGAAACCAACATCGATCCCGGAAGATTGCGCGGCAGCGACAAATATCGCGCCGTCTACGGCTCGAAGGGCTCCAGCAACTTCTCCGACGAAGTCAGCGTAACCCGGAACGTCGATAAAATTGATCTTGCAATCATTCCACTCGGTGGTGGCGACTGCGGCTTGAATGCTAACCTTGCGACGGATCTCTTCGGGATCGTAGTCACTGACGGTGTTACCGTCTTCGACACGTCCCTGTCGCTCCGTTGCATTAGAAACGTAGAGAAGAGCCTCAGTCAATGAGGTCTTCCCGGATCCGCCATGCGCAACTATCGCGACATTCCGGATCTGTTCTGTGGCATATCGTTTCATTCATCCCCCTCCTGCTACCCACGTCATCGCGGCCAGGCTGAGCCTGGAAACTAATCGCGCTAAATATGAGGCGGCGAGGGATATACGACGTCGACCCGCTGCACATCATTGCGCGACAGGACCAAGCGAGCTGAGGCTATCTTGGATCGAACTACCGAATACAACCGTTGTTCAATTGTCAAAGGGCAACGGGAATTTCCCGCTTTCCTGACGGTCTCCTTATCGGATCTGCCAGTCCCATTGGTCTATTCACCAATGGGTGCGGGAATTCCCTTGTAGCAATGTAAAAATCGGCCAAAATGCCGAGCCTTCCCCCTCTGACTCCCCTCTCCTTTCCAAGGAGAGGGGCCGGGGGGTGAGGTCTTACTTAGCGGCTATCGTGTTGCTCGTACCACGATCCCGGTCACCCTTGAACGGCATGCCCATCCGTCGGAGAAGGCTGCGGGCCTCTTCGTCGGTCTTTGCCGATGTGGTGATAATAATGTCCATTCCCCGGATCTTGTCGATTTTATCGTAAACGATTTCAGGGAAGATGAGCTGCTCTTTGAGGCCCATCGCAAAGTTGCCACGCCCGTCGAAGGAGTTCGGATTGACGCCGTTGAAGTCACGGACGCGGGGCAGTGATGCGTTAAGAAGCCTGTCGAGGAATTCGTACATGATGCGACCGCGCAGGGTGACCTTTGCGCCCACTCGCTGACCTTCACGAAGTCGGAAGTTCGCAATAGCCTTCTTGGCGCGGGTAACAATCGGCTTCTGACCTGCAATGGTCTGAAGATCTTCAATCGCGTGATCAAGCACCTTCGGGTCGCCACCGGTCTGACCGGCGATACCAACACCCATGTTGATAACAACCTTCTCAATGTGCGGGATCTGCATCACGTTCTTGTAGCCAAACTCTTCGAGAAGAGCAGGTGCTACTTCGTCATTAAATTTCTGTTTTAGGCGCGGAAGTGCCATGTTGTTTATCCTTGACGACGCGGTAACGTCGTCGATTCCGGCTCACAGGGAGCACGGGGGCTCAATACTATGTATAAAGGTTTGGCTGGCATGGAAAGAGCGGATCGCAACGGACGCATCCGTGCTCTCCGCCATCCATTAGCAAACCTGACTAATCGATCTGCTTACCGCAAGCCTTGCAAGCGCGGTAGCGGTCACCGGTCTCGTTCGTCTTGACGGCGATACGGGTAGCTTTACCGCAGCTCGGGCACACAAGCATCACTTTGGAAGCATAGATCGGCGCTTCCTTGTGAACCAAACCGTGCTCGTGGGGACGAGCCGTCGGGTTGGCGTTCTGCTGCGGCTTGGGCCGGGTGTGCTTAACGATAATGTTGATACCTTCGACAAGAAGGCGGCTCGGCCGCTTCTTCTTCGGGTTTGTGTCAGGAGCGATGGCGCCCAGCACTTTACCTTCCTTGCCAAGGTCCTTGCCGGTGATAACCTTAACGGTATCACCCTTACGAATGCGGGTTCCTGTCTGGGACATTAGAGTACCTCCGGCGCGAGGGAGACGATCTTCATCGCACCGCCAAACTTGGCTTCGCGCATCTCACGGGCAACTGGCCCAAAGACGCGGGTGCCGCGTGGCTCGAGAGCGTTGGTCAAAACGACCGCAGCGTTCTCATCAAAACGAAGCGTCGATCCGTCGTTGCGTCGAATAGCGTCGCGGGTTCGAACGACGACTGCCTTAACGACATCGCCCTTCTTAACCGCCGCGCCCGGCGTGGCCGACTTGACGGCGCCGACAATCACATCACCGACGTGCGCATAGTGGGCGTTCGAGCCCTTTAGCACGCGGATGCAAAGGATCTCGCGAGCGCCGCTGTTATCGGCAGCCTTAAGGCGAGTATACGGTTGAATCATTTCTTCGATCTCCTGGGAGCCAGCAGGTTTCCCCTAAACCACGGGGAACCCACGGGCGCCTAATCCTGCCTGTTTGCCGAAGCGGCTACTTAGCTCGCTCGATAACTCGGAGCAATCGCCAGTTCTTGTCCTTGGACAACGGCCGAGTTTCCATGATTTCGACGGTGTCGCCGATATGGGCGTCGTTCGTCTCGTCATGAGCCTTGAACTTCTTCGTCCGCTTTAGAATTCGGCCGTAGAGCGGGTGGCGAACAAGATTGGTGACAGTGACGACAATCGTCTTGTCCATCTTGTCGCTAGTGACGATGCCTTCGCGGGTCTTGCGGCGGCCACGAGCCGTTTCAGTTGTTTCGGTCTGTGTAGTAACCATTGTTTAGTCTCTTTACCCCTGGTTCCCCGCGATCTCGCGCTGCCGCTTGATGGTGAGTGCCCGTGCAATTTGCTTCTTCTCGGTTCGGGTCGCTCGCACGTTCGTCTCGGGGGCGCTGAGCCGGGCGCGGCGGATTTCGTAAATAGCCTTGCGAGCGTTGTCGACGACGGCGTTGAGGCCAGCATCGTCCAGCTTGCGCATTTCCTTGATTAGGTCGGCCTTCTTCTTCTCAGCCATTTACTTGCCTCCCTTGCCAGGCTCGGCAGCCTTGACAGTCGTGTCCTTCGTCTTGAGGGCAACGATCGGTGCCTTAATAGCAACCCCGCCCGCTCCCAGCTTCGCGGATTCGTCCTTGGCGCGAAGTGCGTCGGACTCGACGCGAGTAATAAACTTCGTCGCAATCGGAAGCTTGTGCTGTGCGAGGCGCATGGCTTCGCGAGCAACATCTTCCGCTGGCCCCTTCATTTCGAAGAGGATACGACCGGGCTTTACAACCGCAACCCAGCCCTCAGGAGAACCCTTACCAGAACCCATACGGGTTTCAGCAGGCTTCTTCGTGAACGGCTTGTCCGGGAAAACACGGATCCAAATCTTACCGCCGCGCTTGATATAGCGCGTCATGGCGATACGAGCAGCTTCGATCTGGTTGTTCGTCATCCAGCACGACTCCGTCGCCTGAAGCGCGTAGTCGCCGAAGTCCACATGCGTACCACCAGTAGCGGGTCCACGGCGGTGACCGCGGTGTACCTTACGGTGTTTGACTCTCTTAGGCATTAACATGGCTCAAATCTCCTTGATTGGGCCCCACTCGTTCCACGACGGTCCATGACGTCGTGTCGGGTGTTCGAAGGCGGTCGCCTAAGAACACAAACGAGGCCTAACATAAACGCGGCTATCCGCTAGCGAACTGCGGAGCGGAGCATTTCTGCTCCGCTCCAAACCTCGGCTCATCGCTGAGCGTTGGCGTGTAACTCTTGGCTTAAGCCAACTATCGGCGTCCGCCGCCGAAGCCGCCACCAAAACCGCCGCCCTGGCCGCCACGACCACCCTGGCCGCCGCGTCCACCCTGGCCGCCACGACCACCCTGGCCGCCGCCGCCACGTCCGCCACGTCCACGGCCGCCGCCATCACGTCGGTCGCCGCCGAAGCCTTCTTCGGCAGACAGCCGTCGCTGCTGCTGCTGCTGGAGCGCGATGTCGGCAGTGGTAAGACGCTTCTGACCTGGCAGAATGTCGCCCTTATAGATCCACACCTTGATACCGATGTGACCGTAAGTGGTCAACGCTTCGGTGAAGCCGTAGTCGATGTCGGCGCGGAGCGTTTGCAGCGGAATCTTGCCCAAGCGGTCCGTTTCGCGGCGAGCCATTTCCGAGCCGCCAAGTCGACCGGCGCAGAGGATACGAATACCCTTGGCGCCGAGCTTCATGGCTCGGGTGACGGCCTGTCGCATGGCTCGCTTGTACGAGATGCGCTTCTGAATCTGCTGCGCGATGCTTTCGGCAACAAGCTGAGCGTCGAGTTCGGGATGTCGGATCTCGGTGACGTTCACCACAACTTCACGCTTCTTGGTGAACTTGCGGATCTCGGCTGAGAGATCGTCGATGCCCTTGCCCGCACGGCCAATGATGATGCCGGGCTTGGCTGTATGCAGGTTAAGCTGGATTTTCTCCGGCCAGCGCTCGATTTCGACACGCGAAACAGCGGCGTTGGCAAGTTCGCGCTTCTTCTTAATGAAGGTGCGAATCTTGTGATCTTCGACGAGAGCGTCGGAGTAGCCCTTGTCGAGGTACCACTTGCTCTCCCAATCGCGGATCACCCCAATGCGAAAACCTACAGGATGTACCTTTTGACCCAAAGTCTGCCTCCCTTACGCCTGCTCAGCGGTCGAGCCGCCGGCAGTCGGAGTGTCCGCGCTAGCGGTCTCAATCGTCTCGGTCGCGGCAACTGGAGTTGTCTCAACCTGGTTCACTATCGGCGTCGTCTCCTCGATCGCGACCGCCGGCTCTTCAGCCTTAGGTGCTTCGACCTTCTTAGGAGCGGGCGCCGCGGCCTTCTTGGCCTTCACAACTGGCTTGCGCTTTGCAACAGGGGCCGGAGCCTCCATCAAAACCGCAGTCAGGTGCGTGGTGCGCTTCAAGATCCGGTAAGCGCGGCCCTGGGCACGAGCCCGGATGCGCTTGAGGATCGGTCCGCCGTCAGCGATGATATTGTGAACCTTAAGTTCGGTCGGGTCGGCGCCCCAGCCATCCAGTGCGTTTGCAGCCGCGCTCTTTAGAACCTTCATAATCGGTTCCGAAGCGTGGTTCGGCGTGAACCGCAGGATGTCGATGGCATCCGATACTCGCTTGCCCTTGATGTTGTTCAATACAAGTCGAGCCTTGCGGGGCGACATGCGGATGAACTTGGCAACGGCGCGAGCCTCGGGGACAACATTCAGCTTGATGTCCTTGCCGCCTGAAGCTTCCTTGATCGCGGTCTGGATGTCACCAGCCTCGACGCGAATTGCGTCGGGGCGGCTCGTGAAGACGTCGATGTTAACGATGCCAGTCTTCTTATCCTTGGCGACCTTGATCCGCGATACAGGCGTGTGACGCTTTTCGGTGCCGCGGAGATGCTCCTCGATTATGGCTAGGGTCGGTCGATACTTCCCCGCCGTGTTCATAGGTCGTTCCATAATGATCTCCTAGCGCACCTTGCTGCGAGTGTCTTTCGAACCCGCATGGCCTTTGAAAGTGCGCGTGAGCGCAAACTCACCCAGCTTATGGCCGACCATGTTCTCGGTAACGAATACAGGAATATGCTTGCGTCCGTCGTGGACAGCGAGCGTATGCCCGATCATCGTCGGGAAGATCGTCGAGCGGCGGGACCATGTTTTCAGGATCCGCTTCTCGTTGCGGGCGTTTAAGTCGTCAATTTTCTTAAGTAGCTTTGGGTCAGCGTACGGACCCTTCTTTAGTGAGCGTCCCATAGTTTACTTGCCCCCTCGGCGTCGAACTCGGAATTGATCGGTCTTCTTGTTGCGGCGGGTGCGGAAGCCATGCGCCATAACACCGGTCGCGGAAACAGGACCCTTCTTGCGTCCGACAGGCGACTTCGCTTCACCACCACCATGTGGATGGTCTCGCGGAGACATAACGACACCGCGGTTGTGCATGTACACACCGAGCCATCGCTTCTTACCGGCCTTGCCGTGCTTGATGTTCTCGTGCTCACCGTTGCCGACGATACCAATCGTCGCGATGCACTCGAGAAGAACGAGGCGCTGTTCCGACGATGGCAGGCGGATCGTGGCGTACTTGCCTTCCTTCGCCTGAAGCTGTGCGAAACCGCCAGCGCTGCGGACGAGTTCCCCACCCTTACCGGGCTTAAGCTCGATATTGTGGATCGTCGTACCGACAGGAATGGCGCGGATCGGCATAGCGTTACCAGGCTTGATGTCGGAGCCTTCGCCAGCGGTGATCACATCGCCGACGTTGAGGCCGACTGGCCACAGGATATATCGCTTCTCGCCGTCAGCGTAGTGGATCAGGGCGATGCGGGCCGAGCGATTTGGATCGTACTCAACCGTCGCGACCTTACCAGGTACGCCGTTCTTGTCCCGCTTGAAGTCAATCACGCGGTACATAGTCTTGTTACCGCCCGCAGTATTCACAGCGGTGCGGCGACCCTTATTGTTACGTCCACCCGAGTGCGGGTTCGGCTTCGTGAGCGACTTCTCAGGCTTGGTGGCCGTGAGTTCCGAGTAGGTGGATACCGTTCGGAAACGCTGACCCGGGGTGGTCGGTTTTAGTCGTTTTACAGGCATTTCTTACACTCCCTCGACGAGCTCGATCGTTTGACCGGGCGCGAGCGTGACGATGGCCTTCTTCCAGTCCGAAGACCGGCCCTTGTTTGCGCGGCGGAAGAAGCGCCCACGGCGCACCTTACCCTTGCAGACAATGGTGTTGACATCGACCACTTGGACAGCGTTCTTCGCTTCAGCCTGGATAGTCTCGATTGCGGTGGCAATCTCATACTTGTTGGCATCGGCGTCTACGGCGAATACATACTTGCCTTCATTGGAGACGTTAACCGTCTTCTCGCTGATGATCGGCCGTAGAATAACTTGATACGGGCTCTTGGTTGACGAACTCATTGATTAGGCCTCCACCTGAGCCGGCTGGATTTTGTCCAGAGCTTCACGGGTAAAGACGATGGTCTCGGCTGCAAGAGCGTCCTTGGCGGAAAACGCCGGGGCAACCCGAACTTCCACCTTAGGAATGTTGCGGAACGACTTGTAGACGGTCACATCGTGCTGGGCGATGATGATAAGCACTCGCTTACCAGTCAGCGACAGTCCGCTTAGGAACTGACCGGCCGACTTGGTGCTGATCTTATCGAATGCCAGCGTGTCGATGACTTCGATCTGGCTGTCAGCGGCCTTCGCCGAGAGAACAGCGTTGATCGCAGCGCGGCGCATCTTCTTAGGAAGGTCGCGGTGAATGTCGCGGGGCAGCGGGCCGAGCGCAATACCACCATGGCGGTAGTGCGGAGCGGATGTCATACCCTGGCGGGCTCGTCCAGTACCCTTCTGCTTGTACGGCTTACGGGTCGAGTGGTGGACGATCGCGCGGGTCTTGGTGCTCTGAGTACCCTGGCGGCTGTTGTCGTTGTGAACCTGGATCGCCTGGTAGACGAGGCCCTTATTGATGGGTGCTGCGAAAATCTTGTCGCTCAGCGCGACGCTTCCCGCACCACTGCCATCACTTTTTTTAATGTTGATAGTTGGCATCGTTATCTCCTGTCGCGGGTTAGCGGCTGAACTTCTTGACCAGAACCAGTCCGCCATTGGCGCCGGGGATCGCTCCCTTGACCAGCAGGAGGTTCTTGTCGGTGTCGACGCGCACAATCTTGAGACCCTGCTGAGTAACTTGCTCGGCGCCCATATGGCCCGGCTTCTTGTTACCCTTAAAGGTGCGTGCAGCGTCGGTTGCGCCCGAGCTCTGGGGTTTGCGGTGGATCATCGAGCCGTGGGTCATGTCGCCGCCATGGAAGTGGTAGCGCTTGACAACACCAGCGAAGCCCTTACCCTTGGAGACGCCGGTCACACAGACCTTGTCGCCGTTGGCAAAGATGTCCGCCTTAAACTCATCGCCCTCGCTTAACGCTTCGCCATCGTTGAGATTGATCTCGCGGAGAACGCGGCGGTTAGGCACGTTATGGGCACGGAAATGGCCTTTTTCAGGCTCGGTGAGGCGGTGCTCTTTGACGTCCTCAAAGCCAATCTGAATGGCTGAGTATCCGTCTTTTTCTGTCGTCTTGACCTGAGTCACGACGCACGGTCCCGCTTGGATGACCGTCACAGGCGTGACACGGCCATCGTCCTCGAAAACCTGGGTCATACCCAGTTTTCGACCTAGAATTGCACTTGGCATTGTTTCCTCCACGGCGCACATGGGGTATCCCGCGGCACGCCATCAATGGCGGCTGCGATCACCTTGCTTGTCGCGGGTTGTCCTGAGCTTCCTTGCGGAATGCTCTTTCGTTGTAGACGCCCGGGGCTAACCCAGGCGATATCGCGAACGCACTTTGGCGAACGCGTAGAAACCTTAAGATCTCTCCGCTCCTACAATGGAGCGAATTGGTCGGCAGGCTTACAGCTTGATTTCAATGTCCACGCCGCTCGGCAAGTTCAAGCTCGCCAGCGCGTCGATCGTTTTAGGACCAGGCTCGAGAATGTCGATAAGACGCTTGTGCGTCCGCATCTCGAAGTGCTCCATCGACTCTTTGTCGATCGTCGGGCCCTTGATAACCGTGGTGCGGTCTATCTCGGTCGGTAGCAGGACAGGACCGGAGATCCTGGCGCCCGTTCGGCGAACGGTTTCGACGATCTTTTCGGCAGACTGATCGAGCAATCGGTGATCGAACGCCCGCAGTCGAATTCGAACTTTATCGCGACGCATATGTTAAACCCTTACTTGGTGCGGCCTTTGTACGTCCGGTTCACTCTAAAACCGGACAGGCAATTTGAGTGCTTCGGATTGAAGCCGACGAACACTATACCGCATTCGCCGGCTAAAATCGCTAAGCTACGAGATTTATTCGATGATCTTGCTGACAACTCCAGCGCCGACGGTGTGGCCGCCTTCGCGGATAGCGAAACGCAGACCCTCTTCCATGGCGATCGGGTGGATCAGCTCGGACTCGATCTTGATGTTGTCGCCAGGCATAACCATCTCGACACCTTCCGGAAGCTTAAGGTCGCCGGTGATGTCCGTGGTGCGGAAGTAGAACTGAGGTCGGTAGCCCGTAAAGAACGGAGTATGTCGGCCGCCCTCTTCCTTGCTAAGGATATAAACCTCGGCCTGGAACTTCGTGTGAGGCTTGACCGAACCCGGC
>DASXUY010000026.1:0-276069 GCA_036504535.1 Capsulimonadaceae bacterium
GTACGCCTTGGCGGTCGCCTTACCGGTCTTGGCCAGCACGTTCGTGATAGCTGCCGTCAAGCTGGTCTTACCATGGTCGACATGGCCGATGGTGCCTACGTTTACGTGAGGCTTGCTTCGATCAAATTTCGCTTTCGCCATCTGAGTTCTCCTAAACTTACTGTCAGCCCGCAGTCGCGAGCAACTTTTTGAGCAGAGTCGGCCAGCCTTCGACGGCTGGCCATACTAACTTACTGGGTGCGCGACAAGGTCTTGCCCTGCGCCTTAGCGATGAGTTCTTCAGCAATGGAGCGAGGAACTTCGTCGTAGTGGCTCGGCTCCATGCTATACGAAGCTCGTCCCTGCGTCGCTGAACGCAGCGTCGTGGAGTAGCCAAACATCTCCGACAGCGGAACCTGTGCCTTGATGATCTGGTTGCCGGTACCCGCTTCCTGCTCCATACCGAGGATCTGACCTCGGCGGGAGTTAAGGTCGCCAATAACGTCGCCCATGTTGCCTTCGGGAGTCACGACCTCAACGGCCATGATCGGCTCCTTAAGAACGAGACCAGCCTTGCGAGCCGCTTCCTTGAAGGTCATCGAGCCAGCGATCTTAAACGCCATTTCGCTCGAGTCAACTTCGTGGTACGAACCGTCCACCACTTCGACCTTGATGTCGACCATCGGGTAGCCAGCGAGAACGCCGCGCTCCATGGCTTCCTTGACACCAGCCTCGACGGCCGGAACGTATTCCTTCGGGATCGAGCCGCCAACAGTCTTGTTGACAAACTCGTAACCCTGACCCGGCTCTTTCGGAGACACAACCAGCTCGGCGTCGCCGTACTGGCCCTTGCCACCGGTCTGTCGCTTGTACGTCTCGCGAGCCTTGGCGGTACCCTTGATCGTTTCGCGGTAAGCAACCTGAGGCTTGCCCTGATTGGCTTCAACCTTGTATTCGCGGAACAGGCGGTCAACGATGATCTCGAGGTGAAGCTCACCCATTCCGGAGATAATCGTCTGGCCCGTCTCTTCGTCGGTGCGAACACGGAAGCTCGGGTCTTCCGACGCCAGCTTCGCAAGGCCCATACCCATCTTTTCCTGGTCGGCCTTGGTCTTCGGCTCGATAGCAACCGAGATAACCGGATCCGGGAAGGTGATCGATTCGAGAAGAATCGGCTTCTTGTCTTCGGCAAGCGTATCGCCTGTCGTCAACGTCTGCATGCCAACAGCGGCGGCGATTTCGCCAGCGTAGACCTCATCGACATCCTCACGCTTGTTGGCGTGGAGACGAACGATTCGTCCAACTCGCTCTTTCTTGCCCTTGTTGACGTTAAGGATGGTGTCACCCTTCTTCAAGACGCCCGAATAGACGCGGAAGAACGTAAGCAGACCATACGTGTCCGTGGCGATCTTGAACGCCAGCGCCGAGAACGGCGCTGAGTCAGACGGCTCGCGGCTGTCAGGCTCTTCGGTGTGCGGATTGATGCCCTTGATCGCGCCCTTGTCGATAGGCGACGGCATGTATTCGATGACGGCGTCAAGTAGAGGCTGAACACCCTTATTCTTGTAGGCAGAACCGCAAAGCACCGGAACGATGGTTGTAGCAATTGTGCCCTTGCGAATGGCGGCGTGGATCTCTTCGACCGAAATTGGCTCGGCATCGAGGTACTTCGCCATCAGGTCGTCATCACAGTCAGCAACCTGCTCCATCATCTTTTCGCGGTATTCGGCGCAAACTTCGGCGAGGTTCGCAGGAATATCGGTGATGTCGTAGCTTTCGCCCTTGTCATCATGGTAGACGATAGCCTTCATGGTAACTAGGTCGATAACGCCGGCAAACTCGCCCTCGGCGCCAATCGGCACCTGAAGTACGACAGCGTTCGCGCCAAGACGGTCGCGGATGGTGCCAACAGCGCGGAAGAAGTCAGCGCCGGTGCGGTCCATCTTGTTGACGAAGCACATACGCGGAACTTTATAGCGAGTAGCTTGGCGCCAAACGGTCTCAGACTGCGGCTGGACACCGGCGACGGCGTCGAACAGCGCCACAACACCGTCGAGAACTCGAAGGCTGCGCTCAACTTCAATGGTGAAGTCGACGTGGCCAGGAGTGTCGATGATATTGATGCGGTGAGTCTGCTTGCGGCCCTTGGCGGGCTCACTGGGAACAACCGGCTCAAGACCCCAGAAACAGGTCGTTGCAGCCGACGTGATCGTAATGCCTCGCTCTTGCTCCTGAGCCATCCAGTCCATGGTGGCGGCGCCTTCGTGGACTTCGCCAATCTTATACGTTCGGCCCGTATAGTAAAGGATGCGCTCGGTGCAGGTGGTCTTGCCAGCGTCAATGTGCGCGGCAATACCGATATTTCGAATATTTTCAAGTGCGTAGTCGCGTGCCACTTTGTTGCCTCTTCCGGGTTTACTCGCAGCTGCTCCGGAAATGCAGCCGACGGACTGCACGAATTGCAGCCACCCATATCGCAGTTAATCCCGTCTGGCACGTGTTGCCGGACGGGTTTGCCCGTTTTATCCCGCAGGATTTTCGGGCGGGCCTGCTCCTCGACTTCCACGGCTTGGAAGGGCTCACAATGAGCTCCGAGGAGTGTATTTTTTGTATCAGCTGGATGAGCACAGCGCGGCAGTCAAGGTCATTGACCGGCGCGCTGCACGAACTTCAAAACACTTACCAGCGATAGTGCGAGAATGCCTTGTTCGCATCGGCTGTCTTGTGCTTCTCTTCACGCTGTCGAACAGCGGCACCCGTGTTATTGGCGGCATCAAGAAACTCAGCAGACAATCGCTCAATCATCGTCTTACCGTTGCGGCGGCGGGCGGCACCAACAAGCCAGCGAATGGCAAGGGCAACCTTCCGGTCAGCGCGAACTTCAACAGGCACCTGGTAGGTGGAACCACCTACGCGGCGAGGACGAACCTCAACCTGCGGCATAACGTTCTTTACAGCCTGATCGAAGATCTCGATACCACGGCGACCCGAACGGGCCTCAGCAGCCTCAAGGGCATTGTAAAAAATGGTTTCCGAGATACTCTTCTTGCCGTCAACCATCATGCGGTTAATGAAGCGGGTGACAAGACGATTTCCGTAAACAGGATCTGGCGTAATGGGGCGCTTACGCACCGGGCCTTTACGAGGCATTCTAAAGTCTCCTTACTTCTTTGCTGCAACCTTGCCAGCAACCGGCTTCTTTGTACCGTATTTGCTGCGGCTGCTCTTGCGGTCCTTGGTTCCAGCGGCGTCTAGCGTACCACGAACGATGTGATAGCGAACACCAGGAAGGTCCTTGACGCGACCGCCACGGATCATCACAACGGAGTGCTCCTGGAGGTTGTGCCCGATACCAGGAATGTAAGCAGTAACTTCCATTCCGTTCGTCAAACGAACACGAGCGATCTTCCGCAAAGCCGAGTTCGGCTTCTTGGGCGACACGGTCCGGACTACCAGACAGACACCGCGCTTTTGCGGGTTGCCCTTAAGTGCGGGCGATTTCGATTTCTTGATTACTCGCGCCCGGCCTTTGCGCACGAGCTGGCTGATTGTGGGCATACTTTCCCTCTAAAAGACTAACAAACTAAAACTACGAGACTGGCTATCGAACCTATGGAAGCGCGTGAGTCAACACACAAAAACGCCCCGTTCCTATTTCTGCATCGCAGGTCGATCACTGCTCGTGCAGAAAGCGGGGGGCGCGCTCTCGTTATGGGCACATTGGAAATGACTCTCGTATTGCGTGGAGGGCGAAGTAGACGCCTCCCGAGCAAGTTCCCCCTTGAGCTAATTCACGCATCCCGGCCGACAGTAGCCGTCCGGCTCGACAAAGTCAAACAACCTGGCTAGCGCCCTACGCCTGAAACTTGTTCAAGCGAGATAGACGCGTACCGACAATGTGTTAGTATACTCGCGCCTCTGCGCCCTGTCAAGGGGCGCAGAGCTAAAACATTGAATTTAAGCAGCCCGCGCAACCTTGCCGGCTTTGAGGCACTTCGTACAAACTTTCAGCTTGGTGGGAGTACCTTGGACCAAAGTCCGGACCGATTGCAGATTGGGCTTGTAGATGCGCTGGGTTCGAGGTGCTCGAAGAGCCCACGATCCCGAGTGGCGGTGCCTGATATTTCGACCGTACTGCGAGCCCTTGCCGCACACGGCACATAACGTAGCCATAAAACAATCTCCAAACCGTTATTGTAATCGAACGAACGTCTACTATAGCACATCGGGTTTCCGAATCGCAACAAGCCTACTCGAAAAATAGTTCTTAATGTTCTTAACAATTGGTTAATATTCCGTTAACAGAGGCACATAATGAAAATAGAGCCGCGGCGTCACGGCTCAACATTGCGGAAAGGCGCTTAGATAGAGAATGTCACAACACAGGAAATTGTTTCTCAGGACCGTCATCGGACTGGTCCTCTTCGGCCTTGTTACCATGGGCCTCCAGGCGGCAAGCCACGTCATTACTAAGGCGACGACTCGCACAGTTGCAACGCTCGCCCTTAACGGATACTCAGTAGATGTAGGCGAGACCGCCGTTAATCCCAACGACCGGATGAACAGCCGTGGCATCCACGAAGATGGCTACTATTACACATGCACCCTTAAACGAGCAGGCACCTTAGCCTCCACATACATCGTCCGGCGCGGTCGGGGCTTTAGAGCTGAACAAGTCTCAATCAACCCAATGCAGCTTCTCAAAAACCAGCGATTAATGGTCGAAGTCGAGTTCCGTCCTACCTCTGGCAACACGATCGTCGCCGACTGCGTCATAACGCCTCCAGCGCCCGAGGACAAATTCGGTGCGGGAATCGTTGATTGGCGCGCCCTTGAAATGAGCGGCATGTAGCGTCCGTGCCCAACAAAGAAGCTCCTCGCGCTGCGAGGGGCTTTTTTTGTTGCACAATCATTCCCCCTGTGGCAACTTCTGTTCAGCCCTTCTGGGTCCCGAGTGATGAACACTCGCCAACGCCCAGCGTATGAATTATTTACGAAACCACTCGGGCACTAACTCACCCCGCACATAATTGAGTCATAATCTTAAACGACCAGCCGCCATGATACCAGCGGCGCGGGTTGCCCGGAGACGTCACAGTGATCTTCTTAGCAGCGGTTGCCGCACTCGTTACAACATCAGTCTTACAAAGCCCAGCAAAGCCTTCAGAATCGGCCCCAAAGCCCTCTGTGGCGAGATATGGGGGGCGTAGCCTCTCTAGCGACGAACGAAGCCTCGTAGCCCTCATCAACGCGTCTCGGCAGCGCTCCGGGCTGGCACCACTGCGCGTCGACAGCACTCTGGCCGCAGTTGCGTTCGAGCACTCCGCAGACATGGCACAGCGTGGATACTTCGACCACGAAGCGCCGGGGCCGGAGGCGTCCACTCCCCTCTCCCGCTATATCAAAGGATTAGGCTATCAACCGCAGCGCATCACCATCGCCGAGAACATCTACTACGCTTCCGCGCTCGGAGATAGCCCAAGCATCGCCATCAAGGCCAACAACGGCTTCATGGCGTCCTCGGGCCACCGCAGCAACGTCCTTGGGCCATCGTTCGAAGCCGTCGGTGTTGGCGTCTACAAGTCCAGCACCGGAGGCTGGTGGGTCACGGAAGTGTTCGCCACGACCACCGACGGCACATAACCCCTGGCTAGATCTGGACCTCAGACGTACTAAGGCCCTCCGCAACTGACTGTTGCGGAGGGCCTTATTCTCTGTTTGCCGTGACGCTTGTCGCTACACGACGCCAAACTGGCGAAGAGCCTGCTCGGCTGCGTACTTGGTGCTGGGGTCTGATGACTTCGCCAGCGTCTGGAGCACCGCTTCGGACTTCGGATCGTGGATCCGACCAAGTGCGACTGCGCACCATGTCTTCTGCTTCTCCGAACCGCTCAAGGCCGCTGCCATGATGGGACCCGCTGCGTCGGGGCCAATGGCGGCCAACGCTCGTGTAGCATAAATTGGCGCCGTGGGGCTCGTTGAGCCGAGAGCGGCAACCAGTTGCGGTACCGACCACTTACCGAGAAGCTGCAGCGATGTGGCAGCTTCGCCAGCAACGAAGCCATTGGCATCCGCCAGCCGCGCGACGAGCGGAGCTACCGCGCCGGGGTTTGCGGAGTGGCCAAGAGCCTGACATGCAGCCTTGCGGACATCGTCCGACGAGTCCGTAAGCGCGGGGGCGATCGCGGCGAGGGCGGCAGGAGTGCCGATGCCGCCTAGAGCGTATGCTGCCCCAGCGCGCACCTGCGGACTCGGGTTCTTGACCGCGCCAGCGATCATGCCGACCGCACCGGGACCGGACGCCTGAAGGCCAGATCGGGCGGCAACTGCGATACGAGTGTCAACATCGCCTAGAGCCTTCACCAGCGCCGCAATGGCCTCCGGTGATCGGGCTCGGCCCAACGCCAGGGCGCACTGAGCGCGGGCGCGGCTGTCATCGGTAGGGTCGTTGATGGCCGCCACAAGTACGGGCGCGGCAGACAAGGCGAGCTTGATCTCTTCCGGCGTTGGGCCCGGAGGAGCGGGCTTGGCAGCGGGATCCACCACGGCAGGCTTGGCCGCAGCTGCGGTCTCCGTGCTGCTTGGCATGGTCGCGACCACAACAGCCGACAGGCTGAGCAGCGAGAGGCGTCGCAGCGATGGATCGCGAGGCTCGGCAAGAGCCTGGTCCTTCAATGCCGGTATGGAGCGCGGGTCAGCGACTCCGGCGAGCATGGTGATCAGTTGGCCGCGATACGCCGTGTCAGGCGTGTCCATGAGCGACACAATCGCAGGACCGGCAGGCTTGCCGATCTTGGACAGGGTCGTCAGCGCATCGGTCTTAGCGCCGGGCGGGTTGCCGTTGACGGCGTCCACGACCTTGGCGATCACAGCGTCGGTCTTGATCGATGCCAGCGCGTCGGCGGATGCTCCCCGGATATCCGGGTCACCGTCAGCGAGGCGGGCGATCAGCTTGGTCAGGTTCGCGTCGCTCTTTGCGGCAACGGCGGCAAGACCTGTCACCGTGCTAGCCTTGACGGCGCCATCGGTGTCCTTGTGTAGGGCGTACAGGTTCGCCAATGCGTCATCGTCGCTCACCGTACCCGACGCAATCAGCGTGTTCAGGTCGGTAGCGGCCGCTTCGCGGATCTTGGTGCTAGCCACATTGGCCGGGCTCTTGTCGTCTGTGTTCGGGTCCTGCGTTTCCGCAAGAGCATCGGCCAGACGGCCTTGCTTGGCCCACTTCAGCACTTCTGCCGGGCGGGATGCCGGGTCCGAGAGGTTGGCAACCGTACGCGCGTGATTGGATTTGTTAACCTCGACGGCGACGTAGATCACCAACAAGATAACAATCCAGACAATAGTCGTGACGAGGCGGGCGCGAGCAGCATCTACGATGCCTTGCACCCACGATTTTTTCGTGGTCATGGGGGGGATGACGTCTCCTGAGGAATGCTTATGCTATCATATTCCATAGGATTTTATTTGTCAAGCATGTTCAAGATTGCCATCCTCATCTCCGGTGCCCATGGACGGGGCAGTACACTTCTGAATTTAGCGAATGCCTGCCACGATGGGCGTATCCCGGGCGCGGACGTTGTCTGCGTTATCGGGACCACATCCGCTAGCCCAGCTATTGAGCGCGCCCGTGAAACTGGGCTCGAAACGGTCATTGTCTCTCCCAAAAGCGACGATTACTCTGATAGGCTTCTCAAGGCTCTCACACGATTTCAGCCTGACCTAATCTGCCTCGCGGGCTACATGCGTCGCATCCCCGCTGAGGTCCTGGCCGCATACACTCACCGGATCACCAACATTCACCCTGCCCTCTTGCCTGCATTCGGTGGCCAGGGTATGTACGGCAGCCACGTTCACCAGGCTGTCTACGACTACGGTGTCAAGGTGACCGGCTGCAGCGTCCACTTTATCGATGCCGACTACGATACTGGGCCCATCATCCTGCAAAAGACGGTACCAGTCTCGTCGGGCGACACGCCCGACACCATTGCGGGCCGAGTACTGGTCGCCGAGCACGCCGCATACCCCGAAGCGGTCCGCCTGATAGCCGATGGCCGCGTTACCGTCGACGGCCGCCGTGTCGTCGTGCGCTAGCCAAACCCGTCGTCAGCTTAGCTACCACCCTCACCTTGAGGACTGCCCGGCATTTGGGCTGGAGGTCTTCTCCGCTGACCTGTGGCGAGCCGTTTTGGGAATCTCACGGCGTATGGTCAATCCCATACTTCACGAGGGCTCTGAGGTTTTCCGGCGGTGTCTTTGGTGACACCTCGCAACCCGCTCCCACCACGTGATACCTCCCGCACGTCTTGTGGCATCGCTCGGCGGACGCTGTAACGCTCTCTGGAGTTCCGTTCATCAGTTCGCTTATCGTTGACACGTTTCCCAGGATGGCCTTATCTCGACCAAGCGTCTCGCGAGCCCGGGCCAGGTTCACTGGAAAGTCAAGTTCGAAGATGTCCACCGGCAGGGTCTTCATGTCCGCTATTAATGCGTCGGTCTGCCCACACATATGCAGCCTCGTAATCACGCCGTACCCTCGCAGCGCTGTAAGCACGCGCCTCTGCTGCGGAAGCAGAAACTGCCGATAGAATCGCGGGCCAATCAGCGACGCCGCCGCGTCACTCATCGCGATAGTATCCACACCGTGCCTCGCTTGCTCCTTGCCGTAGGCGATCGCTACATCGGCGGTAAACTCTAATAGGCGCAGCACAAACTCAGGGTCGTCGGTGAAGTCGGTCATGATATTATTGATGCCGCGCAGTTCCGCCGCGAGCGCAAGCGGTCCTTCAACCCAACCGCAGATGCTTTTCTGCCCTATCGCCTCCTTCACCATGATGTCGATTGCCCGAATGCGGTCATTCATCCGTCCCGGCTTGGCGAGGTCGGGAATGCGAAATGTCTCCAGTCGCCCCTTATCGGCCAAAGCTGCATTGTCCTCCGCGATGGCGGGCGGCTGATCGTCGAACCAGACCACGCTGCCTTCGCCAGCGATGTCAACGACTTCACGTGCCGGATCTGAGCACGTTGTGAGCACATCGACGTTGAAATCGTGAGCGAATTTGAGCTGCACCTCAGCCATCAACCGCCCGTCGCGGCAGTACGCCCCGAATGGCACTGCGGCGTGCTTGGCCGCGAAGACCATCACGAGTGGTTGTATTGGCAAGTGGTCGGCAGGCTCGCCTCGAAGTACAGCTTTAATTCGTTCAGGTCCGGTCATTGTAGTGATGTCCTTTGGGTGTCGATTCGTCGCGTGCCAAATCGGCTCCTGCTTTGTTATGTACTGCGGGTGCGCTTCATGAAAGTGGCAGTCGACAGCTTGTTCTATGTAGGCAAAGGCACAAGTGCAATGGGTGCGCTCGCGCGCCCAACTTAGCCCCGCAGGGGTGTTCTTCGTCAGGCCGGGATCTTCAGTCCCGGCGAACTCGGCCACCCGCTTGCCCGAGCTTACCCCTCCCTTGCCACATTCGTGACTCACACCCATGCCCTGCTAGTCAGCGCTTGCGCACCGTACTCTTCAATACTAACGGCTTTGTGGTCTGGGCGGCCGTATCGACTCGCTGGAGGCATGCCAACAGGATTCAAATGGAATTTGTCCACCCCGCGGCATAGGTATGTCTTGAAATGTGGGTTCACCGTCAGGTCGTTTGCGACATGCGTTCCCGAGTAGCGGATCGTAAGACCAGCACGCCGGCGGCTGGATGGGTTCGCTGGAGAGCCGTGCACGGCGCGGTCGTCGTGGAGCGAACATTCGCCCGCCTTAAGGGTTAGCGACACCGCGGTGTCCTCCCGGAATGATCCACTCTCCAACTCCAATGTCAGTACCGAGTCGGTATCGGTCGACCGCTTGTGCTGGATGATGCCAGACTTATGCGAACACGGCACAATTCGCATCGCCCCATTTTCGCCATCGACATCGGTAAATGCAAGCCAGACCGTGACCGAATTGTGGGGTGCCATCGGCCAGTAATACGCGTCCTGGTGCCACCCAACGGTCTCGGTGGTGTGAGGCTCCTTAATGAAGAAGTTGCTCGCCCAGCAGTAGAAATCTGGCCCGATGATGCCTTCGACGAGGTCGTGAATCTTGGGGTTCATACAAATGTCATACAGGAACGTGCTCGCCTCATGCCACTCTCGGATATCCTTTGCCGTCTCACCGGGACGGAGCAGCGCCATAAGAGACGAGAGCTCGCCATTCATGATCGCCATTTCGTCAGCGGAATAGATTGGTGGCAGGCCGATAAGGTAGCCATTGCGGTCGTAGAAGTCAATTTGGTCCGATGATAGTACAGCGCTCATGGTTTTAGGTTACTCCTGGTCACGTATCTCGTCCGGCGGGGCACTCGAATTGGTTCTGCAGCTCTGCCTCTTGGAGCTTAAGATTGTACGTTTGGCTCGTGGTTACGCCCCGTGGAGTAACCTTTTTGCCCTATCCCTATTCTACGACGTCAAAAGCTGGCGGCAAATGGCAAAATGAGGAAATACTTGTATGTTTCGGGGCGACCTCCATGACTAACCCATCCTTTAAAGAGAGCATTCTCTATCACGACGCCGAGTCTTGTCCATTGGGGAGCTTGTACTTAATCGTGACAGTCAAGGATGCGCCGGGAGTAGTGCCGACGAGGCCGCTTAGGATCTACGGGCACTATGCGACGGTCTTCATTACGCGAGGGCATGGAACGTATAGCGACGCTAACGGCTACTGTGGGGAGGTTCGCGAGGGCGACATCATCTTTGTCTTTCCGGAGCTAGGGCATGTGTACGCGCCAGCCGCCGGGACGGCTTGGGACGAGGTCTACACGGTGTTCGATGGGGTCGCATTTGATATGCTGAGGGAATGCGGGTATCTGGACCCGTCACGCCCGGTGCGTCGGGGGCTGGGCTCGGAGGAGTGGCTGGCCCGGCTTGGTGAGGTGGCTTCAATTTCGGCAGGCGACCGAGCCCTTGGGATCGTTCGGTTTGTCGAGTTGTTAACACTGGTAGCTGGTCAGGGTTCCGGACGAGCTGCGGCAGCCTCGCCAGCACCTTGGGCTTCACGGGCTTGCAACCTGCTCGCCGCGAACTTGGAGACAACACCCGGTGTCGACTCATTCGCCGCTCGAATGAACATGACCGGGGACTCGTTCCGGCGACGCTTCAAGGCTGAAGTTGGCTTCTCACCAATCGAGTATCGGCTGCGCAAAAAGATGGAGCTTGCGTGCATCCTTCTGCGGTCTACGACAATGCCCCATGCCAAAATCGCTCAGCGACTGGGATTCTCGGACGAGTACCACTTTTCGAAGCAATTCCGCGAGCGAATGGGTATGCCGCCCAAAGCTTATCGCCATGGACAATCAGATCGAGCCCCAAATCAATAACGTTGCACGTACTTGAGGCTCAAACCGAGACTGGTGTCTACTCGTAGTAGGTGGCGACTTGTGTGGGAGTTTCCCACACTTTCACCGACAGGAGACGTCCCCTCTCGAAGATCGTCTTTTTCATTTCTCCGTAGACCACCTTCGCGATATTCTCGGCCGAAGGCGATAGGTCCCCAAACATCGGAAGCTCGTTCAGATACTTGTGGTCCATGGTCTTAAGAACGACATTGAATGCCTTCTTAACATCAGTAAAGTCCACAAGCATGCCGAATTGATCGAGCTCTTCGCCAATGTAAGAGACGATAATCGTATAGTTGTGGCCGTGGAGCGCTTCGCACGGGCCGCTGTAGCCAAACAGCCGGTGGGCGCAGGATATAGTCTTTTCAACACTTACTTCAAACATCGCCGCCTATTATACCCGAGCCGATGTGGCTACTCTTCCTCGACCATTTGATCGTAGAATTTGACGTAATCGTCGGGCGTATCGCCAGCGCGCATCTTGATGGCAAATCGCGGGTGCTGATTGAGTTGCCCGGTGATCATGTACGGGATGCGATATCCCCACTCCATGTCACCCTTCTTCTCAAGCGGCACGAAGTAGTCGCGGATGCATTCGAGAACCGGGCGAAGCTGGAACTTCGGGTTCTTGAGGCTGCCCAGAAGAAGCTCTAGCGGGCAGTTGCCGGCGCCGCGTCCCATACCGTTGATGGTGGCGTCGAGGTGGTTTGCTCCGGCGATCACCGCTTCGAGCGTGTTTGCGTACGCCAATTGCTGGTTGTTGTGCGCGTGGACGCCAACCTCGATTCCGGTCCCTTCGACCGCCTTAAGGAACTTCTTCGTGACTTCGCGCACCTGTTCGGTGTAGAACGAGCCAAAGCTGTCCACGATGAAGATGCCGTAAACGGGCTGAGCGGCGAACGCCTCCAGGGCCACATCGAGCTCTTTGTCGTTGACCGTGGTGAGCGCCATCAGGTTCAAGCCGACCTTATAGCCCTTGTCTGCCGCATCCTTCACCATGTCGAGCGCGGTCGGGATTTGGTGTATATAGGTAGCGACGCGGACGATATCGATGACACTCCTATCCTTGGGCAGGATATCGGTGTGGTAGTCAGTTCGTTCCGCATCGGCCATTACCGAGATCTGCAGGTCGGTAGGGTTGTCGTCGACGATCCGTCGCAGTGAATCTTCGTCGCAAAATTTCCAATCGCCTGACGAGCCTGGCGCCACAATCTTACGATCGGTTTTATAGCCGATCTCCATCGTATCAACACCAGCCGCGACAAGGGTCTTGTAGACTGCGGTGACGAACCCATCATCGAACTGGTGGTTGTTGATAAGGCCACCGTCGCGAATGGTGCAGTCGAGGACCTTAATTGCCGGGCGGTAATTCAACCATGAACCTGCCACAGAGTGCTCCGTATCTTCTCGAGACATGATAACATCCTTTGTCGGCCAGCGCGGGCCAGCCATTTTGCCGTCATCGGCGGTATAAACCTACTTTAAAAGGCACCAAAATCGTCCACGTGGGCAAATCGAGCGCCGAATTGCACGATAATTGTGCCTTGCTCGCTTCCCTTTGTCAATGCTCCAATCGACGGAGCTGGCTGCGCCTGTCACTACGCCCTGCTTCATTGATGGCAGCAGAGTACATCCGTGCTGCACCCTGTTTGGCACGCTCCCTCCACTTTCATGCGCATATGCGCTGCGCATGAGACCAATATGCATGCGCATACTCTCCGCATAAAAATCGATTAAAGTTGCGGCTCACGATTCACTGGCCCAATGGACTATCTCAGATATATTATATCACTCAATGGTCATTTCGTCAACTGATATAAGAACATTTGTTTGTTTATATTTAGTAGTCACGCGAGCGCAGCAGTAAAAGAGGATTATCGTGTCTGTTCGCTTAATCGTGGTGAAGCTCGTTGATATTGTGCACCATTGACTTAAATCGCGCCGCAGAGGAGTTTTTCATGCAACCTACCGAAACGTGGCAAGAGTCGCTGCAACGGCTTCTTCCGCTTTATGGCCACCGTAACTGGATCGTGATCGCCGATTCCGCGTACCCAGCCCAGATTAGCCCCGGCGTGCGAACTGTCGCCGGTCACGATGACCACCTCGCCGTCCTGCGGCGCGTGCTGCATGAGATCGACGGGGCTCGCCACGTGCGTCCCGTGATCACTATCGACAGCGAGCTAGCGTTGATGGACGAAGCCGACGCCCCTGGCGCGGACGCATTCCGCACGCAGCTGAACACGATCCTCGACGGCCATCCGGTGACCGCCAAGCCGCACGACGATACCATCGCGCGCCTCGACGCTGCCGGTCAAACATTCAGCGCCCTCGTGATCAAGACAACGATGGCGATGCCGTACACGACGGTGTTTATCGAACTCGACTGCGGATACTGGGACGTCGACGCCGAGAAGCGGCTTCGCGCGAAAGTCGAGGGGTGATTGCGAGGGCAGTGGCGCGTTGGTGCGGGAGGGCGCGGGCGGAAAGGCGCAGGCCACCCCCGAATGAAGATCCCGGGAATGGATTCCGGGCTCCGAAGAGCATTCCGTCCGCAGGGCCGGACTGCCAGGTGCGCAGCCGACGCGATGGGTTAAGGTGCGAATTGACTTGGCGACCACAGCATGCCAGGTTCGCGGTCAGTATGGGTTCATCAGCCAGCTTAATGACGGCAACACACTTGATCTATTGATGCGAAATCGGGCGAATGCACGATCATCAATTTTCCCTACCAGATTGGTCCATTACAGATGTATATAATCGAATCCACAGATACCGTAATCGAGCTGACGGATTTGCCGCAATCGTCAATTGGCGCTCCTATTCCCCTCGTCATGAGCGACGGGCACGCAACGGTTGTGGCTTACTATGTCCAGGACGAAGCGACAGGGTGGGACGGCACTACTGTTCAAGTAATGACTGCAGAGACGGATGATGAGCTTGTCGCCGTCGTCCGATTTTATGGATGCTATGCCAGCTTCTTCGGTCCACCCAACGACGAAGCCTTTGAAGGGCATCCGCTTGCGAGTCGCGGGCTGAGGCCATACGGAACATTTGTGGTAGCCCACTCATCATGGCTGCGCAACCTCGAACGTATGAATTCGATACATCAGTATCACTCTCCCGAGATGTTTCAACCCTATAAGCACTACATTTTATCGTTCCACGATTCAACATTCGAGTGCATCGCTGAGGGCTACGACTATGAAGTGCGCCAAGGGTCGATAGCTGCTCAGGTTCCTCACATGTTCGAAACCCTCGAAAGAAGAACGTCAACGATCGATGATATTGGCCCACACCTTGATGATACGTCGCTGCAAACCGTTGATGACTTGCACAAATGGTGTGCAGCGCAGTGCGGCGGTGTCTGGGCATACTCTTGTGGAATGTCGATTAAGGCACGCGGAGCTGAAGGCTGGAAAGTTTCCATCGACCTGGCGGGGACCATCCTCGAGAGCAAACCTTTCGATCACAAGCCTACTGCTGAAAAACACAAAATCGGCAATCGAACCGATGAGGGTTGGATGGAATGCGCTGTCCATGCCCACAAGTTTGAGGCGCTGGGCGACAGCTTTCGCCTGGAAGTGATATTGTGTACCTTTCTAGAATGGGCCAAAACGGAAACTGACTGGCTAGCTATACCGGCGACTGAAACGGAAAAAGCGGATGATCGGCAATTTTGGCACACCTTGGGTGACGAATGTGGAACGTTACGCTGCACAGCCGAGGAGTGCCAGCACCAACGAATCGCTGAAAGCATGTACTGCAAGCGGCACCATTTCGAAGCAGTGAAAAACAGGGATTGCCCCTATTGAATACGATTTAAATTCCGGGACCACCAACCGCGATACGCATAGCAACTGAGTCGATAGAGAGCAAGGATAGGCAGAGCAAACGAATGAAACCTCAACGACTTCGAAAGAGAATTGCCTCGCATATGGCCTTGATGCTGGCGATAAGTCTGGTATCGGCAGTCGCCGCGTCCTATCCTTCGCTTGCTGCCAGCAAGAAGGACAAGTCGCCGCAAGAGTTTGAAACGTGGGTGCGATATCAGATTGGTGAGGAGTTACCGGGAGGGTCTGAGCCGCTCAAAGTTGATGCGGCAGTCCGGGACCGGACAGATCGATATGTATTTTGCACTGAGCAGACGTATACCGACCTAGTCGGAGCCTGGACTCTATCTGAAGAAAAGAAGTTCGTCCACCTGCCCGAGCGATCGCTGCCCAAAGAGCAGTTCTATCCCAAAACGCAGGCCCTACTAGAATACTTACTTAGTCGCACATACGGTAGGCCGGAGCTTGAAGCCAGGCTATGTACAATTTACAGTGGTATTTTGCGTCGTGGGGGCTACTCTGAAGCTCAGCTTCCACTCGTTAAGCGCGCAAATACCCTGCTCCAAGAACGATACTGGGCAAACAACAAAAGGCGGATACCGAATTTACTCGCCCTTGCCAACGCCCTGTACGCCACCGGCAAAATCGAACAAGCTGATGATGCTTTCTATCACGTTGCTGCTTTTCGTTACTATGACGGGGGGACTTCCACGACGAACCCATTCTACGAGGCGTATATCGCAAGCGCTCTTCGCGGAATGATCAAATGTCGCCGCGGCAACCTCCATGCTCTTCAGGGCATCATTGCTCCATCGTTCCTTCTGGACTTGGTCAGGCCAGAATACGATGAGGCGATTAGTGAAGCGACCTTGAAGCAGCTATCCAAGCCGACGGACGCGCCGAAGCAAACCTCGACAACAAATCCTGTTGCCAACACGTTGGCAGCGACACCTTCTGCCAGCGCTTTAGCACATTCGGCCGATCCGGCCATGCCGCCACCATCACCACACGTGCTCGTCTATTCGAAAAAGTGCCAAAGCAATCAGGAGTTGCGGGTTACACGGTGGGAAGTCCCCTACTCGCCCCCTCTCGACGAGAATGGAAAGCCGCTGCAACCTCCCCCTGGAATGTTTTTGGTGCGCCCCGCCCGCTCATTCTGCTACAGGTATGAGTACATCACGCCTGCTAAAACAGTGGTTGTCGATGACAACACAATTTATGATTATCCAGAAAGCTACGCCGGTTTTTCACAACCTATAACCGTACTCGATGCTTGCGTTATTGGCGACAGAGGGATATTCCTACTGAAGTATAATCGATCTGCAGAAATCCGGTATTACGAAGGATTGTTTTCCACGCCGCGATTTGTACGGGCCGAGTCGGTGCTATTCATGTCAGACACGGAGAACTGCATTCATCCAGAAACGAATGTGACCATTACGTCCGGGGAAATCACGGTGAAAGATAACTCACTCGTCTCCGTCGACTTGCATGCCCGGAAGTCATCGAGTTTCCACTACACGTATGCGGACGGCGCTTGGAGTCCGAAGCCAGAAATAGTGTTACCAGCGTCAGAGCCAACCGATTTAGCCAAGCCGACGAAATAGCACAAGGCTCTCCAGCGCCTAGCAGCGCGTCGCCAAAGCCGGGTCACGGCGCAATAGTACCGTGTGTGCGCGGCGCTGAAGCTGATGGCAATACGCGTTAACTGTAGTTTGAACGTTTGCGGTACAATTCAGGTAGTAGGATTGGGGAGAACCGAACATGCAGATACTGCAGGAAATAGCCAGGTTGCCTCTAGCGGAGCGTATCGAACTTGTCGAGCAGATTTGGGATTCCATTGCGCTCGACGCTGGCAATCAACCGATGTCGCCAGCGCAACGCGCCGAGCTATCCTGGCGAATTGATCACCCGAGCGAAACGACATTCTCGTGGGAACAGGTCCAAGCGCGAGCCCGTGCGTCTAGACAATGAAGATCAAATTTGATGCTGCGGCAGACGCCGACGTGTCCGATGCCTATAACTGGTACGAGTTGCAGGAAGTGGGGCTAGGCGAGCAGTTTCTTGGAGCTTTACAAGACGCGCTGAAACTGGTCACCGATATGCCCACAATGTATCCGGTAATCGATGGTCTCGCTCGCCGATGCGTCTTAAGGCGATTTCCTTACAGCCTCTACTATCGTGTCGAGCAGGACACTGTCCGCGTTATCGCCTGCTTCCACGGCAATCGCGACCCAATCGTTTGGCGAAATCGTATAGGCTAACAACAGATTCAGTCCTCCGCCACCAGGGATTCGGTTGCTGCCATCCCCTATCTCAGCCATCGCTCACCCATCACCGCCGCATCGCCAGTTCAAGACTGGGACATCACAATGACCAATGTACGCAGAATTCCTACCCTTTGCCTCATGACACTACTCGCCATTGCACTCAGTGTGTCCAATGCTGACGCTGGCAAGCCCTACTGGACCAAGAGGTCTCCGCAGGATGTCATCAGGGAGATCAGGAAGTTCGAGCGCAATCCATCGCTGTCAGTGATAATCACCGCCAAGGCTCCCAGCACCCGCAGGCCCGTTAGCTTGGCTCACTATCGAGCCGAGACAGCGCACGCTACCTACACAGCGAGCGCCTACACCACGCCGTTCGGTTCGACAACCTTTGAACGCCGCGACAAATTGCCTGTCCATAATGGCCCGCCGCCTCGTGCCGCACATCCGAGCTTGACCAAATCTCAGCTGTCCTATTCGCAAGCCGTTGCTATCGCCAAGGACTACTTGCGGGGCCACTTTCCCGCGCCTAACGACCTGAGCCTCGATGAGGAGGCACCCGGTTCGGACAGAAAGAGCCAGTCGCAACATAACCAATCGACTTACTTGTTCTCCTTCAAGCAGCGGTTGCCGCACAACGTTTTGGGAGCGAGTTCGGCGAGTATTATCGTCCATGCGGTTGGCAATGGTGGTCGAGTTTCTCTGTACAGGGGCCACCATTATCCAGAGCCCAAAATTCCTGACCATTTTATGTCGATTGAATCGATTAAGGCGAATGTTGTCCGTGAGATAGGCGTGACGGGCGCAGAGGTGCCTATGACCTTTGGGCCAGCCGTATCGCCCCCGGACGACAATGGCAAGCAAACATTCGAGTACAGTCTCGTTGTCGTCGAAACCAGGGATAGTGCGCCTGTCACGCGTGTCGTTACCGTTGACGCAGTGACAGGCAAATTGGTGTCAGAAAATGCACTCGCCTCCCTCGCCCACCCTACTTCGGCGGCGCCATCTGGTACCGGCCCCACTTCGTCGGGTCGCTTGCATCGTTGAACACACCGTGCAGAACCATCGCGCTCTTGCGCAGCGTCGCGTCGGTATCGACGTCGGTGTCGTCGAGCAGCACATCGAGCGCGTACTCGGCGCCAAGCGATGTGTTGAACGCCGTCCCTGCTTCGGGACTGATTCGCCCCTCGACCCAGTAGCCGGTTGCGGTATGCGCGCCTACAAACTCCGCGCTCAAGGTTGGCTTTTTGCCTCCGAACCAGAAGTCGCACGGGGCCGTTTCGGGTTTGCCGTTGGGGATGATCAGCATCTGCTCAACACCGGCGCTGTATGTCTCTTTGCGGCTCGACGGTTTGCGGCCATCCACAAACAGCTCGATGCAGTCGTACATGAAGCATGAGCCTCGCTTATCGGGCGACGCTGGCATGACGATGTCGTCGGTAACGTCGATGCGCACGAGGAGCCCGCCATCCTTCTGCCACGCGGAACGCAGCTCAAACGACTGATCTTTCGGCCCGCGCCACTGGGGCGCCCACGGTACGCCGACAATCGGCTGGCCCTTCACAACGCTCTCCACATCAACGCAGCGCTCGGGAGCGATATCGCGCCACCATTTGCCGTCGCCGATTGATGCGGGCGATGTGAGCTGCGGCACCGCGTGAAGTGCGCCATCGGAGACGAATGTCGCGCTCAGCTTGCTGAGTTCCCGCTCACCGCTGGAGAGCACGAACGCGAGCTCGTACGGCCCTCGGCGCAGATTCATCGCTTCGAGCTGGAATAGGAGCTTGCGCGTTTCGTGCGGCTGGAGCGTCAACTTGGAGTCGACTTTCAGCGTCGCCCCCTTCGGTGGGATGGCTGCGAGCGTAGCGCTGAGCGGCTTGCCCGATGGGTTGGTGACAGACACGACACCGTTCATCACACCGTTGGCAGGTAGCTTTTCCGCCGATGTCGTCATCTTCAGGTAGTTCACCTCGGCAAAGTCGGCGGGAACGTCGAAAATGTATACTGGCTCCTGACCAAGCTTGACCCGTATGATATGGTCATCGTTCGCTGTCCACGTCATCGGGTTTCCAAGCATATCCATGCCCGTGAACACTCCAGACCGATCCACCCTGAACTCACGAGTCGGACCTTCTTCGGAGAACAGGGCCGCCACGAGTCGACCGTCCTTCTGCCTGATCATGGCACCGGCATCGGACATCGACACGAGGCTGATTTTCGAGACCTTTTCGCTGGGGATCAACACCGATTGAAGCGCTGCAAACGCTGGTGCGAGTTCGGTTGGCTGCCCGTCGCACGAATTGAAGTCGGGGCAGTAGTGCGATGCGCCTGACAGAATGAAGAACTTTTCGCAACCAGCCGCAAGATCCAGCAGCACTGATTGTGTCTGCCAGCAGGCGGTGTAGTGCTCGGTGAGCGTCGGCATATCGGCGGGCAGATAGGCGGGTTGTTCGAGAACCTTCTGGGTGCGAGGATAAAGCTTGCGCATTTCGTCCTCGGTGAGAGGACGACTGCCATTGCGGGCGATCGGGTGGAAGCCCGTCTCCGAGTTCCACACCGGGACTCGCTCCCCGCGATACTTGACCAGCGCCGCAATGGCTTTCTCCACCAGCCGCTCGCGAACCGTTGAGCGGATCGGGTACGCGTTGTAGTTGTGCAGCGACATGACGTCGAAATACTTCGCGCCGCCCGCTTCGTACACTTTCTCGTTCCACGAGACGAAACCAGGGCATCCGCAGAGCCCGACCACAATGGCGTTCGGATCCTCCGCTTTGATCGCTTCGTAACCGATCTTGAGGAACTGGGCGTACTCGTCGGCGGCGATCAGGTTGCCAGCGTTCGGCTCGTTCTCGATCTCCCAGTAGGCGACGCGGTCCTTGTACGTCCGCACCATCTTGCGGCAGTAATCCGCCCACGGCGACATATCCTTCATCAGCCATTTCTTGCCTGGCACTCGCTCCGATGAGGCTGGCGCGTAGATATGGAGGCAGAAGAACAGCTTGAGCCCGGCCTGCTTGTCGAAGTCGAACTCTTTCTGGAACATCTTCTCGTCGATTTCGCCTGTCTTCGTGTATGCCTCGCTGCCCTTGATCACGCGGTCGACGCCGAAACCGAGGAACGCATTCTCGAAATAGCGGCCGCTGATATTGTGCGCTTGCAACGGTGATGAAAGCGGGATATCCTTCGCCGCAGGGACAGGCACAGTTACCGCGAAGTCGTACTCTTGCGGGAGGCGCTTCACCACCTTCCCGGCGGGGTCAGATATCCACATGTCGAGAAAATAGACGCCACAAAGCTTCGGGGCGAAATCGACGGTAACGGTTGCGTCCGCCGCTGGCGACACCTTCAGCGGGCGTGTTTCAGTGGCGACGACTTTGTCGTCGACATCGCAAAGCCGGTAATGGGCCTTGTAGTCGCCCTGCATGCCTGCCGATGCTGGCACGGTGATCGTTGCGGGGATCGAGACGCCGCGCCGGAATATGCCCAGCGTTTCGCCGGGGATAGTCATCTTGATCTTCGACAGCGACGTTGTGGTGGCGTCAAGGGCCGCAAACGCCGCCCGTTGCGCGGCGTCATCGTCGGATGGCTTGCCGCTTTCGTATTGCGATGCGACCTCGGTGGCTGATAGAGCGCGATCGTATATCGCCAGCTCGTCGAGATCGAACCGCGTGGAAACCGGCGGGCCGCCAAAGTCTAGGCCGCCCGTGTCCTGCTCGGGCATGTTAACCGCCCAGTCCTGGCTGCGCTTCACGTCGACATAAGGGCCAGCGCACGGCTTAGTCTCCTTGAGCACGCCGTCGACATATATGGCGACGGCCTTGCCGTCCCACTGGCACACGAGCTGGTGCCACACGCGCGCTTCGAACGGCTGCGCGGTCACGATAACTGGTCCCGAGGGCGTTCCCATCCGAAACTCAACCAGGCCCTTGGGAGCCCATTTCGCCCGGTTGTAAGCCGTTCGGAATCCAGCCTTGTAGCCATCCCCAACCTTTATAAGCTGCGCCGTCTCGTCGCGGGTCCCATCCGGGGCCTGTATTCTGACCCACGCGGCCATGGTAAAGACGCCGTCCTTGGTGCCGCCGAACCGTGATCGGCACGCGTTCGCCTGGGCAAGCCCGCTGGTTATGGCGCCCTTGGCGGGCCATCGTCCCTGGGTCCACTCGGGGAATGTTTGGTTCATTCGTGAGTTCCAAATCCACCACCAACGTTCCCGCGATAGGCCATAGGGAGAGTTCGAAACGAACGTCCACGCGCCTTCGCCACCGGGAGCGACGTTTGCGGTGGTGAAGCCGCTCTTCTCCTCGAAGGTGTAGAAGCGGACGAGCGATGGGTCCTTCGCCAGCGCGGCGGACGATGCCTTCCACGCGGCGTAGTCGCCAGCGTGGGCGGTAATGGCCGAGAAAGCGATGGAAAACGCTGCAAGCGTGATCGTTAATGCGCAGCTGCGGGGGATCAACGGACGTTTCGATGTGAGTGGTGTGCGGTTCATGGTGCAATGGGTCTTTCGATTGCTGGTCACTAGCGGTCGATGGGATACTGATACGATAGGGCGGGCTCGCCGTCGCGCCATGGCGGGCGTGACGGGCAATCGCCACGTGAGGTAGCTAATTTTCAAATTGCCTCCACTCCGAACGAACCAAGCCTGGGGATCGCCCCGCAGAAGGTGGCACCACTTGTTCGCAGCGTAGAAGCCGCCAAACGTCGAGTCACATTCTCAAACCGATCATCCCAATCGTGGCGTATCGCAACAGTTTGGGGCCGCCTTCGAGGACGAGATCCCCGAAATTTTGTCGCTAACCCTCGCCACGGAGCGGCCCATGCGCGTGAGCGCCTGCTGTCGGCTGGCCGCCCACCCTCGTTGAAACGCCTATAGCGCAACGTCGGTACACACCCTCTCCGATGGCTTATCAGTCGCCGTCAGCCACGGTCCAGAAGCCGTTTGGCTGCGATAATGTGCCGGTGCCGATGGTTTGATTCGGCTTGAGCCACTTTACGTGCTGATCGCAAAAGAGGTAGTTGTAACCCTCGTTGTGTAGCGGGGTCGTCAGAACCTGCGCTTGAGCTCGCAAGTTGCACGTCGACGCTGGGAAAGTGACGCTACCCGACATTTCACCAAACTCGCCGAGCACCTCTATCCCCGGATTCTCCACCAGCTCGAGCGTGGTTGCCGGGACGGGAATCTGGGACATCGCACGCCCCGGGAAATAGTAGGGCGACGGCCAACTGCCGACCTGCGATACAACCAGACCGACGAAGTTACTGCACGTTGTGTGTGGCGACGGCATCGCGTAGCTTTCGCGCTGCTGCCCGGACGTACCCACAGGCGTGTCATCAGGGCACAGGAGGATCAGCGGCGACTTCTGGTTGTTGGCTGCGCCAGCTACACCGTTATTCGTCTTGTTGCCCGTGTAGGGAATAATCCCGCCTTCCCACGACGGGTTGTAAGCGCTCTGGCCCGATTGGGCTATCGGATACGTTTCATCGTAATCCTGGGTGTACTGGGCGAACGCGATCCCGAGTTGCTTGAGATTGCTTGAGCAGGTCGTTTGCCTCGCCTTCTCACGCGCCGTCGCGAAGACGGGGAAAAGTATAGCTGCGAGAATCGCTATAATAGCGATAACAACGAGAAGCTCTATCAATGTGAATGCATGATGGCTCGTGTGATTATTCTTCATTCCAGGATATCCTTTCCGATGTGTCGGTTTGCTCGTCGTAGTCGAAACTGGTGGATGACCGAGCGACAAGCCGTGACTTGAGGACGATAGCTGATATTTCGTCTTGGCCTTGCAACAGGCGTGATATTGCGAGTGCCGCTTCCCGCCCCATGCCTGCGACGGGAGGATGCATTGACGAAAGGCCGAGTTCGCGCGACTGGGCTTTATCATCGAAGCCGATCAGCAGATAGTCGCGCCCGGGTCGTTTACCTTGTTCTGCGGCGGCTATCGCAAACCCGGCGGCGATGTGATCGTTCGCGGCGACCACGCCATCGAACTTGATACCGGTTGCGAGAAGTTGAGAGGCGTGTTCGTAGGCCATGTCTGAGTGCTTTACGAAATCCTGCACTGCCTGCAGGTCGGCAATCTCATCGTCGCCGACGTACTCTTGCGGCGGTACGGCTAGCTGATCGCTGATCGAGCACGCTAGGCGGAACCCGATCAATCTCTCACTGCCCCAAGGCGATTTGAATGGCGAAAAATACAGCAGATTTTTGCCGCCACGCTGAAGCAGGTGATTGGTCGCCTGACTGCCAGCGTCGACGTTATCGCAAAGAATGACCGGGCAGCCCAGGCCCTCGGTTACAGTCGAAAAAACTATGACGACCAGGATTCCAGCATCATTGAGTTTTCGAACAAAGCGATGAAGGTCATAGGCGACAGAGTCCGTAAACGCAATGACCGCTGAGGGGCGCTTCCGTAGCACCTCGGCCAGGATGGCTTCATCGACCTGCCTCTTCTGCGCCTCAGTCAGTAGGCGCGACGTGTTATGCAGGCGAAGCTCCGCACTGTACCGATTGATAAAAACTGTTTGCAGACCCGCGCGAGATAACGCGTGCTCGGCCTCGTCGATCATAACGACTGGCCACGCGTTTGCAATCTGCCCTGCGTCGCCGACACGCACCGCAGCAAGCAGTGCAACGTTGCCCACCTTAGCTGTTCGAACCGGCGAGAACGGCAGGTCGGTCTCTGGTTCGCTGACGGCAGGCACGTGATCAGGATCGCCAAACACGAACGTTCTGTTGGCGTCGACTCTCAATATGCCGTCCGCTACCATGTCAGAGATGGCTTTTTGCACCGTGGGCACGGAGACGCGAAACTCGTCGGCCAATGCGCGCCGGCTCGGGATCATGGAGCCCTTTGCCCACAAGCCGTGCCGCACCCGTCGCGTGAGTTCGGTTTGAATACCACGGTACGGTGCTTCCATCACTCGTGTGACTTTTTTGGGTAATTTTTCAGCCATAGGTTATACACACGTACAACATTGCACATGTGTATAATACTGCGACTCGTATCCTTTGTCAACTACTTTGTTTTCAGCGCATGATTAGGCACCGATACAGTAGCAACGGCACGGCAATGCGACCGGTACCGGATGACGCAGCCATTAACGCACGTCGGGGATGGGACACCAATGATTAGCCCAACGCCAAACACGCTTCTACGGCGAGCGTGAACAACTGCTCCCGCCCCGACCGGCGCTCGACACCTGCACGGGCGTCCCACAACTCCCCGCCAAGGTCATCGCCGCCCGAGAGAAGCTGACCGAACTTTACGCCACGGAACCGGGCAACGGCGCACAGGGCCGCCGCCTCCATCTCAACGCACAGGCAGCCTTCGGAGCGACGGGTCGCAACACGCCTGGGCGTCTCGCGGTAGAACGCGTCCGTCGTCCATGTCTTGGTCACGCGGTACGGCACCTCACGAGATTGAAGCGTCTTCTCAATGGTCCCTACTGTCTCGGGATCAAACTCGATCTCGCGGCTGGGCGGAGCATAGTGAAAGGATGTACCTTCGTCGCGCACCGCGCAGTTTGGGATCAGCACATGCCCCACCGAAATAGTGCTGTCCAGGACTCCGCATGCGCCGCACGCCACAAACTTTGTGCAGCCCAGGCCTATCACTTCCTCCATGAGCGCCGCAGCGAAAGGCGCCCCGATGCCGGGATGGAACACGGCTACACGTCGCCCATCGATGGCGATCTCGTAGACCGGATGGATGCCCATATCACTGCGCAGTTCATGAATCAACGTAGCCCGCTTCTGCGCGACAAGATTTTGGATTACGTCTTGAAAGAAGCAGATCACGGCGCAATCGGGAACATCCTTAGCCGCGATGACATGCTTGGGCTCGATAACAGCGGTAGGCGATGGGTCGAATTCAAGGAGAGGCAACGGTAGATCCATGCCTCAAGTTTACCAGTAACAAGCGTGTGCACTTCACGAAAGTGGCAAGTAGCAAATGGCCGGACAGTTTAGTGGGCCTTAGCCGCGAAAATTGCGCCTGTGGCGCAGACTTAGCCCCGGACTTGAGTTCGCTCGAGAACAGGGGGTGTTCTTCGTCAGACCGCTAGCGTCCGTCTGCGGACTAGGAGTTCTAGTCCCGGTGAATGCGGCGCTCTAGTAGCCGCTTCCGCGACTCGCACCAGTAACAAGCAGTCGGCAGAACGACAGCAACATCGTCGCTAGCGGACAGCTTAGCAAATAATCGTTCATTAGTTCGTACTGAAAATACATACAAGAATTATATTGACTTTTAGTCATACATTTGCTATACTTAATTATGAAGACAGATAACCTAAAGGGGGTCTTCGCTTGCACATTGATAACCGACCGCGCACACAAATTTCGGTAACTGCTCAGGCAGGTCCGGAGGACCTTCCTGTTCCTAATCTGGCCAAGAACCCGGTGTTCGAGCACAAAAATTAAAAACTTCCTACTGCCGGAGGCGGGTCCCTTTGACTTTTCTTATATGACTTCGCCGTCTTCGGCGCGTCACTCTTCAGGACCCGTCGGAGGCTGCCGAGGAGCCACTTAGTGTCAACTCACAACCGAGCCGCCTCGGCGAGACAGGGGTCCAGCGTCACGCTGGTTTTTTGATCGAACATGAAAACAAACCCGTAGTGCCACGGGCGCGGTACGTCCGCGAGCGTAGCGGCTGTAACTGCAAACCGGCACGCACTTTTCGGACTCGTCGGTAGAGACTCGACGAAATGGCTGAGTAGTTAGTACTTTTGCGCTACCATGGCAAAACGCATATTATGCGCCCTATTATCCAGCGTTTTTATTGATTATCCACCGATTTCATCCTACTCACGAGGAAAACGCATACCCACACCGCTTTTCGTGATTATGCTGCGCTACCGGCGTGAAGCGGCAACCACATTGGGAACCTCGTGGTTGTGATCGGCTGTTTACGGGGAAACTGTAACATTCCATTGTAGAGGTATCCACTATGTCCATTCGTGCTGTTGTTGTTGATCAAAATGTTCCCGGTAAGCTCGTCATTCGCGAGGTAGACGAGCCTGCTGCGGGTCCGTCGGACGCCATCGTTGCGGTGGCTGCGACTTCCCTTAACCTCGGTGAGGTTCGGTACAGTCAGGGCTGGGAGACCGGCACACATGTGGGCTGGGACCTGGCAGGCATCGTCGAAGTTGCCGCAGCTGATGGCTCAGGGCCGTCGGTCGGCTCACGCGTTGCCGGTTTTATCGCACGTGGCGCGTGGGCGCAGAAGGTCGCGATCCCCGCATCGGCCCTCGGTGTTGTGCCAGCTACCGTTTCGTTCACGCAGGCGGCGACACTTCCCGTCGCGGGCCTGACGGCCTACCATGCGCTCAAACAGCGCGGCGATCTGCTGGGGCGGAAGGTCCTCATCACCGGCGCGTCTGGCGGCGTAGGGCATTTCGCCGTGCAACTCGCGAAGGCGGCAGGCGCATTCACCGTTGCGTTATTGCGCAGCGAATCGAAGCGGGGACTTGTAGCAGCAGCCAAACCAGACGCAATCGTCGTCAGCGCGGATGCCAAAGCTGCGGCCCAGTTCGGACCGTACGATCTCGTGGTCGAAGCCGTGGGAGGTGAGACTTTTGCTGCCGCGTTGACGATGCTGGCGAAAGACGGCGTGCTGGTCACTTTCGGCGCGACATCGTCGAGTGAGGTCACCTTCCCGCTCGGTAGCTTCTTCGGCAACGGCGGCAACAAGATCTACGGCCTCACGCTGTTCCACGAAGTGGTCGCCGAACCCGCTGGGATCGGCTTAGGCGTTCTGGGACGGCTTGTAGCTGACGGTCGGGTTGTGCCGCATGTTGACATTGAAACGTCATGGGACAATGTGGCGGACATCGCACAGCAGATGTTAGCCGGGAAGATCCAGGGCAAGGCCGTCATGACCATCGGAGGCTGATCGGTAGGCGCTCAATGGGGGCACATAATCTCGTACTCGGATAGGCTATAATCCATCCAACAATGAGACTTATTGATGTGTCCCCTATTTTGCTCGCCGCAATGACAGCGGCGGCGGCGTTTCCAGCGAATGCAGCGGCGCCCGCTGTGAACCCTGCTTCAGTTCGAACTCTTCTCTACCGCGTGACTGTGCTTGAGGACCCGAAGAATAGACACTTCGTCGAGGCCCGCGCAATCAACAATCGAGGCGAGGTTGTCGGGGTCTCGGTCACCCAACCTGCGCCCGGGCGTGCGCCGGAATGGCATGGTTTTATTTACCATGGCGGCAAGTACAACGCCCTTCCGCCGCTGCTGGGCAATCGCTATAGCGAGGCTGTCGCGATCAACGATGGCGGAGTGGTGGCTGGCACTTCGTCGCCTACCGCATCAGGTGGCCGCGCCGTAATCTGGCGTAACGGGACAGCGCACACTCTGCCAGCGCCGTCGAAAACGTCGCGCGCTCTAGCGATCAGCAATAAGGGGATTGTCGTGGGCAGCTACGGGGTACCGGGCTCGTCGCAAGCGGCATGGTGGAATGTCTCGAACAGCGCGAAGCCCGTCCCGATGGGCAAGCCCCTCGCAGGCTACACAAGGGCGACCGCAGTTTCCGACGCTGGCGATGTCGTGACGTTGGCTGGAGCGCATAGCTATATTGTCAACGGCGACAAGTCGCTCAGAGTGGGCACACTCGGGGGAAGCGACACCATGGCGGTGGCGATCAATTCGCAGGGCGATGTGGTTGGCTTTTCGAACACGCAAACCGATCTGACGCACGCGTTCCTCTGGCGACGAGGCGTGATCCGTGACGTCAGCGTGATGCGAGCCATCGACGGCACAGCGGGTGTACTATCGGTCGATTCGATCAACAATCAAGGCGTGATGGTGGGAACCGTTCGGTCGGGGATGGACACGCGAGCGATGGTGTGTATGAATAACCACCCATCGAACCTCAACCATCTCATCCCGCACACCGGATTAGTGCTGGATGTGGCGCGGGCCATCAATGATCATGGGCAGATTGTCGGGCAGGGCCATATCGGGCAGCGGTTCGTATCATTCTTGCTGACGCCGCTGAGTGCGAAGTCTGTACGACTGGCTCCCGCCTCGGCGTTGATGATAACGCCAGCAACGTACCAGCCTGCGGGACCACTGCCCGGTTCGAAACGGGCAACTACTAAGAAAGTCGAACCAGGAGCGTAGGGCGGGCTACGGAGCCATGGCTCCACGCGCGGCTTCAGTGCGTCGTTCGAAGTGAGGAAGCGCTCGCCGAAGCTTCTCACGGCAGTAGCCTGTGCCCATTTGCGCCCGCATCATGCGGAGCCAGTCAGCGCGAGGTGCGCGTCTTGCAAGTTTGTTCTCTAGCCCTGCCGGTCGGCACGGCGAAATAAGGTTCAATTCGGGTGAGCTTGTAACGACACCGTTGGGCCGCTTGGGTTCGGTTGATGCGTTGCTGTTGATTGAGGCGTCAACGTGTTCTTCCACGGCACTTTCCTTTGACGAGTCACGGACCAGGGACGACGAGGGCAATCACTACGGTAGACCGGTGTAGTGGTGTGTACCCATTCGCAACGTGCATCAAACACATCCTGTATCACATCAGGTGAGCGAGGAGCAGCGGCAGAGGCGGCAGATCGCCAGCGACGATTTGCGCTCGAATTTCGGTTGGCGACTTGCCAAACGCGGCGCGGAAACAGCGTGAGAAGTGGAACGGATTGGCGAAGCCGCAAAGCTCAGCGATCTCGCCAATGCTGTAGTTGCTACGCGCGATCAGAGTTGCGGCTCTGTCGAGCCGAGCCAGGCGAACGGTACGCGCGGGGGAATGACCAAGCGCGGACTGAAATACGCGGCAAAGGTGCTCGGGAGTGACATGGGCCGCATGAGCAATTTCGGCGAGGCTTATAGCCTGGGTGGAATCGGCTTCGAGACTCTTGTAGATGTAGTCGAGACCGCGCTCGACAGGGGCGGGCCAGTTCTCGCGCTCGACGATGTCCGCAGTGCGACGGTCGGTTCGGAATGCGGCGAGCATGGTGGCGACTGCCAGACCGATCTGCCGGTCATCGCCGCTGCCCGCGAGGGTCAGGACATGCTGAAACAGGGTGACGAGGATATCGCCGGGGACCACACAGCGAACCAGCGGCCAACCATCGCTCCAATCGCTTGGCAAGCCTGAGACGCTGAAGTGAAAGTAAGCGTGACGAGTGCGTCGAGTCTCGTCCCATCGAAAGTAGTCGACCCCACCTGGCCGACACAGTACGATGCTGCCTTCAGGCGCTGACACTTCATCGTCGCCCCAGCGGTAGACCGCGTCGCCCTGGATTAGCCAGACGAACTCCCAGTCGCGCATGTTTCGCGGGCCAAATGTGGCGCAAGGTGGATAGAGCGCAACGCCGTGACCGCCAACGGATGCAACTTCGATGTCCAGGTTCATGGTGGTATGTAGGATACCCCGCGCATGTGAGGATGTAGGGTTCGCAGCCGAACTGCCAGGTCTCGTGATCACTTAGTGAGCGTACTTATTATGAAACCTTTGACTGACAACGACGACAGTGATGTTCTCGCGGCTGCGGTCGCCCGAGTTGCCCCAGCGCAGTACGCGCGATGGGTACTCGGAGCCCTGCTTGTGGCAGTCACACTGATCGTCTACATTCCCGCGATGAACGGCGGGTTCATCTTGGACGACGACCTTCTGCTTACCGCAAATCCGCTCATCAAGAGCAACAGTGGCTGGTGGCAGGTGTGGTGGACGACTCAGACTCCAGATTACCTGCCCGTGATGTCGGACTCGTTCTGGCTGGAGTGGCGTCTCTGGGGCATGAACGCGTCAGGCTACCATGTGTCGAACATCGTCCAGCACGCGATAAGCACGGTTCTGCTCTGGCTGCTGCTACGCCGGATCGGCGTGCCTGGGGCATGGCTCGCAGCGCTGCTGTTTGCGGTGCATCCGGTGAATGTGCGGTCGGTCGCGTGGATATCGGAGCGCAAGAACACGCTGTCGATGGTGTTCTACCTGCTGACCCTGCATGCATTCGTCAAGGGCGACGATAGCAAGGACAAACGATGGCAGATCGGTGCCGTTTCCCTCTTCGCCCTCGCCTTGCTCAGCAAATCGAGCACAGTCGTGCTGCCCGCGGTGCTGCTCATCTTGGTTTGGTATCGCCGCAGAACAATCACGCGAGCAGACCTGCTCGCGTTTCTCCCGTTCGCTGTACTGGCGCTCGGCGCATGCGTCACCACGATCTGGTTTCAGAACACCAAGGAAATCGGGCCGGCTCATGTGGTCGCTGATCCGTTCATATGGCGCGTCGCCAGTTCTGGCATGGCCGTGTGGTTCTACATCTGGAAGTTGATTTGCCCGGCCAACCTGGCCATGATCTACCCGCGCTGGACCATCGACACGCACAATGTGCTTTCGTTTGTGCCAACTCTATTGGTCATTGTGGCGGCGGGAGTAGTATTTCGCGTGCGAAAAGGCGTCGCAGGCGGTGCGTTCGCGGCAGTGACTTACTACCTTCTAACGTTGCTGCCGGTGCTCGGATTCGTCAATATGGCCTTCTTTAAGTCGTCAATGGTCTCGGATCACTTGCAGTACATCCCAATGATCGGGATGGCCGCCCTCGCCGGAGCCGGGTTCGACAGGCTGTACCGAATCCCCGCCCATGCAGCATGTTCAGGGGCGACTGTTGGGGCAATGGTGCTCGTGTTGGCGTTTGCAATCACCACATGGCAGCAAGGGACACTGTACGCAAGCCGGGAGACACTCGCGGCCGACACGCTGCGGGTGAACCCGACATCGCACTGGGCCCACGGCGAACTGGCAATGGCTGCCTATGCACGGCACGATCTAGCCGGAGCCGAACGTGAGATAATTAAGGTGCTGGAGTTGGATCCCACATCGATTGCGGCCTATAACAACCTCGGATCGATCTATATGCAGCAAGCACGGTATGCGGACGCTGTCAACGTATTCGTCAATGGTGAAAAGCTCGCACCAGACAGCTTCCCGATCCACATGAACCTCGCGATGGCTTACTCCCGACTGGGAATGACAGTCGAGGCCATCGCTGAGGCTCAAAAGGCCGTGACGATCGCTCCCGGGGACGAAAGGGCGACGGATCTCCTGACACGACTCAGAGAAAACAGGACTAGAAACCCATAAATACTAGTGTAACAGTGCAGTAGCACAAAACTTTTTTATTCTTAGATTGACAAACTTTGATTGGTTCGACACAATAGAGTAGAGAGAAATATTCTCACCTGCAGCCCTTTTTATACGAGTAACAGAGGGCGCAATCTGATGTGGTGAGGGCAGGGTCGTCATCCAGGGAGGGAATGTGCGGCCCTGCCCTGACCCCATCATTTAGGCCGATAAGCAAGACATAGAAAAAGCCGAAGGCATTGTGCCTTCGGCTTTTCTCTCTTGATAATCGAACCGTTAGTATCTCAATAGAGACTGGATTTCATAGCCAGCGAGCGCATCGCGCCCGTGCAAGAACTCGAGTTCGATGAGAAACGAGTAGCCAACGACCTTCCCGCCAAGCTTTTCGATCAGGCGGGCGGCCGCAGCGGCGGTACCGCCAGTGGCCAGGAGATCGTCAACAATAAGCGCTCGGTACCCCTTCTTGATGCTGTCGGCATGTATCTCGACGGCGTTAGTGCCATATTCGAGGGTGTACTCCTCGCGGATTGTATCATGGGGAAGCTTGCCGATCTTGCGGACGGGAACGAAGGGGCGAGACATAGCAAGCGCAACCGGTGCACCAAACACGAAGCCTCGTGACTCAATGCCGATGACAACATCTGGCTGAAGTTCAGACGCGAACTCGACGAACCGATCGATCACTTCCTGGAACGCGGGGGGGTCTTGTAAGACAGGAGTGATGTCCTTGAAGACAATTCCTGGCTTTGGAAAGTCGTTGATATCACGAATCAGGCTGGCAGCAAGCAGTTCAGGCATTCGTTCCTCCGATAAGCGGTTTCGGCCGCACGAATAGCCTATTCACCGTTGACACGCAAAACCCCTGCCGCTAGACATCGCCTGGCGGCAGGGGTTAACGCACCTACTAATTGCCCGTTGTCGTCGTGGGCTGGTTCCCAATGGTAGTCGGATTGGTAGTTGTCGTGACACCAGATTGGTTTCCTATGACGTTCGTCGTTGAGCCCGTCGTCGCCGTCGTCGCTGCCTGATTGCCGACGGTTGCCGTCGTCACTCCGGTTGTGGTAGTCGTACCGATGGGGTATGCATTAAGCCCCAATGACGAGGTCCCAAGATACGTCGTGCTGCCATATGGGTATCCATAGGCGCTATTGTATCCAGACGAGCCGATCACCCCAAGCTGCGAGGCCGGTGTCATGACCGATGGTGGGGTTATGACGACTTGCGGGACGCTGTTCGTTCCCCACAGGGACTCATAAATGGCCGGATCTGGTCCCGTCGATGGGTACTGGAAGTGGACTCGAATGGGCGAATTGATGCGCGACTGCTCCCACTGAAACTGCTCGTATGTGTTGCGATGGAACAGTCGCACCGGAGCCGACTGAGTGTCGACCTGTGGAGAGAGGCGATACGTTAGGGACCAATTGGTGCTCGTTTGCTGGGAAACGGCCGCTATCGCGTCCGCCACGCTCATATCCGGGTCGTGGATTGTGACGAGAGAGTCTGGGATTGTGCCGACAATCTGCACGTCAGCGCCATCCGCCCGGGCCGCCGTCGCTATTGCCTGCGCGGCGGGCACATTGGTCACGTCGAAACCTGCCGTTCCTGCCGTGTCGATGACCGTGCGCAGATAGGCCGCATCGGCGACACTCTTGCCTGGTCCAGCGGCAGTTACGATCCATGTCTTGCGCCAACTGGCGTCGACTGCCCCGGCGATGTTTTCCATCAGGCGTGACCGCGATCCCATCAGGCCAGCCGGTACGGGGACAAGTCTGTCGAGGTTAAGGTTACCGGTCGTTTGGACGCGGGCCCCGGTGGTCCTTTCGAACTGAGCGATCAAACTCCGAGCTGACTGAGTTGGCGACGCGGATGTCGCTGAAGTTGTTGCCTGCTGTGCGAAAGCTCCGCCTGATGCGGCGAGCGCAAACGCCAGGGCGGCAGTGGTTTCAAGTCTAGTGGTCATTGGTCTTGCACCTCCAAAAATAGTGACAGACTTATATTCCACCATCTGCATGAGACTAATCAGAGATGCTCAGATATTGGAGGACGGATCATGCCTATCAGAACAGCATGTTGGCGCTCACCTGAGTTGCCTGTTGGCAAATCATCTCATGGTTGCGGTACCATACGGGCATTCTCTGAAGCCGAAAGGCGCTGCAATTGTTAGGTCCTCATTCAATCCTTCTCTGCATCGTTTTGCTCATGCCAGGAGCATCACTGACCGACTGGACACAGCGGGGCGGTCCCGAACTCACCTATTTGCTAAACCACGGGTCCGTAGCGGTCATGAACACGCGAACCGCAGAGCGGGACCGTGTCACACCTTTTGGGGCGTGCTTTACACTTGGTGTCGGTGCGCGCGTTCGGACTCTGGGCGAGCACGCCGATACTGACGGTCTCGGCTATAGCGCGCGAGCGGGCAATCTGGCGGACACACTCGCGCTTGCGGATGTGCGGGTCGATGCGCAGGACGCGTTGGCGAAAGCGTTCTGCTTACCGACGACTAACGCATCTGGCAATGGAGGCACGCTGCAAGTTGGGGTGCTACCCGACGACCCCGCGCTCGCCGATGCCGCGATTGGCGTTGTTCGCAAACAGATCGACCGAGACCATGGACTGCTGATTGTCGTCTCCCCCAACCCATCGCCAGAGAACTATAATCGGTTCGACCGCCTAACGCCGGTTGTGCTTTACGGCGAAAGCGTCAAGCAAGGCTTAGCGGTTTCACCATCGACCCACACGCCCGGTCTCGTTACCAACACCGACATTGCGCCTACGGTGGCGGCGTATTTTGGTGCAAAACTGGTCGGGCCGAGTTACGGGCAGCCGGTAAAGTACCGTAAGGCCGCCGAGGCTCCCATGGTACGCCTTGAGGCATGGAATCAGCAGTGGATAGCTCAGGAGCGGGCACTGGGGCTGCGACCGTATATCGCAGCGGGCCTCGCGGTGATCGTCCTGCTACTAACGTGGAGCTTCATGCAGGAATCCACGCAACGTGCTGGCGGAGTTCTCGTAACTCTCACCGTCCTCGCAATGTCCTTGACCCACTCACCTCCCGCTCTCAGCGGATTGTGGTGCGTGGCGGCCGTTGTCTCTGTAATCGCTGTGAAATCGCAGCGTTCCGGTCTTTCTGCCGCAGCGACTGTCACCGCCTTGTACTTCTTCATTGACGCGATCCTGTTTCAGGGCTCAGTTTCAGGCGCATCGCTCCTCGGGTACTCGCCGATTGAAGGGGCACGGTACTATGGCATTGGCAACGAAGCTATGGGCGCGTTCATAGGGGCGATGCTCATAGTGGCCGGATGGCTCGCGTCGCGCCGGCAGAATGTTGTTGCGATTGGGCTTCTCGTCGTCGCAGCTGTCGTGCTCGGGCATCCGCACATGGGCGCGAAAGCGGGCGGCCTTCTTGTCGGACTGATTGCCACTGCGGCATTCGCTTGGGGCCTGTCGGGAAAGCGGTTCAAGCTGGGCGTCGCGCTGTCGGGCGTGATTGCGGCGGTCACTATCGGTGTTGTCGCGCTGGCATTGCTGGCGCATTCTGGCGACTCGCACGTAAGCCGTGTGCTTGGTGAGGGCTCCACCAGTGAGATCTTCCTGACCGCTACACGCAAGCTCGCCATGAATGTCCACCTCGTGTTTCACAGCGTGTGGATTTGGGTCCTCGGTGCGGCATCAGTCGGGTCGCGGCTCGTCTGGAAGCGCAGCGCTATATATCCACCCTCGGATCGCGCCACCGTGACGGGTCTTGCGTGCGCAACGGCAGCCTGCCTCGCCCTCAATGATGCTGGCGTGGTGGCTGCCGCTATTTGCGCGCTCTATCTGTGGTCATTCACCATGTCGGTGAGCCGACCTTTATCGGTTGGCTAGTTGCTTGCTGGCATCAACACGGTGTCGATGGCGTGAATAACGCCGTTTGACGCCTGGATGTCTGGGGTGACGACGCTAGCGCCATTGACCCAAACCACGCCGTTGGAACTGGTAACGTTGAGTGTTGAACCGGCCAGCGTCGCGGGCGAGGTCGGGCTGGTCATCGCCATCGCGTCGGAGGCCGTGATTCGTGCCGGGATCACATGCATCTGCAAGACCCTTGTCAACCGAGGCGTGTCGCCGAGCAATGCACTAAGCTGGTCGCTTGGGATCTTGGCGAATGCGGCATCGGTTGGCGCGAAGACAGTGTAGGGCCCTGCTCCTCGCAACGAGCTCTCAAGCCCCGCCATTCGTACAGCGCGCAGGAAGGTCGTGAAGTTTCCGGCACTCTGCGCGGTTGCGATGATATCACCGCTTGGCGAGGTGCTGGTCGACGAGGTCGTTACCGACGTTGTCGTTGTGCTCATCGGCATGGCATTGGTAGGAATGGAGCTCATCGACGTTGAGCTTGCTGGCGTCGTGTTCATTGGCGTCGCCGTGTAGTCAGCGCTGCTGATCTCACCTGACCAGCCCTTAACGATGCTCTTGGCGCGGCCTTCACCGGTGTTGGCGTAGGCGGCTTCAAGGTTGGTGACTTTGTTCTCGTACTCTCGGAGGTTGTCGAGGGACGTCTGTCGGATCCCATATTCATCGGCTAGCGATGGAATCGCGCGCCCCGATTCTACCTTGCCCAGAATGTCGTAGGGCCGTGCGCCACTCATATCAGCGATGGCCCAAATTTTCGCAATGACTTTGTTCGACAGACCATATGCATGGGCTCGAGCCAGGTCAAACTGCGTAAATGCAGGGTTGACCAAAACGTTGTAGTCGATGGTCGAATCTGACATTGGCGCCATGTCACTCGTGGTCGGCTGTGAGGTGCCTACCATGGGTGCCGTTGAAGTTGTCGTCGATGTCGTCGTGGTCGTGACAGTGTCGGCCCACGAAGCGGCCGGCACGAGCATAGCGGCAAGAGCCGAAGCTCCCGCGATCAAGGCGAGTCGATTGTTCCGTGTTGTCTTAACTTGCATTCTTCAAACTCCTATTGATTGTATTTGCTACAATCAATATCCTGTATTCTATTGTAGTTACTCAATGTTGTTCACGTACCCGTGTTAGGGGACGTGCATCAACGTTATCTCCAAGCCCCGAACTATTGAAACATACGTCACTAACTTTTGCCTCTGGCGCTGAGGCGGTATAATTGGACCATCGCATGACCGTGAAATACGTATGTCCCGTCCCCTACCCCCCAGCTTAGCCAAATATTTCGACCCGACGGGCATCCTTGCCACTCGTATGCCGGGTTACCACATCCGCGAAGAGCAGCGTCAAACGACGCACTCCATCGCAGCTGCCTTTGCGCGCAAGAACGGTATCGCGTTGATCGAGGCTGGCACCGGCGTTGGAAAGACGCTGGCGTATCTCATTCCGGCATTCCTGCACGCGCGTCCCGAACGCAAGGTGATCATCTCAACCCACACGCTAGCACTCCAGGCGCAGCTTTGGGAGCGTGATATACCGCTAGTAAAAAGCCTCATCCCAAAGGATGTCGAGGTGGCGCTCTTGAAGGGGCGCGGCAACTATGTTTGTTTGCAAGACCTGGATGCTGCAGCTGCGGAGCTATGGACCGTCGGCGATCCACAGTTCACGCATATCCGCGAATGGTCCCGCAAGACAGAGACGGGCGATGTGGCCGAGTTGCCGTTTACGTATCAAGGGTGGTACGACATTCGTGCGGATGCGGACACGTGCCGCAAAGCCGAATGCCGCCACTACGATAGCTGCTTCTACTATCAATCGAAACGGATCGCCGAAGAAGCATCAGTCATCCTGGTCAACCACGCGCTGTTCCTCGCGGACCTCGCGGTCCGTCGCAGCGAACCGGAAGCGCGAGTGCTGCCGGATTACTCGTTTGTGATCTTCGACGAAGCGCACCATCTGGAAGACGCCGCATCTGGCGCATTCGGCGTCACGTTGTCTTCATCGCGCCTACCCGCACTCCTAGCTAAGCTACGCCGCGTCTCCGCGCAGATTGATATCGGTGAGGACAAGCTATATGGGCTAGAAACTGAGTGCCGTGCCATTTTTGAGCCATTCCTGATGAGCAACAAGAGCGAATTCTTCATCGACGAATGCGCGGGTGATCGTATGGAGGAGCTTCGCGGAAAAGTTGGGCTGATTGGTTCGAGCCTTGTCAGCCTTGCGAACAACCTCGCCAAGGCTGATACTGACGGCAATACGAGCCTCAAGGATCGCCTCGAAGGCCTGAGCCGCCAGATTGTGCGCGCTCGCGAGGAGCTGAACGTGCTTTTCTACGGCGAGGACCCAAACTACGTGCGCTGGGGCTCTGTTGGCGCGATGCCGGGGCGCAACGCGATCGCATCACTGAGCTACACGCCAGTGACCGTGGCTCCCATCCTCTCCGAGACGCTGTTTGGGGACGGTCGCGAGGCAGGAGTGGCGCTGATATCGGCGACGCTCGCGACCAATGGTAACTTCATGTATCTCAAGGAGCGCCTCGGCGTCCCAGACGGTCCTGACCTCGTGGAACTGGTGGCGGGCTCGCCATTCAATTACGCCGACCACTGCTTGCTGTATATTCCGCGCCACTTCCCGCCACCGGCCGACACGCCTGAGTACACCGAAAAGGTGGCGGCGGAGATGGCGGCGCTTGTTGCGGCGGCTGGCGGCGGAGCTTTTTTGCTGTTCACGTCTCACCGGCAGCTTGGGCGAGTCCATGCGGAACTCAAGCGGCTAGACCTGCCATACCCGATTTTGCGGCAAGGCGATATGCCCACATCGCGCCTCACGCAGGAGTTTCGTGACGCGGAGCACGCGGTACTGCTGGGAACGCAATCGTTCTGGGAAGGCGTCGACGTTCCCGGTGATGCTCTTCGGCTTGTTGTGATCGACCGGCTCCCGTTCGCGATGCCGGACAGTCCAATCAACAAAGCGCGAGTGGGCACCGTTACGGAGCAAGGCGGCGACTGGTTCCGCGACTACGCTCTCCCACAGGCTCAGCTTAAGCTCAAGCAAGGCTTCGGGCGGCTGATCCGCACCGCGAGCGATAAAGGCGTGGTGGCTATTCTCGACAGCCGCATTATCTCGAAAAGCTACGGTTTCCAGTTCCTGAAGTATCTCCCACCGGCACGGCGCACGTTCAAAATCGAGGACGTGCATTCGTTCCTTACGGCTCAGCGTGAGAAAGAATAGGATCGCCTCCAGGGCCGGCGGGGCGATTTTTATATCGCTTCGCGGTAAGTGACGAAAAGCTGTGTGTTTGAGACGGAGCGAAGCGACACACAAAAATTGCCCGCGCGGCATAGGAGCGCATTTCAGAATCCAATGATCAACGGAGTTCTCAACATCGACAAAGCCCCCGGCATGACATCTCACGATGTTGTTGCGAAGGTGCGGCGCATTGCAGGGCAGAAGAAGGTTGGGCACGCGGGAACGCTCGACCCTGATGCCACTGGAGTTCTGATCGTTTGCCTCGGGCACGCTACCCGGCTCGCCGATCTGCTGGCAGATCGCGGGAAGACATACCGTGCGGTGCTTTGCCTTGGCGTGACCACGACCACCGAGGACGGATCGGGAGCGGTGATCGACGAGACGAATGCGTCGCATATTACCAAAGAGGCACTGATGGCGGCGATTCCGGCGTTCATTGGCGACATCATGCAGATCCCGCCAATGGTATCGGCGGTCCATCACGAGGGCAAGAGGCTGTACGACCTCGCACGCCAGGGGATCACCGTCGAGCGTGAGGCGCGAAAGATCAAGATCGCCTCCATTGACTTGATCGATTTCACACCCGGCGCGCGCCCGACCGCGACACTCGATGTGGCCACTGGCAAGGGCGCGTATATACGGACGCTCTGCGCGGATATTGGCGCAGCACTTGGTGTCGGCGGACACATGGCGGCGCTACGGCGAACGTCGGTGGGTGTTTTTGGCGCGGGGGACGCGTCATCGGTCACGCTGGAGCAACTCGCGGAGCGATCTCCGGCCGCGTGTGTGGTTGCGCCCTCGGATGCCGTGTCGTTTCTGCCGCTTCGTACGGTTGCTGCTTCGGAGTTGGCGGACTTGTGGAACGGCAAGGACCTCGAAGGCACTGGCGGGAACGAGGCGGGACAGATGGTGCGGATGGTGAGCGGCGATGGCGAATTGCTAGCGCTGGGGCGCGTGACCGACGACGGCGCAGCGGTGCATCCGGAGAAGGTGTTTAAGGACTAGCGTGGCTGAGCCTGGCCCCTTTTGCGCCGCAGACGGCGCGGGGGGGTGTGCCGCTAGCTTGTTTGCTCTATTTATGCGCATTAACGTACGCATGAAACCCACGCTCATAAAGCTCCACAAAGTCCGAATCCGGCTCCACGATGGATGGGGCGCTATTCCAAGCGGGCGCGCCGTCACCAACTGCCCCGAGAGCGAGCATGGCCGCACCGGCGGCGGAGTGGGCCTCCGGGAGAGGGCGAACCGGCCGGTTGAGCACGGCAGCGAGGACGGATGTCCACAGCCTGCTTTTCGCGCCGCCGCCGACGACGGAAAGGGTCGTCGCGGGTGAGATTTCGCTGTCGAGGAGTGTGAGGGCGTCACGGATGGAGTATGCCGTACCTTCGTATACCGCTCGCGCTATGTCGGCTGCTGAGACCGAGAGGCTGAGACCGCTAATGCGGCCGCGCAGGGTTGGATCCCAGTAGGGTGCGCGTTCGCCAGCAAGGTGCGGCTCGAAGAACACGCCGTTTGCGCCAGCAGGTGATGTTGCCGCGAGTTCGTCCCACTCAGCGAACGACATCCCCGGTGCGAAAATGTCACGCGCCCACTTCACTGCGGTCGCGCACGTGCTTGTCCCGGCCTGCCGGTACCAGCCAGTGCCGGTGGCGTGCGGATAGGTGATAAGGCGGCGGTTGGGCTCGGGACCGGCGACCACGACCTGAACGCCCCCAGCGCTCGCAAGGCGAATGACAGCGTCCCCGGGCCGTGTTGCGCCCGCCGCAATCAGTTCGGTTGCGCTGTCGAGGCCGCCAACGATGACAGGGATGCCTTCGGGCAAGCCCGTTGCGACGGCGAATTGGGCGGTTACGTGACCGCCGATGGAGTCGTTGGGCTGGATAGCGGGGAGCGCGGCGGTGCTAGTTCCCGCGAGGCCGCACAGGGGGTCGCTCCACGTGCCAGTGGTGGCGTCGTAAAGCTGCGAAGAGAGGGCGGTGCCGGGGTCGGTGGTGCGTGCGCCGGTCATTCGCCGGAGAAGATAGTCCTTGGATAGCTCGATATGAGCTACCCTGCCCCACGCATCGGGCTCGTTCTTGCGAACCCAGCAGAGGTGCGGCAGGGTCCAGCCTGTCGATACCGCCTGATACGTTTGCCGCAGGATTTCCTCGCCGGCGGCGAGTTCAAGCTCCGCCACTTCGGCAACCGTGCGCTGGTCCTGCCAGAGTATGGCGGGGCGGACCGGCTGCATAGCGTCGTCGAGCAGCACACCGATATGCGCGGCGCTGGTGAGGCCGATTGCCGCGACCTTGGTTGATGGAACGTTCGGCGACGAAAGCAGGGCGCGCAAGGCTGTAACCGCCGCATCGTACCAGTCGCCAGGGTTCTGTTCAGCCCAGCCTGGCAGCGGTGTTGATGTCGGATAGGGAGCATCGCAACACGCCAGAACGGCACCACGAGCATCCACCGCGCACGCTCTGCAGCCGCCCGTGCCGAGATCGATTCCGATCACCCATGAGGTGTCGGTCATTTTGTCTCGCCCCGCCATTCGGATGTCGTCGCAGAACAGGCTCCCGCGAGGAGCCGCCTATCGGTAACGATGGTGATGAATTGGAACCCTTGGTCGCGGTACTTAACCGCCGCTGCCGGGCTCGACGCTGCTATGCCAAGGATTTTGCCTGCCGCGAGTGCCCGCACACGCACATGCTCGATGGCTTCGGCAAGCTTGGTCGCGTCACCGTCGATTGATGAGCCGAGGTCAGTCGGGCCGACGAAGACGCCTGAGATACCGGGGACGGCTAGGATTTCGTCGACGGCGTTCACACCGTCGATGTGCTCGATCATGGTAATGAGCGCGAAGTCATCGTTGAACGATTTGCGATACCCGCTGCCCCATCGGATTGTGGCGCGGCAACTTGCCTGCGAACGAGTTCCTAGCGGTGGATAGAGAGCCTGCCCAACGAGGGTGGTCGCCTGCTCGACTGAGTTGACCATTGGCGCGATCATCGCCGGAAAGCCAGCGTCAAGCAGCGATTCGATCCAACTGGCGCCGTTTGCGGGGATGCGCACGATTGGAAACGCGCCCATCGCTTCCATGGCACGGGCAGCCTCACGCAGAGTAGCAAGATCGTAACAGCCGTGCTCTCCGTCGATAAACATGAAGTCGAACCCGGACGACGCGGCGATTTCAATGGCCTCGATACTCCCGAGGGTGCAGATGGTGCCCACAATTGCGCCTTTTTCGGCGATCAGTGATTTGAGTGTTTGCATAGGTTTGGGTTATTGATGGATATGGTGTCGATCAGTATGGCCTATCGAGACGAATCAATCGGCAACGCAAGCCGGCACTGAAGTACCGGCCTGACGCGGAACACCCGCTGCGCGGGCTAGCTTAGGCATTCCGCATGATTTGGCGTGCCACGGTTTTGGGGCGGCACGTTCACACAGTAGCTACTCCGTCGCCAATACGCTGATCGGAATGATGGAGAGGCAGCAGTCTTCCTTGCCCTGAGTGTATGTTATATACAGCTTCCCGTCGTTTTCGATAGCCGCAGGGTACGACCACTCTGTCGTCTGGCCAGCGCGGCTACCTTCGCCCCATCCGCCGAAGAGGCGTACACGCGGGTACTGCTGGTGGCGAATCTTCCAGATGCGCTCAAACTTCGTCCCGCCGGGTTTCGTGACCGCAATGGACATGAGGTGGCGCTGCTCTTCGTAGTTGCCGGTGATCAAGTATTGCTGCCCCGTGCTTAGCATACCGCAATACGGCTGGGTGCTGGCGATGGCGAAGTTGCTGCGAACGAGCGGCGACCATGTCTTCCCGAAATCGTCGCTGACAGAGACAGGCGCCGCGTGGCGATCTTGTGGCCGAACAATCGCCACGAGTTGATTACCGCGCTCCAGAATGGTCGTTTCAACAAACGTCAACTCAAGCTTATCGGGATTTGGGATTAGAGACAGGTCCCATTTTGTGAAATCGTCTCCGTGGCTGATTGCAACTGCGCCATCGTACCAGTAAGACTCGCCGCTGACGATCCAGTTGCCATTCGCCATCTTCATAGGCGGGCGGAACGGAACGAGGGTCGGGATGATGGTGCCCGTCGTCGTAAATGATCCTGTCGCCTCATCCAGCACGAGCAGTTCTGTGCTAGGACGCTCATTATCCCAGCGCGTAACGAACAGCCACAGTTTGCCGTTCGCGACGCCAATGGCCGGATGGTTGTACGATGTGCTGCCTCCTGCCGGAGCCTCGATGATGGTTTTCGCCTCGCTCCATGTGTAGCCGCCGTCGGTGGACATCCGTCCCCGTATCAGCTCGTCCTTGGTGTTCACCTCGGCGGTGCGGTGATTTGCCCATACGGCATAGAGCGTGCCCTTGAACCACGCGATACCCGATTCGTGGAGGTAATGGTAGCCCCCCTCCTGAGCCCGTTCGACCGCCACATGCGTCACGATGTCGAGGTCGGGCATGTCCATGAACGATGGGAGCGGGGTATCAAAGTCCCAAAGCTCAAAGAGCGATTTGTCAGTAGCAAACGATTGAGAAGTCTGTTCAGGCATGTGAACTCCATTCTCCGCCTCTGGGTACGCACGCCCTCGGCAGGAAGCGAAATAGGTTTCGGCAGTAAAGCGATGGGTCAATTATCGCAGACGCGGCCGGTTTCGTCACTAGACAATACGGTCGCCTCGTTGTATAATCCAGCATAATCTCGTCAGGAACGACCAAGTTTGGCGCACGATTCATGGGGATGCCGGTATCCGAGCGGATCGTGCGTCATTGTACGATAGCGCACCATCACGAGGCTGCCGATTAACCACAACTGCGCCGATCAGGGTTGCGAAAGTCATTAGCCCGCAGCGAGGACGGATATTGGAATGATCGACAGGCAGCAGTCTTCCTTACCGTGGGTGTAGCAAATATACAGGTTCCCCTCATGCTCTACGGCTGCCGGATAGGACCACTCGGTCACGTTGCCGATGCCAGCGTCGCCACCGCCACCGCCGAATCGCCGTACGGGATAGTTCTGGTGGCGCACCTTCCAAATCCGTTCAAAAAGCCTACCACCAGGGCTGGTTACGGCGATGGACATCAGTTGGCGTTCATTCTCGACGCTGTTTGTGATTACGTACTGTTGGCCCGTTGACAGCAAGCCACAATAGGGCTCGCCATCGGAAATCGGGAAATTGCTGTAGCTGAGCGGCGTCCATGTTCGCCCGAAATCGTCGCTGGCGGACACTAATGCAGCGCTGGGCTGTGGTGGGCGACAAAACGCCACAAGTTGATTGCCGCGCTGGACGAGCGTCGTTTCGGGATACGCGACCTTCAGGCCGTCGGGCTTTGGTATGACGACAAGGTCCCACTTTGTGAAATCGTCACCGTGACTGATTGCGATAGCGGCGTCGTGCCAGTGTGCTTCACCGCTGATGATCCAGTTCCCGTCCGCCATTTTCATCGGTGGGCGGAATGGAACAAGTGTTGGTATCGTTACGCGCGTCGTTATCCATGTGCAAGCAGACTCTTCGAAGGTGAAGATTTCGGTGCTTGGCTTCCCGCTATCCCATCGGGTAAAGAATCCCCACAATGTACCGTTCACGGAGGAGATCACGGGGTGGTTGTACGCGTCGCTGCCGCCTGCCGACCGAGATGCGATAATTCGCGGAGGCTGCCAGCTGAATCCACCGTCAAAGGATACGCGTCCGCGAATAAGTTCATCAGTTTCGTTAACTTCCAGCTCGCGGTGATTGGCCCAAACTGCATGTAGCTGGCCACAGTGCCAGGCAATCGACGGCTCGTGCAGGTATCGATAGCCGCCGGGTTTCGCCTTTTCGACGGTGACGTGCGTCACGATATCAAGATCGGGCATTACGTCGTAAAGTGGAAAGGGGACGCTCGAATCCCATATCTCGAAGCGCGATTTGTCGGCAGCGATAGCAGAAGAGGAAAGCTCAGGCATAGAGGGCTCCGTTCAAAGGCGAGTTATCGGTGCGACGCGCGGGAAGGTGGCCAGAGGCCATCGCCATGCGTCTGATAGATTATCCAGAATTACGTCGCACGCGTCACTAGACGAAGCGGCAGTTTCGTTGTATAATCCAGCAAATGGCAAGCAGCACTCCAGTCCCCGACTTCCACGTTCAGCAGATAACAGAGGCGTGCAATCGCTTAGCCACCCTACCGCGAGACGTGTCGCTACCCGATCATGCGGCGACAATTGTGCGTATCCGCCCCTACTTCATGCCTGAAGGGTGGACCATCCGCCAGCATGAGCATTCGTACTACGAAGGCAATATCATTCTCGAAGGGTCCGCAACCACGGTTGGGGACCCAGGTCGTCGCCTTGAACCTGGAAATGTGTTCTTCCACGGCCCGGGAGTTCCTCATGCGTGGTCAACGCCAGATGCGAGTTGCCTTCGGTTGATTGTGTGCTTTACAGTCTCCCCCCTTGCTCGCCCAAACCCGGAAATGGAAACGGCGTACTGTCCGGAACTATTGTACGATGTTGCACAGCTAGTCGACGTCGCGTGTGTGGCCGCGCCGGGATGGCGGGGATTGGCGTCGGCGAGAGTGGCTGGGATCGTGGCGCGGATGTTAACGCTTTGCGAGCTTGAGCGACCAGAAGGCGATAGCGGCGGGCACAGGGAAGACTTCGTTCGCGGGGTTGATGAGTTTCTCACAGACAACTACCGGCACCCGATACAGCTAGAGGATGTTGCGCGCCACATGGGCGTGAGCATGAGCGGCCTCATACACCAGTACCGCGAGTCAGCCGCGACAACGGTCGGTCGCCGCCTTCTGGCCATCCGCATGGATCGCGCCGCAGCGCTGCTTACGGACACGGGGTACACCCTTACCGAAATTGGTGATCTGGCTGGTATCGGCGACGCAGCCTATCTTTGCCGCTGCTTCAAGCGCTATTTTAACATGACGCCATCGGAGTATCGGGTAAGCCGCCAGGGGTAAAGTCAGCAGCCTTAAGCAAAACAGCCCCCACCCTCGCATCATGTGCGAGGCATGGGGGCTGTGTCGTTGTTCGCGTTATTTGGCGCTGATCGGGGTGAGCTTCACGGTGAAGGTCCGCTTGCCAGGCACAATCAGGTACCGCTCAAGCGCCCGGGGGCCGCAGCTGTTGGAACCAAGGCCCGTTTGCAGTAGGTCCAGGTTCAGGATAGTCTCGGCGCGCGGCTTGAGGTCGAACGTGTGCTCAGCGTCGGTGAGATCGTGCGCGGTGTAGTGCAGCGCGCTGAAGTTCGCGACGCCTTCCGCTCGCAGGCCAACTCCGGCGGCGTTGGTGATTTCCGTCCACGCCACATCGGTCTTGTTGCCGCCCTCCTGAGGGCGCACAAACGGCACAAACTGCTCGTCAACCGTGCCAGACCAGACACCAAACGGCGCTGCGGTCTTCATGTCCGAATAGCTTTCACCGGGGCCGCGACCGAACCATCGGACGTTTTCGAACCCAGCGGGCAGTTGGAGCGTCAGGCCAATCCGCGGTAGGTCGGGCGAGTTGGCAAGCTGCCACTGACCGATTGTAGTCTCGATGGACACTTCGCCAGACGCTACGAACGTGTACGTGCTGGTGAACTCAAGTACCGGCGCAATCGGGTAGGCACCGAGCACTGAACGCTTTGCGATCTTGACCGTGTTTGCGTCCGCAGAGAGCAGTTCCACCGATGCGACTCGCTCCCACAGACGGTCAAGCCCTGCTTCGATCCACTTGTCCTTGTAGTACTTGTCGTTGTCGGTTGGCGCGCGCCAGATCTGGACCGCAGGGCCGTCGGAGATCAGGGAGACGCCATTCGCTTCCCACGACGTGATCTTTCCGTGCAGCTTATCGAATCCGATGACAAAGCCATCGCCTTCGATTGTCGCTGCATACTTGGAGTCGGTCAGCTTCACCGTTCCCGCAATCGGTGCAGCTGATGGAACTGCGGTGAACGGCGGCACATACTGGCCCCAAGCGAGCTCAAAGCCAGCGGGCGCCCACACGGTAGCCTCTTTTAGGCGAACCGAGACCATAAGCACGACTGGCTCGGCCACGGTTGATGCTGGAAGCGTAGCGGGCACGACCAGCGTTCCGGTGCCGTGGGCGGCAACGGACGGTAGAGCGATATCTCCTTCGCTGACAACGCTCTGCCCCTTGGTGACCGTCCAATGAGCGGTCAGGTGGTCGAGGTTGCGGAAGTCGTATTTGCTTACAACGTTGAATGTCCCCGGAGCACCGTCCACGGGAGTCAGGCGTACCGGCTCGATGACCTTCTTGTATTCTTTGAGACCTGGATGCGGGACGCGGTCGGGCGATACGAGGCCGTCGATGCAGAAGTTTCCATCATGCGGTTTGTCGCCAAAGTCGCCGCCATACGCAAACCACTCTTCGCCGTTCGGCTTGTGCTGGCGGATCCCGTGGTCAGCCCATTCCCAGATGCAGCCGCCGAGAAGCCGCGGGTACTTTTCGAACACGTCCCAGTAATCCTGTAAGCTGCCGGGGCCGTTGCCCATCGCATGGGCGTACTCGCACTGGAACCAGGGCCTGTCATCGCTTTCTCGAGCGCCCTCTTCTTCGGTGCCGTGGACATTTGTGTACATAACCGAGACGATATCCACAACCGGTGACGTGAGCGCGCTTTCGTAATGGATTGGGCGGCCCGGGTCGAGCGCCCGAATCGCGGCTGCCATCGCATCATGGTTGCTTCCGTAGCCGGACTCGTTTCCGAGAGACCAGATGATCACCGACGGATGGTTCTTGTCGCGCTGCACCATGCGAACGGCACGGTCAACGTACGCCGACTCCCACTCAGGGGCGCGGCTTATGGTGAACCAGTCCGGCTTCATGCCGTGCGTTTCGAGATCGGCCTCGTCCACGATATACAGTCCATAGGAGTCCGCAAGGTCAAGCAGATACGGATCTGGCGGATAGTGGCTGGTACGCACCGTGTTAATGTTGTGCTGCTTCATCAGCCTGATGTCGCGCTCCATATCGTCGCGGGTCATGGCATAGCCGCGATCCGGGTGCGTGTCGTGGTGGTTGACACCGCGCAGCTTGACGGTTGAGCCGTTGACGTAAACTACCTTCCCAGCGATGCGAATGTCACGGAAGCCGATGGCATAGGAGCGGGTTTCGACCGCCTTGACGTCAGTGCCAGTAAGCGTGACGAGGAGGGTGTAAAGGTTCGGCGTCTCCGCAGTCCAAAGCGCCGGAGCTGTGACGTCTACCGTTGTTGATACGCTAGCGACATCCCCGGCATCAACCGCGAGCGTTCCGACGGGGAACTCAGTGGTTGTCGCGCCGGCCGCATCGATAAGCTTCGCGGTGGCAATCAGGCCCGCCGCTGAGCCTGTTGAACGGTTCGACACTTCGGCGGTGACGCGCAAATGCCATTGGGCGTTCGCGTCAGGCACATCTGAGAGGGAAACGTGCAGGGCCTCGGAGTCGCCTGCCCATGTTTTCGCGGTCACATCGCGCAAAGAGACAGGCTCCTGGGAAACGAGGTAAACATCCCGGAAGATACCGTTGAAGCGCCACATGTCCTGGTCTTCGAGGTACGTTGCATCGGACCACGTGAACACCTGGACGGCGAGAAGGTTGGAGCCAGCATGCACGGCATCGGTTATGTCAAACTCGGCAGGAATGTGCGCGCCTTTGCTCATACCGATCTCGCGGCCATTCACCCATACCTTGAACATGGAGCAGACGCCTTCGAAGGTAATCGAGGTGCGACGGCCAGCCCAGTCGGCGGGCAGCTCGAACGTCGAGCGGTAGAGACCGATAGGGTTGTCGGTGGGGACGAACGGCGGGTCAACTGGGATTGGGTAGTTAACATTGGTATAGTTGATAATGCCGTGTCCGTGAAGCTGCCAGCACCCCGGCACTGGAAGCGAGCCCCACGACGAAGAATCAAACTGTGGGTTGACAAACGCTGCGTCGATTTGGGCGATGGTCGGCACGTAGGCAAACTCCCAATCACCGTTAAGCAGCTTAAAATAGGGCGAGTTAGCGCGGTCGCGGGTTGCTGCCGTGCTCTCTGTGCTAAAAGGAACCGCTGTGGGGCGGCCTGGCTCGCGATTTTGGTGCAAAAGACCGGGGTTCTCCCAGTCGAGAGGCTGAGTCATACTGGATTCTTTCGTGAACGCAATTTTCTCGCGCTCAGGGAAATGAGGGTTTTGCCGGTCGGAAACGCTACCTGCCGAACCGTCGCAAATCGCCTCTATTGTGACAGGGAACGTGCCAAAACGCAATGCCTTTGCTTTAGGGTAAGCGCTTTTGCGCATGGGTTTCACCGACCCACGGGAACCTAAACGGTGGTAGCTTGCCAACTTATTGAGATTTCTCGTACCCTTCGCCGTTGACAAAGGGTATGCAATAAAGTATTCTAACTCCCGGAAGGTACCAGGCATGAATGTTTTGATCCTCGGCTGCGGAAGAGTGGGTTCGACCCTGGCTCGGCAGCTTGTCCAAGAAGGACACTCACTCACGGTAATCGATCTAACGGGAGACGCGTTTCGCAGGCTTGGCCCCAAGTTTAAAGGCCAGCGAATCGTCGGCACTGGAATGGATCAAGATGTGCTGCGCCGCGCTGGCATTGAAGCAGCGGACGTCTTCGTCGCTGTTACTAATGGCGACAACACGAACATCATGGCTGCGCAAATCGCGCGGAATGTGTTCAATGTCAAGAAGACCCTGGCGCGCATTTACGATCCCATTCGAGCAGAAGCATACCGCGAACTCGGTATCGAGACCCTTTGCACTACCACGGTTGCCACCGCTATTCTGCGAAGCGCAATTGTTGGCGATGATCGCATGAAACCGGTGCAAAACCTTCTCGAAGATCTAGACAGCGAATATCGCGAGCTTATAACGATCAGATAATGATTTTCTGCCGTAGAAAGCTACGGGCTTGCAGATTTCAGTCTACCGGAAGCAACAGACGTTTCGGTACCTGAACCAGACGCAAACCGGGCCGCCTTCGGCGAGACAAGGGTCCAGCGACACGCTGGGCTGCCCTCACTGGTGGAGCACTCAGCAATGTATGTTATCGTCGTCGGCGCCGGCAAGGTCGGCTATTACCTCACCAAGCGCCTTATAACCGAAGGTCACGAAGTTCTTCTGATGGAGAAAGACCGCCGCCGCGCAGCCATGCTCACGGAAGAGATCGGCGACATCGTCATGCAGGGTGATGGTTGCGAGATTCGCGTAATGAGCGAGGCAGGCTTCGGGCGGGCAGATACCATCGTTGCCACCACCGGCGACGACGAAGACAACCTTGTTGTCTGCCAAATGGCCAAGCGACAGTTTTCCGTTCCACGCACCATTGCCCGTGTCAACAATCCCGTCAACGAGGAGCTGTTCACAAAGCTTGGCATCGATACCACCGTATCCAGTACAGCCCTTATCTATAGCATGATCGATCAGCAGATTGAGCCTGGGCAGGTCATTCCTCTTGGCGCGCTGCGTAAGGGGAACATCGAGATCGTTACCGTCAACATTACCGAGAAATCCAAGGTGGTTGGCAAGACGATCAAAGAGATTGGCCTACCGGATCGCGCATTAATTATCTCAATCATCCGCGACGACAACGCGCTTCTGCCCCAGGGCGAAACCCACTTCATGGCCGAGGACAGCGTTATTGCACTCGTGAGCGCTGCCGACGAGCCGACCTTACGCGACATCTTCTCAGACGCACCTTAGTCAGGCTGAGCCTTTACGATGACCATGCGTAATGTGACTTCGATTGGTGCAGATCTCTGGGAATGATTCGCAGAGCTGTTGCGGTAGAATAGCATCATGTATTCGCGGTACAACAGCGTCGGCTACAACGTCCAAAGGTTCTTCACCCAAGGACATATGCCGTTCACGACGGCTATTGTCGTGGCAACCGCCCTCCATTTCGTTGTCAACTTCTACACCAACGGGTTCCTCTACTCAAACGGTATCTTCAGTTGCATCGTGCCGCTTGGCGGCATCAACACGCATTACTGGACGCTGCTAACCTACCCTGTCGCTGAAACGCAGCTCCTCGGCGTCCTAATGCTCGGCGTGTGGATGTGGTCGCTTGGAGGATCACTTGAGCGAAGCTGGGGTACGCCCGCGTTTGCCCGTTTCTTTTGCATGGTGACGCTCGCAACCAGCCTGTCGGTTTGGGTTGGCGGCCTGATCCTTAATTATCCAGGTTTTGTATTGCACGGTCTAAACCTGCCGCTTGTCGGCCTATCGGTTGCCTGGGCTGCAATTAACCCGTACGAAGAGCTATTATTCTTCTTTGTAATCAAGATGAAGGCATGGCAATTCGCGGCGCTCATCGTCATCCTTATGCTGTTTATTACATTCAGCATCGCGCCGCCGCTTGGTCTCTTTGCACTGGTCAATCCGCTGCTTGCTTACGCATGGGTACGCGGCGGATACGCCTACGGTTTGCAGGGCGGCTTTGTCCCTCGCCGACCAGCATCGCGTCGCGGTCCCGACCTACGCATCTACGACGCCGACAAACAGGGCCGTCCCGCCGTAAACCGGCCAAACCGCAACGTGCCGCTCGACGACCTCAAGGGGACTTCCAAACGCGGACTGATCGGTGTCTACAAGGATTGGCAGCAGCGAAAGCGTCTTGAGAAACTCTGGAAGGCCAGCGGTCTGAGCGACAGTAAGGACGAGCGACCGAAACGATAGTGCGCGTTGCTCCTTCGTATTACCTGGCCCACCTGTGATTGTTCGAAAATTTCGTCAAGAATGAAGTTTTGGCAATATCTGGCGCTCTAAACAGACGATTGCCTTCAACCACGCAGCACAAATCGATGTGTTCCGTCCCATAAATTACCGCAACTCGTCGTGCGATTACCTCATTTAATAACCATGGCGGTTGGGGGCGATATCTTCGCCCAGTGAGAACCATATGCTGAATATTCGAACTCATCTCCTTGCACTTCCTGCTCTATTATTGCTCCTGGTGGCGCCACAGTCTCGCGCTGACTTTGAGACATTCGACCAGTATCGCGGCAACGCGCAGCACACGGGGTTTGTCGATGTCGAGTTGAGCCCCAAGCTCGCCCTTGCGTGGCAGAATTCCCAGACCCGCAGTTCCGGCAGCAGCGCTCCGCCCGTCATCTTTGGCGGCGTGCTCTTCTACGGTCTGGGGCAGAAGTTCTACGCGCTCGATACCGTCACCGGCGCGCTCAAGTGGCAGTATCCCGCAGCCAACGATTCTAGTACGCAAGTTGCTGGATTCAACTGTCCGCCACTGTTGGCCGACGGGAAGATTTTTGCGGGCAACGATGATGGAAACCTGTACTGCTTCGACGCCACTTCCGGGAAAATCGTGTGGAAGTTCCACACTCAGGCCAATATCCACGTCGCGCCAGTGATCCAGGAAGGTTCGCTCTACTTCGGAAGCGGCAACCAGCTATTCGCTCTCGACAGCAATACTGGGCACGAACTCTGGAACCAACCGTGCTACGTGCAGTCCCCCGTAATCGCTGGCCCGACTATCAACAACGGTACTCTATTCGTCGTCGACGGTACCGGCAGATTGTATTCGATCAACGCGCTCGCTGGTCGTATGATCCGCAGCAACTTCTACACGGGATCGCCGACTCTAGCCGCTGCGCTCGTGTTGGATAATGGGAAAATCTTTATCCGCTCGGGCCGGCTTATCACCAAGGTGAACACGCGAGACCTATCGCCCGCTATCTCATTCACGACAACTGGCGAAGTGACCGAACCGCCAACGATCAGCGATGATGGCGTGACGTTTGTCGTGACCAGTGATCAGAAGGTTACCGCTTATGATACGCGCGGGCGCACGACATGGACAAAGAAGCTTGACGAAGCCGTGTCCGCGCCACCGCTACTGACGCGAAATTCTCTGGTCGTCACCACACGCATGGGTGTGATCTACCTCCTCGATCGCGCAAGTGGGGATATACAGTGGGTTTACACTCTGACGCCAGCGGTGAGGCCGGGTGACACTCCTCCGGCAGTATCGCCCGTGATCATATCGCCAGTTGTAGCAGACGGTGCGCTTTACGTCATCGCCGACGATGGTACCGTCAGTGCGTTTCGCCCGAACGCGCCTGACAATTCGATCCCAGTCGTGACCGGTCTCTACCCCGCTCCAGATTCAACTATTTCCGGCAAGGAGATACCGTGGCAGGTCACCCTTTCCGACATGGGGTCTGGTATCGATCCTGCATCCATCAATCTCGCGGTCGATGGCCAGGACGTGCCGACTCAATATGACCCGAATCAGCAAGAAGTTCACGTCAAGCTGGAGCCGCTTAACGGCCAGCTAATCAACATGCTGCCCGTCCACTTGCCCACCCTGTCCGATGGCGCACATAAGGCAGTACTAGTGGTTGCAGATTACCGAGGCAACAAGACGATCAAGACGTGGACGTTCCGCGTCGACAAGAATCAGCCGCCTCCAACGGGCGTAGCTCCGTCGCCTGTCGCGACAGGCGCCCCAACCGTCTCCGCAGACAACAATGCAACATCGCAGCCCACATCGTCGTCGATTACAGCAGCCCCGTCCACCAGCGGCGGTACGGCCACGCCAGCCATTGCAACGCCAACGACGGGGGGCGCGACCCGCTCGTCCGGTGGAGCAACTCTGGTGCCCGCGACACCGAACGCGTCCACAGCGCCGCAAGCGACTCCTGCGACACCGAACAGCAATACCCAAACCCCAACGACGAACAACGGCGGGGGCGGCACTGGTGCCGCACCATCCAGCGGCGCGCCGCCTCCTCCGCCCCCGATTTAGGGGGCGATTGGCGGGTGAAAGCCCCACCCCATCGCTCGTCGTTGTTCACAGCTAACTTGTAGACCTCCTAGACCTCTACCACGGCACAACCATGACAAGATCATTCGCCCCGTCGCTCTATCACCAATCAGCACTGGCCTCCTTGAAGCCACGATTCGAATACAGCGACCAGCCGTTCAACGAATGGCAAAGTGGTTTGTCAGGCGCATTGATGCACCTACTTGGCTGGGATCCCAATCAAGCCCGTGTTCCGCTCAATGTGGAGTTGCTCGAAACCGAGGAGCATGCGGACTACACGCGGCGTAAGCTGGTGTTCACTAGCGAACCGGGAGCCGATGTGCCGTGCCACGTTCTGATCCCACGCGGCCTTACGCAGCCTGCTCCCGCGTTCGTTTGCTTGCAAGGTCACACGACCGGCATGCATATCTCCCTGGGCGTCGCATTGCACCCTGGTGACGAGAACGCCCTCGGCGGCGATAGGGATTTCGCGCTGCAGATCGTGCGTGAAGGTTACATCGCGCTGGTGTTGGAGCAGCGGTCGTTTGGGGAGCGGTCGGAGACCCGCCAAGAGCAGCGTGCTCAGAACGGCTGCGAGGACGCTGCGATGCACGCGCTCCTGTTGGGACGACCTCTGGTGAGCGAGCGCGCGTGGGATGTTTCGCGTGCGATCGACCTATTAGAGACGTTGCCCGAAGTTCGCCGTGATCGGATCGGCTGCATGGGCAACTCTGGCGGAGGGACGGTGACGTTTTACTCTGCCTGTCTCGATAAGCGAATCTGGCTAGCGATGCCTTCGTGCTCGGTTTGCACGTATGCGGACAGCATCTTCCGCATTTACCACTGCCCCGACAACTTCATTCCGGGAATACTAAAGGTTGCCGAGATGGGAGATGTGGCTGGATTGATCGCTCCGCGCAAGCTAATTATCGTCGCAGGCAAAGACGATCCGATATTCCCAATTGATGGCGTCAACAAAGCCTTCTCCACAGCTTGTCGCCTATTTAGGGCCGCAGGAGCGCCGGACAATATCCGGCTGATCGTTGGCGACGGTGGTCACCGATTCTACGCGGCTCCAGCGTGGGCAGCGGTGCGTGAGTACTTGGCCGAGTAGCACCGCCGCCAACGTGGTATGCGTCCTTTACCAATCGAGCGTGACGCGATAGTTGTCTCTGCCCGGATCCCTGTCTTCGATTCGGAAGGCAGCGGTGTAGCCGTTGCGCTTAGACGGCTGCTGGACCATATACACCCTACCCCGCCCGTCCTGCAGGTTCACACGTACGTCAACACTGGCGGCCGGCAAAGGTCGACGAGCACCCGTGTCCACGTCCTCAACGCGGTTCCCAGATTTCACGACGGTCCACGAACGATCACCACGAACGAACACGGTGACGATATCGTCGACGCTGCCACGCCACACGAAGTCCTGTCCGCCCCGACGATCATGATCCCTGTTGCCACGCCAATTACGATCATTGTCTCGGTTGTGATCGTTGTCTCGGTTGTCGGCGTAGGTGAAACGGCTATCGTTATTGTAGCGGTTGTAATCCCTGTAATCCGCGAAAGCTGGTGCAGCGTAGAGTAGGCCGACTACGGCTGCTAGGGCGATACTTGTCATTCGATTGAGCTTCATGGTCTTGCTTCCTTTGATTCTTGCGGGTCGAGCCTTCCTTGGTTCCACCCAATGGATACCGGATACCCCCGGTATCGTGATTGACGAAGCGCATCGCGAATAAGTTCCAGTGCCGCGTGGTGTATCGACCGCCGCCCTTGCTTGTGATAGCACCTATTGCGCCGGGTTCTTCGTGTGCGGTTTTTTGCCCAGTTCGCGCCAACTCTTCTCCTGAATCTCGACATTGTAATGCTTTGCAGCACGTTTAATATTGGCAAATGCCTGCTCGCGGTCGTCGTCCGAAACCTCCTTAACTTGATCGAACCGCGCAATCGCGTTGCGGACGTGATTCGCGTCCGTTAGCGGTTCCTTACGCTGCTTCGGAAACGCGTATGCGCTGTCAGGAAGCGAATCCCGATCAGCCGTGTCGAGATCGTCGTGCTTTTCGCTTGCTCGCCAAGTTGCCTCTGCCATATCTGTGTTTCTCCCGTAGAGCGTGTGGACTAGATGAAAGAAGTATTCCTTAGATCGAAGCACGACAAACGAAGCAGGCATCTAATCGTCCAAAGCGGGAACCGCGCCAGCATTGTGTCCGTAAACTAAGTGGAGAGCCGCAGTTAGCACGTTTGCAATGTCGCCGACGAGTGCAACGCCGACGAACATCATGCCGCAGGACAAGAAAACACAATCTGGAGCCATCGCCCTTAGCCGAGCGGCACGTTACGGCGCGAGTGTCGCCATGGCGGCGGTCATCGCGGCGCTTACCTACGCCACGACACGATCACCTCTTCCCGTCAATTTTCCGTGGGCGTTGTCATCGCTGCTTGCGGTCGCTGTCGCATCAATATACTGGGGCGTCGGTCCCGCAGCGCTGTTACTCTTGCTGATGGCGGTGTCCGCCGATTTTCTCATCCCTGACCTCCACGTGGCGATCCCCGGCCCCCATCTGGCATATTCTTGGATGGCAGCGATACGTATGGCGCTCTTTGTCGCGTGCGGTTGCGCTATGATTTTCCTAGCGCACACTCGAAAACGCCTAGCTGAGCAGTCAGCAGTGAAAACCGACGTAGTTCGGTCTTTCCAGACAATGATGCTCCCTCAAACCATCCCCGCCATCCCCGGTTATACCATTGCGTGCCATTACCAGCCAGCCCGCGAGGACGAAGAGGTTGGCGGTGACTTCTACGACTTGTTCACGCTCCGCGACGGCCGCGACATAGTTCTGGTAATCGGTGACATTACGGGAAAAGGGAAAGAGGCGGCGGCATCAGTAGCACTTCTACGGTACACCATACGAGCCTACGCAAAGGTGGGAATGCCACCCGATGAAGTCCTCGCACGCACGAACGCCTTGCTATTGGACGATCAGGACGCCCACTCAAACGCGACGGTCTTCATCGGCGTTCTTGATACAATCACAGGGGTGCTCACGTATTGCAACGGCGGCCACGAATTGCCCGTGGTGGCGTCCAGGAGCGGTCACTACCGGCTGCTAACTGGCACTAGCATGATATTGGGAGTTATGCCCGAAGCCGAATATGAACTAAAAAGCGACAGGTTGGACAGCGGCGAGGCTATGATTGTATTGACTGACGGTGTCACTGAGGCAAGGAATACGGCTGGCAAGTTCCTGGACACCGATGGCGCTGCTGCGCTGTTTGCCCAATCGATAGTATCGTCTAAAGCCCGAGACACCGCAGAGCGATTTGACCGGAACTTGCGCAACTATGCGCCGGGTGTTCAGCGCGATGACATCGCTTTTGTCGTGATCGCGCGACGACGAAAGACACATGTGCGAACAGCCTCAGCGCCGGCCTCTCAGGCCGCCTAAGCCGCGCTGATGCGTTTAGCTGGCCACCCCCGACGGGTATCCATCGCCAATTCCACTTCCGAAAGGGATTGAACGATGGCTGAAACTCTAGCGAACGACATTCGTAAGCTTTACGAACTCATCAAGGACCACAAAGTGGCGATGCTGACAACGAGGGGCAGCGACGGGACGCTTCACAGCCGTCCGATGGCGACCCAAGAAGCCGAGTTCGATGGAACGCTGTGGTTCCTGACGGGGAAGGACACACACAAGGTCGACGATATCAACGCGGACTACGAGGTGAACGTATCCTATTCGGGGAAATCGAGCAGCTATGTTTCAGTGTCCGGCACCGCGACCTTTACTCAGGATTCTACCAAAATCGACGAACTCTGGTCGGAACTGTACAAGGCTTGGTTTCCAAAAGGGAAAGAGGATCCGAACATTCTCGTGCTCAAAGTGGAAGTTAACAGCGCCGAATATTGGGAGAGTCCATCCAGCCCGGTCGCCACGCTTGTCGGATTTATACAAGCAATCGCGACGGGTCACCAGGCCAATGTGGGCGAGAATAAGACGCTGACGATCACTTAGCCTGAGCCAACCGCAGAGTTCTCGCTAAGTAAATCACCAGTTGGCGAGCGGTGATGCCCTACTCAGGCGTCACCGCTACGGACACTTCCAGCTTAGTCGCAGTCGGTCCGCTATAGACGCCGTGCATGGGAGGCACGTCGCCGTAATCCCGTCCGGTGTGAACACGAATATACAGTTCGTTGGTCAGCAGGCAGTTCGTCGGGTCAAAGCCGTGCCAGCGATTGTCCGGCAGCAAGCATTCCACCCATGCGTGCATAGCGCCGCCGTCGACGAGTTGAGCCGCCGCATCTGGCTTGGCGACAGGAGTCTCACTATAACCCAGTCCACTCAGTGCGGTCTCCGCTCTATCGGCGAGCACGTCGACACCCTGCCGCGAGGTCCCTTGCGTATACAGGTATCCGCTCACATAGCGCGCCGGAATGTTGCGCGACCGGCATATGGCGAGCATGAGGTGCGCGAAGTCCTGGCAAACGCCTGTGTGGGTGGCGATTACTTCGGCAAGCGGCGTGTCCACATCGGTGGCGCCAGGGTGATATTTCAGTACTCGATGAAGCACCCGATTGAGCGATATGAGAAAGTCAGCTGCGCTTTCGCCCTCGGTCGCTGCATCAGCGATCTCGGTGAGATTACCAGTGGGTAAGTCAAGGGGAACGCGCTCAGTTGGGACAAGGTATTCGGCGTAATCCTCGCGGGTCACATCTCGCGTGTAAAACTCCCAATCATTCTGCCCCATCGGCAGATCTAGAAATGGATCAAATGGTTGCGTCACTATATGGGCGGTCGCGGTAACGGTAAGCGATTTATGAGGTGCACGAATGTTGAAGTGGTGTACTCGCCCCGTCGGTAGATTGTAGTAGAAAACGTGAGCGAGCGGCGCCGTCACCAACCAGAAGTCGGTGCAGGTCTGCCGATCATCGGTCAGGGGCATCAGGCGCAGTTCGTTGTGGTTGTCTGAAACGGGTGCCGGATACGTGTAGCGAGTCGTGTGTTGTATCTTGAAGCGCATATCTATTCCATCTACAGCTGCAAGGCGCAAGAGCCGTGAAACAGTGTTCCACGGCTAGAGTGGTCAATTAGGTTGCATAGGTCGGTCGGGTATTAGCAGGCCCGCGACATTTACGAAAGGTAGGCTACCGCTATTTCGTTACCGATCGTGCCACATTGAGACAGCACTTTGCCCAAGAAACCGTGCAGCCCCTGATCGATAACCTCACGCGGATTTGTGTAGGCAAGATCAGCCCGAAGCCGTCCGATCAGCCGCTCCGGTTCACTAACTGGAGCGTTGGGTGAACTGCCAGCGATCCGCCGCAGGCATCCCTCAACGCGCCCTATGCAGTGCCGAACGGACGCAGGGAATTGAGCGTTGAGGATCAAGAAGTCGACCACATTGGTCGGGTTAATTCCGTCTCTGTGGGTCTTGCAGAACATTTCGAATGCACTGACTGATTTTAGCACAGCCGACCAACCGTGGGTATCGAGCGGTCCTCCGACTCCATACGGGTCCCGGATCCCCGCCATGTCCATGCCCTCGTTTGGGTAGTTTTGATTGTAGTGCGACGCCGGCAGCAGGTCGTGGTATTTCACATCTACTACGCGCGCAGTTTGGCAGCCTCGCTCCAGGAACCGCCCGGTATCAAGCCATTCCCGGGGTTCGTCCATCATCATTGTGCGGTTGAGAATGCCCTGGAACAAATGGCTTGCGTTCTTAACCTGATGAAAAAACTGATGCGGCGAAGTCTTAAGCACCCTGTCCACATCCCAATCAAGTAGTTCGAGGTAGAACTTATTGATCTCCTCCCACATCTCGGACGCGATGAGTTCACGAATTGAGCGGGCGTTCTCACGCCCCGCAGTCCACACGCTTACGATCGAGTCCGGGTTATCGAAATCGAAAGCGAAGAAGTGGAGTACATCCCGATCATTCTCTTTGCCATACCGCTTCGCATAATCGGCGGCGTTTCCGGAGATCGCCAAAATCGGCTGCCAACCCAGCGGGCCGACCTCTTCGCCATCGACCGTGACTGGCACAGTAGTGGGGAGAAACGCTTCAAGCGCGGCGTGATAATGAACATCCACCATACGCGCAGTCGCTTCGGCCCGCTCAACGTAGCGGCCTATCCAATAACAAGCATCAGCATCGCGACTTAGCATTACTGCTGCTGCGCTCCTTCCTGATTATCATCCTCAGCGCTTCGCAACGGACCGTGCGGCTGTCGGAAATGCGCCAGCGATTGGCGCAGCAGGCCGCCATAGTGGTTGGTCTGTTGCGCGGGTGATTCCTGCCCCGCCGTTTCCGGCGCGAGCACCCACGTATCCTTGCTGCCGCCGCCCTGCGACGAGTTGACCACGTATGACCCCTTCTTGAGAGCAACTCGCGTGAGCGCTCCCGGGATTAGCGTGATGCCGTCTAGCCCGCAAAGGAGATACGGCCGCATGTCAATGTGCCTGCCCTCAAAGTGGTCGTCGACAAAAGCAGGTGCGCGTGATAGCGATATCAACGGTTGAGCAATGTAGTTACGGGGGTTCTCGCGAATCTTCTCGCCAAACTCATCACGCTCCGCTTTGCTGGCCTGAGGTCCCATCAACATGCCATATCCACCAGACTCGTTTGTCGCCTTGACAACCAGCTTATCGAGGTTGTCGAGAATGTAGTGGAAATCCGATGGACGCCACGCGAGATAGGTCTGGACGTTCGGCAGGATGGCGTCTTCGTTCAGATAATACTTGATCATGTCAGGTACGTATGCGTATACCGCCTTGTCATCGGCTACTCCAGTGCCGATGGAATTCGCCAGTGCGACGTTGCCAGCACGGTAAGCATTGACCAGGCCTGGAACGCCAAGACGAGAATCGGGTCGGAATACCAAAGGATCGATGAAGTCGTCGTCAATGCGCCTGTAGATGACATGGACGCGCTCTGGACCCTTGGTGGTCTTCATATAGACCATATTGTCATCCACAAATAGGTCACGTCCCTCAACAAGTTCGATGCCGAGTTGTTGGGCGAGAAACGCGTGCTCGAAATACGCGCTGTTGTAGACACCGGGCGTCAACAACACCACATTTGGTTCGCCGTCAGCGTTACCCGGTGCAAGCTGTCGCAGGTTGCGCAGCAGTTGACGCGTATAGTGCTCTACAGGACGGACAGAGAGGTCCTTAAACAACCGCGGGAGAATACGGGTCAGGATAGTGCGGTTTTCGAGCACGTAAGACACGCCCGACGGGCACCTAAGGTTATCTTCCAGCACATAGTACTGCCCGTCGCCATCGCGAATGAGGTCGCTGCCGCAAACGTGAACGTATACGCCACCAGGAGGATCCGCGCCCACAAACTCGGGTCGAAAATGGGCGGCACCGATCACGAGGTCACGTGGTATGACACGGTCCTTGAGGATCTGCTGATCGTGGTAAACGTCATGCAGGAAGAGGTTCAGGGCAGTGACGCGCTGCTTGAGACCGCGCTCCACGGTATCCCACTCGGCGGCGGGAACGATGCGAGGCACGAGGTCAAACGGCCACGGCTTTTCCGTACCGCGCTTGTCACCGTACACGTTGAACGTGATACCTTGCCCAATCAGCGTGAGATCGGCAAGCTGGACGCGGCTGCGATAATCTTCAAGCCCCATTTCGGAGAGTCGTTGAAAGAGCTTGTCGTAATGGGGCCGTGGAGATCCATCGGCATTGAACATCTCGTCGAAAAAGTGGTCGGTCTCGTAACGATCAATCAGAGACATTAAACATCACCAGGTCTGATCTGCACCGAGTTCCATTGTTGGCTCGCGATGAGCGACTCTCGCGAAGTCGCGAAAGCCTCGTAGGGCCGCGTCAACGGTTGACCGCAAGATGGCAGCTTACAGGATTGAAAGCCAGGGCCAGATCAAGACATTAAATGTGTCGCGTGACGAGTCGGTCGGGGCAGTTATGCCACTAGCAACGTTACGCCGACACAGGGCTCCAACGGGCGCTATTCTTAACGAACTCGGCGCGTAAGAATGTTCCCCAAGGGGTCGCAGGGGCTCAACTTCAGACCACGTGCGCCTCGAGTGACAAGAACGACGTGCAAAGCGAACCAGCGCTGCTGCTCAGCCCGTAAAGGCGAGCTACTGCACAGCCATCAATTCTGCCATTGCGCTGTTCTGGAACGCAGGCCATCTTGCCGAAGCAGTGATGGGCCGCGTTCCGAGAACTTGCGCGTACAGCTAGATGGCAGCTTCCTGGCGCTCTTCGGTGCGAATGCGGATAACGTCCGTGATCGGGGAGATGAAAATCTTGCCGTCGCCGGTTTCGCCGGTTTTAGCCTGGCTGATAATGGCTGCGACAACTTTATCGACTTCGCCGTCGTTGACGACAATCTCGACTTTGATTTTCGGGAGTAGGTTGACCGTGTACTCGGCACCGCGGTAGTGTTGGGTGTAACCCTTCTGCTTACCAGCGCCGCGAACTTCCAGCACGGTCATGCCATGAACGCCGACTTCATCAAGGGCCGCCTTGACCAGATCCAGCCGCTGCGGTCGGATAATTGCTTCAATTTTAACCATCGTTGTCATCCTCCTAGTCTAGCTTCGCCCCAAATGTGACACCGGATGCACGATATTTCCGGATGCCGGAGCATTGTCCACGTACGATCAAGATTGTACGTGCACGGCATGAGCGATGCGCTAAACGCCTTGCTGCGTCATAACTGTTACCACGTGCCTCATTGGTCGTGTTCAGTATCTGCGCAATGTCGACAACTCTGGCGACCACCAAAAACTGAAATCAAATCTTTTAGAGGGGACCCTCACACAGGGCGGCAAGGGTCCCATTTAGCGGCGCGGGAAGGCCCCGCGCAACGCGTTTGTCGGCCATCAGGCCGGAAAGTGGGCGACTTGCGCCGCCCAGCCGTTACTAGAACGTGAAGACCTCAGACGCGACGATCGTGTTCTGGGACTTCTTCGAGATGACGCCGTTGTTGTCGAGGAACGACGGGACATTCGAGTTGTCGTAGCGATACTCAAGTCGGGTCAACCACGCTGGGCTGAGCTTCATCTCGTAAGTCGCGGTGACATCGAACGGCTTGACAGTTGTCGAAACGCCGCCAACATCGGTCTTGTCCTGTGCACCCGAGTAGCGGAGCGCAACGGCCTGCTTCGGATCAAGCTGATGCTTGTAGTAGACAGCCCATGCATTGACAGTTCGCTTGGCAGCGGCCTGATACTGCTTGGTGTAGTCGTAGTTGAGACCAACGCTGTCAGCAGCGGAGATCGTGTAGGTGAAGCACGTGTCGCTCAGGAAGCTGCGGAGCTCAGGAGCGCCCTGGGGCTGATCGTAACCACCACCGACGTTCTCGATGAAGGTGTACTTGCCGTTCGGGTCAGTGAAGAGGATCTGGCCAGCGCCCTTGATCTTCTTGTTGTTCGAGCTAACACCTTCGGTGGCCGAGTTGTAGAACGCGTTGAACAGGTAACCTGTAAAAACGAAGCCCTTCATGCTCGGGGTGTAGACGCGGATACCAGTGTGGTAGAACGGCAGGTAATTGAAGGCGGTCGAGCGAGTGTAGTTCCAGTTCGCATTCGACTCGGTGACTTCGTAACCAAACGGCGTGTAGAACTTACCGAAATCGACGCCATAACCGGCCGAGGTCAGGTAGGTTCCGTACAGCTGCTGGACGTTCTTGTAGCGCGACTCGCGGTTGTTACCGCCGCCGAAGACACCATGGTTGATGTCGGCAGTGTCGCCGGTGATAAACGTTGCCTTGTAGCCAAAACCACCAGCCGTCGGAGCGGCCTGGGTCAGGTTCAATTCGGCAAGCGCGATCGTCGGAGTGCCGTTGCGAAGAACGTAGGCCCCGGCGCCGGGGTTGACCACGCTCTGCTTGTGCGACTCGCTGGTGTAGCTGTAGTAGCCGTCAAAAAGTCCACTCACGACAAGCTTGGGAGCCTCGGGAGCAGGGGCAGCGCTGACAACCTTGGTTGTCATGCCACCGACAAAAGCGATGGAAGCGCCGCACAGCATTGTGATGCCGGCGATGCGGGTGATAGATTTACTTAGCAATGTAAGCGATCCTCCTCGTGTTTATGCTAACCGTCCGACGTACAGAATGCCATCGGTCGGCTTCTTCTCATCCTGGCCCGGTACTGGAGTGAACGAAAAACAAAAAGCCACAACGCTGAACCACTTTCTAGGGTGACGTCAGTGTCGGGGCTTTTGTCAATGAGCCGGTGAGAATTCTTGTTGGGACAGCCGTTTTCGAGCACTTGATCCAGCACTGGAACAAGTCAACTATCCAAATCTTAGGGCGAGTATACATCAAGCTTTTTGTCTTTGTCAAGTCCTCGACCAGTTAGCCACCCACCCACTTTGGGGCAACATACCGTAACTGAGCGAGCTGAAAGGTGCTTGAGGCGGTACGTGTAAGTAACCGGCACGATTAACTCCATGCCTCCACCCCACGCTAGTTTGGCACAAAATCACAAATTGATGCAACAGGACACTAAGATTTTTCAAAAATATCTGCGCATGGTTACTTGGGGCACACTAATCGATACGAAAACCTTGAGCTAACCCACTATAATTACCTGTTTTAGTCACAATACTGGCAAATATACCTGGATAAAGAGTAAGGCAAAATCACCAGGTTTCCATAATCCAGAAAGAGGGGCGACAATCCAGCCAAACGGCCCTTGCGAGAAGCTTACAGCAACAAATAGCCGACCTCCAAAAAACACAGCTATCTCACCCTCATGCCTTTAACGGAACCGGCCGAAAACGCCTACCAGGCTACCCGGTATATCGCGTAATCGAAAGAATACGATGAATACGAACAAACCTATGCTCGCTTTGGAAAATAGACTGACCCTGCACCGCCTGCTGGTTGTGGACGATGAAGCCATGAACCGGGCGCTGCTTGAAGCGATCCTGATGTCGCAAAACCGCTACGAGCTCGTTTTCGCGGCGTCCGCCGAGGAGACGATGCGCATAACGCGTAATCAGCCGATCGACCTGATCCTGCTGGACACAACTCTTCCCGGCACTGACGGCTACACTGTCTGTCGCCAGCTAAAAACGACTCGCCTCACCGAGCGTATCCCGATCATCCTGCTCGCCGATCACGCCGCATCCGCAGACCGGAGCAAGGGCCTGCAGGCTGGCGCTGAAGATGTTCTCGGAAAGCCGTTTCACCGCACCGAACTCATGTTGCGAGTCAGCTCGTTGCTCCGCATCAAATCGCTCCACGATCAGCTTGATGAAGTCGAGAGCGTCATCCTCGCCCTCAGCCGCATAATGGAAGCACGCGATCAGTACACGCAAGCACACACCGAGCGTGTCGCAAAGTACGCCGTGGCAATCGCCGAAGAGCTAGGTATGTCCGAGGAAGACCGCCGCCTCCTGTACCGCGCAGCGCTGCTGCACGACATCGGCAAGGTCGGTATCTCGGAGCTCATTCTCAACAAGCCCGGCGCTCTTAGCGCCGAAGAGAAGCGCATGCTGCGCCAGCAGACGGTCCTCAGCGCTGAAATATGCGCTCCGATGCGATCGACTCCGCAGATCCTACCCATTATCCGCCACCATCACGAACACGTCGACGGCAGCGGATATCCCGACCACCTCGTCGCCGAGCAGATCCCGCTGGGCGCCCGTATACTTGCGATCGCGGATGCCTACGACGCGATGACATCTCAGCGCCCCTACCGCCCTGCGCTTACGCCCGCCAAAGCCCGCAACCTACTGCTTAGCGGGGCGGGACAGCAATGGGATAAGCGCCTCGTGGACATTTTCCTCACTCTCCTTAGCCGGCAGTCCCAAAAGGATATGCCAGCCATGGTAGCCTAGATTGACGCCACCGCCTCGCCGCCTGTCGCTGCCAGCGACGGTCGGCGTAAGCATGTCTCCTCGCATATCTCGCCTTAACCAAAAAAGAATCTTTTGCGTTTGTGTTTGATTCTAAAAAAGGCAGGAAATCGGGTTTAGAACGGCGAATATAAGGGCACATAGACGGTTCGGGCGGTGCGCTAAGCATCGCCAAACGAGTGATTTTGCGTCTGGCGACCTGCCTCAAGAATCTTTTTGTATTAAATGCCTTGCGCAATCGCGAAATATATTATATAAAATAATAGGAGGGAACCAAAGCCCTCTTGTTTAATGTTTATATAAAGGCAATAGTTTTCATTGGGCGTACACTGAAAAAGGCGGCACAAAGCTGGTGCCTGCTGCCGTAGAAGAACAAACAGTCCTTCGGTGTAGCGATTGACCCATTTACTAAAGGTGGTTTTAAAGATGAGTGTTCTGGTGAATGATCGACCAAGATTGAAGAAGCGGGTGACGCGAGAATTTGTGGAAGCTGACTCCGAGAGCGTTCTCGATCCCGAGGAGCGACAGATTGGCGCGCTAGTCGGACCTGATGGTGAAGAAGCCAAGGTTGACATCAGCGGTGCGCTTGATGATCCCGATGCCGTGCGCCTCATGACACTTGGCACCGATGACGATGATATCCACGCCTCGGCAGTCGACGACGCGCACGACCCGGACGAAGCGCATGTGCTCGGCGAGCCTGCCCCTGCCGGGATCGTTCGCGAAACCGAAGCGGAAGCCCCTAAGGATGAAACGCTGCAGATGTGGATGCGCAAAACGCGCAGCACGCGCCTGCTTACTGCTGAGGAAGAAATTGACCTCGCTAAGCGTGTCGCCATGGGTGACCAGAAGTCGAAAGACATCCTGACCGAAGCCAACTTGCGATTGGTCGTCAGCATTGCCCGCCGCTACAGCGTGCCCGGTATTTCGCTGGCTGACCTCATCCAGGAAGGCAACATTGGCCTTATCCGCGCAGTCGAGAAATTCGACTACACGAAGGGCTATCGGTTCAGTACATATGCCACGTGGTGGATCCGCCGTGCTATTGCCCGTGCGGTCATCAACCAGGGCCGAACAATCCGTATCCCGGTCTATGTGGCCGAGACCATCCATAAGCTGGTTCGCACATCGGGCATGCTTCGTCAGCAGCTCAGCCGCGAGCCAACCCAGGAAGAGCTCGCTGCAGAGATGGGTGTCGGAGTTGAGCGGGTCAACGAGATCATGCGGATCGCAAGCGAGCCGCTGAGCCTTGAGACGCCGGTCGGTGAGAAGGACTCCGCGCAGCTTGCGGACTTCATCCAGGCCGCCAACAACACGCACTCGCCCGGCGATGCCGCAGTGAACCTGATCCGACGCGAGCAGCTCGACCAGGTGCTCGACAAGCTGACCCCGCGGGAGCGCGACGTTGTCCGCCTCCGCTTCGGTCTCGAAGACGGCTACGCGCACACCCTCGAAGAGGTTGGCCAGCGGTTCCAGGTCACCCGGGAGCGTGTCCGCCAGATCGAGCTCCGCGCGTTGAAAAAACTGCGCCGCATGGGCCCGGTCGATATCCGCGCTTAACGGCGAGATAGACTAGGTAACGAAGGCAGGCTCCCGGAGACTCTCCCGGAGCCTGTTTTTGTGCCACATCATTAACGAGAACTTAGGTGTGCCTTCAGCTTTCGCCCCAATCCAGTGGTTCGCTACTTTGGCGACAGATCGAGATTAATAGTTGCAAATACCAGACGACGAAATGGAAATCTGCCTGAGCGTTCTACAGCGTGTCGCTAACGCGCGCGGGACGTTCAAAGGCACGGAGCGCTTTAACGGCCTCATCTCTAAGGTTTACCGCGAAGGCCGCCGCTACGAATCGCAAGAAGCCGACAAGCGAAAGCGCGACGCCGACCGAGCGACTATGGCGACCACCGGGATGGTACTTATCCAGCGCGACGCCGTCAGCCCCACCGCCCTACCCGCTCCGGAGACCCAGGCCGTACGCGTCCTCCACGAAGCCGAAGCCTGCTACATCTGCAAAGCCGACTTCACCGAGGTTCACTTCTTCTACCATCTGCTCTGCCCAAAGTGCGCCGAGTACAACTACCGCATGCGCAGTTTGTCTGCCAACCTCACCGGACGAACCGCACTCGTGACCGGAGGGCGCGTCAAGATCGGCCACCAGACCGTTCTGCGGCTGCTGCGCGACGGAGCCAACGTCATCGTCACGACCCGTTTCCCGCACACCGCCGCGAAGCGCCTGCATGCAGAGCCCGATTCGGCCACCTGGATGGACCGCATCCGCATCTTCGGGCTAGACCTGCGCAACATTCCCGCAGTAGAGTCCTTCGCCCGTCACATGCTCGAAACCGAAAAGTCACTGGACATCCTGATCCACAACGCCGCCCAGACAATCAAACGACCCGCTGGCTTCTACTCAGAGCTCGTCGCCCTCGAACAGAACCCTACCGCCGCCTTGCCTGAACCAGCGATGCGCCTGGTGGCTCAAGGTGCACCGTCCACCCTCGCAATCTCCGACAGCTCAGCCCTACTGCCGTCCACCGCGTCCGCCCCGATTGCAGTCACCGACGTGCTACCCGCCGACGCGCTCCACGACAACGAGGAGTTGGCCGACTCACGCGAAATGAACAGCTGGCTCCTCGCGCTGGCCGATGTTGGATCTCAAGAAATGCTGGAGGTGCAGCTTGTGAATTCCGTGGCGCCGTTCATCCTGAACAGCCGCCTCAAGCCGCTCATGATGCGTGCCCCGCAAGAGCGCCGGTTCATCGTCAACGTCAGTGCCATGGAAGGCCAATTCGCGCGGCGCAAGACCATCTACCATCCGCATACCAACATGGCCAAGGCAGCGCTCAACATGATGACTCGCACATCAGGTGACGACTACGCCCGGGACCGAATCTATATGACAAGCGTAGACACAGGCTGGGTGACGGACGAAAATCCGGGGACAAGGCGGTTGCGAAAGCAGGAAGAGACGGGCTTTTACGCCCCGTTGGACATTATCGACGGTATGGCCCGCATCTACCACCCCGTCGCGGAAGGGATCAACGAGCCGCAGACGCCGCACTATGGCGTGTTCCTGAAAGACTATGCTGTCACGCCGTGGTAGCTCGCGGTAGGCGGATAGTGAATGTCGTGCCCTCACCGACCTGGCTCTCTACGTCAATCTTGCCACCGTGCTTGCGTGCGATAATCGTGTGAACGACAGCCAACCCCTGCCCGCATCCTGTCCCGACCTCCCGAGTTGTGAAAAACGGGTCAAAAATGCGGTGGCGGATCGCCTGCGGGATACCTGATCCATTATCCGAGATCCGGATGATGCTCCAATGGTCGTCAAAGCTGGACGTGATTCGAATGCGACCGAGATGACCGGCTCCACGCTGATTAACGTCAGAGATGGCGTTCGCCGCGTTCACGATCATATTCACCAACGCCTGGTTGAGCATTCCCGCGTAGCCCGGCACGAATGGCATGTGGGTATCCAGAGCCAATTCAACCTCAGCAACATATCTCCACTCGTTCTTCGATATCAGAACAGCGTTCTCGATAGCACGGTTCAGGTCAACCGATGCTGTCTCCGCGTCCCGAGGGCTCGAATACTCCTTCATCGCCGATACGAGCCGGGCGACAGTGGATATGCCCGAAAGCGACTCATCCAGAGCATGAGGCACTTCATCGACGACGTAACCAACGTCCACCTTGGCGGCTACCTCAGCCAAAGATTTTATAAGCGATGGTGCGATGCTTGGGTCTGGGAAGTCATTGAGCCGTCGGCAAGCTTCAAGAAGCTCCGCCAATTCGCTAAAAGACTGCTTTAGGAAATGGAGGTTATCGCCAATGAACTGGATCGGCGTGTTAACCTCGTGAGCTATGCCCGCTGCAAGCCGCCCTAGGGCATCAAGGCGAACGGCCTGCTGGTTGGCTTCTTCGACCTCTCGCTGATCTGTGATATCGCGCGATGTACCAACACTAAACAGCACCGTCCCCTGAGGGTCACATATGGGAGCTTTGATCGTGTGAAACGACCGAACAACGCCCGAGCCGCTCGTGACTGGTTCAACCGGAATATCGAGCACTTCGCCCGTTTCGAACACTCGCGCGTCGTCGAGAACGTATTGCAGCGTGTAGTCGGGCTCCACAAACGGGGCGTCAATGAGGCTCCGCAACTCCGAAGGGGTCATGCCGTAGTATTCACAAAAGGCGCGGTTTGCCCAAAGAATACGTGATCCCGGCCCCTTCACTAAGACCAGGTCTGGCATCGCATCCAAGATGCGTCGGAAAAAATTGCCGCTCTCGGGCGATAGATGAGGATCAATAGGAACCGGGAGCGATGCGTCAGCGATGTCGAGGTCCCAAGCGTCAAGCAGCCTACCGATTTGCCGACCAATAACCGCTAGAGAATCGCGTTGCCCCTCGCTAAGTTCGCCCCCAGTCGCGAGCCCCACGCAGAGGACACCGATTGGATCAGAATTATTGAGCAGAATGGGGATAGCGATGACAGTCCCTATTGATGCGTCACCTAGGAGCGAGCGACCGTCATAAATCCGCAGGTTAGTGTCAGCACGATGCGAGTCGAGGTGACTGACAAGGGTGAACGCGGCGTGAGAAAGGGTTTCTGGTTTGACTCCCTGCTGTGCCGCGATCGCAATCGAGCCGCCGCGCCGGACGGCGACGAACGCCATCACCCCACGACAGGTCCGCGTCGCGAGACGCGCAAGCTCGTCGACGGCTTCCGATTGATCGGGACTGAATTCGCAAACAATGCCGATTGAGTCCCTGGCATAGTTCGGTTTATGATCCATAGATGCTAACCATTAAGCGCCCATAATCCGGACGATTGCCCCATCGCAAACTCACATGCTTGTTCTTGCCAATCTTAACAATTACTTTACACGACATTAATCATTTTGGTAACAGATTCCGCCGTAGTCGTCGCAAAATTTCATTGGCAGGTTGGCAGTCAATATTCAGAACACTGCGCTAAGAGGCTACTTGCTTCGGTAAGCCTGACTCTGAAATAATTATTCTCTCTAATTTAGTGACTTCCTCTTCATTAATATTTCATGAGTCGGTAATATAGTTGCTAACAACGAACCACTCTCTTTAACATTTCGCAGCGTATCAGGCGGGTAACCTGGGCGCGCTTGCCAATTGATTGCTAACGCATTCAAAGGCAGGTTGGATTGTTGAGAGCGGATCGCCCTCTCGGCCGAGGACATTTAAGGAGACTTTGATGCGTATCCTTCGACCGAATAGGGTTTTCGCCCTTTCAGCTGCCGCCCTCGGCGCCACTCTTGTGCACGCTGCCGTGCCACGACCCGTAAACGCGCCGCCGCCGCCCACCGGGCAGCCAGGCGGATTCACACCTCCCGTAGGCGCTCGTCCGCCTGTGCCTGCTCCACCGCCCACGACGACCGCGCCCACGGCCCCGCCACCGCCAACAGCGCCTGCGCCGCCGACAACGCCACCCGTGAGCACTATTACACCGCCAGCCATCCCGGCACCAGGGACGAGCGGGGCGACGTTTACCGACCCGACCGGGCAGTTCACGTCGCTCAATGTGAGAGGCACTGCGACAGCGGCCAATCCGTTCTTTCAACCCCTGGGCACGAACGGCCGCGCCTGCGTTACATGTCATCAAGCCGATCAAGGGTGGACCATTACGCCGCCTAAGGTTCAGGCGCTTTTTGCTCGCACTAACGGCCTGGACCCACTGTTCCGCACCGTGGACGGCGCCAATTCGCCCGAGGAGGATGTCGACACTCTGGCACAGCGTCGGTCAGCCTACTCCATGCTGCTCAATCGCGCAGTTATCCGGGTTGGCCTGCCCATTCCGCAGACCGGCGAGTTCACTCTGAGCACGCTGGACGACCCTTATAACTTCTCAAATTCGCTTGAATTGTCCCTCTTCCGAAGACCACTTCCGGCGACCAGCTTGCCATTCCTCTCAACCGTGATGTGGGATGGCCGAAAAACCGGTGTCGGGGCCACGCTGTCCACTAACCTGCAGGCGCAGGCAATCGATGCTATTCTCGGACATGCCGAGGCAACGCTTGCTCCTTCATCGACTGTCATCCAGCAGATTGTGGCATTCGAAACTGCATCGGCAACTGCCCAGTCCTTCGACAACCAGGCGGGCCTGCTTACGTCCGCTGGCGCAACCGGTGGCCCAGGGGCTTTGGTGACACAGCCGTTCCACATCGGCATTAACGACTCCATTGGCGCCGATCCCGCTGGCGGGGCGTTCAACCCACGTGCGTTCACCCTTTTCAACTCGTGGGCATCCACGACTGCCACGCCCGCGCAACAGGCGATTGCTCGCGGCCAGGCGATTTTTAACAATCGCAGGTTCACGGTGATGCACGTTGCTGGGCTGAACGACGCGCTTGGGCAGACCGCTGTCACGGCAACGTGCACCACGTGCCACAACACGCCGAATGTCGGCAACCACTCAGTGCCGAGGTTCTTCGACCTCGGTCTTACCGATACCATACGGCGTACACCAGACTTGCCGCTCTACACGCTCAAGAACAAGGTGTCGGGTATCACGCGTGAGACAACCGACCCAGGTCGCGCCCTCATGACCGGTAAATGGAACGACATCGGCAAGTTCAAGGTGCCGGTACTACGGGGGCTAGCTGCGCGAGCACCGTACTTCCACGACGGATCCGCGAGAAACATTGGCGAAGTGATCGCCTTCTACGACCGACGTTTCGGTATGCGGTTGACACCGCAGGACCGGTCCGATCTCGCCGCATTCCTCAATGCGCTGTAGATATCGGTAATCGCGTCAAACGCCCGCTGCGGGAATCATCCTGCAGCGGGCGTTTCGCTTGGGCAACTCTATTCTTCACCAGGTAGAATATGCCAGGTAAGCACACACATGGTCCTCTTTTCGATCCAGCACTATCTCGGTTTCATTGCTGCAGCCCTCGTGGTTTGCGCCGCCCCCGGACCGGATAATCTCGCCGTCCTTTCTCTTGGGATCTCGCGCGGCAAACGAGCTGGCGTCGGATTCGCCCTCGGCTGCGCGCTCGGATGCCTCACGCACACCCTGTGGGCAACCATTGGCGTGGCGGCAGTGATTGCGGCGTCGCCCGTCGCGTTCACTGTGCTCAAGTTCGCTGGAGGAGCTTACCTCATCGTCTTGGGTGTCAAGGCACTACGTAGCCCTGGCGCTCATATCGACGCGCAGACGACCGGCGGCGGAAGCGATGCGGACACTCTCAAACGATATATCACGCGGGGATTTCTCGCGAACGCCATCAACCCCAAAGTTGCCCTCTTCTTCCTCGCGTTTCTTCCTCAATTCGTTGACAGAGCCGGCTCGGTGAGTGTGCAAATGGCGCTCCTCGGGTTGACATTCGCCGTGACCACTGCGGTTTTGTTCGTCACCTTGGGCTACTGCTCGGGGCACATTGGGGCATGGCTTCGGCGGAATGAAAGCGTCACTCGGTGGCTTGACCGCGCAACGGGTTGCCTCTTCATTGGCCTTGGCGTGCGACTTGCGGCAATCCAACAAGGTCATTAACTACCGCCTACGGCACTTTGCGAGGCGCAACAGCTTCGGTCCCGTAAAGGCGCAACTTCGCTGCATTCCATATCGCAAACAATGCCTCGTTCACACGCAACGCCGAATTGCTCAGGCCCTTCACGACGATGCCATGCGCCGAGAGCGTGCTCGCCCCCCAAAACTCACGATGCTGCCGTGAATGCGCCATCACGATTCCGCGCAACTCTTCCTCAAGTGCGAGCCAGATGGTCGGCGCTTGCCCTGTGCGACAAATATAGAATGTCGTGAGGTATCGATACGGTCCCATCCTCACCTGGCTCGCCAGACTGCGTGCGGCAGGCTCAATGCGGTAGTGCTCCATCGCGATTGGCACGCCCGTAGCGCGGATGTCGAACTGTACGTCAAGCAGGTCGTAGGCGAAAAGCTCCTCATGCGCCACTCGACCCGGCGCAACAACTTCCCACCAGAACAGCCCGCAGTCGTCCCCCAATTCTATCGACGTTTCTATCCGCGAACGAGAGCCTGCAAATGGGATAATCGGATCGGGAAGCCATTCAAGTAGCGCGCCGTCGCCCACTGTCGCGTGTGTGCGCTGCAATGAGTCGGCGGCTCCGTCTCGCGACCGGTAGAGTCGGGTCGCTCCGGTGGTTGTCACTTGCGCATTCGCGCAAGCGCCCACGTCGATCTGGGTCGTTAGCGTATCGCCACCAAGCACGCCTCCGGACACATTTTGCAGGTGAACGAGGGTCGCGTTGCCATTGGGAAACGCACGAACAACTTGGAGCGGGGGCTGCTGGGCACGAACATCGAGGCGAGTGGTAATTCCGTCAGACCGGAAATTAAGGGAAAGGAGACCATCGACGCGGCGTGGTGCGCTCGCGCCTAGCTGATGAAGAGGCGCGTCGGGAGATCCGGATGCCGCATCGAGGCTATTTCCAGGAGTGGTGTGAAACACAGTCTCTCCGTACCTTCAGCCGAGGCGTAGACAATGGCCGATTTCAAATCCCACAACAAACGGCTCGCCTGCGACTGGCCAATCGGCAGCAGCCTTTGGCAAGCCGAAACCATAGCCATCACCGTCTGCTGTCCAAACGTCTCGACCACCATTTGAACGGGAAGGCCAAGTTCGCGCCCGACCAATCCAAACGACGCGCTGTGATGAACATCGCACTTTGCTGATGCGCAGGCGTCCAGCGCGGCCCTCAATCGTACCGACTCGCTGAGTGTTGCCGCCATCGCTAAAAACCGACGTCCCAATGTCGCTGAAGCCGCGCGACCTTCGCGCGCAGGCTTGGTGGCCGCTACCCGTCCGTTGAGCGCCACCCACTCGCGCGTCCAGTCGTGTGGATCGCGGTCGACGAGCTCGAAGGCATCTCGGCAAAACGACGCGTCCAGCCGCCCCGCTTCCGCGAGATAGTCGTGCAGCCACGCTTCGAGATCGGAAACGCCAACACCCTGCTCCTCGATTAGCCCTTCCAAGCCAAACGAGTGTGCTGCCGACCCGATGGGAGTCGCGCTGTCGGCAAGCTGCATCAGTTGAAGATAAGCGACATTGCTCATTGATTGTAGGTCGCTCAGACCACTTAATGGCTGTGCACGTGGCCACCATGCGAGTGAGTGTGTGGAACGCCGACATAGGGGGCATGCGCATCGATGATGGCCCGCCAAGACGATGGACGCTCCAGCAGGCCCTCGATCCAGTCGATCACGAAGTGCAAGCCTTCGCCCGTGCGGAGGTTGGTGAATACGAAGGGTCGCGCGCCACGCATACGACGCGAGTCCGTGGACATCACATCCAGCGAAGCGCCGACCATCGGGGCCAGGTCGGTTTTGTTGATCACGAGAAGGTCGGAGCGCGTGACACCCGGTCCGCCCTTGCGCGGCACCTTGTCTCCGCCAGCGACATCGATGACGTATATCCATACGTCCACAAGCTCGGGGCTAAATGCCGCGGAGAGGTTGTCGCCGCCACTTTCGACGAAGATTAGCTGCAAATCAGGGAGCGTGTCCTCTAGCTCGGCGATGGCCTCAAGGTTCATCGACGCGTCTTCGCGGATCGCCGCATGCGGACACCCACCCGTCTCGACGCCACGGATCCGGTCCTTGGTGAGAACACCTTGCCGCAGGAGAAACTCGGCATCTTCTTTGGTGTAAATATCGTTGGTGACCACAGCCAGGCTGAACTTCTCCTTCAGCGCGCGGCTAAGCTGATCGGCGAGCGCGGTCTTGCCAGACCCTACGGGTCCAGCGATACCGATACGGAACGCTCGTGGTTGCGGCATGTCACTCATTGTACGTCGTATAACCTCATCCTTGATTTCCTTTGGCTTACTTGTTCGCTCAAACCCAGGTCCATCCGTGGCGCCGAACATTAAGCTCGCCGAGAGACAGAACTCCGGGATGCGAACAGCTGTCTCTACCGGCAAAAGTGTACCCGACTAATCGCTGCATCCGCGATGATCGGAAGCTGGCATTTGTACCTGGGTATTGGCCACAAATGGATCGCTTCACGGCAATGGTAGGGGCTCGTCATTGAGCCCGTTCCCCCGAGGCGACACTGCACCGGAAGGGAGTGGCTCGCGAGCGCCCACCAGACAGCTTGGACTAGCGAGGCACGGCACTGGATGTTAGTGAGGAGGACGCGGCAGTCTAGACTGCCTGTCCCTTCATGATCTCGGCTTCGACGACGGCTTTGCCTTCGGCATGTAGCAGTTCGTATACCTGCTTGCGAAGCTCGATGAACTCGGGGGCAACTCGAAGCGTGTCCGGACGGTCTACGCCAAACGGCACTGCAATCTCAGCTTTGAGGCGACCGGGGCGCGCGGTCATGACAAAGATGCGGTCGCTGAGGAACACCGCTTCGTCGATGTCGTGGGTGATGAAGAGCATTGTCGTGCGCTCTTTTCGCCGGATATCGAGAACAAGCTCTTGCATGATTGCCCGGGTTTGGGCATCGAGCGCGCCGAACGGCTCGTCCATCAGCAGGATGCGCGGCTTGTTCGCAAGGGCTCTGGCAATAGCTACGCGCTGCCGCATTCCACCTGAGAGTTGTTTGGGATAGTGGTCGCGAAACCCGTTCAGCCCTACCGCGTCCAAGAAGTGGTCGGCAGTCGCCTCTCGCTCAGCTTTCTTCGCGCCCCGAAGCTTGGGACCAAACATGACGTTCTGCCTTACGGTAAGCCAAGGAAACAACGTGTACGCCTGAAACACCATACCACGGTCCGCACCGGGCTCGCTCACCTCTTTACCGTCGATCAAAACCTTGCCCGATGTCGGCTGAGTCAGACCACCGACAATATGCAGTAGCGTTGACTTGCCGCAACCCGACGGCCCGACTATGCTCACAAGCTCCGTAGGCTCCATCGAGAACGACGTAGGCTCGACGGCGGTTACCACCGAGTCACGGGTTGGGAACAGTTTTCGAACGCGCCTGCATTCGAGGATAGGCGTTGACGATAGGCGCGTCCCCGTAATCGATTCCGACGATGTCATTGGTACAGCCATTTACAGCACCTCACTTGGCGGGTTACTCGCCGGGTTAGCTCTTCTGCGCGTCAGCCCACGGCAGAAGCCGTGGAGTCAGATATTTGAATAAGAGGTCTGTTACGAGGCCGAGCAAGCCAAGTACCACGATGCCAACAAAGATCTCGTCGGTCCGCAAGAACCGTTGTGCCTTCATGATCGAGTAGCCCAGGCCAGAGTCGGTAGCGACTACCTCTGCGATCACAAGATACGTCCATGCCCATCCAATCATCGTACGGCATGTCTCCAACAAGCCCGGAAGTGTCGCGGGCAGGATGACACTGAACAGGCATTGAAGCCGGTTCGCGCCAAGGGTCCGCGCGGCGTTGATGAGGTCTTTTGGCACCTGCCGAGTAACGTCGGCGACTACGATGACCATCTGGAAGTAAGTGCCGAGGAAGATGAGCAGGATCTTGGCAGGCTCGCCGATACCCACCGACACCATCACCAGCGGAATAAGCGCGGGTACTGGTACGTACCGAATAAACCCAACAAGTGGCTCGTGAGCTGCTTCGAACAGCTTGAACGTCCCCATCAGGATACCGACAGGTATTGCCAGCACCGCAGATGCCAGGAAGCCCATGCCTATGCGGAAGACGCTAATCTTCATGTTCGGCACAAGAGTGTCGTCCCTGACAGCAGCCATCAACGCATCGAAAACCGACGTTGGAGTCGGCAGGATGAGCGAGTTAGCCTTGCCCGAGTACGTCAGTGCGCACCACGCGATCATTGGCAGGATGAACGACAGCACGACGAAGCCCACATAGGTCCGAGGCGCGATCTCCTCGCGGATACGAAACAAGCCACCCGGACGACGAGCAGGCGCATCGTCGTCCGGGGGAAGAGCGGCGGTCGCGGTGGCGACATTCGGCGGTGTCATCGTGTTCGTTACCTCCCGTCGGTTGGTTGGATTGTCGCGCAAGGCATCGGGAGCGGATCGGACATCCGCTCCCGCAGGGCCTATTTAGTCGACCTTCAGCTTGTAATCGTAGGGAGGCTGCTTCCCAAGGCCTGCATCGACGGCGGCTTTGGTGAAGCTCATGTCGAGCGCCGACTCGAAGTCCGGGACCTTGGGTATCTGCTTGGCAGCAACGAGGAACTCGGCCACCGATTGACCGCTCGTGTAGAGGGACGTCACCTTGGTGCTCTTGGTGAACGCTCCAAGTGCTTCGGGGCCATCGAAGATGCGGGTGCCCATGATAAAGCCCTTGTAGAAGGTCACTGGCGAGCCGGTTCGAGCCGCCATGATCTTCACAGCCTCGTCGGGGTTAGCCCGCCACCACGCCATCGTGTCGTACCAGGCGTTAACGATCTTCTGGACATCGGCTTTGCGTGACGCGACAACGGGACCTTGGAAGACAAGCAGGTCGGGGATAAGGCCCGGGATGCTCTTGCTGTCGAAGATGACGTGGGCGCCCTTCATCTTATCGAGCAGCTGACTCTTGTTCGGCTCCCACACAACGCAAGCGTCGATCTTGCCGCCGATCATGGCCGCAGGGCAGTCCTGAACCTTGATATTGACGTACTTGACATCGCTCTCCTTCATGCCATTGGCCTCAAGAGCCTTGAGCATCAGGAAGTGGTCGACAGTCCCGAGTTCGGTGGCAACGGTCTTGCCTTTGAGATCCTTGACGGAGTTGATGCCCGCTTTGGCGACCATCGCGTCGTTACCAGCGCTATTGTCGTTGACGATGACAACCTTGGCGTCCTGCCCAGCGGCAAGCGGCCCCATGGTGTCGCCCCAGGTTTGGCAGTTAGCGTCAACCTGTTTGGCGGCGAAAGCGTTGAGGGAGTCGGTGTAGTTGGCGAACCAGACGAGCTTTACGTCGACGCCTTCCTTTTTGAAGAAACCCTGCTTCTCGGCGATATCCCAGCAAGTCCAGCCGGGCCAGTCGGAATAGCCGATAGTGATCGGGCCAGTCGCCGCAGGTGTCGCGACGGGTGTGGACGTCCCGCCGGGGGCAGGCTCTTCTTTGCCGCATCCTGCCATGAGGATGCCAGCCAGGGCGACGCAGGTGAGTGCGAGAGATGTGCGCAGCTTATACCGCATGTTGTTGCTCCTTAAGGCTGCCAGGGCAGCACGTGGACGACGGAGCGTCATGCTCCATGCGGTTCGGCATCGAACCTCCCACCGCCCGAGATCGGCGGCAAAGTTGTAAGAGAAGAATACCTCACCCCCTGGCCCCCTCTCCTAAGATAAGGAGAGGGGGAACCGGAATGAGCGGAGGAATTCGCGTCTTCTCTGACTCCCCTCGCCTTATCTTAGGAGAGGGGCCGGGGGTGAGGTAATCCCTACCCTACCCTCGCGTGTTCCTTCAGGTACGCCAGCCACTGGTCCATACCGGCTCCACTTTCGGACGAGACGCTGAAGACGGTGGCGGTGCTGTTGACGGTCCGGATGTTCGCTTCAAGCTTGGCTAAGTCTATCTTCAAATATGGCGCTATATCGATCTTGGTGATCACGACGCAGTCGGCGCCGTGGAACATGATTGGGTACTTGAGCGGCTTGTCGTCGCCCTCTGTGACAGCGACCAACACGACCCGCACGTGCTCGCCGAGATCGTACGCCGCCGGGCAGATCAGATTGCCCACGTTTTCGATAACGAACAGGTCGATGCGGGACAGCGGGCCATCCTGCTCGAACTGGTCCAGGCCGCGCGCGATCTGGTCGGACTCGAGGTGGCATGAACGGCCCGTCGTGATCGCCGCCACGGGCGCACCGCACGCCCTCAAGCGGTCGGCGTCTAGTTCGGTCGTCATGTCGCCTTCCATCACGGCGATCTTGAGGTCACCCTTGAACGCTTCCAGAGTCGCTTCAAGCAGCGTCGTCTTCCCCGATCCAGGGCTACTCATAATGTTGACACACTTCGCGCCGTGGGCTTCCATACGCTGCCGGTTAGTATCGGCGAGATCGTCGTTATCGGCGGTAAGTGATATGTCTAGATCGATTGAGTTGAGTGTTGGCATAGTGATCTCGGATGCCCTCTTTGGCCGGGCTGGCCATTCTTATATCTCGCTTCGCTCGGTGCTATGTAACGTTACGCTGCTTGTGCTAGCTCCCCATCGTCCATTTCGACGCCTTCGATCTTGAGCTCCCGGCCCGAGCGGATTTCTTGCATCGGCGCGCGGCAGTCGGGGCACGCGTACTCCATGACAATGTCGGGGCGGTATTCTTTGCCACACGGCTCGCAGTAGGCAATGAACGGGCTTTCGCGTATAACCAGTTTGGCGTTCTCTAGGAACGTCCCAATCTTCTGCCGCGAGAAGGCGGACCGCAGCAGATCCGGCTCGACACACGTAAACCCGCCGACGACCAAGCGAACAACACGCACGACGCGGTCCTGCGGCTGCGTTTTGTGCCACTCTTTGAGGCTCATCATCAGAGCCTTAGTCATATCAACTTCATGCGGCATGGAATACCTCACCCACAGCCCCTCTCCTACGATAAGGAAACGGGAGTCAGAGAAGAGTTATCGCTCTATCCTATCTTGTTCCCCCTCTCCTTATCATAGGAGAGGGGGCTAGGGGGTGAGGTCATTACTCACTCTCGCTCGCTCACCCTACAAGGCCCAGGGTTCCGTTGCCGGCTCCGATTTGAGCCACGTTGGCCGCTTGCGCGGAAGATGGCCAGCGTGAACCATGTTAGCGATGACATCGACGATCACTCGGGTGGCCATGAGCGATGTCATGTCGCTGATGTCGTAGCACGGTGCGACTTCGACCAGCTCCATGGCGCAGAGGTTGGTCTCTCGCGCGACACGCTGCACGATGCGGAGCGCCTCGCGGGGCGTAAAGCCGCCGGGTTCGGGCCATCCGGTGCCGGGGACGAACCCGGCGTCGATGCTGTCGATATCAAAGCTCAGGTAGACGGCCTCGGTGCCGTCGCTTGCGACTTCGATGGCCGCATCGAGCGCTTTATCAAGCCCCATATCCATGATGTCAGTCATGGTCATGATGGTCGTGCCGCGCTCTCGGCAAACCTTCACACCGGCACGCGGCACCTGCCAGCCGCCGATGCCGAACTGCACCAGGTTCTTTGGCGGAGCATTCGGGATGTTGGTCGCATGGAACCACGGCGTGGTGTGCATGCGCTCGTCGAGGTCCTTCTCCTGCGTGTCGACGTGGCGGTCAATATGGATGATGCCGATGTTACCGTCGACATGCGGAGCGACACCGCGGACACACGGATAGCCGATGGAGTGGTCGCCGCCGATCATGATGGGGAATGCCCCGCTACGAACGACGTGGGAGACGCCGCGGCTGATCTGGTCGAATGCCTTCTCGATGTTGGCTGGGATGACGAACACGTCGCCGAGGTCGCACATGGAGATCTGCTCACGCAGGTCGATGCCAAGATCGAAGTAGTACGTGCCGTAGAGCGCCGAGATGCGGCGAACACCTTGGGGCCCAAAGCGCGTCCCCGCTCGGTAGGTGGTGCCAGTGTCCAGCGGGATGCCGAACACGGCGACATCGTACTCGCCAGCCTTGTGAACGTCCTCGACGTAAGGCGCCTTCAGGAACGTGTTGATGCCTGCGAAGTGCGGAAGCTCTCCGCGCGAGAACGTCGGGATCGTGCGGTCTTCGATGCTTGGCGCGGCTTCGAGGCCAAGTTCGATCCCGCGCTGCCACTCGCGGTTCCATCCGTTGTCAGACAGCTGCGCCTCAAGACGAAGCGCCTCGGCGGCCTGCGGGCCGGATTTCTCTCCGGTGCCAAATCGTGTGGTGTCTTCAGCCAACGTTTTCTCCTCATCAGGCTCAGCCGTACGCCCAGCCACAGATGGCAGACGTACGGACACAGCGTGTCGATGTCAAAAATCGGAAGCTCCGTCTTGGAGGGTACTTCAACGCGACGGTTGCGTCTCGAGAGGTATCTCAGCGGCGAGATGTGCCTAGTATACCGGAGCTCGTATAGGCTGTCAATAGGCCGCTGCTAAATTATCGGCCACAATGACGAAAATATTGTAACTTTTTATTTATACGACTGTTTTCGCCATATAAATGGTAAAATATGACGAAATACGTCACAAAGGATACTGCCGACATTGATTACTCTGGACGATCTGGACCGAAAAATCATCGCGGAACTGCAGCAGGACGCTCGCCGCACTAACGCCGATGTGGCCAGGGCTGTCGGTAGCAGCGAGCCGACAGTGCGGCGTCGCGTCGACCGCTTGGTGTCGTCGGGCGCGATCAAGATAGTCGCCGTCGCCACCCCGCTCGATCTCGGATACCCCATCGTCGCCATTCTAGGCCTCCAGATCGACCACAGCGAACTGGACTCCGTGGAAGCGGCGTTAAGCGAGATGACAGAAATCCACTTCGCGGGTGTGACGCTGGGTACATTCGATGTCGTCGCGGAAGCATGGTTCCAGAACAATGCCGAACTGCTCGCATTCCTCCACGGTCGCCTCAGCAAGATCCCCGGTATCCACCGCATAGAGTCTCTTCAAGTTGTGAAGATGGTCAAATACGCATACGACTGGGGCCAACAGACGCCCACTCCATCGAGCATTGGTGCATAGTCTGCGTAGCAACGCGCCGCCCCCGTGAATATTCAGGGTGAATACGCACTTTTATTCACTATTCACACTTCAAGATTTTCGTGATTGTCACCAATGATTTCTCGCGATATTTAATGATTCATCTTATTCAATCTGGTGAATATCTGAATATTGCGCTACTCATACTCAGCCAGGGCCCGCGCGCCACTCCGTTGTTTTACGTGTTATTAAGTTGTTAAGGTACTCCAATTCGTTTCTAGTAATATTATATCACATATCACTTATTTTACAAACACAAGTTCGTAAAATATCAATAATATAAATCCACAAGCGTAAGTGATTGGATTAGCCATTGATGCAGGTGTTTTGTGCCTCTCCGGCGAAACGTGCGGAGAAGGAATCCCCCGATTATGTGCCGGCTCGCTTATGCCACTCTTCTTCCCCTTTGCTTTGTCGCGTCTAGCGTTTCAACGTTCGCGAAACCGCTCGTTGCCCCTGTCCGATTGACGCCAGCGCTCGTTCAAGGAAGTCGCGCCACTAACACGAGGCAAATCGATGATTGGGAGCTGAGGGAGAAGGTATTCGGCCTGGCAAACAGCCCCGATAAGAGGTACGTCGCGATTGTGAGCAGCGATCCCAGAGCGAGTGAACTCAATGCGACCGAGAAGTCGGCAGAAGTTTCGGGACGAGTATTGATATGGGACAGGCAGGCGAAGCGTATTGCAGTAACCATCGACCAAAGCGAAGCTGGTCGCCTTAACGGAGCAAGTTGCGTTGCGTTCAGCTCTGATGGCAAGTTTGTAGCCACGGGATCAGCGGGTGGCGGCTTGATGACTTGGGACGCAAAGACGGGCGCACTAATACGCCGGTATAGCCAGGTCTATGCGGAGAAGCATCACTCAACAGAATCTGCTCGCGCAGGTCATCTGGCTCAGCCCGGACTGACACTGGGCGTCCTCATCAGCCCGGACAGTTCGCGCGTGATAAGTCTCGGAGGCGACGGCAGCCTTCGCGTCTGGCGCTGCGCCGACGGTGTTATGGAGCGAGTCCTACGCGGAGACAACAACCCCGCAGCCGTATTCAGTAAAGACGGCAAATCGCTATTCGTATCGTTCGGCGCCGTTATTGACGAACTAGAATGGCCAAGTTGCCGGGTTTTTCGTCACATTACCGGCCACGATGGTCGGGTCATCACACTGTCGCGCCCAGACTCTGGGCCGGACATTCTGAGCGCAGCTACCGACGGCACAATCAAACGCTGGGACACACAGCGTTGCGTCGAACGCTGGACGCATGGTGCACTCTCCGAAGGCGCCGTGTCACGAAATGGCAACCTTATCGCTTACAGCCTCGGGGACGCGATAATACGATTGGCGGACGGTCGAACAGGCAAACCGCGTGGCGAACTTCGTGGCTTTGAGTCGCACCTCCAGACCCAGAATCAATTTGGGCCATTCCGGTCGATCGCGGTGTCGCCAGACGGTAAATTTGTTATCGCATCATCGTTTACGGCCCGTCACATGACAACCGGTCTCGAGTATGGTTCGGCCCAGTTTGCATTGTATCTGTGGGATACATCGAGGCGAAGGCTTCTTAAAGCGTGGTCTAGCAACAATGTGATCGCGGTAGCATTTAACCGTGCCGGAAACCGCGTTCTTGAATTTCCGTATTATGACTCGGACATGCCGCAGGTCATCCGAGTCAGGTCGGTGCCAAGTGGCAGACTTATATCGTCTCAGGTCGTCGCCGACGATGAAGTTTGCCGTACCACCGATTGGTCAAACGTTTCTGATCTCGACACTGCGGACCGGTTGAGTTTTGCCGCAGTTGTGTTTGGCAAAGCGCCGGGGGTTACGCAACTAGTCACTATGGATGAAAGTGCCCACATCCGTTCAAGCTGGCCCTTAGGGAAGCAGATGAGCGCGAGCTGGCGACTTTTGGCAGCCACCGCAATCGGACCTGCCGCTGTCATTGCTAGCGACAGGGAACTTGGATTCTGGCACATAGGATCGCGGCGACACATTCGGCTGCCTGGTATCGAGAGGCCAGAATCTGCGGGATCTGTCGCGATCAGCCCAAACGGCAAGAGCATCGCGTGCGTCTCGCCCAAGCAAGGCGTAGCGCTGGTTTGGAAGACGGCGGATTCGCGGGAGCCGATTAAGCTGCAGCTTCCCCGCACCACCCGTGACGCTGGTGCTGAAGCGGAAGAAAACCTTTGCAAGCTGATGTTCAGCGATGACGGCTCGCGGTTGTTCGCGGTGACCGACGAGGGTGTGTTTGTGTGGGATCTAGGGTCGGGGCGTGGCTAGCAGTGCGCCGCGCAGTGGATTCCGTTGGCTTATAGAGCCCCATCCGTCAGTCTGGCGCAAGAAGTCTTGCGCCAGACCGACACCTTCCCGCAGCGGGAAGGAAACTTGTGCGTTGCCTACCCTGACCTTTATTGGCATTGAGCGGAGTAGACATATTCGGTCGCCACCCCGAATCCTGAATGGATCTGCCGCCAAGCTGGCTGGCACCAGGATAAACGACTCGGACATCATGGTGCCAGCACAGCTTGCTGGGGTGCTTTAATGTTTCGGCCCCCCAGACACAAGAAGCAGTTGATGAATGTCCTTCGCAGCTTATCACGCAACGCGGGTTGGATTGTGATCGGGATCGAGTCAAACTCCCCGTTGCCGCCCCTGTCCATGTATATTTCGTGAATAACTCTCCCGTGAACATCGCGAAACTGGAAGCCCCAACGGCAGTCGAAGCCCCCAGCGGCACGGGGCTCCATTGCGTCAGCCTTCTGAAATTCAGCACCCGATTTGGAATCAACTCCGTCGCCAGTAATCACAAGGCTAAAGTCGCATGATTTTCGAATATCTTCGGGCTTTATGGCAACAAACGTCAAAATCGATTCTTCAACGTACAATACGGTCAGACTATGGGCAGTGCCATAAGCAACATCTTTACCGAGCTGTTCTTGAAGCGCATGCAGCTGTTTGACTGCGTCATCCGAAGGCTTCGCCAAGGCTGGGGATGTCGCGGATAGTGCCAGCGATACAAAGGCAATCAGTATGATAAAGTGAATTTTCATCGTGACCTCTTTCGGGAGTTCGTATAAAGAATGTGAGGGCAGCTTGTGCCAGGCGCTTCAATGGCAATGCGGGATTCAGGAGGCAACGGCGGTCCGCCCAGTATCTGCGGGTATGGACGGGCTTCATTGCCTAGCTGTTACGAGTCAAGAACAAGGATAGCGTCAGAAAACTCACCACGGTCGAGAACTGACTGAAGTGAAGGCGCAAGTGGGGCTAGATACTCGAGCGTAACCATACGAGGGTTAAGGACGACCAGACGTATTGTTCGTTTGGCAAAGTTCTGCTGGTGTCGTAGGTTCTTATCGACGGTAACGAAGACTTCGAAAGCCGCATTTTCAGCTGCGGCGAGTAGTACACCGTTTGACAATGCTCCCCACCCCATGTCGAGGGTGTGGACAACATCGTGACCTCTAATATGTTCGCGAAACCGGATGTCAACACAATTGTCCAGGAGGACGCGCATTACGCAGCCGCCTCTAGGCCAAGATAATCGCGTGATAGCTCCTGCTCCCAACGAATGACAGCCTCAGCCTGCTGGCGGGTCACGTTTGGGAAACCAGCGAGAAAGTCGTCGACCGATTTGCCGCTGTAGAGAGTATCGAGAAGCGCCTGCACGGGCACACGAGTGCCGTCGAACCGAATCACACCGCTCAGCGTGTCTTGGCTGCTTGTAAGTACGCCTGCTAATTGCTTCGGTATCATCGTTACGTCTCCCCAGATTATATACCCCATCGCATCATCGGAAGCACCGCAAATTCCAAGCACGCGCACAACGTCAAACCTCCGTCTGCGGCGACATATTGATTGCCCGCGCGGCATCGGAGCGCCTCGTTTATCACCCCGTCCTCGCTACCCCGCCTACCGCCCCAGCCCGAATGACGCGAGCACGCCAGGCTCGTCGTCCTTTGGGATTACGTCGATGGCACCGTCACGAGCGCGGAGGAGTGTGTGCTGGGTGTTGGCGGCTCGGGCAATGAACTCGTAGTGGACACCGTCCAGAGCGCGGTAGCCGAGGAGGTGGTGGCCGTCGAGTTTGGAGAGCAACGTTGACGAATCGAAGCCTTCGTCGAGCGGTGCCAGCGTTTCGAGATCGATGCGACTTGGGGCGCGGCTCTGTTCGGTGGTCTGGATGAGGATGCAGATACCGCTCATGGCGGCTTTAGCCGATTCCACGGATTGCACATCTTTGAGCGCCTTGGTGGAAGCGCTGCGGCGGACAAGGTTGACATCATCGAGCAGCGGAAGGATGACCCGGTCCTCGAACAGTGCGAGCGCAGTGTCGATACGCTCGACGAGAGTGGGCGGCGCGAGGAGATCGTGCTGCTCGGCATAGTCCGTCGAAGCGCCAGAGATCGGCGGTGCGACCAAGGGCGCGTGGGCAGATGCGGCGATGAACAGGCTGTGCGGGGCGGACACCTTAACAGCGGTCGCGCCGCTCGCGGTCACCTTGAGCGGCCCATCGAAGGCATTCACAGTGACGCGGCCATGCGGGCCCGCTTCGACCGAAAACGCGCCGCCATTGGAGCGTATATCTGCTTCCCACGCGGCCACAGAGAAGCGGGCAGTCGGGCGGTGCAGCGTGTCCACGGTTTCATAGATCTTGCCCTGGAGAAGCTGGAGTTGCCTGACTGCGCCGCGCGAATATGCGAGGCGTTCGAATGCCAGTTTGGTATCGGGCATCACTTTAACCCGGCATCCGCGCATCTTGAGAACGACGCTCGCCCCACTGCCGGTCTGAATGACCTCAATACTGCGCGGCGAAATGCGCTGTCCGACCGCGAGTGGCGCAGGCGCACCGCCGGAGACGAGGCGGACATTGCCAGTGACTGCGGCTACAGTCGCCCAGTCGTATTCAATACGTGCGCGGAGAGCGTGGAGGATGAGGCCACCAATAAGCGCTACTGAGAGCACTGTTGCGAGGACGCGTTTCGATGACGAATTGTTGAGGCCGAGCATTGAGCCAGCGGCCTGGGCATAGACGCCTAATTCCAGAACATCTTGCTTAGCGACGTGGAAATCATACAGCGTAGGTTCGCGGTGGCGAGCTCCTGTCACAATGGCCGCAAGGTCTTCGGAGGCGCATCCCGGGCCGTTGTGATGAGCTACTGCAGGCGTATCGACAGCCGATGCCGCGTGCGGACGCCGTCCCCCTGCAAGGTCACTGAGGGCATCGCCAGCAGTGGCGTAGCGGTCGCCTGGGTTTGTCGCCATCATCTTGCGTAGCACGTCACGCACGTAAGGCGGCTGGTCGCCAAGCGGCATTGGCTTGTTGCGGGCGATGGTGCGCTTCAAAGCTTCAGTGTTCGCGCCGGAAAATGGGGCGTTTCCGCTAAGCAACTCGTAGATCACGGAGCCGGCCGAAAAGATATCGGAGCGAGTATCTCCCGGCGCACCGAGTGCCTGTTCGGGCGCCGCGTAGGGCGAGTCGCTCTTGTCACGGGCATGCGCGAGACCGAAGTTGATGACGCGAACACCTGCGGCGTCATCGGTTACGATTATATTGTGAGGCGTAATGTCTGTGTGCGCGAGGCCGAAGGTTGCGGCGTAGTCGAGCGCAGCCGCCACCGGTGTCATGATGCGGATGGCCTCGCGCAAGCTCAGCGGGCCATCGGCGTCGAGCTTCTCGCGCAGGTTCTTGCCGACAAAGTACTCGGTGACGACGTAAAACACGCCGCGATCTTCACCGAAGCGGATGATGCTCTGGATCGCCGGATGCGAGTCGACGACCGCGTGCTCGGCCAGCGCTGCGGCAAACTTTTCCTTCGCCTTGCGCCATCGCTTGGGGTTGGACCCGCGCGGCATGCGGAAGCCTCGGAACGCAACACGCTGCCCGGTTGCGAGATCGTCGGCAGCGTAAACGGTGCCAAGCGGGCCGACGCCAAGCTTCTCGTTGATGCGGTATCCCCACAGCACCAACGACGATGTTGTTATCTCATCTGCTTCGACCACTCCGCAATCTCCCCGGCGACGGCGCGCCCTGCTGCATTTCGAGGCTCTGTCCTTAATGGTTGGCCGCTAGCCAGTACTTTTGCAGGCATTGGTAGGTAGTTCGGCGTGAGTTTGGATGATTCCTAGTAATTTTACGTGGTAGCAATTCTGAGGATGAAATCAAGCTGCCGCTACGCAGCGGGTATGCGGCAAGGCGATGCGTTCGCCTATTCCCGCATATGCTGTCACCGCACCATCTATAACCTATCGGGCCGGTTGGCTTTGCGATACTGCGAAGGAGGCTGACCGGAGGCGGCTTTGAAGACGCGGCTGAAGTGGTAGGGGCTTGCGAAGCCGTGAGTGGCGGCGATTTCGCCGACACTGTCTGTTGACGCGACGAGGCGGCGGCATGTCGCTTCAATGCGGACGCGGCGAACATAGTCCATGGGTGCCTCCCCGAAAGCCGATTTGAACTCGGCGTGAAAATGCGAGACGGACATGCACGCAACTTGCGCGAGATCGTCAACGCAAATCGTGTCGCTAAGCCGTCCGCGAATGTAGTCAAGGACCGGCGTGAGTCGCGACCAACCCGCGTGAGCTAACGCATCCTGGCGTGGATGAGATACGTCGCAGACCAGAGCGATGATTCGATAAGCCAATGAGCGCGCATGCAGCGATCGGGCCATAGCAACCGAGAGGCCGCGCTTGTCCGTCTGAGAGCCGTCGAGATCACGAAGCTGAGCGATTACCGCCCCCATCTCCGCCGCAACAGGCCCAGCGACGCGCAAGGGCATATCTAGCAGCGATGTTATGTCGATGCCGCCGTTGAGAGTCGCGCGAAAATGGACCCACTGCGATTCCATGCTTGGAGCCCCCGCAAAGCTGTGACCGATGGTTAGTGGTCTGTTCGGGGGAACGAGAAACAGCTCGCCGGGTTCGATTTGGGCACTGTCACCGTCGCATTCAATGCTATACCGTCCCGTGACCACGTTGGCAAGAATGGCATATGGCACAGTTTTTCGGTGAACGTAACCATCCCGGAACCCTTGGCCGCCCGATGCCGCGATTTCGTCTACTTCGACGTATCTCACGATGCTCCCAGTAAGCAAATCACCCCTGTCGGATTCGTCAGTCAGAGAAACAGGCATGTTTTTCATAGTTCCAGCCATTGGCATATTGTAGCCGCTGACGTATCATTGCTGACAGAAAAGCGGTGATTCCGCTAACAGGAGATTTTGCAATGATCGACAACATTGGCGTATCCGAATGGTCCTATAACAAGCAGTTTAAGGACGGCAGCATTGACCACGCGGCGTTCTTCTCCGCTATCCACGAGCTAGGGCTACATAAAGCCGAACTTAACTCACCATTTTTCGCGTCCATCGAACCCGACTATGTCGCGACTATCGGCAGGGCGGCGGCGCAGTTCGGCGTGAAGCCGGTGAATATCGCCATCGACGATTGGTCGTGCGACCTGTCGTCGAACGACGAAGCTAACCGGCAGGCAGCGGTGGCTGTCACGGTGGCGTGGATGGATGTCGCAGTCGCGCTGGGGTGCCCGAACGTTCGCAACAACACGGGTGGAATTGATCTCGCGAGCTGCACGAAATCGTTCACCGAACTCGCCGCCGCCGCCAAGCAACGCGGGCTGCGTATTGTCATCGAGGCGCACGGTGGGTTTTCATCGGACGCGTCGAAGATCGTCCCGCTCGTCGAAGCAGTGCGCGCCGTACATGGCGACACCATTGGCATAATCCCCGACTTCGGCAACGTGATCAACGACCCTGGTTGCGACCGTTACTGCCAGATCGGAAAGCTAGCGCCATATGCCGTATTGGTTCACCCCAAGATGCACGACTTCGACGAAAATGGCGACCAGCCTGAATGGGACACGATGCGCCTGGTGAAGATAGTGCGGCAGGCTGGTTTTGACGGTGACTGGATCATCGAATACGAAGGCCATTCGGACTTGCCACCGGTAGGCATTAAGAAGAGCGTCGCGCTTTTGAGCCGATGCTTTGCGGAAAGCGAGTAGAGCCATGGACAAATCGATAGCATTCACGCGCCACGAATTCGCGGAGGTCGTCGAAGTGCCTGAGAAAGGACAGCCTGGCCCGAAAGAGCTCGTGGGCAGAACACACTTCACTCTGATAAGTCCTGGAACCGAACTGGCATGGGGATACACGGGATCGTCGTTCCCATCGTACCCCGGCTACGCTGCCGTGTTTGAAGTGACTGCCGTGGGCGACGAAGTCAAAAAGTTTGCGGTGGGTGATGTCGCTTTCGGGCGCGGCGGGCACTCGTCGACGCAGCGGATGCACGAGGACATGGCGTGTCCGGTGCCTTCGGGCCTCGCCGCCGACCACGCTGTGCTTGCGCGCCTGATGGGCGTCTCGATGACCACGTTGTCGACCACGACGGCGCGGCCCGGCGACACCGTCGTGGTCACCGGGCTCGGTCCCGTTGGCTTCCTGGCAGCGCATATGTTCAAGCGTTGTGGTTACAACGTCGTTGGCGTCGACCCAGACCAGGGGCGCCGGGATACGGCGGCGCAGTCGGGTATTGCGCGAGTATACGCGTCAATCCCGCTTGAAGGCGAGGGCGCCATCAATGACGCCGCGCTCGCCGTCGACTGCTCCGGTCACGAGCAGGCGGTGTTGGATGGGTGCAAGTGTGTGCGTCGGCGAGGCGAGGTGGTACTGGTGGGCGTCCCATGGCGCAAACTGGCCGACCTGACCGCGCACGACATCCTGCACGCTGTATTCCACAAATACGCCGTCCTGCGCAGCGGCTGGGAGTGGGAGATCCCGGAACATACCGACCTCTTCTCACACTCATCACTGCACCAGAACTACGTCACCGCCCTGCAGTGGCTCGCGGAAGGCGCAATTCCGGTGGACGCGCTTATAGAGCGATGGTCGCCAAGCGACGCGCAAGCGGTGTACAGCGGGCTGCTAGCGAGGACGGTATCGTCGCTGTTCCAGGTGTTCGACTGGCGGTGAGGGGAGTGACGCTGTGGCGGTCGTAGGGCTGGACGGTTCTGAGAGCGGGAACGGCGCGGTACTGCTTAGTGTTGAAGGTCGCAACTGATTGACCAAGACGATGAGCTACCGCCGCAGTGATAGCGTCGAAACCGTCTAGTCCATCGGATAGAATAAGATTACCACCTCCAAGACATAGCAAGAGCCTAATTCTAGTGATAGCCCTTCGTCGCGTAAGTGACAGTTAGTAGAAGGTTTACTAATTTGAGCATCTCCTCAGCGTCTTCTTTAGATGCTAAAACGATTTCGTGCGTCTCTTCATTGCCTCGCAAACGAATACGATCCAACCATGAGCGATTTTTTGGTGGCAAGACATTATCACCCAGATATCGAACGTAGTAAGCAAACGATTCATTTGGCTCGCCGCCTTCCGCTACGCCCACGTGCATGAGTATTTTACGACAGATCAGCACCGATGCAGTGTGTGCCAGAATGGCACACGATCGGCGCGCTTCTTTATAAAGACTGTCTACGTCTTGGGGTAAGTTAGCAACGCTATTCTCGACAAGTGGGCGAGGATACTGAAATAATCGATCAAAATTTACGACACTTGGCAAATTGCACGTATCACAAACTCGCATATATTCCACGACGCAACACTCTCCAAGGACTGATACGCTATATCCATCTAGCCCCATAGCTGTATTGCAGGGTGCACCGCAATGCCCGCACGTAAACCGAATAGAGTTGCCTTGTGTTTCCCGCCATTCTAGTCGTGAATGATTGAAATTCATTTGTAGCGCGTCCCTTTGTTATTAATAGACGAGAATTCAGCCGCAAAAGTGTCGCACGAGACTAGAAAATTTTGATTTTCGGCCTACTATTTTGCCAAAAAGGAATAGCACTGAAATGTCACAGCAGATGCAAACAAGCCGAGGTCAACGGCTACGTTGACCTCGGCTTCTTTCTGCAATTTTGCGAAGCATGACCTCATCGGCTGGCGATAAGGGTTCAGCGACACGCTGGCTTGGTGGTGGAGCGACGGGGTCTCGAACCCCGGACCTCTTCAATGCCATTGAAGCGCTCTCCCAACTGAGCTACCGCCCCAAGCGAAATTGAATATACCTCGCTGAGCATGGGATGTCAACAGGGGAGCGTCAATTTGTTTACGCTATGCTGCTACGCACTGCCCCGTCACTTGAGTAGCCACCTCTGCAGCCACTCCAAACTTGCCTGCTGCTGATCGCTTTTATACTCATGCGGGTAGCCTGGATAGATGCGCAGGTCGAGGCGGTCGGAGATCCCTTTGGCTTTGTAGACAGGCTTGAGACGGTCGTGGAGCTTGACGGAGCCGACGTGGCGCACGGTCATATCTCCGTCGCCGTTGAGCATCTGGAGGGCGACGGGCGCGTACTTGCCGTGGTGATTGACCGGGCTCAATGCGGCGAGGACCTGTCCTGCAGGAGTCAGGAGGTGTGGTGTCTTCTCGGGGTCCACGGTGAGCCAGTCGGGACTGCTAAGCACAATGGACATCGCTTCGATGCGCTTTTCCTCAAGGGCGAGCACATGAGCGATAAATCCGCCTGCTGAGATGCCGACGAGACCCCATCGATAGTTTCGTGGCGCCCACACATCGAGCAGCATCCTCACATCCTTGGCGGTGTCATAGACAATCTCGCGCATCGCCCCCGCGAAGTCCTTCTCCAGCATCACATCACGGTGGACAGCGTCCGCTCGCTCGCCATGCAGCCGCAGGTCTGGCGCAACCGCCACGAAGCCAGCCTGCGCGAGGCCGTACATGTAGGAGACCCAGAAATTTTTCGCGTCGTGCAGCCCGTGGATCACCAGAACTCGGGGCAGCTGGTCGACATCCGGAATGTCGGGTCCCACCGTGACAACGGGGATCATCTTTTCGGTTTCAAGCGTCGGTTCAATGAAATACTTCAATTACAACTCCGAATTATTGAGGTTTCACGAGCAATCTCGGTAAGATTTCAGTATATAATAAAGATCTAGTCAGAAGACAATATACCGTGCAAATGTTGTGTCCTAACCTGGACAGGCAAACCCTGACATCTTTTGGCTCCGTGGACGGACGGGCAACGCAATATTTTCTGTGCTGGGGCTAACGGTTGCGCGATTGGTGGCCGATAGAATAATATCGAGCATTTGAAATTCCGGGCAGCGATTCTGAAGTCGAAAAACGCTGACGGTTGAAATCATACGAAAACAAATGACAAGAGTGCAGGCAGTTAATTTGGAATGGCATCTGGTCGAACCAGGGCTGCTTGGCATCGGTCGCCACTCCTTGTCCAACAGCGGCGCGATCGCGACGGCATTCCGTGATAGCCTGGCTGCACGCACCTACTGTCTCGTACGCTACACCGACACATCACACGGTGACGCCGAAGCTGAGATTGGTGGCACGTTCGCCATGGAGGCCATCCGGGCGCTGCAGGTGCTACCTCAGGGTGGATTTGCGCTCGCGGTAACCGACGACGACCTCTACTTCATGGAAACGTCGTCCGTTCTCATTGGTCGCACAACTTACCAGCCTGGCCGTGGCATGATGTTCGTAGACATCGACCTCGCCGCATCCGACCACAGGCGAACGTTCATTATCCTCTCCATGGACCGCACGGGCGACAACTATACGGTGTCCGCAGCCGAGGGTGGCGATTCGCTGGTGTCGCTTTGGGCGAAAACGTGGATGATCAAGGTGACCGCAATCGCCGTTTCCGCGAACGGTGAATGGTTTGCGACAGGCCTTGCCAATGGTAGCGTGGTGCTCATGGACCGCGCACGGCAGATCGCGTGGGAATCGATCCCCGACGCCGATGACGAAAGCCGTCCGTCAATTGCCTCGCTGTGCGTCGACTCCCAAGGCTCTGTGATAGTCGTAGACGATTCCGGGGAAGTTCGCCGACACGCTAGCGCTCACGGTCACGTCATGTGGCGATCGATGCTGCCCGAAGCGCAACCCGACAACCACCAGCTCATTGCATCGAAGTATTCAGTCGCCGCAAGCGCAACGACGAGCGTCATCGCCGTCACAAGCATTCAGCAGACGACAACCAAAACGGGCAAGCCTGTCGCCGAAGCGAATTACGCCATCCTCGACGGCGAATCGGGCTCCACGGTGTGGAATGATCGTTTGCCATCAGCCCCGTCCGGTGTGGCCGTGGCCCCCAACGGCAAAACCGTGGCGATTAGCTGTCGCGCGGGAGACCTGATTTCGTTCTCGGTGAAACTGTCGCGCGAAAACGGGCTGCGGTCCACCACCCACCAATTCGCTCTCGCACAAGCAATGTTCGAAGAGGCGCGCGCGGCAGCGGACGCTGGCCAGTTTACCGAGGCGCTCCCCCTGCTCGACGAAGCCCTGGCGCTGAACCCAACGCATAGCGGAGCCACGGTGCTGTTCGACGATGTCGTGTGGCACCTGCGAAGCGATGTCATGAAGCGCACAACCGAAGTAACTCGCGAGAATTTGGCCGAGGTGGAGATTGCGCTCAAGCTGATCCCGTATGACGAGAAGCTGACCGTTCGCCGCAACGCCCTGGCGCGGTTGCTCGCCGAAAAACTGAGCACGGAGGCAATGGCTCTCGATGCTGAAGGTCGCGAAGATGAAGCCATCAGGCTGTTCGTAGAGGCGGTCAACCTCGATAAGAACAGCTTCGATGTTCGCCTGGCGCTGAAGAACCTTCAAGATAAATATATTCGTAAGCTTGTCCAGGAGAGCCAGGTCTGCATGGCCAACCAGGACCACGGCGGCGCGGTCGATTTGCTCGAAAAGGTGCGCTCGCTTCGACCCGACGAACCGGGGCTCGAAGACCGTATCGGCTTTTCGTACGCCAACCTCGCGTTCGCCACCGGGATGCACCAGTACAACCTCAAGCGCTACGCCCAAGCCGCATTCCAGTTCCGCAAGACACTCGCTCTACAGCGCGAAAACGTCGAAGCCGCTCGGTACCTTCGACTATCGGAAGCAGCGGCGAGACAATCGATCACCATTCCGAATGGCAACGGCAAAATGCGCGACATCGACACAGAGGATGAGCCCACCGACGAGGCCATCACCGCAACAGCAGCGCCAATAGAGAGCGCAGCGCGGTCCGCCCGCTCGCACCGCCAGCCGCTGCACCGTCCCGTCTCTCGCAGTCGCAGGTCGTTCCCTCAGTAGCAAGCTGCCGCGCAGAGCGCCCCGGAGCTTCCGCAGACCAGATCGAAATTGCGCCAAATATCTCTTATTTAGCTGAATCCATCCCCATAAACCTATTACTTCAGCTACCCCACCCTGCCGTCAGACCCAGGATGTTGACACTCTCCATCCATAATCAATATAATATTGTCGAATAATGTGCTTAATAGTCAGGATTCCTGGAACAAGCACCCTGCCATTTGACAGTATACTAAACGCATAATCATCCTCTCTCCACAAGGACAGCACTAACCATGGCAAATGACGCAACGCAGCAGACGGCGCCAAATGGGGACTCATCGCCATCCGGAATAGCCGGGGCAATCTCTTCAGGCACCAACGACTCATTCTCTGGCGAGTATGCCATCGAGATAACCAATCTCGTGAAGCGCTTCCGGAACATGATTACCCGCGAATGGGTAACCGCCGTAAACGATATCAGCCTCCAGGTCAAGCAAGGGGAGATCTTCGGATTTCTTGGACCGAATGGCGCTGGTAAGACGACCACCATCAAGGCGCTTCTCGGCCTTATCTTTCCCGACGGCGGTACGGTGAAAGTCCTCGGGCGAGCACCGGGCGACAATGAAGTCAAGCACCAGATCTCGTATCTACCGGAATCGCCCTACTTCTACGAGCACATGTCAGCGAAGGAAGTCATTTCATTCTACGCATCGCTTTTCGGTATGCAGGGTGATGAGCGCTCAAAGCGTGTTGACTACCTGATCGACCTCGTCGGACTTCGCAGCGCTGGCAACAAGCCGCTCCGCGCATTCTCCAAGGGTATGCTTCAGCGTGTTGGTATCGCCCAGAGCCTCGTAAACGATCCCAAGATCCTCTTCTTCGACGAGCCAACATCGGGCCTCGACCCGATCGCGCACCGCGATATCCGCGACCTCATCCTTCACCTCAAGAACGAGGGCCGAACGCTGTTCCTCTCGTCGCATCAGCTCTCCGACGTCGAAGAAGTCTGCGACCGCGTCTCCATTCTGTATCGTGGCAAAATCCGCCGCATGGGACCAGTCAACGAGCTCGTCGCCGGTGGCAAGGTAGAGATCCTCGCCGATAACCTGGTTCTCGACGATGCCTTACTCGCGACATTCAAGCAGCAGGTTGAGGGGATCGAGCAGATCGGCTCGCGCTACCACATCACTGGTCGCGACGACAACGCCAGCAAGCAGGCGATCCTCGACCTTATCCGCAAGGGCAAAGGCGACATCGTCAGCGTCACCCCGACAAAGCGCACCCTCGAAGACATCTTTATCGAGACGGTCCGCGGCGGCGAGGTGGAAGCAGGAGAAGCACTGCAGCTCGAGCAACCGGTCGCCTAATCACACAATCTTGTCTTATACCATGACGCGCCCACGTTGGCGCATCGCCAACCGTCAGACGGTCTCGAAGCTGGGACTTGACGGTATGGCTGGGAGGTCTCGCATTCCATGTCAACCATATTGACGCTCGCATCAGGCACATTTGGCGAAGCCATGCGGCGCAAAATCCTGAATGTCTTTCTCTTCGTCGCCATCGCGATGATCGTTCTGTTCTTCGCGTTCGCCTCGTTCACACCATCGTCCGACCTGACGATTACCATGGCTACCGGCCTTGGCATCATCAGTATCGCGGGCGTGTTTATCAGCGTGATTCTCGGTATCAACCTGATCCCGAACGAGATCGATAAGCGCACCATTTACACGATCCTCTCGAAGCCAGTGAAGCGCCACGAGTTCCTGATCGGCAAGTTCCTCGGTGGTCTCGCTACGGTATTCGTCAACATCGTGCTCATGGGCGCGCTGTTCATGATCGGCGTCATCGTATTCAAGGACCCGACCCACAGTCTCAAGCATTTTGACATCCTGCAGGGGATCGTCATGATCTTCTTCCAGATGATGCTGCTCAACGCTCTGGCCGTGATGTTCTCGGTGTTCACGTCGCCGTTCGTCAACTTCTTCCTATCGTTCGCGGTCTACATAATGGGCTCCATGTCGTCGGTCACTGAAGCGCTCGGCGAAGACAGCTCGAACGGCAAGCGATCGATTGTGATCCAGTGGATCTTCAAGGGTATTCACTTCCTGGTTCCGAACTTCGCGAACTTCAACGTGCAGAACCCGATCATCCACCCCGAGGTCATTATTCGGGACATGACCAAGTACATGGCTACAAACATCCTGTATGCGGTGATCTATTCGACCATTATGCTGCTGATCGCGATCTTGATATTTGATCGCCGAGAGGTTTAAGATGAAGCAATCTACACGATCATTGGTAATCGCCATCGTGGTGCTTCTCTTCGTGCCGGTTGTCTTACTCCAGTCTTGGATCGACCCTCGGCGCAAGCAGTTTGAGCCCGTGCAAGACAAGATGAGCGCAATCGGACGAGCACTTCCGATTGAGTTCACCCTTGGCGCTGCCACAGGCTTCCGAGAAGCAGTTGCCGGCCTCCTGTGGGTCCGCACCGACAAGTTCTTCCACGAAGGCAACTACGACGCCATCCTTCCGATGGTTCGTATCATCACCTGGCTCGACCCGCACAACGTCGACGTCTACCAGACCGGCGCGTGGCATCTCGACTACAACTTCACCGATCAGGCGCAGCGGTCCGACCGACGATACCTGCCGGTGTCCATCTCGCTGCTCGAAGAGGGCATCAAGAATAACCCGACCACAACCAAGCTCTACGCGGACCTGGCGTTTACGCACTACTTCCGCAAGATGTGCAACTACCCCGAGTCGGTGCGCTGGTACACCAAGGCGCAGGCGCTCAAAGAGATCGACCCGAAGGCGCCGATTTCCGTCGATCCCGACACCGGCCTGTCCAACCACTACGTGATCAGCAAGGAAACCGGCAAGCCGCGCCCACTGGCGGACCCGACCATCGTTGGCCACGGCCTGGCACACTCGCTGGCAGCGTCAGGCGACGTTGACGGCGCTATCAAGCAATGGGAGCACTGTATCGTAGAGCACAAGCGGCTGATGGTCGAGTCTCCGTCGACCAAGTCGCAGGACGAATCTGGTCTTCATGTTGCAACGAAGAACCTGCACGAAGCAGTCATGCGGAAGCAGTTCCGCGTAGCAGACACGAAGCCCCCGGTGGACTTCAAGTTCAAGGGACGACTCGTGCGAACGGCGCCGATGCAGTTCAAGGTGGAAGGCAGCGCGAACGTGATTGGCGCTACCGAGTTCATCCTTGAGGGCCACAAGGTGAAGTGGGGGCCGATCGACGGCGCCCGCGTCAGCTACCGCCTCGAGGACGCGGACTTCAAGCAGCCCACACATGTGCCGTTCGAACTAAATGTCGCGCTTGACCATAAAGTGACGATCATGCAAGACTCGGCATCCATCACCAAAGGCAAGTTCTCCCGCGCAGTGAGCATGGCCGACGACCACGTCGGTAAGAACGCCATGTACTCGTTTACCGCTAAGAAGTATAAGTTCACGTTCTGGATTGACCCATGCGACCCGTCGTCCGCACCGCCCAACCTCCAGGACCGAACTGGCTGGATCGGCGAGGGCATGACGGACTCGAAATACATGGACTTGTCGGGGATTGTCCCCGGTTCGCTCCAGGGTCCGGAAGATAAACGGAAAGTTAGATTGATCAAGAAGATCATTTATCTGACCAGAGATGATATAATGGGTACCGGTGAAAAGACTTTCGAGTAGTCTTTCGCGCATTGCCCAACGATTGCGATGAGCCAGCCCCAAAAGCTGGCTCATCCACAAACAACCAAATATTGTGCTCAACGTCTCTTCCTTCGGCCCAGGCCGGCGCAACGGCCGGCTTCCGAACCACGTCAGGACAGGAATGTAGCAGCGTTAAGGTCGCTCTGCCGTGTGCACCGACCCTGGGTCGAAGAAAGAGACGCGCACGAAAATCAACGAGCCTCCCGCCATATTCGGCGGGAGGCTTTTTGCTGGTTCGATTACTTTGCGCCAAATGGTACGATATCCTATCTTATGCGCAGCTAAGCAACACTGGAACCTATGACAAACGCAAAACTACTCGTCACATTCACGCGATTACTGCGCCGCTCATGGCTCGAAGGGGCGGACGCTGCGTCGATCAAGCTGCACCTTAGCCTCTACAGGCAGTGGGCGGACAGCGTCGCGCGGCAAGCCAGCCCGCTGACCGAGGAGGTCCCCTGGTTCACGTACAGCGCGATTGATTTCCTGCAGCGTACCTTGATGCCCGGAATGATGGTGTTCGAATACGGCTCTGGCGGTTCGACCATGTTTTGGGCGAAAGCTGGCGCGTCGGTGGTCTCAATCGAGCACGACGAGGAGTGGTCGAAAGCGGTTGTCGCGGCGGCGGCGACACGTGGCTTCGACAAGGTGGACCTCAAGCTGATCCTGCCAGTCGACGTCGGCGCTTCCCCAGGCGACCCGGCGGATCCCGCCCGATATTCGTCGTCGCGGGACGAGTACAAAACGTTCAGCTTCGAGGCATATGCCAAAGCCATCGACGCGTATCCCGACAATTCGTTTGATATCGTCCTCGTCGACGGCCGTGCGCGCCCCAGCTGCTTCGTACATGCGCAGAGCAAAGTGAAACCCGGCGGATGGTTGATCCTCGACGATGCGCAACGTGAGTCCTACCAACGCGTCCAGCGCGAAATCGACTCGACATGGGCTCGCAAAGCGTTCCCCGGACTTGCACCAAGCAAGGACCAGTGGGGAACGACAGCGATGTGGCAGAAGGCAGCGGGCTAGGCGCCTTCTCCTTCCCAATCGGAGGGGACGGGGTGCGATTTACGGTTTGGGCGTCCGATCATTTTTGCCACAAGTCCGAACGGACCAAGCCTGGGGACTGGCCCGCAGGAGGTGGCACCACTTGTTCGCGGTGTAGAAGCCTTTAAACCGCTCGCAACCAACTCCAACCCATCATCCCAATCGCGGCGTCTCGCCAATGTTTGGGGCCGCCTCCGAGGAGACGGTCCCCGAAAAGAATCGCCAACCCTCGCCACGAAGCGGCCTGTCACCGTGAGGTGTTGCGGTCGGCATGCCACGATACCCAATACAACGTTGAAGTATGCGGTGCCGCCGTTGCCTCAAATTTGGTACAAGCCCAAGGGATCGGCGAAGGCCGACGATCTGCCTCTCCAAGCCGCGCCTTCTGTCGCCAGGCTCTACATTGGTCTACTAATCCGTACTAATGACGATGAGGGAGACCCAGTCCACAGCCTGACACCGTCCTATGGGTCGTAGACCCAATCTTCAATTAATAGCCACGTACTTGAGTGCGTGGTGGCTTCTTGAACGCTACCGCTACCCCACCCGTTCCAGCATATCGGTCGCGGTCATCACACCCTCGCGAGTAATTCGGTACGTCTGCACTGAGTTTGCCCCGATATACGCACGGTGTTCGTTACCGTCGAATGTGACCGTGAACTCTGTCCCCTGCCCGGCAGTCTCCCAGAAGCGTACCACGAGATCGTCCCCGGTTTCCGCCTGTTTCATAGCCGTGAGGAGCACATTGGGGGCGTCGACGCGCAGGAACGATTGCGGCACAATGGGCTTCGCGGTGGCGTTGGTTGGGAAGTAAACGAACGGCGTGAGCGGCGTCTGGTATTCCCAAGCGGTACGCGCGACAGTAGCACGCTCGGCGGCGAGGTCACCGAACACCAACGTGAAGCGAGTCTGCCGGAGCCCCTGGTCGTGTCGGGGGATGTAGCGGTCGTGCATTCGGTCGAAGTCGGCTGTCGCATCGTCCATGCACGCGTACGCGGGGCTGCGGAGAACGTTCAGCCTCAGGTCGCTCCCCAACCGGCTGAATGCGCTAGTGCCGTACGGAACAACGCCAAGACCGCTCGCGCTACCATCGTGTAGCCAGACAAAGTGCTGCATGTCGTGCTCATTGCCTGTTGCCGCCGAATCGGTCTGGTCGTCGATACTATAGCAGGCTTCGCTTTCGATGCGCTCAAGCGACGCGCCGTGATGCAATTCAAGCTTTAGAGCCTGGTCATGCTTGTTCCAGAAAATGGTCTGCGATATGTCGATTACGGGGCGGATTTTGCCGATGGCGTACCGCTGAACAATGTAGGATCCGTCGTGTACGAAGATCGCCTCGACCACCGTACGTATCGCGCCATCCTCGATAATCGTCACCGGGGAACTGCCTTCGGCAAAGCGAGGGTTGGTATGCGCGGAGCCCTTAATCGCCGCAGCTTCGGCGGGTGTCGCAAGCGCAAATGCCGCGACCGGCTCACGCCATTCTGGGTATGTCTCCCAGCTGTGCGATGTGTCAGCGAAGACCAGAGGCGCGCAAGAAGCGGCGGACAGCACAGTCACCCCTTTCACCTTGACACTTTCGATGAGGCCCGTGCGGACGTTGAAGGCAACCTCGTGCCCTGCGCCGGAGACGGTTAGAAGGTCCCCTGCGGGCAACGATGGCGTCTTCCAGCGCACCACCTGCTCGCGGGGAAGAACTGTGTAATCGGTATCGTATCGGCGGTACGACATGGCGGGAATCGTGGTAACGAAAACTGCGCGCTGGCGCCATTCACCCCAGTCCTTTTGCGTCAGGTTGTTCTCGCCCTTCTCGTATTGCACGGCGACCGGCTCGCCCGCAGACGTCAACGTTCGCACCACCTGGTCGGGACCGTATTGTCGATCAAGGCAGTATTCGATTTCTACCTCGCTGGTCACATCCCAGCTGTTCGGGTTGAACACGAAAATCGGCGTGCGATTTCGCTCCGCCAGTGGCTCGTTCTGCAGCAAGCCGATAATTGAGCGATTGTTCTGTCGGCGCAGGATGTGCTCGCAATGGCCCAGCTGCACGAGGCAGTCTCGCTCGGCGGTGGGGATGCCGGAGCCGGGCAGGATATCGTGAAACTCCGCGAAGAGGATATCCTTCCACGCATCGCCTAGCTCTGCCGCCGGATACGGCCGCGCTCCCGTCCACCACGCTGCCGCAGCCAGCTTCTCGGCGATTACGATGGCGTTCTCCATCCGTCGGTGCGCCTGCTTGACCTGGAGCATCGACGTGTAGCAGCCTTCGTGAAGGTGCTTCAGGTCGCCTGTGAACACAGGCAGCGTCTCGCGCGGGTGAGCCCGCAACATGCGCGCGAAGAACGCCTCAGGCGTGGACTCCACAAACTCGACATCGGGGAAGTCCGCCCGCATAGTCGGCATGAGCGAGTACTCGTCGCGGCTCGGTCCGCCTCCATGGTTGCCGATACCCCACAGGAACATGAAATCGCCTTCAGCACGGTAGTAAGCGGGCCAGTCGCCGTCCTTCATGTTCTTGCGCAATTCACCCTGCGTGATGTAGTGATCATCGCTGCGCCGAGCGATCACTTCCGCGCCTGAGCTGTGTTGCCAAAGGAATCCGCCGACGGTCAGATCTTTCTGCGTGCGGTTAGGGCGGCAGAACACATACGAATCGAACCCGCATCCAGCCAAAATCTGGACCATACCGCGCGGATGGCCGAACGAATCGAAGTTGTACGCCGTGGTCGGCTCCACCCCGAATTTGTCGCGGAAGTACCCCTTCCCGACGAGATACTGCCGGATCATCGACTCACCGGATGTGCCGATCGGGTCGGGCTGAAGATACGCCCCGCCTGCAATGTGCCAGCGCCCCTGCTTAACGAGTGCCTGAATTCGAGCAAAAAGCGCGGGATCGTGCTCTTCCACCCATTCATAGAGAACCGACTCGTTGTGGTTGAACACAAACTCAGGGTTGGTATCGCAGAAGTCGGCGGCGACGCGAAACGTCGAGATCGCCTCCACCATGCCGTCCTCCCATGGCCATAGCCATACGGGGTCGAGGTGAGCGTTGCAGACGAGGAAGCAGGTTTGCTTGGGCATAATGCGGGTCTCCAGCATCGGAAGTGATCATCGGTCAATAGAACCCACGGTTCGCAACCGATCACCCTGCTTCCTGCATGACAATACAGCTTTATTGTGGAGAGCGGTGAGGATAGGGGCAAGCGGTAAGCTCACCCCCACCCCGTGAAAGCTCCAAGAACACTAGCGGCGAAAATAAGCTTCACTCCGAGCAAACCCTGGCATCTGCGCCAAAGGAATGGACTAGCCGCCTGCGGCGTGGCAAGGATTCAGCGCTACCCTGGATCAAGCAGGCACGATGCTGAGCCTACTCTCAAGGCCTTTCATGAATGCGAGCTCTTGAGCGGGATCGCACGTATCCGCGCAGCCAATCCACTCTCCCGAAATGTAGCCGTCGTAGCTGTTGTCGAGCAGCAACCTGAAGTAGGATTCGATGTCCAGTTCGCCAGTGCCAAGAGCTACAATGGCAAAGGGTTGCGTGGAAGTACTACTGCTGTCGTGGACATGCGAGTGGCGGATCCACGGCTTAAGAATTCCGTAGGTGTCGGGAATCGGCACACCCGAAACCCGGGTCGGATGCATCACGTCCCAATTGACGGCGATACGCGCATGGTTGGCCCGGCGCATCACCTCCGCTACGTGAGACGGATCCGTCCACTCGTCATGAGTCTCGACGCATAACGTTACCTTTACCGATTCGAGGTCGTCGGCAACATCGCGTAGGTGCTCGGCCATTAGGTCGATGGCGCTCTCGCGGTCCATTTCTTGTGGAAGCGGGCCGCCAAAGACACGCAGCAGGGGACAATTCAGATCTGCGGCGAGCTCGATATATTTCCTCGCCGATTCCAAAAGGGCGCTCACGTTATCTGGACTGCAAAACGTAAGCCCCGTAGCAACGCAGCAGATTTCGATGCCAGCGTCTGACGCTTGGCGTGCCAGGAGCAAGCGCTCGCCCTTGGTCCGCTCCAATTCGATACCGTGGGCGTGTTGGCATTCCACCCTCGGCTCTACTCCTCCATAACCGACCGTTCGTGCATAGCGCAGAGTCTCAACCCACGTCATCGAAGGCGTGGAAAATGACATAAATGAGTATTTCATTGGATTATCCTTTGGTGATAGAAAATTCAGTGGTGTTATAGGTCCTTAGGGGACCTGAACGGCGGCATGTTGTCGTTTGTGTGTTGCCGGATGCGATTCCTGGGCGGCGCTAGCATCATCCGGCGTCCCGGATGGAAAGTCCTGAACTCAATAGCCTCAGAATTCATTCTGGGGAGATCATTGCCGCAGAACGGCACTTTGGTTCAGCATGAGTACATAGTCTTTATTGCGCCGGGGCTTAGCATGGTTACGTTTCATTGGAGATGACAGCGCGACCAGTTTCGGCAGATTCGTAGATCATATCCGTCAACTGCGTGAGCGCAATTGCCTGCCTCAATCCCGTAAGAGGAGGACGGCAGTCCACAATTGCATCCACGAAATCATTCACGGGTCCGAAATGGACATCAGGGTTTGGGCCACATTGTCTCCACAATTCGTGCTCCACGAGACCGTCTGGGGTTACCTCGGAGAGCGTTATGCAACATTGGTCGCCGCCAAGCATCGGAACTTCGAGCGTGCCTTGGTCTCCAGTCATGCGCCACACGAACTCCGGCTTGCCTGAGTTGAACTCAGCCCGTTCGTAGTCCAAAACCACACCATTTCGAAATCGTATCATGGCCTTGACATGCGTCTCGGCGTCGGAGCCCGCAGCAACCCATTTTGACAAATCGGGCATAATGGGCCACGCTGCCGCCATAACTTCGAGTGGCTGAAGCGACCAGTCGAGGCTGCCGACGAGAAAATCCAGGTCATACACTCCCCAATTGACGAGGATGCCGCCCCCATTCAACGAGCGATTCAGCCGCCAAGCGGGCGGGGCATCGGTGCGTATGCTAGCAGGCACGCTAGCGCGGACCTGAAGTAGCCGCAACTTCCCCACCGGGTAGCTCTTCAATATTGTCGCAAAAGCCTTCCCAACGGGTGAGTACCGGAAGCGCGACGACGCGCAGGCGACAACACGATCTTTGGCAAGCGGAACAAGCTGCTTTAGTTCGGCGCCGTTCATGGCTGCGGGCTTTTCGATCAACAAATGCTTGCCGGCCATGAGCGTTGCCCGCGCTAGTTCGAACCGATCCGAAGTGGGCATAGCCAAAACGATAGCGTCAATATTCGGATCGTTCACCAGATCCATTGCCTTAGTGGTTGCCCTAGGAATGTTGAACTTTTCGGCAACTCCCTCTGCCTTTGCCCGTACAAGATCCGCCACTCCCACAACATGAGCGCGTGAATTTGAGCTAGCGCCCGCGATGTGCGTGGGCCCTATGACCCCGCAGCCGATAACTCCGAGCCGTACCATCCCCGCGCGTTTCTGATTTGTACTCACAATATCATCCGATGAAGATGTCATGTACTTTCTCCTCCATGATATTTCATGCACAGTTTATCACTCTTCAATGAATACAAAAATGGAGGATACACTCCTTGTTTTGTGAAATCTAATCACCATGATGACAAGGGATTTGAATTTCCTTCACGCGGGCTTCGATCCACATTGCGCGGCTGTCATAGACAAGCACTTTGACGGATACTGGACGCTCCAGTTTTCATCAAGCTCTGGAATTGATCTCTTTTATGACGATGAAGCGCATCACTTGGAAGGCGCCTGGTTTTGGCCGGCGTACCCCGGACCGCGGATACGCTTTACCCGGGCGAAAGATGTGAAGGAGTGGGACCACAGATACGTCGCATTCAACGGCGCCTTGGCTCAACAGTGGATGGCGTCCGGGCTGTTTCCCAAGGAGCCCCAGCGCCTCCCGCCGGGATACGACGTCATCCCTGCGTTCGATGAAACACTCTCGTTGTCGCGCCGCCCGGAACGCTGGCTGGCCGCGAAGGCGATCAATCTCCTTGAGGGCATCCTGATCGATCTTGCAATCGACCGTTCTCAACCAGGAGTGTCCGAGGAGTGGCTTGAAACTGTTATTAGGCGGCTTTCCAGTTCCAATGATGGAAACATGCCGGACTACGAAGAGATAGCAACGGATTGCGGGATGGCGGTCAGTACATTGCGCAGGCGGTTTAGAGAGGCGATGGGCACGCCCATTCACACGTTCACGCTCACTTGCCGAATAGGCAACGCGCGGGAACTACTCGCGACCACTAATGACCCGATCAAAGTGATTGCCGAGCGGTTGGGATACCGCGACGTGTACTACTTCTCGGCGCAGTTCCACCACATCGTCGGTGTCAGCCCAGGTGTTTACCGTCGAAGCGCGCAAGGCTAGCGCGTCGAGAACCGTGGCTGTCGGAATAGCCGACTTGCCGATAATCGGAGAAAGGGTCGGGATCGATGAAGTCCTACTATATCGTAGTACCTGCGCTAGTCCTCGTTGTCGTCCTGGTCGGTGCATATGCGCTACTGGGCATGACGCGTCAACTCCTGCGCACTTCGCCGAGCCAGAAAGTGAGCACAAGCACGCTACCGCATATGGCGACAGAGCCTGTTACCGTCAGCTCAACCTACGTCGAAGGCGCGCCTATCGTCACTGCGACACTGTCAGGCCACACGGTCTCTCTGACTTGGACCACGGTACCAAAAGCGACATCCTACACCATCTACCGCTCCGAGCGACCATCGCCCGCGCCACCCAAGACTATCGCGATTGACGCTCACCAGCCGTTCTCTGACAGCCCGCAGCCTCACGGTGCAACCTTCTACTACCAGGTCGCTGGCGTAGCGGGTACCAACGAGTTGGTAAAGTCTGGGGCAATTCCCGTCGCCGTGGCTAAGTAGCGTCCCGCAGCTATCTCCAAACTCCGTACACTCGGACCTGCCGCCGTGCTACAATAACGCCAGAATTCAACCCGCCGGGAAATACTGTTACATTGAAGATCATGGCCCTTGATGTGGGCAACGTTCGTATAGGTGTCGCGATTAGCGACGAGCTTGAAATGGGCGCGTATCCGCTTGTCACTTACACGCGTGTAGGGTCTCTGAAGCGTGATGTTGCCGCGATCCAAGTCATCGCCGCCGAGCAGGAGGCCGATGCGATCCTCGTCGGCCTGCCGCTCTCGCTGAACGGCGACGAAGGACCACAGGCGCAGAAGACGCGCGTCTTTGGCAATGCCCTCGCCAGAGTCGCTGGTATTCCCATGGCGTGGTGGGACGAAAGCATGACCAGTGTCGACGCCGAAGAGCAGCTGATCGCACTCGACTATTCGCGGCAAAAGCGCAAGAGCGTGCTAGACCAGTGGGCAGCGAAGATCTTGCTCGACTCGTATCTCGATCATCGCCGCGCCACCAACGCGCCCCGAAACGCTCTGGTCGCCGAGAAATCCGCGCAGTAACCCGCCGAAGAGTGTCCATGGCCAAACGTTCCACCGCAAAACGAACCGCTCCCCCCAAGAACCGCCGTCCGGGATGCCTTGTCGCGATGGCATTGCTGGTCGCAATCCTTGTCGTTGGCGGCGCATTGGCATACCTGCAGCTTACGCAGCCGCTACTGCCAGGCAGCCGTACGCGCTTGCTGGTTACGGTCCCGAAAGGGGCCTCGGCACGCACGGTCGGCGCAATCCTCTCGCGCCGGCATGTCATTCGGACCCGGCAAGCGTTCCAGTTCGCCGCCAAGTTCTCGGGCGAACACAAATCGCTGAAGCCTGGCGTCTACGAACTGTCCCCCGGAATGACACCGGCAGAGATACTGTCCGTGATCGAAAATGGACGTGTCTCCATGGACTCGGTGACGTTCCCGGAAGGCTGGACTCTTGAGCAGTTCGCCGATCTGCTGTCGCGCCGCGGAATGGTCGACCGCGACGAGTTTCTCGGCGTCGCCCACAACGATGGCCGCTCCTTCACGGCACCGCACGGGTTTGTCCCGCCCTCGAGCAATCTCGAAGGGTTCCTTTTCCCGGACACATACCGCTTCGGGAAGCAGAGTAGCGCGCGCCTGGTGATCGCCGAAATGCTGGCAAACTTTGAGCACCGCGTAGTCCAGGATCGCCCCGGCGTTAAGGACTGGGAACACGTAGTCACGGTGGCGTCGCTGGTCGAACGCGAGGCGAGGGTTCCCGAAGACCGACCGCTCATTGCTGGCGTGATCGAGAACCGCCTGCGTATTGGAATGCGGCTGCAGATCGACGCCACGGTCCAGTACGCGCTCCCGAAACACAAGGCACGCCTGATGTACAGCGACCTGAAGGTGCAGTCGCCGTACAACACGTACCGACACGCTGGTTTGCCCCCCACCCCGATCTGCAGCCCGGGCGTCGCATGTATCGACGCCGCCATCAAGCCAACCGCATCCGACTACCTGTTCTATGTCTCCGGTCCCGGCGACAAGCACATCTTCACGCGAAGCATGGCCGAACACGACGCCGTCCGCGCGAAGCTAAGGGCGACCGGTCAAGGCAGGTAGGGAGAGAGTTTAGGATGCCCTCGTGCCGGGCGGGCATTTTTTGGGTAAGGGTGGCGGGGGTGTCGCACCGCGTGTCGTGGCGCTTGGGTGGCGATTGGGTGTGAAAAGAGTATAATAGGTCTACGTATGTCTAATACCTTGAAACTGTTAACCCCTTCGCAGGTGGTCAAGCGTGTCGGCGATATCCGACCTGCCGATCTCAAAGCGCGCGGTATCACCGCTATCATCACCGATCTCGACAACACACTGGTCCCCTGGCGGCGCTACAACATCGCCGAAGGTGTCACCGACTGGCTCGCTGAGCTTGAGCGCGAGAACATCAAGATCGTGATCGCATCGAACACCCTGCACACGTCGCGCCTACGCCAGCTTGCAACCACCATGAACATCCCGTTTGTCGACCGTGTCCGCAAGCCGTGGGTCGGCGGGTTTGTCCGCTCGATGCAACTCATGGGCGCGACAGCAGAGCAGACCGCCGTGGTTGGCGACCAGATCTTCACCGATGTGCTGTGCGGCAACAAGCTGGGCCTATTCACCGTACTGATCCGTCCGCCGCTGGCCCGCGAGGAGTTCATCTCCACCATGATGCTGCGGTTCGTCGAGAACGCCATCATCAACATTCTCCAGTTCCGCGGACTGTGGCCCAAAGACAAGCCATCGCGCGGCATGGCGCCTCCACCTGAAAAGGGTCCAGGCTCGCCAGCAACGCCGAGTGATGGAGCGTCTGCGGATCCAGGAGTCAAGTAGCCGTGGCGCTCACTGGTCGTACCCGTGTCGTGAGCGTCTGGGGCTGCCCCGTCGGCCATAGCCGCTCACCGGTAATGCATAACGCCGCCCTAGCGGCCATGGGCCTCGACTGGGTGTACGTGCCGTTCAATGTGCTCCCCGAATCTATCCCCGCCGCAGTCGCCGCGCTTCGTGCGTTCGACATGGTCGGCACCAATGTCACCGTCCCGCACAAAGAGGCCGTGATCGCCCACCTTGACGAAATCGACGACGATGCGCGCCGGGTTGGGTCGGTCAACACCATCGTCAACAACGCTGGCAGGCTCAAAGGCTACAGCACCGACGGCCCCGGCCTCCTGTGGGACCTGGAGCGACAGGGCGTGTCGGTGGACGGTAAGCGAGTGCTGCTCTGGGGCGCTGGAGGCTCGGCTCGTGCCGTTGGCTACGCGCTCTCGCAGCGCGGCTGCAGCGTGCGCATCGCTAACCGGACAGTCGAGCGAGCCGTGAACCTCGCCGAGTTGATTGGCGGCGATACGGAGGCGATCGACCAGACTGGCGCGTCGTATGCCGACGCCGTCGCGAACGCTGACCTCCTCGTGAACACCACATCACTCGGCATGGGGCCAGCGTCAATTGACCTGATGCCCCCAGTTCCCGATGGTGCGCTACACGCCGGGCAAGTGGTCTACGATCTGGTCTACGTCCCCGAAACCACGCTCCTCCTCGCCAATGCAGGCTCTGCCGGATGCAGGGCCATCGGCGGTATTGGCATGCTGGTCTGCCAGGGTGCCGTCTCTCTGTCCCACTGGACTGGCCGCCCTCTCGCCGAAATCCCCGTCGACGTCATGATCGCCGCGCTAGCGCGTTAAGGCGGGAGTGCGGAACCTGGCGCTTGGAGCGTAAACGTGTACTACTGCGCCACGTCCTCCACACCGACCCCATCGCTGTCGCCCACCCGCGCTCTTCTCAGCGCTCCGGCATGCATGCGTCGCCGCACGCGCAGCCCGACCCCCGATGATATCAGCCAGCTGGTAACGAACAGGGCAATGTGAAGGTCGCGAAAGTAGGACAGGTCGGCGATCATGTGAAGTAGGCGCACGAGATCGTGGCGGCTGTGAACGTCCCGCCAGAGCACATAGGCGAAGTCAGCGACGAGGATGGCTATCGGCGGGATGAGGCCGCACAGGAACGGTCGCCGAACGGCAATGACCGTGACGACGCCCGGCATTACAAACATCGCTAGGCTCCACGCGATCATGTAGAGAATTTCGGCAAGCCCAGCCCGTCCGACATGGAGCGGGAGATGCTTCAACGCCGCCGAGACGGGGGCGAGGCACATGAAGCCGGCTACGGCGAGCAACGCCAGGGTCCCACCGACGCCAACGAACCACGTGCGCTTATCCATGCGGATATTATGGCAGGCTGTCCGTCTGCAGACGGCCTTAGCGGCCACCTAAGCCACTTTTACCGCAAGACTGCTGCTGCGACATCTGCCATGCGGTGGTAGCCTGCGTCGTTGGGGTGCAGCCAGTCACTCTGGAAGTCTGCGCGGAGCTTGGACGGGTCGCCAGAGTCGCACAGAGCTTTGTCGTAGTCGATCACGCCGTCAGCGCCGCTTGATGTGCGTATCCAGTCGTTTATCTGCTTTCGAAGTGCTTCCTTGTCCAGGTCGAGGGTTGTCGTCCCCGCAGTGAAGCCAGCCTTATAGCCGTTAAATGGTGGGATCGTTCCCCAATACACTTTGATGCCGGACTCGTGAAGCTGCTTGACGACTATTCCAGTGCATTGCTGGTACTTGTCCAGCGATTTGATCCCGCCAGTCAGGATGTCGTTGACGCCCATGAGGAACAAGACTACATTGACGCCATTGAGCGCCCGGATTTCGCTCGCGCAGTACGCTCGCTGGGTGATAACGTCACCATTCACGCCCATGTTGAGGACTGGTCGGTTTAGCAACTTGGAAAGCTGCTCAGGGTACGAACAGCCCGCATTTGCTGTCGAATTGTAACCCGCCGTGATCGAATCGCCGTAGCACAGAATGAGGGGACGCGTGTCGGTAGTGAGCACATCGACGCGGTACGCATTTCCGAGCCAGGCCCCGCTTTGTTTGCCGCTCAACAGCGGCTTTGCGTGCTGATCTCCAGCTTCGAACGAGGGCGCGTCGACGTTGTAGGCGTACGAGTAGGTTGTGCTGGCAAATGTCTCCTGTAAATACCAAGTCCCAGCTTTGATCGTTGCGTCTATTTCATCGGACAGGACTTCTTTCGACCGCATAGGCAGCGCTGCATCTTGCTTTCCTGTAATCGTTACGCTGAGCGGTGAGCCTTCGATTGAGCCCGGGCCTGATCCGCCGGGAACCAGGGTGAGCTTCGCGAGTTGTACATCGGCCCCGTAGTCCGAGCGGAGCGTGACGCGCACTTTGGTACCGCTGAACGCCAGCGGCATACGATTTCGTATCGTCGCTCCCACCCCGCCTGCCCAGCCCGACTGGTACGTGCCAACAAAGCCGCGTTTTACAAAGGCGGTGCGCCACACCGGGTCCGCATGTGACGTATACGCCGCCACAGCGATCACGACGAGGCAGTAGACAAGCCGAACGAAGCGGAAACTCAGACGCGGTGAAGTCATGGGTTCATATTCCTAAGTGCGAAACGCCTCAACCCGAAACCAGAATTGCAGGACCAAGGGTCGAGGCTTTCATAGTCGTTCTAGATCTTGCTGAATGTCAACGTTACGGGCGTCACGCCGTCGGCGAGGGTCATTGAGCTTGTTCCTGCAGCGCAGTCGCCACCGGGGCTGGATGACGGGCACGCTGTATCTTGCGGATTAGTGGCCACCCTGGCGTCCCAACCCGACGATACCTTCTCGGGGCGAAGGTATTTGACGTGACCATCCGCCGCCAGAAAGTTGCTACCTTCGGTGTGTCGCGGGTTAGGTAACGCGTTCTGGCCGGTAATGCAGAACGTCTTCCCGCTGGGGCGATTGCTACCACCCATCTGACCGGTCGCGTACTTGTTCCCCGCCGTCGTCAGCCCACCTGCTGCCGCGTTGGACGGAGTGCAGGCGTTCCAGAACGAGTTGTCGGCGGCCTCGCCCGCGCCACTGTCACCATCGTAGCTTCCTGCAACCGACGGGTCTGTTTCACCCTGTGCTTGGTATTTTTCGAAGAGGATCACCGTAAGAGCTGGTGCGCCGAACTTACTGAGATTGCCGAAAACGCGCATCGCCCAGTTTGTGTTCTTGCTAATATCACCAATCATTGCCATACTGTTCATCGCGTACGAGTTCACAAGGCCACCGGCAATCGCCTTTGTGCTATCGTCGGGACACGTCAGCAACGACATGCTTTTGATATATGGCCACTCCTGCGACGCCCAGCCATAGGGAGCATACTGCCGACATCCCCCAACCGGATCGCAATAACCTCCCGGCGGAACCTCGTCGTAGTCTTGCGTGTACTGGACAAATGCCAACCCCAGCTGCTTGAGGTTACTGGCGCAGGTTGTCTGACGCGCCTTCTCGCGAGCAGTCGCAAAAACGGGAAACAGTACAGCTGCTAGTATCGCTATTATAGCTATAACTACGAGTAATTCAATGAGAGTAAAAGCGGATAATCGTTTCATAGTCAATTCAATGCTCCTTTACAAAACGGGAACGAGCGACGTGGATGATGTCACCTCATTGTGAGTATTGGTTTCCACCAATGATCGTGTAGAGCGCCTGGGTATGAGTTGCCACTTGATGCACAACTCCTGCGTGATCTCATCTCCACGCAATGCCGAAAGCAGCACACGGGCGCACTCGGAGCCAAGCGCATCAAGCGGCGGCCTTAAGGTCGTAAGCGCAAGGGCCCGGGATCGCGCCCAATCGTCGAAACCGACTATGCCAAAATGCTCCCCCGCTGCCAATCCAGACTCAGCGGCGGCGCTAAGGATGCCGTAGGCAGTCAAATCATTGGCGGCAATGACTCCGACGCCATCGAGCAGAGTTGTATCGAATTCGCTCTGTGTGGCAGTCTCGAAATCGGGTATTGCAACTTGTTCCCCGTGGACAATGGTCTTGAGGCAACGTTGGCCAAACCCAAAATCGCGAAGAGCTTGCCGAGCGCCATCAATGCGATAACGGACAAACTCAAGGTCTATCGCAGAGTAGAAGAGCAACCGATCATATCCCCGCGACAGGAGGTGTCTCGCTGCCTGATAGCCGCAGCTAAGCTGGTCGGAATAGACGCGTGGCGCGTTTCGCATTATTTCGGTCGAGACAAATATGTAAGGAATTGTCAGTGAACGAATGAAGCTCATCGCTTCTTCAATCGCATCATGTGGTTCTTCCACGTAGATGATCGCGTCGGCGCCTTCTTCGACGGCCTCTCGAGTTAGGCGGGATAAGTCGGGCGTTTCGTTGCGATGGGTCTTAAAGCAAATCTCGATTTCGGACTCGCTTGCCAACACGCGCTCAAGCGAATAAATTATTGCGAGGGGCCAGTGAAGCCGCTGCCTCTCCGCCGAACCAATCTCCTCGGGCGAAAACATGTACGCGGTGATGATGCAAACGCGGGCTCGGAGTTGATCCTGAGTAACCGACGCGAGCGTGTATGGACGGACACCCAAAGCTGGAGTTTCGTAGGATAGGTCAGGCATCCGTTCGAGAAATGTTCCGCGTCGCCTCTCACACCTCACGATGCCCTTCGCGGCGAGGGCGGAAATGGCGCGTTGCACGGTAGCTGGCGCCGCATCGATGGCCGATGCAATCGTGTTGAAACCAGGCAGCATCGAGCCGGGGGCTAACCCGCGTGTTCGGATATACGCGACAATGTCCTCCTCAACAGAATTGAGGATGCTTGATCGCAATCGGCCCACGTTTTTTATTGTCACCCTACCGTTGATCATAACAGTTAATGCATCTACATCAATATGATGTAGATGCATTATAGTACAGATCATCACCGGCGTCAAGTGATTGGCGAGCAGTTTAGACTGCGCTTTTTTTTTCTGAGTCACCTGGTGCTCAAGGCGCTGATATCGACAGAACGCAGTCCTTGCCAGCATAGAGCCAGTACCCAACGTACGGAGAAAGCGAAGTTGCCGTGACGTACTTGTTCGACGCGGCATCGTAGCTAAACGCGGTCCCGACGAGATGAGCGGCTGAGGCGGTATCGAACGACTGGTCAGCGCCGTCGATTGTAATGGTGCTTGACGAAAGCGGGACCGTTTTCGGGAACGGGTCGCCGATCATATTCCAGCCTGCCGAGAGCGCTATCTTGAACGCTGCAGCGGTGGGTGTCGGAGTGCCAGCAGCAACGATGTTGATCGTGTGTGGGAAGCGTATCCAATACCCCCGGCCGGGAACGAGGCTATTCGCGGCTCCCGTCGGCGTGACCTGGTAAGCGTTGACGCCAGGTAGCCACACGGCCAGTTTTGGCTCAGGGTATCCGAACACGTCGCTTATCGCCATGGCCGAGTAGTCTGCTGGAACTGATATTAGCGACAGGCCGCGATCAAAGGATTTGACGGCAACGTTGTTGATGACGACAGCGTTGCTTTCGCCGCCGCCGGGCGCTGGGGTCGATACGGTTACAGTCACCGACGGAGTGCGTTGCAGGTCGGTGTTCAGCGTGGTCTCAAGCCGGTTCGCCGCCATCAACCAAGATTTGACCGGTTTGCCGTTCAGCTTGATGTAAGTGTTCGGCATAAAGTTGTCGCCGTAGACTTCGAGGAACACGGCGGCATCCCCTGGCGCGTATGTCATTGGCGTTACACTGGTGATAACAGGAGTTGGCGCGTTCACAATGAAGTTGACGACATTCGACGCTCCAGCGCCGTTGTTGTTGACCACAGTGACCGGCAGAATGCCGACTGCTTGTAGAAGTCCACTAGCGATCTCAAACGAAATTGTACTATCCGACAGAACCTGGCAAGTGACCGGTTTCCCCGAGAGCATGACAGTGTCGTCGTTGGCAAAATGGCTGCCTGTAATAGTTACCGGTACAGTCCCGGAGCCTACGTTACATCCAAACGGCGATAAGCTCGCGATCACAGGCTTGTAGGGTTCCACCACAAACGCTGTCCGCACCGTCGTGTCGCCTTGCATACCGCTGAGTGTTACGACCTGCTCGACGAGAGGCGCGTTGTAGATAGCGGTGAAGGCTATCGTTGACTTACCTTCCGGAATCCTAACCGTCGCAGGGACGACCACATGGCTGTTGTCACTGGCAAGCGAAACGAGCATTCCGCCAGCCCCGGCGGGCGCGGCGGATGCAACGGTGCCCGAAGTGCGCCCCGCTCCGAAGTGCTCAGGCTGTGGCAAGCTGATTGACGCAAGGTAATTGGTCGCGATTACATGGAAGTAGGATACCGTCGTGATCTCGCCGCATCTTGCGCGGACATTTATCGCCGGGATGCCGCTGGCCGATGCGGGAAGCGAGACAACAAATGTGGCAGTGCGGGAGTTGGCTGGCACGACGACGCTTGCGGGCACCGTCGCAGGCTGATTGCAGCTGAGCGTGACAAGCTGCCCGCCAGCGGGCGCCGGATCGCTGAGGGTCACGGTAGCGGTCATTGTCCCGCCGGGAAGCAGCGAGTCGGCCTGTAGCGTCAGTTGCTTCGGGTAGATTGGAACAGCTTTGGAGTTGTAGAACACTGCGCCGTAAAGAGCTTGCGCGCTGCCTTGGCTATGCAACTCGAAAGAAGCCCCAAAGCTCTGCAGCAGGATATCCGGCCCGCTTTCGTCGCAGACGGCATCGATAATTGTGAAGCGACCGTTGGTCTGATTTGTTCCACGAACGTTGCTGAAGATATTTAACGCAAAACGGCCTTCGCCGTCATACGTATACTGCTGGGCATCATCGAATACTCCAGGGACGAGAGGACGTAAGGGGGATGACGTGCTAAAATCTGCGTACCACCATTCGCCCGGACTTTTAGCAGTCGTTACTACTCCGATGAGCCGTGGACCGCTACCAGTAAAATTCCTATACACATGCGGTGTAAGCAAGTAGCTCGGGGGGAACAGTTCGGCATGTTTTCCTTGCCCCAGCAGATCATCCCATTCGCTTGAATAGGTAAAGATAGATACGGGCGCGGGTCGAATGAAATCTGCGCCAATCCAAATTGACCTTTCCTGAACGTCCTCAATGTTTCCCGATTTGTCAGTGCTCCAGTAGCTAACGGTGTGCAGAGCGTGCGTACTGACAACAAAAGGGTCTGTATAAAGGTGCTCGGGTTCGCTATCGACCTTGTAGTAAGTTGTCGAAACATCGCCTACACCGTCAGGGTCGTCAGGAGCGAGTGAAATTGTGACGGGGCCAGAATAGCGCCCAAACGTGCCGATTGGCCCCATTGCCGCAAATGCCGTGTGTGGAGGGCTGGTGTCTTCGACTTGAGGATGTACCGTCGCGTTGTAGTAAATTGAAATGTCGACTGTCGGTGTTACCAGCTTAGCTGCAAGGGTAGTCACCACGCCGTCCACTGCCAATGCTTGATAAACTCTTAGCGTAACAAATGGGAAGTCTTCGACGATACGTCCCTTGCTGACATGCCCAGCATTGCCCTGCACTATTTGGGTGCTCTGCTTGTTTAGCAAGGCTTCCTGATTTATGGCGAGGTAGACGGGATCATCCTTACCCTCCAGGACAAATAGAGCGCACTTTATTGGTGCTCCATTTGTAAGCATATAAGCGCTAGAGCAACTGATTTTGTGGGTGCTCGTGTAGTACTGAGTTGTGGTGTCCCCAAACAGCTGGTCGCCCTTGCCCGTAATCGTGACCTGAGTCAGCGGCGACGCGGCAAGACCAGCTGCGGCTGACAGCGACGAAAGCCATAGACTGGCTGCTACAAGAGCGAAGATTAACATCGATAGGGTTTTGTTCATAGGGGGGACGTACCTGAAGGGAGATTGCTGCTCGCGCTAGCATTGCGAGCGTCACGCGACACAGATACCGTACCACCGACGACAAGTATTTGTCAACGCTACGAAATGATTGATCGCTTTAACTAGCAATATCGTTAAATAATATATTTTTATCCAGAATGCTCTGTCGGAGAGTGAAACCTCAACGGTCGCAACCATCACCTTACTTTGTGATTTATTTCACGGCTATTTATTCCTTTCATTTTCGTGCACATCCTTCGTTCGGTGACGTGTTGTCGCCGTTTCACCTTTATCAGTCGTTCGGCGGACGCTTCCCGTAGGGTTTGCCAGCCATAATGAATACGATCAGCGTTGATCTTATTGGCAGGTTTCTTGCGACTGTTGTAACCGAAAGGCACGAAAATGCATTGGCTCCATAACCTCTTTTTTCCACCGGCTGGCGTCGCCGGGATTGGAACCGCCCACACGCTGATCACGTTGGGTCTCATTATCGCCATCGGTGTGATGCTGGGCAATATACGCGTCTTCGGTATTAGCCTTGGTGTTGCAGGCGTCCTCTTTGTGGGTCTAGTTTTCGGCCACTACAAGATCGCAGGTGAGCATACCGTTCTCGACTTCGCGCAGGGCCTCGGCCTCGTGCTGTTCGTTTACACGATAGGTGTCCAGGTTGGTCCAGGCTTTCTCGCATCCCTGAAAGCGCAGGGTCTGAAGCTGAATCTGCTTACCGCATCCATTGTCCTGTTCGGCGTCCTAGGGACGCTTATCGTTGGGCGGCTCATTTTGCCCAAGGCCGACTACCCGGCGGTGGTCGGTATGTTCTGCGGCGCTACGACCAGCACGCCGAGCCTCGCGGCCACCCAGCAGGCGGTGACATCGATTGTCCCTGCGACCGACACGGTGACACCCAACCTGCCGGTTCTCGGCTACGCTGTGGCGTACCCGTTCGGCGTCATCGGCATCATTCTGTCGATGTTCGCAGTCCGCTGGATATTCCGTGTCAACCTCAAGAAGGAGGGCGACGAGCTTAAGGCAGCGGCCGAGGCGACAACCAAGAAGCTCGAGACGCTCAACATCGAGGTAGAAAACCTCAACATCCATGGTATGTCGCTACGTGATGTGCTATCCATGCAGCCTCACGATGTGGTCGTCTCGCGTGTGTTTTCCGGCGAAGAAACCAAGGTGGCAACCGAAGACATGCTGGTTTCGACAGGTGATGTGCTGCTCGCGGTTGGCCCGTCCGAAGCGCTGGACAATTTTCGCCGCATCGTCGGCAGCGAGAGCAAGATCGACCTCAAGGAGATTCCGTCGGAGATCTCGCCGAGGCAGATGTTGGTGACGCGGCAAGCAGTCACGGGCAAGTCTGTTCCCGAGCTCAAGCTCACCACGCGTTTTGAAGTGACCGCGACACGAATCACACGCGGTGATATCGAACTGCCAGCGACTAACAATGTGAAGCTGCAGTTCGGCGACCGCGTGCTGGTGGTGGGTCGAGAAGAGATGCTGAATGCGGTCGCGAAGGAGTTTGGCGACTCGGTGAAGCAGCGCGACAAGCCGATGATCGTCCCGATGTTTATCGGGATCATCCTGGGCGTCGTGCTCGGCTCAATCCCCGTTCAACTCCCCGGGTTCCCGTCGCCGGTGACGCTGGGTCTTGCTGGCGGCCCGCTAATCGTTGCCATCATCCTCAGCCGTATCGGGAAGATCGGTCCGCTGGTGTGGTACATGAACCGCTCCGCGAACCTGATGCTGCGCGAGATGGGAATCGTAATGTTCCTGGCGTGTGTCGGCCTTAAGGCCGGCGGCGAGTTCCTCCAGGCGCTGCTGAGCGGGCACGGGTTCCTGTGGATGGGCTACGGCGCGCTGATCACAGTGATCCCGCTCCTTGGCACGGCGTTGTTTGCTCGCGGGTTCATGAAGCTCAACTACATGCCGCTCTGCGGCCTGATGGCGGGCAGCATGACCGACACCGCCGCGCTCGCGTTCGCTACCCAGGCAACGGGCTCCGACGAGCCATCTATCGCCTACGCCACCGTCTACCCAATGGCCGTCCTGCTACGCGTATTCGCAGTGCAGGCGATGATTCTGTTCTTCCGGTAACTATTAGCGAACCAGCGTGTCGCTGGCCCCTTGTCTCGCCGCAGACGGCTCGGTTTGAGCGGGGTCCAGTCGCCGGAGATTGTTCCGCTACCAGCGATCTGAATGCTCAGACCTTGTTGCAAGCAACGTAAGCAGGGCGAGCTTCAATATCCGTCAAATCGGGGTTACAAAGATTGACCGTTTTACCCGATAATGGTTATCGAGTGATTCTTAGAAGTGTTCTTGCCGCGTCGCCACCGACGCGGCATTTTTTTGTGGGCTGAGCGACGCCGGGGCTGCGACCGCTCTGTAAGCTATGCGCGTTCATCGTATGAACTGGATGGGCGCTATTCCGTAGGGAACAACGCGGTCCAAGTCGTGGTGATCGCTGGTGAGCAGAGTCCCACCGATATCTTCCGCGAGAGCAAGCGCAAAACAATCGCAAACCGACAAATGGCCTGGGGACACTTTTATCTGAGCAGCTCGCTTCCATACCGCACTATCTGGAGGCTCAACAACTTGCAAACCTGCCGATTCTAGGTCGGCACAACAGCGCTCCGCCGCGTCTCGTCCATCGATCCGCAGGATGTTGGAGTAGACCTCGCACATGTTGCCGGTATGCGCGACACACGTATGGACATCATCTAACAGTATGTCGCGTACGACATCTCCTCCCGGCTCAGCGTACAGAAACGCAAGCATCGCGCAGGCGTTTAACACGTAGAGCGCCAACTACTTCGTGCTCCAACGCCGCTCTTCCAAGCGCTTGTCTTCCTGCTTAGCAGCGATGACATCGTCACTGGTAAGCGCCCGCCCAGCTAGGATCCCATAGCCGCGAACCGTCCGCCTTTGCGTTTCCGGTGCCGCCTGAGCTTCACGCAGCAGTTTGCGCACGACGCTGGAAAGGCCACCGGGCTGTGCTTTCCCCCAATCGACGAGATCAGGCTCGAGCAACACGGTGGCCTTTACTGTTGCAGGGCCAGGTGTTGGACCCGGCTTTTTTCGATTCGTTGTCGTTGTCATGTCGATATTGTACCGCAACTTATACGGAACTAATACATAACAAATACGGAACAAATACTGCCATTATCACTTCCCCTAGCGGCCCATAATTCCAGCGCCCTGCCACCCTTACCCAAAAGTCGCCGCGCGGCCCGGGAGCGCATCCTAATTCTCTATCCTTTACCACACACAAAAAGGCCGCCAGCCGCCCCACGACGAGGGCGACCAACGGCCTACGACCAGCACCATCGCAACCTACACCACGCTGTCCGCTAGCGCAGCCTGGAGCACATCCTCCGGCAGCTCGAAGTCTACGAGCTTACCGTCGATGTAGTTCTCGTACGATGCCAAGTCGAGGAAGCCGTGGCCCGAGAGGCAGAAGACGATCACGCGCTCCTCGTTCTTCGCTTTCGCGTCCAGCGCCTCGTCGATCGCTGCGCGGATAGCGTGGCTGCTCTCGGGCGCGGGGACGATTCCTTCTGCTTTGGCGAACAGGTCGGCGGCGCTAAAGCATGCGTTCTGCGTGTACGCGACCGGGTCAACGATACCATCTTGCACGAGTCGGCTGATGATGGTGGACATGCCGTGGTAGCGCAGGCCGCCTGCGTGGATACCTGCGGGCATGAAGTTGTGACCAAGTGTGTGCATCTCGATCAGCGGGGTGTACTTCGCGACATCCCCGAAGTCGTAGCGGAACTCGCCCCGAGTAAGTGTCGGGCACGCGGCAGGCTCAGCGCCCACGAAGCGGGTCTTCTTTGGGGCTTCGCCGCGCAGTTGCTGACCGATGAACGGAAGCGCGATTCCGCCGAAGTTGGACCCGCCTCCGCAACAGCCGATCACGACATCAGGGTAGTCGCCCGCAATGCCGAACTGCGAGATCGCTTCCTGGCCGATGACGGTCTGGTGCAACAGCACGTGGTTCAAGACCGAACCGAGGGCGTAATTAGTGTCGGACCGCTTCGCCGCATCTTCGACGGCTTCGGAGATAGCGATGCCGAGGCTGCCCGACGATTCTGGGTCCTTGGCCAGCACATCGCGCCCCGCCTGGGTTTCGTCGCTGGGCGACGCGATCACGTTCGCGCCCCACATGCGCATCATAGTGCGGCGGTAGGGCTTTTGGTGGTAGCTCACCTTGACCATGTAGACGGTGCATTCGAGGCCGAACCAGTTGCACGCGAGCGAGAGCGACGAGCCCCACTGCCCTGCACCGGTCTCGGTCGACAGTCGTTTAATCCCGGCCTTCTTGTTGTAGAACGCCTGCGGGATAGCAGTATTAGGCTTGTGGCTGCCTGCGGGGCTCACACCTTCGTACTTATAGTAAATGCGGGCCGGGGTGCCGAGCGCCTGTTCCAGCCGAATGGCCCGGTGCAGCGGCGCTGGGCGGTACTGGCGGTACATGTCGATCACTTCGCCGGGGATATCGATCCAGCGCTCCGTCGACACCTCCTGCATGATCAGCGCTTCGGGGAAGATGGCGCTTAGGTCAGCTGGCCCGACAGGCTCCTTGGTCCCCGGATGCAGGTAAGGCTTCGGCGGGTTGGGCATGTCCGCGAGGACGTTGTACCACGCGGTAGGCATCTGCGAGTCGGGAAGGTAGATTCGTCGTTGAGGCATAATTCACCACTCAAGATAGGATTTGTGAGTTAATTGTTCACTACACAGGGCCGATTCTCCTTGATTCTCGGCCATCCCTTGCCCTAAATCCGCCAAACAGACGACTACATGGATAGACTAAAGACCGTGGCAAAGGATATCAACTCCCATCACAAAACATTTCACGTGCATGAAATATGGTTTGCCACGCACTGCCTCACGCCCAAAAAATACACTGATATTTTATTTTTATAATACTACTATTTTACTATTTAGTGTGCTATTATAGTAATATCAAATCACGGAGATATGTAATGACCACCAATCCAAACAACTTGCTAGAGGACGACGCCGAAACGGTTGAAAGAGTACAAACCAAGAACCCCAATGCCTACGCTGTAATGCATCGAATATTTGATTTCGATAGAGATATGTCTACGCCGGACCTGTTCATAACTAACGTACCACGCCATGTTACTAAAAGTGAGGTTAAAGATAACCTCGACAAAGCCCAACGTGTGTTTGGCGAGATAGCTGCTGGTACTTCCGTAAAACGACCATGGCAAAACTACACGGTGCAAGGCGTAGACGAGTGGGATTTCTATACCTGTTATGATTTAGAAAACGACCTTAAGCCTCAAATCACATATGATGATCTGCAATTGGAAGCTAAAGGCGAGAGGAAGGTCACGCTTCGACTACCTGTGGCTGTATGCCTCGATCTTGAGGAGTTAGCAGATGAGGTTGCGCAAGACCTTAACGCATACTGCGTAGACGTGCTTTCCCGGCACTCCAAGCTTGGGCGAGATAGTACTGAACTATCGCATCGTGATGCAATGCGGGCTCTTTATCAGATTTATGGTGGTGACAGGGAATCAGTCGTTCAGGGCTGGGTGAAGCTCTTCGAGCTGAATCTTGTTAGGATCAAAAAGAATTCTAGCGGTAATCCACCGATGGTTTACTCCCAACTACTCTTTCAAGATGGGATTAGCAAGAAGAAGTGGCTAGTCAACCCGGTGTCAGATACCACAATGGAAATCGTGAAAGATGCCCTAAAGGTGAAAAACTAATGGACATTACCCCACGCTTCTGGATTACGGATCATTGCAGGCTTCGAATGCAAGAGCGTGCAATTCCCCAACACCTGTTGGATATAGTCTCAATGTTCGGATCGGAGCACCGTCTTCCATCCGCCACGGCTTACTTTATGCGGCGCAAAGATATCCCACCTTGGCTTCCGATTGTACAGGCAAAGCAAATCGAAGGCATCGTGGTGATTGTGAGCGACAATAAGATAATCACTGCATATCGTGATGCGAGCTTTTTACGAACAAACAAGCGTCGCCAGGATTACTGTTTCCATAAGCAGCGCAAGATTGCCGATTACTGTGACGTCTGGTCGCCGTTGGCGTGCACCGAATAGCAAACACACCAAAGCGCCGGGTGACCCTATCAAGGCACCCGGCGCTTTGTTTCAATCACTCCCAACGCATCCAATCACCCTTGCGCCGCTCAGAATTTCCTTCCCGACCGCCGGGAAGGTGACGCTCGTCTCAGCGAGTGGCGGATGGGTCTTCTGCCAACCCGCCCCCGCGCTACTTCACCTCGCTCAAGTCCACGTCGCCTATATACACCGCGCCGGGGATGTTGCCGACACAGACCACCACCGATGTCTTATCCGGCTTCACGCCGCTCGCGGTGAAAGTCACTGAATGCTTGCGCCACATCGGGCCGGACTGGCCGCGGAAGTCAACCTTCGCCACCGTGTGGTAGTCGTCTACCATGATCTGAACCGGCGCATTGACACGGCCCGGCTTGTCGGATTTCACCCAGTACGAAAGACGGTACGTGTGGCCGTCGACAAGCGGCTGCGGCTTTGACGCGATATTGACCTTCCAATCGTCGGTCACAGCCTTGTTGGTAATCTGCAGCGCCGAAGTTGGCGCGGGGATGATCACCGATCCCGACACAGGCGCGACACTGAGATCGGCCACCCAAACGGTGCCCGTTGCCTGACCAGCCTGTACCGCGAGGTGAACCCCGTCAACCGGAACATTGACGGCCTTGAACGTGTACGAATACGTCTTCCACTCCGTGGTTAGCGGCGCGTTCTGCACCAGCCCGACAGCGTGGTAGTCGCCAGACATTGCTTGCGCGATCACCAGAATGGGACGCTCAGCGTCGGCCTTGGCGCGAAACTTGACCGTATACGTTTCGCCTTCCTTGATCGGCAGATCCCGCTGGGAGAAGTACGTGTGCCACGCTTTATCGTCGACCTTGCCGATGACCAGCTTCAATGCGCCAGCATCGGCCGTGAACGACGATGTCGTCGGGTCAAAAAAGCTCGCAGCCCAGGCAGCGGGGTCGTTGGGCAGCGTCACGATATTCGACACTGCCGTCGGCTGACCGCCCGGAACAACCGCCATGGTAGCCGCGCCCGCATCCGCCGTCCAAAGCCGCCACATGTCGGTCGTAGCAGGCAGAGTGTCCGCATGAGCCGCCACACTCAACATCGCCAATAGCGCCGCAAAAACCTTCCACTTCATCGTAGTTCCCTTTCCTGATGCCGTATTCACGGATACATTCCGAAAGCAAGCATCAATTAGCGGCTAGGCGACGAATTTCCTGCAAATTCGACCTCGTGGAAGCTAAAAGGACATCATCGTGGCACGCAAGCATATGACGTAGATTGCAGCCCTGCGTCGCAACTCGCCGCGAAGCGGCACAAGGATGCAACATCACGTTGCCGCACCGCGCGTTGCGGCCGCCAGCAGCATCCTTCTATCCCCATCCGCACCGCGCTACACCCGCGACGCGTACGTGTACGGCACGACCCGCCTCACCGACGGCGCTCCGTCGGCACCGAGCAGGAGATCGATACGGTACTCGTCGCCGTTCAAGCGCCTTCCCGCCATCCATTTGCCGTCGCAGTAGTCGCCGTCGTCGATTGAGAGGTACTCGACCACGCTTCCGGGTTCATCGGGGCAGCTGAACCGGACGCGGAACCCGAAACCGGCGATGACGAATACGCCGGGTTCGACGAGCGCAATGATCCCGCCGCCGCAGACGAACGGGTTCTCGTGGTACAACTTGGCGTCGCGCGGCTTGCCGGGATTCGCCCACTGGACCAGGATTCGATAACCGCCGAGGTCAACGATCATGTCCGGGGAGACGTCGACGGTGGCGTTCTCGATCACACCGCGCACATTGGCGGCGTCGACACCTTGCAGGACAGGCGCCATGTCTCCGAGCAGGCGATAAGTTGTTTGCAGCAGCTTCGCGGCGCTCGGGCCTGAGCCGCTTGACTGCGAGTGCGCGCCAGCCACTATCGCCACCACCGGGTTGCCAGCGTCCTCTGGCGCAATAATGGCCGGGGCGAGGTCGGCCACACCAATGCTGTCGATACCAAATGGCGCAACACCGATGGCGGCGTGCTCGCCGACAGCATAGAGCGCACTTGCGGCTGCGGCCAGCCCGCGAGTCATTTCGGGGATAAAAAGCGGATTACCGGAGACGGTGTACCGCGCACACTCGGCAGCAAAGTCAGGTAGATAGATGTCCGGCGCAAGGAACGCCATATTTGGCGCGGCAGCGCGCCAGATATCAATCATACTGGCGACGGGCCCTCCGCTGGGGTAATCGCCAGCGGGCTGACCGTCGTTCTGCACCAACCACGCGTTGGCGTACATGGGGATAGGATGCTCCGCAATCCCTGCGGCCCCAACCGCGCCGCAATACTGCGCGAAGTGCCACGCCATGAACACCTCGTCGCCCTGCCATCCGTCGCCGAACACGTCGCGCCACGCCCCGTGCTCTCGCGCACCGTTGGTGTCCCACAGCGTCCGCAAGCCCGGTTGGAGAGTGTCGCGATGCAGCGACAGGTACGATATCAGCGCAGTCGGCACATCGGATTCGTAAGCTTCCCGAGCTAGCGCGCAGTGGTCGCGTGAGCCTCGCAACAGACCGACTTCGTTCTCGACCTGCATCATTACGACCGTTGTGCCTTCGGGATCGAGTTCGCGGATTCGTCGCATGACAGCGGCAAACGCTTTCGCGTCGGCGTAGCGCAGTTCGCGCGACAACACACTCACCGTCTCAATGCGGGTTCCCGGCGTCGCTTCGGCTCGCGGGAAGCGGGCAAGATCGCGCTTAACCCACGCCGGGGCATAGTTCGATTGGGCGTTTTTGTAGGCACCAAACCATAGGGGCACGAGAAAGACGTTGTGGTCGCGAGCCTGCTCAATCAGCCCATCCACAAGGCTGAAATCAAAGCGGCCCTCCTCTGGCTCCACCAACTCCCAGCTGATCGTCGGCAGAATCATGTTGCAATTGAGCGCTTCAATGCGCCCCCAAACTTCGCGCTCCATGTAGTCGAGGCTCGATGCGCTGGAGTTGTGCAATTCGCCGCCAAGAAGCAGCACTGGCTGCCCGCCAACGATCAGGCGAGTCGCCCCATTAACGGTGGCGAGGTGTGGGAGACGCGTGGCTGTATGGATTTGGTTCATGGTAATGGGTGGTATTGGGTTTGGTATCGAAATGCCGTCTCTGTGAGCGTGGGAGTGAAGAAAAGACCTCACCCCCAGCCCCTCTCCTAGGATAAGGAGAGGGGAGTCAGAGGGATCGAGGGTCAGCCACTATTCTGGCTCCCTTCCCCTTATCCTAGGGGAAGGGCTGGGGATGAGGTCTTCCCACGGCCTACTTGCCCCGCTTCCCGTCGCCAGGCAACGTCTCCACATAGCCTGTCGTCGGCCAGTAATCGTAGAAGTCGATCTTGTCGAGCACGGGCTCCCCTTCGACCGAGTTGATCTTTTTCCCGTCGCGCCACAACGAGAAGGTCTGCGCGCCAGCGACAAAAGGCGTTACGGTATGCGTCACGCCTGCGGGGACGTCGAACGTTGCCGTCGTACTGCCCGAATCGACTCGAAGCTTTGCGGGAGCTGTGAGCGCCGTTGTCACATACAGGTTATCGCTCGGGGCCGTGTTGCCCGTGCTCACTGCTGGGCGTGGGTCCTTCGCCGCTACCGTCTTGTAGCTGTGCGTAATGTACGAATAGAAGATGCTGTCGGCGATAATCTTCGGCGTCCGACCTGTTTTGTACCACTGAGTGTAGTAGCGATTGAGTTCGTCCATGCCCGCCTGAGGCTTATACCAGCCAAGCGGGGCGCCTTGTGCGGTGCCATTCGGATACTTCTTGTAATCGTCGATTGGCTCTATATACGACTCGTTGTAGTCGTTCCACGTCAGCATCATCACCCAGTCGGCATTCTGCGTGACCATGGCGGAGACCCACTGGGCCTCAAGTCCTTGCCCGCCAGCGTGCTCAAAGAACTTACCGTTGCGGTTGCTGTTGTCTGCCTTGAGCGCCTCGCCAGGCTGCCAGTGCCAGCTCCCGATACTGAAATACGATCCCCACCAGTAATGCGTGGCGATACTGGTCATCCACGTCTTCCCAGCTTTGTGCGATTCAATCCCCTGCCGTTCGAGAACGGGCAGACCGCCACCAATCGGCGAGTTCTGGATCTGCCACATGGACATGCCCTGAGCGGCATCGCCCCAAGCCGCCATCTCTTCTTGCGACGATTTGACGGTGCCTCCGCCGAGAACTAGCTGCCACCAGGTGATCGGGACGAAGTAGACTTCGATGCGGTCCTTCTTGAGCGGCGCAATAAGGTTCTCTTTCCACCATTCTATCGCGGCGTACGGATTGCTGTCTTTCCACCACGATACCGGTTCGGCGGGTTTGAGTCCATAGCCGCCCGTGTCGGCACCATATGCGCAGACGAGCGGCTTACCCTTCACCTTGAAGTAGTTGGCGTGCTTGCCGTACTGTCGCACCAGGTCGGCATAATCCGACGGCGTCTTCTTTGGGTTACCGTAGTCACACTCGAAAAAGAGCTGGAACCCGGAGTTCAGCTCCTTGGCCGCTTCGAACAGGGCCTCGACAGCGTTGTGATAGTCGGAGTTCGCCTGCATGATATCAAGGCCAAATCCGTCGATGCCCATCGACTGCGCCATCTGAATCTCAGCCTTATATTGCGCTATAAGCTTGGGTTTTGGCTGCACATTGCCGCCGAATGGCCCGCAGCAGACCATATACCACGCGAAAACCTTGCGGTCATTCTTGTACCGGGTGCTAGGCTCGAAAAACGTCTTCGCGGGCAGCCGAAAATCTGGCAGAGCTTGCGCCTGCGCGGGCTTGATCGATCCTATCGATGCTGCAGCGAAAAGACTGGCCGCAGCGAGGGCTGACGACAGACGGTGAATAAGATTGCGTTGCGTTTGCATAGATGCTTTCCTTGGTTGCGGAAGTTGCTAACGGGCACCTTTGGCTGGCACTTCCACGAAGCCCGTTGTGGTCCAAAAATAACGCCGCGACGGGCTTGTGTCCACTAGGGAGATTCCACATATCCCGTGGTTGGCCAGTAATCGTACATCGTAATCGAAGAAGCGATGGGCGCGCCTGTGACCGTCGCAACCGTGGTCGCTCCTCGAATAATCGAGAATGTCTGCGTCCCGGCATTCATTGGCACCGTCGTGCTCTGAATCCCTGCAGCCATCGCGATATTCGTGGTCGTCCCGCCTGAAACCACTCGCAATGTCGCCGGCGACGTAAGCGCGGTGGTTACGTAGATGCTGTCCGCAAATGTCCCGTTGCCGCACGTCACCGGCGACCGAGCGTCACCGCTCGCGATCAGTGACGCACTATGGATGCGGTAGTTATAGAAGAGCGCATCTGACGTGATCGTCGGTTGAATACCCGATTTGTACCACTGGATGTAATAGCGATTGAGCTCGCCGAGGCCGGTCTGCGGCTGGTACCAGCCCAACGGCGCCACATACGCAGTGTTGTTACGGTACTTGCGGTAGTCGTCGACCGGGGCGATATACGACTCGTTATAATCGTTCCAGGTTAGCATCATCACCCACTCGGGGTTCTGGACATTGATAATGTCGAGCCACTGCGAATTGAGCCCCGACCCGCCCGCATGCTCAAAATAGTGCCCATTTTGCCCGCCCCAACCCGGCAGGCTATTGGCTGACGCCCACCAGTAGTGGAACGAAACCGTAGACATCCACGTCTTTCCCGCAGAATGCAACGCCGCCGCATAATTGTCCAGGGTCGTGAGGCCACCGCCTATGGGCGAGTTCTGAATCTGCCAGAGTTGTTGCCCGGACGCGACCGATCCCCACCCTGCAACCTCCGCCGTCGCATTTCCGAACTGCTGCCATGTTGTCGGTACGAAGTAAACATTTATCCCAGCCGTTGCCAGCGGTGCGATGACATTCGTTTGCCACCACGCCGGACCGGCTGAGGCAGGGCTGAACCCATACTCACCGCCATAGCAGCCCATCACGGCCTGTCCATTCACCCTGAAGTAAGCCGGGTGGTTTGCGTATTGCTGCATGTACCACACATAATCGGGTGATGGCAATGGGCCCGTGCCCTCGTCGAACTCGAAAAACAACTGAAAACCGCCTACTTGCTGCGCTGCCTGAAACAGCGCGGCCACGGTAGCCTGCATGTTCGGGTTAGCCTGCATCACGTCAAGCCCAAACCCGTCGATTCCCATCGATTTGGCTTCCTTGATCTCCTCGACATCGTTGGCGACCAATGTCGCAAAAGGATCGGTCCACGAGCAGAAAGCTGGACAGCCCGTGATGTACCAGGCAAAGACCTTTTTGCCGTTCGGCTGGAAGAATGTCTTCCCGGGAAGGCTTAGATTGGGAATTGTCTGGGCATGTGCGACACAGGTCGCAAACGCAAGGCAAAGGAACAACGTGACGAAACGTATGAGCTTCATAGTGTGATCTCCAGTGACCTACATCGTCGATTGCGTTATCTGAGGGATGCGTGAAGAGCCATCCTGATCTCGAACGGCCGCTCTCCTGCGGGCCGTCCAACTTTGCGACGCTCCCTAATACCAGCTGAACGTCGCGGGCTGCGTCGGGTCTGCGCATTCGGTTCCACTGGCGGGGTTACCGCCTGAGCCGTCGACCTCGCAGTAGGTAGTCGCTAGCGGTGTCGAGCCCTCTCCTTCGCCTTGGCGAAGATAGGGAACAAGACAGCTTGCAATATAGCGATAATAGCTATTACGGCATATTAAAATAAGGCGGGCGCCGATATTTCCTGCTTTTCAAGTGTCGGTCATTCATGATTGATCCTCCCATTAGTATCGGACCGGGTCAGAAAACCAGTATCGGACCAAGTTCTAACCCTGGTCAACGGATCATCCCGCTCCGGTTGCTAGCTCAAAATGCGATGACATTCTGGCTACGAGATGCGAGTGCAGGCTCACCTTCTGCCCACCTCGCCGACCCGAGAGTGCCGCCTGCATCATTCGCGCTGCTTCCTCGCCCATCTCTTCAAGCGGCGGACGCATCGTGCTCAAATTGTGCGGACGCGCATGGGAGACATCATCGAACCCGATGATCACGAAGTCCCTGCCGAGCGCGTACCCCGCCTCTTTCGCCGCCTGCAAAAACCCTATCGCCACTTCGTCGTTGACCGCGATCACGCCGCGTCCAGGCAAACCGCCGCGCAGCATTTCGCGGCTCCAGTCGTAGCTGGCATGACTATGCAGGCCGCGACCAGGCTGCTCGAACTCCCGATAGCCTTCAAGTTCGGTCTCCAGCGGGCTCGGCTTGATGAACGTCGTCAGGCGGCTCTCATTGATTCCGCTCACAAGCAACGCTTCACGAATTCCCGCGAGGCGTTTCGCCGCGAACTCGGATTCGTAGGGTGCGACGAACACGAAGCTATCACAGCCTTGCTCGATGAGATGTCCCGCCGCATGGAACCCAGCGTCACGGTTGTCGTAGCACACACATGCGCCAGGCATGATCCGCTCGTCGTTCAGGATAGTCACAACCGGCGGGTTGTCGGGGCGCGCTGCAACCAGACGACGCGACAACGCTTCGATGGCCTCGTCGCGCAACATAACGAAGACAATCCCGTCAACGTTCTCGGCAAGCAGTTCGTCGACCACCGCGTCGACATCGATAGGGTCCGTCAGTGAATGGCGCTCCTGGGTGGGAAATCGCGTGCGCATGCCAAGTGCGGTGAGATGCCGCTCGACCGAGTTCACTGCAACATACGGCCAGCCGCGCGTCCAATCGTTCTCGGCGACCTTCACTTCGATCGGTGATACGATCCCAATCGTGGCCAGGCGCGTTCCCAGCATCTCCGGCTGGCGGTAAGTCAGCGTGGGGACGGGCGCAATCTCGGCCAACGACTTCGCCGTGCCCGTCGCCACGAAAGTACCGCGGCGGTCGCGGGAAACCAACGTGCCATCAACAAGCAAATCAGCCATCGCATGCTCGATCGTGGCGAGCGATACTTGATACGCTTCCGCCAGCTCGCGGCGGCTCGGAACCATTGCGCCGCTGGCCCACACACCACGCGCGATTTTGTGGCGCAAGTCAGATTCGATGCGCTTGTACGGCGGATGATACTCCCGCTTTTTAGTTTTCTCGCTCGTGACCATCAGTGCACCTGTACTAGAACTAGAACAGACTCATCGTACCACGCCCTCTGTGTTCTGTCAAGAGGCAGTACAGACCCACTCTTGAGCCATAACAGCCAAGGCACGAAAAAGCGCCGCAATGACAGATGTCCATTGCGGCGCTTAGTTGATTGCTTATTGCGATCGAGTTGCTACTTCACTTCCGTGAACTTGACGTCTCCAACCCAAACAGTGCCGGTAATCTGCCCTAGCGGGAAGACGACCATCACGTTATTCGGCTTCACCTTTTCAGCAGTGAACGTCACCGCATGATATCGCCACACAGGCCCGGCGAAGATGCGGAAGTCAGCCTTGCCTACAGCGTGGAAATCGTCGCTCGCGATCTGGGCGACCGCGCCGAACGAACGCGGCTTGTCGCTCTTCACGCAGTAACTCAGCGTGTACTTATGGCCCTCGATCAGATTCACCAGCGAGCTGGCAATATGCGTCCGCCACTCCGGGCTCGTCGTCTTGAGCACATTGATCGCAAGCGCGCTCGCTGGAGCCTGAACCGCAGAGCTGCCCGACGATGCCGTGAGCGTCATATCGGCTAGCCACACCGTACCGGTAGCCTGTCCGACTTGTACCGCAAGCTGGACCCCTTCGGACGTGATGTTGATCGCGGTGAACGGATACGTAAACGTTTGCCATTCCGTGGATAAGGTTGGCGCTTGAACAAAACCGACACCGTGGAAGTCTCCGCCCTGCATCTGCGTGACGAATTGAATGGCCCTAGCGGCGCTTGCCTTAGCGCGGAATTTCAGCACATAATTAGTGCCTTCCACGAGGGGTAGATCCTGTTGCACGAGGCAGCTCTTCCACGCCTTCTCCTCGACTTTGCCAACAGTCACTTTCAGCGAATCACCGTCAGCGACGATGGACGACGACCCCTTATCCAGAAACCAGTAGTTCCACGATGCCGGATCGTTGGTCGGAAAGAGTAGGTTCGTCGCCGTCTTATCGTTCGGCGTCACCTTCATCATCGTCGCGCCGCCGTCGTCAGCCGACGCCAATCGCCACGTCTCAGGCGTCGCCGGAAGCTCGATCACCTGCGCATGGCAGGCCGCCATGGCGACTCCAAACCCGAGCAGTGCCGCAAAATACTTTATCTTCATGGGATTCCCTCCATCCACCATTCTACTTGCAGGTAACGCTAGTACCCAATTCGCCCTAACGAAATCGTCTGTTAGCAAGCAACCTTAATTTAGCCAGCTCATTGCGCTAATCCTGCCACATAGCGCGTCGACCGAGGCGAGATTCATGATTGAGGCACTCGATCACTTTATGCCACCACTCCTAATGAACCCCGCCTGGGACTGCCCCGCGTGAGCGGCTGCGGTCGGTATGCCACCCACCATCTTTGCATCCGCTGAAGCGGTGCCTGTGAATAGCAGACCGCCCTCCGAGCTAAGATGCTGGCCCATCGCCTCAACTCCGAACGAACCAAGCCTGGGGACTGCCCCGCAGAAGGTGGCACCACTTGTTCGCGGCGTAGAAGCAGCCAGGCCTATCGTCACATTCCCAAACCCGTCATCCCAATCGTGGCTTATCGCAACTGTTTGGGGCCGCCTTTAGGACGCAGTCCCCGAAGAATTTGTCGCCAACCCTCGCCACGGAGCGGCCCATTAGCCGTGAGGCGCTACGGTCGGCATGCCGCTAACGTTCATTGCATCCGCTAAAGCGGTGCCTGTAAAAAGAAGATCGCCCGTTGGGCTAAGAGCAATAGACCCTGTTGCCTCCACTCCGAACGAACCAAGCCTGGGGACTGCCCCGCAGAAGGTGGCACCACTTGTTCGCGGTGTAGAAGCAGCCAAGCCTTCCGTCACCTTCCCAAACCCGTCATCCCAATCGTGGCGCATCGCAACTGTTTGGGGCCGCCTTCGAGGACGCTGTCCCCGAAATTTGTCGCCAACCCTCGCCACGGAGCGGCGGTCCCGCGTGAGCGGCTGCGGTCGGTATGCCGCCCACCGTCTTGCAATGCCAAGGCCTCCATTTTCCCACACGCCACTACACCCCCATTACACCCCCACAACAACCCCGGGCCCCGAAAACACCAGCAGCGCCGTTACCAAGCTATCGTCAACCTGCAGCATCGCCGCGAGGGCCTCGCGATACAACGCGAGCTGCGGCCGGTAGTCGAGCACCCTGGCGTTCACGCCCCCTAATGGCACGTTGTCAGTCTTGAAATCAATCAGCGTCACTCCTGCAATCGTGTCTACGTCACGCTCGATCACCACGCGGTCGAACGATCCATGGATCATCCGCCCCTTCGACACGACCGCAAACCGGCGCTCACGCCACAGTTCGACAGCGCCGTCGGGCTTCGGCGGCTTTCCGAGCACCGCCGCAAGCGCTGCAGTCCCCACCATGCCCTTGAACTCAGCCAGCCGCTCCCCTCGCCACACCGCGTCACGTCCCGCCGCATCAAAGCGCATAGCGGCGGCGAGCTCATCGTCGCCCAGCAAATCATCGCCCGTCCACGCCACCGTCGCCAGAAGCGCGTGCAAAGCGCTGCCACGCTGCTGCTCGTCAGTGTCCGCAAGCGCGAGAAGCCGCGACGCATCCACGATCCCGTCTCGCTCCGCCGACGACGGCGCCACTCGGCGAATCGTGCGGGGATCGTCGCCCGTCGACTTCACGCGCAGACGCGCCACCGGTGCCTCCGTAACAAGCTCCGCCTCGCTTTGCTTTCTCTCAGCGGAAAGCGATGCATACCACGACGCGTCGCCGTGCGCAAACAGCCTCGACCCTCCCCCAGCAAGCTCCACAGGCTCGCCGGCTAGTGCTGCGGCGACGATGTTACCCAGGCTCAGTTGCGTCGTCACCTTCACTGGCCCGTCCCCGCCTTTCGCAGGCTTTGGCTTGACCGCAGGGACAATCATATGCAGCGCATACCGTGCACGGGTCATGGCGACGTATAGCAAACACAGGCTGTCACGCAGTTCCTCACGCTTCCGCCTCGCGTTCGCCCGCATGATGCGCTCGTCGATCTGCTGCACCGCCTCGGATGCGTACCGAAACACGCCGCGAATTGGGTCGATCGGCGATTCTCGATCCACGAGCAGTGTTGGCGAGCGACCAAACAGCTTGCCGCCAAGTTCAGGCAGCACGACGATGTCAAATTCCAGGCCCTTCGACTTGTGGATCGACAGCAGCCGCACACGCGCCGGGCTGGGATCCTCCACCGGAGTTTCAAGCACCACCTTCACGAACGCTCCGGGCCGTATCCCCGGCCTCCGGTCGTACGCGTCCGCTAAATCGATCAGCTGCGCTAACCGTTGTGCACCACGAGCGTGCGAAAGCGCCGCAAGCGACGTAGCCCACTGCCCGATCACGCGCCCATAGCCTTCCGTCGAAAGCGCGTGCCTAATCGCAAGCGACGCCACCGCCGCGCTAGCCGGGTCGCTGCCCGCCAGTCCAATCACAGCCGCCAGAGGCGAGCCCGCGACATGCCACGCCGCCGCAGTGTCGCCCGGGTGGTCCGCCAACGTAAGCGCGGAGACGATTAGCCCGACTCCGGGATCGTCGGCGCACGTGCTGCCGCCTTCAGCGGATGCGCGGACGCCCAACTTGTCGAGAGCGAGGATGATGCGCGGGATGTCCTTGTTCGCCCTCATCAGCACGCCAATGGACGACGCGGGGCAGTCACGAGCGATCTCTGCGATCCGCTTGGCAACGAAATCGATATGCCCCAATGGCAGCGGCGCGTCGTCGTCGCTGTCGGTAACGGGAGTCGTGTCCGCCGCTGGCGACGACAGCAGTTCCACATATCCCGGCAAAGTCCCGTGATATGCCTCATGCGCCATATACTGTCCATGCCACGCGGCTGCCACATCCGGCTCAGCAGCCAATGCACCGTTGCCGGGGATGCTCCCGAACACGCGGTCGACCACACCAAGCACGACCGGCGATGATCGATAGCTGGTGTTTGAGTCAACCCACGTCAGGCCAGCAAGGTCGGAGTCTAGTCGCCCGAAGATCTCTTGCGATGCGCCTCGCCAGCCGTAGATCGCCTGCTTGAGGTCGCCGACGCAGAACAGCGACGGATCGCCCGTCGCGCTAACAATACGCTGCGCTAGTGGCTGCAAAATGCTCCACTGGTTTGGCGACGTGTCCTGGAACTCGTCCAACAGAAGGTGGTCGATAGCCCCGTCCAACCGATATGCCAGCGCGTCGCAGTCGTGAACCGCGTCGCAGTTCGCCAATGCGAGCGGCACATCGGAGAACAGCATTGCGCGCCGTTTGCGGCGGATGGCCGTGTACTGCTCGTCGTACCGCTGCATGATCGAATACGTCGCCTCGGTCTGCCGCCGAACCCGCTCCAGCAGCACGGCCTTCGCGTGCTCGATCAGCGGATTGAGGATACGAACAACATCGTCAGCGATTTGCTTGCGATTGTAAATGAGGCCGCCGCCAACAATCCCCGGCCCAAGCCCCTTGGTGAGCACACTCGCCCATTGCCCGTCCGAAATATTCTTGAGGCTGGTTTCAAAACCCGTGCGTATGGCGTCCTTAGGCATGCCATCAAAGTGCGCAACAGCGGCGGCATACGCGGCCCGGAGATCGCTATCAGCCAGAGGCTGCCGCGGCAGGATCTGGAACCACGCTTCCTTCGTCGACGCGCGGTAGACCTCGTAGACGCTGTCCGCCATGGTGTCGATAGCGCCGGTCACCGACACAGGCGCCGCGCCATGCTCGATAGCATCCAGCAGAAGCACAAGCTCATCCCGGTCGCCGCCCCCGAGCAGCGCTTCGATGGCATCAAGGCGCATCTGCTGCGCTTCGGGGCTCTTGGACTCCAGCGGCGAGGTATCGGAAGGCGCATCGACCTCGAACCGAAACGCTTGCAGCAACCGGCTAAAAAGGCTGTCCAGAGTCAGCACCGAAACCCGATGCAGCGACGCGCACAGTCGCATGAGCAGCTTGCGGCAATCGTCGCGAGTCAGCGGTCGCCCGATATCGTCACCAAGAACCGACGCCGCCTTGTCAGACTCGCTTGCCAGCGCCAGGCGCTTTAGCACGCGCCCCAGAATCTCGCCTGCTGCCTTGCGCGTAAACGTTGTCGCTAGCACCGACTCCGCTTCTGCGCCTCCGCTGAACGATGACAGATAGCGCGTTGTGAGACGATAAGTCTTGCCGGATCCTGCGGACGCTTTCACTGCTTCGAGACGTATCTGTGTCATGCAGCGCCTCCCACTGTTCCCGCAGAAAGCGTTGCGATCACATTCGCGCGGTCAAGGCTGCGGTCAAGGCAGATGCCCTCGAAGCCATCGACATATCTGGCAGGGTCGCGAGGCGGCCAGAACTCCTGCCGTATGATCCCCGACGCGACCTGGTTTATCTTCAAATCCGCCGTCTCGAAATCTGCAGCCTCCCACCCGGAATCGGCCAGCCCTACGCTCCTGAGATCTTTGCAGAGGCAGATATAGCCCAGCTTCAGGCGGTCCGAATCCAGCGACAGAGCGGACGCCATGTGTCGGTAGAGCGGCAGTTGCAAGTCCACCCACTCCTCCTTGCGCCGGTGCCGCTCAGCAGGACTCTTATACGTGTCGCCAAGCTTGTAATCGAGCAGCAGCGCTTCACCCGTCGACTGCTGGCGATCAATGCGGTCGATCCGCCCGCGTACCGTAAGTGTGCCTTCGGCGCACACAATCTGTGCCTCGCCGTCCACCTCGGTGCGCTCGATCTGCCATCCGGCCGCAGCATGCGCCGCCTGGAACGTGGCGAACGCTTCCAATCGCCGCCGAATATTGTTCAGCTGGATCTCGACAGCCGGAAGCCGCTCCTTGCCGAACTGCTTCGAAGCGCTCGTCTGTAGCTCGTCGAACAGAAACGATGCGATACGCTTCGCATCGGTGTCTCCCTGCAACCCGCTCCCCGCGAACTTCCGAAGGACATCGTGCGCCATGATCCCGAACAGGCTCGCGTCCATTTCTACGTAATCGTCAGTCAACGCTCCCCGACCTTCCACATGGCGCAGGTAGAAACGGTACGGGCACGCGATATAATCCTTGAACGATGTCACTCCCACCTTCGCGAGAGGCTGAAGTCTCCGAATAGGCAACGGAATTGTCGCGAGGGAATTGACATTGTCGGACGAGTACGAAAGCAATACCCGCGCTTGCCTCGGGGTCTCGTCGGCGTAGAAATCGATTGCGCGCTTCACCAACTCGTCGTCATCGCACACAAACAGCAAACGACTTGGTCGCAGAGGGTCCCCCGCAGCCGTAGTGCGCCCCGCGATGACTCGCACGTTTGGTCGACTGGCCAGAATCGCGGTGAGCATGTAAACATCCCGGACAAACCTTCGCCTATCGTCCACCAAACCGGCATCGCGCCGCAGCGAGTTAGGGAGTAGCGCATCCACTCCCGAACTCTCCGGGATCGCCCCCTCGTTAAACCCTGTGATCACGAGCGACGGCGCATCGTCGAGATGCAGTTCCAGCCATCCGAGCACCTCGATACTCTCGTCGTCGCCCTCATCGGGCGTCGCTTGCCCGGCAAGAACGCTCAGCGCCACTCGAATGGCCTCCGACGCGCTCACCACGCCACTGAACGATGTTTGGGCGCTCGCGTCACGCATCGTTTTCAGCGCTGCCGCGATAGCCTCAAGCTCCTTCGCCATGCGCCGACCATTCGGGTCGTGGATATCGAATGCAACCCCCGCGTACGCCGATGCGAGCACCCCGGCTACCGGTTCGCTCCATTCGCCCAGCGGTCGCTTCCCTGTAGCCAGTGGCGCAACCAGCGCATCGATAGCGCGCTCAGCATCTTGCACAGTTCGCGAGTCAGCGCTTTCCGGTGGCCAAAACTCTGCCAGGCGCGGCGGCAAATGCTGCGAGCGGAATCGATCAAGCGAACGCAGCCACGGTCCTGCATCACCGCCAAGCGCGAGCTTGCGTATTAGGTAGCGCTCGATATCAGGGTGTCGCAGCAACGCCGCAAACGCGATAGCACTATGCGAGTCGACGGTATCGGCCAGTGCGCCCAGTAGCTGCGCCGGACGCCCCACCGCCACCGGGCGCCCAGTTGAGGTGCGCGCATCGCGACCAGACTCCGCCAGCGTGCGCGTCACGAGACACGTGAGCGAAGAATCACCTACCCCCACCGTAATCTTGTCGAGCGAAACGGTCTCGTTCCACTCCTCGACCGCATCCAGCATCTCAAACGCTTGATCGCGCGGGCCACCGACCACTCGCAACCGCGAATCGGTGAGCGGGATCCGCCAGTCGTCCCAGTTCGCTGGATCCACGCAGCCTACCGCGTCGAACCGCGCTCCCTCGGACGAAGGCGCGTGAACAAGGGCCAACACCGATGCAGGCGTTGCGAGCAGCATGCGACGAACCACGCGCGGCAAGTCGACGGTGCCGACCAGCACAAACGTGCGCCCTCGGATGAATGTGGCGTCCCGCAACGCATCCCGGCGGGCCATTGCATTGTCGCGCATCGGCGAGTCCATCGACCTCAGCCGGTCTTCATAGATATCGCTAAGCCTGGCAAGAGTACGCCACCGCTCGCTATCATCGAACTGCCGCCCCGCACAGTGCGCCACCATCGCTTCGCAGCTCACGTCCTCGCCAGCAAGCTCTCTACGAACCGACGCGATCTCGCGGGCAAGCGGCATCCACTCTGCGAGGTCGTCGCTCGAGGGCCGACGCGGCAAAAGTGGCGCCACAAGCGCCTCGTCCGCTGTTCGCAGCACATCGGTCCACACCAACAAGCCAGTCAGCTCATCGATAGGCAGCTCGGGCACAGCGTACATCAACTCCGCCAAACTCCCCGCAGTCGCCATCACTGGCGGCAAGAGAATCGCCCCCTCACGGTGAGCCCGCGCCGCGAGCAGCTCAACCAGCCGTCGCCCCGCCCGCGACCCCGGTGTCGCCACCACAACATTGCTCAAGTCACACTCGCGCCCCGTCGCAAACCGCGACCACAGCAAATCCACCGCCGCAGGCAAGCAAGCCCGATCCCAGCCCAAAAATAAGCGCTCAATTGACATACGCTACTGTTCGGGTGGGACGCCGTGTTATCCTGCTGGCGAATAGGGGCAGGGTGTGGACCATAACGGAGCTACAGTCTGCCGCACTATAGCGGCGACCGGGGCTAACCAAACCGACGCCATCCACAATTAGGTCCGCGTCACCACTCCTAGCCCAAAGGGCGATCCGCCCTTCACAGGCACCTCTTTAGCGGATGCATCACCCATTGCACGCTCCCCACACCGATAACGACAACGTCACTGTGTCGCCGCCATCGATACTCGCCCAGCACCAAAACCCGGCCCATCTCGGGTATATGTTTGCCAATTACCGGCGATTCACGACGCGAAATTCCTGTGGGTCGGAGACCCTATCTTCAATAACTAACCACGTCATTCATGGCGTGGTGGCTTCTCGTATACTTGATGCTTGGATGACGCCGTGCTGCCGTGGGCATCCACTCTGTGCGGTCTCTGCCCGATCACCAAAGTCCTAAACGTTCCCAAACGACCACACCATGCACAATCCAATCATCCTTTTCCTATTCTCGCTAATCGCACTGACCATCCTCCTACCCGTATGCGCCACCGCAGCCGAGCGAGACCCGTTCGACATCGTCATCGAGCGCGAGCGCGCCGCATTGCTCACGCTCACGCCGCCCACCACGGCGACAGTGACCCGATACTGCGACACGCTGAAGGACGATGGAAGCTGGCCAGATATCGATTACGTCTCCAATGATCGAACAATCTGGGCAGCGGCGAGACACTTGGATCGAGTAAAAGCGCTTTGCCTTGCGCTTGAGGCACCTGCGAACACCGCTCCCGATGTGCCACGCGTCATGACGACCATTTCAAAGGCGCTGGATTACTGGACCGTCAACCGGTTCAAGAACCCCAACTGGTGGCAAAACGATATCGGCGTTCCCGGCGTTGCGCGCGACATCTTACTACTCTCCTCAGCACGCCTCGATACCGACCGCAGAGCAGCCGCGCTATCGATACTGAACCAATACGGACGCGCAAAACCCGGCGACGGGGCGAACACGATTTGGGAGGCCGAGCTAGGGCTCACGTACGCGATGCTGACACGCGACGGCGATCTAGCGGCGAAGCAATCCGCTATCATTGCGGGCGAAATCGGCATCACCAGGGGCGATGGTCTCCAGTCGGACTACAGCTATCATCAGCACGGTCCGCGTCTTCAGCAGTTCCACTACGGCAGCGTTTACCTGAGCAACACGGCGCGCCTATCATCGATGCTCAGCGGTACTCCCTGGGCCATCCCAGCGCCGAAGGTCCAGCTTCTGGTTGATATGCTGCTTCAGGGTGACCGCTGGATGATGCGCAAGTCGACCACGATTCCAAGCACCCTCGACCGCGCTGTTAGCCGCCCCGACGGCCAGCGCGTCAAGCTTGGGGCGGTTGCCGACTACCTTGCGGAAGCATCGCCGACGCACGCTGACGAGTTGCGGCAATTCAAGAGCAGTCTGCACACCGGCATCCCGCCAGTGCTCGGGTTCCGCTCCTACCCGCGCTCCGATTTCGCCGCATTCCAACGCCCAGCATTTAGCTTTTTCGTGAAGATGGTATCAACTCGGACGCGGACGACAGAATCGATCAACGGCGAAAACCTCAAAGGACATTTGCTAGGGTGCGGCGACCATTATCTGCTTCGCGATGGCGAGGAGTATGCCGAAATGCCGCCAGTGTGGGATTGGAGCCTTATCCCGGGAATCACATGGGCACAAGGCGCAGGAGATGTGCTCAAGCGGCCGTTCGCAGGCTCAATCGGGGATGGCGATGCTGGTGCGAGCGCCATGGATTACGCGTTCGGAACGGCAGGAGCGCCAACTATCACGGCAAAGAAGTTGTGGGCGTGCGACGGCGACGTAGTCGTCTGCCTCATCGGCGGACTGACGGCGAGCGGCATCACCACGCCTCTGCGCACCGCGCTGGATAACTGCCTGGAGCGTGGACCGGTCATTGTGTGTGGCGTAGATGGCGCTACAACCGCCGCCACTGAAGGTAAACTGCCTGCAAAGCTGCTACGCTGGATCTATCACTGGGGATTTGCCTACGTGCCGCTCGATAACAGCGGCGTATCCCTCGAAACGGGACCCCGAATTGGATCGTGGGGCTCAATCAACACGGCGTTCCCCGACAAGTCGGTCACTCGCTCCGTCTTTATGCCCGTGATTGAGCACGGAGCCAGCCCCGCCGCACAATCATCCGGCTTTGCGATCGTTGCGTGTACCGACGAGAAAGATGCAGCCACCAAAGCGGCGACGCCGACATGGCGCATCGTATCCAACACCGCTGCCCTTCAAGCTGTAGCATTTACGGGCGGCGCACTTATGGCGGCCTTCTACGAACCTGGCACGCTTAACATCGCCAAAGGCGACACCCTCACCGTCGACCGCCCGTGCCTCATCTTCCGCCGTAACGGAGCTCTTACCCTCGCTGATCCCACCCAGACCGGTGGCCCAATCACTATCACGCTCCCCGAACGAGCGCCGAAAGCCCTGACGCTACCCGCCGACGGCACGGCGGCATCTGTCGGGAACTGACAATCGGCGGTCGCACTCCATGTAAAGGCGCCGCCCAACCCAAGCGCCCCAACTTAGCCCGCGTAGCGGGTGCTCTGCGTCAGACCGGGCGTTCAGACCCGGTTAACGTATAAGCACAAATATATATTTTACGGCATCACCAACCTACTAAATGATATAAGCGTGGTACAATATCAGCATAGGCATACACTAAGAGCTATAGGCTTGCCGTTGCACATTGACAACGAACGCCGGAATTAGGCAACGCGCACGACATGTGTCGCCCATTACAATTTTGCGCGCAAAAAAAGAATCGCGTTGCGCAACGCAAACGCGCAAAACGGCCCAAGGCTCTAGAAGAAGCCCAAGTCCAGCTTCGCTTCTTCCGACATACGGTCCATAGACCATGTCGGCTCCCACACTAGCTCTACCTTTGCGCCAAGGACGCCTTCCACCCCCGCCACCTTGCGCTCCACATCACCGGGAAGCGTCCCCGCAACCGGGCAGCCAGGCGACGTCAGCGTCATGTCGATAGTCACGAACCGCTCTTTGTCGATGCGGATATCATAAATCAGGCCGAGTTCGTAGATATCGACTGGAATCTCGGGATCATAGCACGTCTTGAGCGTCTCGATAATCTCTTCTTCCAGCAGGTTCACTTCGACGGGGTTCAGCGGTGGCAACGGCTCCTTCGGCGCATCCGAATCAGCACCAGCCTCGTTCGCGAGACGCGTATCCGGTGTCTCAGCGCCCCCGTTCTTTAGTAGTCGCGATATCATGCTCATACCTTGCTTACTCCACTCGCCGTCTCGCTTTGCTCGACAGCAGCAAACGCCACAGCGTACCGCCGCATCTTTCCGAACACCTCGTTCAAACCGTTCGAACGCTGCGTAGAGAGGGCATCGCTGAGGCCCATTCGCTGCACATAGGTCGGCGGAGTGGCGATAATCTCTTCTGGCGTGTGGCCCGAGAACACCCTCACCGCGAGGCTCAACAGACCGCGAACAATCGCGGCATCGCTGTCGGCATCGAAGTAGAGCACGCCGTCGTCCAGTTCTGCGTGAAGCCAAACCTGCGACTGGCAGCCCTTGACGATATAATCCGGAGTCCGAAACTCCTCGGGGTAAGGAGGCATCTTGCCCCCAAGCTCAATGATATAGACGTATCGCTCTTTCCATTCGTCAAACAGTTCGAACGACTCCACGATATCATCTTCAATTGCAGTGATGCTCTCACGAGCAGGCACGCGGGCCATAACAAATCCACCTTAACCGCAGCAGCCTAACCGAACATGCTGCGAACACTCAGGATACCATCCGCTAACGCATCGAGTTCCTGCTTCGTGTTGTACATCCCAAGCGAAGCGCGTACAGTTGACGTCACCCCGAACCGTTCCAGCACCGGATGGGCGCAATGCTTCCCCGTCCGCACTGCGATCCCCTCCATGTCGAGGAGGGTACCCATATCCTGGGCATGGATATCGTTCAAGACGAACGTCATCACACTCGCCTTTGTGGCCGAAGTGCCCAGTATCCGAAGACCGGGAATGCTAAGCAGCTTCTGCGTCCCATATTCTAGGAGGTCATGCTCGTAAGCGGCGATATTGTCCAGTCCAACCGCCGTCAGGTAGTCGATCGCAGCGCCGAGACCGATACCGCCCGCGATATTGGGCGTACCCGCTTCGAACTTGTAGGGGATATCATTGTAGGTGGTCTTAGCAAACGACACCGTCGCAATCATATCGCCGCCACCCTGATAGGGAGGCATGGCGTCCAATATCGACTTGCGCCCGCATAGCACGCCGGTCCCGGTTGGCCCGTAAAGCTTGTGACCAGAAAAGACTAGGAAGTCGGCGTCCAGCGCCTGCATATCAATCGCGATATGGTACGCCGACTGCGCAGCGTCGACAAGTACCGGAACGCCTATCGAGTGCGCCGCGCGGATGATCTCCGCGACGGGCGTCACAGTGCCAAGCACGTTCGACATGTGGGTAATGCCAACAATCTTGGTTCGCTCATTCAAGCTATCGTAGAACGCCGAAAGGATCAGGTCGCCGTTGTCGTCCACTGGGATCGTCCGCAGAATAGCGCCCTTCTCGGCGCAGAGCATCTGCCACGGCACGATATTGCAGTGATGCTCCATCTCAGAGACCAAGATCTCGTCGCCCGCGCCGATGTTCTGCCTGCCAAACGTTTGCGCGACCAGATTGACGCCTTCGGTGGCGTTGCGTACGAACACGACATCGTGCGACTCGCCTGCATTAAGGAAGCCGCGAACCTTATCGCGAGCACCTTCGTAAGCCTCGGTCGCGAGTTCGCCCAGCAGGTGCGATGCGCGGTGGATATTGGAGTTGTAACGCGTGTAGAAGTCCGACGTAGCATCGATCACCGACTGCGGCTTCTGAGTCGTGTTGGCGTTGTCGAGGTAGACCAGCGGCTTCCCGTGAACCGTCTGGCGAAGGATCGGGAAGTCTGCTCGAATAGCGTCAACATCGTATGAAGTTGTAAGCTCGACCTGCGACATATTGGTGACGGTGAATCTTCTCATGTTCCCCCTCGCCTTTCCAAGGAGAGGGGGCTAGGGGGTGAGGTGATCTCTCCCCCACCCTACCTAGCGATACCTTGTAGTGCGCCTTCGGTAAAGAGCGCTTCATCGAGACGGCGGCGAACAGGTTCGATCGTGATACGGTTGACGATGTCGGCGGCGAACGCATACACCATCAGGCTGCGCGCGTCGGCCTCGCCGATACCGCGTGTGCGCAGATAGAAGATCGCCTCTTCGTCAGACTGACCGACTGTCGCGCCGTGAGTGCATCGGACATCGTCGGCGAAGATCTCAAGCTGAGGCTTGGTGTCGATTGTGGCTTCCTTCGACAACAGAAGCGTCTTGTTGGTCTGTTTGGCGTCGGTCTTTTGAGCGTCCGGGCGCACCATGATCTTGCCGTTGAACACTCCGCGAGACTGTCCGTCCAGAATGCCCTTATAGATCTCGTGGCTCTCGCAGTGCGGCTGAGCGTGGTCGATAAATGTGTGGTTGTCCACCAACTGCTTGTCGCGGCCCATGTAGAGCCCGTTCAGCGTGCAGACGATGCCCTCGCCGCCTAGATGGGCGTTGAAATTGTTGCGCACCAGGAGGCCGCCGAGCGTGATATTGTGCGACGTGAACGTGGCCGAGCGCTCAATATCGATCTGCGTCGTCGCGATATGCTGCGCCTGAGCGCCTTCGCGGGTCAGCTTGTTGTGCTCGATATTGGCATTGGCTGCGATGTAGAACTCAGTGACGGCGTTGGTAAAGTACAGCTCGCCGGACGATCCCGCGAAGCTCTCGACAACCATCGCCTGGCTGCTCTCACCGGCAACCACGAGGGTACGCGGATAAGTAACCGCCGCCTCAGCGCCGCCGCTGGAAAGGTAAAGAATATGGATAGGCTCGTCGACGACAGCGTTCTTAGGCAGAAGGACATAAGCGCCGTCATGAAAGAATGCGGTATTGAGCGCAGGGAACGCCAGGCCATCGACCTCGGCGATCCCGCCGAGCTTGCCTTCAACGGCCAAAGGGTCTTCCTGCAGCAGTTCGGCCAGACTCCCGATGCGGACACCGGACGGCAGCGGCAGGATGGTCGACAGCGTCGGAGCAAACTTGCCATCGATGAAGACAAGCTGATGCGCCTTGAGGTCGCCGAATGTGTAGTCGATCACATCGTGCAAATGCGGCGTCGCCGACACACCATAGCCAGCCAGCTTGAACGGTGTCTCAACAACTCGGGGAATGGGCGTGTAGCGCCATTCTTCGTGGCGACGAGTCGGAAGGCCAGCCTCGGTGAACGCCGCAATGGACCGTCGTCGCAGGCTCGTCAGCCACTTCGGCGCGACGACAGCTCGCACCGCGTCCAGAGCTTCGAAGTCTTCGGCATAGTTGCCGGTTGTCTCTAATGTTTGTGTCATTGCAGCCTTACCGAGCTCCTACGGGCTCAGCGCCTTCGAGCAGCCAGTCGTAGCCGCGCTCTTCGAGCTCAAGCGCAAGCTCTTTGCCGCCGGACTTGATGATACGGCCCTTCGCCAGTACGTGGACGAAGTCGGGCACGATATAGTTGAGCAGGCGCTGGTAGTGAGTGACGACAACCACCGCGCGGTCCGGCGTGCGGAGCGCGTTCACGCCATCTGCCACCGACTTGAGCGCGTCGATATCGAGACCAGAGTCGGTCTCGTCCAGGATGGCAAGCTTCGGGTCGAGAACGGCCATTTGGAAGATCTCGTTGCGCTTCTTTTCGCCTCCCGAGAAGCCTTCGTTGACCGGTCGGTTGAGCAGGCTTTGATCGATGTGAAGGATCTTAAGCTTCTGGCGAACCAGCTTAAGGAACTCCATAGCATCGAGCTCGTCCTCGCCGCGATGTTTGCGAATCGCATTGAGAGCGGCCTTGAGGAAGTAGGTGTTGTTGACGCCCGGGATCTCGACAGGGTACTGAAAAGCCAGGAACACACCCTCGCGCGCTCGCTCTTCGGGTCCGAGGTCGAGCAAGTCGGCACCGTTGAATGTGACCGTACCGTCGGTCACCTCATACGAGTCCCGGCCCGCGAGGACGCCAGCCAGGGTGCTCTTACCAGACCCATTCGGCCCCATGATGGCATGGACCTCGCCAGGGTTGACCTGAAGATCGATCCCGCGGAGGATCTCCTTCTCTTCGACGCGTGCATGTAGGTTTTTGATTGTTAGCATAATTTTCAGAGCGCTCTGAGGCCGCGCGGGCCATTGTTATATCGCTTCGCGGCTAAGCACGAAAAGCTGAGTGCGTCCATCGCTGAGCGGAGCGAAGTTTATAAAAATCGCCCGCGCGGCCCTGGAGCGCATCCTCATTAACCGACGCTTCCTTCGAGGCTGACACCGAGGAGCTTCTGCGCTTCGACGGCGAACTCCATGGGGAGCTCGCGGAAGACTTCTTTGCAGAAACCGTTGACGATCATATTGATAGCGTCCTCGGTGGCGATGCCGCGCTGGTTGCAGTAGAAAATCTGGTCTTCCCCGATCTTCGAGGTGGACGCTTCGTGCTCCACCTTGGCGGTCGGGTTCCTGACCTCAATGTACGGGAACGTGTGCGCGCCGCACTTGTCGCCAAGGAGCAGCGAGTCGCACTGCGAGTAGTTGCGAGCGTTATCGGCGCCAGGGTTAACGCGGACGAGGCCGCGATACGTGTTCTGGCCCTTGCCAGCAGAGATACCCTTCGAGACGATAGTGCTTCGCGTGTTCTTCCCGATATGGATCATCTTGGTGCCCGTATCGGCCTGCTGCATGTTATTCGTAAGCGCGACGGAGTAGAACTCGCCGACGGAGTCGTCACCTTGAAGGATGCACGACGGGTACTTCCAGGTGATCGACGAGCCGGTTTCAACCTGGGTCCACGAGATCTTGGCCTTTTCGGCGCACTTGCCACGCTTGGTCACGAAGTTGTAGATACCGCCCTTGCCATTCTTGTCGCCGGGGTACCAGTTCTGCACTGTCGAGTACTTGATGGTCGCGCCCTTAAGTGCGACGAGCTCAACCACGGCGGCGTGAAGCTGGTTTTCGTCGCGCATCGGCGCAGTGCAGCCTTCGAGGTAGCTCACCTGAGCGCCTTCGTCGGCGATCAGGAGGGTACGCTCAAACTGGCCCGTGTTGGAGGCGTTGATGCGGAAATAGGTAGACAGCTCCATCGGGCACTTGACGCCCTTGGGGACGTAGCAGAACGAACCATCGGTAAAGACCGCTGTATTTAGCGTCGCGTAGTAGTTGTCCGAGTAAGGCACAATCGACCCGATATACTGGCGGACCAGCTCGGGATGCTCCCGGATTGCTTCGGACATGGAGCAGAAGATAACACCCATTTCGGCGAGCTTGTCTTTGAATGTGGTGGCGACGGACACGCTGTCAAAGACGGCGTCAACGGCAACGTTCGATAGGCGCTTCTGCTCATCGAGCGAGATACCGAGCTTGTTGAACGTGTCTAGCAGCTCCGGATCAACCTCGTCGAGGCTTGAGAGCTGCTTTTTGGGCTTGGGAGCCGAGTAATAGATGATGTCCTGGAAATTGATGGGCGGGAACGTAACGTTTTCCCAGTGTGGCTGCTCCATTGTGAGCCAATGGCGAAACGCCTTCAAGCGCCACTCAAGCATCCACTCGGGCTCGTCCTTTTTGGCGGAAATGGTGCGGATGACGTCTTCATTCAGCCCCGGCGGAACGGTATCGGCGTCCATCTCCGTGACGAAGCCGTATTTGTATTCCTTGTTGGCTAGCTCTTCAATAGTTTCAGTCGAAGTCGACATGCTTGTCCTCACCACCAGGCTCAACCTGGACACTTTTGCAGCTCGATAATCTTGTACTAAACCGTTGTTCGGAACAGTTATTATTTAACAACTTCATTCCGACCATTCAGGTCTCCGACTAGTTTAGTCGGTATTAGTATACCACTTCGCAGAGACGCGGCGCAAGCGCGGTCGCTTGGGTCACGCTTGTAGAGAGCGGGAACGTCGGTATAAACAGTCGAATCGGGGATGGGGTTCCCGCAAGGGAAGACAACGGCCTGCCTCAGAATCATTGCGGGAAGTGCTTCGTATACATACGTTCGCTATCGAAAGGCAGTGCGCCGCTCGCGATGCGGCCTTGTTCACGCCATAATAGCCACCGCGCACCTGAAGTCATTCCGTCCCCCAGCCGGATTGGTTTGAGCGAATAGCAGTTGCAGGATTCAAGGGCACTTTTACGACATCGCTTAACAGAACGAGCCACATCGCGGCAGTTACCCCCGAGTTTTGGCGGATGTGATGTCCGACCACTGCTTTCCATCGATTTGAGGCCACAGGGTCGTGGCCGGATTCGCCCTCGAGCGACGAGACACAACAAAGGCCGCATCCACACCTCCTGGGAGATGCGAATACGGCCCTTGAACTATGTTCCAGCGTCGGCGAGACGCGCTTCGCGCGGCCCATCCGGCTCGTTCCTCGCCACCTTCCCAAACGGGAAGGAAACAGGTTGTCGCTACACGCTGTACGATCAGACAAAGCGCGACGATCACGCTTACAACGAGTCTAATATTCCGAAGGTCGAACTATCCAACCCCTACCCCTGATCGCGGCGGTCGCGGGCTACGCGGACGGGGATCTTGCGGCCTCGGAAGCGGACGTTGCCTAGGGTTTCTACGACGGCGTCTACTTGCGCTGCGGGGACTTCCACGAGGGCTGTTTTGTCGAGGATGTCGATGGCGCCGATGTCGCGACCGCTCATGCCTAGCTCACGGAGCAGGACGCCGACGATGTCGCCGGGGCGGAGGCCTTCGAAGCGGCCAGCACCGATGAGAACGCGGACCATGCCGGTTTCGGTGCGGTCTTCCTGCTTGGACACGGCAGCGTCGATCTCTTCGGGAGTGGTCGACCAGCTCTTCCAGAGCATCTTGAGCGCAGCGGCAGCGACATCCGACGGGTCGTGGATGTCGGAGAGGTGCGAGACGATGTCGAGGTACGCCGAGTAGTCGGCGGCATCGAGCGTCTCGGTGAGCGCTTCAACGAACCGCTCTCGGCGGCGCGACGCGATGTCGGCGGACGTTGGTACGCGCGCCGGGGTCATCTTGACGCCGATCTGCTGCTCGATGAAGTAGAGCTGGCGCCGCTGACGAGGCTCGACAAGCGTGATAGCGTCGCCGGACCGGCCCGCGCGGCCGGTTCGACCGATACGGTGGATATACTGCTCGACGTCCCAGGGGATATCGTAGTTGATGACGTGCGTCACGGTGTCAATATCGAGACCGCGAGCGGCGACATCGGTGGCGATCAGCAAATCGGCGTGGCCGTCCTTGAAGCGTTTGAGCACACGCTCGCGCTCAGTTTGCCCCATGTCACCGTTGAGCGACTCGGCGGCGTAACCGCGCACTCGGAGCGCTTCGGCAAGCTCTTCGGTTTCGAGACGCGTGCGGCAGAAGACAATGGTCGGGCCAGGTGTTTCCATGTCGAGGACACGAGCGAGGGCGTCCTTCTTCTTCCCAGGGACGACATCGTAATAGGTCTGCTTGGTCGTATCGACCGTGCGGCGCTTGGTTTCGATTTGAACCCGCGCCGGATTGGTCAGGTACTTCTTCGAAAGACCGAGGACACGGTCCTGCATCGTGGCCGAGAACAGCGCGGTTTGGCGCTGGTCGGGAAGTGCGGAAAGGATGCCTTCGACCTCTTCGAGGAAGCCAAGGGCCAGCATTTCGTCGGCTTCGTCGAGGATACAGAGCTTGACCGAAGCCAAGCTGAGCGTCTCACGTCGCATGTGGTCGAGAACTCGTCCGGGCGTTCCAACGACAATCTGCGCACCGTTCTTCAGCGCGCGGAACTGGCGGTCGATGGGCTGTCCGCCGTAGACGGCGGTCACTCGGACGCCAGCGCTCCCGGCAAAAGCCTGGATCTCGGCGGCTACCTGGATGGCGAGTTCGCGGGTGGGGGCGAGGATAATGACCTGCGTGTTCCAGTCGGTATTGTCTACCAATTGGATCGCGGGCAGGGCGAACGCCGCCGTCTTGCCGGTACCGGTTTGCGCTTGCCCAATGAGGTCACGGCCAGTGAGCAGGATCGGGATCGCACCGGCCTGGATTGGAGTAGGCGATTCGTAGCCAGCCTTAACGACCGCAGCCATCATCATATCGCTGAGGCCAAGGCCCTCAAACCCTTGACCAGGGCGAAGCACTTCTTCTTCGGGGGCGGTCGGCTCGATGGTCTCTGCAACCTCTGCGGCAACGGCTACTGGTTCAGCAACGACTTCCGGCGCTGCTTTTTTAACGCGGGACACTTTTGGCTTGGCGACTACCTCGGCAGACGTTTCAACCACGGGTGCAACTTCAGCATTCTCGACGGGTGCTTTGGCGGCAGCTGTCTTTCGAACCTTAGGCGCGACGGCGGCTACTTCCGGCTCGACAGCGGCGATTGGCTTTGCGACAACTGCTTCGACTTCGACCGGTGTCTCTGCGACAGGCTTTGGCGCGGTCTTTGGCACGTACGGCGCGGCAGGCGGCATCGGAGTGAACGACGCTCGCGGAGCTAGCGGTTTGCGCACAGGCGCGGCCTTTTGCTCATACGGCGCGGTTGATGGCACAAACGGAGCGCGCGGCGGGAACGGCTTGCGTGGCTGGGCACCTCGGGAGTCGAACGGCGCCTGGTACGACCCAGGGCCATTGCCAGAGCCGCGGGTTCCGCGAATCTTGCTGGTGCGAGGCTCGTCGAACTCGACGGGAACTTCTCGCTTGCGAGGCTTTGGCGCTGCATCGTCGGTTTTCGCGACAGGCGGCTTGGCGGACTTTCCACCGGGCGGATTGCCAGCCTTCTTAGCAGCGGCATCGCGAATCGATTCACGCATGGCACGGACTGCGGGGGGCTCGTTGGCCCATCGCTTCTTAATTCGTCGTTCGGCTTCATCAGGAAGCTCAAAATCTGGTTTTCGCGGGTCGGACGCAGCCGACCGATCGTCGCCAGGCCGGGCAAAGTCGGAGGGTCCTCCCTTGCGATGGGGCTTTGCGGCGCGATTGTCAGCGGTGAATGGTCGTCCAGGCCGCTGCGGTTGTCGGTCAGAATTGCGTTTCGGTTTAGGCATAGGCGCTTATGGTACCCGAAACGGCAAGGACACGCGACGAAACGAGGCACCTATCGCGTCGTCATTTTAACGAAAAGGGACGATAGATGCCTCATTGCGACCGTTTAGTCGATTTCGAAAACACCATTTAGCCAATGGTGAACTGGCGTTACCAGACCACAGGCACTTCGCAGCCAGTTTCGGCGCTTTCGATAGCGGCGAAGACCATGGCGAGACTCTTGATGTTGTCCGTGGCGATGGTCTCTGGAGTGCTGCCCGTGCGGATGGCGGCGACGAACTCGCGAATGAGGCCTGTGTGGCCACCTGATTTGTCCGGCTCGCGAACCTCAGGTACCGCAAGGTCAACGTGCTCGCGCCAGAAGCCGTCATCGTTTGATGTTGACTTCGCCGTGATCCCCTCGTGGCCGTCCCATAGCGCGGTTCCTTTCGAGCCAAGCACGCGCCAGTCGCATTCCCAGCTCGTGTTCAGCCCTTCGGCGCACCAACTGCCGCGATAGGTGTAAACAATACCGTTTGACATCGTGAAGATACAGATCGCGGACGCGTCGTGGTCGTACCACGAACCAGCGGGGTTCCATTCCTTGCAGAACACCGACACCGGGTCGGCACCGGAAATGAATCGGGCCTGATCAAACGAGTGGATGGCCATATCGAGAAGCAGTACATGCTCCATTCGATCGCGGAAGCCGCCAAAGTGCGGTCCGAGGTAGAAGTCGCTGTTGACGGTGGTTATTGCCCCGATCCCGCCCGAATGGACGAGATCATGGAACTGGCGAATGATGGGCATGTAGCGCCGGTTCTGAATCACGGCGTAGATTTTGCCAGCCTTTTCTGCAGCAGCGATCATCTCTCGCGCATGCTCCATCGTATCGGCGAGAGGCTTCTCTCCGAGCACATGCAACCCTTGCGACAGCGCTGTCAACGTTACGCCGTGATGCGCTTCGGGGATCGTGCAGTCGAACACGCAGTCAGCTTTGACGCTTTCGAGGACAGTCTTAAGATCGGTGCCAACGACCGAGCCTTCCGCGCCAAACTCAGCCTGACGCTTCCTCGCAGCTTCCTCGCTGATATCGACAAACGCGACAACGTCCACGTCGCCGACCGTTTTGGCTCCGTTCAGCCACGCGCCGCTCATGCCACCGCATCCCACCATCACCGCTCGAATATTGTCTGACATAGATTGCTTCTCCCCAGTTGTCGACGGGCCGCCATACAATACACGCGGACGCGACTAGCTGTTGTTAAGTCCGACACTAACCGGTTAACAACCTCCATCATTTTTGAAAAAGGTGGGGATCTAGTGAATGATTTCTTGCCGTGCTTGCCGAAATATTCGCGGGCGCCCTCCAATGAGTAACACATTGTGACTATGGGTGCATAAGGAGATTTTCGCAATGGCTCAAGAGATTGACATCAGGATTGGCACGCTTGTCAGCGGCGGCGGGCCGGATCCGGCTTCGTATATTAAGCAGATCATTCCGCACGGGTTTGAGAGCTTTTCGCTCACATTTTGGCAGACACTCGGCGGCGTCGATTTGAAGGCCTTAGCGGCTAGCGTCAACGAGGCAATCGCCGGGCACGACGTTAAGATTAGCTCTGTGGGGATATTTGGTAACCCGCTTGAAGGCACTGAAAAAGACCTCGAAACGCTACAGGGCTGGGAACTGCTCATCGATAACGCGCACTTGTTTGGCGCAGACATCGTAGCAGGGTTTACGGGACGGCTTCGCGGAAAATCGATCCCGGATAGCATGGGACGATTCGCGGAAGTGTTCGGCCCGCTCGCCAAGCGCGCCGAGGACAAAGGCGTCAAGATCGCGTTTGAGAACTGCTCGATGGGCGGCGACTGGCGCACTGGCGATTGGAATATCGCGCATACACCGGACGCGTGGAACCTGATGTTCGACGCCGTCCAATCCGACGCGATTGGACTCGAATGGGAGCCATGCCACCAGATGGTCGAGCTCATCGATCCCCTACCCCAACTTCGCGAGTGGACAAGCAAGATCCATCACGTTCACGGGAAAGACGCCACGATCCTGTGGGATGTCGTGAAGAAGAACGGTATCGGTGGCAAGGAGACGTTCGCGTACCATCGCACGCCTGGTTTTGGCGACACGAACTGGACCGATGTCATCAGCCTGCTTCGGCAGCACGGATACAAGGGTTCCATCGATATCGAAGGCTGGCACGACCCCGTCTACAAGGGCGACCTGGAGATGACCGGCCAGGTGTTCGGGTTGAACTACCTGAAAGCCTGCCGGGGGAACTTTGTGGACAACCCGAAGTAAGTTGCCTGTTCGGTGACGATGTCACAACGCCCATTCAGGCCAACGGCTTGAGTGGGCGTTGTTGCGTGTAAGCCTGCTTAGAGCCGACTCCCTGTTTCCGCTAGCGCTGACAAAATGGCGCCGAATGCCTCCGAGACGACACATTCCACCACCGCATCCCATTTGATTCTTCTCTTGGGCTCGGGGCGAACATCAGGCGCGTCAATAGTCGCGGTCAGAAACCGCATTGGCTTCCGGACGGCGAGTTGATGCCGATCAGTTGTTGTGGCAAGCTTCTTCACGGTCGTTTGTTTGTGTTGTCAACGATCGGCTAGTATTCGGTTCTGGCGATCACGCTGTCCTGCAGCGCGGGCGAAAGCCAGACAAAGTACTCACTGTAGCCGCCAATCCGCACGATCAGGTCGCGATGCGCGTCTGGATTGACGCGTGCGTCGAGCATCTCCTCACGGCTAACGGCGGACACCTGGATCTGCATACCGCCCTGGTCAAAGAAGGCTCGCACGAGGGCGGCGGCGGCTTTGAGACCGTCGTCGCTGGTAAGAACTTCCTTCTGCAGACGCAGATTCAGCACCGGGGTGCCCACTGCTTTCCAAAGAGGCAGGGATGCCACCGATGTGAGCATGGCCGTGGGACCGTTCGCGTCCTTCCCCTGCGACGGACCAACGGAATCGACAAGCGGCGTGTGTGCACTGCGGCCATCCGGTGTTGCGCCAACCGCTGCTCCCGCGCCCGCATACGTAGTGAAGAGAATGCACGAAGGTAGGTACCGCCCCCCGCGAGGCGTTTCGTGGGACCGCAACTCGTCCCACGCGTAGCCAATAACATCACGGCCCAAATCGTCGACTGCAGCGATATCGTTTCCAAACTTTGGCGCGGACTTCAGAAGTCGGTGGATGGTCTCGTGCCCGGTGTAGTTATCGCGTAGAGCGTCCAGTAGCCCCCGCTTTCCGATTGAGCGCTCCTCATAGACACGCAGTCTGATAGCAGCCATCGAATCGATCAGGTTTGCGATACCTTGGTAGCTCACCACAGCCCAGTTGTAACGGGCGCCGCCTGCTTCAAATGACTTTCGGTGTTTGACGCAGTCTCGCGTAAAGAGCGTGCGCGCCAGCTTCGGGTCGCCTTGATGGAAACGACGCGTCAGTGCTTCTCGGTTCTTGGCCACGAAATCGTCGGTCATGTACTGGATCTGTCGCTTCACTGCCCAGGCAAACTCGTCGAACGTCTCCATCGCACAGAATGCGCCCGTGTGCGGACCGCGTTGCGCCCGCGTCTGAGGGTCCGCGCCGTCGTGCAAAGCAAGTTCAAGAGCCTTAGCGAGGTTGATGTCGCCTTCGAGGCTGCCAACGTTCGAGAGCCCAGCGATCATGGTCTCAGTACAGCCGCCAAAGCCAATCTCGCGAGCGTCTTCCAGGGTCAGTCCAAGGTCGCTGTTGAGCAGCGATTCAACGTAGAGGTCATCGTTGTAGAGGGCTGGCCGCCCGCTGCCCAGGCCCAGCGCTCTTAATGTGAGAATGAGTGCCGATTCGGGAGTTTGCTTCGTGACGCGAAACGCAACGTTCGGACGTCGAAGCTTGTTGCGCAGACACGCCTCGATGCACTCGAGGGTCAACGCATTAACACCATCGCGACCGTCAGGGGTGTAGCCACCGATCTGCAGGTTCCATCCATTGAGGCGCTCGAAGGATTCCCAAAGCTCGTCCAACAGATCCCGCGCGAAAGCTAAGTCAAGCGTACCCGAATGGATGTCGGCTTCGAAGAGCGGTCCTAGCACCTGGTCGAACCGACCAATGCTGTCGCAACCGTCGAGCATCCACGTGAAGTTGACTGCTAGAAGGCCCTCGACAAAGTTCCGGGATGGGTTTAGGAAGCCGTGGGCGAAGCTTCTCGCGATCAGGGATAGTCGCTCTTTGCGCAAACCAGTTGCAGCCCCAGCCGCCTCGACTAGCGCGGTTGCAACAGTTGTGTGGAACGCTCGGACGCCGACCGCGTAGTCCTTGAGCGTGCGGAGCAGGTTGGCTTCGTCCGTCGTATCGCTTTCGGCTGTAGTCGCCTGCAATGCGCCATCAAGCTCGGCTTCGATGGAGAGAAAGCCTTCGTTCACCACACGGCGCATGTCCGGGTTGGTGTGCGTGTATCCGCCAAAGTGGACTAGCCGCGCACGTAAGTCCGCGACCACCGCATCGATCTCGGCTGCATATTGCGGAAAATCAGCCTTCCGCTGGTCGGCCAGGCGTCCGTCGATTGCGAGGCCTGAGTGGTGGTTGTGGTGGACGATTGTCGACACCGCAGTCCAGTAGCCATGTGACTCGCGGCTGCGCGCATCCGGCTGCGGCTCGAACGGAATCAAGTATCGGCCATCGGGGACGCGGACACCGTTATGCTCAAGGAGTCGCCGGTAAGCGAGGCCGTAAGAGCGCGGCCAAGGCAGATCGAGCCCCTCGTAGAAACCAACCGCCGCCCATTCTCCGATCCCTTCCATAGCAGCGACGCACTTCTCAAGATTCTGAATCGTCGTCATGTGAAATTTTCCTCGCGAGCCAAACAGATCGCATGGATGCTTGCCTGTTTAGCGCAGATTATCAGAGGATCGATTCGCTGGTACACATGGATGTTCCTGCATGAGTGGCGGAGAATCAGCGGCTTGTGCGACGGGCAATCGACTCGGACATCAGATCGTAGGTTACCGTGCGCCTGCTGCCGTAAGGATCGCAACAAGCGAACGATCATTTGTGTTCTTCACATGCCAAAGAACGGACTTCCCTGCCCTGTCCTTGGCGTTAACATTTGCACCGTTGGCGATAAGCGCTCGCGCGGCCTCTTCACCGCCGTATTTAATTTTCATGAGTGCCGTTTCGCCTTTATTATCGCGGGCGTTGACTATAGCATCCGCATAAACGAGCATTCGTACCTTGAGGGGATACTCAGGTCCGAAAGTCATCAAGGCAGTTGCGCCATTTTGGTCATTCGCATTAACATCAACTCCAGCAGCAATTAGTGCCTTAACCGTCTCAGGTGCTCCCTGCATTGCTCGCATGAGAGTAGTCACGCCTTGCGCGTTCTTCACCTTCACATCTGATCCCGCTGCTACGAGCGCCGCGAAAACACCTGGATTACTGTTGGCAGCTGCGAGGAAAAGCACATTCTCGCCCGCAGGAGCCTGCAAATTGATATCAGCCCCTGCGGCGATAAGTTCCATGATGAATTTTGCGTTGGAGGCTTCCGCTGCTTCTACCAAGGGGGTTCGCCCAAAGTCGTCACGAACATTTACCTGAGCGCCAGATTGTACCAGTCTTCGAAACGTAGCTAGTCTGGTGTACCTTATGGCTTGGAACAGACACCTGCTGACTTCGGGAGAGCGGAAAGGAATATCGTAACTCATGACGCAGGCGGCGAGCGAGTCGTCGTCCTCAACCCATAGAGCAGTAGAAAGCACATCACCCGCTATGGCGGGCACCTTGAGTAGGTCGCGCGCCCCGCTAGCCGCGACCAGCTTGAAGCAGTCAACGTCACGCCCGCGGGCTGCCGCCACTAATGCTCCATGCCCAATATCCGGGAGTCCTAGCGATTTCTTGACGAATGGAGTCATCATCATTGACGCGCTATCAGTAAGACCCGACTCCAGGGCATACTCAAGCGCGCGCCCGGATGGCTCTGCCCCATGCGCAATGAGAAGCGCCATGAAGTCAAGATAGCCTCCTTGAGCCGCCTTATGCATGGCACTCCTGCTATTCTCGTCCTTTGGCTCAACAAGGGCTCCGGCCGCGATTAATACCTTGGCGATGCGAACATCATCGCAACAGGCTGCGAAAACAAGTGGCGTATAGCCTAGATAGTCATCTGAATCATTGACCCGTGCACCTGCTTTGACCAGCATTTCAACTATGCCGACATTGCCATTGTACGACGCGATCATAAGCGCGTTCCAGCCTCTATTTGATGCTCTAGGCCCGCGTCCCAGTGCCTCTAGGTTTGCCCCCATGATGTTGGCATCAGCGCCCGCATCGAGGAGAGCCTTGACGCACCCAGCAAAATCTCGTCCGGTCGCCTTGAATGGTATCCGCCACTGAGAATGCACGTCATACGGCAAAATCCGCTGCTCAGCGTCGTAAGCGGTCCCCTGCAAAGCTGCGCGCATGAGGGCTGTTTCACCTGCATTGTTTTTGAGATCAAGTGATGCTCCCTGAGCGATAAGGCGGTTTACCTTTGTAGCCTCGCCATTCGCGGCGGCGTTGATCAGGGCTGTATTTCCGAGCGGATCGCGACGATCAACGGGGCGGATGGGTAGCCCCTGTTTAGGTGAGGCGAATGCGCCTGAGGTGAACAGGGCTATGACTAGGAAGGCAAGGACAGCGCGCCGCCAGACAACAACCGAGACTTTCGTCATAAACAAGATCTTCCCGCACGCGTGGGTATTTGTGGCTCACGCCTACTTGCTTAATGCAGCATTTCCGAGGATCGGTTCGCGAATGGGAGACGAAGTTCCTGCGTAGACGGCAGTCATACGATGCGCATGATGAAGCTGGCGCCACAGCCTCAAAGAAAAACTACCCCTCGCCAATATGGAAAGGGGCAGTATCGTTTAACCAAGCACAGAAATTCCGTTCGCTATGTCGTCTTCGTGACCTTGCTGAGGCCACGTGGGTGGTCCGGGTCGTAACCCTTGGCGACAGACAGCCAGTGGGCGAAAAGCTGGCCAGCCACGACGTACACCAACGGCGAGAGCCATTCGGGGACTGAGCCGGGGATGCGTATTGCGGTTTCGCTGCCTGCAAGGAACGAAGGGTCGTGTGCGAATGAGATGAGGGCGGGATGGCTGGGGCGCAGCCGCTCGGCCAGCTCCTGCATGTTCTCGTAGCCCTTGCCCGACGGTGCGATCATGATAACGGGATAGCCTTGGTGCACGAGCGCAATCGGGCCGTGTTGGAAGTCAGCGGCCGAGAAGCTCTTGGCACCAATAAGGCAGGTTTCTGTCAGCTTCAGGGCCACTTCGGATGCGGTGCAGTGGTTGTAACCGCGACCGATGACGACGCAGTCCTGAATGTCCTTGTAGCGGCGCACGAGCGAGTGGATGGTATCGTCGAGAGCCAAGGTCGCTTCGATCTGGTCCGCTGCTCGCCGCAGGTGCTCCAAGCGCTCCGGGCGGTTGTCGGCTAGCGCGGTGGACAGCAAAGCGATCATCGCCAGAGCGCTGGTGTAGGTCTTGGTGGCGGCGACGCTCACTTCGTTCCCGGCTGGGGTGATCAACGGAAATTCGACAGCTTGGGCAAGCGCAGAATTGGCATCGTTGGTGATACAGGCCGTCAGTGCGCCTGTCTTACGGCCCTGCTTGCAGACAGCGAGCACATCGGGACCAGCTCCGGACTGCGAGATACCAAGAACCAACGTATGCTCGTCTAGGTGCGGGATGGCATCGTAGATGGTGAACACCGACGGCGCGGCAAGGGCGATAGGAATGCCGTGCTCGATTTCGAGGATGTACTTGGCGTAATGCGCCACATTATCGCTAGTTCCACGAGCCGCGATATAGGCGAACCGAATCTCGCGCTGGACGATCGCGTCACGCAGCGACTCTACACGGTGGAACTCCTTGTCAACTATCCGTCGGATAATGTCCGGCTGCTGCCGGATCTCATCGAGCATGTGGGAAATCAAATCTAACGTTCTCCTGCTTGTGGTAGGATGCGCGGCGTGTCGTGAGGGCTTCGGTGCGCTATCGACGGACTATTGGCCGCAGCAATGACGGGTACAGGCAAAGTATACCTCACGCCGCAAATGGATTCTGAACTTGCTGTCGCTAAAGCGGGCAGGCTATAGGCCAGTAAGTCTACGAGTGCAATACGGCTCATTCGCGCAAAAATACACGTACTGGCTACGGATTGGCGATGCGTTGCGCTACCCGCGTATCCAGCCTGCGGTTGACTTTGAAACCGCCTGTAGAGTAACATACGTGGGTTAAAAATTCGACAGGAGCGGTAAATTTTGGCAAAAGTTTTGGTAAGTGATCCGATCGCCAATGAAGGCATCGAAATTCTCGCGAAGGCAGCGGACGTGGATGTTAAGACTGGGCTGTCTGAAAGCGAATTGATCGCCATTATCGGCGACTACGACGCATTGGCCGTCCGCTCCGAGACGAAGGTTACGGCTGCAGTGCTGGCGGCGGCAAAGAACTTGAAGATCATCGGTCGCGCCGGTGTGGGCGTCGATAATATCGATGTCATCAGGGCTACCGAACAGGGCGTGCTTGTCGTCAACTCCCCCGAAGGCAATACCATTGCTGCGGCCGAATTGACCGTCGCCATGTTGCTGGCGCTGGCTCGCAACATCTCTCCTGCTGATCAGGCGCTGCGGAACGGCGAGTGGAAGCGCAGCAAGTATGTTGGCGTCGAAGTCTACAAGAAGACAGTCGGCGTCATCGGTCTTGGCAAGATCGGCCGCGAAGTCACAAAGCGACTGCAAGCGTTTGGCATGAACGTGCTGGCATTTGACCCTTATCTCACCGAGGAGGCGGGCCGTCAGCTTGGCGTCCGCGTCACCGACCTCAACACCATCTACCGCGAATCGGACTACATCACGCTGCACGTCCCTAAGACCAAGGAGACGGCAGGTATGATCGGCGCCGAGCAGATCGCGATGATGAAGCCAACAGTTCGTCTGGTCAACGTTGCTCGCGGTGGCCTGATCGACGAATCGGCGCTGGCGGACGCGCTTAAGGCCAACCGCATCGGCGGCGCGGCGATCGACGTTTACTCCACCGAACCGGCCCCGAAAGACAACCCTCTTCTCGGGTTGCCCAACGTGCTCCATACGCCTCACCTTGGCGCGTCGACTGAAGAGGCGCAGGTGAACGTCGCTATCGACATCGCCGAGCAGATCGTCGACGTGCTCGCTGGCAAGCCTGCCCGCGCCGCAGTCAATATGCCGAGCGTCAGCCAGGATGTGCTGCTGCGGTTGGCTCCGTACCTCACGCTTGCCGAGAAGATCGGGTCGCTGCAGTCTCAGCTTGCTGTTGGACGCATTGACAGCGTCGAGGTCATCTTCGCGGGCGACTTTGACGACTTCCCGACGGTCCATCTGGTTCGCGCGGTGCTGAAGGGCTTCCTTGAGCCCTTGGTCGCCGAAAGCGTTAACTACGTGAACGCCCCCACCCTCGCTAAGCGACGCGGTGTAGAGGTGGTCGAAAGCCGCCACCCGGCTACCGGCGATCACTCGTGCCTGTTGAGCGTCCGCGCTCACGCTGGCGACAAGACGCGTGAGATCTGCGGCACCGTTTACAACAACAACGAAGTGCGGATCGTCCATATTGACGGTTTCCGCGTCAATGTCAAGCCGACCGGTTACCTGCTCGTTACCGAGCACAAGGATAAGCCGGGCATTATCGGCAAGGTCGGCACCATTCTCGGCGAGAAGGGCATCAATATCGGCGGTATGCACGTTGGCCGCGCCGGGATTGGCGAGTCCGCGTTGATGGTGCTCGTGATCGATTCACCGCTTTCTGATGAGCTTGTCGAGCAGATTAAGACCGTCGCCGGTATGGAGACTGCAAAGCAAGTCCAGTTGTAGGGCGAGGGTCGTGCCTACGGAGCACCCCAAATAGCCCATCCGTCAGTCTGGCGCAAGACAGCTTGCGCCAGACTTCCACCTTCCCGAAACGGGAAGGAAACTTATGTAGTCTACACTGCGCCCTGCGTTCCGGCCGAGTTTCCTCGGCTTATCCCTTAGACATACGGAACGCGGCCCTAATTAAGGATTCCCAATGAAGGTCCCGCTAGAATGGCTTGGCGATTTCGCCGACATTAAGGACGTCTCCGAAGACGACCTATCCCGTGCCCTGACCATGGCTGGGCTGGAAGTCGAAGAGATCGACGATATTGCCGAGACACGCGTGCTTGTCACGAAGGTGACGCCCAACCGCGGCGACTGGATGTCTGTTGCTGGCACGGCTCGCGAAGCCGCGGCGGCGCTGAACATCCCCTTTAGGCAGCTTATCGTTCCGGCTTCGACTGTGGGCGGCGACGTCGCATCCTACGCTTCCGTCGACGTTCGGAACACTGAATGGTGCCCACGTTATGCCGCACGGATCATCAAGAACGTTAAGCAGGGACCGTCGCCTGAGCATATCCAGCAGCGTCTGGTCGCAGCGGGCATGCGCCCCATCGGCAACATTGTCGATATCACCAACTACGTGATGCTTGAGATCGGTCAGCCTCTTCACGCTTTCGATTACGATAAGGTCCCTGGCGGCCAGATTGTGGTTCGCGCCGCCAATGAGGGCGAGACCATTACCACCCTTGACGACGTTGAGCGCAGCTTGACGCCGAACATGCTTGTAATCGCTGATCGCGATCGCGCCATTGCCATCGCGGGCATTATGGGTGGCAGCACCACCGAAGTCACCGAAACGACCACCACTGTGCTGCTAGAGTCCGCACACTTCGACTCGGGCGTCATCCGGCGCGCAAGCAAGGCGCTTGGGTTGACCACGGAGGCGTCGTACCGCTTCGAGCGCTACGTTGACCCGGCCCTTGTCACATTGGCTCAAGACCGAGCCTGCGAACTGTTCGTTAAGTATGCTGGCGCAACCATTGTCGACGGCGTGATCGACTCCAACCCGGAAGCCGCAAAGACGTGGACCGTACCGCTTCGACCGCTTCGCGCCAATGGCCTGCTAGGCTGGAAACTGACCGATGCCGAAATGACGGACGCGCTGCGACGGCTGGACATCCATATAGTAGACGCGCCGACCGTTAACGACACCCTTACGTACACCGTGCCGTCATTCCGCCCCGACGTCACCCGTGAGATCGACCTGATCGAAGAGATCGGTCGCATGGTCGGCTACGAAACGCTCCCCGAGACACTGCCGTCAGGTCGCGGAACAGGCGGCGGGGACTGGCCCATTGCCGCATTCGATTCACGGCTGCGCGCCATCTGCATTGGTCAGGGCCTGACCGAAGCTCACACGCACACGCTTGGCGCTCCGTCGCCGTTCGACGATCCCGATACGGACGCGTCGCGTGTTCGTATCCGCACTGCTCTTTCCGCTGAACTTTCTTGCCTCCGGCAGAGCTTGCTGCCCAACCTGCTCGCGGTGACCGCGCTGAACCTTCGCCATCGACAGCCGTTTGTGCGCGTTTTCGAGGTAGGCAAAACGTACCGCACAGACGGACCAGGCAAATACGCTGAGCCTCGGCGCATCGCCGGCGTCCTGACCGGCGACGGAGCCGACTACGTCACCGTCAAGGGCGTTGTCGAAAACATCCTCGCCGCGCTTATGATTGACGGCGTCTCGTTCACCAAATCCAGCCTCCATGGTATGCATCCTGGCCGCTGTGCCACAATCCTACTCGGCGGTCGCCCGGTCGGTTCTGTCGCTGAGCTTGACCCCGACATGGTTCGTGAGCACCTCGATGTGCCTTCCAGCACAGGACGTATCGCCGTGTTTGAGATGGCGTCCGAACTTCTTCGCGAACTGGCCGTTGCTGGCGATCTGGCCGAATATGTCCACCCGCCCAAGTTCCCCGCTGTCACCCGCGACCTATCGCTCGACTACGATATCGCCACAGCCTATGGCGATATCTCCGCAACTGCCCACGAAGCTGGCGGCGACCTGCTTGTCTCGGTGAACCTGGTCTCGGTCTACACCGGCGACAAGGTGGCCGCGGGCCGGAAGAGCGTCGCGATCCGCCTCGTCCTGCGCGCCGCTGACCGCACCCTCACCGACGCCGACGCCGATGGCGTCTTGGCTGCGGTGCAGGCCGCTCTGACCGCCAAGGTTGGCGCATCGCTGCGAGCGTAGTGTGGTCGGCGCAGAAAGAGCGCTCGCCGCGCGGCAGCCTACCCGGCTGGGGCCAAGCTGAGCTTGGATCCCTTCAAGGGTTGCGGTCAGCTGCTTACGTGTATTTCGCGTCTTGCGTTGCGCAACGCAATTCTTTACCCCCGTTCGCTCGGCTCGCTGCCTCCAAAATTTGGGGGCTCCGATGTCCGACCACTTCGTGGCAGGTTCTTAGCCCAGAGTGCGATCCGCCCTTCACAGGCATCGCTTCAACGGATGCATAATCACCCCCCAAACCGACCCGCCACGTAAAATAAACCGTGATCGTATGTTTGATAACTAAATACTATGTGATATAATATAGATACAAACATTAGACGAATGATGATTTGGTCAGGTGAAGAGTGGAAAGGGCGACTGCGTGATTACAACCTTATTCATGAATATTGCGATTCCAACAAGCCCAAATATTCACAACTGCCACGAACCTGGCCAGCCAAAAAGTGGACGGACAACACCGCCCCTGCTTGCGGGGGCGGCGAGCTTCAAGCGAGCGGGGGGCATTTTGCGCAAAAAAAAGAATCGCGTTGCGCAACGCAAAACGCGCAAAACTGCCACACACCTGGCCATTAATGGCGTGCTGACGGCAAGCTTACGCGACGTTATTCGTAGATTGACGCGCGACCGGTCGCGTGGGCGATACTGTATTGGAGTTTGAGTACTTCTTGGGTGGGGTCGTATTCGGCCATGTAGTCGTTTGTGACGATGGGGGCGTGGAGGCGCCTAGCTTCGCGTAGAATGTACTCGTCGGCGTCGGTGCCGCTGGTGACGAGGATGATCTGGCCATCGGCGACCATCTGACGTGCGAGGGCGGTGTCGTCGACGACGTACGGCAGGTTGGCGTCAGCAATCAGCAGGCTTGGATAGTGGCCTCGATAGCGCATGGAGCGGCGTACGGTGAGGATCTGGGACATACGGGGTTTGGGAGCGGCGATCATTTCCTGCCCATGCCACGCGACATTGCTGGCGTCCATGATCGCGGGCCCGGCGAGGACTGGTCGCTTGATAAGGGCAACATAACTGCCATCGTTCTCTGTGATGGCGTTTACGGCTTCAGCGATGAGGGAGACTTGATCGGCTGGCAAGTCCTTCACAGCTTTCCTCAGCGCGTCGACCTCCGTTTGACGATTCTGATCGATCCATCCAACGATTAGCCTTGCGGTGACGACGCGGCCCGCGACACCGGGGAGCGTGACGGGCAGCGGATCATCTGCGCCGGTGCGCTGGCGGGCGCGTTCCGTGAACAGGACTGCCTGCAGCTCGCCTTGAGCCGTTTCGCGAAGAGCGTGGTAGGTATCTGGTTGTGTTCCCCGGAGATGATCCAGCCGCTCGCGCACGGATTCGATGTCGGTGCCGTGATGACCAAGAGCGGTGAAGTACTCTCGCGCAGCCTTCGGATCAGGCGCAATGGTGAACACGCGAATGAGTGTGTCAGCAGCGTCGGTGAATGCTGCATGGGCAACTTGAAGTGACAAGAGGCTTTTCCAGCTGGTGGAAGCGGCCCGATTGTCTCCGGCTGCGTGGGACGCGAGGGCGTGGATTTCTAGAGCGGCGCAATTGGCAGGAGACAGCCGGAGCACATCCGCTGCAATCTGTCTCGCAACTCCACCTTTCGGTTTGTCGAGAAGCAAGCGAACCGCCTCGATAAAATCAGCGCCCTCGTGGGCAGGTGAGACGCCACGCGACGCAGGCGCGCGTACAGCAGGGACGGGGGCGGGCTTGGATTCAGGCGAAGGTTGCGGTGGAGTGCGCGTGCTTATCGCTTTGAGAAGCTCAGCATTGGTCTGCTCGGCGCGTCGCAGTTTTCGTTCAAGCCGTTCGGCTCGCTGCTTTGTGCGCGCTAGCTCCTTCTCCGCTTCGGTACGATCAACGTTGGCCGCGAGAGCGTCCATGCGCGCTTGTGTGAGGTCATGCTCGGCGGCACGTCGGCGTTGCGCTTCGTCATCCCGCTCCTTCTTGAGGCGATCACGCTCCACGCGATAGGCCTGGGTTGCCGCTATTTCGGCGGCTTCCGGTGTTGGCGCGGGCCTAGTGGCCGTTTTTGGTGCACCATCGGCAGTGCGGACGGGCGGCGGCGCGGCGGCAGCGGCTTTGGCTAGCTCTCGGAGCTTATCAGCGAACGCGATGTTTCGAGACGCTTCCTCAGCGAGCCGTTTTCGCACAAGGGGGTTGGCGTAGCCGTTCACATCGACGCGAAAGCCTGCGAACGCAAGCGCGGTGAGCATGGCAAAATCGGGGTCGCGGAACACCGGCGCGAGTGCGGCGTAGCGGACTGTTGCAAGGAGCGCATGAGCTTCTTTCGTTGAGAGTGGTGTCGCGTCCTTGTCTTCTTTGGGCATGGTAGTTTGGTTATAGGCGATGATGACTGTGTGCGTGAAGTAGTGGAGGAAACCCATCCGGCGTTCAGGCAAAACAAGACTTTCGCCTGAACGCCACCTTCCCGAAACTAAAGGAAACTTGTTGGGTAACCGCTGACCACTCCGAAACACGGAAGACTCGTTATATTACCGCCGTCCGGTGATGCGGGTGACGTCTCGGACGGCTCCTCGGGCGGCGCTGGTGGTCATGGCGGCATAGGCTTGAAGCGCGGGACTAACGCGGCGTTCGCGCGGCGCAGCTGGGGTCCAGGCGTCGGGCCCACGCTCCTCGGCAACTTCCCGTCGTGCCGCGAGCTCGGAGTCGGATACAACGAGATGGATGGTGCGGTTCGGGATGTCGATTTCGATGCGATCACCTTCGTGGACGAGGGCAATCGCGCCACCCTCGGCGGCTTCGGGGGAGACATGACCGATGGACAGGCCAGATGTTCCGCCTGAGAAGCGTCCGTCAGTGATCAATGCGCACGCTTTGCCGAGCCCCTTCGATTTAAGGTAGCTGGTCGGATAAAGCATCTCCTGCATGCCGGGACCGCCTCGCGGACCTTCATAGCGGATAACGACGACATCGCCTTCAGAGACCTTGCCGGAGAGGATGCCTTCAACGGCGTCGTCCTGGCTTTCAAATACCCGGGCTGGGCCGGCAAACACGAGGCTGCCCTTGTCGACGCCAGCTGTCTTTACGATACAACCATCAAGCGCGATGTTGCCGTAAAGGACGGCCAGTCCACCATCGCGGCTATACGCATGCTCGATATCGCGGATCACGCCGGTTTCGCGGTTAAGGTCGAGTTCGGGATAGTGCCGGTTCTGGCTAAATGCTTCGGTTGTGCGGATTCCACCGGGAGCGGCTTTGTAGAACGCCTTGACATCGTCCTTGACGTCGCGGCAAACATCGAGTTCGTCGATAGCTGCGGCCAGGGTGGCGGTATGGACGGTAGGCTGCGCCGTGTTCAAAAGTGCGCCTCGCTCAAGTTCGCCGAGGATGGCGAAAACGCCACCAGCGCGGTGGACATCTTCCATGTGAACGTCGCTGCGTGATGGCGCAACCTTACACAGGTTGGGGACGAGCCGGGAGAGCCTGTCGATATCGCGCATCGTAAAATCGACACCCGCTTCATGCGCGGCGGCAAGAAGATGCAGCACGGTGTTGGTCGATCCACCCATGGCAATGTCAAGCGCCATGGCGTTCTCAAATGCCTGGAACGTGGCTATGGACCTGGGCAGCACCGATGCGTCGTCGTGCTCGTAGTAACGCTTTGCTAGGTCAACGATGAGCCGACCAGCACCGAGGAACAGGTCCTTTCGCTCCAGGTGTGTTGCAACCACGGAACCGTTGCCGGGAAGTGACAAGCCCAGGGCTTCCGTGAGGCAGTTCATGGAGTTTGCCGTAAACATGCCCGAGCACGAACCGCAGGTGGGACAAGCGCTCTGCTCGATGGCAAGGGTTTCGTCGTCGCTGATTTTGTCGTCGGCAGCGGCGACCATCGCGTCGATGAGATCCACCGCGCGTGTTTCTCCGTTCCAAACGACCTTGCCAGCTTCCATCGGGCCACCGGAGACGAACACGGCGGGGATGTTGAGGCGAAGAGCGGCCATCAGCATGCCGGGAGTGATCTTGTCGCAGTTTGAGATGCAGACGAGCGCGTCGGCGCAGTGAGCGTTGACCATGTACTCGACGCTGTCGGCGATGAGGTCGCGCGACGGAAGGCTGTAGAGCATGCCGTCGTGCCCCATGGCGATTCCGTCATCGACGGCGATGGTGTCGAACTCTTTGGCGACGCCTCCGTGCTTTTCGATTTCGCGCGCTACGAGTTGACCGAGATCCTTGAGGTGAACGTGGCCCGGCACAAACTGCGTGAACGAGTTTGCGATAGCGATGATTGGCTTATCGAAGTCGCCATCCTTCATTCCTGTGGCACGCCAAAGCCCGCGCGCTCCCGCCATATTTCGTCCGTGCGTCGTGGTTCTCGATCGATACGTCGGCATTGTAATTCCCCTTGTCCGGCTCGCCTAGCGGAAACGCAACGTTGCGGCGGCTACCGTGCCGCTCCGCTCTCCTCGCCGTCTTAACATTCCTTTAGTATACCTCCGGGTGATTAGCGAGAGGTTTGCTTGCTAGAACGGTAACAGCTCGCAATGCGGGACCGCTTAAAGGACCCACCTGCCTCGCGGACTCGGCATCCTCCCGAAACGGGAGGAAAACTTTCATCCCGACCGTCGCCGGGTGCCTCGAGGCGGATGGCGAGGAACGAGCATGATGGATACCGAAGAGTGCTACTAAATGCTCGTCCTGGCGGTGCCAGCCCTTATACAGCGTTCCAGAAGACTAAGAAGCGTCCTGTATAAATAACAATTTTTAGATATGTTTGCTTGCTTGGTTGCTGAAGTATTGTGAGCGGTCTATAATATCAGAAGACATAGGGAAGTGGCCTCACTGTTGTACCCTTGGTCGACTTACGCCGAAATCTTAGGGCGTCTGTAAACGATTCACAAAGGAATATAAATATGGCCCATCTACCTGGGAAAGTCGTCAGCCTTTTTGAAGGCGGACACATTATTTGGGTGGCGACTGCCGCCGCTGATGGTACTCCCAACATTGCCGTAAAAGGGAGCGGATTTGCGTCGGATAGCGAGCACATCTTCTTTGCCGATCTCTTTTCGAATAAGACGCGCGCCAACCTTGAGCAAAACCCTATCGTCGCAATTGGAATCTATGATGCCAACATTGCCGTTCAGGTCAAGGGTCGCGCAACGATGTCGGCTAGCGGTCCGCTTTACGACCGCGTTCTCGCCGCGATCCGCGCCAAAGCGCCCGCAGTCCCCGCGCCGAAATATGTGGTGGAAGTTGCCGTTGAGTCTGTGTTCGACATGACCGCCGGCCCGAATGCTGGCGTCAAGCTCGCGTAAGCATTGCTAGAACGGCCGACACAATATTACACTGCCCCTTCATTTTCCGGCGATTGGAGCGTGAGGGGGCATTGTTTCGTGTTCATGAGCACGTTATTGACGTAACATCGGTAATAGTTGCGGGGCGCTGCTCTCGGCCCCCTCGGAAGAAACACCTCACCCCCTGCCCATCTATTTTGCGAGCGTGAGGATGCCATACTCAGCGATGGATTTGGTTCCGGCGATACCGCCAAAGAGCCCGAGAGCTTTTGGGTCTGGCTGGTCTGACGTGTCCATATCGTTGACGGTCATCGCGAACCCGAGGCGTTCGCCTGATTTCGGCGGTGTGGAGCGTCCCAATACCGACCATGGAAGCGCGACGGTATATGTTGTGAGCGTGCCAGTCCGTATGACGGTTAGCGGCGCTGTCACCGGGCCGACAGGAAGAGCGCCGGGATCGTAGCTTGCGGTTCGATATATCTGCGGGCCGCTGGAGGTGAGAGCGAGAGAGACCTCCGACGAACGGTGGCGGGTCGCCTTATCTGCGACCAGGTTCCCGGTAGCCGTCGTTATGAGGTCAGGATCCATGTCGAAGCCTACCTGCAGACAGTCCCCTTTCCATGTCGAGAATCCCGTGTTGTCCTGGACGAAGATATCGTCGGCGACGATCACTCGGAGAAAGAGGGCCGTATCGTTCCATGCCAGTTGCGCCTCCGCCGCAAGGTCTGCATCGCCCCGATACAGTTTGGGCGAGCGCACTAGCATGTCGTGGCCCGCGATTGGCACCGTTGCGACGGCCTTCCATGCGTCGGAATCGCCTGCTTCGAACCCGAGCGGTACACGAGAGGCGTTGAGGAAATCCAGGCGAAACGACTGGCGACTGGTATAGCCCGTTGAGACTCGCGTCGTGGATGTGACCTGGTAGGATTTGCCAGGCGACAAGTCGGCGGTGTTTATCGGAACATTTAAGGTGGCCACTTCTCGGGCTGCCACTACGAACGCTGAGGTTATTTTGCTGTCTGGAACCCCATCCAGGCGCAACTCCAGAGTGCCATCCGCAGGCTTATCGAGAGAGGAGCGAACGGCAACTTCCAGCGTTGTACCGCTAACGCCAAACGCGGGTCGAATAGTGGCAACGGCCACGGGCGCATCTACGGCCATGCGGACCGAATCGCCTCCGATGACGTGTCCCTGACGATCTCTCGCGGTGACGACACAGGTGAATAATCCAGCGGCACAGTCAGGTGGGATCGGCAACAGCAGATCCACGGGACGGCGCAAGTCTCTGGCTGGAGACGCGGAAATTGTCGCAGTACTGATACGGCGGTCAGGTTGCAGGTCCACCGTGGCCACGTTCTTGTCGGACACCTTCACGAGGACATGAGCAGTTGCGCCGACAATTGCCTTAACGTCTGTATCGACAATCGCTATGGGTTTGGCAGCGCCAATGCCCCAGATTTTTAGGGAGGCGCCGACAACGTAGATGGGCTCGGGGCCGACGGTCAGTAATGCGGTGCCGTTTGGAGTAGCGAGTGGCGCCGGATTGCCCATCCAATCGTAGACACTCACGCTATTCGCACCGACGGGTACATCAACCGTTCGATTCACCCCGCTGTAGTCCCAGAGCGCCAATGTCACTTCGCCACCGCGTTCGAACGCGTATCCGGTCGTGGTAGGTCCAAGCCAATCGATGGCTCCAGCGCTTGTAGAACCATCCAGCAACAGCGATTGAGCGGCGTAAACGGAAGCAACAGGTTTTGGTGCAACTTTGGGTGAGCCAAACTGCGTTTTGGGGTCGAGGTTGTAGAAGTATCCGTAGCCGGGTTCGTTGGAGAAGTCGCAGAAGTAGAACGCGAAATTGAACCAGTAGCCCTCGCCAAGCATGATCAGGTTCTGGCGGGTGAGACCCTGCGCCTGCTCAAGTTCTTTGCTTCGCTCCTCATGGGTCTGACACCCTTGCTCGCTGCAAATGCGGCGCAAGTGACGCCCAGCAAGCTCGTCGGTCATGGCGGCGAGCGCGCGGATCTTCTCTCGCATGTTGCTCGCTTCTGGGGGAACAGGGAAGTATCCGTGTACCGAGTAGGCGTCGATGTATTTCCCCAGCCCCTTGGCGAAAAGGTCGCTGGTCTGGCTATATGTCGCCTGCGTGCTGATGTTGCTGAGTGTTGGGCCGACGACGATCACGTTGGGATCACCTCTGTGGAGTGCCGGATACGCGAGTTCATAGAGGCGGAGGAGGCGTTCGTTCGTGCTATCCCATCCCCACGGATAGTCGGGTTCCCAGGTGACTTCGAAGACGTGGTTGGGGTCGGTGGGATAGAGTTCGCGGTTGACACGAGCGGCTTGCTCAGCATAAAGCAGGAATGCAGCCTCGCCCGCAGGGTTGAGGGGACGCTCGCGGGTCTTCGATTCTGGCGACGCGGCCCATTTGGGCACACCGTGAAGCGAGGGCAGCGTGTAGACTCGCCATGGCTCGCCGCTGGGCATTTTGAGGCCATCAGCGCGTTTACCGGGGAGCGTTCCACCTGCCGCGCGACTTGCTGTGATAAGGTCGGCATATTCGCCAGCGTGGTTGGGTTCGTTACTGCCCCAACCGAATCCGCCGAGTATCCAACGGACGCCGAGATACGGCAAAGCTCCAATGGTCGCGGGGCTGAACGCGCCCTGCATACCAAAGCGCGTGACGTCCTGAGAGTACGACTTTCGCAAATTGGGATCTGGCACAACGGCGTAGGTCATATATCCTGCCTGACGGCTGCCGAGTTTCGCCATGAGCGTTCCATCGGAGAGCTTGGCGTAGACGCGATAGAACCCGAGGCGCCTGGCAGGCGCATCGACGGTGACGTCGCAGTTCCCCTGGTCATCGGGAGCGAGGGTGATGTCCTTGTGCTCTATCACGTTATCGTGCTCGTCATCGATGTCGAGCAGCAGTGAGATGGGCTTCTGTAATGCTGCGAGCCCTTTAACGCGGAAGGACAGCGTCACCGATTCGCCTGCGGCGAAAAGGCTGGTAGCAGGGCGCGCCGTGTCTCCGGTCAGAGTTGCGGCCTTAGCTGTGGCTGAGATTGGTGCGGCCATGAGGGATGTGGCTGTGAGCGCTAGAGCGGCTAGGTTATTGAGGCGGGTGCGCTGGACGCGCAACGGCTTGGGCGAGCGTGGCGTTGGGTCTGTCCATTGAAGTGTACGGCTACCAAGAGCTTGAAAGTGTGAAGACAACATCGCCCGTACTCGTGAGTAACGTAAGCTCTGAAGGAGCCCATCCGTCAATCTGGTGCAAGAGATCTTGCTCCAGATTGCCACCTTCCCGAAACGGGAAGGAAACTTGCTAAAATCCATGGCAGTGTACTCGCCAACCTTTGAGCGAGAGATGAACGAGCGCCCCGGCGCAGTGTCCGCGCATTGAAATGTACGGCTCGTAAGTGCTTGAAAGTAGCCTTTGGGCACTAAGAGGTGTGAGATTATTTGTGGCGTCATGTTCAAGTGCGTTGTGTTTGATTTAGTATGTGCTGAACGTTGCGGCGGGCATGACCTTGCCTGCGGAGTCGAAGGTGGCCTCGGTACCGGCGGGCGTTCCCCAGCCCCAGACGTTGACGGACGGCTTGTCCTGGTAGTCGGTGCTGCTGACTTGCCATGTCGTGCCGTACTGTGCGACGCCCGTCGAGACTTGAGAGCCTTTCAGCCATTTGACGTGCGAGTCGGCCATCAGGTAGTTGGCGCCGTCAGAGTGGCGAGAGTCGGCGTCGAAGCACGATTTGTTGATCATGGAGCGGTTGTAGAACTTGCCGGTTACGTAGCGTAGGTGCGTGGTTTCCAGCGCCGAGCACGATCCGCTGCCGCCGAGTGAGTTCGAGCCGCTGGGGTCGTATGCGTTGCCGCTCCAGCCGTAGCCTGTGGGCGACTTGTTGCTGTTGGGGACGGACGGGTCTGAGTTGCTATTGCCTGTCACTTCGAACAACTCAACGGTCTTGGCTGGCGATGTGAACTTAACGATGGATTTACCGGTGACGATCATGTTTTCGTTGACGCCGTACGAAACGAACGGAGCGGGTGTGGTGGTGTCGTCGGGACAGGCAAACACGTTTATGCTCTTGATGTAGGGATACATCTGGCTACCCCAACCTGCTCCTGCTGAATAGCCGGGAAGGCCGCACGGGATAAGCTCGTCGTAGTCTTGTTCGTACTGGGCGAACGCGATTCCGATCTGGCGGAGGTTGGACGAGCAGGCGGTTTGCCGCGCCTTTTCTCGAGCCGTGGCGAACACGGGGAAGAGTACAGCTGCGAGAATCGCTATGATAGCTATAACTACGAGAAGCTCAATTAGAGTAAAGCCATGGTGAGCCAGTTTCGTTCCGACCTTGGTTTTGGTATGAGAATGAGAAGACTGTAGGTTCATTTTGTGTACACCCTTTCGCGCAATTATAATAAACTGACAGGTACTTTGGCTGTGGACTCGCGAATTACGAGTTTTGTCGGCAGAACGTGACACGCAGGCTCGCTTTCTATGCCCGAAGCGTCGATCATGTGTAAGAGATCGTTTGTGGCGGCTCGCCCGATCTCATGGAACGGCTGCGAAATTGTGGTCAGCGGCGGGTTGAGCAGCTTTGCGTAGCTGAAGTCGCTGTAGCCTATGACTGAAACGTCGCGCGGCACGTGGTAGCCCATGCGCCACAGCGTTCGCATCGCCACTGCCGCGGGCTCATCGCCAGCGCAGACCAGCGCCGTGGGGCGATCAGCTCGGTCGGCGAATAGCTGATGGATGAGGTTCTCGGTGGACTCGATGACCCAGTTCGAATCTACGATCCAATCGTTGCGTAGTGGAATCCTGCACTCCCCCATCATTCGTCGATAGATCTGCTTTCGCTGAATGGATTGGCGGTGGACAGAATCGCCCGCAATGAACGCGATTCTCGTGTGGCCGAGACCTGCCAGATGCTCAATGGTCAGGCGGTAGCCGAGTTCGTCATCCGATGTGATAATTCGCCTGCCCGGCTGGTCGGCGTCGTCGTCTACAAAGACGCAGGGGATCTCGTAGCGGTCGAGTTCCTGGCAAAACAGTTCCGTGTCGTGCGGCTTGTAGAACGTGCGCGCCACGAGGCCGGCGAGGCGTTGTTCCACGCACAGGCGAGCGATCGCGGCGGGGTCGGCGGGTTCTTCGCGCGGTATGACTTTGAGCAGGTAGCCCGCCTCGGTGGCTGCTTTGAGCACGCCTTCGAGGATTTCGAGTTCCTGCGCGGCGACATCGATCTTTAAATAGCCTAGTACATAGTTCTTGCCGCTCCCGATAGCGCGGGCTAGCTCGTTGCGCCGGTAGCCGAGGACAGTGGCCGCATTGAGAACGCGGCGCGTAGTGGACTCACTGATGCGCACCTTGCCCTGGCGGTTGTTGAGCACGACCGATGCTGTCGCGGGCGATACACCGGCTTCGCGTGCGACATCGGACATGGTGACCATCGCCGCTAGTTTTTTCTGTGGATTCTCGGATGAGAGCATGTCTAGTCCTTGCTTTGCTAAAGCCCCTTAGCATTCCTGCAATTATATTAACACGATCCCCCCATCCGTGTCAAGCACAATATCTCGCAAGGCGGGAGTGGTTCGATAACGGCAGAATGAATTATCGTGATGCAATTGTTAAATATGCGGTTCAGAGAGGCGACAAACGGGAATATCGTTGGTACGGGCCGAACTTCAGAACACGATGTACGCGAAGAAGCTGTCCAGGATAGAGTTTCAGGATCATGAGCGTGAGCATTTAGTCACGCTGGCTGAAACAAAGAACCTAGGTCAAGGCCTAATCACCATCGGGGGAGGCGCGACGTGTTTTGTCCTAACTGCCGTGAACACTGGCGTATCGTAACTAATGGGGACGATGGAGTCCGCCGCAATGCTCGCATATGCCCGGTATGCCAAGTCCCGCTCGCTATGGACCGAATGGAAGCTGAGTTTCCGGCGAAGGATGTATCTACTCATACAAAGACCCAATCGTTAACGGTTCGTCAGTTTTTGCAGGAGACGTCGGCTGACGTTATAGCCAGACCGCCGCACGATACATACGCTGCGGTTCCAGACGAATGGGTAGCCGACGGTCCTCGCCGCGGCGGGTGGCTGATTGATGTTTGGCAACGCGCGCGGTCTTGGGTGCCGAAAGACGGGCTAATGGCATACGCCGGGTTGATCGTTGTTGGGTGCCTGGTCGCCGCTGTGCTCACTTTCGGTGATGGTGCGCCTAATCGCAAGACTCCCGCTCCCGTACTGTCGTCAAGTGTTCCGCCACTCCTGGTACCGGCCAGCATAGACGGGTGGACGCGATGGAGTGAAGCGACTCGCTCCTATGACCCTGGAGATGGACACTGGGTCGGAACAGCGACTTACTCGAAGGGCAGCTCAACTGCTGAGGTGTGGGTTCAATGGCCCAAAACAGGTAACGTCGACCCATGGAAAGCATTTATGAGCGCGTCGCCAGTTGTTCAGCATCGTAAGGCTAACCAGCCAATCACCGCCATAGAGCGCATCATCGGTGATCGTACTTGTCGCGTGTGGACGATCCCGAGCGACAGCAAAACGCGCCCGATAGCGAGTTCCTGGCTCCCATCTACGCAGCCTTGCAGCGTAACCTGGCAGGTCGGACCCTACATTGTGACTACAGCGGGTAGCGAGAAGGCGGCCATGTTGCTGGCCAGAGCGATGACGACGTCCTCAGGACTGGCGGCGAAAGCAGTTGTCGCCACCGCAAAATAGCGACGTCCCGCAAAGCACGCCGACGCGGGATGAACTAGAAAGAGAGAGAGCGAATGAACGCAGTCAAACTGACTGACAGCGAAGTTACGCAGCATATGTCATTGCTGCCAAAGTGGGAGTTAGTGGGCGCCACTATTGGCAGGCTGTTCGAATTCGAGTCCTTTACCAAGTCGATGGAATTCGTCAATCAGGTCGCGGAGAATGCGGATGCTGTCAACCACCACCCTGATATCGACATTCGATACAACAAGGTGCGGCTACTACTGACGACACATGACGCGGGAGGGCTAACGTTACTTGATATGGAGATGGCGGCCGCTGCAGACGATATAGCGGGCGTTATCGCGCAGAACGGGAGCGTCCATTAAGGGCTAAGGCGCGGTGACGCGTCTAGCGCTCATTCTCAAATATCTTAGTGCGGTAATCGTTGATTGCCTGGATGAGGAAGCTGAGGCCAGAATTGACTTCAGCCGCAGCCTGTTCCCAATGCTCTGCGACGATTTCGGAGCCTGCCTCGCCAGCCATTCTCATGGCTTCGCGGTAGTTGGACGCTGCAGTAAGCGCATTATTGACTAATTCCAGCCAAATGACGTCGGGGACGCCCTGATTTCCCAGGAGTTCGCAGACCGCATCCTTGAAAGCGCGGTCTTCTTTTTCGAATTCTTTCTCGAATTCTGGCACTGGCAAACCTCATGCTAGGGAATAAGTGCGCGTCTATGTCGAAAACACACCTCACCCACGCTTGTTCAAAACGATGCTGAGTGAGGTGCGCTGATGACGACAGGGGTGGTGGCTTACAGGTGAAGCAGTTTGCGATCACCGTTCGCGACGCTGAGCACTTTGTCGAGGATGTCGAGGCGGTTGAGTTTGAGCTCAATTTCCCCTGGCAACTCGTCGAGAGCGGCCTGAAGTTCGGCCACGGCGGCGTCGTATGTTTCGACTTGGTCGGCTGCGGCGACTCCATCCCAGAACATCTGGAAGAAGCGCAAAATGCCTATGTAACCCAATCCGTCGGTTGTGGTGAGCACATCCGGCGCGTATCGCTGACGAGCGAGATTGGGGCCAGGGCGGATACCGTAAACGTCCTTCACCCATGCCAGCACGGATGCGCCAACACGGTTGTCATAGGCGGCAAAGCTGTTGGGGAAAGCGTAGTGCAGGTACTTTGTAAGTAAAGAGTACGGCTTCACGGTCGTGCTTCGCGCAATGGTCGCCATGATCGAGCCCATAGCATCCGCAAGGATTACGAGATCTTCATCGGTCCCCATAAGCAGATCGGGCGGTGTGCCCTTCCACCAGCCCCGCGCTTCTACAACGGCGTTCATCGCTTCAAACGCAATCGGGATAGCTGGGTCTGCGCATCGTGCCTTACATTTGGTATTGAGAGCGGTAAGCAGTTCGACGCCCTTGGCTCGAAGCGTCGCCTTGTCCTCGGCAGCCACAACAAATTCCGGGAAAGCGCCGATCTGACGCCGCAAGTCCGACTCCCAAGCTGCATTCTTCACGTAATACTGATAGGTCGAGCCACCGGGCTTCGCCGCCGCCAGTACCGCCTCCAGGATTCTATCCATATTCGCAATTGACCTTTCGACGGAGATCGTTGAACTACAGATCTCGTCAGTTCCTTCTACCAGGCTTCGCCTGCATCCTTAACGCCCAACGCTACCGACTATTGGGCTGCAAAAGCCCACCCACGCACAAGCAAGAGGGAAGCCAAACGTGGTCTGGACTTGCTTCCTGTCGAGATTGTATGCGTGGAAAAATTGTTAAGGTACCTATATGATACCGCGATATGGAAGTAAACGCTGTATTCGAGGCAGATTCGATGGCTTCAAGCGGCTAAATCAACCATTTCGTCATCTCCACTGCCCAGCGCAAAGGCCAGAGTACCGTCGTGGGTAGACGGAGAGCCCTGGCCAATCGCACGAATACAGAGGCTTAGTTGCCGCCGTTGACGTCCACGGTTCCGCCACCTGTCGGGACGCGGATCGGCATGCCGCCGGGGCCGGAAACAGTTGTGCTTGGCAGCCCCCCAGGCCCGCGGGGGCCAGTCGACGGCGCAGGAGCAGCGTTCGGAGACGCGGCTGGTGCTGGAGTTGCCCCAGACCCCGTCTGCGTGGAGGGAGCGGCGGGCGGAGCGCCTGGACGCGAGTTCGGGGGCGTGACTTCACCAGAAGTAGGGTCGTATCCATACACGCAGCCCGGCGAGTTGAACATTTCATTGATGACGCCGTACTTACTCAGCGCCGCAAGGCTCGGGGGATTCTTGCCCTCGTTGTCCTGCTTGTACATAGAAATCGCCTGGCGAATTTGCGATGTGTACTCGCCACAAACGGTGATATTGGTCTTGTCTATGGAAGTCTGGTAGACGCCGCCAAATTTGCCCATCATAGCGGCACCTACAGCTACAAGTATGGCCATCGCGATAAGCAGGCCGATAATTGCCTGCCCGGCGCGGCGTTGCGTGATTATTGGTCTCATAATGACACCCTTTTCTGGCGACACGCGGCAGTAAGCGAATCGTCTGGCTCTACAGTAATCGCAAACGTATACCCTGGATGCAGTCAGACTTTATTCAAACGGTCGCGGCGATACTCGGTAGAGGACCTGTCCGTATTCGACCGGCTGGCCGTCCTCGATCAAAACCTCGGCGACAACGCCTGAAGCTGTCGAGACAACATCATTCATTAGCTTGATGGACTCGATAGAGCCAACTTTTTGGCCCGCTCGCAATTCGGCGCCCACTTCAATCTCGGGATTGAGAGTGTGGAATATGCCGACCATGGTGGACGCTACGTTTGACAGTTCGTCAACCTGAGATGCGGCATCTCCGTTCAATGTCGGTTCAGAGACTGCAACCTCATCCACAGCACTTGAAGCTGCCACCGGGGTCGCGGCCAGCGACACAGTTACCGCCTGTGACGGCCGCTTTACGGTCGCTTCGGATCCGTCGGAGGCTGTGACGGACAGTTCCGTTACGCCAGAGGTTTCACTGAGTAGATTGATTAGGTTTTGAATGTCGTTGACGGTCATAATATTAGCGCAGACATCTATATCCGCTAAGGTTAGGATACCTGCGCAACGGCGTGGAATGCAACATCTATTCCGTCGCTAGATTGAGCAGCCAGGCGCGAGCGCTCTTGGTCACGAACCGTCGTCGTAGGCTAGATTGGAAGAATTGTCTTACCCTGTCCTATTTGAGCGATGTGTACTTATTTTGAGGCAACAATTGGCTCCTAAATCTTGGCGTTGCAAAGATGGTGGGTGGCATGCCGACGGCTGCCTCTCACGGGGGACGGCCGCTCCGTGGCGATGGTTGGCGACAAAATTTACCGGGATCGCGTCCTCTCTTGGCAGGATATTGAGAATGATTCGCAGAAACTGTGGGTGTTGTCCCCGACGAATTGCGTTTTGACAGGCTACTCCTACTCTAGCAGAGATCATCTATGAGAACATTCATTTCCAACTTCACAATCGTAATCGGTATTGGATTGATGGTGACGCCGGCATTCGGCGATCAGGCATCCGAAGGACCTCTTTCTTCGGTTGACTCTGTCAAGGCCCAGTCGAATGCGGTGACGTTGATCGACCAGGTTACGCCCGATATTCGGGCACTGTATGTCTCCGGGGATGGGTCATGTTATACGTATTCGGGATTTGGCGTTGCCGACATCTACAAAGACGGTAAGTTTGTCGCGTCGTGCGCTAGTGGCGATGGAATGCCCGATGGCGGGGCAATCTGCGGTAACTCCAAGTATGTCTTCCTTACATGCCGAGATGTCAACCTGGGTTCATTCGGCGTGTATCGAGTCAATATTGACGGCACTATTGCGCCGTTTAAAGTCCCTGGCAAAGACGACACCATGGTGTCGCGCACCTACCTTGCCACTGGCCATTCTCCCTTCGCCGGTATTGCTGCGAGTGACGACTTCCTCTACGTTCCGGTGCCCGAGGAGAATATTATTCGCGTATTCGACGCGAACACGCTTGCCCCCATTAGCTGGTTTTCTGTAAATAAGCCAGGACACATTGCCGTGGACGGCGTCGGACAGCTTTGGGTTGAACAAGAAGGCGGGGCAGGCGTTGCGAGCACCATTGTTTGCTACGACCCGACCGGTGTCTTGCAGCCGCGCTCTATCACGCTGCCTGCCGGGACGGATGTTGCGTGCTTATCGATGGACAATACTCGTAACCGACTGATCGTCACAGATGCTGGTCCGGATCAGAACATAAAGTTGTACGACCTCGGCAAACTCGGCGTAGTTGAAACGGTGCCAGTGAAGCTTCTCGGCAAGCCCGGAGGCATCTTCGCAAAGCGTAGCGGGCAAACGGGCGAGGGGAAGCTCAACGGCCCGTGCGGCGCCGGGCTAGACGATCTTGGCAATATGTACGTGGCGTCGAACGGAGCGGGGATCCACGATGGCAGCTCGCTGAAGTGCTATACGCTGTCTACCGGGACACTGCAGTGGAAGCTGCTCGGACTGATCGCGGCCGATGTTGCGGAGTTTGACCCGGCGATAGAGACGGACATTTACACATCCAATAAGCACCTTCTCTACAACTATGCCAAACCTGCCGGTAAAGGCTGGATCTATAACGGTTATACGCTGGACCGATTCCGATACCCTGCCGACCCAAGGCTGGTGTATGCAGGGTCCCGCAAGCAGTTGTGGGTAAGGCATATCGCGGGACGTCCATGCCTATACTTTGGCAACAGCGACGATGGATTTCTGGCTGCCTACCGGTTCAACAAAACTGGTCCCGAAGGCGAAATCGCGGTGCCAGCATTCGTGATTGCGCGCCAGTCAGTGAACGACACAGCATGGCCGCCCACGGTCAACCGTGGCGGCAAACAGGCAGCCACAGGCTGGCGAGTATGGCGAGACAACAACGGAGACGGACAGTTTGGAGCTGGCGAAGGTGCCGTGCTGGGAGATCTCGCCACCTACGGCGATGCGACCACATTGGATTCGGCTGGCAACATTTGGCTGGCAGACGAGCACGGCATCACCTGTATTGAGAACCACGGGTTCGACGGTCGCGGTGTTCCGTATTATGCAACAGCCCGCCCCGTTTACACAAAGGTCCCATCCCCTCTATTGTCGCTCACCAGCCTCGTCTACGACCCGAAATCTGACGTGATGTATCTCGCAGGTAGTGTTACCGCGACCAAGGATATGCTTGTTCGTTACGATAAATGGAGCGCTCCCGAGCGCCGGGTAGCGTGGAAGATCCCTGTTCAGGCGGGTACGCTTGTGGGACACAATTTGACAGGCTTTTTCCGTGATAAGGTTGTTGCGTACGTCTCCCGCACAACCGAAAAAGCCAGCGGCAGTATTTCGATCAACTTAGTCGACACCGAAACTGGGAAGCTCACCCAGCAGATCACGACCGCTGCGCAGCTTGATGAAGGCCCAGCGAGTAGGACACCGACTTATCGACTCACCCGACGCAAGAACGGGGAGTATATATTACTTGATGGTAATCGCTCACAGATGTTGACTCTTGTACGCACCGGAGTCGAAACACTGAATGTTGGCTCCGTATCGCCATCGACACCGCCAATTCTTGCAAAACGAAAGTAAAAGAAGCCAAACAAAACCTCTCGAAACCCACCATTTTTCGTTATGCTTCTGATATAATATTGCCGATGGCTGTAAAAAAAGAAAAAGATGCCCGCAAACCGGCCTCCCTTCTCAATCGACGCGCTTATCATGAGTACGAGATTAGCGAGACGATTGAGGCTGGCATCGTCTTGACCGGCACCGAGGTGAAATCGCTGCGGCTTGGCCGCGCGAACATTGCGGAGGCGTATTGCCGAATCCAGCATGGTGAGGTGTGGATCTACAACATGCACATCAGCCCGTACGAGCAGGGAAACATTTACAATGTTGAGCCGATTCGTACACGAAAGCTCCTGCTTCACAACTACGAGATCATCAAGATTACGTCGCGAATTCAGGAAAAGGGCCTAACTCTCGTCCCCACCAAGGTTTACTTCTCGAAGGGGCGCGCCAAGGTCGAAATCGGCGTCGCCAAAGGTCGCCAACTTTACGACAAGCGCGAGAACATCGCGAACAAGGACCGCGAGCGCGAGGCTCGTCGCCAGTTTGCCGAGCGGGAATAACTGCGCCTGCGGGCGGCGTTCGTTTCAACTGGTCTCGTTTTACCTAAGTTGTTAGATTTCTCATATTTGCACACGCCAATGTGCGCACCCGTTTTCGCCTCAGCGAAGTGAGGCACTCGAAAGGAACACTCCAGGACATGGCTACGCGAGTTGAACTCCCCACGCTGGGACAGTCGATGGAAGAAGGAACAATCACCCTCTGGCACAAGAAAGAGGGCGAGCAAGTCACTAAGGGCGAACCGCTCTACAATGTGATGACGGACAAAGCCGATATCGAACAGGAAGCGCCTGAGTCTGGCATACTGCGAAAAATCCTCGTTCCCGTAGACGAGATCGCACCGATTGGAGCGTTGCTTGCCGTCATCGGTACCGCCGACGAGTCTATCGACTCCGTCCTTGGTGCATCCGCTACACCGCAACCCGCCGCGGCAACTGGCGAAGAAGCGACCCCGGCGGTGGAAAACTCTGCTCCTGCCGCAGCGATTGCAGCTGGCGCGGCGACCGAGGCCGTAGCAGGCACTGACGGCGATCGTATTTTTGCGTCGCCACGGGCACGCCGTGTTGCCGAAGAGCTTGGCATCGAAGTAGCGCAGCTTCGCGGACGTGGAACGGGTATTGATGGGCGAATAGTCGAAATCGATATCCTCACGTTCAACGAGGGGCTCATTGCCGCTCGCAAGGCTGGTAAGGTCACTCCGCTGGCACAGAAGGTGGCAGCCGAACTTGGTGTCGATATCTCCACGCTCACCGGTGCTGGCACTGGTCATGGCGGCAAAGTGGTGAGTGACGATGTTCGCAAGGCGGGTCAGCCGGCTCCTGCTCCGACTGTGGCTGTGGCTCCTATCGCCCCAGCGGCTGTTGACGAAGTCTTGAAGGTTATTCCTCTGACTGGCATGCGGAAGATGATCGCCGACAACGTTGCCCGAAGCGCATCGACAGCCCCGCATGTGACGTTGACGGTGGACGTGGACATGACAGAGGCGACAGCGTTCCGCAAGAAAGTGCTGGCGTCTGTCGAGAAGACCGATGGAGTTCGAATTTCGTTCACCGACATCATCGCCAAGGCGGTTGCGAAGGCACTGTCCGAGCACCCCACCATCAACAGCACGCTCGTGGACAACAAGGTGACACAGTACCGCGCAGTGCATCTGGGCATCGCTGTTTCCCTCGGAGAGGGCGGCCTTGTCGTGCCGACGATCCGCAATGCTGAAAGCAAGACGCTCCCGCAGATCAGCGCAGAGATCAAGTCGAAGGCAGCAAAGGCTCGCGAAGGCAAGCTGACGACGGACGAGATGATCGGTGGCACATTCAGCATCACGAATCTTGGCACTTACGGGGTCAAGAACTTCAACCCGATAATTAACCCGCCACAGTGCGCGATCCTTGGCGTATGCACCATCGCGGACACGATCATCCCGGTCGGCGGTGTTCCTCAAGTGCGTCCGGTGATGAACCTCTGCTTGTCGTTCGACCACCGCATTACCGATGGCGCCCCAGCAGCGGCATTCCTAGCCCGGCTGAAGGAACTTCTGGAGTTGCCTTACCTCATCTTCATGTAGGATCGACTTCAGATAGGTAGCATACGAAATACCGAAAGGCTGCGGCGAAATTGCCGCAGCCTTTGCTTTATCATGGTAAAGATAGCAGTCCTGCGGCAAGTTTCCAGGTAAATGTCCCTGTTTTCGTGATTCATTCGCGAAATACCGCCAGATTGGCATGTAGTGTGCCGAATATTCCTATATAATCGATAGTGGACGTTCTGGCACTCGCAGGTTTACGGGTTGGCAATTAGCCAATACTCATCGCTTAATGGTAGGCGACCGTAGAAGGCGGCGTTTCCGATGATGAAAGCGAACCCTAACCCGGTTTCTCAAAAACGCATAGACAAGGATATTTCAGCCCGTCCCGACTCAGAATCCGCCCCCGAGAAATCGCCTAATTTGCGCTATAATAATGGCAATCGGGCGCACGATTTCGCGCAGGTTGATAAGCCCCGTGCTCCCATCCGCGAGGTCGGTCGATTGCCAAAGCCAACTCACAACCCACCGGCATTACTGACGATCCGCAAGCCAGGCTGGATCGAAGTCGGCAATTCGCGTGCGCTCCTGATGGATTCGCTTGGCGGCCTCTACACTTACCGCGAGCAGCTAGCGCAGGAAGTTGGTATCGAAGCCGAGGCCGAGATCTGCCAGCGCGCTGGCTACGCCACCGCTGAGCGGTTGATCTCGTCCGGCAACGAGACCGGGAGCATCTCCCCGGACGAAGACGGTTTCCTGCAGGCAGTCGCATTCTTCGGCAGCGCTGGGTACGGCAATTTTACGGTCGAAGAGATTCGGTTCAAGGACGCGTGGGCTAAAATCACGTCAGTTGACAGTATCGAAGGCTGGATGTTCCACGAAAAGGGGACCCGCCACGGCAACACATGCGACTTTGCGCGCGGCTTCTTCTGTGGCGTCATGCACTACCTTCGCGAGGCAGCGGGGGATGATGGCTACAACCTCGAAGAAGAAGACGCCGATCCGATCAGCTGTGTTGAGACGAGCTGCATCGCGGCGGGCGACGAATGCTGCTCGTTTGTTGTGGGCCTTACAAGCGACCTTCTCTCCGAAGGGCTGCAGCCTGCCGCCATGGTGCACAGTTCCATTCGCGAAACCCTTTTGCGCCTCAACCGTCAGCTCGAACACATTCTGGACCACTCGCGCAAAGACCACCTGACGAACCTATACAACCGGTCGTTCTTCGAGGCGGCATTGCGCCAGCGAATCGGATTCGCCAAACGGCGTTCTGATGTGGTTTCACTTGCTGTCATTGACGTTGACCATTTCAAGCAGGTCAACGACACGCAGGGGCACGCCGTAGGCGACAAGGTTCTTCGTCAACTTGCTTATATTCTAGAAAGCCAGGCACGAGAGAACGATATCGTGGCGCGGCTCGGTGGCGACGAGTTCGTTTGGCTGATGCCCGCGACGCCTCCGGAGGCCGCCGCTGCTGTGGCACGCCGCATCGCTGGCTATCTTGACGCCGTGCGCGAAGAGGTGGGCGTCCCGCTGACCGTCAGCGTCGGTGTTGCCGGGTACCCTCGCGACGCTAGCTCGCCCGCAGAGCTTGTCGATAGCGCTGATAACGCACTGTATGTGGCCAAGGAATCAGGGCGTGACCAAGTTGTAGTCTGCGGTACTAGCCCGGAACCTAACCCTGTAACCAAGACCCCCGAACCGGGGCAGAGCAAACCTGAGCGTGAACCGGTCACGGCAGGCCGAAAGGGTCCATCGCCGATGAGCGTCGGCGACGCAATGGTCGCCGCCCTCGCGCCAAAACCAGCCGCGCCGCAGACGGTGGCTACTGGCTTACGCGTCAAGTCGCGCCTCCGCGCGGCCCGCTCCGGTCGTGGTCGCTAGTTAGCGGTGGATGTGTCACAGGCGCATCCGTGCCTTCGCCCCTCGCATATTTCTCCAGTCCCCTACCCACGCTGCATCCGGGTCTGAACTCTCGGTCTGCCGAAGAATACCTCTACGGGCCTAAAGAGTGGCCACGTTGGGCAGGGATTGATGCGGGCGAGGTGAAATAGGTATCATCCGGGTCGCGCCGATGCGACACGCGTGAAGGATACACTTATGAAACTCGTTCGGTTGCTGCTTACCCTCTGTTTGTCCGTCATCGCCATAGCTCCAGGCGTCGCAAATGCCGTGACTGGCGACGACCTACTGCCAGTTTTCCAGCGCTCACATGCTGGCGCGCCCCTACGCGCGGTCTACATTGGCGGTTCTATCACTCAGGCAGGAAATGGTTGGGCGCGCGAGTGGCTGGTATCGCAGTTCCCGAAAAGCGCTGTGACCATTGTCAATGCTGGCATGAGCGCGACGGGGAGCGATCTCGGGATATTTCGGCTGAGCCGAGACGTGATCGCCTGTCAGCCGGACATCGTCTTCGTGGAGTTTGCGGTGAACGATGGCGGGCAAAGCGACGAGCAGGCGACGCGCTGTTTGGAAACGATTGTCGTGCGCCTCAAATCGCTGCCCCACCCTCCCGCTGTCGTGTTTCTAGAGACTGCGGCGAAGGAAGGCTCAAATAGGAAGCGTCACCAGGCTGTCGCTAAGCGGTATGGTCTGCTTGATGTCGACTTCCAGGTGGCGTTGGATGCTCATCTTGCCAAGACAAAGCAGGACTGGGGCGCGCTCATGGGCGACTCGGTGCACCCGAACGAAGCTGGGCACGCATTTTACAGCGATGTGGTCGCCAAAGCTCTGCAGCCGTTTGTCGAAGCCGCGAAAACTTCGACTGAGCTGGCAGGATCAATCCAACGATTGCCATCGCCCCTCACGAAGAAGCCGCTGTGGCTCGATGCGAACATCGCGGCCATCCCGACAACGGCCACTTGGCGCAAGGAGAACAGCATACCATTCTGGTGGGATATGTTCTTCCTTGGCGTCACAGGCTGCAACACGCCGGGACAGACGCTCACCATCCCGTTCCGAGGGACTGCTGTGGGACTATTCTACGCACTCGATCCTTCGTATGGCGCGCTGTACGCGTCGCTGGATGGCGGCCCGCCGCGGGTGATCGTATGTAATAATCGCGGCGGTTACAGCTATACCCTGCTCGGAACCGACCTCAAGCCGCAACAGCACTTGCTAACCGTCTGTATACCGTCGAGCGGCCCTGCCAATAACATGCGAACGGTTAAGCTGGGCTACCTGATGGTTGCTGGGGAAACGAAGGCGACCGATGCGCTGGCACCGCAAGGACCGTTTACGCCCGATGCTCTCGCGAAGTTTGCCGTGGTGCCTGTCCCGGCGAAAACGTGGCGTATGGCTGGGCCGTTCGGCGGATCGAAGCCGACGCTGGAGAGCATAGCGGACCTCGACACCTTGTTCGCGCCCGAGGAGAAGGGCAATGCTGGTGCGTGGGTTCCGGCAGTTGGCGCGGCTGAGTGGGTGGACATCGGCAAGGCAACGGGTATGTCAGATCGAAGTGTCTCGTACGCCCGCGCACGATTGCGGGTCGATATGGCGCAAACGATCTCACTGCTTTTCTCGGTGGACTACTTCGCCAAGATTTGGGTGAACGGCGCGCTTGTGAAAGCGATTCGCGACGGGCATGGCGGCGTTACAGAGCCTGTAGTGTTCCCGGTCGCGCTGAATAGCGGATGGAACGATGTGCTGGTGAAAGTGCATTCAGGCAGTAAGGGAAATGGGTTCGCTCTGTCGATCTCGCCGCCGGATGGCGGCTTTGAATGGGGACAGTAGCTTAGCGGAACCGTGTGGGGGCCGACGTTGACATGTCGGCCCCAGGATGGCGAGTTACGGGCTTCTACCGCCGCGAAGCTATCAGGGCCAGGAGTGAGTAGATCCCCTTGGCGGCGCGTGTACGCCCCGCCCCATTGAGGTGACCGCCGTCCGCGCTGTACTCCTCAGCCATGCCTTGAACCTGTTGACCGCTGAGCGAGAACGCGGTCTGAATGCCTGAAGTTGTCCACGCCTCGATGTCCGCCAAATCGAACAGTACTTTGTCGTTTGCCTTGGCCCATTCGCGAAGCTTGTTATTGAACGCCTCCCGCTTAGCGTTATCGCTGCTCCGTCCTGTTGTAAGCGGTATCGTGAAATAGACGACTGTCGTCCCTGGGTTGCCGCGCTCTACTGCGGCCATAGACGATGTGTACTCGGTAAAGCTGGCGTCGGGGTCGATGTAGCAAAATTTGTTGATGACTACATTCACGGCTGGGCTATGCCAGCCGTTGTTGACGTACTGCGAAAAGCCGCTGATTTTCGCGCTCGCACCGGGGTTGCCCCGCCCGATCTCGTACAGCGTACCGTTCTTCGTGGCACCGGGGCGGTCGCCTGCCCCCGCAATCACCAGCGGATAGCGCGCCGGGTTCTGCGCGTGCAGGTCACGCATTCCATCGACAATGTTGCTGCCAACGGAGGCGTGGGCGAAGAAGACGCGCTCACGTGCAAGTGCTTGGAGAGTGGCGTCGGGTACGGCGTCGATGGCTGCCACGTTGGCGTGGTTGACGATGACAGGTGCCGCTTGGGTAGAGGCAGCGCACATAGCGAGCACGACAATTGGGGCGAGACTGGAAAGCAGCTTCAATGATGTTTCTCCTCTTTTCGGATCGCTACAACACCAGACGCAAGTTGGCGCCGGCTCCCGAACAGTCACGGTAACGTTAGGGTGTTGCAGTAGGCGCAGGAGCTACCTCGGTAGCGGGTTTCTGTTCGGGAACGGGAACGGCCAATGCGGCGTCTATCGCCTTTTCCAGTTTCTTTGGAGACGGATCGAAGCCAACCCCGGACCATGCGATCTTGCCAGCGGGATCGATAACGTATTGCGTCGGGATACCAGACACGTTGTAGAGCTTGGACGCAACGCTATCGTCGCCTTCGGTGGGGTCGATGAGGAATGTCATCGCGCTAAGCTTTTTGTGCTTCGGCAACCACGCGACAAACGCCTTCTGATTGTCCCATACGTTAATCGCTAGCACCGTCACTGGCTTGGCGGCGTATTTCTGGGCGACGGCGTTTGTCACAGGCATTGACTGCTGGCACGGGCCGCACCAGGTGGACCAGAAGTCGATAACGACGACGCGTCCCGCAAAATCGCTGAGCTTAACGACCTTGCCAGCCGCGTCCTTGACGGCGAATTCCGGTGCCACGGTTCCGTTCGCCAGCAGCGGCTTCTCGTCGCGGGCGTATTGATCTTTTTCGGTCGCCCCCTCCGGCGGCGTGAAACTGAATAGCTTGCGGGATACTGTTGCTGGCGTTTGGAGGTTAGTGAATTGGCGATCCAACGCGTAACTGCCCCTCCCGGGCATAGTCATACTCATCACTATGCGATGTGGCAAGTCGTCGGACCCGAAATACGTTTCCACTTCCAGATTGAAGTGAGTGTCCTTTGTTTTTGCGGATACGACTTTGTAGAGTGTTCCATTCCATCGCCGCTCACCTGCGTACTTGATTGTGCCGCCGCCAGGCGAGTTGGCAATTCCAGCCAACGACCGCGACTCCCCGTAAAACGCGCCAGCAATTGCCACAGCCGAACCAGCACCTAATTCGTTATTGGCGCCAGTGTGCTTTGAGTAGTACTTCTTCTCGATGTCCCAATAAGACCACGCTGTGGTGCCGTCCGCGTAGAAGAAGCCTTCACGGAGTCGCTCGGGCATTTTCGATGCTGATTTCTTACCATTGCGCCACGTGTGAACATACGCAAGGTTAGGTTTGGCAAGTACGAACTCGCCGTCCATGTATGGGCTGCTAGTCGAAGACTTCGATTTCGCAAGGCGGATCGAAGTCACATCGTGAATACGTCCCGTGAGGGCCCGTATTTTGTCGAACTTCGCGCTTGAAGCCGTGAGTATAGCGCGCGCCTTGGCATCGATCTTTGGAGCATCCGCATCTGGAGCCGCCCCAGGCGTGGCGGCAAATCGTGGAAGCTTGAGGGCAAACTGCTGCTTGGGAACAGGCGAGTTTATTACGACATTTCGGTAGGCAGCTATGGCAGCGACTTCGGAATCTTGCAACCAGATAACGCGGCGAATCAGGTGATTCGGCCCAAAGTATAGTTGAAGCTTGTTCGCGCCGTCCCACGGAATAGTATCGGATTCAACGACTTTGTAAGGGGTTCCCAGCCAATCCCGCACGCCAAGGTATTTCGGGTGCGCCCCCAGATGCAGGTCAGCTACCGGGTCCTTGCTGAGAATACCGTTGAAGTCGTAGACGTTTGCGTCTTGGATCCGCTTAGCAGATTGGAGTTGCCGATTGTGTTCGCCGCTGGGCGACACCGTGAGCATTGTCTGGCCATTGGCGACGACTACTTCGTGGGGATGATTCATGTCCCCCCAGCCAGAACGGCTGGCGTCGTATGACACCCACAAATCCTGTCGCGCCATTCCCGGTCCGACCAAGACCAGCCGCCCGCCGTAAGCCATATCTTTATATTCTGGTTGGGGATATGAGATCTCGACATCGGCGCGAAGGGTCTTGATTGCCTTGGCGGCATTGACGTATGCTTTTACGATGCCGTCGATGGTCGGATCAGCTTGCGTAGGGCAACTCGCGGTTACGAGCAATGTGAGGACAACTACTACCACTTTGCGGAACATAGGCACACTCCTGCGGCGATAGGCGTTGAGACTAGTTTAACACATTCCACAGAGATGTGGTGTGCTTATTTTCAATAATCCACGGATGCGCGAGTCTCAGGCGGCTTTAGTGTCACGGCACTTGCGCCGCGAATCGGAGGTCTCCGGGGTTTGTGACGGCTAGCCAGAAGCCGTCGCCACCGCTGCCGGAGGCGAGCTTTACCATTAGTTCGTTCCAGCCAGCGTTAAGCGTTGTGGTAGCCGTGAACTGTCCCTTTGATGGGGCGCTTCCGGCGTTCGGCACGATGCCTTCTATCATTAAGCCATTCATCCACATTTTCGCCCAAAAATCCATGCTGTAGCTGAGTTGAACGGCTCGGGCGGTCGGGCTGTAGATATGCGTTACAGCATATCCGACGTTGCCTACGACGACGCCCTTTCCGGCTGTCAGGTCGATAAACTCATCAGTCCCAGTCCCCTGTGCCCAGCGAATTGTGTCTGAGCCGGAAGCGACATCTGCGGTAAAGTCGCGTTTGGTTTCAGGCGGGAAGACGGTTGCGATTGACTTGTCGCCATCTCGCCCTGGCACACTGAACGGGCCGATCTTCATCCATCGAACCGACAGAATGCTATCGAAGACGGGCGTCAGGTTGAGGAACGATAGTGCAGACGAGTCGCCCGACCGCCGCGTGAATGTGATGGCAACCTTTCCGCGCTGCAGTGTCGCTAGCCGCGCTAACGTGGTCGAAGCGCCGTGCGGCTGGGGCATCATCGACTCTAGTGAACCAAGTTTTGTGCCGTTGACGGATACGTCAACCGGTCCGTAGGCGTCGCCAGACGCGTGCCCGATATTGAGGCGGTATCGTCCGTCAACCGGAACATCGACATTCACCGTCCAGCTTTTTGCAGGAAGCTTAACGAGCATGTCGCCGACCCAATCGGGGGACAGACTCGCGCTATCGACAAGCGTCGCGCCTGCGTCGGGGCTAATTCGCGGCATCAGGTCGGCGGATGTGAGGGCGCCGTTTGGCGCGGGCGGCGCCCCCATATCCTGAAGGAATGGCGGTTGGGCATTGGCACGCTCGTAAATGGGCAGCATTTCATGCTCCATTGCGATGCGTGCCTGCCAGAGATGGCGCTGGTCGAGTGCTTTGCGTGCTTCGTCGCGCACCGCATTCAGCTTTAGGACATCTTGTGTGGAGAGCCGCTCACCTGCTTCCTTGCGAGCGATCTTGCCTGTGAACTCTTCGAGCCACGCCACCTGCTTCTTCAAACGGGTCACGTCCGCTTCGGGCGATTCAACTTTCACTGCGGTTAGCTTTACAGACGATGGGCCTCTGAACGCGACCAGTTGATAGGGCTGCAGGTCCAGCGTTGCCGTCCCAGCGACCGATGGAAGCACCTCGGATGTAGACACCCGTGCGAGTCGGCCGCTCCCTGCCACCAGTAAGGTCACCTTTACTGGATAGCGCTCACGGTTGACGGCATAAAGCCAGTATGTTTTCCCGTCCCGAAGTTCGCGAACCGCGACGGGGTCGGTGGCGTCGACGCGCGCCGTGAATGGCTTCGCGGGTAGGCGGCGGTATTCGGCGAGGAATTCGCGGAGCACCGGCTGGCCTAGGGTGTATGCGTTTCCGCCGTCAGACAGGAACGTGGCATCGTCCTCTGCCAATGCCATCGCCCAGCGTTCATTGGCATGGCGCCCTGATGGGTTCACCACGCCGCTCATCCACGTTTTCGGTGTCGATTCTGGAAAGCCAAGGCTTGTTGGCGGCACGACGACTTCGGTGGCTTCGAAGTACTGCGAGCCGATGAGGAAGGCCGATTCGCCGTTCGGCTTCCGGGCGGCGGTTCGTATGGACGACAATAGCTCATCGCGGTTCTCGGTGGGCCGCATATCCGCGCGCCGACCGTAATTACCGCCGTTCATGACCGTAACGCCGTCAATGGCCCCCAACACGGCGGGGTCAACCCCAGCCTCGCGATTGAGTCCTTTGGGCGAGTACTGTGTCACGACCTGCAAATCCGGTCGCGCCTTCCTCACCCGGTCGCGGATGCGGGTAAACAGGTCGGCGATCTGAGTACACCGCCACGTAATCCACCGCTCGCGCGCGTTTGCCATCAGCCATTCGTAGCGCTTCTCGAAACGGCGTGGATCGTCGGCCGCTGTCGGGATTCGGAGACCGGTATCGCGCTCGAATTTGGCTATGGTGCCGTCCTCGTAGCCCCAATCGAGCGAATGGAAGTTATTGAGCGCCGGGTTCTGCCACGTCATCTGGCGCAGACTCACCCCCGAGAAGGCTGGCGAGTCTTTGTATTGATCGGCGAACTCCCCGATCATTCCCATGTACCAGTCCACGTTACGGGGATGGAGCGGACTAAAGTGGATGGTGCCGCTGCTTGCTGCGACGCCATTCTTGTTGACGAGGAAGTTGTCTCCGGCCGGCGGGGCTGCGAGTTCACGAGCTTCCGGATGGAACTCGAATATGGCGTGCATCTGATATTTTTCACATGCGTACAGAATGATGCGCGCCAGATCCATGCTGTACGGGCCACCAAAAAGCACATTGTAGTGGCTGGGATAGAGACCGAATTGGTAGACGACCAGCGTGGGCCAGAGAGTGTCGCCACCCATGTAGGCTACTGAGCGCGCCCAGCGGTCGGCGCATGTGATGTAGTCGGTCACCGAAGCGCCGCGCGAGCTGCCACCACCGTAGACGCCCATGAAGTTGCTGCCTTCTTCGTACCAGTTCGCAAAGTGGCGTGTTCCGCTGGTTGGCACATCCATAGCAGGCAGATCACCATCGATGCGGTAGACCCGTATCCGGGACGCTGCGGCGCGCTGATGAGACGTAGCGGTGATACATAGCACGCGAAGGTCAGTCGTCCTCGCCCAGTGAATGATGCTGTGTGTCAACATCTTGTTGGAAAGCGAAAACTCAGCGCCGCTGTCCACACCACCCGCAGTCGGATACGCTCCAACGGTTCCCTCGCGGATGGCGATGCAATACGAGCGCACGGCATCGTCGGGGTAGTCAACTTCCACTACATAGGGCCGATTGGGAGCGTCAACGGTGACTTTGTACGCAAACCAACTCGGATCGGTCGAGTTCATGTGACCATACCAGCCGACATCGTTCGATTCGCGATACGAACCAAGTGGCTTCTTGACGACGCGTGTTACTCCACCGCCCGTGTAGTCTGGTGCGGTGGAGGAGCAGTCGATTTCCGAGATGAGCGTCTTCCGAATCTCGCCGCCAGATCGAGGCTGCGGCGTTGTATCGATTACGGTGACCGGAATCGAGGGGACGTCCCGCACGGCTAGCGGCTTGTCGCCTTCAGCAAACGTGACCGTGAAGAGTCCTTCCTTCGTACACGGCACCGCCACCGTTTGTTTCGAAAGCCCCGCAGTTGCAGGCAGCGTCACAGGATACTTTGTGACAACTTCGGGCTTTCCATTCTCCCGAACAGTCGCTATTATGGTCGAGGGAGTAATTCGCGCGCCAGAAAATATGTTCAGCGACAGGCTCTCGCCTTTTCGCAAGACCCGAGTAGCGTTGGCCACTTCGACTCGAACAGATTGCGAAAGGTCAGCCGACGCAGCGCTAACGTCGACCTTTGTGACAGGGCCGAGTCCGGCGAACCACGTGTACCGCTGCAACCGAAGCGTGTGTTTGCCTGCGCTCAACCAATAGTTGCCGATTTTGTCGCCCGACGACTGGCAATAAGTGTAATGGTCGCCGTCCAGGTACGTTTCAAGACCATCGACACTTGGTGCAGCGGAAAGGACGTACCATCCTGCCGCCGGGACACTAAAGTCATATTCCACCCAGCCTAGCGCACGTTTGGGGTCTTTATTGTCAACTCGACCTGACAGGTTGCCAACTGACTTTATTGCGGCGTTCGTTTCGGGGTTGAGGAACGCTGAGCGGTCAAAGGACGTGGCGTCGCGGCTGAGCGTAAACGACTCGCTTGCTTGGGCTCGTGACAGAGCAGCACAGAGAGCTAATGTGAGTAACAGGACAGCGGCAAACCGAGGAATGCGGAGCGACATGGCAGTTCTCCAGTGCGCATCACAGGCGCTGATAAGATCTTTGACGCTATTTCGTTTCAGGGGCAGGACCGAAGAAGATGTCGTCCATCCAGATGGTTTCATCGAGCCCGGACCCGCCAGATACGATCAGAATTGCATTAACTGCTCCGGGCGGAGCGACGGCAATGAGTTCGCGGGACTGGTAGTCCGTGAGTACATCGGGCGTCAAGAGGTCGTACTTGATCATTTTGTTGGCGGCATTGTTCCAGTTGATCTGCAATCGCACTTTGACCCCATCGCGTTCGCCGCGGAAGTAGCCGCCGAGTCGAAATCTCACTCCTTCGGTCGCAGGCGCTGAGACGGTGAGGTAGTTCTTATCGCCGCCAGTAATGCCAACTGCTGCTTTGCCCGTGTGCGCCTTTGTTCCTGAGGCGTCGAATGTTGGTGCCCCCATGTAGACGATGTAAAGGTCGCCCTGCTTGCCACGCCTGTCCGGTCCAGCCTCAAACGACGCATCGAGAAAGAGGTTGCCGTCCGCAGACTTAGCTACTGGCGCAGCGGGCGTCGGTGTTGCCGCCGGAGCCGGAGGAACCGGTAAACCGCGCCATTTCGGGAACTCCGGCAGTTCCATGGTATCCGACGTTACACGCGCGCCGGTGGCATCTTCCGCCATCGCATATGCGACAAGCTGCTGGTCGCTGGCAACAGCGGGCAGTGTTGCTTTCCATTCGCCGCCAGTAAGGGTCGCTGGGACGATGCGCCACTCTTTGTTGTGGTTGAACGACCCGAGCGGCGTCGTCTTGACGATGAACGATACTGTCGACAGAGTCGACGGCCCTGTGACATGGGTCGATAGCGTCATGGATCCGTTGGCCGTGACTTGAGTCGGGGGTGTCACCTCCGGGAACGCAGGAGCAGTTCCCAGCACTGCCTGGAAGTAGCGGAGCGGGATCTGCTCGTTGCCCACCTGCGTGTGATTGTCATTGGGCAACATCAGCAAGCACTTCGGCGTTGGAATTTCGCGATACGTTTTAAGGACAATGGGCATCCAGAAGAAGATATCGTCGGTTCCAGAGACCAGCAGGACATTCGCTTTGTAGTTCGGGAAGCCGTGCTTGGGGTCGAGAACCTCCAGCCACGCATCTTGCTCGGCTTTCGGAGTGAGCGAAATGGGGCCAAAGTAGCCGCCGAAATAGCCGGGAAGATCGCGGATAAACGCCTCGCCGTATTTCACCGTCGCTGCTTTGATTGTCGGTTCCGTGCCGAGAACGAGAAGCGAGAGATGTGCGCCAGCGGACATGCCCGAAAGACACAGCTTGTTCGAATCGACTTCTGGGCGGCTGCGCAGGAACGTGAATGATCGCTTAACGAAGCGCACGCCATTGGTAATGCCGTCGACATCAGGGCCATAAGACTTCCACTTCTTGGTGTCGGGGTCTACCGTCGCCTCGTTGCCAGGGCTCTCAAACTCCGAGTACGGTGGAGTGCGTGGCACGGCGCGGTTCTTTGCAGGACCTGCCCAGTCGATCGAGATACAGGCATAGCCGTTCTTGGCGTAAAAGATCGACGCGCCAGGTCCAAGCACGCCAAGGCCAGCACCGTGCAGTTGAACAACACCAGGATATTTCCCCTTTGCCTCTGGCCGACTGTAGTATCCATAAATTCGAGTCGGTGCTCCGTTAAATGGTCCGCCAGCGAAGGTGAGTTCCTGAGTGACGACACCATCCTCAGTCTTCTCCGACAGTACCTTGATATCAGGCGGCAGTTGCTTGAAGTCGGGCACAGAGAACAACTCGGCTCGCGTGGCTCCAGATGCGACGGGGAGCGCTTGAGTAAGCAGTGTGCAGGCGGCAATGGTGGCGATGATTAGGGTAAGTGTCTTCATAGGAGTGGGTCTCAAGGCGTGTAGTGATCAACCGTAAATGGGGGCTATATGACCATCACATTATAAGTTGTTAGTCATTTTGCGTCAAGTAGTTGTATACAAATCGATGCTAGAGATTTCGCGGCATTGGAGCGTGTCCAACCATCAAAGGGGATGAAATCATGTCTCTCGCGGTTAATTAGGCTTTACTGTTTTTTCGAAAGAGATTAGACCACGATGAGACGCCTGATACTCGATACTGATATCGACACCGACTGCGACGACGCGGGAACAATCGCTATGCTGCACAACCTTGCAGTAGCTGGCGAATGCGAGATAGCGGGAGTGGTGTGCAGCGCCCCCATCCGCGATTGTGTTGGTGCCGTGCGCTCGATCAATGAGCGCTACGGGCGGTTCGACATCCCTGTCGGCTGGGTGGGCGATGCTGATGCGAGTGAGGAACTTTGGGCGGCGTATCAGGCGCATCGTGCCCGCATGATCCCGTTGAACCACGGCACGGCGCTCTACAACCGCACATTAGCGGCCACACGCCCAAACGATGACCCTGCTCCTGAGGATGCGGTGCGCCTCTATCGACGAATTCTGTCCGGGGCGCACACCGAATCGATCACGATCTGCGCAATTGGTACCCTGACAGCCCTTGATCGCCTTCTCGCGTCACCGCCCGACGACATCAGCCCGCTCAGTGGGCTGGAGTTGGTTTCCGCAAAGGTTTGGGAATTGGTGAGTATGGGAAGCGTTACCTATCCTGCAGGGACGGAGACGTTTAACTGGCGGATGGATATGGGTTCTGCGGCGAACGTAATTGAGCAGTGGCCGACCACTGTCACTGTTAGTCCGGCAGGCTCGGACGTGCTCACGGGGGCGGATTTCGTTGCACAGGCACCACTTGACCACCCGGTTCGTGCCGCATATGTTGGCTTCTTGGGCGGTGCGGGACGGTCTAGGTCTAGCTGGGATCAGATCGCCGCGCTCTATGCTGTCCGCGGGCTTGACGGCCCATTCGCTCTTAGCGGCCCTCGAAGCCTTGTGATCGATCGGGACACCGGGGAGCATTTGTGGGATGCGAACGACGGCGACGCGCCTGTTCGGCGCATGGTGGTGCCGATAGTGGCGACCGATGCGCTTGCAGCGTTGATCGAAAAGCTCATGATCGGGGCGGGTTAACTAAAGCCTTCTGGCAGCCCAGGCACCCGGCGGAATAGTGGAGGGGCCAGGATGGAACGTCAGGCGGGTGAGGTTAGCAGGATTGAGCACGCACACGCCGCCATTGCCGGTTCGGGCGTGTAGACCATTGGACGACATCAGCTTCTGGATATAGGGACGGAAGTCCATTGACGTCAGCGCGGTGGACATCATTCGTACTTGCCAGTAGTTCTGTTGTCCGGACGCTGTCCAGTATTCGGTATAGCCTATCTGCTCCGAACCTGGATCCTTCGCCGCAGCCAAGCGGGATTCCGCATACTGCTTGCTGTCGTATGCCTCACGAAACTTCGCAGGCGAAACTTCTAGGACATCTTTCGCGCCTCCAAGATACGGCCATGTTGGCAGTTCGTCGGCGATGAAATCGATCCGTTCAATAGACGAGGTCGGAATGATGCTGGTCGACGAATCTCCGCCCACCATGATCAGTTCGTCAGCGAAGAGACGGGCAGGCTTGATGTCACCAAGGAATCGCTGTGCGGCAACGGCATCATCAATTCCGAATCGATAGATTTGCCCGTTCGTCAGGCTTAGCTGTATCTCAAGCGCTGGAGCGTTCGACGACGCAGATAGGTCAACGCGGCCGATCAACGTCACAGGCGCTTCACCTTTTACAATAGTCTCGGTCGTCATTAACGGTTCTCCTTGGGGGCAATCGCACGTGATAAAGTGTTGGGAGACTTGCGAGAAGCCAGCCTAATCGAATTATGGCTAGATTGGGAAAAATCTGCACAGCAATAAAACCGGGTAAATACCAATCGAGAGCGACTAGACGGGGCAGAAGCGGTTAGAACATCGAGTTTGAACTGTACGTTAAATTACATATTTCTCGAACAGTTAGTCGGGGCTCGTTAGTCGATACATGAGGACCTTCTCATGCCACACTTCCTCGGCGAAGATCAGGTACTCGCCCGACGCCAGCCGGTTTGCGCGGACACCATACATGGTATCTATCCATCCGCTCGTCTTGTCGACTTCGGGCCCGGGGAATAGCGAGCCAAGGTAGCTGCCATCGGCAGTGTTATAGACGCGAATTTCACCGTCCTTCAGGTAACCGTTGAATAAGCGGTTACCGGCGACCGAGAATGCGTCCGGCGAAATGTGCTTCGAGTCGAGAACCTGGACGGACTCCCAGGGGACAACGATCTGCCACCGTTTGCTGGGCGACGTGGTCCAGTGGTCATAGCACGCGATGACTGGACCAGACGTCTTCCAATCCCGGTGCTCGTTCTTATGCTCCCCATCGAAACCGCTAAAATACATGGTGTCCGTTTCCGCCACATACTGCATTCGGGTCGGGGCAAGCCCTGTCTCGTTGAGCGGATGCGCTGGCTGTTCAATAGCGCTTTGAAAGGTATAGATCGGGTTACCAATCTTGTCAATGCCCTGCAGTGGGAAACGGCGAACAAACTGCGTCAATGTACCGTTCACCCACCTGCCGTAAGTTTGCCAGATATCCCCGCGAGAGTCGATGCTAAACGCGGTGGTTGCCACAGTGGACGGCGCCGCTTCGAACTTCGATGCATCAAACGAGCCATCGCCGTTCGTGTCGCGCCATATCCAGCCTGTTGTCGTCGGATGGTTAGCAGGCGGGCGTGTCGCTGGGAAGGCGTTGGAGACAATGATTGATGCTGGCGCAGTGAACTCGCCGTTTCCGGTAAAGCGGTAGATTTCAATGTCGCCAGCGTTCATGTTTGTCGTGAACAGGAAAAGCTTGCCATGCAATCGGCGGACAAACGCCGTGCCGCCCCCCCATCCGGCGAGGCGTGGATCATTGGGCGACGCGAACTTGTTTACGAGGTACCCAAGGTAGGTGGAATCGGCGCCAGATGGCTTCGCAAGGTAGAGACGATAATGGTGGTCGCCCGTGTAAACATCATTCGGAGATGCCGGGTCAATGTCGGCGCATTCGGTGAACTCAAGACTGTGGATTTCCCAGTTGCGCTTACCGGCAGGCGTATACGATTCGAGGACAGCGCCCCGATGGTATGAGGCAACGTAAATGTTGCCAGCGGCGTCGACGCCGATTCCTCGCGGGCTAGAGAGCTTGAGCGGCGCGACGCGGCCGGGCGTGCCCGAGTAGATGCCGCCCCTGTCGCCAAACGTGGTGGCGAGCGTTGGCGCGACGTTGACGTTGCTATAGATCAGCAGTTGCTGACCTCGCCCCTTGTCGGCGACGATAACGCGGCCGTCTGGTGCGACGCAAAGTGCGGAGGGCTCGACACCCGCAGGTATCGGAAGTGGTGGTCCTGCGACCTTTCCGTTAGTGGTAAAGTGCACTATGCTGGCTCGCGCACCGTCTGGCTCTTGCATGATCCAAAGCGTGTCGGTTCGCGGGTCGTAAGCAATGTGGCCGGTGTTAGGCAGGGACCATGACGCAGTCTTTGTCATGGTTTCGATATCGTAGACGGCGATCTCGGCGGCCTTCGGATTCGATACGAACAGCCGGGTTTCGCTAGCGGCCAGTCCCTTAATGTCGCCGCGTTCGGGTTGGGGGCAGCTGTTTACAATCATGAACTGGCCGCCAGCCGTAGCGTTCGCGCCGTGGCCCTTACCGCCGACAAAAAGCGCTACGTCGCCGTTCAGTTTTCTGCGCCCGACGCCAAACCAGAACGTTCCCTTTGGCGGCCATTGCTCTCCTGATTGGTCGGTCCCAAGTGGACTAACTGAGGAGGCGACAAATATATACTTGCCGTTGGCAGTTACGGCCGTTCCGCCGCCGTTGCCCCACCCGTGCGTTTCGGCCGCTTTGCCAATGACCTTACCATTTCTGTAGATGCCGAACTCGCGCCCGCCTTCGTCCCAACCAGTTGCCATGTAGCAGGTGCCGTCGGGAGATACGTAAAGGTCATCGGTGTACCTCTGCACCCAATCGGGTCCGCCAAACGTATTGCCCAACCATGATGTCGTGTATGTAGCAATGGGGAAGGATGGGGTACGACGATCGGTGCCAGAGGCAGATGCCACAGACGTTAAACTGAGCACGAAGATAACTGTGATTAGCTGGATAAGGCGCATAGCAGCTCGCACTTTCGTGAGGAACGACGGGGAAGAAGGTAGGGCAAGTAGGTTTGCACCCCTTGCCCCACTTTTCATTGCGCCGATGGGAGGAACCGGCACATCGTGTTAGCTAGCGCTAAATCAAACCGAGCGTTACGTTAGCCGTCGACCGCGAGATTTTGACTGGAGGTCGCATGACTAGGGTCACCTGAGCTACCACGCAAAGCGCGAAGTTGGCGCCCCCTGGAAACCTCCGAGAGCTTTTCCAAATTGTCGGCAAACGGTCAAGCAAGCTGACTATCAAATAACCTCGTTGCATATCTTTTCCTCTGTTGTTCCCATCATAACCATCGGCTTGATCTCATGCAAGCCATGGCTGTGCGTGAGATGCATCGCGGGACAAAGACGAACCACGCGGCGTGGTGGCTCACGTCCATCCAAAATGGGTACCAACAGATGATGCACTATAGCAGTGCCAAGTGCGCCAATATCTGTCGAAGAAAAGAAATGTCCTTGACCAAAAAAGGTTGTCTGCTGTGTGCATCCGATTCCAGCAACCGCAAACCGCCCTGGTGTATCTCCTATCAACAGTCCCCGCCGGCGAAGTTCAAGCTCGATACCAATCCAAGCGTGTTCGCCTGATCCAATTACTGCGGCAGTTGGACGCGTGTGCACGGGCATCGCTAGCCAGCGCTTCATGTTTTCGATCGCCGATTCTGGTGTTGGTTCAACGTATGCCACCAGCTGGCAATCCGGCGGCGCACCACTCAACGCCTCCATTGAACTGCAATATCCCTCAAGCAGCCGTTGCGCGAACACGTCGGGCGTTCGATAGCCCACGTACGCGATTCGTCGGTGGCCGAGGCCCCAAAGGTGCCTCGCAGCAATATCCATCATGCCTTCGTGGTCGAAGTCTACTTGCGGCCAGTCCGGATGCTCGACTTCGTGCCGCCCTTTAACGGCGAATCGAGCGCCAAGCGACGAAAGCAACTTCGCCTGCGGTTCAACATCGACCTCCTGGCCCCACAACACAATGGCATCGGCGGCCCGACTAGCCACCAGCTTCTGCAACCCAGCAGACGTATCGCTGTCGTGGTTGAAGATATTGATCTTCAGACCATAACCAAGCTGGCTGAGCGCGGTTGCGCATGTCTGCATCGAGTTGCTTTGTACTTGCCCTCGGTGTAACGTCGGGCTATTTAGGTAGACAAACGCCACTGAATACGATTTGCCTGTACTGAGCGATCTCGCGGCATCATTCGCTGTATAACCTAACTCCCGCGCTGTCTCGAGGATTCGCGCCCGGGTAATGTCCGAAACCCGCGAGTCTGTGGCATTGCTAAGCGCCCGTGCGACAAGGCTTCGGGAGATTTTCAGCCTGTCTGCAATTTCCTGTTGTGTGATAGGCATTGTATTATTGTAAACACCTGTTAACCAATCAACAAGATCAATATAACACGTGTTCACACCAGTGTCAAGACCCCGTTTCAAACTAATTATCGCATTTTTGACAGCCAACACTGCTAACAATGAATACGGAAGGAATTCGCGATAATGGGGAGTTCTCAGCAACAACATATGAGGGCTGTGTCGGCATCAAAATGAGCCGAAAAGCTGGAAACGGTTCGGGGACTTGCTCGGGGCGCGAAAAAGACGTAACAGGGCATATATAAGCGGTTCGAATGGGCCCCCTTCGGTAGCGTCCGCGTCGCTGCCTTTGGCGAAACAATGCCCCAGTCATGCTGGGGCACGGTTCTCAGATGCACCAATTACTGGAAGTGTACTATCAGCCCCACATCCGCAGTTTGCGGCGCAGTAGCGGCATGTAGTCGGGGCCGAGGCGCGATTCGCCGGTATCGGGGTCGCCAGCTATGACGGGTAGCTCGTAGAGCAGATTGTTCCGTTCTGCTATTTCGATATGTTGTTCGATATCCACAAGCGAGCGAGACTCGCTGAGGTCGATTGTGACGAGGTTTCCGGGGTTAAAATGGCTGAGCATGATAGCGCGGTTCTCGTGCTGCAGCTGGCTTTTAGGAACATCGTACGTGCGGATGACATCCTGCACACGCGTTGCGAACGGGTGACAGATGCCGCCTACGTGCATGCCGTCAGGTTTGTATCGACGCATTTGCGTTTGGATCAGCGCTAGAGTGTTAAGTACGAACCGCTCCTCGCCTCGCCAATCAGGATCGTGGACCGGGAACACGGGCTGCACCTTTTCTGCCGTGAAGTCGCTCTTAAACCCATCGGCGTCCAGGCATCCCGCTTCGCTACTGAATAGGTAACGCGCCATGGGCTTAACATAACCTTCTTGAGCGAGGGGGTTCGAGTAGTCGAGCATCGGCATTCCAAAGCGGCCACGCACCCCTTCACCGCAGAGCCATTCAGGATGATCAAGCACTGGAGCACCTGGTCGAAAGTCGAGTGGCGCTATCCAGAGCAACGCCTTCATACCGTGGGCGTGGATGCGGTCTATTTGGGCACGAAGGTTAGGGAAGCGCTCGGGGTCGGCCACCCAATCGCCCCAATTCTTCTGCCACCCGGCGTCGATTATAATCGCGCCGACGTTGAGACGCTCATCTATGACACGGTTGACGAGATAGTCGAGCATGGCTTCGTCAAAGGAAAGCTCCGCGCCATTCCCCACCGTCTTTTCTCCCATCCACGCGTAGAACACACCGCTCCCAGCGAGGAGGCCCTGGTCGTTCCATGTGCAGTACTGAGGCTTGGTCCACCAGTGCGGGGCTTCGCGGTCATCGCGTCGCGGGGGAATAGCCGCATCTGCCTGAAGCAAACGGACGTAGTGGTCAACGCTATCCCAGACCCTCAGGCCATGATCTAGCCACAAGTAGAAGCGTGGTGCGATTGCCTTCTGTCCCCGGCATACGGGGAATCCGTGCTCTCCGCCATAGTTGAAGCGTAGATGTTTGACCTTGCTACCGTGGCTTCGCATCTCCAAACCGAACCCGTGAGGCAAGTCGCGGGCACCGATGCCAAGGGTTACTGAGTCGCGCTGTGCGAGGAAGAACGAGGGCCTCGGCGCGAACTGCCAGTCGGTGGAGTATGTCGTAAACTCTGTCACCCTCGTCCACTGGTCCGCGATTTCTGGCAGCAGGCTCGGGTTAAGGCTCTCACCGGCGTGCTCGCCCTGAGCGAGGTTGTAGGTCTCGTATGTAGCGTCATGCCCATGGCGGTTTCGCCAGTGGTGGACGTGGAACATGTCGAACTCGCTGCCGTCGGCCAGGATATGCCAGTGCGCTACCTGGTCAGGTGCCGGAAACTCATTTGTCACCCCGGCAACTTCGACATATTCATCGTAGCAGGTGATTGTCACGGTCAAGTTGATGCCAGCGGCAGTTGCGGTTACAATGAGTGCCACCGGTCCGCATTCCATTGCATCGATGCCCACGCCAGTGACTGTCCAGGCGACGTCACGGCCTGCAAGTTCAGGGTGACATATAAGGGGGGTTGGCGAGTCAATCAACACGTGGGCACTCCGGGGGTCGATCAGTTGGAACCGATCAAGCGCGAGCACAACTTTGTAGTAGAACGTGTCGATTGTGATCGTATCGCCGAGTTTCGTCACACGCATTGTATGCCTTGTCTTTCAGCCTCATGCGAGAAAAGCCTGCACCCGGCGCTCACTTCGGCGATAGTAACGAACCCCAAGCCCGCAGAAAGTCGGGTACCGCTCGCAGAACTTGTGGGCCGATCTGAGTAGGAGCCTTATCTAGACGCCAACGGGTATTGACCCGGCCAACTCAAGCCCGCGACGACTGCCGGCGGGTGGGGCGGCGAGGTTGTGGTCGTCGCTCTCTCTCTGGGAAGGGTCGCCGACCACCAATCCACCAGGATTGTTGATAAAGAATGTAAACCAATGTGCCGCGCGCCCGGGATGGCTCTTTACCATAATTGTGTTCAACCCAGCGTCGAGCGTGACCGCGACAACCTGTGGGTCGTGACCGTTGAACATAGCGCCGTCAGCAGCAACCAAAGTAGACTCGCGGTGGGATGCCACCAGCCTGCCATTGACGAACAGGTTACCCCACCAGTCAATGCCCAATGCGATTGCGACCTCTGTTCGTTCAGGCGCAAACATACGCATTTGCGAATAGTAAACGCCCATTTCGGTACCGCGAATGGCGTAGTTGACACCACGATCAGCATGGTCGCCGACACGGCGCTTCACCATCTGCCAATCAACGTCGCCGTCCAGTTCTGGAGCAAACTCGGTGAGCAGAGCTTTTCGAATTGACGACGCTGGCTGCCACACAGAGTATTCAGTCGGATATGGTCCAGCGACCTCCCAGTGTTCAGACCCTACTGCCTGCCAGCGGGGATTGAGCCGGACGGCGTAGACGCCTATGCGGTTCGCATCACCGCTGTGTAGCCTGAACGTGTGGCGCCCTCGTGCGAGCCTTAAGCGCGAGACCCGCAGGGTTACGGGATATTTCCCCGGACATCTGAACGGATTATCGGCGGCAATCCCATTGCCTAGGCTGACAATCACGTCCTCGCATTTCATTGTCACCACGCCGATTTCGAGATCGTACTGCCCGTCTACGGGAATATCCAGGTCGAACGCGAGCACCGAACCGCCCGATGTTGCGACTCGCCTATCTCTCCAAGATGCACACCACTCGTGCGAATCTGTGAGAGCGAGACGCGACTTAGTCTCAGGAAGCTCAGCAGCTTCGATGACAACGCCGAACGGTGGCGCACCATGGGCCGAGTCGACGCCGAGGATACATTCGTCGCTCTCGACGTCACCGCCACCACTTGGCTGCGGTGGCAGAATTCCGGCGAAACGGTTGATCGCGCCGCTTGGCGCAAGGTCGACGGCAATTACGGCAGGCAGCTTCGCGGTATCGTGGTTAGGAATCTCTGTTACCTGAACCGTTCCCTGTCCAGTCGGGTTGACCACCAGCGACGAATAGCTTCCAAGGAGGCGTGCGCCCGCTATCGGGCCGCTGATACCTGCAATTGTGACTGACTTAGCGGCAGAGTCTAGAACGTGAGCGTAGACATGTTTACCACGCGCTGTAAGGGCAAGCGCAGGGTGCTCGGATTCGGTCAGCGATTTTCGCTCCGAACCGTATATCGCCTCACCGTTACATGCCAGCCAATCGCCAATCTCCTCTAACCTCTCGATGCATTCAGCGGGCACGGACCCGTCCATTCGAGGGCCAATATTCAGTAGCAGGTTTCCTCGGTTGCGGGCGCAGTAGAGCAAGTAGGTCAGCACCTCTCGAGTGGGCTTGAAATCGTTGTCGCCTTCACAGTAAGCCCAGTGCTTGTTGAACGTCATGCACGCCTCCCAGAGGCGTCGGTTCTTCGGCGCGGTCACATGCTGTTCAGGCGTGTCGAAGTCTTCGCGCGGCCCTGATCGGTCGTTGATAACAATATGAGGCTGCAATGAGCGCACCATGGCGTTTAACTCACGGCTACGCCAGTGGTGAGTGAGAACTGTGCTCTCGGTGCGGCCGGGAACGACGCAGCCATCGTACCAAAGCAGGTCAATCTTGCCGTAGTTGGTCATCAACTCGCGCACTTGATCGTGAGTTTGGCTGACCATCGCTTCCCAACCCGCCGGATCGGCTTCGGGACCAACGTGGATGGCGGGGAACTGCCAACTCATGATCGAGTAGTAGATGCCTACTTTGAGGCCAGCGCGGCGGACAGCATCCACATATTCACGAACGAAGTCACGCCCCGTCGTGCGCACCGAGTTGAAGTCACTCACCTTAGTGTCGTAGAGAGCGAATCCGTCATGGTGGCGAGACGTAAACACGACATATTTTGCCCCTGCCCTCTTGGCTAATTGCGCCCACTCATCCGGATTAGCTCCGGCCGGATCGAAATCGTCAACGAATTTGGCGTAACATTCTGGGGAGATCTGCTCGCGATCCATTACCCATTCCCCGCGCGCCATCATCGAGTAGACGCCCCAATGAATAAACATGCCAAATCGGGCATCCCTAAACCACTTGTGGTCGTCGGCTCGTTGTTGTCTACTTACTTCCAACATTTCTCAATCCTCTTACAGGTCATCGTCGTGTCAAACGTTGCTGCGCTTAATGCGTCTCAACCAGGAACTCGTACTGCCTGGTCCACTTTGCGGTTTCGCCGGGCCTTACGGTAATGGCGTGAAATGGCTCAAAGCAGATGGCTGTGTCGTTAAAGAAAAGCGTGCCTGCTGAGAGCGGGAAATCGTGGCTGATCTTTATGGCCGCAGGCGTGCCCGCGCATCGGATCACCGCCTCGTTGTCGGATGCCTTAGGCTCCCATCCGAAAAGCTTGAGGTTGGTCGTGTCAGTTCCAATCACGCGCACTAGACTGCCCTCAATATTCGCGACCTTCGAGTAATCCTTGTCGGTCGTCACCTTGAACGGGAAGGTGGCCGAATAGCCTCTTCCCGGTCCCATGCCATCCAAAGTGACCCAGTTGTGGGCATACTGCTCGCCATTTATAGTGTGCGTGCCTGTATTCGTCAACTCGTGTTCGATGCGCATGATCGACTTGCCTGGGACAAGCACGACACGCTTCACGTAGTGATAGGCCCAGCCGCGAACAGGTGGCACGTCCTGAACAAACTCGACGGTGTTAGCTGTGGCCTTTGTAGACCAGCTAAACTGCTGCAATGGCCAGTAGTTGTTGTACCAAGCATGAGAGATCACGTCGAACGGCCGCTCAAAAAGGCCAACGCCCAGCTTTATAAACGGTTCGCCAACCATAGCATCGTCCCACGCGATGGCGTCGAAGAACTCCTCAGCGGGACCAACACTGGCATGGCTGTTGAGCGGGGCGTAGGGCGGCTTCGCTTCCAAAAAGTACGTGTGGCCGCCGCTCGACAGGTGAAGCACGATGCCAGCCTGCTCAAATCGGTTGCCCCGGTAGTAGCCGCGTTCGTTGTCGGGCACGGCAAGCTCGGCGTTGACAATGCCATTGGTGATCGACACGGTTTTGAAATCACCCACATGTCGCGCCGGATCAAAGTTCGCCGGGATTGTGGATAGAAACCGTATGTCGCCAGGCTCCGCCAACTCGGCCTTCACCTGTCCAGTAGTGCCGCCGGCAAATTTCAGCACAACACGGTTCAACCCGCCGCCACGAGTCTTGTGCGTGTGCCACTCCGAAATCGTAACGCCGTCTTTGGATGACTTCACGCTCAGCAGATTACCGTTTACATACACGTCGCCGCGTGGACCGGTCACGCGGAAAAGGTACGGCTGCGCTCGGTAGACTGCGGGCGAATGGATGTGCCCAACGACGAGAACCATTTCACCCGCCTTAGAGGCGGGGATCTTGAAGGATGAGCCTGCAATCTTCGAGTTGGAATGCCATTGGAGCTTAACGCCGCTGGTCGATACGTGGGGCCAGCCAATGGTGTCCTTCGCGAGCACCTCGTCGGAAGCGGCCTTTCCCTCGGGCGTTGCAGGGAGCGTCACGGTTCGCCAGATCGCTGCCGGAACGGTCGCATAGGGCCACGGCGGCGGTTTGATTTCGTCAGCCATTGCCGCGAGAACGCCCGTTGACGCAGCGGCGATTGTTGCGGCGACCCGCAAAGCTTTACGTATCGTAGCGGGTTGTCGTAGCCTAGTCGATCGCATACTTTATAAGCCTCTGGTTCAGTGTGTCGGCAACATACAGCCACTCTTTGCCGCCAACGACGACGGTTTCGATTCCCGACGGATTGCATAGCGAGAAACCGTCACGTTGGTCGATGGTGCCAAAGTGTCCGGTGGACGCGAGGTAGTTCCCATCGCCGTCAAAGCACAGGATCGTGTTGGCATCAGCATCGGCTACCCACACCCGGCCCTTGCTGTCTGTCGTTATAGCGCGGGGGCTTCTAAGGGGATAGTCGCCTGGCAGAGAGGCAATATGGTTTGACTTCATCCACCGTGTCGAAAAGTCCGGGTTCAGGGCTGCGATAGCGTGAGTTGGCCCGCCGCCAACATAGACACGCCCATTACTGCGGTCAACATGAAGCCCGTAGTAACCGTCCCATGGCGGGACCGACATGCCGCCAGTCTGGATCACCTGCCGCATAGTTCCATCCGCCGATCGCGTAAAGATTCGAAGCACTGGCCAATCGCCCTTGTCCATGTATCTCACCAAGAGTTCACCCGAGTTGGCTACCGCCAGATCAAAGGGGCGAATGGCTACGGTATCCGGGTGAATTGGCGTATCGCCGCTTACGGACACCGCCGCTTTCCACGTGTCGCCCTCTTTCGCAGCACGCCACAGGAATAGACCGCGTTTTCCTTGCTGGTTTTCGGTGGTTCCCAGGTACAGATCGCCGTTCGGCGCGAACGCAAACGACCACACATTCAGCTTTGGATCGTACACTACTTGCGCGCTGTCTGTAGCTCCCGGAGTGAGCTTCACGAGTTTGTTGCGGCTAATGTAATAGATGGCACCGCTCAGTTCCCGGACCGGAGTGCGCCCCGAAAGCATCGATGGGAAGATCGAATCCTGTGCCGCCACCTTGAAGCCGGTTGGCGTCGCGCCGGTGACAGCCAGACGGAAGGATTTGACACATGCACCATCGACGGTGGCTGTATAGCCCACCGCGACATCGGCCGTTTTCGTGAACGCGAGCGCTCCAATTCGGCCACCCAGATCCTGACGCCACTTGACGGCCAGCTTTCCAGTAGCATCGCGCTGTAAGCCCGCGAGGCGATAACCGCCGCCTACCGATACAGCTATCCACAATCCGTCCGGTGATACTGCGAGACAGCGAGGGCCCTCGTCTGATGCAAGTGGCACGGTTTCGAGAAGCTTACCGGTGGGAGAATAGACATTTAGTGTTTTGGCAGTTCGGTCGCCAATGTAGATCCGACCCACTGCATCAACGGCAACTCCACTCGGGATAATTGCGGACACTCGGTTAGTGGATCCCGATTCACCAGAGAAGTCGTAGGAGGGCAGACCGGACCCATCGTACTTGTAAACGCCAGCGTCCTTCGCCTGGTAGGTGACGGCAACGTACACGTTCCCTGCCGCATCTCGTGCGATTTGCTCGGCGTTGCCAGGCAGTGCTATACCATTCCCCGCTTTTGACGCAGCTAATCTGCCTGTTGACGTCTCGAACACGTGCATTGACGAGTAGTAATTGAGTGCAGCTACCCTGTCGCCCGGTAACGATACCAGTGCGGAAGGGCTGAGATACAGCGGCGACGCGACGCTGTGACCCCGAATATCGCCGTCGATAAACGAGTACGGCGTAGTAAGTCGCAGGCTGTGCAAATACGTCCCACCGGGGTCGAACTGTAGCACCTGATCGTCGGTCGCAAGCCAAAGGTTTCCACGATCATCATAGCTGAGCGAATTCACCGCCGCGCCACTGCCGCGAACGTCGCCTGTGATGTTTGCCGCTCCTGCGAACGCTAGCTTTGGAGCAGGGGTCGCGACGGCCTTTACGTAGCCCCGCGACGCAGTTCGGTCCTGCAGCTTGGGAGGATACGTACCGAGCATGTCCCATATCGCCATCATCTGCGGTCGTTCGAGGTTGGTACGCGCCTTCCAAAGCTGACCCGCAGTCAGTGCTTCATCCGCCTCCTGGATCAGCCCCGCGCAGTTAGCAGCTTGTTCGCGGCTCAACTCAGCAAGAAGCGTTCGGTTGCGAATGCCTGCCGCAATGGGGCGGGCGAATGCCAACTGTTTAGTAACAAACTCGCGTTCGGCAGGCGGTGCGTCGGCCTGGAAGCCAATTATGTTCGCCTTGCCCACCACCTTGAAGGAGCGCAATTGATAAGGCTGCAAGGTCAGCTTGAGAACACCGCCATCAAGCGCGGTCGTAACCTGCCCGCTTAGCGAAATGGGCTTCACGCCAGCCGTGAGCCGAATGGCGGTCGTCACGGGATACCGTTCCCGGTTCACTTCGTAGAAGTAGAATCCGTCGGCGCACTGTCGGTACCAGACGGCAACCGGATCGCGGCCCGACGGCAGCGCTGTAAACGGCAGCGCAGGCAAGGATGTGTATTCTGCCGTAAACTCGCGCAGCATCGCGGGAGACTGGTAGATCTGACCGTACGCTCCTAAAGTGAGCGTGCTACAATCGCAGTCAGCCAACAGAATGGCAAAGTTTTCCAGCTCATGCCTCCCAGCCGGGCGGCAGATATCGTTCATGAAGCGATCATTGTTGGCGCCAAACGCCTTCCACCCTGGATCGCCGACTTCGAAGTAGCTCCCATAGACCGAGCCGCCACGATCTCCAAGAAGCGCGATTGCCTTGGTAGATTTATCGAATAGCGGGTCGGATATATTGGCGTCGGCGATGGGCGACGAGTACCGACGACCGTACGATGTGGTTGGGATAATCACGAAGCCACTCTGTCCCGCGTACATCGCTGGATCCATGCCCGTATCGCGAAGCTGCGTGAGCATATCGGGGCTTGTCGCCTCTTTCGGGTCCTGTCCATACCACGTGAAGTAGAGCTTCGCGGTAGACTTGGCGGTGCGAATACGCGCCAACAAGCGGTTATGGTACGCGAACACCTTACGGCAGCGCCACGCGATCCACGCTTCGCGCTGCGGGCCAGTTAGGAACCGGTAACGCTGAGCATAGCGGCTGGGATCGTCAGGACTGCCCGGCACCGCAACGCCCGTTTCCTTGGTGTAGAGCCCAACAGTATAGTCGTCGTAACCCCAGTTGAGGCCGGGGAGCACGTTCCATGCCTGCCATTGCCAGCTGAGCATCAGGCGCGACGAGATCCCGCCAAACGATGCGCAATCTCCGAGATCGTCGGCCAACTCGCCCAGCGCCGCAATATAGGTGTCCTGGACCTTCGGGTTGAGGCAGTTGTAGTAGAACTTGTCGCCGACAACGGTTTTGCCATTCTTGTCGCGGAGTAAACAGCGATCCGCTTCGGGGGACGCGGATTTGACATCCTTCGCCGCCTCGTCGTACCACAGCCCCATCACGTGCTTGTCGAACCACGCCTGACCGCTGAGATGAAACTCCGGAATGTACGTGTTGCCATACTTCTCGGCGAAAAGCGCATTCATGCGGCACTGGTCGTTGGTCGAGTTGAAATATCCCTCGAGCACCTTGCTCGGGAACCGATTGTCCTGGTAGACATTGATGGTCGGAAACATCAAATTCGCGCCAAGGTATCGGTTGAACTGCCCCCATCGGTCCATGGTGAGCAGACAGCTTTGCTCTTCAGTTTTGCCTGCCTGCGCGCCAAAGTGCAGCAACCAGCGAGAGCTTTCCTCGTAGTATCCGCCAATCCGCCTGCCATCGGGACGCGAAACGGGGCCGCTGTCGAGCCCGCCTTCGAGCTTATAGATGCGCACCTTGGCGGCGGCTGCCTTCATTCCGGCGTTGAGGTTGACTGCAGCGAACACCAAGTGCGTGCTCAGCGGCCAAAAGGTTGCAACATGCGTCAGCATCTTGCCGCTGCAGCGGTAGCGGTCTCCGGTGTCGACACCACCTGTTAGCGGGAACGACGGCGGTCGATCGCCGGACTGATCGTTGATCCAAAAGCCCATCGTTCGCCGATCGTTGTCGGGGTAGTCGACTTCAAGCTGATACTCTCCGACAGCGTCCGGGATGTCGATGGCGTACGAAAACCCATCCGTTGCCCAGTGCGTATTGGTCCCCTGCCCCGACGATTCTCGGTAACTGCCAAGCGGCGAGTTGACGATAGCACTCGGGCCATCCTTGTCACGCAGCGGGATCTGCTTGACGCAGTCCACCTCTGCAACCAGCTTGCGGCTCAGAGCTGTAGCCGAGGTTGGACGCGACTTGGTGTCGATTACGGTAATGACGCCAGTTTTGAAGTCGGCGGGCCTGAGCAGTTTGCCGTCAACTCGCCCAAGCAGCGTAAATACACCCTGTTTCGGGAACACAACGCTCACGGTTTTTGAGAGAGGCGCCACCGTCGCAGGAAACGCGACCGAGCCAACATCAGTCAGTTCGGCGGTATCGCTGTTTCGCAATACGAGGTCGTATTTGACTGGCTTTGGGGCACTCGCGGTAAACGTCACGGGAATCGACTGATTTGCGCGTATCACGTTAGCGCCAGCTATCTGGGCGCGTATCGACGCTGACGGGTCTCCATCGGCTGCGCGCAGTTCCCACCACGACGGCAGCGTCCCCGGAAATCCAAGGCGACGGAACCTCAGCGTATGCGAACCAGCGGTCAGATACAGGTTCGCCTCTTTTGCGACATCCTTAACCGAATCTTCCCGGGCGCTGATGGTGAGATTGAACAGCAGCTTCCCATCCAAGAACACATCCCGCTGCCACTCTGGCGTTACATGCTCGAACAGCTCGTACCAACCTGCCGTTGGCACATCGAACTTGTATTCAGCCCAGCCAGCCAAATTGTTGAGCGTGCCGTTCTTCTTCTCCTGGTCCACCTTGGCCCATGGATACCACTCGATGAGCGATTTGTCGTACGACCACCCATCACGATGGATGACGGTACGCGGAGTGGCAGACGGCTCACTGAAAGCAGCAGGCGTCAGCGCGGTAACAGCCAGTAAGAGAAGCGGTAGGGTGTGTTTGTAGTTCATTTTGTTGCTTTGCGGCATTACCTCACCCCGGCTATAGGAATAGCCACCCCTCTCCTACGATAAGTAGAGGGGGATTTGCGGGCGAGGTAATACTCCTCATATCCTATCACTATGGCTTCGGCGATACTGACAAATCGCCAGGATCGCTAATTGCCGCGATGAAGTAGTTGCCTGCGCTTCCACCGTGGCATTTGACGAGGAGCGTATTGACACCCTTCTTCAACGACAGCGGTACGGCGAGCGGCGTGTGAGCGTTCAACTGCGCCCCGTCGTCATCGGTGTACTTCTTCTCACGCGGGCTCGGAAGCAGCACGCCGTTCAGGTACGAGTTCGCCCACCAGTCGACACCGACATAAAGCGTTGCGGGGCGGTCTTCGGGGCTCGTGACGTACGTGACGGCATAGCAGACATCGTTATACATCACGCCGCTGCGCATCAGGAAGTTGACGCCAGTATCCATAAACCTGCCGTGAACATCGTCACTGTACTGCCACGCCACTTGTTTGCCGTCGGATCCGGGGGACGTTGCCGCAAGATCGATGGGCTGCGATTCCGGAATATACGGAATTGCGAGCGCCTTTTTGACCCACTTGCCATCGTACCGGTCGAATCCTGGATGGCGATTCCACTCGCTTGGGAACGGCCCGGCAGTCATCCACTTGTCCGACGACAGCGGCGTATAGACTTGCTGGAGCGTCACTCCGTACACACCGAATGCACCCTGAGCGTGCAGCGAGATATGCGCCACTCCTGCAGGCAGCGTGACCAGAGGCAGCACGCTGCGCATTGGCCGATTTGCGTCGGCGATCTGCACAGTCGCCGCGAGGTCTTTGCCGTTCACGGATACGCCAACATTCGCCGCACCAGTCGCGACCGCGCCGACCGACAGGCGATAGCGACCAAGCACCGCGACAGGTAAGTCAATATCCAGCTTGCCGTTGGTCGCCTGGAATACTTGTGTGTGCGCCCAGTTGGGATCATACGATGCCGACTCGACGACAACCGGCGCCGTACCCACAATCACCTTGGCCAGCGTGTCGCCCGAAAGCATCGGCGTTGCCGGAATCTCCTCGCGCCCCGTATTGCGAGTGACGAGCACGTCGGTCTGACTGCGGTGCAGTTGTCCGTCCGGATAAGCGGCGAGCTTGTCGAACACGGCAATCATGGGCGTCATTGAAAGAGCGGTGCGTGCTCGCCAGTAATGGCTCTGCTTGAATGCGTCCCACGCCGTCGCGAGTTGCGCCAGGTACTCGGCGCGCTCCTTGGCTGTCACATCACCTCGACGCTCACCGGTCGTGATAGCTCTGGCCAGAGCCTGGCAGTACGCGAGGCGATCCTTGACCAGTTCAATCTGCTCAACAGGCACATTCTCAGTGCAACTTGTCACTGCCGCGTGCCGATCCGTACGAAACGCTCGCAGTTCATACGGCTTGAGTGTAAGGCTCAGCGCGCCACCCATAACCGCGACCTTATCGCCGTGCCCCAACCCTGTCACCGACTTCGCGCCGCTCAGCTTGAGGCTGATCGGGACTGCATAAGATTCCCGATTGACTGCGTAAAAATAGTAACCATCGTCGCAGTCACGGGACCAAACCGCGACAGGGTCTCGGCCAGATTCAAGAGGCGCAAAGGGCAAGCGCGGAAGCTGCTTGTATTCGCCCAGCCATTCGTTGAAGGCGGCAGGCTGCCCGAACACGTAGCCGAACCCGCCGTCCAGCATTGTGCTGGTATCCTGGTCGGCCAGCACAACCGACAGCCGCTCCAGTATTGTGCGTCCGCTAGCATCTGCGGCCCCGTTGTAGCCAGTGGGCTTAAGGTCCGGAAAGCCGAGCATATCGATGGGGATCTGCTCGTGCACCTCGAAGTACGAGTTCCCGTAGCCGAATGCACGCTCATGGCCCATGCCCATAGCCTTATGCTCGGGGTCGAGTTCGCGATCAAAGCCCTGTTGGTCGGCAACTGGCGTGGAGTTACGGCGACCATAGTAGCCGAACGGCATCAGTGCTACCCCGGGAGTCTTGGCGAGCAGATTGGAATCGATTCCAGTCTCGCGAACCTGATCATGCGACGTGTCCGTCATGGAACCGAAATCTTCGTCAAGGGTTTCGCCACCACTGGGATTTGGGTGCTTGGCAAGGTAAATCACTGCTCCGGGGTGGTTTTTCTGGATGCGGTCTCGCAGTCGCGTATAGAGCGCCAGCATTTTTCTGCACCGCCAATCGATCCAGCGCTCGCGCATCTTGGGGGCTGTCAGAAATGCGAAACGTTTGGCGTACCGGTCGGGATCGCTTGCAGCGCCCGGAACCGCGATACCGGTATCCTTTACAAACTGCGACACAGTGCAGTCCTCGTACCCCCACGCCAGGCTGGGGAATGCGTTGAACGAACCCCATTGCCAGTTCATCAAGCGAAGCGAAATCCCGCCGAACGCCTTAGTGTCGCTGATCTTGTCGGCAAGTTCGCCGACTACTCGCACATACTTGTCCTGCACCGCCGGGTTGAGCGGGCTGTAGTACGGACCCGATAGCCCAACCGCGCCGTAGCGATTGCGCATGAGGAGATCGTCGAAATTCGGTGTGAGCTTCGCCATCACGCGCGTCTTGAACCAGTCGTTTCCGGGGATTAGGTGCAGTTCCGGCACATAGTTGAGGCCGTACTTCTCGCAAAGCAGCGCCTCAACGCGTGGGACATCGTAGATGCGCGTAAAGAGACCGTCCATCTCTGCTGAATCGTAGATCACGCCCTGGTAGATCTGCTCTGTCGGGCAGATATAGTTGATCCCAGTGTAGCGGCATGTCTCAATCCAGCGCTGCACACCCACGTAGTCCTGCACAAGTTCGGTGCGGTCCGGCGTGTTCGACCGGAAGTGCATCAGCCAGCGATTCGGTTCCTCGAACCATGATCCGTACCGGCGACCATCCGGGCGGTTTGCGGACCCTGCAGGCACGCCATCGTCGAGCCGCGTTACGCGGATTCGTGCGGCAGCGGCGCGCATATTGGGGTTCATCGATACGACCGCGACACGAAGCTCCTTGGTCATTGGCCAGAAGACAACAGTATGCGTTTGCATCTTCATGGTGACCGGATACCAGTCCCCAGTCTCATACCCGCTTCCCGGCTGGTTCGCGTCACGCTGCTGGTGCTCCACGATGATCACGTTCGCGGTGCGACGGTCGTCGTCCGGGTAGTCCAGTTCGAGCAGGTAAGGCTTCTGAACGTCGGGTACGTCGACGCGGTACGAAAATGCGCTCAGCGACTTGGAGCCGTGGCTGGTGAGTACCTTGGCTGGCCCTGTGTTGTCGCCGCTTTCCCGGTACGCGCCAGCCGGAGACTTGGTCACGCGCGTCCCCCCATTCGCCTCCCAGAAATCGACATTCGCCGCGAGCGCCTTGCCGCTATCGGTCTGCGCAACGCAGTCAATGTCGTGGACAATCGTTCGCTTCGATGCAGCAGTCGTTGCTGGAGCGTGCTTGGTATCGACTACAACGTAGCTGATCGGCTGAAAATCGGAGTGCCTAAGCGTCGTGCCACCGGCAACAGCGCGGAGGTCGAATACCCCTTCTCGAGGACATGGCAGGCTGACCGTCTTTGTCACGAATGTCGACGATACTGGAAACGCCACTTCGCCCACCGGAACATCGGCGCCGGTCTGCAGATCGTGTTCCACCAGCTTGTATGCTGTTGCGATTGGGGCGCCGCCGGTAACTTTCACGGTTAGCGACTCGCCCGCTCGAATGATGTTACGCCCGACAACCTGCGCGAAGATAGTCGAGGCCGGAGTATTGGCGGCAGCGCGGAGTTCCCAGCCCGACGGCAGGATGCCGGGGAAGCCAAGTCGGCGAACACGCAGCGTGTGCTTACCCGACGTAAGCGCAAGGTTCGCCTGCTTGAACGATCCGTCCTTGCCGAGGATATCATCGGGATAACTGATATTGTGAAATATGCGAACTCCATCGAGGTAGACATCGCGATCCCAACCTGGAACACTTCCCTTGAAGATAAGCTCATACCAGCCCTGCGACGGCACGACAAAGTCGTATTCCGCCCACCCGGCCATCTTCTCGATGTTACCGCTCTTCTTAGCTGGCTCTTTGCCGTCGTACCACAGAATATCGTGACGGTCAAAGCTCCACCCGTCGCGCTGGAGGACGAACGGTTTCGTCTGCGCTTTGCTGGGCGATATAGACGCGAAAGTACTGAAAGCACATACAGCGAGAATAATGCGTGTGATGGTCTTCAAGAATGTCTCCGGTAACACCCGTGCGCCACAGCAAAGCTTAGCGCTACGCAAGGTGTGCGTGCTGCATACGGCGAACTGAGTTGGTTAGTTGATTGGAAAACAGTACGTAGACGAAGAGGACGTACATCGTCTACATCGAGGAGTTTCGTGCTTACCGCAGGCGCCGAGATGGGCCATCGGGCACATCTCGGCTTGATTGCGGCGATTACTCCTGCTGTGCCATGAGATAGGTGTACTGGCCGGAAGCGATGCAGCTTCCGCACTGCTTGACCGATGCCATTTGGGTAAGCGTCATCCACTTTGAGTGGCCATCAGCCCACACGAAGTTACAGCCTCCCTGGTGTCGCGCGACAAACATACGCAGCGTACCATCGGGCATGACGGGGGGGTCTTTGCCCAGGCCGGTTTCATACGCTCCTGCTGAGCTGTTGGCGTCGTCGAACGAGGTTGCCCCGTTTCCAGGCTGACCCAAACCGTCCCCGATCAGAATTGTCTTCGAAGGGCTGCTGAAGTATCGAATGTTCTCGCCCCACGGAAACGCATGGGCAAAATTCGCGCACCAGCTGCCAGCACACCAGGCTGGTATCTCGTTCCAGTAGAAGCCGTTCCACACGTAGCTGGTATTAATTGTGCCCTTCTGCGTCGATGGGCAGATCATAATTCCAGTCGCTTTTAGATACGGCTGGATCTGCGGCAACATCGGCTGGGACGCGGTCGGCATGATTTCGTCGTAGTCGGTAACGTACTGCTGAAGTCCAAGTCCGATCTGCTTTTGGTTCGACAAACATGACGTCATGCGCGCCTTCTCCCTCGCTGTGGCAAACACGGGGAAAAGTATAGCTGCGAGAATCGCTATAATAGCTATAACTACGAGAAGTTCTATAAGAGTAAATCCCTCGCGTCGGTTTAGCAAGCTAAATTTCATATAACTGCCTCCATAATAATAGTGTTTAGGTCGATTTAGCGCGTTCTTTGTCGAAAGCCTGTATCAGTAAGTCATTACTCTTGCTGGGTCAGGAAGTAAGTCCACTGACCACCCGCAATGCACGTCGCGCACTGCTTGACGGCGTTCACCTGAGATAGCTTCATTGGTTTGACGTGCCCATCGGCCCAGCACCAGTTGACCATTTTCGTATGCCGCGCCTCGAACCAGTTGCACTGAGTACACTGATTGACTGGAGCGCCGTCGCCAAATGTCGGCGTATCGTTTGAATCAGCCCATCCATTTGCAGTCGTCGTGCTATTAACTACGTCAGTCATGGTGTATCCGTAGTCGTTCCGGCCACCACCCCCGACTCCAGCGCCGTCGCCGATCACGATCGTCTGTACGGGATTGGTGAACTTGTTCATCGGAGTCCCCCAGGGGGCACCGTATGCTCGGCAGCAGGGATTCGCACTGCCCGGATAATAGTTCCAGTAGATATCGTTCACCGCGTAGCTGTTTCCGTAGCAGTTGAGGTTGATATTGCAGCCTTTGTAATTGCCGTCAGGACACAAAAACGTCTGAGTCGATTTGACATAGGGCATCAAGCAGGGAGTTACGGAATATCCCTGCCCTCCATAGATCACCTGAATCTGATCGGGAGGCGTGACGTCGTCATAGTCCTGAACATATTGGCAAAGGGCCAATCCGATCTGCTTGAGGTTGCTCGAGCATTGCGTTTGGCGCGCCTTCTCACGCGCCGTCGCGAAGACCGGGAACAATATAGCTGCGAGAATCGCGATAATTGCTATAACGACGAGAAGCTCAATTAAAGTGAATGCTTTGTACGTAGAGAGCGATTTCTTCATATTTGATAATTCCTGGCAATGATCAGAAGCTTAATGATGTGCCGTCTGTGCATCAGCGCGTACAGCCTATATGACGGTCACATAGCCTATATTAATCTTGATAAATCATATCACCAACGAACGCCCTTGTCAACAGAATATTTTCACAGTCAACATCCTCAAATCGGCGTACTAAAAGCGACCAACGATGCAGTTCCAACGTCAGCTAAAAAAGATAGCTAGCCGGTCGATTTCACGCTCGTTGAACGGGGTACCAACTGCGAATGGAGGCATGTCTTGACCATGCTTGGGCCACGCGTCTCCCCCATTCCGTCAAGCATCATCCTCGCCACCTCGCGCCCCATCGCTGCGAGCGGCGGCTGCATGGAACTCATCCCGCGCCGCATCGATTCCGGCCAGTTGTCAAACCCGATCAGCTGAAAATCATCGCCTGCGCGCAGCCCGAGTTCCGCCGCCACATCCAGTACAGCGTACGCCGTGAGGTCGTTTGCGCATATGATTCCGCCGCGTAGCGCACCCTTTCGAAAGCCATCGCGGATCAGATCCCGCCCAAAATCTGTACAGTTACCGCTCGACAGCACAAGTCCCTCAGACAGAGATTCCGGGTAGCGACGCACACTCCCGCGAGACCATCCAGCGTAGAGCGCAGCGCTGTCGGCTCCCGACGCTCGATCACGGGACCACACCATATCGTAGACGTCGACGAACACTAACTCATTCGCGCCAGTGTCAATAAGGTGCTTCGCAGCAACGTAACCATCGTATCTGTTATCGTAATACACCTGCGAAATTGGCCGCATGATCTCGGTATCGGAAACGAATACTAGTTTCACACCCTCGGCAACTGATCGCGCCATCATCTCGTCGACGCTTTCATGCGGGCAGAACAGCATGCAAAGTGAGCGAACTCGCTTAGCAAACATCGCGTCGACGCCGTCGGCCAGCGGCTTCGCCGGAATGTTGGTGCCGTCAAACAGGTCATAGTAGTGAAGTCGAATGCGCCCCGTATGCAGCAGCTCATGCTCCATCGCTTGAGCGACCATATAACCCATGTACTTGTTCGGGTCGTCCGATGCGATCAATCCAACCAGGCCCATGTCCGTCAGGTCGGTGGAGCTACCAGCAACCTGAAGACTTAAGTTCGCAGCCTCCAGCGCATCAATAGCTGCTTCGGCGGCTGTGAGCGATACTCCATCATTGATCGAACCAAACACTGGATCGTGCAGCAACGTCGCCACGTAGGTCCCGAGCGTCCCATCGGACTTAAGCACGCCCTCGGCCAGCAGCCTCCCAACGGCCTTTTGTACGGTTCGCAAATCGACATCGTACTGCTTGGTGAGAGTCAAGCGGCTTGGAATTTTCGTCCCCAGCGGCCAAATCCCTACCCTAATCTTGCGGCGAATGTCTTCTTCGATACGCGCGTACGAAGACTCGGATCGCCTATTTCCTGTTCTTGATGCATGAAGTGTCACCATATGGTTGTACCAGGAATGCTCCCCTGGACGCAACGTGTCATCTACCGAACTGCGCCAGCACGCAACTCTTTGGGCGTGGTCGCCGCTATCTTCAGGTCGCCGGGATCCGAAATCGACATTTTGAACCCATTCCCTGCAGAGCCGGATTGCACCTTTATGAGCACCTCATTCCACCCAGCTTTCAAGGTTGCAGTCACAAGGTATCGGCCGATGGGGGTCTTGTCTGGGCGGCCGGCCGCAAAATCGACCAGCTTCTCTCCGTTCACCCACAGCTTGCCCCACCAGTCCACATCGTACGCCAACTCGGCTTTGCGCTCAGACGGTGCATAAAGGTAGGTGACGCCGTAGCAGACGACCTCACCAACCTTGTGGTGCTTATCGAAGAGGTCGACATAGCTGTCGGCGCTAGTTCCCCCCATCCATCGCAAAGCCTTGTCATCAACCGAAACCTCAGTTGCTGTATCTATCCGCGTCTCAGGTGCGTACGCCTTTTCAAACGGTTTACCAATATTGTAGTGCTCAAGCGGGCTGGGAAACGGACCCACAGTGGACCACTCGGATGCAGCGATCTCGCGATACGACGGCTTGAGCGTGATCCAGCTTAACGCTGTCTCGCCTTTCGATACGCGACTAAGCAGCACTTGCTGATCACCAGCCGATAGAGTTACAGGCGCGAATCGGGACGATGTCGCGTGAGAAACCTTACCAGTTGCGTTTGTCGTTCCAACCTTCGTATCGCCGATAGACACATCTAGCGGTCCGTACGAACCTCCGGAGATGTGACCAACGGCCAGAGCATACTTGCCGGGCACTGCCGCACCGAGTCGAACGGCGAGAGTCGTGGCCGGTGTCGCCAGCAATGTATTGCCAATCCACTGGCTGTCCGCAGTTTCGCTGGCCACGAGTTTCGGGCTTTCCCCGTTTGCGACTGTTGCCAATGGCAGGATTGCCCCTGCGGAGAGCGCGTCTACAGGCATCGGCGGTGCTTTGTAGAACACTAGCGACGGCGGAACGTCGCCGATCAGATTGTAGATCGGCCACAGATCGTGGCTCTCCATCAAAGTCCGCGTTTGCCAGTAGTGGCCAGCTTTGTACGCAGCCCAAGACTCAGTCGCCGCGATTGCCACTGTTGCTTTCTGCCCCGGCGAGAGCGATTGGCCAGTCTTGCCCGACGCAACATTGTCAGCCAGCGTTCGCATCCAATTGTAAAGACCTTCGACAATTTGCTTGTCAGCCGCCGGGATCGTCGTGGTCACGGAAGCAATCGAGCGTGTTGCCGGAGCGCGAAACGCCAACAACTGATATGGTTCTAAGGTCAGTGAAAGGGAATTGTTGGCCGTCGCCGCTGACAGACCATCCGCCAGGTGAACAACCGCGCCGTCGCCCGTGAGATTCACGCCGAGCTTGACGCGATACCGCTCGCGGTTGACGGCGTAGAACCAGAAGTGCTTGCCATCGTTGTGCTCCCACACCGCAGCAGGGTCGGATGCGTCGGCTCGCCTCGTAAACCGCTCCACGGGAAGCTGGCGGTATTCGGCTAAGAACTCTCGCAGCAGGGGTTGGCCGCTGATATAGCCTTCGCCTCCGTCGGCCATGTACGATGCGTCGCCGTCCGCCATCGATATCGCATACCGCTCCAGGTAATGACGGCCAGCAGGGTTGACGACGCCCACCCACCCCTGAGGTTTTACACCCTCTAGGCCCATCTTCGCCGGGACAATCGTGCTGTTCGCCTCAAAGTACGAGTTGCTGAACATAAAGCCCGTGCGGCCGCTCGGCGTCACGAGAGCGCTTCGGGATTGAGGCGTTACAAGGGTGTCACGCCCTGCCTGCTCGGCGATCTCGTCCTTGCTGCGTCGCCCGTAATAGCACATGGAGTTGAGGAAGACGACACCGTCAACCTTTGCCATCTTCTCCATATCGTAACCAGCATCGCGCAATGCCTGCGGCAACTGCGCAGGATCGAAGAAGCGTGCCTTTTCGTCGTGGTAAGTCACATCGTTTTCGCCGTGCACCGGCGACACTACTAATAATTGCGGATTCGCTTGCCGTACACGGTCACGAATGTCTTTGTAAAGCTCCGTGATTTTATCGCAGCGCCACGCCACCCACTTATCGCGAGAGTTCGCAACGAGCCAGTCATAGCGTTTGCGGAACCGCTCGGGATCGCTGTCGCTAACGGGCACCTTAGTACCGGTCTCTTTCTCGAACTGGTGGACGGTGTAATCCTCGTAACCCCACTTGAGCGACGGAAATCCGGTGTGCCCTTCGCCAACCCAGCCCATGACGCGAAGACTGATTCCAGCCATCGCGGACGAGTCCTTATACTGATCGGCAAATTCGCCCAGCATGCCGATGTACCACGCCTTGTTCGCAGGGTAGATCGGGTTGTAATGCGGCTCGACCGCGCTGTGCCCGGTCCCGCCGTCACGATTAACAACCCGCTGCACGGCTACACCGTTCACAACAGGGAACTGCGAGTCGAAGTCGTGAAGATGGTAAGCGTTGCCCGACGGATGGAACTCGGGCATCAATTTGAGCTGGTACTTCTCGCACACCAGAAGCAGCATCCGAACGATATCCAGCGGACGAGGGTCGCGGGGACCGCCCGACGGGCGGAAGTAGCCGTCGAAGAACGTCGACGGGAACAGCATGTTCTGGTAAATGTTGACCGTGGGATGGAGCGTATCAAGCCCCATGTAGCGAGCAGTTTCCGCCCACCGGCCCATGCTGACAAGGTAACCGCTCAGCGACTTGTCTGGAGCGCCATAGAATGTGGCCCAACGGTCGCCTTCTTCCAGCCAGTAGCCGAAACTACGCCCTCCGGCCGCAGGCGCCTTCAGCGCTGGCAGGGGCGCGTCGATAGAGTACAGCCGTATCTTCGCTGCTGCCGCCTTCCGCCCGTTCTGCGTGTTCACGAGGGATACGACCACTTCGGTTCCGCGCGGATAGTAAATGAACGACTGCGACTGCATTTGGTGCGTCAACGAATACGCCCCGCCGCTGTCCACCCCGCCGACTGGCGGGTAGTCCATCATCGACCGCTCCATCATCGCAATGCAGAAGGTCCGATAGTCGTCATCGGGATAATCCACCTCGACGAGATAGGCCGACTGCGGCTTGGGAACGTTCAAGCGATACGTAAAGAAGTTGTAGTCCTTTGGACTCTGCAGATATCCGCGGTCGCCCGATTCGCGGTAGCTACCGAACGGGGCATGTACCACATTCGTCACGCCGCCGTTAAAGTCTGGTGGAGTTGACGCGCAGTCGATAGTTCGCAGGAGCGTCTTCTTAAGCTCGCCGCCTTCTGTCATCGCTCCTGCTTTAGTATCAACTACGAGATACTGGATCTCGCGAACGTTGACAGGCTTAAGTGGCTTGTCGCCGTCCCCAAATGAAACGTAATACTGCCCCTCGCGATCACAGGGGATCGATAGCCGCTCGGTCAATTCCGTCGCGCTCGCCTTGAGCGGTACTGTGTATGTGGCGACGGTCGCACCAGTCGATGCTTCCTTCACCCACGTGGTTAGAGTCACCGCCGAATCAAGCCCACCCGCATGGATGTCAAGATCGACTCGTTCTCCTTTTCGTAGCACAAGGTGCTTGCTCACTACGTCGACGCGAACCGATTCGGCGAGCGTCGCGGTGGACCGACGAACTGTGAAGCCGTCAAACGCCGCGAAGCCGGGATACGTGTATCGCTGCACCCGTAGTGCGTGGACACCTGCAGTGAACCAGGAGTTCGCGATATGCCCACCGAAGCCGCCGTACACGTGCAGCTTGTCAACAAAGAAGTCGTGGTCGTTCGCATCGCCACCACCGGATGCTGAAAGCGTATACCAGCCCGATTCCGGAACGGTGAAGTCGTACTCCACCCACCCCTCGCCGCTCAGCTTATGAGTAGACTTGATGGTCGGCAGAAGAGTAATCTCGACAGGATGCTTCTCGTCGGTGATGTCCTCGAGATGGGATCGAGTGAAAGTTGATGGGTCGATCGTTGTCGACCAAATTGTGTTTGCCATAGTGGGCGCCATTGCCAGCAGAAATCCAGCGACAAGTAGAATAGCTCGGTTCATTTTAACGAGTTGTGCTTTCGGCTATGTATATGACCATCATATGTATATATTAACATGCATCACCAACCCTGTCAATAGGCTTTCTTTCCTTATTCTCAAGTTAGCGACAAGGCACATAGAGTATATGACTGTCATATTACTCAAGTGGTATAATCCCGGTAACGACAAATCGCACGCCAAGCGTGCGGGCTCATCGAAAGGTTCGTCACGCTCATGATGCAGCAATGGTTCTCGTCCGCCAAGTTTGGCATTTTTATGCACTGGGGCATATACGCCGTCAACGGCATCTCCGAATCCTGGAGCTTTTACCGCGGCGAGATCAGCCTGGACGATTACATGGCGCAGTGCGCAGGATTTGATGCTTCGAATTACGACCCCAACGCTTGGGCAGAGCTGTTCGAGGCTGCAGGGGCGCGTTATGCGGTTCTCACCACGAAGCACCACGACGGTATCGCGCTTTGGGACACGCAGCAGAACGATGCCAGCGTCGTTAAGCGCACACCGGCCGCCCGCGACCTTATCGCTCCGTATGCTGATGCGATGCGTGCCCACGGGATCAAAGTTGGGCTGTATTACTCCCACTGTGACTGGGTGCATCCAGATTTCAGTCCTATTCCGGTGAAGGAGCGCGGCTTTGCCAACCACAATCAGACGCCGTACCTTGATTGGCCGCTTGGCCCAAAGACCGAGGCTTGGCAGCGGTTTCTGAAGTTCCATCGGGGGCAGTTGACCGAGCTTGCCACGAACTATGGCGAGATCGACCTGTTCTGGTTCGATGGCGACTGGATCCCCGACAACTCGTACTGGAACATGATCGAGGTTCGAGATCTGCTGTTCAAGCACCAGCCAACCGCAATCAACAACTCGCGCCTTCAGGGATACGGCGACTACGAGACCCCGGAGCAGGCGATTCCAGTGGTCGCGCCAGCGAAGCCGTGGGAGTTCTGCGTCACCATGAACGATCACTGGGGGTATGTGCCGTCGGACACAAACTACAAGAGTGTTCGGGAGCTGATCCAGATACTCTGCGAGTGCATCGGCATGGGAGGCAACCTGCTGCTGGATATCGGGCCGCGGCCCGACGGGACCATACCGGAAGAAGCGTCGGTGAGGCTGCTGGCGATGGGCGATTGGATCAAGCGGCACGAGGCGGCGATTTACCCAACCAAGGCTGGCCTTCCCCCGGGGCATCTTTACGGCACATCGACCATGAGTCAGGATGAAACCGAGCTGTTCCTGTTCATCTTTGACAAGCCGTTCGGCGAGATCTCGCTGAAGGGTGTTCGCAACCAGATCAAGCGAGCCAGTATTGTAGGCACTGGTGAAGAGCTAACCACCCGCATCTCGGGCGGGGCGCCTTGGGCTAACATCCCGGGCGTAATGTGGCTCGACATGGCAACGGCGACTATCGACCCGCTGTGTACAGTCATTCGGCTTGAACTCGACGGCAAACTTGACCTTTACCGTGGTGCGGGCCGCGCTATCGAACAGAACTAACCAGGCTGAACCAGTCGCAAAATTAGGGCCGCGAACGGAGCCAACCATGCTCGTCGCGGCCCTAGCCATTCGTGACCTAGTCTAGCTGAGTTCGCATCCCCGTATTGTAGTCGAGGAAGTACGGATGACCTTGGTAGGTGTAGTACTTGCCCTTCCTCGGAGCGGGTGTGGGCGAGTATCCTGGTACCGGGTACCGCTCCCCAGTAGCGATATCCATGGCCCATGGCTGGCCTTGGAACTGGTAATACTTTACTCCCATGTCGCCCATGCGATGGTATTTAGGCGCGTTATCCACGTCCGGCTGACTCGGAGTCGACAGTGTGACACTGTCGGTTAGCATCACCCCCATCGGCGTGCCCGGCGACAGGTCGACATCATGCACTTCTTCCGGACTCTTGAGGACAGTGGCTGCGCCGAAACCCGCCAGACCGCCAAGCAGGATGTCTTCGATTTTCAGCTTGCCGTTCGCGACGAGGCTCACCAAAGCGCCCACTCCAGCACCAATACCGGCGTAAGTGAGCCGGTTGTTCTTGCTGGTGTTCTTGGCGGTCAGGATGCCGTTCTGCCCGACATTCACCTTGCTCGGGTCCATGCTTGTTAGGGCACCCGAGATGCTGATGGTCCGCCCGTCAGCTAAGCGAATGCTCGTAAAGCCCAAATCTAGCGTGCCGGGCTCTTTGTCCATCTGCGGCCTGGCATCATTGACAACTCCAGTGATTGTGGCGCCGTTCAGAATGTTGCCATAACCCGGTTTGGAGTTGTCGACCGTCGTATTGAATGTGTCGAGGCGTAGTGCCGTTTTCGACGATAGGCCCGTAGTGAGCGTTACCGGAATTATGGTCCCGGTTGCCAACACCTGCGGCGACGATCGGTTAGCCGCCTTTGCGACACCTATACCAAAGGGGGCTAGGACAGCTACAGCGACGGCAGCGAAACTCGCGAACCGCCTGTAGGCGCGCCCGCCCGTCTGCCGCACAGTAATGTCATATCGGTTATCGATTGTGGTTGACATGTTCGCGTATTAACCTTTCTGACGCACCCGGCAGGCGGTGTGGAAACCCCAGATCGCTTCGGGTGGATCGCTCGATGGCGACAACACGTGGTGCGTCGCCGGATCGCATGCATCCTAGGTTCATACCCAGCATAACCTTCACCAAAACTCCTTGCCAGTCCCCCGCTACAAGTTCGCAATGAACTGCGGCACGAGCGTGATGCTCGTGCCGCAGCCAATGGGATATTGTTGATTGAGCTGAGCAGATGAGCGCTCCTCAATCACTTTAGCCTAATCCCTGATCGCGCTAGTTAATCGAGCTGCGAACGAACACCGCTGTTGGTATCCAGGAAGTACGGGTGGCCCTGGTAGGTGTAGTACTTGCCACTCCTCGCGGATGTCGGGCGGACGTTCTGCGAAACGGGATACCGCTCGCCGGTGCTGAGGTTCATGGCGTACGGCTGGCCGTTGTACGTGTAGTACTTGGTCCCGGCGTTCGAATTGGTCTGGTGATACTGTGACGTCCCGTTCCCCTGGTTGTAGCGCTGGGAAACGTTGACGCTGTCACGGACGAGTACTCCCATAGGCGTTCCCGGCTGCAGGTTGACGTCGTGCACTTCCTTCTCGCCCTTGATCACGGTAGCGGCTCCGTAGCCGGCAAGACCGCCAAGCAGGATGTCTTCGATCTTCAGCTTGCCGCCACCGATCAAACTCACCAGCGCACCGGCGCCAGCGCCGAGGCCAGCATACGTGAGGCGGTTGTTCTTGTTAGTCGTCTTGGCGGTGATAATGCCGTCGCTGCCGACATCGACCTTCTTCGGGTCCATGCTTGTTAGCGACCCTGAGATGCTGATCGTTCGTCCGTCGGAAAGGTGGATACTCGTAAATCCTACGTCTAGCGTGCCCGGATTGTCGCCGTTGCGGGGCTGGACATCGTTGACGACGCCTTTGACTGTAGCGCCATCGAGCATATTGGCGTAGCCGGACTTGTTGTTGTCCACAGTGGTGGTGAATGTGTCGCCTCGTGACGAGTTGTTGGACGATAGTTCCGTATCAAGCTTGACCGGAATGACCGTACCGCTCGGAAGGGACAACCGCTGTCGGCTGTTGCGGTTTGACTGCGCAAGTACTGCCGAACAGGAAGCAAAAGCGGTCACGGTGACGACGGCGAGAGCGACAAAAGTGCGGCGCGTATCGGTAAAAATGCTACGCGGCATTACTGCGGCGGCTGCATGGGACGTGGTCGGCATAATAGGGTGTTAGCCTTTCAGGCGCACCCGGTTACGTTGAAATTGAAGGTTCGAATTGGTCCGGGAGGACAATTCGATGCAGATGATGGTCTGCAACTGAGAAGGCGTTTGCCTGCTACTGTTGTACCCACGTGGATGATTGTGCAAACGGGTCCCCAGAACCCCGGCACGTGCCGTGCCACCCCACGCGGTGGGGTCCCGATGAGCGTATGCCTCTTGGCGGGCGGGCTGGGTGGGTCGAGGAGGCGGAGGGGTGGGCGTTTGCGTTGCGCAACGCGATTTGTTACCCCCGCTCGTTTGGCTCGCTGCCCCCAAGTGATTGGGGACTATGATGTCCAACTACTTCTTGGCGGGCCATGCTCACGACAATGGGGTTTTGCGTGTTTTGCGTTGCGCAACGCGATTCTTTTTTTGCGCAAAACTGTGAGCCGGGTTACTCCCTGCTCGCTCGGGCGAGCTGTCTCCGCGAGTAGGGGCTCTATAGTCCGACCACCTCTTGGCAAGCCACGTACTGAACCGGGTCCGTTTTGCATGCAAAATCGGCGTTGCGATTCGCTTTTTTGCATGCAAAACTGTGGGCGCGGCTACCCCTGCTCGTTCGGCTCGCTGTCCCCAAGGGATTGGGGACTATGATGTTGCGCTGAGAAGCGAGGTCACCGACCACGTTGGCGGGCTGGGTTCGTCACGTCGTTACCGGCGCCGACTGCGGCCACGTGTGCGGGAGCGGCGGCGGCCTGGGTGGGCGTCGCAAGGCTATGAAGCGCGGGTGCGCGTTGTCAAGGTGCGATTACTACTTTGTAGTTATATTGTACCGTATAATACTCGTAAATAGAATATTTTTACGAACAAATAATTGATTAATTGGTAGCCTCGGCCCCTACAAACTGCTCGGTCACGCCTCGATCCGGTTCTATACCCGGTTCACGCGGCGGTACTCGGATGGGCTCATTCCGAAGCGTTTCTTGAAGATGCGGCTGAAGTAGAAGGGGCTTTGGTAGGCGCAGAGCATCGCGACGCGTTCGAGGACGGCATCGCTTTCGGTCAGTAGCCGCTTTGCTTGCGCGAGTCGGATGGCTTCGACGAAGTCGCGGGGGGTTTGGCCGGTCGCGGCGCGGAAGCGGCGTACGAGCTGGACGGGGCTGAGGGCGGCATCGGCCGCAACGTCGCGCAGAATCACTTCGCCGAACGCGTTCTCCCGCAGCTTTGCGGCGATATCGACCATGAGTGGGTCATCGGTGGTTGGCTCGGGCGCCTGGCACGTGTGGTCGCACTGGAAGAGGATATCGCGGAGCAGGTGCTGGGTCCGAATGAGCTTTGCGGCTTCAGACGTTTCCGAAGCGATACGCAGGTGCCGAAAGGTTGACGCCAATCGCTCGAAATCGTCGACGGTGATGAGCGCACCAGATCCGGTGCTGTGCTGAACGGGCTGAACGGCGAATTCGAAGAAATGGAACGATAGTGTCGCAACGACGCGCCTGTCAAAGGCGATACCTGCAGGACACACGACCACATCCCCGAACCCTGCTTCCCCGGCGGCGTCACCCGCCTTGTATTCGAACCGCCCACTTTCGGCGCAGAATATCGCCCAGTTGTGATACGTGTACGTTGGAAATGCGAACTGGGCGGCGCGCGCTATGTAGAGATGCCGCATTACGGAAACTGATTCTATCGACTCGAAACGCATATGCGGAACCTTGCGATTGGTGAAATTAAGTGCATGAAGACGATCAAACACTCTATGGCTAGTTTGCGACGCTCTCTGTATAATACCTACAGTTGAAGAGGCGGACGCACCTTTTCGTTGGTGACTTACTACATTCATCTATAAGGTGAGCGCCAAGATCGTGGTGCCACTTGATAAAAAGTACATGATACATCCTCACCCTAGCCTCTTTAGAAAATACAGAATCTCTCTTCCCCACTTCGTGGGTCCCCTTCTCCCCTAAGGGGAAGACAAAGAGGGTGAACCGCGCAAATTATCATCCATATGGGTGGATAGCTACCATGATGACTCCGAGAGACTAATAATGAAGCTTAACGGCAAAGTGGCAATCGTCACAGGTGCGGGCCGCGGGATTGGAGCAGCCATTGCCCAAGCGCTCGCGCTCGAAGGGGCTAGCGTCGTCGTGAACTACTCCGCGTCGGAAGATGCGGCGCGGGAGGTCGCGGATGCAATCACGGCACGCGGCGGTGCGGCGATCGCGGTGCGAGCGGATGTGGGCGATGTCGGGCAGCTAGACGGGCTTATTGCTGCGGCTATCGGTGAATACGGGCGGCTCGACATCCTGGTGAACAATGCGGCAATCGATAGGCGCGCGCCAGCTGTCGATGCGACGGTCGACGAGTGGGATCGCGTAATGGCGGTCGATCTCAAGGGTCCATTCTTTCTCTCGCAGAAGGCCGTCCGGGCGATGTCGCCTCACGGCGGCGCTATCCTCAACATATCAAGTGTCCACGACGATCAAGCGCACCGCAACAATTCGCTTTACACCATCGCCAAGGGCGGGATGAAGATGATGACGAAGACGCTGGCGCTCGAATGGGCCGAGTCGGGGGTGCGCGTCAACTCCCTGTCGCCAGGCGCTATCCTCACCGACATTAACCGCGCATTACTCGCCGATGACGATTTCCATGCCGGAATTGTCGCCAAAATTCCGCTCGGTCGTATCGGTGCGCCGTCGGACCTGACGGCCCTTGCGGTACTGCTCGTGTCGGACGAGGCAAGCTACATCACCGGGGCAACGTTCTATGTCGACGGGGGGCTGATGCTGTGATCCATCTTGCAGAGCTGTTCGATCCCGGCGACCGCGACAAGATGATCATCGCCACTCAGGCCGGCGTGACTCACGCCATCGGGCGGGTCGTCACTGTGCTGAAAGATGTCCCGCGCGACGGGTACGATGCCGCACTCTGTCGTATCGCCGACGAGTTCGCGAGCGCCGGGCTGATTTTCGCGGGTGTAGAAAGCCACCCAGTACCCGCAGAGAATATTAAGCTGGGGCTGCCGGGGCGCGACGAGGAGATTGAGAACTATATCGCGGTCATCAATGCGCTTGGACGCCTTGGTGTGCCGCTACTCTGCTACAACTGGATGGCGGGCCTCGGCTGGTACCGAACCAGCAGCGATGTGCGAGAGCGCGGGGGCGCATTGGTGAGCGAGTTTGACCTTGTCGACGCAGAGAACCTTGGCACGACCGAATGGGGCAGCGTTTCACATGATGTGCTGTGGGCGAACCTTGAGTATTTCCTGGCCGCCGTATTGCCGGTCGCCGAGGCGGCGGGCGTGAAGATGGCACTGCATCCCGACGATCCCCCGGTACCGTTCCTGCGCGGGATCGGTCGCATCCTTACCAGCGCGGACGCATTCCGCCGGGTGCTCTCACTGCATCGCGGGCCAGCGAACGGGATCACATTCTGCCAGGCCAACTTCCGCCTCATGGGCGAGGATATCGAAGCCCTCGCACGGGAATGGATGGCGACTGACAGGCTCTACTTCGTCCACCTTCGTGACGTCGCCGGTACGCGCAACCGGTTCCGGGAAACGTTCCACGACAACGGCCCCAACAACCTCGCCTCCATGCTGCGCGTCTACACCGAAGGCGGTTTCGAAGGGCCGCTGCGTCCTGACCACGCGCCGACAATGCACGGCGAGGCGAACGACCGGCCCGGGTATGCGATGACTGGCAAAGTATATGCGCTGGGCTATATCCGTGGTGCGCTGGATGCGATTGGGGCGAGGTAGGTGGGGGGATTTTAGGATGCCCTCGGTGGCCGGGCGGGCCATTTTTATATTTCGCTTCGCTCAGGGGTAGGTGCAAAGTTATGGTGAGTCTTGGCGGTGGGATTGACGTTTTGGCGGGTGGGCTGGCGTTTCCAGAAGGGCCAGCGTTTGGTGCCGACGGGAGATTGTGGTTCGTTGAGATAAAGGGTGGGTGTGTGTCGTGTTGGGATGGTGGAGACGTGGTCAGGTACGAGTCAGGCGGCGCTCCAAATGGCGTGGCTTTTGATTGGCGGGGACGCATTTGGTTTTGCGATTCGGCGCGGAATGAGATACGGACATTCGACCCGGTAACGGAAGCGTTCGAAACGATATGCGAGTCGGTGGACGGGAAGGCTTTGGACAAGCCGAATGATCTCGCATTCGATGCAAAGGGCAATCTCGTCTTTACATGCCCCGGCGACTCGCGAACGGAACCGACTGGTTATGTCTGCTGCCTCGGGTTGGACGGTACGACGACCAAGATTCGCGAGGGCCTCTATTTTCCGAACGGGCTAGCCTTCACCGCCGACGGGATCGAACTCGTAGTCGCGGAAACGTACCGCCAGCGGCTTTGGCGCGGCGCATGGGATGCGGGCGGAAGGGCGTGGATTGAACCTAAGCCGTGGGCCGAGAACATGGGCGGCGCTCCGGGGCCGGACGGGATGGCGTTCACGAGCACCGGTGAGCTTGCGGTAGCTGTGTACGGCGCAGGACACGTCCAGTTGCGTGCCACAGGCGACGACTTGGAGGGGGTATTTGAGCTGCCCGGGAAGAACCCGACCAATGTGGCGTTTGACCCGTCAGGCAAGCTAGGGATTGTCGTCACGGAGGCCGAGCGCGGACTTCTGCTCAGCCTACCGGATGTAAAGCTGTCCGGGGCGCGACTATTCGACGGTGGTGGGAGCGCGTTTACGGAGACATATTCGCAGATTCCGTAGGTTTAAACCTACGGCTCTGAAGTGCTTGAAAGTACCCGTTGGGCACTAAGATAACGCAGGATTAGCTAAGGGGACCAAAATGTCAAACGAAGACTTGCTTCAAAAAGAAGCGAAGATGATGAAGCTGGAGAAGCTTATCGCGAGCCGCGAGGGCGTTTCGACCAAGCCATTTCCTGTGCCGATAGCGGAGCTTCTCGCGCGGTATGAGGCGCTGTATACGGGCGCGATCAACGATGTGATGCGTGAGTTCTGCCTGCTGGATCAGGCGCTGCCGCACCATATCGTCCCGCTGCGGCCCGAGCGTACTGTCGCGGGGCTCGCATTCACGGTGAAGAGTGCACCGAACGTTAAGATCACCGGCGAGATGACGTTCCGCACCGCCATGCTCGATGAGATGCACGAGGACGCATTTGTCGTGTGGGACACCAGCGGCGACGAAAAGGCGACGCTCTGGGGCGGTGTGATGACGGCAACGGCCCATGGGAAGCGAGTGCGCGCGGCGTGTATCGATGGCGGTATCCGTGACACGCACCAGATCCTCGAAAAGGACTTCCCAGTCTTCTACAAGTACCGCACGAGCAACGGCAGTCTTGGTCGTTGCCTGATCACGCACTACCAGATTCCGATTAAGATTGGCGATGTCACAATCCGCCCCGGCGATATCATCATGGGCGATATCGACGGCGTATTGGCTGTACCCCGCGACATCGCATACGATGTGCTGGTCCGCGCCGAAGAGATCGAAGGCAATGAGAAGCGTATCTTCGGCTGGGTCGCCGAGGGGCAGAGCATTCACGAAATCAGCGAAAAGGGCGGCTACTTCTAGAGGGCGCCGAGATTGCCGGGACTGAAGATCCCGGCCTGACGAAGAACACCCCTACGAGACTAACTAGAATACGCAGCCGCGGCGAGTCAGGCAATGGCTTGGCTGCCAATTGACAATGCGTGGGTCCCCACTTTCAGGAAAGGCACCGGGGCCGAAGGTAAAAACGATGACACTTTTAGGACCGATCAATTTGCATCGCGGAATGACTTTTGGCTACTATGCTCGCGATGGTTACTACAGTTCCGCAGATGCGCGGCTGCAAGTCGACCGAATGGCAGAGCTCAATATCGAATGGGTTTGCCTGGTGGCGATCGTGCTTCAGGACACTTTTGCCAGCACGCGAATGTACCGCGACTTCAAGCAGACACCGGCCGATGACGAGATACGCGATATCGCCGACTATATCCACTCCAAGGGCATGAAGGTGCAGCTTCGCCCGATGACGGAAGCGTGGGATGGCACACAGCGATTGGCGATCAACTTCCCGGGCGATGGATTGATCATTCCAGGAAAGCCGATTACGCACTGGCGGCAATGGTTCAACAGCATGGTCGAACGTACCCTGCACTACGGCGCCGTGGCACAGCGGGCGGGGTGTGAAGCGTTCGGGCTCGATAGCGAACTTGACCACACGGTGGGGCAGAACGCGCACTGGAAGGAGACGGTCGCCGCCGCTCGCAGCGTGTATTCGGGCCACCTGACGTCGGGCCATACGCGCTGTGTGGATTTCGTTAAGGAACTGTCCAACAAGGATCACTGGTTCTACGACATCGATTCCGTAGGCTGCAGCTTCTACGACCCGGTCTCCGATCAGCCTGGCGCGTCGCTCGAAGCGATGCGTGAGAAGCTGGTGCCGTCGCTGGCGTACTACCGCGAGGTCGCTGAGTTGTACGGCAAGCCGTTCTACTTCGCCGAATGCGGCTGCTGCTCGACGGCGGGCGCTACCAAGTGTCCGTGGGGCTACGATCAGGCGGGCGGCTATGACGGCGACGAGCAGGCCCGTTTCATGGAGGCTGTGCTGGACACATTCTGGGCGGAGCCGTGGTGGATGGGGATGTACTGGTGGAAGTGGGACGAGCAGAACGACCGCCCGTGGTTCCGCGACGACCCGCGCGGAGATAAAGGGTTCACAGTGTGGGGTAAGCCTGCCGCAGAGACGATGAAGGCGTGGTATGGTCGCACGGATCGGTAGGCATTGCGGTTGCGGACAATGACGCTATGCTTAGGGGCGTGGGCCTTCTACAAATGCAACCCGATTCTGCCAGTTCTCGGACTTATAACGTTCCCAAAACAGGATAATCGCTCGGGTCAATCTTCCGAAGTCGTTACTGGAAATAGTTTGGTCGTCGATAAAGGCAACGCCAGCGTGATTCCTGCCCTCCTGCTGAAACTCAGTGCGAGTCAAGTAAGTGGCAACCAGAGCGCCGCATGGACCGGGACTGGAACTCCCGGTCTGACGAGGAACACCCCTCCGGGGCTAAGTGTGCGCCACAGGCTCAATTATCGCGGCTATGGCCTATCGAACTGCCCCGCCATTAGCTGCTTGCCACTGTCGTGAAGTACACCCGCTGAAACTCAGCAATCAAGCTTGGAATGGTCTGCAAGTAATACGTCACAAGAGTCACCTTCGAATCATTTGTAGCTTGTAAAAACGCCATATCGGGACTGCCAACGAACGCGCCCGCCTGCCAGGTGAATACGCTATCAATGGGCATCGAAGGGCGGTGCCGCTTCACCTGCACTGCAACCACAGGGCTGATATTCTCGTCCAGCAAAAGATGAAGGCTCATGGCTAGGACGCGGTCAGGGTGACACCGGCGAGTTCCTGGTCGGTGAAAGTGATACGCTCGATGTCCGGCAGGAATTGGCGTAGATTGTCAAACGTTCCCGGCGGGACCGCCTCTCCTGGAACCGGAATGACTTCATCCATTATCAGGCGAACAATGGTAAGCTTTTCCCCCACGGATAACGGCTTAATATTTTCGGTATAGATGTCTATTGCGGTCGCCATGGCTTGGAATCCTTTGCTACTAACAATTCAGTTCATTATATCAGTTTGCGCGTGGAATGAAGGGCAAAAGGAACGAAGGCCCGCTAGTTTTGTGGTGGATGGGGATGTACTGGTGGAAGTGGGACGAGCAGTACGACCGCCCATGGGTCCGCGACGACCCTCGCGGAGATAAAGGGTTCACGGTGTGGGGAAAGCCTGCCGCGGAGACGATGAAGGCGCAGGATGGACGTACGGATCGGTAGGCAGCTACGGCGCGACCGGGCACCGATATGGGTGCCCGGTGATTGGTGCCGCTAGTCGGTGGCGATCATCACGTCGGACGACTTCACCACGGCGTATACGACCTTGCCGACTTCGAGGGAAAGCGATTCCGCCGACGCTAAGGTGATCACGGAGACGATGGTTTCGCCTGAAGCTAGCTCGATTACGACTTCGGTGTTGACGATCCCCGGCTTGAGGGACTTTACGGTCCCTTTTAGCACGTTGCGTGCGCTGATTTTCATGGTTATAACTGTTCCTCCTCATAAAGTGCGGAGTGGGTTGAAAACCTCATCCCCAGCCCTTCTCCTACGATAAGGAGAAGGGAGCAAGAAAACAGATGGCGAACCGCCATTTCGTGCTATATGGTCTTCTTGGTAAGGCTATAAGCTTGGTATTCAGACCAACTGGCTTTGTGCTGGTCGCCCTTCCTCGATAGCGTCGAGAATGTCGTCGGCCATCGTTTCGTTCACGCAGCCGTACCAGTGGCCCTCGGGGTAGACGATCACTACGGGTGCTTGTTCGCAGAGGTTGAGACAGCCTGTGCTAGATACGAGGACGCCGTCCATGTCGCGGTCGGATATCTCCGATTCGAAGTATTGGAGGAGGGCGATGGACTCCTTGCGAAAACAGGAACCCTTGGATTCTCCGGCTACGCGAAAGCTCCCGCAAACGAAGATGTGATGTTTTGGTTTTTCCATTGTGATTGCTCCTTTGGCGTTGAATTGCGCCACTATGATAATCCGGCTTAGGCTGGCGAACTCTTGGGTTTGGTATCTGCCTGGTTCGCCACTTCGGCGACGATCGCCGCGAACTCCGTGTCCGTCAAGGCCCTGCCGAACGAGCGCGAGACGGAGCGGGTTCGGGCGGTGATTGCTGGCACGTGCTCGACGCCGACATTCGCCCAGTTGGTCTTAAGCACCGAGGCTACCGCATTCGCCCCGGCCTTCATACTGAGACGCTTGTGCCATGTCGTCCCAATCGCCTCTGGCGGAAACGGCTCGTATGTTGCTTTCTCCTTGTCGAGTCCGTCCAGATGGAGGCCTGATTCGCAGGAGAAGATCGCGTCGCCTATAATTGGCTGCCGCTTAGCGACGGTATCGCCCGACGCCTCCGCGACGATTGCAGCCAGAGAGGCGAGTTCGCTGAGATCGTACGTGCGGCTCGCTTGCTGCAGGACGAGATAGCCAGCAAGTTCCTCCAGCCTTGCGATCCCTGCCCGCTCGCCGACGCCGCCGACGGACACGTCGGCCCATTCAGCGCCAGCATTCAATGCGGTGATCGCATTGGCTGTGGCCATGCCAAAGTCGTTGTGCATGTGAGCGCCGAGCGAGACTGGAAATCGATCCAGCACGCGACGAACCGTATTGAACACGGTGGCGGGTGTCGCCGTGCCGATAGTATCGGCGATCCGGATGCGGTCGAATCCTGCAGCATGCGCCATGCAGACAAGCTCATCGAGGAACTGAGGGTCGGCCCGGGTGGCGTCTTCAAGGCCGAGCGACAGGTAGATATCTCCGGACAGCCGGACGAGCCTTGCGACATGGTCAATCTGGCGTATGGCCCAGTCGCGACACCGACCCATTTTCTTTTCCAGGTGGAGATCGGAGACAGGCAGCGACACGGAGATCACATCGGGCTCGCACGCCATCGCGAGTTCTATGTCCGGGCATAGTGCACGGCACCATACGGCGACGCGTGCCTTTGGGGCCAAGGTCCTCGCCTCAGCGACCATGCCGACCATATCGGCGTCCTTCGCAACTGCTCCCACCTCGATCTCATCAATTCCAACAGCGGCCAGCCCCTTGAGGATTGCGCGGCGCTGGCGAGACGTAAAGTAGACGTCAGCAGCCTGGCTCCCTTCGCGAAGTGTGACATCGATAAGCTTTGGTTTCATTGCTGGCCGCTTTCCATTCATACAACCGGGATATGCGATCCCATCAATCGCAACCGCCACCTGCGCCGCCGCCTGGACAGGCCTTGCCAGAGTGGCGCTTCAAGGCGCGGGGATCTTCCTTGCGGAAGAACACATCGAGGCCATCCTGGATCATGCCGGACATGTCAAGCACCTGAACTCCCGCCTGGCCGAGTATCTCGCGAGGCACGGAACCGACTGCGCTGACGAGAACAGCACGGCAGTCGGAGAGCAGCGCGGCCATGTCTCGCCATCGCTGTTCCCCGCCGCCTTTGGGGGGAGCTTTTCGGCGCTCAATGCAGGCGTACTTTCCGTCGACGTCGTCGAAAATGAGAAACGTTTCCGCCTCGCCGAGGTGCTGATTGACGAGAAGCCCTTCGTGCGATGCGGCGGCGACGTAGGGACGCGAGGAGCCGTCCAACTCACCGAGGAGAGAGTATTCGCGCAGCATGCCATCGAACTCGGGGGACTGGGCCTCTCCCAGCATGCCAGCAGCGTCGGCGCGGCACCGGGTGCAGTGCGCCATCTGGTGGATGTATTGGCGGGACTGAATACGAACGCGGGCGATGGTGCCACCGTCGGGTTCAGAGAGCGCGCCGAATGGTGTTCCCTCAACGGGCATAAGCGGGACGCAGTTCATGATATCGGCGCCAAGCTCAGCCGTCACTCTCGCTACTTCGGGAATGTGGCGGTCGTTGACACCGGGGACGATGATGCTGTTGATTTTCACCGTGATGCCGTGCTTCTTTAGGGCTTTGAGAGCTTCCATCTGTTTTTCGAGCAGCAAGGCAGCAGCCTCAACGCCACGGTGAACCACTTTGTCCTCACGCAGCCACGCATATACGTTTGCGCCAATCTCGGGATCGATAGCGTTGATTGTGAGCGTTACGTGGGAAACGTCGAGGGCTGCGAGCTCGTCGATATACGGACCGATGCCGAGTCCGTTACTGGAGACGCAGAGGAGAATATTGGGATACTTTTCGCGAACGAGCCGCAGTGTTTCCATGGTTTCTGTGGGGTTCGCGAAAGGGTCTCCGGGCCCAGCTATTCCCACAACGGCGATATTCGGCTGTATGGCGAGCGCCGCTTCTAAGTAAGCCACCGCCTGGAATGGTTTGAGCACGGCGCTGGAGACGCCGGGGCGTGATTCGCTGGCGCAGTCGAATTTGCGGTTGCAGTAGTTGCATTGAACGTTGCATTTGGGCGCGACCGGCAGGTGGATGCGTCCGTAGAGGTGGCGCGCATTGGGGTCGAAGCATGGGTGCATTGCGAAAGCGTCTGAATCTGAAAGCATGGGTGCCGCTCCTTACATATAGCTGTAGCCGATGGGCGAGTCGTCTTGGGACTTTGCAATGAGGCTGTTGACGATCTCGTCAAACAGCCGCTGAGCGCCGCGATACCCAAGGTGAAGAACTCGCTGCCCGCCGATTCGGTCGTGAATAGGGAAACCGACTCTCACGAGCGGTATTTTCAACCGCCGCGAGAGTCCGTATCCCTTGCTGTTGCCGACAACGAAGTCGGGCGCGAGCTTTGCAGCCAGTTCCTCGATTTCGCCAAAGTCGGCCCCTTCACGCGTCATTGGCGTGTGGTTCGGCGCAACTATGCGCACGGCTTGAGCCAACCGACCACTTGTGCCGCCTGAGGCGCACAGGACCGGTATGGCTCCTATTTCAGACAGGAACGATGTGAGGCCAACGACGAGATCTTCCTCGCCGTAAACAACGACCCGCTTACCGAATATGTACTTATGGCCATCGACGTACGCGTCGATAAGCCGCCCCCGCTCAGCGGTATGCAGATCGGAGACCGGTTTACCGGAAAGCTCGGCGATCGCCTCGAAGAAGAGGTCGGTTTCGCCGATACCGATGGGCATCCCAAGCGAGCACAGGGGGACGTCGTGCCGGGCTGCGAGACCGGCCCCAGCGGTGGTGTTCGGCGGAAGTGTTCGACCGAACTCCACCGTAGCGCGACGGCCTGCCATAGCGGCGATGGCTGCTATGGGTGTCCCGCCGCGAGGCACCGCGTGATAGTCGCACTGCGCGGGACCGTCGAGCGTGTCCGAGTAGTCTGGCAAGAGTGTGTATTCGAGGTCGAAGCTGGTGAGGACTTCCTTGAGGTAGCGTATGTCGGCAGTAGAGACGAACCCTGGCAGGATATTGATGCCATTGCGTGGAGTCGGATCGATTGCAAGGCGCTCCACTACGCCGCGAACGGCTATGTGGAAGCCTTCCATATGGGTGCCGCTATAGCTGGGTGTCGACACCGGTATGACCACGGGCCCAATTGGCTCGTCCTTGGCGAGAATGTAGCGCTTCATGATGGCGTTCATATCGTCACCGATGGTTTCGGCAAGGCATGTCGTCGAGACGCCAATCATCGCGGGGCTGTACTTCTTGGTGACGTTGTCCATCCCTGTGCGGATGTTGCTTTCGCCGCCAAATATGGCTGCCTCATCGGAGAAGCTGGACGATGCCACGTCCAGCGGCTCGTTATAATGGCTAATCAGGTAGCGGCGGATATATGTTGCGCAACCTTGACCACCGTGGATCATTGGCATCGCGCCTTCGATGCCTTTGAACGCCACGGTGGCACCGAGAGGTGCACAGAGCTTACAAGCATTAGTTGTCACACTAGACGATGTTGATTTGTCGCTCATTGTTCATGTCTTTCAACTTCATGTCACCTGCGCGGCGTGGCGTGAACTGCCAGACCGGGCTCATGACCGAGGAATGAACTTCAGCGGCGAAATTCAGCATGCCGACGAACCCTTCGAGGGGCCGTTTGCGTTCGTGGTTGTGGTCGCAGAACGCGACGCCTAGTTTGTAGGCGATGGGGCGCTCCTTGACGCCGCCTATTAGAAGGTCGATATCCTTCTGCTTCAAGAAGCTTGACAGCTCCAGCGGGTTGGTGTCGTCGGCCACGATGGTCCCCGGTTTGCAGATGTCTTTGAGCTGCGCGTAATCGTCCGAGCCGCCCGTTTGCGAGCCGACCATCACCACTTCCATGCCGATGGTTCGGAGCGCCTTGACCAGCGAAAACGCCTTGAATGCGCCCCCGACATACACCGCCGCCGTTTTGCCTTTGAGCTTTTCGCGGTACGCCATAAGCTGCGGGTAAATGGTCTGGATCTCTTCGGCTACAAGGTCTCTCGCCTTGGCCATAATCTCAGGATCCTTGAAGAATTTGGCGACTTCGTAGAGGGCGTCCGCCATATCTTCAAGCCCGAAGTACGAGACTCGACGAAATGGGATGCCGTACTTTTCCTTCATCTGCTTGGCAAGGTACATGGTGGAGCCGGAGCATTGTACTACGTTCAACGCCGCTCCGTGGGCGCGTCGGATATCGTCGACTCTTCCGTCGCCGGTTATCGTGGCTTGGACGGAAATGCCCATTCGCTCGTAGTACTTCTTGATGATCCAAATTTCGCCAGCGAGGTTGAAGTCGCCGAGGATGTTGATCGAGCGCGGCGGCACATCGTCCACCGGGGCGGTGCCGACCAGCTTAAAGAGCGCATCGCATGCGGCCTTGTAGCCGTCCTTCTTGGTGCCCTTGAAGCCTTCCGAGTGAACCGGGATCACGGGGATACCAGATTCCCGTGCGACCTTCTTGCAGATCGCTTCAACGTCGTCGCCGATCAGTCCCACGATACAGGTGGAGTAAACGAACGCTGCCTTGGGGCTGTATTTAGAAATCAGTTCATGGAGTGATCGCTCCAGCCTCGGCTCGCCGCCAAAGATAACATCGCGCTCTTTGAGATCGGTTGAGAAGCTCAGCCGATGAAGCTCCGGGCCGGACGACAAAGCGCCGCGAATGTCCCACGTGTACGCTGCGCAGCCGATGGGGCCATGGACGAGGTGGACGGCGTCGGCGATGGGGTAGAGCACTACCCGCGAGCCGCAGAACACGCAGGCACGCTGGCTCACGGAGCCGGCCACCGACGCTTTATCGCACACGATATCCGCTGCCGATTCGCCAAGCGTGACCACCTGTCGCTCTCGTTGTTTTAATAGGTCGTCCATCGGTTTACTGCTTTCTCAAGGATGAGTGGGAGGAAAGGAATGACCTCATCCCCAACCCTTCCCCTAGGATAAGTGGAAGGGAGCCGGATATAGTTAAGGCAACGGCCTTCTCCGTCTCCCCCTCTCCTTTCCAAGGAGAGGGGGCCGGGGGGTGAGGTATTCCCTTTTCCCTTACATCACCAGCTCAAGTTCCTCGTCGGATGCGTCGCGGTCCTGGCGGTCCATGACGGCGTTCAGGATGGTTTCGAGGAGGTTGATGGCGCCTTCGTAGCCTACATCGGGCTTGAACTGGTGCCCGATGCGGTCGAGTATTGGGAAGCCGAACCGCACGAAGGGCACATCCTCGGCGCGAGCGATATACTTGCCGTACGTGTTGCCGATCAGGAGATCGACGGGCTCGTTTTTGATCCACTGGTGCAGCAGAAACAGGTCGCCAGGCTGCTTGTAATTAGCGTTGGGCAGAGCTTCGCCAACCAACTCTTTCATCTTCCGGTCAAAACGGTTGCCCGGAGTGCCAGTGACCACGTGGACAGGCTGCATGTTGAGGTCGAGGAGGAACTCGACCAGCGATGTTACATGATCGGGGTCGCCGAACACCGCCACTTTGAGACCGTGAACGTATTTGTGCATATCGTTCATCAGGTCAATCAGCCGCCCACGCTTGAGGTTAAGGCTCTTAGGGACCGATGCGCCGGATACATCCGCGAGGGTATGGATGAACCGGTCCGTTGCGGATATGCCGATGGGGAGATCGAGCACGTCGCACGGAACCGAGCATTTTTCGTCAAGGGCGGTGGCGGCGTCCTCGCTGGCGAATGCGCCGAGAGCCAGGGTGTGCTTGGCGTCACCTGCCGATTTGATCATCTCGACTGTCGCGCCGCCGACCGGGTAGAACTCGTGCTTACCGGTCATCGGCGTGTCCAGTACGCCCGATGTATCTGGGAACATGACGGTCTTTACGCCCATCTCAGCGGCGATGGCCTTGATTGCCACCATGTCGGTGGGGTTTACGAACCCGGGCATGATGTTGATGTGCTCGCCGGTCACACCGCTGCTTTCCGCGAAGTAGGTCACCATCGATTTGCACATGTTGCTAAAGCCGGTGATGTGCGAGCCGACGAAGCTCGGCGTGTTAGCGTGGAAGACACGCTTGCCCGCTGGTATATGACCTTCGCTCTGTGCTTTGGCGATGATGTTCGGCACGTCGTCACCGATCACTTCCGATAGGCACGTGGTATGAACCGCGATCACATCGGGATCGTAGACCGTGAAGATAGTGTTGATCGCCTGCTGCAGATTTGCAGCGCCACCGAACACCGACGATCCTTCAGTGAACGAGCTAGTCGACGCCATTACTGGCTCCTTGAAGTGGCGCGTCAGGTGGCTCCGGTGGTACGCGCAGCAGCCTTGCGAACCGTGGCTATGCGGCAGGCAGCCGTGGACACCGAGCGCGGCGTACATGGCGCCGATTGGCTGGCAGGTCTTCGCGGGGTTGATTTTGAGCGATGACCGTTCCATTATTTGGATGGGTGTTTGGTCCAGCATTTTTCTAACCTTTCTTCTTCTGGTCAGTGCGAACGGCGAAGCCAGCTCGAAGCTGCGGCTTCTGTTCCCAAGGCGGGCGGAGGAATCGGCGAACTGAGCTGTGGATCATCATGTCGATGTCTTTGTAGAAGTTCGCGGCACCTCGGTAACCTGCGTACGGGCCGCCGTAGTCGTAGCTGTGAAGCTGCTTTGTCGGCACGCCCATCTTCTCGACAACGAACTTGTCTTTGATTCCTGAGCAGAACACATCGGGCTTGTAGAACTCGATCAGCTTCTCCATCTCGTAGTGGCTAATATCGTCGACCACCAGGGTTCCCTTGGCCATCTCAGACATCATGCCCTTGTACTCGTTGGTAACGAGGCCGTCTTCCGCTAGCGCGGCGAGCTGTTCGGGGGTCTTTCGCGGGTTGAAGCGAACGGGGTCCGCGTCCACTTCGATCTCTTCGATGTTGCGGCTGTCCGCGTCGATTTTGATCGTAGGAATGACACGGCTTCCTTCGTAGTCGTCGCGGTGGGCGAACTCGTAGCCAGCGCAGACGGTACGCATGCCCATGTCGGCGAACAGGTCCTGGTAGTGATGAGCTCGCGAACCACCGACGAAGTTGAGCGCGACCTTTCCCTTGTTGCGTGAGTAGATTTCGTCGCGGACAGGCTGCAGGACCGCGAGTTCGTCTGCGATCACCGCCTCGACACGCGCCGTGAGAGTGGGATCGTCGAAGTACTTGGCGATCTTGCGTAGCGTTTTCGTGGTCGAGTCCGCTCCGATGAAGCTGATTTTGATCCAAGGGATACCGAACTTCTTCTCCATCATGTCGGCCATGTAGTTGATTGACCGGTAGCACATAACGAGGTTGAGGTTGGCGGTGTGCGAATGCGCAATGTCTTCGTACACGACATCGCCGCTGAAGGTGCAGATCAGGTCGATACCGCACCGATCAAGGATGCGCTTTATCTCCCACGCGTCGCCGCCGATGTTGTATTCGCCGAGGATATTGATGCGAAACGGATTGGTCGGCTTAACCGTCAGCTCCTCTATACCGACAACGTTCTTAAAGAGACCGTTGTTAGCGATGTGGTGTCCGGCGGACTGGCTGACACCCTTATAGCCTTCGCAGCTGAATCCGAAGATGTTGATACCAAGTTCAGCTTTCGCTTGGCGGGCGACGGCGTGAACGTCGTCACCGATAAGGCCGACCGGGCAGGTCGAAAACACGGCGATGGCCTTCGGGTGGAACAGCTCGTACGCTTCCTGGATGGCGGCGCGCAGCTTCTTCTCGCCGCCGAAGATGATCTCGTCTTCTTGCAGGTCTGTCGAAAACGCGTACTGGATGTAGTTGGCTTTCGTGTGGTCCTTGCTGGCCAGGTTGCGGCGCGTGTTCCAGGCATAATACGAGCAGCCGATTGGCCCGTGAACGATGTGGACGATGTCCTTGATGGGGCCGAGGACGACGCCTTTGCAGCCTGCGTAGCAACAACCGCGCTGGGTGATAAGACCGGGAACGGTACGCACGTTGGCTTCGATCTCAGGGATCGCATCGGGATCGTTGACCCGAATATGTTTGGCGCGCTTACGTCCGATCTTCGGCGGATACGTTTCTATGATTTCTTTGACGACCTGGGTAGTATCCGGCAGATAAAGAACCTCGTCCTTCACCGCCGCAGGCCCTGGTATGGATGACATTTCATGTCCTACTTTCTAACCAGCATGCCGCTGGCCCCCTACCCCGCCAAATAAGGCCAGGCGAGTAGGGTACAGTTCCTCGGCGCCAGCCCTTCGACTTGCTGGCGGTAAGGTAGTGGGTTAGTCGTACGCCTCGTTAAGCGCTTTGTCTCCGATTTCACCTGTTCTAACGCGAAGCGAATCGGTGATCGGGAGGACGAATATTTTGCCGTCTCCCGGCATTCCGGTCTGGTTCGTGCTGATGATCGTGTCGACGACAGTCTTGACCAAACTGTCGGGCACTACGACGTTTATGAGGCGCTTTGGAATCAGCTTGGGGCCGTACCCCAGTTGTACGATCGCTTCCTCGTAGCCTTCTTGCGCTCCGCGTAGGATGCGATAGTCCACCTGTCCCTTACCGCGTCCCTGCACCATGATTGCGGTGAGGGACGACACTCCGGCATCGGCAAGCGCCTTCTTCGTCTGGTTCATCTTGTTCATGCGAATGATGGCCATGACTTCTTTCATGCGATTGCCGCCTCCAATTCAGCGCCTTCGCGGATTCCGCTGCTGACCGTGTAGACCTCGTCCACTGGCGACACGAAGATCTTGCCATCTCCATAGGCGCCTTCGAGGCCGGTCCGGGCGGCCTTCATGATGATGGATAGGACGAAATCCTTGTTCTCGTCGGCCACAACGATGAGGAGCATTTCCTTGGGAAGCTCATCGTAGTGAATGTCGCCAACCTTGAGCCCGCGCTGCTTGCCGCGACCGTGAACGTTGGCTTTCGTCACTGCGGGGAAGCCCGCATCGAGAAGAGCGGACATCACCTCGCCGCTCTTCTCTGGCCGTACAATGGCTCGAATCATAATCATTGGAGTAACCCTTTCAAACATCTTATAATGTCTTTGTAGCAAAGACTCTATTCAATATAGTTATCATCAGACACAGCTGACGTATCGCTACCACACCTAGTCGGCGATGCCGAAGTCCATGAGCAGCTTTTCGAACGCATCCGTTTCCATCGGAGTCGGCACTACGAACATGTCGTTGCCGTCAATCGACTTAGCCAGCGTTCGATATTCGTCGGCTTGAGCGCAGGTAGGCTCGAAGTCGATGACCGTCTTGCGGCGGATTTCGGCGCGCTGAACCATGTTGTCGCGGGGAACGAAGTGGATCATCTGTGTGCCGAGCTTTTTGGCGAACTCTCCGACCATCTCGCGTTCGTTGTCGACCTTGCGGCTGTTGCAGATGATGCCGCCCAAGCGGACCACGCCGTTGTCGGCGAACTTCTTGATGCCCTTACAGATGTTGTTGGCAGCGTACATGGCCATCATTTCGCCCGACGCGACGATGTAGATCTCCTCGGCCTTGCCTTCGCGAATCGGCATCGCAAACCCGCCGCAGACAACGTCGCCGAGAACGTCGTAGAACACGTAATCGAGATCCTGATCGTAAGCGCCAAGCTGTTCGAGCAGGTTGATCGAGGTGATGATGCCGCGACCTGCGCAGCCTACCCCAGGCTCGGGACCGCCGGACTCGACGCATAGTGATTTCCCGTAGCCTGAAGAGCGCACATCGCAAAGCTCCACGTCTTCGCCCTCTTCCCGCAGGGTATCGAGTACCGTGCGCTGGGCGAGGCCACCGAGAAGCAGGCGGGTGGAGTCGGCCTTGGGGTCGCATCCGACCACCATGATCTCCTTGCCCATCTCCGCCATGGCCGCAACCGTATTCTGTGTGGTTGTCGACTTGCCGATACCGCCCTTGCCGTAAATAGCAACTTTTCTCATCGTAATGTCTCCTGAATGTTGTTGGATTGGAACCGGTTCGCCCGTCAGGATCAAAGAGACGCAACTATTGCGGGACCTTGGGTGCCTAAAATGGGCGATTAGTGAGAGGTGAGTTGCAATGCTAAACGGGCAGCTGTTGCTGTCAGAAATGTTCGGCGAATTGCGACTCGGGTAATGCAGACCGGCATCAATGACCGGCTTCGGTAGTTGACGATATCTGTGGCAAATACAGCGGCCACGGAATAAGGGCTACCTAATCCAACTTCGGATTTAAAACTACGTAGAACGCCCGGCAACGGGCAGAGGGGGTAAAGGACAGTCTCGAGCGAGGTCGGGAGCTACAGCGCTACTGAGACCGCGATCTACTCAACCACTTCGCGGTGAGTAACGTGGGTAATGTACCACCCGCGAAACATGGGTTACGTCCTCCGAGTGACGGATTGAATCAATCCGCCAAATGGTGGACACAGGGGTCCAATTTGAACGTCGGAATACTGACTGCGGCGAATGTTCAACACTATCTCAACGGTTACTTCAATAACGCCAATCTAGGTATACTATACGCGCGACCAAGGTGTCTCCTTGTCTCCATTTTCTGAGAACGTTCGCCCTGTTCAAGAGTGCAATCCCTATTCCGTTTAAGAGGTTATGAAATGAGTTCACAGATATCCGCGCTGCAGAAGCATCGCGCCGCATATCAGCCGAAGCTGCCTAAGGCGCTGCGATCCGGCACAATTGCTGTTCAACTCGGCGCTGCGTCTGCGCCGCCTACCGACCAGGATGCGATCCGCAAGGCCTTCCCGAACACGTACGGTCAACCGGAAGTCAAGCTGGTCGAGGGCACGGGCGACCTGAAGAGCGGCGCGCTCAAGGTGGGCGTCGTCCTCTCCGGCGGCCAGGCTCCGGGCGGGCACAATGTGATCGCGGGCATCTTTGATGCCCTTAAGGCCGCTAACCCGGCGTCAGTACTGTACGGCTTCCTGAAGGGCCCCGGCGGCGTCATCAAAGGCAAGTACATGGAGCTTACGGCCGACATCATCGACCAGTATCGCAACACGGGCGGCTTCTCGATGATCATGAGCGGTCGCGACAAGATCGAAAAGGCAGACGACCTGGCAGCCTGCAAGACGAACTTTGAGACGCTCGGGCTCGACGGGCTGGTCGTGGTTGGCGGAGACGACTCCAACACTAACGCCGCCGTTCTTGCCGAGTATATCAAGGCCAGCGGATGCACGACATCGATTGTCGGCGTCCCGAAGACCATCGACGGCGACATGAAGAACGAGCAGATCGAGACATCGTTCGGCTTCGACACTGCTGCCCGCACCTATTCCGAGCTCATCGGCAATATCGCCCGCGACGCTCAGTCGGCGGTCAAATACTGGCACTTTATCCGACTGATGGGCCGCGCCGCGAGCCATGTCACGCTCGAATGCGCGCTTCAGGTTCAACCCAATATCTGCCTCGTCTCCGAAGAGATCCAGGAAAAGGGCATCACCCTTGACCAGATTGTTGACAGCATCGTCGACACCATCGTCAAGCGCGCCGACGCTGGCAAGAACTACGGTATCCTGCTTGTTCCCGAAGGCCTGCTTGAGTTTATCGGCGACATCAAGGTGATGATCCAGGAACTCAGCGACATCCTAGGCAGCCATGACGCTCATGTTCGCAGCATCGACGATCAGATTGGCCGCCTCGAGTTCATCCTGACCAAGCTGAGCCACCACAGCGCCGAGGTTTACGCGTCGCTGCCGATCTCGATCCAGGAAGTGCTGCTCGAGCGCGACAGCCACGGCAACGTACCGCTGTCCCAGGTTGAGACAGAGCGGCTTCTGATGGACCTTGTGGCCGCCAAGATCAAGGGCCTCCAGAGCGAGGGCAAGGCGCAGTCGGTGAAGTTCAGCCCGCTGAGCCACTTCTTCGGTTACGAAGGGCGCTGCGCGACACCGTCGAACTTCGACGCCGACTACTGCTACTCGCTGGGCTACGCGGCGGCGCAATTGGTGCGCGCCGGGCTGACCGGGTACACGTCCAACGTCGCCAACATGACCAAACACAGCGACGAGTGGGTCGCAGGCGGCACACCGGTCACGATGATGCTCAACATGGAGCAGCGAAAAGGCAAGCCGACGCCAGTGATCAAGAAGGCGTTGGTCAACCTGGGCGATGCTCCGTTCAAGTTCTTCGCAGCCAACCGGGAGAGCTGGGCCATCGGGGACGAGTATGTCTTCCCCGGTGCCATCCAGTACTTCGGCCCGTCCGAAGTCTGCGACGCCCCGACGATCACGCTGGCGCTGGAAAAGGGCGCGTGAGAGTGCGGGGAGAGTGAGGAGAGGAAGATAAGACCTCACCCCCGGCCCCTCTCCTAGGATAAGTAGAGGGGAGTCAGATAGTATCAACCTCACCCCCGGCCATAGGAATGGCCGCCCCCTCTCCTTGGAAAGGCGAGGGTGTCAGATAGTAACAACACAGCGCGCTCGATCGGTAATGATCGGGGGCGCTGATGTTTTTTGTTGTAAACAACTACGCTTTCGGCGCTTACTTGACGCTGTGCTTTTCGAACCAGGCGTACATGCGCTTGTCGCCGTCGGCGGCGTCGGTGGGGTTGTAGGATGGGCGGTAGTCGGCATGGAACGCGTGGCCGGAGTTCGGGTAGATGACTACGTCCACTGTCTTCCCGGCGGCGGTGGCGGCCTGCTTTATCTGGTCCACTGTTGCGGCTGGGATACCCTGATCCTGGCCGCCGTAGAGGCCGAGTACTGGCGCGTGGAGGTCGGCGGCGATATCGATGGGGTGCTTGGGGTGCAGCGGATCGGATTGGCCGACGATACGGCCGTACCATGCCACCGCCGCTTTGACGTCGGTCGCGTGGGCAGCATAGAGCCACGCGATCCGGCCGCCCCAGCAGAAGCCTGTGATCCCCAAGCGGGACCGGTCGCCTTTGGCGGACTGCACGGCCCAGGTGACAGCTGAGTCGATGTCGCTCATGACCTGGGCGTCGGGCACTTTTGCGACAATGGGCATGATCTCCTTGAAGTCGGAGATCTTGGACACGTCGCCCTGCCGTGCGAAGAGTTCGGGGGCGACGGCGACGTATCCCCTCTTCGCGAACCGGCGACAGATGTCGCGAATGTGCTCGTGGACGCCGAATATCTCCTGAACGACCACCACAATGGGAAATGGGCCGACGCGGTCGGGTCGGGCGCAGTATCCTGGGATGGCGACGTCGACGGTCGGTATTGTGACCGGCCCGGCTACCATGCCAGTGTCGTCGGTATGGATGGTCTCGGCGGTCACAGGCTCGACCGCTAATGCAAAGCCTGCGCTCAGTGTTGTCATGATCAAGGCTTTCTTGAGCAGCTCACGGCGTGTTAGTGGGCGTTCACTCGATATAGATTTGTCCATAGCACTTCCCCTTCGCGCACTCGAAATGTGGTTGGTGGATGGTACCTCAAGAGTCGAGGTAGGACGAAGACTACCTCATCTGGCCAGCGGACTGGCCCAAGCCCCGGCCCCTTCTGCTTGGACAGGCGAAGGGGAGGCGGAGAGGGAAATACCTCATCCCCAGCCCTTCTCCTAGGATAAGGAGAAGGGAGTAAGAAAGGGAAGGGGCGATGGTGCGTCGTGGATATTTGGGCTGTTTCGAGTCGCAGTATTCACGGATATTGTTGTATGTCAGCCTACATTTTGCACCCAACTTTGCAAGTTAGGCGCATCGGATATCGTATGAAGACGCTTTTTGGGAGCGTCGATTGTCAAGGTTCGATCGGTTGTGTTCTGGGTTTAGTATACCATAAAACAGAACACATGTTTGTATCTAGGTTGGAATTGACGCGACAATAGCAGGGAGTATTTACGCGTACGCCTACTTCTCGTCGTTCATCTTTCGCGCCGCTCGGATAAGTGCGTTATTGATCGGCTCGCGGCGTTCCAGAGTGGCAGAAAGCTCTCGGAGTGCCTGCACTACTTCGGGCCATTCAGCCGCTTTCTCAAGAGTCTTGCGCGATTTCGGTTGACGGACAGTGTACTCAAAAGCAGGCTCGTGGTTTCCCCGACAAAATGACGCTGAGCTGATGAACCCCGTTGCGTGGAGCAACTCGTAGCCATACTCGAGAGACGCGTAAACGCTCCGTGGCGCAAAGCGTGTCTCTTCCTCATCGATTGTGCCCGTTTCGATAAGGTCGGCGAGTTCGGCTGCCAGGCCGCTTAGTTCGAGACGAAGCCGGTCATTGCTTTCGTTGGCTACGCTCAGCATTTCCGCTTCCTTGGCCGGATCGTACTTTATCCCATATCGCTGAAAAAGGAGATAGAGCAGCAACGCTAAGACAAGCCAAAAGAATGCAACGTAGTCACTCCACAGGGGAGTATCCAAAGGCGGGAGGTTGTGGCGCGCACGAGCCGAGATAAATGTTGGCAACGTAAACCACCCCAGAATTGAGATTGCCGAGTAGTTCACTATCAGGTCCATGGACGGTATCTGGTTGCCGAACGGATCGTTGGCTGGCTCGGTCTCCAATGGCTTGGTGATTGCGGGTAGCGCCATCAATAGTAAAGCGTTGAGCATTCCAATCACAAGTCCGGCTGCCACCGAGAGGATAGCTACCGCTAGCATCGGCCAGTGGAGGTGACCGAGATTGCTCGCGACGCTCATTTCGGTCGTGAACGCAACGAGGTAATAGAATCCGTTGATGAGAATGGTGATCATGAGTAGTGGAGGTGCGTCGCGTGAGGCGGTCACGCCCCTTTCTTCATTCTGTTAGTGAGAAGAATTTACCCCAATAAATTGAGGGGGCCGGGAGAGTATCCATCTCCCGGCCCCAATATTGCCGCCCATTAAGCATGCTTGCACATTTAAGTGATGGCTCATTCTGAATATCGCCGCCTTCTACCATTGAACTATCGCCCCATGTGGAGGGGCGAGGAGAATTCGAATCCCCAACCGACGACTACTGGCCAATCACGCTTGATCAAGCGATCGGCGGCGAAATGCTAAGTCTCGAGTAACTGCTTGATCTCATAGGCACTCATGTCCTATTTTGCCGTTGGGAGAGTTCAGGCTCAATTACCCTCCCCTGAGATGTAACAGTTCAGTCATGTTATGAGGAATCTCGGACCCACCCGCCTCGAAGACTCGGCATCCGCCCAGAGGGCACCCGCAGAAACCGGGATGGAAACTGTGTTCTGCACTACATCGGCAGGTCGAACCCACCGCTGAGAGTCTCCACAACTCTGAGCCGTAGTCGTGAAATCTCTATTGCGCTGGGAACTGGCTCCTTCTAGCGCCTTGGGAGAAGGCTCGGATCCACGCGAATTGCGGGCAGGGATGTTGACCATTGAGCGAAAAAGCTTGCCGCGCGACGCGTCGGGTGGAGGGTCCGTGGGTTGAAAGTGCTTGAACGGTAGTTGACCAGTGCGTTTCGCGTTGGGCATTCGGGGAAGAAACGGGCCGATCACGATGCGTCGGGCGGAGATTCCGTAGGTTGAAATCGGTAAGGACGCGTACCAGCAACCGCAGGCAGCGATGCGTCGGACGGAGATTCCGTAGGTTGAAACCTACGGCTTTAAAGTGCTTGAAAGTACCCGGTGGGCACTAGGAATCGGGCGCGGGAGGCTCGATGCGTTTGCGCGATGAGCATCGATGTGGGCGTTCGTTTGGGCAATAGTCGAGTCCAGCTTACCGGAGTTGGCGTCGTGCTCGATTTGTTCATCGCAGGGGGGCGGGGTGGCGCGTGCAGCACGCGGCGGAGTGTGCGAGTTCGGAGGGGTTATGGTGTTGGACTGACTGCTCGATCTCGTGGACAACACGGCAACAAATCCCGCAAGGAAACTTTACGGCCGATAATCGGTAATTATGATCAAAATATAATTTTGTCTAGTTATTCTACTCGCTCAACGGTTACCTTGTCAAAATATATCTGGACTGGTGCCACGGATTCAAATTTCGCCACCTCGTTCACGGATTGCCCTTTACCATCGAAGACAGAGACACGGTATTCGCAAACTGCACGCCCTTGCGATTTAACGCGCAACTCCAATGGATGGTACTCGTATGAAGACAACTCACCAGCAGCTACTATGCGGTGGCTTCCAATTTCAGTGCCATCGGAGAATGCGACGTCAAGGAGCAAAACGGGCGCCGATTTCAATGAAGAAATGTTCAGCCCTACTGCTCTCACGTAAAACTTCACGGAATAATCACCAGGAACGACCAGATCGTCGGTATATGGGCCGTATATAAGGCACACTGAGGAGCTTGACCTGGTCCTTTCGCGCGACCACGACCAAACAAGCTTCCTAATGCCGTTAACCCGGTCAAACGCGAGCTTGCCATAATCGTGGTTTAACTGCCCACGTTCTTCCTCAAGTTGACCATAGTTAGTGTTCGTCGCACAATCGTACGTCACAATGCTTGGGAAAAGGGTCGTACCAAATGAGGGCAATTTTATACTTGCTCCGTCATTTTTCCGTAATGGCTGGTTACTTGCGGCTCCCATTAACAGGCTTGACCATAACGTAGTTGGCATTATCTCAAAGCGAGCTAGCCTGATATTTATGTTTGCCCTTTCGAGTATCGATATACCGCCGTTAGTAGCCATGGACGACGATACTTCGCGAAGCATCGCTACGACCTCAAAAAGAGCTGCCCTATCACTCCAAATGCGGCGACGCAATGGTGCCGTAGACAAGGCAAAAATGAAGCCGTATACTACAAGTACTGCCCCGCCAGCCAAAGCTAGAACCGTCATTTGTGAATTGACGGGCAGGCGAAAACTGTAAGCTCCCGTGAGAACTCCAGTAACTACTAGCATAGAAGCTACAAGCTCAACAGTTGTTTGCCTGCTTAATCTGCGCTCACAGGATTCACGAAGCTCCTCTGCTAGGCGAAGTAAGCTGTTGAAGTCTTCAACTCCCGACTCATCTTGGTGTGTGTCCGGTGCACTCATCTTAAACTCCACATTTGTCTTCCACTGCCTTCGAAAGGTTGAGGATAAAATTGTCTCGCGCATTGGGCAATAATTGGCTCTTGACTGTTTCGCCGTTCCAAACTAAGTTTTCTAAACTCGCGGCAACTGGCCGAGTTTCAATGATGATGTTGTCTGAGCCGATTTGCCCTTGGAACTTTCTCAGGCAGTCTACAAATTCACTGTTACCGCTTTCGATTGAGTAATATTTGGCGGCATCGGTTAGTTGATCGGCAAATAAATCTGCCTTTGTTGCTGCTACGATTAGCCACTGCGGCTTTTTCTTTTTGTGAATTGTGGATCTTAGTACATCGAGAGTGGCTTTTAGGTCTTTGAGTTCTTCTGCCATGAAATACTGACGCATCATATCAATAGTGCTGATACCGTGGGATTGAATTAGAATGTCAGCTGCACTTGTTTCCCGCAGTACGGAATACCCATAATTGACGACATGAATAACTCCGTCAACAGCCCGTCGTGACTTTAGCAAGCGATCAATTGCTCCAAGGCGAATGTACGTATCCTGCCCTGGAATGGTTGACGCTATTATTCGTGACTTACCTGATATTTTAGCACGCTCGACTGATCCTGACGCCCCTGGGGGCTTATATCCTGCTACATATGCTGATCCGGATAAATGCTCCAACAGAACCGTTTTCCCCGCGCCTGGCATGCCAGTAATAGCAATATGACGCCCCTTCATTCGTTCGCGAGTTTCCCTGAGTAACCCTGCAATAGCCTTGCGCTCTTGTACAACTTCACATATAACTGGAACAATCCATTCAGACATTGTATAAACCTCAATTTCGGACGTCAGGCGCAACGATCACAGCACGAGAGTGCGTCAAAGCTTATTTCGCGTCGGCTGCGAGTGAAATGATTTCAACTTAGCTTTTCAGTTGTGCCTATTATGACGGGCACAAACGCCTCGATTGCTAACCGTTCGCATCTTTACGTGGTCAACTCGACATTCAATAGAGATGTATTGAAGTGGATCGCCAATTTTCCCGCATAACCGGCATTGACAGGTATCGCTCGCGATTCCGAAATATAATCCGCTTCATTCTTTCCATTGTCTGGTTTGGGTTACGGTGTCGTTTTCCTATACGCGGTGCGCGAAAAACCGATAGCGACCACGGCCCCGCGCCTACATACGGAGCCGTTTTTCGCTAGACTATATTTCCAACTCCCGCCCTACACGACCTGCATCGGCATCAGGACGCAGAAGTAGTCGTCGCTTTCGGACGGCCTTACTACACCTGGGCGCAGCGATTCGGTGAGCTCTAGCACCAGGCCGGGGCTGTCTAGGACGTTTAGGACGTCGATTAGGTATTTGGCGTTGAAGGCGATCTCTACCGGGGCTTCGTCCTGGTCGCGGGCAACTTCGATTTCTTCGAAAGCGTCGCCGATGTTGCCGGATTGGGCGGTGATGGTGAGCTTGTCGCCAGCGCCGTCGCCTGCCGAGCGGAGGATGACGCGGTTGGCGCTGCCTTCACGGGCGACGATGGCGGCGCGGCGGAGGGCGGAGAGGATATCGTCGCGCTGGATGTTGACGGTCTTGTCGTGGCTCTGGGGGATGACGCGCTCGTAACTGGGGAACTGGCCGTCGATGAGCCGGGTGATCAATGTGGTGCCAGCGCCGGATTTCTCGTCGTCTACGCGGAACTGGACCTGGTTCTCGGACAGCGTGACGGTGATAAAGCCTTCTTCGCCGCCAGCCATGCGGAGGATTTCAGCCATGGCGCGCGCCGGGGCGACTGCCTGGGCGTCGGGACCGGTGCCGTCGACGGTGGGGACTTCGCGGACCGCGAGGCGGTGCGTGTCGGTGGCGACCGCCCGGAGCTTGCCTTCCTTGTAAGAGAGCAGGATACCGGTGAGGATGGGCCGAGATTCGTCGGCGCTCACGGCGAAGATGGTCTGCTTGACGGCGTCGCGCAGGTCGGATTTGGCGACCTTGAATGTGGTATCGCCCTTAAGCTGCGGTACCGGCGGGAACTCGTCGGGCGAGAGGCCGAGCAGCTTGTAGTTGGCGCGGTTGCAGCGCAGGTGGAGCGCGTACGAGCTGCCTTCGCCGCCTTCGGCCAGCAGTTCGACACCGGCTTCGGGCATGGCCGACAGCAGTTCGGTGAGGTTCTTCGCGGGGGCCGTCGCGGCTCCGCCGACGGCCAGGCCGCCGATACTCTCCTGCGACGATGGCAGGGTGTGCTCGATCCACATTTCGAGGTCGGTAGCGGTGAGCGTGATCCGGCCGGATTCGGCGTCCTGCTTGATCAACACGTGGGTGAGGATGGGCAGCGATGTGCGCGTCGACACCGCTTTGCCCACCATCTGTATTCCGTCGTAGAGGTCCTTGCGCGGCGCAGTCGCCGTCAGTCGTCCCTTAGTAGCCATCGTATAGTCTCCTTAGTCGTCAAGTGTGAAATATTGTTCGTAAAATTGTATGCTGCGCCTGCCCGGCGAGGTATTCCGTTAATCCGCGCGCCTCCGAGACGCCACCACCGAATGAATTCGGTGGCTAGTGAGTTTCCGATTGTCCCTACGGGACGGGATGAAACAGCACATTCAGCTGAACGCCTTCGGTTAACGTCTTCTCGTTGCACCCCAGCGCTGTTACAGCTCGGAAAAGGTCATCTGGGATGGGTCGTCGACGTCGAGAGGGGTGTTCGTTGTATCGTTCTCCCGCGCCAGACGGTCCAGCACGCGGTCAGCGAACCACGGGCCAGCGGAGTCGCGCCTGGCTTCTTCCCGCAGGCGGGTGACCGCCGACGCTACCGCGACATAGTCGGCGGCGCATGCCGGGCAGTGGGCCAGATGCTGGTCTACCTTGGCGCGCACCACATCGATCAGCTCTTCGTCGAGATAGTTGCTTTGTAGTTCCCGCACTTCGTTACACGTCATTGCTCTCTCGCCTCAAATACAGCCGCGCTCTCCAGGAGCATCACCCTGAACGTCTCCCGACCCGGGCTATCACCGTCGACATGTCTTTCGCCGCCGGTGGGTGTAGCCCGACAAGGGTGCAGGCACAGCCTGCCCCGCAAAACCCCGGCGCGTGCGTTGTGGCCGGAGGGTTGTGGCCTCGCGCCGGATTTGCGGTTTCAGAATCCTAGACGAGAAAATGTGGGCAAAAGTGTCGCGCGGGAAAAAAGAATCTTTTTAGGGCAACGAGTTGACGGGTTTGGGGTTACAACAGGCAACGTCAATCAGACCTATCAGATCTACTATTCGTGCATTATTCCAAAGTTGGCTATTGACAATGGCGGACAGGCGTGTTACGATATGAGCAACCGATTTCCCAACTAAGAAAGTGGCGATAATGCTCACAGACATATACCGACTATCACGCATAAGGCTCACAGAGACGCTTCTACCAACATTTGCGATTATTTTATTTGCGACATTTGCAACACAGGCAAATGCTACGCTCGGCCATGAGTTTACTCTTATTGAAGCTGAGAGTTTGGACGGCGCAAACGCGGTGGCTGACCCCGCAGCGTCGGGCGGCAAGTTTATTAAGCGTGATGGCGACTACCAGCCAGTTGCTATCGCTCCGCTGCCTTCATCAGGAGACACGTTCGAGGTGTGGGCACGAGTTCGAGGGACGGCGCTTCAATTGAAGGGCCTCGATGCTTCCGGTCGGCAGCGTGAGTTGACCTGGAATTGGGAAAAACCATCCGCGTGGAAATGGGTTTCGTTCGGTCGTCACAGCCGAGATGAATTGGGTAGCAAAATCTTGCTCATGCGGGGACCTGGCGGGTCCGGTAACGCGGGTATTGACGTCATTGTTTTCGCCACTGGGTCGGCATTTGCCGAGGCGGACCTTCCGCAGCCAGTAGCCGGCACCACTCCTTCGCCAGTTGACAGCACGAAGGTGACTTATAGTCCGACGTCAAGCGCGGCGGACCACGAATACAGCTTAATTGAGGCAGAATCGCTGCCCGGTACGGGCTCCGCCGACAGTCCAGAAGCGTCGGGGGGACACTATGCCGAACGCTCGGGCGCTTATCGACCAGTCGTTGTTGCCCCACTACCCACGACGGGTGAATCATGGACGATCTGGGTTCGGCAGCGTGGGCTGCAACTCCAGCTTAAAGGTATAGACGCCGCAGGGGCGCAGCATGAACTCAATTGGGCGTGGGAAAAGCCAGCCGAGTGGAAGTGGGTTTCGTTTGGAAGCCATACACGAGCGGAGTTGGGTTCGAAGATACTCTTTATGCGCGGTCCGAGCGGCTCCAGCGATGGTGGCATTGACGCGATCGTGTTTGCTACGGGCAAGTCGTTCGCACCAGGCGAGGACGTAAAATCCGCTGCACCTACAGTGCGTGGCGCCGTGAAAGTGAGCGTGGACTGGACCAAAACGGTTGCCACCGCAACATCGCTAAGCTATGGTCTCAACGCATTCCGGGGAGCTGATCCTAACGCCGCGAGCGACCCTGCCTATCAGGCTAATATGGTCTACATGCACCCTGGTATCGTTCGCTTGCACCACGGGGGATTGATGGGAAACTCATCGAAATCTAACGTGGGCTGGATAGACGAAACCGCGCGAACGTGGGATGCTGCGAAGATCCGGCGCGCTTTGACCGGAACTCTCTCGTATGGCCCCGATCTGTTGATCAACATACCCAATTGGCCTGCGTGGATGAATGATTCCAATGGGTGCCTGCGCATGGAGCAACTGCCCGAGTACGCGAAGCTCTGCGCTGATCTTGTCAGAATCGTCAATGTTACACTTAAGCGAAACGTAAAGTACTGGGAAGTCACCAACGAGCAAGATGGTCGCTATTTTAACGAATTTCACGAGAACGGCGGTAAGTTGAAGGACACCGGAAAGCCCGATCGCCTTGACGAGTTAGTCACTATCTATAACGCCTGCACCAAGGCAATGAAGGCAGTGGACCCGTCAATCAAGGTGGGCGGACCGGCGACCGCTGTCCCGTGGTTTATGGATTTCACCAGGCGTTTCGCCACGAAGGCATCTGACAATCTCGATTTCTATTCCATTCACTGTTACGTTAGTGGCAACGCCCAGGATAGTGACAAGGCCATTTATGACCGCACCAACGGCTTCGGTGACGTTGTTGCCGCGACTAACGCGGCCCTCAAGGCTGCAATTCCGCAGCGCACGGTCCCGGTGTTTCTGGACGAATACAATATCAGCTGGAGTTGGGAAGTGCGCGACCCTCGCATGATCGACTACCGGGGCGTTGTGTTCGACGCGCTGGCGATGGTTTCGGCAGTGAAGGGCGGCGCGGCCGCTACAACGGCGTGGAACGAGCAAGATGGTATTTATGGCAAAATGGACGGCACAGGCAAGCTTCGAGTTAACGGGGAAACGTACGCACTATTCAACTCGAATCTCGTCGGTGAAGTAAAGGCTACATCGTCAGACACGCCCCAGGAGATTGTGAGTTACGCTGTGAAAAATGAAACTCGGCGCGCATTGCTTCTCATAAACCGTTCAGCAAACGCGCTACGAGTAGACTTGCCCTCAGACCTTGCGGGCAATATCGCCATGATTGAGTCTACGTCCATCGGGAAAGACGGTGTAACTCGAACAAAAGTTAAGGATGCAACTAAAATCGAAATGCCTGACCATTCAATCACACTTTTGGCTTGGAACTCACAATAGTGACCAAACGCCCTTGACAGGCAATAAATCTAGTGATATAATTTGGGAAATCGGTTGCTCATTCTATTTCGTAGCAATCTACCGTTCCCGTCGAGAAACATCTAGGGAAGAGGTAATTATATGAAGACTTCGAAGATCAATGGCTTTACTCTTATCGAGCTTTTAGTCGTTATAGCTATCATAGCTATTCTCGCAGCTATATTATTTCCCGTGTTCGCGCAAGCGCGCGAAAAGGCGAGGCAGACTCAATGCGCAAGCAACCTGAAGCAGATAGGGTTGGCGTATGTCCAGTACTCGAACGACTACGATGAATGTTTTCCGGTTGGCAAAGGAATGACTTGGGCGTGGGACTGGGGTTCCACGGGTTGGGCAACGTGCATCTACCCGTACGTGAAAGCAGCGGGTGTTTATGCGTGTCCAAGTGAGCCTGGTAACCACCCAGACGGGTCAGCCCTTAGTAAGGCACCTGTATCATACGCGCAAAACACTAATTTGACGCCCTATCAGATGTGGGGTGGTGGCAAACCATTTACAATCGCCCAGATAACTGCGCCAGCGTTGACCGTGAATATCTACGAGATATTGTCTTCGAATGCGGGCGGTGCCTGCAGCACTATCGCAGGCGACAACAATTGCGGCATGAGCGGTTACGGCGAAGCATCCCTCAACAGCGCGACGCCACCGGTTTGCGAGTGGTGGCACGCACCATGTTACACTCCCAAGCACCTGCACGACACGTCCATTTCCGACTGGACCAGCCCAACCTTCTTGACAGGCTCGTCAAATTGGCTGGCCGCAGACGGGCACGTTAAGTTTCTTCGCGCAACCCTTGTATCAACAGGTTCAAGCGCCGTCGCTACAAACGCGATTGGGACAACTTATGCGATGACATTCAGTCGAAAGTGAAAGCCATGAATGTCAGCTTCCTGCAAAACGCATCGCGGGACCAGAATCGAACAGGTGCCACGTCCCTTATGGATAATGTAACGTGAATAGATTTCCACCAAGAGGAGCAGCGCTGTTGCCTGTATCTATCAGAGACGTTGCAGAACGAGCGGGAGTATCTCGCGGCACAGTATCTAAGGTGCTAAACGACACCCGCGACTGCCGAGTCGCGCCTGTCACTCGGGAGGCGATCCGCAGCGCCGCACGCGAACTTGGCTACAGGCCCAACACAATGGCGCAGAGTCTTAGCCGGCAGCGGAGCGACACGATTGGCCTCATGATGTCGGGATTGCGCAATCCGTTCTTTGTTGGCCTTCTCGAAGCCGCCGAAATCCTTGCCAGCAAAGAAGGCTACAGCGTATTGACCGAAACCGGTCACAGCGCCGATGGGACCTATCGAACACACGGCAAGCTGAGCGGCTGGCCCGTAGACGGGGTCATCATGTGGGCGATGCCTGACCAGAAGGCGAGTGATTTCATTGGCGTCCGCGCTGCATCGATTCCCACTGTGTATATGGGCTTCGAGCGCGCTTTGACCGACGACGTGGTCTACTTCGATCTCTACGATGGTGCCAGGCAGAGCGCACGGCACCTCGTGAGCCGCGGATACAAACGGATCGCTTATGCCGCTCCATGGGCGGATCACATTACGGGACCGCGCTACCTCGCGTGCGCCGACGTTTGCGCGCAAGCAGGGATCAACATCCAGTACATCGTTATGGAGTCGCCGGAAGAGACTCAGCGGAGCGGCCTTCAAACGGCAGGCGTTATCGCCAACCTACCAGCTAACCAGATGCCTGACGCCATTATTTGCCACAACGATGTCGTCGCACTTGGAATGCTGCACGGCTTTCGACGAGCTGGGATGCGCGTTCCTGATGACATTGCCATCGTCGGTTTTGATGGCATCGACGAAGCCCAGTGCGAGGACATTCCCCTTACCACCGTATTTTGCGACGCGCACGCGTTGTGTGAAGCGGCCCTCAACCTTCTGACTCGGCGGCTGAACGAAAGTGAGCCGTCCACCCCACGTCACATTATGATTCCAACTCGGCTCATTGTTGGCGGTACGACGTAACCAGCGGCAACTCTCATTTCGAAGCGATTTTCGCCCTCGCCCAGTGCCTCAAGCGATTCGAGGATGGCTTTCAGGGCACGGCGCGCTCGGTACTGGATCGACTTCGTCGCGGTGAGGGTGCTGTCGAGGATGGCGGCGGCTTCGGCGCCGGATTTGCGGTTTCAAAATCCTAGACGAGAAAGTGTGGTCAAAAGTGTCGCGCGGGAAAAAAGAATCTTTTGGGAGTCGCACGATAGGGGCAAAACAACCTCGCAAATGAGTCGGGCACCTGCTTGACATAACTCGATACGTGTGCTATTATTTGTTTGTGCAAACGATTACGCAACGATTGCAGAGCACGTGCAAACAATTACGCAGTTGAGGTTAGTGGTGCAGATCTCTCTCTCGGACGTCGCAACTAAAGCTGGGGTATCGACGGCGACGGTGTCGCGTGTGCTCAACGGCAAAGAGCTAGCGCGGATTCCGGCGAGCACCCAGGAACGAGTAAGGGCCGCCGCAGTCGCCCTCAATTATCACCCTAACCGATTTGCGCGGGGGCTTCAGTCGCGGCGCACTATGAACATCGGTGTATTGGTGGACGGTCTCCGCAACCCGTTCTTCGCCGAGCTTCTCGATACGCTCGAGGAGATGATAGTCGCAGCCGGTTACGACGTGCTGCCGGACACTGGACGTCGCGCCGCGAACAGCGACGGCTCCGGGCTGCGAGGCTGGCCTGTCGATGGTGTCCTCATGTGGGCGGTCGGCGACATGAGCATCGAAATGGGCGGCGCGGCAGGGGAGTTGCCAGTTGTTTATATGGGCTACCCGCGCAGTGACGGGGCCGACTTTGTCTGCCACGACGCTGCCCAGGGTTCGCGTGACGCCCTGCAGCACCTGTGGGACAAAGGACATCGACGCATCGCTTTCGTCTCGACAGCGACGCACGACGCACGATGCGACACATACGCGGCATTCTGCCAGGAGCGGGGTATCCGACCGGAGTATCTTGCTATCGATCAAGGTGCAAGCGCTGGGGAAGCCGACCAAAGCGCTTACCGCAAGGGTGGCTTCAAGGTCGGTCAATGGCTAGGCGAAATGCCTGCCGGGTCGCGCCCCACCGCAGTATTTTGCTATAACGACCTGATCGCGCTGGGCCTTATGAGTGGAGCAGCCAGTTGTGGATTGAGCATTCCAGGCGATCTCGCTATTGTCGGTTTTGACGGTATCGACGAAGGGCTGTATCGCGCCAGATCACTTACTACTGCGGAGATACCTGCAAAGCAGCTTTGCGGTATTGCACTAGAGACGCTGCTGCGACGACTGGAAAACGATCTACCTGAGGAGCCGCGTCAGGTAGTACTGCCAATGAGATTGAGAGCGGGTACGAGCACATGAGGGGCCACGCTCGTGGCTCGCTTTGTATGGAGAACATGTCAATGACAAAAAGGTTTGGATTTACACTTATAGAGCTACTCGTAGTTATAGCTATCATAGCTATTCTCGCAGCTATACTATTTCCCGTCTTCGCCAGCGCCCGCGAAAAGGCGCGTCAAACGACGTGCGCCAGCAACGAGAAGCAGATCGGGCTCGCGTTCATCCAGTACGCGCAGGACAACGACGAGACGTTTCCTTTCAACACAATTAACGCCAACGGGACCTGGACAGGCTGGGACCTCTTAATCAGTCCCTATGCAGGGTTAAAGGCCGTGTTCACGCAGAGCAACACGACCCCGCTACCAATATCCGCGTTCTGGCTCTGCCCAGATGATCAGGTTGTCCACTATAATAGTGGGACCACGCTCGCAGTGGGGCGCACTTACGCTGAAGCCGCAAACATGTACGATGGCGGGTTCACTCACATGTGTTATTCGACGGGACCCGCTTGCTGGTACACGCTCGGATCGGGAAAGCTCTACCCTGGAAGGCAAACGTCAGAGTTTCCCGCTCCAGCCGCGACATTCATGCTGGTCGAGCAGCCGAATATCAACAACCTTCTCGGCACAAGCGACGATGCATTCAGCTACGGCCCCTATGGTCCCTATGCTACTCCGCCCGGTATCACGTCGCAGAGTTGGAGCACTCAAGACTGCGCGGGCAATGCTGCAACAAAGCTAGGTCCGTGCTCCAGCTCGGCCCACACTCAGCAGCCACTGCATAACGGTGGATGGAACTACCTCTACGTTGACGGGCACGTCAAGCTGCTTCTCCCGTCACAAACGTTCGGCTCGGGCGGCAAACAACCCGTGGGCCATTCACTTGGCAATTCCAATACCACTGGATGGTGCGGTGGTACTGCAGCGTTCCCCTGCGGCGGCTGGACGCTGGATGACAACGATAATTAGTAGCGCTCCTGCTCCGACGATAGAAACAGAACCATGAACTTATTCCGATCCGCCGCTATCGCGGCTATCTTGTCAGTATCCTGCGTATCCATCTCGTCAGCTGAGGTTGAAAAGCAGCCGTCTCCCGTCGTGCTTTCGACATTTGATTCTCCCGCCGCGCTGCAATCGATCACGGTGTCCGATGGGGCTTCCATGGGTCTGGTCCCCTCGGCGGGGAAAGGAAGCGCGCTCGCGGCCCGATTCGAGAAAGGCATATGGCCAACGCTCCGGTGGTCAGCGCCAGCAGACGCGCCTTGGAACTGGTCGTCGACGTCCACGCTCGTTGTGGATGTTGAAAACCCGGGAGACGAAACAGTCACGTTCAATGTCCGCGTCGACGACGGCCCGCCGGTGTGGGCTCCGAAAGTCGAGCATGTGCATACGGGCACATCGACTATCGCGGCTCACTCGAAGGGAACGTATTTTGTCGATCTCTTGCAGACCGACAACCCGCTTGACAAGGGAATGCGATGCTCGCCGCCGTCCCCCGCCCGCACTGGCATGACGGAAATGATCGGGACGGGTTCGGTCAATACGGGGCACATCATCGGATACCTGCTGTTCGTCGAGCGACCAGCAAACCCCATTACATTGATCGTGGACAATGTCCGCCTCCTACCATCCGTCCCTGTCAATGATCGATTCGCCCATCTCACCGACGAGTATGGGCAGTTCGCCAAGCTCGATTGGCCGGGCAAGATCCACTCGGCGGGTGAAATGAATGCGTCGTGGTCACGAGAGCGCCGTGAGCTCCAGGCTTCGCCAGCGTTGCAGGAACGGGACGAGTTCGGGGGCTGGACGGGCGGACCAACGCTCACAGCAACTGGATCGTTCCGCACAGAGCTTCGCGACGGCAGGTGGTGGTTCGTGGACCCGGCTGGCCACCTATTCCTCGCCCAAGGTGTGAACGGTCCTGTACTGGCTAACCCGACCGTGGTAACGGGACGGGAGGATATGTTCAACTGGCTCCCCGCCAGTACCGATCCGCTCTCGCGTCACTATTCTTCAGTAAGCGGTGTATTCGCGGGCCCGGTCAGAGTTGGCAAATGTTTCGACTACTACACTGCGAACCTTGAGCGCAAGTTCGGCGGCGACTATGTCCCGGCGTGGCGCGAGGAAACGGTCGCCCGATTGCGAGGCTGGGGCATCAACTCGATGTCCGGCTGGAACCTTGACCTCCTGCCAAACAATTCTGTCCCCTATATGAAGAACATGGGCGTCGGTTCCAAGCACGCCACTATCCCCATGGGCGGATGGGGCCCGATGGACGATCCTTGGGATCCCCAATTCGCTGCTGATGCGGCAACACGGTTTGCGCAAAATGCTGCACCGCTCGATAAGGACCCGCTGTGCATCGGCATCATGGTGGGCAACGAGATGTCGTGGGGACGGGACGATTTTAGCGGGAATGCGAAGAACCACTATCGCCTGGCTCTCTCAACCCTGTCACTTAGCGAACGGTCGCACGCCAAGAGAGTTTTCGTCGAGATGTTGCGGGCAAAATATGGAGATATTGCCAAACTGAACGCCGCGTGGGGTTCTGCGGTGACTGATTGGGATAGCCTGCTTACCGCTCGCTATCCACAACCGGCGACGCCAAGCGACCAGTTCCAGCGGGACGCGTCCGCTTTTCTGACAGCCCATGCGACGCAGTGGTTTCGCATCGTTCGCGACGAGCTCAAGAAGGCAGCGCCGCGCAAGCTATTCCTGGGTTGCCGATTTGCGGAGTTCACGCCTGAAGCGGTCGCGGCAGCAGCAGAATACTCTGATGTGCTGTCATTCAATATCTACCACGTAACAAAACTGCCAAGCCCTCGATGGAGCTTTCTGCGTACATTGGGCAAACCGATTATCGTATCCGAATGGCACTTCGGCGCTCCTGATCGGGGGCTTTTCGGCGGCGGACTTGGGCTCGTGCGCGACCAAACAGAACGCGCCAAAGCGTATGCGTCGTTCGCCAACGATTTGCTGGACAATCCAGCCGTTATCGGCGAGCAGTGGTTCCAATATAACGACCAGCCTCTCACCGGCCGCTCATTCGACGGCGAAAATTACGGTATCGGGCTCGTCACAGTGACGGACCAGCCATATCCGGAGCTCATACGAGCAGTTCGAGATACGAACGGTGCTGCATACAAGCGACACGCGGCATGCACCCGGTTGTAGAAAGCGATTGATGATGACCAACGTAATGACTGCAACCGATATCGATACACTGGACCTATATCGGCTAGAAGCAAACGCAGGATCGACAGGTAAGCCTGAGTGGGCCGCGATGCTCACGTATGTCGCGCGGCTGCACCGCCAAAGTGTTCTCGCGCCGACGCCGCCATTTACGCGCTCATGGGAGGAGATTGGTCCGGGGTATCAGGCCAGCCCGGCGTTTGGTCACTGGGATATCGTTCATCAGATCATCGATGTGCTTCCCCACTCCCCGGCACACGCCCTTGCGCAGATCCGCAACAACTTGGACATGCAGCAGCGTGACGGATTTCTCCCCGGAGCAGTATGGATGCGATACGAGGCCCCTTCGTGGTCGCTAAGTCAGACCCATCCGCCAGTTTGGCCCGTGGCCGTCGACGAGTATGTGCGTGCAAGCGGCGACGTGGATATCTTAGGCATCGCCCTCCCGGTTGCGTCTCGCCAAATCGCTTGGTTTGAACAGAAGAGGAAAGCAGAAGGCGAGGGCTATTACTATTCTGACATTCTAACTCACGAATGGGAGAGCGGAGTTGACGAGGGTATCCGGTTCATTGGGATACATCGAGGTCCGAAGACATGTGTCGATGCTACTTCACACGTCGCACTGCTGTACCGCACAGCGGCCGAGTGGAGCGAGCGCATCGGCACCGACAGTTCGCGCTACCGCGACCGTCTGAGCCAGATCGAACGATATGTTCAGACCAACCTGTTCGACAGTGAGACGGGTTTCTTTCACGATAGCTGGGCTGTCGGCACCCCAGCGGTGCGGACGATGGCGTACGAGGGCATTTGGCCCCTTGTCGCCGGAATAGCGACGCCCGAGCAAGCCATGCGCGTGATCGACGAGAACTTGCTGTCCGAAAAGCGATTCTTAGCCCCCCACCCTATAACGACGGTGGCCCGTGACGATCCTCACTTTGAACTGCGAATGTGGCGCGGTCCAGCTTGGAACAGCATGACCTACTGGGCAGCGAGAGGTTGCGCAGAATACAAGCGCTGGGATGCGGTGCGCCTGCTACTGGAGCGCGCACTCGATGCATCAGCGAAGCAGTTCGAGCTGACGGGCACCATCTGGGAGTTCTACGACCCATTTGGTGGTGACCCGCGAAAGCTTCTCCGAAAGCCGGGCACCGAGCAAACGATGCCTTGTCGCGACTACCTGGGCCATAACCCACTCATCGCCATGGCGCGGCTATGGGAGTTGGCACGTCGCCAATAGCACACCCCTACCCAACCAGCTCATGCGTTTCGAGGATGCCTTTCAGGGCACGACGCGCGCGATAGTGGATCGACTTTGTGGCGGTGAGGGTGCTGTCTAAGATGGCGGCGGCTTCGGCGGCGGTGTAGCCTTCGACGTCGCACAGGGTGAGCACGAGGCGCTGCTGGTCGGGGAGTTCGGCGATGGCGTCGTAGACCGTGAAGCGGCCCGAGTGATCCACCGCGCTCATGTCGCCGAGGCCGCTGAGCGAAAGCGTTGGGAGGCGGGGCTGGCGGAGGCGCTCGATACAAACGTTGGATGCGATTTTGAGGACCCAGGTCCGGAACGACGATTCCCCGCGAAACTGTCCGCCGCGTAGGGCGCGGAAGACACGAACGAATGTCTCCGACGCGGCCTCTTCGGCGTCCTCGCGCACTTCGAAGTAGCGTCGGGTGAGCGAGTAGACGCGCGGCAGGTGGCGGCGGAACAGTGTCTCCATCGCCCGCTCGCTCCGGTGCGCGGAAAACAACTCCGCCAGCTTCTCGTCATCGTCTAGTTCCATATCGTCTGCGCGCTCCCATGCGCACCCTCGCATGATACCTTCCCCGGCAAGCCCTCTTTCCTTGGATCAACAGGACACATTTAGCGTCTCTGTCGCCGTGAATAGCGATAAACTGACGGCCCCCACCCAATATGGGTCCAGCGTTACGGTGGCGCCAGCCGCGTAGGCTGCCCAAGCGGCGAGCGTTCTTTCCGCTTTCGCCCTCTTCCTACCCTACCGGGTAAACTAAGCCGCATGGGGCAGACTATTGAACATGTCGTAGTTATGATGCTGATCGCGTCGCTGGTGGCGATGATCGCGCGCCGGATCGCGCTGCCGTACACGGTCGGCCTTGTCGCCGCTGGCGCGCTGGTGGCGCTGTTTCGCGCGCCGCTCGGGATCCACCTCACCCGCGACCTCGTATTCAGCCTGTTGCTGCCGCCGCTTATCTTCGAGGCGGCGCTGCAGATCGAGTGGTCGCATCTGAAGCGCGACCTTACTCTGGTGATTGTCCTCGCGACGTTCGGCATTGTGGCGTCGGCCGCTGTGATCGGGTTCGGGTTGGTGACGTTTGCGCACTGGCCCGCCGCGCCCGCCCTTGTGATCGCGGTGCTGCTTTCAGCGACTGATCCGGTGGCGGTGATCGCGACATTCAACGAAGCCAAGGTGGGCGGACGAGTGCGCCTGCTGGTCGAGGCGGAAAGCTTGTTCAACGACGGCACCGCAGCGGTAATGTTCACCATCGCGGTCGCGGCGGCGACTGGCGGCACAGCCCCCGAGCTACTGCCAGGGCTGTGGTCGTTCGTGGCGACATTCGCCGGCGGTATCGTGTGCGGTCTGGCTGTCGGTGGGCTCGCGCTGCTGCTGGCGTGGAAAACCGACGATCACCTGGTGGAGATCGCATTTACGTCGGTCGCGGCGTACGGCTCATTCCAGCTTGCCGAGCATTTCCACCTGTCGGGCATTCTCGCGGCAATGTCGGCGGGCATCCTGATGGGTAATGTCGGCTCGTGCGGCAGCCTGACGGACAAGGGGCGCGACGCGGTCATCTCATTTTGGGAGTACATCGCGTTTGTCGCGAACTCCATCATCTTCCTGCTGATCGGGAGCGAACTGGTCGCGGTATCGTTCGGCTCGTTCTGGCCTACGGCGCTCCTGGTGATCGCGCTTAGCCTCGCGGGACGGTTCCTCTCGGTCTACGGCATCTGCGCCCTGTTCTCGCGTTCGGCGTCGAAAGTAAGCCGTATGCACCAGTTCATTCTCTTCTGGGGCGGACTCCGCGGCGCGCTTGCCCTTGCGCTCGCGCTCGCGCTCCCCGAAACATTCCCGCTACGCGGCACCATCACCGGCATCGTGTTTGCCGTAGTCGGCTTCTCAGTGGTGGTGCAGGGGCTGACGATTGCGCCGGTGCTACGGCGGTTGCCGACGGAAGGGTCAGAGTGATATGTGCCGACCGCTATGCCGCGAGCGTAGCGGTCTTTCGAACAAGCGTTGCTGGCATTGGCACATGTAGCCGCCAAACCATACTCATTGGCCTACTACCGTGATGACTAACATAATCGGCTGCTCCAAGAAAGTAGTACGGTGCAGACTGCCCATCGAGCCCACGATTTTCACGGACGCAAAGGAGAATTGTATGCCCCAAGCTACGGTGCCCGATATATCGCGCGCCTGTTGGGCTCGTGTCTGGAGTTGTGCTTTGACTTTGCCAGTGAAACAGCGTTTCGCTGATTGCGTAGTCTTCGTACATAGTCGTGGGAGAATACATGCTTTCCGTTTTGTTGAGAGTTATGAAGAAAACATCAGCTGGAAGTTCCGGGATGTGCTTTACGCCTTCTCGCACGGGCGGTTGACGCTGGGATGTCCACACGCCCAGGCCAGCCAGGATTTCGTCGCGCGTGTATTGCGCGTGCAATTCAAGCGGGCATTCGAAAGGCACGATGAGGTCGGATGGCGGCGCAGCAATCGAATCCAGCTTGTAATCAAGCAGTTCGCATAGCTCACGTTTCATTATTGGATTCCGGTTAAGAATCGCATCGAAATCCAAGCGATTAGCTGCTCCAAACAGCGAATACTCTGCCATTAGAACCCAAACGGCTCGATAACTTTCGTCATGTGCCGAGTGGGCCGCTTTGCCCCGGAGCTTGCCTAATAGTCCCTTAATCTGGTTCAGCCCAGAAATATGCTGAAGCCTGCGTATCCCTTTCGAAATAATTTGCTCATCTGGATCATCAAGACGCTCCAGTAGGCCCGCTTCCAATAATATGCGGGCCACGAGACATCCCGCTTGTATATCTCCATGGGTTTCATATGAAGGTGGTCGAGAAATTCGCCAAGGGTCGGGGTCGTTCCTAGCGCTTCGGCATAATCGTGTAGCTCCGACACCAAATGTTCGCGACTGCGCCGGATATTCTGCTTTATATTCGATAGTACGTAATCTTTCGCTACGCGCTCCAGCGTTATTGAACACCCAGCAGGGAGATGCGCGAAACCTCCGGCAAGCTCTCTCACAACCGATCGAGAGGGATCATCAAGCAACGCTCGATAGCGCGTATCAAACCTGTAGTTTTTGTGAGCATGGCCAACGAAATCTAGAACTGTCAAGCAATCCTTATTGAGTGAATGTCTTAACCCGCGACCTAGCTGTTGAAGAAAAACGGTGAGGCTTTCAGTGGGGCGGAGGAAGAGAACCGTGTCTATTTCCTCGATATCAACTCCCTCATTGTATAGGTCGACCGTAAAAATGAAATTGATTTCGCGCTTTCGAAGTTGCTGGTCAGCACTCGCCCTTAGCACAGTATCCGAGCGGCTAGTTAGCGCCACCGACGGTATACCTGCCTCGCTGAACTTCTTAGCCATGAATTCAGCATGATCAATGCTAACACAAAAACCCAGCCCAGCCGCACGCAATGGGTCGAGCAAATACTGATGTGTGGCATTGAGTACTACTTTGGCCCTAACTTCTGCTCCTAGATCGATAACGAATAGGTCCGATAGCTCAGACGTAACATATCCACCCTTTTGCCATCCAACGCCACTTATATCGGTTGGGTCGGAAATCCCAAAATATTGGAACGGACACAGTAGCTTCCGATTAATGGCGTCCGGAAGGCGGATTTCGGCTGTGACGTGGCCATTAAAGTGCTTGAGAATGTCCTTGTCATCGGCCCGTTCCGGAGTCGCCGTCAATCCGAGAAGGCAACGAGGTTTGAAGTGGGCGAGAAGTGCATCGTATGAAGGAGCAGCGGCATGATGAAATTCGTCGACGACAATATAGTCATAGTGATCTGGCGGAAGCGCATTCAACGCATACGACCTTGAAAATGATTGGATCGACATAAACACGTGATCATATGAGGAAGGCACCGCACCTCCGACTAGCAGTTCACCAAAATTCCAATCGCGCAAAACCGCACGGTAGGTCGCGAGGCTTTGGCGAAGGATCTCCTCACGGTGCGCAACGAACAATAACCTGGGACGTGAGCCTTTGAACTGCCCCGCAAAGTTTCGATAGTCCAGTGCACTAACTATGGTCTTTCCTGTCCCAGTAGCTGCGACTATCAGGTGACTTGAGTGCTTGCCTACGAATCTTTCGAAGCCAATGCGATCGAGAATCTCCTGCTGGAACGGATATGGTCGGATGTCAAAATTCACGCATATCGAGCTACCATCAGACGACGTTGAACCCGAGCGTAGGGCAATATCAAGCTTAGGCCTCTGAGTCACATCATAGTCAGAAAACTCTCCCTCGTTCCAGTACGTTTCGAATGACGCCGTTAGCTTGTTCCACACATGCGCGGTTTCGTATTCGCTGATCTTGACATTCCACTCAAGGCCATCAGTAAGGGCTGCATGCGACAGGTTTGATGAGCCTACGTATGCAGTTCCAAACCCTGACTTCCGATGAAACAAGAAGGCTTTCGCGTGTAAACGAGTCCTCTCGTGATCGTAAGAAATTCGGACGCGAGCCGTGGGGAGCTTAGAAAGGTAGTCCACGGCCTTTGCATCCGTTGCCCCCATATAGCTCGTAGTAATGACTCGAATTTGTTTTTCGGAGTCGCCACTTATAGTGGACAGCTGATCCATGATCCGGCGAATTCCGCTCCATTTTATGAACGAACACAAAATATCGACACGATCCGCAGACAGTAGTTCTTTTTGAAGTTGCGATTCTAGACTTGGGTCCGAACTGGTGCGAGCCAAAATGCAGCTTCTGGCGAGGGGCGTGTCGGGCCGTGCTAAGTGAGATTGCCCCCGCTCGATAATCGAAAGTAGCTGCTCGGGTGTTTCAACTAATGCCAGTGTTGCAAAGTTTGCATATCCCGACAAAAGCTTAACTATGCGATTACAAATGTCCAATTGCAGCTCTAAGCGGTCGGTTGTACCGACAGTTCTCAACACCTCAGATATTACCGGAGCCAAATGAGCCGCGAGAATATCATGGCTATCTCCCTGATCCAACGGCAAGCGCTGCACCAAATCAGATGGGATGGCAGAGACTGCTTCTTTTACGCTATTGTCAATGAGTTTTTCGTAAAGGCCGGGATTGAGAAACATAACAGAATATTGAGTCCTAGAGCGGGTTATTATGTTTATGATACTCGGTCAAGAAGCGATAGTGCCTCCAAAGCAGGTCCGTTTGCCAAGGTAATATGGGGGCAGCCTAATCCAGATTTTTGGGTTATTGTGACCTGGACAAGTTGACCACTGAAACATTCGCCCTATACATTGGTCTCAGCGCCTGCTTTATCGTCCAGGGCCTCACCATCGCGCCGGTGCTGCGGCGACTGCCGACGGAGGGATCAGAAGCGCACGGCTAGGCCGGTGCCGACGAACAGATCGTCGGCGGCGCTGTTCAGGCCGCCGCCCACGCGAACGTCGACCTGCGTGTTGTTGTTGAGCAGGTACGACAGGCCAGTGTCCGCATAGTGAGTGGCGACACGATCACCGAGTGGGAAGAGCGAGTAAAGCTCGACGAAGCCGCCCAGCCTATCGGTCATGGAGTAGCCAAGTGATGCGGTCGGCGTTAACTGGCTGTAGTGGCCGCTGCTATCTGCGATATACGAGTAGTTCGCGTTCACGTTCAGGTCCAGCCGCGACGAAAGGCTGCCTGCGAGGCACAGCTTTACCGTCGGCTGAAGCTCGGTTCCGCGCGCGGCCCCGGTGCCCGTCGGCAGCGACGTTAGCGCGATCACACTCACCGCTGGGCGGCGAAACCCCATTCCCACCGCGTCACGGACCTTGAGTTTGACCCCGAGATCAAGATCCTCCAGGCCGCGCTCGCGTCCCGACGCACCGTTCGCGATGCCGAATGAGTTGACACCGATTCGCAGTTCGGAGCGTGAGCCAGTCGCAACGCGGACCAGAAGCTCGCCGATTGAGTGTGATGTTTCGTGGGCGTTCACCTGAGTGAACGTGTACCCGCCTTCGACCTGTACCATGTGCTCGGGAACCGTGTCGACGCTCTCCGTAAAGTCAGGTCGGTCGGTGACGATGGGAGACATTTCTGCTTTTGGTGCGTCGGCCGCCATCGCCGGTGAGCAGATCGCAGCGGCAAGCAATAATATCGCTGCAATTCGATGTAGGCGTAGGCTAGGGATGGCGTGAAACTGAGTGTGAATCATCAGGGTTCCTTTTCTCAACGTCGAGGAGTTCAGTCAGGTTGATTTCAATATTATAAAGTATGACGGCTTTCTACGTAATTGTGAGTGGAATTTGGGGATGAAACGAGCACTTTGTACTTGATGGATTTGTTCGTTCGCCACCTATCATCGCTTCGCTAAACGCCGAAATGAGCTCGAACGCGCGATAGTTAACAGTTTCTTAATGTTCTTAACATCAGCTTAAAACACGAGTGGTAGGATTCCGTCGAAGGGCGAATGATGTCGCATCGCCCGATCGGAGATCTTACTCATGGCGAATATCGTCGCTCAAAGCAAGAACCAACTGCCCACCGCGCCACCGGCGGCGCCTGTACCGCTCAAGAGCTTGACCGATTCGAGCAACAAGTCGCTGGTCGGAGACCGTGTCTACACCGGTGTCATCTTTGCGGCGTCGCTCACCGTTCTCGCGATTATCTTCGGGATCGTCGTGCTGATGTTCAAGGCAGCGCTGCCGTCGATCACCAAGTTTGGCGTCCCGTTCTTCTTCACCAGCACGTGGGATCCCAACAAGCAGATTTTCGGGGCGCTGCCGTTCATTTTCGGCACCCTCTACAGCTCCTTCTGGGCTCTCCTTCTCGCCATACCGGTGAGCCTTGGAGCTGCTATTTTCCTTTCGGAAATGGCGCCAAAATGGCTGCGCACGCCAGTAGGCTTCCTGATTGAACTGTTGGCCGCAATCCCGAGTATCGTGTACGGGATCTGGGGCGTGTTCGTCATGTCCCCGTGGATTAACCAGCACATCGAGCGACCCATCCATGACAATCACACGTTAGCCCAGGTTATCCTGTTCCAGGCACAGCCGCAGGGATCGGATATGCTGGCGGCGTCGCTCATTCTGGCGATCATGGTGACGCCGTATATAACCGCCGTCTCCCGCGACATTCTGCGAGCGATCCCGCGTGTCGTTCGTGACGGCTCCTACGCACTCGGCGCTACCCAGTGGGAAACGATTTCTGGTGTGGTGCTGCCGTATGCCCGAGCCGGTATCATCGGCGCCGTCATCCTCGGCCTTGGACGGGCGCTGGGTGAAACCATGGCGGTCACCATGGTGATCGGCAATAGCGGCAACGGTCTCAACCTCTCGCTGTTTGCGCCCGGTTACACCATGGCCAGTATCATCGCCAACGAGTTCGCGGAAGCGTCCATTGAGATCTACCGCGCCGCTCTGATCGAGATTGGTCTTGTGCTCTTCCTGGTTACGATGATCGTCAACGGTTTCGCTCGCGTCCTGGTGGCATATACCGCGAAGGACATCAACTCGGGTGGAGGACGCAAATAATGACGACAACCACACTCCACGGCGGCCCAAGCAACGTCAAAGCACGCAAGGCCACAAACATCCTCATGCTGGCGCTTTGCAGCATGGGAGCGGCAGTCGCTATAGCCGCACTTGGTCTCGTTCTGGTTTACCTTGTTACCAACGGCATCCAGAGCATGAGCATCGGAATGCTCATTCACAGCGCCAACGTCATGGACCCTGCCCAGGATGGGCTCAAGAACGCGATCGTCGGGACGCTCATCCTCATCGGCACCGCATCCATTATCGGCCTGCCGATTGGCATCCTCGGCGGAGTTTACCAGGTGGAAGCGAGCGGTAAGTTCGCATCCACGGTCCGCTTCCTGACCGATGTGCTCAACAGCATCCCGAGTATCGTGATCGGCATCTTCGTCTACATCCTGGTAGTGGTGCCGGTGTCGAAATACGCCAACGCGCACCACCTCACCAATGTCTCAGGCTACTCGGCATTCGCAGGCGGGGTTGCGCTGGCGATCCTCATGATCCCGACCATCATGCGCACCACGGAAGAGATCCTGCGGCTCGTTCCGGTTGCGCTGCGAGAGGGCTCGCTCGCCCTGGGTGCTACCCGTTGGCGCACCATGTTCTCCATCGTGCTTCCCGCAGCCAAGAGCGGCATCATTACCGGTGTCATGCTAGCCCTCGCCCGTATCGCTGGCGAAACTGCCCCACTGCTCTTTACCGCATTCGGCAACAACGTATTTAGCACGAAGCTCTTCCAGCCGATCGACAGCTTGCCGTGGTCGATCTTTATCAACGCTACCCAACCGGGCGTCGACAGCGAAGCCAAAGCCCACGCCGGCGCATTGATCCTCATCCTGCTCATCTTCTCGATGAGCCTCATAACACGATATGCCACCCGCAAATCGTTCATGGAAGATAAGTAAGGAGTCTCCTTATGACTACGACAGCAAAAGTACACACACAAACCCGGTCGCTCTCCAGCGCTGCGAGCAGCAAGACTGACACGGAGGCCCCACTATTGAACGCCATGGACATCAGCGATCTCGACTTCTATTACGGTAAGTCGCACGCTCTACACAAGATCAAAATGCCCATTCCCAAGCAGCGTGTCACCGCTCTCATCGGCCCATCGGGCTGCGGCAAGAGCACATTTCTTCGCACGCTGAACCGCATGAACGATCACATTGATGGGGCCAAGGTCGAAGGGAATGTCACGCTGGACGGTCAGGACATCTATGCACGAGGCGTCGATGTTGTCGAACTCCGCAAACGGGTCGGCATGGTCTTCCAAAAGCCGAACCCGTTCCCGATGTCCATCTACGACAATATCGCCTACGGCCCGCGTATCCATGGGGTCCGCAACCGCAAAGTACTCGACGAGCTGGTTGAGCGATGCCTCCGCGGGGCCGCCCTGTGGGACGAAGTCTCCGGCGACCTTAAGCGTAGCGCATTCTCGCTCTCGGGCGGCCAGCAGCAGCGCCTCTGCATCGCACGAGTTCTCGCGGTCGAACCTGAGGTCATCCTCATGGATGAGCCCTGCTCCGCGCTCGACCCGAACAGCACATTCCGTATCGAGCAGCTGATCGAGGACCTTGCCAGCAAGTACACCATCGTCATCGTGACGCACAACATGCAGCAAGCCGCTCGCGTCTCGCACTACACCGGCTTCTTTCTGCGCGGCGACCTTCGCGAGTACGGGCAAACGTCGAAGATCTTCACGAATCCAGACGACGCCGAAACCGAAGCCTACGTCAGCGGCCGCTTCGGATGACCAGCGTGTCGCTGGACCCCTATCGGCCCCTCGTCGCCGGGTGGACCCCACGCCGACCGCGAGGGGCCGCATCAGGAGACGCTGGGGCAGAATTTTATCGATTGCAGGCTCACCTCTGTTGGGGTGGGCTTGTTTTTTGTGTCGTTGGCCCCTTGTCGGCCCCGCGATGCCAGTTGGACCCCATGCCGACCACGAGGGGCCGCATCAGGAAACGCTGGGGCAGAACTGTAATGAACGTCCCTGTGGCAAGCCACAGGGTATCGAAAGAAAGAACTGACGGCATTTCGTCTCACTCGCTTACCATTTTGTGAGGGAAGCGAACGTTTACCGACGTAACACGATTAGTTATTGCACCTTGCCGATCACTCGG
>DASXUY010000027.1:0-31103 GCA_036504535.1 Capsulimonadaceae bacterium
GTACGCCTTGGCGGTCGCCTTACCGGTCTTGGCCAGCACGTTCGTGATAGCTGCCGTCAAGCTGGTCTTACCATGGTCGACATGGCCGATGGTGCCTACGTTTACGTGAGGCTTGCTTCGATCAAATTTCGCTTTCGCCATATACGTGACTTCCTCTTGTTGAGTTTAGATCTGCACTCTGCTGCAGTGTCGCCCTCAACATAAGTTATCGCGAGCCCGACATCGAGCTACCCGAAACCAAGAGGCTTACTCCTTTGTTATGTTTGTGATCCTGCTAAAACTGGAGCCCACGAAGGGAATCGGACCCTTGACCTCTTCTTTACCAAAGAAGTGCTCTACCACTGAGCTACGTGGGCGTCAATGCAAAAAACAACAGGCGTAATTATACTCAAGCGTTACCGGGCGTGTCAAGGGGAAACGTGCCTTACGTCAAACCTTATCGCTCAAATGGACATCAAGCAACCCGCCAACGAGATGAGGAATCCTGCAGCGCCCCACTATGATACCTGCGGATTGCACAACTGTGAACCGTACGCAGCAAAGTCGGCTATGGATTTTCGTCCGTAGCACCAGTTGGCGGTTGCATTTCGTTAAGCCGGCGCTGTTCGACTGAGGATAGTTGCCCTATTTTCGCCGCTTGATGACGATGCGGTTGGTCTTCTTCAGCGAGTCGTAGGGAATTGTGTAAGGTGCGCTAATCGGCTTGCCGTTCATCTCGACGCTTTCGAACTTCCAACCTCGCCCGCTGATCTCGACGCTCACCGATTTGCCGCGGACGGCCAGCGCCTTGATCTTGATCTCCTCGGAGTCGCACGGGGTGAACGTCAGACTAGTAGTGGAGATGTTCATGCCGGCGGCGACTTGGTAGAACATGTTGAGCCATGATTTCACAGCGAACGCCTGCTTGCGTCCGGGGTTGTCCAGCGTGATACCGTGGTTCTCGCATTCGCAGGTGAGCGCTTCGAGAACGCTGACGTGGTTCCAGAACCAGTCGATGTTGTCGAAGAGTTCGCTGATACCGTTGGAATCGCGGTCGATCTTCATCATCTCGCGGTAGAACTTCTCGGCGACTGGCATGTACATTCCGAGCTGGTTTCCGTCGTACATATAGCGTGTGTCCCATTTGGGGAACATGCGGATGCCGTGTCTGGCGCGGAAGTTGGTGCGCATGAACGCCGCTATGGCTTTTTCGTTGCCTTTGACCAGGTCTGCGGCGTGCGGAGTCAGCCAGAGGATGGCATAGTTGGGGTAATGGCGACGCATGGAGAAATCGAGAGACGATAGGCTATCGACGAAATAGCCCTTTTCAGTGTCGAAGAACCGCTGGAAGCCAGCGCATGTGCGGCTAGCGCTGAGATCGTAAGCAGCTTGCGCGGCAACGTCGCCTATCTCGCGTGAGAGTTCGGCCATGAGCTTGAGCGCCTGGTAGTAGATGCTGTTGTCGAACACGCTAATATCGTTGCCATCCTGCTCCAGGTCGCCGGGGAAGTCGGGGTAGAGCGAGGTGCTCTTCATAAGGCCGGAGCCAGCGATCTCGGATTGCTGGGCCTTGTCGATTATCCATTGAGCGAACGGAAGGTACTCGTCCAGCAGATCCCTGTCTCCGGTCAATACGTAGGCGTGATAGAGAAGCACGATGTAGATGCACTGCGCCGCGAACTCCATGGTGAGGATTGCGCGTTCATCGAGACGCATCTGGTGGCTGATGCCGTATTCGGGGTCGGCGGTTCTTCGGTAGAAGTCAAGCATATCGCGCATCACATCGGTGTCGCCAGCGAGTCCGAGTCCTTCGGGGAAGCTCATGCTATCCCATCCCCATACCCAGTAGCCGGAGTCGGCGGCCCGAATGGCGCCTGGGATGTCTTTGACCTTGAGCGAGTCAATGATTGGGACGGCGTTGTTGAGCAAGGATTGGGACGACTGATGACCTTGGATGGTGATTCCCGGCGCGAGAACCTGCGTGCGGTAGTCAGCGATAGCTGCCTCCGCCTCGGCGGCGGCGCCTGTGCGGAGGGTATCGAGACGCGTCAGGAACGCGTCGCGGCCAGCGTGCCCGAAGGCGAGCGCGAACGTGTTCGTATTGTGGGTGCAGGGCGCGCCGAAGTAGTACTTGCGGAATTCACGCGGCGTTTCGGTGAACGTGAGCGGCGAACTGGCAACGAGGCCAAGCCATGTCTGGGATGACACGTTCGGCGAGCACAGGTTAGCGGCCTTTTTGGCGAGGCCGTCGGTGATGGCGTCGGCAGTGGCGGCTGGTTCGTCGGGATGGATGCTGGTTGCCGATGCAAGTGCAGCATTGCGCTCGGAGTCCAGCGTAAAGCCGTCCCAGGTGCGGTTCGGCTTGTCGATACGCGCGCATGTGTCAGTGTGGATCAGCTTGAACGTGATGTCGGCGGCCGATGGGTTCGCCACGATGTCAAGCGAAAACACAACGGCATCGTTCAGCAGGATCATCTTGTGCGACAGTGCGACACCGCCGAGGAGGCAATGGCTTGAGTAGCCAAACGGGTAAATGAGGGTGTCATTGAACTCGAGGTAGTACAGGTTGTCGCCGATTGTGACGCAGGCGCGGAAGAGCGTGCTCCACGCGCTAATCGGGTCGGATTTGTAGAAGGCGATGTCGCCGATACTTTGCAGGCCGTAGTAATCGAGCTGAGTCAACCCGCCGTGGTTGGCGAGGCTGGCAGCGGTGCGGCCGCCGGAAAAGCTGATCTGCGAGACTTCGAGACCGTGTTTGATGAAAGGGATGTTGTTCTTGAACTTCATTGTTGTAATGGATCTGCTTAGGGGTATCGAAAGGCCTATCGAACGCGGGATATTCAGAGTGGTACGCTATCGACGGGATAGGCGCTATCCCCGATCCACTCGATCAGTCGCAGTTTCGCCAGGGTTTGTGGAGTTTGTGGTGTACGAATAGGGTGCGGACAAGAGCTCTTTGGGTAGCTGACGAGTTGTGCTATAACGGACGCGCATGTTGGATTTGCAGGTGCATAAGGCCTCTGCAATCATGGGGCAATTTTACCCTGTGCACTCACGAGATAAGCTTCGGCGTTCTTTTGATTTAGCGAGTTACTAGAGATGAGAAATCGTAAATCAACCCGAGCCTCGCTTTAGCGCGACCCGGGTTGTCAATTTGATTGGAGCGCCACAGTTTATGGCGTCGCTAATGCGTCGTCGTGGTCGTGCTGGAGCTTCCCCCACTGGACGGTGCTGCTGGCGTAGTCACTGTGGTCGTGCTCGACGACGGCGGCGAGCTTGGCACGGGAACTGGTACGACCTTGGTTTCTCCCGGCGGTCCCGGCACTGGAACCTCGTTGTTTGTCGTACAGCCTGCCATCGCTAAGCCTAAGACGAGAGATACGGTAATCGCAACCGTTTTGACTGTTCGTGAACTCTGCATTGCCCATGTCCTTTCAAAAGCGATTTGTACGGTGACAAGTTACTGGTCACCACCCCGCTTTTTCGTTTGGCGCCTGACGGGCCGCCTCGGAGCTTATCGCTTACTCGTGGTAGAGTTGTGCCCTGTGCATCAGTTCACTAAACACGCCGCTCGGCGTCAAGCGTGGCTAGACCAATGGAGCCTTGCTCATAACGCCACGACGGCCCCAAGCTTTGCGAAGCTTGGGGCCGTCGTGGTTGATCAGTCAGCTTGATCGTCGGTTACTTTTTCAATGTTCGCAGTTCGAACGATGCGATGTCGCCAGCGAAATAGTTTGACGTCGCGCCGTAGAAGTTGCATCCGAGGCCGCGGTTGGCACTGGCGAACCCGGGACCGGCAGGAGCTTCAGCGCTCAGTTTGCCGTCGATGAAGACGCGCTCGACGGCGCCGTCCCACTGGTATTCCACTTCTGCCCACTGACCAACGGTGAGGCTATCGGCGCTTTCGACAGCTGCCCATTTGCCTTCATGGCGCAGGCACAGGACGCGGCCGGTTGGCTGGATCTGCACGGTGAGGCCACCAACGTCGCCGAAGAGCAGTCCGGACAGCGCGGCGGGTTTCACGACGAACTTGAGGGAAATGGGAGTGATCGGTGTCTTGCGCGACGCTAGCGGGATGTTCGACGTTTTGCCATCGAGCCGAACTGCGGCTTTCGCGTCCTTGTAGCCGGGCGTGGTCCATGTGGTCGCGTGCAGCGTGACCGGGTCGCCACCTGCGACGGCATTCGGTACCGTGTCGCCGGTGCCCGCGTTGAATACATACTTTTCGACGAGCACGGAGTTCTTGTCCGTGGCGGGTACGGCAACGACAGCGGTGTTGACCGATGGTCGCCCACCCTCGTCGGCAAGCGTAAGAGTCGGTGCTGAAACGAGCAATGTGAGCGCGGATAGTGCGGCCATGGCTCCAATCGTTTGTGGTGTCGATTTCATTAGATATCTCCTTGTTGTGGCGGCAACGCTACCGCGAAAGTGTTGAGTAAACAGTTGTCAGTTCACGCGCATCGTGCGCGATTTCGGCGGCGGTCGATGCCCCAGAAAAGACGCGAAGGCGGGCAACTTCACCGTGGTACATCTGGCCGGACTCTGCCGCGCCCCAGAATGGGCCGCCCAATCGGGAGCCTTCTGTGCTGCGCAAACCTACCGTGGCGACTTGACCGTCAAGTTTCCCGTCGATGTACAGCTTTAAAGTCTGCATATCATAGGTCATCACGACATACGTCCACCTATTCGTGGCGAGAACCGTCTTTCCCTGCGCGGAATCGTTGAGGCGCGCATCGTTGAGGCGATCCGTGGAGAGCGTGCCGTCGGCGTTCAGGACCAAGGATGCTATATTTCCGCCCTGGGCCATGATCACCTGTTTGCGACCCACTTCGGACGGCTTGATCATCAACTCAATCGTAACGGGGCCGACGGGAAGCGTCGTGATCCCCATGTCAACTGCAGAGCTGATGCCATCGAACTGGAGTGAGTCGTGCATGTAGCCGATTGAGTGCCACACTGGCAGCGCGCCCTTTGCAGCAACGGCTTGAACCAGCGATGCGTGGAGCGCGTGGCCCGAAATATCGCGCAGCTTGCTGTCTGGCAACTTCGCGACTGCCCAGCGGTCTTGCGCCAGGAACTGGTAGTCCACCCACGTGCGGTCTCGGCGGGCGTTTTCCCACGCGCCGTCGGTATATGCGATGGTTCCGTCGACGAACTGGACCAGCGCACCGTAGTAGTCGGCCCGCGGCGGCTGCGGCAGGGTCGGATCGGGCATCCATGTGTCGAGAAGCGGCTTGGTCGCGGTGTCCGGTGTCGGCTCGTTCAGCACGGCACCGCTCTTCATATAGGCAATACCCTCGACCGCTGGCGCTCCGGCGGCCTTCACGCTCAGCAAGCGAGTCGCCGGGATGTTCGAGTCTGCGTTTGCAGCTTTGCTATTGATCAGCAGCGTCGCGGGATGCGTTTGTAGCTTATGCAATGGCACGTTGAACGTCAACGGGTCGCCGAGGACTTCGTCGTCGGATACGGGAATTGGCGGAAGGTTGACGTAGCTGCGCGTAAACGGCTTCGCGCCAGTGGCAGTGAGTTCGATGCGCAGGCTGAGCATATCACGCGGCGTGGTTATCGGGACAGTCCAACGCGCCGTTGAAGCGGCAATAGCAGTGCCGTCAACTGGTGCAAGTGGGAGGCGTGCCACTTCCTCGCCAGCAGAGTTGCTGATGATAAACGAGCCTTTCACCTGCTTGAACGAGTCGCGCAAAGGAAGGTTGAGTAGCTCGAAATCGAGTGGCTGACCAGGGAATGCCTTTTTCAGGTAGGTGGCGATGACATGCGGCTGTGTATCTGCTACCCGGGACCGACCGAGCCATGGATCGGTGTACGCTTGAAGGATTTCGAGGATTGCACTGGTGTGCTTGTAGCTAGGCTCCAGCTGTCCCGCCTCGACGAAATCGTTCCATGTGCCTGAAGTAACGAAGTCGGGATTTGACTTCAGGATGTGCTCAATCGCGTTACGCAGCGTGAATGTCCCCCTGGGGCTGACATAGTTACGCTGGTTTTGACGCGCCGAGTAGTAGCCGTTGGTCGCGACTGCGCCGTAAACGCGCTTGTCGGGGTATGCGCGCACAGTCTTGGCGAAGTCCGCATAACCCTTCGCCACCGACGTATCAAGCGTGGTGGGACCAAACGTGTAGACGCCCGCGACATACGGCAGCAAGTCGGGAATATGAAGCGGATCCACTTTGCCAGCAACGGTCCACTGGGTAGTAGCGCCGACATCGGTGATCCAGTAAACTTTATCTCCCGCCTCTGCAAACCGAGCCGCCAGTCGCGGAACACTTTCCCAGGAAAGGCCAGCATGCGCGTAATCGATGACTACTGGGACACCATCAACCTTGTACCAGCCAGGATCGTTACGATGGGCTGAGAGTGCCTGGTGAAAGAAGTCGTAGAACCGATCTTCCTTTTCTTCGACGGTCGTACCTTGCGACACATCGGCGAACGGGATGACTTTCGCGCCGGGTACCTGGTGGGTAGCGTCGATGTAGCCATCGAATATCTTGAAAATGTGCGTATTGTCTTTGTTCGGTATCAGGTCAACGGCAAACACGGCGCCTGGCAGGTACTTCTGCAGTTGCGTGAGTTGCCAGACGTAAGCAGGTTGCGTACCGGTGGCGAATGGGCGATCATAGCACGTGCGATACGCCTCATTGTGACCGCGCGGGTTGCACCAGTTAGGGCAAACCGTAATGATCACGCTCTTTGGCCAGGATGCTGGCATCGCTGGCGGCTTCGCCTCGGCAGTCACCGGCGATGTCGTCGCAGGCGTTGTGTCAGCCGCCAGAGAAGCTGCTGGCGTAGCAAGTGTTGATGTCATAAGGAGAAGGGGGAGCGCCCACGCCGAACGGGAGCGCTCAATGGTCTTTCGGTTGTGTTTCATAGTTCGTTTGGGATTATAGGGCAGAGAATGTTCCGGTCCACTTGGACACGCCGACACCAGCGGCTGCGTTGGCGTTTACGTTGCATCCCGTGCCAATTCCGCCCTGATCGCAGTCCGTGTTCGTAGGCATCTGTCCTGACGACACCTTGTCGCCAGTCAGCCACTTGGCATGACCATCGGCAAATAGGTAGCATGCGCCAACGTTGTGCCTGCCATCAGGTGAAGGGAACGCCGACGAGCACGCTGATGTTACACGGCCACCCATATATCCTGTGGCAAACTTGCCGTTCGCGGTGCCGCCATAGAGGCAAAGCCCTTCGGTTCCCGGAGATTGCGCACCGGTGAGGAAGCTATAGTCACCGTTCGGTACGTTGGTCGAATAGTTGAGGTGCAGCAGGTTAGGCGCGACGCCGCTTATCTCCACAAGTGCGATGGTCTTAGCCACTGCGGTGCACTTTGGAAGCGATGTGGTGCGCAGCTGTAGGTTGAACGCATACGAGCAGACGTAGTCCTGCTCGCCATAACTCACTGCCGGCGGTTGGGTGACGTCGTCCGGGCACGCAAAAAGGGCCGTCGATTTCACGTAGGGATAGATGGAATACGCCCACCCTGTGTTCTGATACGCGTTGCCGCCTGTGCCTCCGTAGCCCCAGGGAAACTGCTCGTCGTAATCCTGCACATACTGCACAAGTCCGACTCCAATCTGCTTGAGGTTCGACAGACACGTCGTCTGCCGCGCCTTTTCACGGGCTGTAGCGAACACTGGGAAGAGTATAGCTGCGAGAATCGCTATAATAGCGATAACTACGAGAAGCTCTATCAATGTAAACGCGAGACGGCTATTGAGTGTTCTGCCGCTTGTATTTAAGGTCATTCCGCGTCCTTTTCTAGCTTCCGGCAAGTTGCCGGAAGTATCGCGCAACGGGCAATAGTGGTGGACATATGCCCCAGACACGCCCGTCGCGCGATTAATATATTCGTCTCTATAAAATTGAGAACGTCGCAGCAAACTTAGTGTTCTCAGCCCCGGCGGCATTTTGAGTTCCCTGATCGTAAACCGATGTGGGCGCAGTAGTGCCGTTCGACACCAGGTTACCAGTGAGCCACTTGACGTGACCGTCGACATAGAGATAGTTAGCGCCGCCTGAGTGACGACCATCCTGCGAAGGGAACTGGCCATAGGGATTGTTCCACGCGCCGCGTCCGCCCATATAACCTGTGGCAAATGTCGAGCCATCGCTTGAGTTCTGGCGCGCGGTATACACCTGGTTCCCTTCGGTGCCTGGGGACAGCTGGAAGGTTGCGCAGCTGTAGTCCCAAGCCTTGCCCCACGATGGGTTCCAGCAGCCGCTGTTCAGCCCTGTGATCGCCGCCTGGACGCCCGATACTTCGATAAGCTGAATGGTCTTCGATGTCGCAGTGTATTTAGTGATGGGATTCGCTTGACACTGCGTGTTTGTAGCATACGAGACGATGGATTCGCCCTTGGTGCTCCCGTTTGTCTTAGAATCGGTCGTGTCGTCGGGGCATGTGAAAACAGCCGTCGACTTCACATACGGATACAAACAATAGGCCCAGCCATCCGCGAAGAAGCCTCCGGTACCATCGCGACCTTTGGGGTTCCACTCGTCAAAATCTTGCTCATACTGCACAAAGGCGAGCCCAAGCTGTTTCAAGTTGCTAGCGCAGGACGTTTGGCGAGCCTTTTCGCGCGCTGTTGCGAACACGGGAAAGAGAATAGCTGCGAGAATCGCTATGATTGCGATAACTACGAGGAGTTCGATAAGAGTGAAAGCTTTTCGTTGATTCCGCCTCTTGTGTACCGATGTGAGTGTAATCATATTATGTCTCCCTTATGATTTAGATGAGAGTTTATCTATCACGGTCGAAACCGGCGCGGTCGAGTCACCTGGGCGAACCGTCACTGGCACCATGATGCGTTCATAGGGCCCATCGTTGCCGTTCAATCGATTGAGCAGCAACTTCATTCCTCGACGCCCGATCTCTTCTAGGGGAACGTCGACGCTCGTCAGCAACGGTTTCATGTAGTCATATAAGCCTGTCGCGTCATAGCCGGTTACGCTTACTTCGTCAGGGACTGATATGCCGCGATCGGTGAGCGCATCGATGATGCCGACGGCGGTTGGGTCGTTATAGGCAAGGATAGCCGTGCAGCCCAGTTCGTCCCAATCTTCGCTGAGCCACTTGTTCATCTGCAGTCGGCCGTTGTCCACGAACTCGGGCCACAGGTCGCCGATCTCACGGACCCAGCGACTATCGGGCTCAATTCCTGCCGCGCGGAGAGCAGCCTTGTAACCAGATAACCGACGCTCGGCAGGCTCATAGTTAAGCGTTGTAAGCATAGCGATCCGTCGGTGACCAAGGCTGAGGAGGTGTTCGGTGAGCAATCGCCCGCCCATCGCATCGTCGGCGACGACGCCGTCGTGGGCTTCGAGCGCGGTGATGAGTTCGACATAGGGCAAACCTGGCTCGGGTGCAACACAACTGGGCTCATCCGGTGATGTGATGAACAAACCATCAACTTTGCTGAGGCTCTGGCTCTGCTGATCGGTATCGATGAGCAGAATTTGAAGTTCGGCAGGTGTCGCCTCTGAGCGGATCCCTTCTAGAATATGGGTCCAGTAGAAGGAGCCGAGATCTTTGAGGAAGCCGAGACCGGTGATGCCCACAATGCCGGTTCGCTCGCGCCGCGGGCGCTCGGCAACAAACGTCCCAAGGCCCTGCTTTCGAACGATGAGCCCATCGAGTTCGAGGTGGGCGTGCAGCCGCTCCATGGTTGCCTGACTGATACCGTATCGCGCCTTCAATTCTGCTTGGGACGGCAGACGATCACCCGGCTTGAGACTGCCGGATCGGATTTGACGCCGCATTGTTTCGGCGAGCGTGATATATTTGGGTTGCGGCGGCTTAGTGATCGTTTTCGGCATGATAAATATTACTCCATCGATGGAGTGTGATCAATTATAAGCGAGACGCTCTATCTTGTCAAGGGGGTCCATCGATGGAGTTCGCAAAATAGTTGATTCATTGCAGAGCGAAACATCGCCGACCACTCATCGACCACGCTCACCATCGCAGAGAAATCGCGGCTTGGGACTTGACAGGCTTTCACCGCGATGTTAGAATACACGTGAACCGGTACAACTGTACACCTTCTTTCTTGCAGGTAACTGAAAATGAGGAGTGAGCAAATCACCATCGAAAATTCTATCCACACCCCCCTCGCTGGCGATATGCCAGCGTACCGAACTGTGGAGGCGCACCTTCGTCAGCAGATAGTGTCTGGCGCGTTGCCAGCTGGCATGTTGCTCCCCAGCCGCCGCGAGTTAGCGTCCAGCTATCGCGTTTCGATGACAACTATTGAGCGAGCGGTCGGAGCGCTGCTTGCAGACGGCGCGCTTGTCGCCCGAGATCGCAAGGGGACATTTGTCGCCGGAAGAATCGTGGCGAAAGAGACGCCTCCGATTACGGCCAGTCGCGAAACCACGCATATCGGTATCATCCTCCCTGATGGCTTCGATCCCAACGAGATGTCTCCACCGGACCAGTGGCTAGCCCCGATTGTTTGCGCACTGAAGGATGCCACAGCCGCGAACGAAAGTCAAGCTACATTTGTCAGCCTGGAACCGGATGGCGAAGCGCGCACGACGCTGACCGCAGCTATCCAGTCGCTGCTTGAGCGTGGTGTGGATGTTGTGATCTATGTGGCGTCGAACGAAGCCGAGATGAGTTCCCGCACACTGCAGTCGGCGGCCGCCGGATTACTCCCGGTAGTATTTGTCGTCGCTCAGGAGCATTGCCTGCCGTGCAGTAGCGTGACATACGGATCCCGTGACGCAGGGTATCAGGCGACGCGCCACCTTCTGGAGCAGGGCTGCCAATCGATATTGTTTTTCGCAGCCATCCGTATGGAGTACGTGGAACTGCGGCTGAGCGGAGCGCGCGAGGCGATACGGCGCAGCGGCTGCCTAGAGGCTGAGTTGAGCGACGCCATCAAGGGCCACGCCGTTCACGATACGGACCTGTACGTCAAGCGAATTGACCTAGCTGAACAATCAAGTCGTGTCGAGCAGATGAACGCGCTCCATGACATTGAGCGAACTGCCTACAGCTGGGCGACCGAGGTCATCAAGTCAGGCGCTACGTTCGACGGAGTCGTGGCGGCAAACGACAGCCAGGCAATCGGCTTTATACGGGCTGCATCGGAGCAGGGCTTGCGCGTAGGAGTGGATTACGCTATCGTCGGGTTTGACGATACCCTGGCCGCCGCCGCATACGACCTAACGTCGATGCACCCGCCGCTTCGCGAGCTTGGTCATGAAGCCGTGAGGCTCGCTTTTGATATGGCAAGAGACAGCGGACACCGTCAAATGTCTTGCCTGCATTCGCAGATGATCGTGAGATCATCATCCCACCTGGCGACTCGCCGACTGGGCGACGCCAACGGTTTATCAACATCCAGTCAAACTGACTTCAAAGGAAAATCCCTATGAATTATCCATTCAAGCGCGCATCCAGTAACCGCGCATTCACTTTGATAGAGCTTTTAGTTGTTATAGCTATAATAGCTATACTCGCAGCTATACTCTTCCCAGTCTTTGCCACTGCCCGCGAAAAGGCGCGACAGTCGTCGTGTTCAAGTAACCTCAAGCAACTCGGGATTGCGCTCACGCAGTACTCGCAAGACTACGACGAGCAGTTTCCTTACGACAACAACAGCGGCTACGCCAATGGCTGGGCGGGACAGGTCTACCTTTACGTGAAGAGCGTCGCCGTGTTTGCGTGCCCGGACGACACATACGTCCCAACCCTTGGCTTGCCAGCGTCCAAGACCATCTCGTACGCGTTGAACTATAACGTCATGCAAACCGGCCCAGGATTTGGCTCGGCCAACAAGTACGCATCCATTTCCAAGCTCACCGCAGCCCCGTCCACAGTGCTGCTCTTCGAAGTGAGTGGCATCAACAACTGTTCCGCCGATACAGTCGGTGAGAATCAGAGTCCCACTGGTATCGGATCTGACGGGTTTGCATGCGCGCACCCGTACACCTATGGCGCAGTCCCCGCCTCGAACAACGCATCAGGCAAGTACGCCACTGGAGCAATTAGCGGCTACGCGCTGACCATGATTGGGAGCGGCGACGGAACACGCCACACTGGCGGCTCGATTTACCTTGCAGCCGATGGACACGTCAAGTTCCTGACGCCAATGAAGGTGTCCGGCGGCAAAGTCGCTGTGAATGCTACCGACGGCGAAGTGACCGGCGCAACGCGCACCGCGGCTGGCACCGCATCGATGACCGGGGCAGCTGGCGCAGCAATCACGCTGACGTTCAGCCCGAATTAGCCTGGCTGAGTCCCTCGTCCCCTAACGCAACAACGCCCCGATCACCGTGTGTGCTCGGGGCGTTGCTCTTGCGGAACGGCATGGTTACGGCGCTTTTGGTGTCGCTGGCCCTAGCTTCGTGACTTCGATATCATCGAACCACAGCTTGCCCGTCGCGCGCCGCAACTGCAGAACGAGATGCATCTCTTCGCCGGTTTCGTTGGTGTCGACGGTGAACTGCACCTTTGTCCAATCGAATGTGCCGTCGTGAACAGTCGGCTTGACTGCATTGTGTGTTTGGTGGCTCCAGTAGTCCTGACTGGGCCCATAAACCGCCCAGACATACGCGCCGTCGCCAGCGGTGACGATGTTCTCGCCCTTGCACCATGCGGTGATCTGGTACTTGGTCTTGGGGTTGACATCGAGTTGCGCCCACACGGACACGACGTCGCAGGCGCGCCCGCTTTCAAGGCGAACGGACGAAGCGCCACCATGCTTGACGGTGGTGTCTTTGAAGATCCCGCCGCTGAACGGTCCCGGGTTGTCTTTGACGCCGCCGAACACCTCTTTGTCGGGCTGCCAGTTCACCGGTAGGTTGCCGCCATCAGTCTTAATCTCGGCAGCCGTGCCGACTTCCCAGGCCTCGAGACCATTGTTGGCAACAAGGTTCTTAACAGCGGGCGCGTCTGCATGTGCGGCACTGATGGCGCAGATTGCGACGAGAGCCGCGACGGCCGCACGGCCAATTGTGCGTATCGATTTCATGTATGTGACCTTTCCATCGTTGGATGTCGTTACTTCCCCACCCTATTCCAGAGCAGGGAAGCATTCTCCTGTTTACGGGTAGTTCGCAGGGAGGTAGGCCTCCAATGCGACGGCGTTCACTCGGCCGCGTCCGGAACCGCCCGGCGCAACCAGCTCGATTGTGTTCTCAGCACCCAGCTTGATATATGGCGTGACATTGAGCGCCCACTTGTTGCCAATCATGTGGTGGTGTCGGCGGATCCAGTGGCCGTTGACGATAACACCCATCATCGGGTTTGGCGCTTCGGCGCTGAAGATAACGTTCTTCCCCGCGAACGTCGCAGGGACATTCACAGTTCGGCGTAGCGACTGCGCGCGATAAGCCCCAGGAAGATCAATCGGCGCATCGTATGTGAGCATGTCGCTGCTTGGCGTCCACTCGCCAGCGAGATCGACGCTCGCCAATGGCGCGGGTTTCCACGACAGCCACGATGTGCCGCGTGACCCGATCAGGGATCCAGCGCCGGTTACCTCAACCGTCACCGTATGGGTTGAACCGGCCTTGAACCTGCCACCGAGATCGTCGCCAGCGATACCGTCGCGAGACCAGTCCTTGGCAAGGTCACCGTCCACCCAGATTCGCCCTTTGTCCACGAACGTTGTCGAGAACCAGCTCTGGAGCCAGAAATCGACGCGTCCCGTGGTCCATGTGGCGGGAACAGTGAACGTCTTCTGGAAGACGCCGTGTTTCACATCGCGGTGGTCGGGAAGTGTCCAGATGCCCAGGCGCATGGCCTCGCCCTTGCCGATGCCGCCCGCCGACTTCGCCAACGCGGCTGCGTCTTCGGTGTCAGCCAGCGCGCGCCACGTCCAGCCGCCGCCGAGGTCTACGGTGAGTTTGTGCGACGGCGCGGGGAGCGGAGTTGCCAATGGCTTGGTCGTGCCGCGCCACCAGTTGCGCTGAAGGGTAAACCAATCCAGCGATGCGGTGTCGAGCGTGGGCCGCGCTGTGAGGAAGATGCGCGTTTGCATCGGGTCCAGCGTTATGCCACGAATGGCCGAGCCATTGGCGGCCGATTGGAGAGTCACGGCAGTTGCACTATCCACATCGTATGCGGCGAGAGGCTTTGCGCCATCGACGATCAGGTCGGCGGTGCGTGCCGTCGCGCTGTTCTGGTTCCAGAGCGTCCACACGTCGTATAGACCGTTGTTCGATACCCAGTGACGCATGAGAATGTCGTCATTGTCGGTGGTGATATGGCCGGGCAGCGTCGGAATTGCCTGCCAGTCCATGAGCTTGCCGAATAGCATGCTGAGCGCCTTGACCTGCGGGTTGCCCGAGCCGCCAGGCTCGATGCGGTCGAACATGCCGCGCCCGTGCCATTTACAGCCGAGTTGCACGATCATGCCCTTGCCCAGCGTTCGATACCCAGCTGCTGCGGAGCCGTCGTTCCATAGCAGCAGGTTATGAACATCTGGCGCTGACGGTTCCAGTGTGAGGCCGTTGGCGCTCGCGCCGTTCATGACAGCCACCGAAGCATCGTCGAAGACGGGCTGCCCGGCTGCGGCTTTCAGCGAGCGGGTCTCAACTGGCTCGCCGTTAGGGGCGAGCTTGTCGATATGCGTCACCTTATAACCGGTCAGGCGCGAAATCGGCCACGAGTCCAACTGTAGAGGCGTGTGGCGGCCGGTTTGGACGAAGGTCACGAATACGCCGCCATTGCGGACGTAGGCCTCGACTTGCTTGACCGTCTCCTCGTCCATGGTTGCCGTGTTTGAATCCACGACGACCTTGTACGCTGCTGCGGTTCCACGCGCGAAGTCACGGTCAGTGATGCCGTCGCGATCACAGCGGGCACGGAGCGGCGACGCTGCATTCCAGGACCAGTAACCGGACGAAACGTTGGTGTTCGGGTCGCTTCCCCACGGGTAGGTGTTGGTGACGTTGCTACTGTACGAGTAGAGAACCGCCACCTTCGCCTTCGGCGTGTGGTATTTGCCGAACATGTGAACCTGATTTTGGGTCTTCTCGAAGTACTCCTTGATCGGCTGGTTCCACAAGACGTCACCGATGTGAATGAAATAGTCGACGCTCTGGACGCCTTCGCTGTACCACAGGCCCATCTGCTTCTTATAGCCGAGAAGGTCCTTGGCGGGGCCGCCGGGTTCTAGCGAAACTGGCAGGTCGGATCCGTTCATCAGCAACGGGTTCAGGTCAGCGTAAAATCCGCCCATATAGCCAGTGTTGTGGAATTCTGCGCCGTAGTCTTCGCAAAGCTCCTTGACCACATCGGCATACTCGTCGGGGTGCATCTGGGTGATCTGGCGGTCAGGGTCTACTTGGCGGATCATGTTCATGCCGCGCTTCACCATGTTGATGCGGCACCACTGCTGCCAACGCGCGAAATCCACCCAACGCGCATTCGCCTGCATGCCAAGGTTGGGATACTGCACTGGTGGCTGCGACGAGATATAGGCACGGTACGCGATGTAACCCTTCGGCAGACGAATGGCGAGCGAGTTTGGCCCCGCCTTCAGTGTTTCCGAGATGTCGAGCGCCATCCAGTGCGGGGTATTGAAGATGCAGGTGCTCTTGGGAAGCTCGGTTCCGTTAAGGAACGTGCGCACTGTATCGTTCGCAGCAGTGCTCAGGTCCCAAACGTAGAGGTAAGCCTTAGGGTGAGCGGATTTCCAGGCTGGGGTGATGTCAAACGTTCGCCGGTACACTGCGGGGCGTTTGGCAAGGAACATGGTGGCGTCGTTGCCGGGCGCAGCGAACTTCGCCCACGATGTGTCGTCGAACCCAGGCGCATACCACGCGTCTGGCGCTGGGGTCGATCCCTCGACCCGGCGATTGCCGTAGTTGTTGAGCTCCCACTTTTCGGGAACCTTGCCCGTGAACGACTCGTAGTTGATGCGCCACGTGCCGGTCAGGTCGATGGCATCGGGGCCCCACCCCAGGAACGATGCCACTTCAGGGACGCGAATATCTTCCCACGTCTTGATGCGCTTCGCATCGCCGTACCACCGCTCGCCCACTGCTGCAGGTGTTTTGAACTGCTCTTGCAGGTATTTACGATAGCCAGCGTCGGCCGCCGGTCCCCATTCCATAAAGACGGTATGCGGGCCGTGGTTAAGTTCGCCATGCGGCTCGAGCCACGACACGACGTTGGCGTCGCCGCTGAAGTCCTTAATTGTAGCCTGCGCAGCGCCAAGCGCCTCGTCGGCGGCGGTGGTGGCGTTCCACGAGACCATCCCGAGTCCGCCTACATCCTGACGCGCGACTGAGTAGAAGTCGCCGACGTACTGCGGCATTCGCTGGGCTTCCTGATCCCGGTAACGGTTCAGGTTTGCGAAGAGGCCATCGTTGATCGCGACAGGCAGGTTATACTTCTTGGCCGTTTTCTGCCCCCAATCCCACCACACCTCATTGTTAATGCCTTCGGCGGTGTCCATGCTGTTCATATCGTCCCAAAACACCATGCCCGAATGCCCCTGCGCAGCGGCGTACTCGAACTCAGCGTTCACATCGTACACCTTGTCGGCGGGCTGATCTTTGGGCTGCTCCCATGGTCGGTAGTAGAATCGGAAGCCGTACTTATCCCAGCGATCCAGGTACATCGGCACGCTTATTTCGGCGGTCGAGACAAGAGGCTCCGATGCCGCCGGGAGGGTAGCGATGAGCGATGTCACCGCAGTCGCGTCACGCCCGGTGGCCACGTAAACGTGGACGCTAGATCGGACTGCGGCGACGACGCCGACGCCAGCCACCGCATGCGCGGACAGCTTTGGCGAACCGCCGATTGTCACGGGCGAAACGCCGGGGAGGCACGTGAGGTCGGATAGGTACTTGGCAAGCATTAGCTTCGCCTTTGGAACGTCGGCGCAGTCGATGGTTAGCACCGACGCTCCCGGCAGCGACGGTGCGGTTCGGTATGCGCCGGACACGCGCCCGTAGCCGCGCAGGTCAATCGGCGCGAGCACCTTGGCTGGCGAGAGCGTTGGCGGCGCGGCGTGGGACATCGATGGAGCTGCGACAGATAGCGCCACGGCTGCGATTCCGAAAATAGTGGCAGTTTGCAGGTTAAAGGTTCTTTTGTTATTCATAGGTTGCACAAGCTAATATAGACAGCAGTATAGCAACTGTATCTATACGCCTTTCATGTCATTTAGGAAAACCAGTCGGGCTACGCATTGGTGGTTATAGTGAACTCTGACTAAGGCTGCAGGTTGATGACCTAACCACGAGAGACGGGTTGAGCACAATCTCTTCCCGACCTGCGGTATACGGCATCTGCAACCGCTTGCAAATAATGTTAGCTGCCATTTCGGCTGCTTCTTCTATGGGCGCGTGGACGGTTGTTAGCCCCCTTGCGGCGCTTTGGCGGACGTCGTCGGAGCCCACAATTGACAACGATGATGGTAATGCTCGACCGTGCTTCTTGCACAAGTCGGCAATGGCGAATGCGACCATATCGTTGATCGCGATAACCGCCGTAGCCTCGACCCAGCCTGGGGATGAATGAAAGAGCTTTACAACGTCTGTCGCCATCGTATCCCACTCGAGGTTCGACATGGAACCTGGTTCCGGGATCGTTACACCTTCGACAACGTATGTCTTCTCGACACCCGCGCCTTCGGTGGCGTTTTCAAAAGCCCAGCGCCGACGAGCCATCCAAGGCTGTCCCTCGAAGCCAACAAACGCTATCCGCTTGTGTCCCAATTCTACGAGGTGATCGACAAGACGGAATACACCCCAGTCCGAGTCGTACCGCACACAGTCGAAGGGCCAGTGGGAGTAGTTCCCTGTCGAGATTTCGACTATGGCGATTCGCTCAGGCTGGTGCATTCGGACCCTCATCAACTGTTGCATCAAAATCGTGTGGCTGGCGTTTTGGTCGATGGCTGGTAGCAGGACCACGCTGTTCACGCCAGCGTCCATCGCTTCGCGAACTGAGCGAAATGGGTGCAGCGGCATGCCGACGCCAAAATCGATGAGGAGAGTCCTCCCACCGACAGCTTGCAGTGAACGCTCAAGCGAGGTTGCAGCGCGGTGGGTCCACTGGTCCGTCTGACGCTGCTCAATGTTCTCGGCAAGGTTGCTGATAATCCAGGTGTACGGCTTAACCGAAACCGTATCGGTCGTCGCGGCTGGAGCCTGCCACGCTAGAGGACCGCCGCGGCGCTCCATAGGTGGGGCTGTCGCCTGGCGCGACGTCGACCGCACGAAGGTTCCCTTACCAGGTACCCGCTCGACATATCCCTCGTCCTGCAGCGCCTTCAATGCTCGCGAGATGGTCATGGCGGACACCCCAAAGAGCTTTGCAAGCTCTCGCTCCGCAGGGATCTGGTCGCCGATCGTGGCCGCTACCACAAGCGTCTCTAGCATTCGGTCACGAAGCTGCTCGTGAACATGACGCGGTCCTTCGCGCCAAGCAAGGTCGGGAGTGGCGGGTTGTTGTGGGGTAGTACTCACCATAACGGCACATCACACTAATCACCCTAGGGTGCAATGTAATTATAGCGGCCTATGGTGCAGGCGTCAAGAACTATTTTCCGCTTCGGACGCGCGCCGGGCTCAAGTGCGACGGGTGACGATGACCTACGCCCCGAGCAGATCCTTCAGAGCACCGAGGAAGGTCAGGTAGCCTAAAAATGGGCCAGCAATGAGAGGGCTCTGTCCACGAACGATATCGCGAGATACGTCGCGCCAGTTAGACTTGTTGACGACGTTCGCGGAGACTGTTATCGACTCTGTCAGCATAAGAGCGGTATGCCACCACCCGGATGGGATAAACGCGGTGTCACCGGGGCCGATATCCGTAACTGCCGCCTTAGCGTCAGCGAACCTTGGGTACTTTTCGAGGTCAGGCTTAAGTACATCGTTCACGTCGGACACATTGTTACGCTTCGTGGCGTACATCAGGTTGCTTTGAGTCGGATCCCAAAGCATGAGCTTCTTAGTGCCGTGAACTTGAGTAAGAAAGGCGTGCGTATACATACTATCGAAATGTATGACGGGAAAGGTCGCACCGGGCCCCCCAATGAAAGCTTCAAGCACGCTGTTCGTGCTCATGAGGCGCTGCAGTTGTGGTGGGAAATACTTGTGGTGGAGCCAGTTAGGTGAGAGCACAGCCGGTAGCGGGTCCAAATCCGCCATAAGCTCGGGGAACAGCTTAGCAATGTTCTGGTTTCGCATATACGGCGCAGGCGAACTAGCCGTGGAGGCGTGTACTAGATCGACGTAGTCGGCAACGCGATACGTTGTACCGTCCAGCGGGACCTCGACGCTTCCGTGATGAGTTTTTAGATAATCCAGATCCCATTTGCCAATAGCCGTCCACTTCGAGGCAGCATCGGTTAAGACGACAGGCTTATTGGCAAAAAGATAGTTCGAGGCGAATTCATCGTAAGCGAGATTCGACCTACGATCGATCATGCCAGACTCGTTGTTTGTCATTGTCCAGTGCCTTTCGTGAGCAAAACGGCAGTTCACGGGCAGTGGTGTCTGTCTAGTTGGTCATTTGTCCAACTCTCACTGCAGAGGGCGTGCCACTTCGAAGCGCAATGGTAAAAGTACGAAAAACGGGCGTCACAATCTAGCCATAGCAGGACGTGCGACGACGGCAGTCGTTCATTTCGCCGGCGGCGTGATTGCCGGGGAGGATTTGTCGTCCTTAGCAGAAGGCGGTGCTGATTCCGGGGCACACCAAGTCCACGAGCGGACCGTATCACGGATCAGCGTGTCGTAGCGGCGGTGTTCGGAGTCGACGTATGTCGCGATCAGTTCGATCAAAACGCCATTGCGGGGCAGCATGATGTGCCATTGACGCAAGCGGCGCTGCGGCGATCCGCCGGTTTGGGTCCAGATAGCGAAAAAGGCCTTCTCGCCGCCAATAGTCATCACGCCTTGATCTACAGGAGCGTAGTCGGGCTGCGCTCTGTACTTCATGTTCCACTCGTCCTTGAGCGCGACGACTCTGTCGATATCGACGTTCAACGGCAGGCCGGGCCTGGATGTGATCAGTATATTGGCAGTATTCTCCGTCGTGTCCAAGTCGATAAGCTTGGCCATGGTCGGCAAATCGCCTCCAGTCGCCATCCACCCTTCGGGGACGGTCAATTGGAATCCGTAGGGGCTGGTAAAGGCGTGGCTATCGAACTCGGCGAAGCCCAGCGAGCCTTCTGTCGCGGCGAACTTGGGCTCGACAGCGTCGAACTCTTTGAGGAGCGCGGCTGACGTCATGGTGTATGAGACCAGCCCGCGCACAGCGTAGACGCGACGGAACTCGATAGCGTCCTGCGCGCCTACGGGCGTGTACGAGCCAGTGATATAGTAGCCGTAAAGCTCACCAAGCTGGGCTGAGCCGCTGTCGATGAGATTGAACGTGGGCACCTGAGCCTTGTAAAGCGCGACCATGCTCTCGCGTGCAGCTTTGAGCGCGTCGCCAGTGGACGCTCCTACGGCAGCCGTACCTACGGCGACTGTGATGCTTGGCGGAACGAGAGTGGTGACAACTTTCGGCGCGGGCTTATATCGAGGTGCCGTGAACACAACGTCGGTATCGCCAGTGCCAGGGGTGACGATCCAGCCTGCGGGAAAGTCCAGAGTGTAGCCCTTACGGCTTGCAAACGGCGATGCAGTGACGGACGAGAGGCCGATCACCAGGACGAAGGTGCAGAGAATTGCTGTAGCCGCTTGCTTCATTGGATTGCCTTGCCGAACGATAGTCGTAGGCGTTAGCCTAAGGGCGCTTGTCTTTACGGGTCTCGATGCGCCACCAGTAGTTGAGTCCAGCGGGCCCGTAGTCAAGCGAAAATGGCGGGATGTGGTAGATGCTGACCCGGGGGAGCATCATTGGATCGTCACCCTTTCGCGCCCTGCCAAATTGGGTCGTCACAGAGCACTTGTACCCAATCTCACGGGCAGCGTCGGCGACGCCTTCGTTGAAGCTACCGAACGGATAGCAGAACACATCCATCGCGGTGCCGAGTTCTTGCGCGAGAACGTCACGCGATTCGCTCATCTCCCGCCGAGCCTCTCGCAGAGGCATGTCCGCAAGATGCGGATGCGTGATCGTGTGCGGCTGGAACGACGCAAATCCAGTGGCTTGCATCACCTTGATCCGGTCCCACGGCAGTAGCGGGAACGGGGTCAGGCCTTCACTCGCCACCCATTCGTTGGTCTTTCCCACCAAACTGGACACCAGAAAAACGGTGTATGGAAACTGGAGCTCCGTTAGCACCGGAAAGGCATTGGCGAAAAGGTCGTCATAGCCGTCATCGAACGTCAATATCACCGGTTTCGGCGGGAGCGTGGTCGTGCCAGCCTGGGCGCTAAGTAGCGCCTCGAAAGTGATCGGCTGATAGCCGCGCTTCTTCAGCGAGCGCATTTGCCACTCGAACTCGGTCTTAGTGACGTGCAGGTGCTTGTAGGGCCGTGGATGGGCTTCATCCTCGACCGCATGGTACATGAGGATGGGTACGTTAGTCCAGTTGCTCAACGACCTGCCTCCAGAGTGCCGGATTCGTATAAGTTCAGCAAATCCTTGACCTGGCGTGTGAGCGAGAAGTCTGCGCGCGCAACAACTCCTCCTGCATCGCCCATCTTCTGGCGCAAATGATGGCCAGTAACGTCGTCGAAGAAGCGAGTGATCGCGCTATCCAGCGCGGCAGTGTCGCCTTGCTCCACTAAAATGCCTGTGACACCGTCGCGGACTATCTCAGGGCAACCACCAATATTGGCGGCGACCACGGGTACGCCAGCTGCCATTGCCTCGATGAGGGCCGACGGCAAAGCATCGTCGTCTGGCAGGTGCGCGAGAACATCGAAACCCGCCATTGCTGCGGGGACATCGGACGTAGGGCCAGGGATGATCACATGGTCCGAAATGCCGTACTCTCGCGCCTCGGCCTCTAGCTTTTCGGTGTTTCCGATATGCCCATCGGGTCCGACCAGAACCAGATAGAGGTTTGGTATCGCCTTAGTCAAGACCGACATCCGCTGAAGCATGCGCTCTTGACCTTTGGCGTCAAGGCGGCCAACCATGCCAATGACGTATGCGTCCGCTTTCAGCCCCCATTCAGTCCTCGCTCGGCGGCGACGGTCGCGGGCATCCTCCGAACCTACCTCGGCGAAAGCTGACAGGTCTACGCCGTTATGCATGACCTTCACAAGGTTCGCGGGCACGAGATCGTCTTCAAGCACATTCTCGCGCACTGCAGATGAAACGACAAGAACGCCGTCAACCAGACGCCGGAACACCCACGCGTTGAATGCATTGTCGGTGCCAAGGTTACGGACCAGGTGTACATGCAGCAAGAGGCGGACCTTCTGCTTCCGGAAAGGCGTCACCAGACGGGCAAGACCGACGGCCGCGAGCGCAGGAACGTAGTCACGCCGCGAGTGAACATGAACGACGTCGCTGCCACTTTTCACAATGTGCGAAGCCAGCTTGAACGACGAAACAACATCGCCGCTGTTGAGCGGACGGTGCGCGATCGTAGACACGCCATAGCTATGGGCCAGGTTTTCGACGATGCCGTTTGGCTTGCAGGCGTACACGATTTTGGCCCCAGCGAGACTAAGGTGGGCCGCGAGACGCGCGGAGTGTCGTTCGATACCGCCATCGTTATCGCAGGAGGCGACAAATAGCACGCGGCGTGTTATACTGGGACGCTGAACAATATCAGGCCCAGATTTTGAGTTCGCGACCGGCGCTGGCCGCAATGCTTTCGTATTGGTTAGTGACATTCAGTTGGTTGCGACCTGTGAGCCGCGCTACATCCTTGTTAGATAACTGTGTTTGCTCTCTATTGATTATAATCCGACTATTGCTCGTACAACGTTCCCAAAGGACTAATAATGATAAAAATACGCTCCATTGCGGAGATCCAGGAAGCCTGCAATCCGCTCCTCGCATCAAAAAAACGTCGGTTTTTGGCCCTTGCCGCGCTGCCTTCAGCAGTTTTCGTGCTCGCGTCCTGCTCTTACGCTGCGGCGGTAGATTCAATTGCCCCACCCGCCGACAGTGCCAGCCAGACGCAAGAAGCAGTCCTTGCTACAGGGCTTAAGTTCCCTGAAGGCGCTACATTGTCTAAAGACCGGAAGACGTTCTACTGTGTGAACGTCCAATCGTCGCTCATTTCACGGCTCGACCTAAAAACGTGCACATTCGAACCGGCCTGGGTGACGCTCCCGGACGGTGGTCGCGGCAACGGTGCCACCATTGGCCCTGACGGCGACCTTTACGTCTGCGACGTTGTGCGCAAGCTGATCGCCCGCGTGTCGACCAAAACCGGCGCGGTCGAAACAGTGGTTGACAAGGACTCCGACGGCAACCCGTTTCTCGGTCCGAATGATATCACCTTCGCTCGCGATGGCTCGTTCTACTTCACCGATCCCAACGGCTCGTGGAAGAAGCCTATCGGCGCTATCTACCATTTTGTCCCGAAGACGAAGGCCGTGTCGCGAGTCGCGAGCGAGTTGCTGTTTCCGAACGGGCTTGCGCTCAGCCCTGACAACCTCACCCTATATTACGGCGAGTCGCCTAAGGGCGATATCTCAACGGTTGATCTCACGCCGAACGGCATTGTGCCGCCAGGTCGCAAGAGCCTGCTGCTTCACATCGCCGACAATGCCAACCCTGATGGTATCCGAGTTGATTCTCACGGCTATATCTATGCCGTCAGCTTCGGCAGCGCTCTGGTCGTCAAGCTTTCGCCGGCGGGCGAGATCGTGAAGCGATACACCCTCGTCGCTGGCAAGAACGCCACTAACCTGGCGCTCGACGAAAAGGGCGGTGTTATGTATGTCACAGAAACCCAGAGCAACTCGATTTTGAAGCTATCCTTGTAGTCAATGCGATCATTTATCGGCATCTCTCGCCCTACTCGTTGTGATTTTTTTCATTTCCGCTTCTTGTAGCGAGCAGGCTGCGCACATTACCTGTAAGGAATAGAGAACGATTCGCCAATTATATAACCGATAGAATCTCGCGGCGCACGGCAACCTCAGGGCGACCGCGATCATATGACCAAAGGCTGAATGCAACATGGACTTACTCGAACTACTGCGCAAAACCGTCCGCGACGGCGCTTCGGATCTTCACTTGACCGTTGGCGCTCGTCCGAGCTACCGATTGCATGGTCACATCGTGCCGCTGGAGTACCCGGTTCTGGATGCCGAAACGCTCACTGGCATGCTTGTACCGATGATGAACCCGGAGCAGCACAAGAAATTCGATGCACATCACGACCTGGACTTCGCGATTGAAATCGAAAACTTGGCGCGCTTCCGAACCAACTATTTTTCCAACCGTCGCGGCGATGGCGCTGTGTTCCGCGTCATCCCAGCCAACATTATCACCGCCAAACAGCTAGCGCTTCCCGACGCCGTCATGAAACTCGGTCGCGAAGAGAACGGCCTGGTGCTTGTGACGGGACCGACAGGCAGCGGCAAGTCCACCACTCTAGCCGCAATTGTCGACCTGATCAATGCCGAGCGACGCGCACACATTCTGACCGTCGAAGACCCGATCGAATTCGTTCACAAGCATCGCAACTGTATCGTCAACCAGCGCGAAGTCGGCACGCACACGGATTCGTTCGCTACGGCTCTTCGGGCCGCTCTTCGTGAGGACCCGGATGTGATCCTCGTCGGCGAAATGCGCGACCTTGAAACGATTGCGCTAGCGATTACCGCCGCTGAAACCGGGCACCTCGTGCTGGCGACGCTGCATACATCGAGCGCGCCGCAAACGGTAGACCGCATCATCGATGCGTTCCCACCCCACCAGCAGAACCAGATCCGCACCATGCTTGCGGAGTCCCTGCGCGGCGTTGTCGCGCAAACCCTATTGCCCAAGCTAGGCGGAGGCCGAGTCGCTGCGCACGAGATCCTGCTGGCCAACCACGCGGCCAAGAACCTGATCCGCGAAGGCAAGAGCCATCAGCTTAGATCAGTGATCGAAATGAACGCCAACATCGGCATGCAGACCCTGGAAGCGTCGATGATCAAGCTCTGGGAGCTTGGTATCATCTCGCGCGAAACTGTTTCCGGTCGCGGTGTCGTTCTTCCCGCCGACGCGGTCCTCAAGGGTGCCCCGCCTCCCGAAGACGCTCCGTCGCGCCCCAAGAGCGGTCAGCCGACGCACACGGTCGCGCCAGCCAACCTGTCTGCACTGCCCGAGCTTCAGGACGAAGAGCTGCACGACCTATTGTCGATTTAGGGCCTCGGCGCGTTTCCTGCGCTGAGGGGCCCCATCCGTCATTTCGACGCGATACTGATCGCGTCGAAATGACACCTTCCCGCAACGGGAAGGAAATTTGCCCCATCTAACTCCCGTTGTTCGTGAACGTTTTGCATGCAAAATTTGCCAAGCGATTCGCTTTTTTGCATGCAAAATTGTTGGCCCGATTACCCCGGCGCGTTCCGCGCCACCCCACGAGTGGGGTCCCGATGAGCGGGTGCCACTTAGCGCGTGGGCTGGCAGAATCGAAGACTCGCCGGGTGAGTCTTGCGTGTTTTGCGTTGCGCAGCGCGATTCGTTACCCCCTGCTCGCTCGGCTCGCTGCCCCCCCGGAGCGGGGACTATGACGTTGCGCTCGGAAGCGAGGTCACCGACCACGTTGGCGAGCTGGGTTCGTACCTGTAAAGACCTCACCCCCGGCCCCTCTCCTAGGATAAGGAGAGGGGACTCTGATAGGATAGATTACGGTTGCAGGTCCGTTTTGCGTGTTTTGCGTTGCGCAACACGATTCGTTTTTTTGCGCAAAATGCCCCCGCTTGTTCGGATCGCTGGCCCCGAATTGCGGGCTAGATGTTGTACTCACAAGCGAGGCCGCCGATACCTTCTTGGCGGACCCCGTTGTGACACTACCGCTCAGGCGTGCAGAACCGGCGGCGCCTGGGTAGGCGTCTTGGTGCTATGAAGCGCTGGTGCGCGTTGTCAAGGTGCGAAATTGCTTTGTAGATATATTATACCATTAACATTTCAAAATAGTATTAATTTAACAAACAAGTATTCTGAAATAATTTTCGGTTGAGATATCATTTCTGGCGTAGCGAGTGAGTATACCTATGGGCTCACATGCACAATGAGTATTGCCAGATTTTCACCCGACCGCGTGCAAAGCTAGCGGCGAACAGGCGGCAGCTTGCGGCAACCGAAACCGAGTTAGCTTCGGTCAAATCGGGTAGCGGATAGCTCTTCCGATTGTTTGATGTGTCGCAAATGATGACACGATCTATGTAGTCAGGTTTTGACGTGTCAACGATTCGAATGAGGAGCAATCCCGAACCCAGGTACGCGGCTTCTTGCCCTATACAATCGTCTGGCAACGACACTGTGCGAACGTGTCGCAACCGCTGGTCCAGGATATCTACGCTTGTTGTAGTCGCAATGATGAGCCGCCCTGTCTCGTCGATTGAAGGCGTTTCATAGCCAACGTCCATCGAAAAACTGTGGCGAACCAGTTTGCTGCTAACTAGATCGTATACGTAGACGTCGGACCTTAAAGCATACACATCGCCGGGTTGGGCAGGTATACAAGTTGTCACGACTATTGTTGCATCGGATGGCCCGAACGTGAATCCTCCAATTTGGTGCTTGAAGTCGTGCTTGAAGATAACCCTCTTACTCTTGACGCTCCAAACGATGATTCTATTTGTCTGTGGGCCAGAGGAAGATGGCCGCAGACCATACGACTGGCCCGCAATGTAATCCGCGTTGCTGGAACAAGCGATGTCGTTCACCATTTCGTTGCCGAGGGGAATCTGGTCTAAACGCGCACCCGTCTGAGTGTCCCATAGGTCGATACTTTTGGAAGATCCGCGAACAGAAGCTAGAGTACGTCCGTTTCCGGAGAGTGCGAGGGCGTTGGCCCAGTGCAGATCCTCTCCAATGTTGAACTCCTTGGTCAGACTGTATGTGATCGGCGTTGCGCGCGTCCCAGGCTTTGCAGGCAAGACTGGGGTCGTAGTGATCGCGAGGAGACATACAAACACCATTGCGGGGTAAGCGTTACTTAAACTCCGATTTAGCAGTTGACGCATATTGATATGAGCCCTGTCTGTGACCAGGATTGCGTCGATGGCGTACGAACGGAAACAATGTTTGAATGCGGTTCACCGCGTTGCCAGTACAAACCTCCTATGTTGGGTTGTCCATTCTCCCGCGTCTTTGGGCTAAACTATGGTGCCCATGGATATTAAGCAAGACCTTCCAGATACTCACTCTGATCGCGAAGCGGTTTATCGTGCCCGAATGAGCGCGGCCAAAAGCGACGTTGAGCGCTACGCGGCAATCGATCACCGGTTTGCCAATACGCGTGTTGCCGTATTTGCGGCCTTTGTCGTCACGCTCGGTATCTCCGCGCGATACGACTGGCAATTTGCGTGGTCGAGCGTCATCCCTCTTGCGGTCTTCGTCGCGTTGCTTGTGCGCCACGAGGGAATCGTCAGACAGCTTGAAATGGCGAAGCGGCGAGCGAAGTTCTACCGAAATGGGCTTGACCGGCTTAGCGACACGTGGGCTGGCAAAGGTAACTCGGGCATCCACTACCTTGACCCCGCCCACCCTTTTGCTATCGACATCGACATCTTTGGCGATGGTTCGCTCTACGAACTACTGTGCACGTGCAGAACACTTCCAGGCGAAGACACGCTTGCACGATGGCTGCTTAGTCCGGCGGACGTCGAAACGGTAGCAGGGCGACAGGCGGCAGTCAAGGAGTTGGCTGACCGCGTTGAGTTGCGTGAGCGCATCGCGTTGCTGGGTGACGATATCCGAGCATCAGTGGTGCCCGAAGGGTTGATCGCGTGGGGCGAAAGTGCGGTGGTTCCTGTCACGCTTGGTGCGCGCGTAATCGCTTATGGAATCGCTGCCGTCAATTGTGCGGCTACCGCTTGGTGGTTCACGGGGCATAGCGTTTGGCCGTTGATCGGCTCAGTGATGATTACTGCTTTATTTGCCCGGCCTTATGGTGAATGGATCAAGAAGACCACGCAGACTGTCGCGAAAACGTCGAAGGCGCTTGAAATCCTGGCGCTGCTGCTTGAGACCATCGAGCACGAGCCTTTTGTATCGGCCCTTTTGCGCGATATGAACGCCCAACTTAACGGGTTGACGGGGACGCCTCCGTCGCACCGAATCAAGCGCCTCGACAAACTTGTCGGGTTCCTAGAAGCGTCGCTGAATGCATTCTCGGCCCCGCTGGCGTTCATCTTGCTGTGGCCGTTCCAGTTCGCGGATAGGATCCAGTTGTGGCGAATCGATAATGGCGCTCACTTTCGTGAGTGGCTGCAGGTGGCCGGAGATTTCGAAGCGCTGTGCGCTCTCGCAAGCTTCGCGTACGAGAACCCCGGCGCAACATTTCCTGCGGTGGTCTCAGGCGCGCCGCGATTTACAGCGCGAGGACTCAACCATCCCCTCTTGCCACGAGTGTCGCGTATCGCCAACGACGTTTCGCTTACAACCGATCACCCACTGCTTATTGTGAGCGGGTCGAACATGTCGGGGAAGAGCACGCTGATGCGCACAGTTGGCGTGAATACGGTCCTGGCTCTCGCGGGTGCTCCGGTGCTTGCCGAAAGGTTAGAACTCACGCCGCTGACCATAGGCGCATCGATACGCACCCAAGATTCGCTGCAGGGCGGGATCTCCCGGTTCTATGCTGAGATCACCCGCATACGCCAGGTGGTCGACCTCGCTGGCGGCGATCCGCCGTTGCTCTTTTTGCTCGACGAAGTGCTGCATGGCACAAACTCGCATGACAGGCGTATTGGGGCCGAAGCCATCCTTCGGTCACTGGCGGCCGCCGGGGCGATTGGGATCGTTACCACGCACGACCTCGCCCTTGCGGCGTTGGGCGACGACGCTGCACTTGGAGCGGTGAACGTGCACCTGGAAGATCAGATTGTGGACGGCAAAATGGTGTTCGATTACGTTGTGCGTCCTGGTGTCGTGAAGAAGAGCAATGCAATCGAGTTGATGCGGGCGGTTGGGCTGGATGTGTAGGTGAGTGGGCGGTAGAGCACGGGGCCATAATGCGCTAGTGACACGCCGACCGCAGCGCCTCACGGCGGACCGCCGCTTCGTGGCGAGGGTTGGCGACAATTTTTTCGGGGACCGTCTCCTCGAAGGCGCCCCCAAACAGCGGCGACACGCCACGATTGGGATGATGGGTTTGGGTTAGTTTCGAGAGGATTGGCGGCTTTTACGCCGCGAACACGTGGGGCCACCTTCTGCGGGCCAGTCCCCAGGGCTGGGTTCGTTCGGAATTGTGGCGACACTATGATCTCTGTTAGCCCCGAGCGCAATCTGCCGTTCCCAGGTATCGATAAATCGAGTGCGAAGCGGCATTTTCGCGCGAGACGAGATCATTGGAGGTATCCAGTTATGACGGTAGTGCAGATAACGGAAGCGTTGGCTCAGTCGGTGGCGGATAAGGCCACGGCGGCGCCGCGCAGGCGGATGAACTACAATTTCCATACCAGCGACGAGGACAACCCGCATCGGTTTTTGAATGTCCTGCTTCGCGGCACCTATATTCGCCCCCACCGGCATTCTGACCCCGCGAAGGCGGAATCATTTGTTGCGCTTAAGGGTGAGGTAGAGGTGCTGATCTTCGACGACGAAGGCACTATCACGCAGCGTCATGCACTGGGCCGAGTTGGACCCGACGGCATGCTCTGGGGTGTCGATCTGCAGCCCGGGGTGTGGCACACGGTAGTCGCGCTCAGTGATGTGGTGGTGTGCTTTGAGGTGAAGCCGGGACCGTGGTATCCAGCATCGGACAAGGAATTCGCGCCCTGGGCACCCGCCGAAGGCGACGCCAGCGTTTCGGCTTATCAGGCGAAATTGGCGGAGGGGCGGTAAGCTAACGCGACTCGCGCTCCATGATCTCCCATGCGCGCCGGATGTAGTACCGGTACGCGTCGACGGTGATACCGTTGGGGATGCGGTGGTCGAGAGCGATAATGCAGCCGCCGCTGCGAACCATCGGGGGTATCTTGCGTTCAAGTTCCTGATCAATGGCGTCACATCCACGCAGCAGGCAGTACTTATCGAGTCCCCCGACGAACGCAAGGTGGTTGCCATATTGCTCGCGTAGCGCCACGATGTCCATTCCGCCGACGGGTTCGCACGGAGACGCGACGTTGAGGCCCGCATCGACCAGCTGTGGCAGGATGGATGTAATATCGCCGTCGGAGTCCTGGAAGAGCAGCCTGCCTCCCGCGTCGTCCAATGCATCCCGCACTGATCGGTAGTAGGGCGCGATAAACTCGGCGACCTGACGCGGTCCTGCAAGAGGACCCGCCGCGCCCGCCATGTCCTCGTGGACATTGACCTGATCAACCACGATGTTCTTCCCGGCTTCCCGAATGATGCTTACCGCGAGATCGGTGAATGTGGCTAGCATATCGTGAAGCATTTCTGGCTGCTCGTAGTACGCGATGCAGAGCGCTTCCTCCCCCATCAGATTACGCGGCTCATCGAACGCGCCAAGAACGCCCAGCAGGATAGCGCATCCGTCGGCGCTACTCGCCTTAACACGTTCCGCCCACCCGCTCGCGAAACGGTCATCTCGGTACGCGTATCGGTGCTTAAACGTTAGCCAATCGTCCATCGTCGCCACTGGATGATCGAGCGGGATCGGCAATGTTGCCGCGTCTTTCGATAGCTTCATTGTGCGCCCGTACCCGTCGCGTCCGACAAGGAACCGGTCATCCTCCGACAGGATCGCCTCAGGCAGCGGATCGACAAGCCCGCAGTTCACCGGCACACCAGCCATCTTTGGCGCGCGGTAGCGGAAAGCCGAATGGTCTAGCTCGCCTTCACTCGCGCCCTGGCAGCGCCACTCATCCTTCAGACCGAGTAGCGGGCCAAAGATCTCGGTGAACAAAGGCCTCTCGTTGTTGGCGAAGGTCATGTAGTCGAGGTATTCTTCGCGGCGCACAGTGGGCGTCACGCGAATGGCGATCTGGCTATGGATTTCGGCGATTCTGCTAATGAACTTCCCTGTGGCAAGCCACAGGGTATCGAAAGAAAGAACTGACGGCATTTCGTCTCACTCGCTTACCATTTTGTGAGGGAAGCGAACGTTTACCGACGTAACACGATTAGTTATTGCACCTTGCCGATCACTCGG
>DASXUY010000028.1:0-52626 GCA_036504535.1 Capsulimonadaceae bacterium
CAAACGCCGAAAGGCTGAACGGAAGCATACAGCACATCAAAGCAAGTGCCAGAGGCTATCGAAAGTTCGCCAGCTTCAGGATTGCAGTCCTATTCCATTTAGGAAAACTTGACCTCTACCCACACAAAAGTTTATAGAACCAAAAATTAAGCCCCCAGCCTTCCGCACTCACGGAAAGCTGGGGGCTATTTCATCCTCTGGCTGCACACACTACGCCCGCAAGACAGTCACATTCCCTGACACTGAGTGAAGCGTCACCGTTCCCTGACCTTCGCCGAGCGCGCCTTCGACGCGATGGGCATCGGCTGACGCTTGTACGAAGCCGGTCGCAGTGCATTCCATCGTACCGCTCTGGCTCACCAGAGCGATCCGCGCCGACGAGCCATCGGGCGCCTTCACGTCGATATCGCCGCTGATACTCTTCGACGATACCATGCTCGCGATGGGCTGTGAGAACGATACCCACACATTGCCGCTCACATTGTCGGCAGTCACCGGCACGCTCGGCACACCATCAAGCACAATGTCGCCGCTTACCGAGCGAACGCGCAGGTTTTCAAGCACATCCAGCGCTCGACCAGTCACATCGCCCGACGATGTTGACGAGTCCAGCGAGCCGAGCGCGAGTTTGTCGAGCAGCACGTCACCGCTGATCGATTGCGCGATCAGCTTGCCAGCGAAATTGGAGTCGGCTGCGGAAACGTCGCCGCTGCTCGATTCCATCTTCACATCGCCGACGATTTCGCTCTGAAGCACCGACACATCGCCGCTCCTCGTGCTCAACTCTGCTCCGGTAAGGCTTGCGGCGTGAAGGGAAACTGACCCGGACTCCGATATAGCTTTGACGTTCCACGCTTTGTGGTTCTTGAGGTCTATCGAACCGGATCGCGTCGTAAACGATGACGTGCCAGGCACGTTCGGGCTGGCCCAGTTGCGCAACCGGATCGAACCCGCAATGCTGGATGCTTTCGTCAAGCTTGCTGGCACGTCCTCGCCTTCGATATCACCATGAAGCGTTTCGGCCTCGACGGTCACGCCAAAAGGCAGAGCGATTTCTAAGTCGACGTTCACGTCGCCCGGTTTGCGTTCATCGTACACGACACCGATTCTGTTGGACTTCGCGCTGTCCGGCACATCAACACCGGTAACAGTCACACGCGACAGGATTTCGGCCCTGCCTTCTTCGGTCTCATGCCATACCGACGTCACCGCAGTCACGCCGAGCGAGCTTCCCTCTCCCGCGACGAACCTAATCCGGCCCAGCGGGTTTGCGATAACTACTGGCTTGTCGAGTTCGCACGCTACGTGCCACGTTTGAGATTCTGACTGGCGCTCATCAGAGTCGAAATCGAGATTGCGGAAGAAGTCGCTGGTATCGAAGTTGACCTCCGCGTCAAGCTTAATTCCACTACGCCTCGCCTGGATTTTAAACCGATGACCATCTTTGCGCGCTGCCCGTGCGGCTTGTTTGGCCTGGCGAACCGTGTCGACTTTGACTGCGGTAATGGTCTTGTTCACTTCGTCCAGAACCTGGCCGATGTTGAACGAGCCAAGCCCAAACGGCAGCGTCACGCGGCCGTCGTCGCCTTGAAGCGCCGAACCAAGCTTACCTTGGAGTTCGGCGAGCCTCGTTTGAGCGTCACCGATCTTGTACTGTGCATCAAACAGCGCGTCAAGCGATGGCGCTGACGGCGGCTCGGGGGGAGTGGGAGGCGTCGGTGGTGTGGGAGGAACCGGTGGCACACGGCCCGATGGCGCTGATTGCTCCATCGCGGCAATGAGCCCTTCCGCCTGCTCTGCGGTAAGTTTGCCTTCCGCAAGCATTCGCAAGATCATGACACGTTCTTCATTCATTGGTCCGGCCCCCAAGGGTGATATTGATGACGCAGCTAATCGACACATGAATTGGCGGATAGGCATACGAGTCGCCTTCGATAGCGTCGAGCAATCCATCTGCCTGCTCGGGCGTGAGCTTGCCGCCATGAACCATTCGCAACACCATCATTCTCTCTTCGTTCATCGTTATGATCTCCCTGATTGAGTTCCACCCGGCCGCGACGCCAGCACTAACCTACCCAAGACCGCGTGTCCCGCAGACGCCGAAAGTCTCGCCACGGAACCCGCGCCAGAGCCGCAGGTGGCGAGCCGCATGGCGACGTGGGCCGATAGGCGATTGCTCGCTAACCGAATTGGTGGGAGTGAATGAAGCCCTTTCGCTGTCTACCAGCGTGACGGTCTTCGGCGTTCCTTGGCCAATGGTAATAGTGGTGACGACGCTGCTCACCGTGCTCACCGAGTTTGGTGTACTGGCAGGCGAGACGTCGCTCTCCACAGGCTCGCTGTGAACGATAATGGATATTTCGGGGATTTCGCGTGGTTCACGCGGCTCGCCCGAAGTGGCACAGTACGACAACAGCCTGCGCGCCTGATCAGCGTCCAGCTCGTTATCGTTCAGCATCTCTAAAATTGCTATTCTGCTAGATTTCATTGTGGTCACTCCATCCGTCAATAAAAGCCGTCCGCTTACTTGCTCTTCGCCAACAGTGTGGCGGCGGTATCGGCATCGATTTCCCCTCGATCAAGGGCACTTAATATCTCAATACGCTTGGTCAGTTTCGGCGCCGACGTCTCCTCGGTTGCGGCTGGCGTATCGCCGTAGCCCAAAGTCGCCAGCAAACTGTCCAGCCGGGATCGAACTGTGGGGTACGAAATCCCCAGGTCCGCCTCTATATCGCGGATGACGCCGCGGTTGCTTAAGAACGAGTTTAGAAACTCCCATTGCTGGGGGTTAAGTGCGCTAAACTTGTTGGATTCGTCAAAGTGTCCGCGCACCTGAATATCGCACGAGCAGCATTCCAGTTCGCGAACGATCATCTTGCCCCCACAGGAAGGGCACGCAGCAATTGGCTTGTTCATAGCGCCGGTCTTGGTCATGCAACGATTATAGCGCACCATTTTAATTAGCGCAATACCATTTTGAGTAATTTTGTTAATTATTTTAATAGAGACATTAAAATAATTAACATCATTGATGTTTCAATCCAGCGTCTGCCAGGAAGCAAACGTTCCGAAAATCCTTGCCATGGCGGAATCCTAGAGGTGTTCATGGCGTAAGTGGCCAATATACAATGACTCTGGAGCGAGTGGACACAATCCTTACGTATCGATTCACCTGTCGCTACCGCTGGAACTTTTTTAACAATTGCACCGCTATCAACATTGTGGACGCGGTGTTGATCGCAAACTGGCACTGGCATTGAACATTCGCGCGAACAACAAGGGTGTTGACGACTCCGCGCTTTTTGAGCGCTTAGTATCGCGACATCAGGACAGACTTTATCGCGTCGCCTATCGCATGACAGGGAACGCCGACGAGGCGCAAGACTTGCTGCAGGACGCGATCATTGAAGCTTTTCGCGCGTTTGCGTCATTTCGCCAGGGTACTTATTTCGATAGATGGCTCTATCGAATCATGACGCGCACGTTTATCGACCGGCAGCGCTCAAAGAAGCGAGTCGCCGCCATATCGTTGGATGCGCCAGCGTTTGCCAGCGACGACGGTGCTGGCTCTGGACTCGAGATTCCGGATAGCACCGGGGATCCAGGTCGACAAGTTGACCTGAACAACCTGGCTGAGCCGTTGCAACAGGCTCTCGATGCGCTCGCGGCGGATTTTCGGCTTGTGCTGATTTTGGCGGATGTCGAAGAGATGTCTTACGAAGAGATAGCCGAGATATTGAACTGCCCCGTAGGGACAGTTAGGTCAAGGCTGCACAGAGCCAGAACACAGGTCAAAACAAGACTTGAAAAGGCCGGGTTTGTGCGATAGAGCATGGGGAACGGCCCATGCTTAGTGCCGGTTGGAATGAGCATGCACTTTCTGAGTGCCCAAGACATTCTTATAGGGTTGTAGATTTGAAATCTGAAAACACAAATTGCAGCGTCTGCGCTGGAGACCGATTGAGCGCATTTCTCGACGGAAAGCTCGACGGGGACAGCATGCGTCAAGTTGACCGTCACGTTGCCTCGTGCAGCGTATGTCGCATGGAACTTGAAAAGCTAGAGCAAACGAAAGCCTTGTTGGCTGGACTTCGGTCCACGCCCTCTGTCCCTTCGGATGCGTTCTGGGCGGACACGTATCGTGCCGCCCGCCTGCAAGCTCCGCAGTCTTCCCGACAGCCAGCATGGACCGGCTTTGTGCGGCGAACAGGACTGATTGTCGGCACAGCGGGGGCTGCGGCGATTGTGGCGCTCGCATTGTTCTCGAACGAGCCCATCACCAACACCACGCCAACTCGTTCAGCTGTCGCTACGGTCGACCAGATCGATTTGACATCGCTCATGTCTGCACACGCCAATTATATTTCGGGAAAGAAGCTCGCAGACGGATCTAACAATCGGATCATTCGATCCGACCTTGCCGCGCAAACAAGCGGCGAGCCCAATGTCGTTCCCACAGATCTCATCCTTGCGGAGCCGCCCCCAAATGCGTCCATCGATTAGCATCATTGCGGCGAGCGCTGCTCTTAGTTTGCTCGCCAGTGCCGCACAAGTATCCGAGCCAGCTCATGCTGCGTCGCGTAATCGCGATAGTGCACCAAAAGCGCAGGACGTCTCAGGGATCGATCTCTACCGTAAGTCTCTTGCCGCGGCCGAGGCGCACTCCTATGCAGGACACCAATACATAACGACGTGGACCGAAGACGGCCATTCAACAACCGTGGTGACAGCAGTCGCGCATCGAGCACGCTACGAGTTCTTGCAGCGCTTCACCGCACCAAAGTCACGAGCAGGCCGCGTCATTCTGGAGAATGCGTCAAACCAGTGGACCTACGTTCCAAGAACCAACGTTGTTATTCAAACAGCCCGCCCGCCTCAGCGACCTGATGAACCGGACTTCGGACTGCTCAAGCAAAACTACGCGTTAAATGTCGCTCCGAAACGCGAGAAGATCGCCGGACGAGACTCTTACGTTGTTACGATCGCATCGAAGCACCGCAAAGACAAGGCATTGCGGTACTGGGTCGACGTCAGTACCGGGCTTGCCCTTCGGTCGGAGCGATACCATGCCGACGGCGACCTCGCGTCGGTGTCGTATTTCTCCGATATAAACTTTCACCCAGCGTTCGCAGCGTCCACATTTTCGCCCACACAATGGCCTGGAGCTCGTGTTCAGCAGATGATGTACAAATCGACCGCCGCGAGCAGCATGACGCCGTCCGAAACGGCGAGATCGCTAGGCGGTCACGCAGTCGCCCCGGCGAACATGCGCGAGTTCAAGCTTAAGAGCGTCACGCGCCTCCCTGCAGCGAAGCAGGAAACACTGCACCTGCACTACTCCGACGGGCTCACAAGCCTCTCGGTATTTGAGACGTTGAAAGCGCACCGAAAGGCAACCCGCATGCCCGGCTCGCGCCCGATTGCCCTGCCGGGCGGGAACACAGGGCGCATAGCTGCACGCGGCAACTACTGCATCCTGAACTTCGATACACCCCGCAACACAATCACGCTTCTCGGTGACCTCAGCCCTGAGACGCTGGTAGACCTAGCGTCCAGCCTCCCCGTCGCCGCCACATCCGGCCGCCGGTACTAGGCACCATGGTTAGATTTCCTAATGTCCGGAGTGCCCAACGGGTACTTTCAAGCACTTAGTAGCCGTATGTTTTAACATACGGAATCGCGGCGGAGTGCCACGGCGCGACGCTACAGCGAGACCCACGCGTAGCATAGCCCCTTAGCGACAAATTGATCGAAATCCTTAGTGGAACTTGGTGTTATTGTGGTGATGGGTTCGGTGGCTATACGCCATCCAATACCGATAGAGCACAACGGGCGAGGTAGAGAAGAGCCACACGACCAGGAGGATACTGGCGTAGACCAGCGAGTCGGACAGCGAGAAGTGAGCGCTGGGATCGTATGTCATGCGCACTAGCCGCTCGGCGAGCAGCCAGATCGATCCGACAGCCAGCGGAAGCGCACCCCACGCCATACACTTGCGACGGGCAAGACGGGAGACTATAGCGGGGGCAAGAAGCAAGAATACAGCCATAGCGATAAACGACGCGTAAGACTGGAGGCCCATCACGAGCTGGTCATGCCGAGCGGTATGCGTCGTGATCATGTAGGGAATCGAGAAGACGCCAATCGCGTGTCCCATGCCGATTCCGGCGTTCCACGCGCGAGGCTCTGCAACTGCTGGATCAAAACGACTTCGTGACGATTCCATACAGCCATTTTACGGTATATTTGCCCAATAACGCAATGATATTTTAAGTATTTTTACACACGCGGAGCAGGCGGCCATACGTTATCGTTAAACCTGGCGGGATCGGCGGTTTGAAGGGGCGTAGCGGCATCCTTCGCACGGCGGATTTTGAGGTAGAAGTACTTGATGCTGAACGCAATGCCTGAGATAGCCACTCCGATAATCGCCAAACTGAATACGTTTTCGGCAGTTGCATAGAACTGTGCGCCAAATTCGCTAGCGGTGGAAACCATAGCGGTCAAGTCACCCGCGCCACAAAGTACAGCAGAAAGGGCAAGAGGTAACGACGCCCACCAAAAACAACGCCGCTTTGTCTTCATCACAACTACGACTGGCGTACCGAAGGCAATTAATGGAACGGCGACAGAATATATTATGCTGGCAGATGGCGAAATGCGAGCCAAAAAAGCCAATGTCCATGAGGGCTCCAGTAAGCTATTCCCCGCAAGCGCGATGGATACCATCACCGACGTCAACAGCGGGGAGCCGTTCGCCTTATCGCGCTCCCAAAGTCCTGGTCGCCGTTCCCCCGCCGCTTCGCCTTCCATCGCCTACTTCACCACGCTGATCGATAGTCCGTCGAGGTGGCTCTTCATCACTGGGACCAACGCCGACGTCAGGCGCAGTTCGGCGGCCATGGCGGCGTTGAAGAGCGCGATGCCTGTGTCGGTGGCACCGTCGAGCACGCCTTCGCTCAGCGTATTGTCGCCGAGGATCAAGCTGCCTTTGCGGACCAGTTGCAGCGCCTTCGTGAGATAGTCCACATAGCCGCCCTTGTCGGCGTCGATGAACACGATATCGAACGGCTCAACGTTCTCGGCGATCAGTCTGCTAAGGGTGTCGCTCGCTGCGCCTACGATGATCTCCACCTTGTCTCCCAGCCCGCCCGCCTCGAAGTTGGCGCGCGCCACATCGGCGTGCTTCTGGCTGAGCTCCAGGCTCACCATGCGGCCGTTGTCGGGCAGGGCCGACGCCATCCACGTCCCGCTATAGCCGCCGAGCGTCCCGATCTCAAGGATACGCCGCGCACCAGTCGCTTTTACCAGCACATGCATCAGCTGCCCCTGGCTGGCTGAAATACTGATCGGCGGCAATCCACCCGCTGCGGCGGCAGCAAGCAGCGCGTCGTAATGCGCCAGATCGTAGCGCGGCCCGAGCAGGCCGGTGATATAGTTGTCGATGGCTTGAGATTCGATTGGCATTGTCGTCCTCGGGTTCAGCATCCGCGCGTAACGCAGATTATGATGATGAAACATGGTTCAGCAGCGCGCGCCCAATATCCTCCACTCAGAAATCATGCAAACCCATTGACAAAAACATTTGTTCGATACATAATAAACAGGTAGACGGACTTTACATAGTGACATTGTTTCGCCTTCAGCCCACAGCGAGGGCTGTGAATGAATAATGTGATTTTAAAAAGCCGGAATATTCACTACCGTCTCCGAGATTGACCATGTCGATGGCAAAAAGCAGGAACTTAGGGAGCGTACACAGAGTTAAATGTGTGAATGACACTTGCATTTTGCGATTCGGGCCGGTATAATCTTAACCCGTTGGGCATTCGAAATGGAGACATTTCGCTTCCAGCAAAACCAATGGGTGGCACGACGTACTTCGGCGCAAGCCGGTCGAAATGCGTTGCTGTAGTTATTTTGGGCGGATGGCGCAGCGGTAGCGCATCTCGTTTACACCGAGGTGGTCGGGGGTTCGAATCCCTCTCCGCCCACCAGAAGTCAGGTGTGTCGTCCCAATCTGGTTTTGGTTTCACATACGCCGCCTTAGCTCAGTTGGTAGAGCAGCGGACTGAAAATCCGCGTGTCACTGGTTCGAGTCCGGTAGGCGGCACCAAAGGATGTAAAGGCGGGGCGCCAATATGGTTGCCCCGCCTTTCCTTGCGTTATGGCAATTGCTAAGATATACAACCGCATAGCTCATCATGGCGCAGGGGCTCTCTATGCTCCCGGCAATACGCTCGACGCTGTCCATATCGGCATCGACGCTGGCTGCGACATGATAGAAGTGGATGTTCGTGAGACACAGGACCACGTCCTTGTGCTGTCGCACGCCACAGCGCGGAAGATCGACAACCGTGACATCCCCATCCTGAGGCACACATTTGGCGAGTGGCAAGAGCTAACGGGCGAAACAGACAGCGTGCCATTAACATCGCTTGAAGATGTGCTGCTCGCAGCCGAGTCCCGAAACGTGGGCCTGCTCCTCGACCTCAAGGATACGGGGCTGGAAAATGCGTTGGCGAGGTTGATCCGCCGCATGCAGGTCGACACGAGCGCCATCATGGTGGGCGTGCCGTCAGAGCCTTCGCGTGTGGTGTTGCGGTCTCTCGATCCCAACATCCCGATCGCGCACAAGATCGAGCCGCATGAGACGAGCGGCTTCAAGGCTGACATCATCAGTCAGCTCGCGACCGATGCCGTATTTTGGCCCGCGAACCTTATCACCAAGGAGCGCGTCGCCAAACTCAAGGCCAAGGACATCATCGTCTATGCCGGTCCCGCCAACACGTCGCAGGAGATGCGCCGCCTTCGCAACGAGTGCAAGGTCGACGGCATCATCACGGAGTTCCCTGACCTGCTAAAGACGATTTAGCTGCTACCACCCAAACTTGATCAGCACGTGGATGGCCACGATGATCCCAAGCGCTATGAGGGTCAGCTTTAGGCCCGAAACGATCATAAAGCTGAGGATAATCAGCGCCGCACCACCAATGAGGGACGCCGTCTCCCCTGCCCGCGTGCCCCTGATGAAGTAGATTACGCCCACAATCGCCCATCCCCAAAAGACAGCCTGGAAGTTAAGCTCCGGCATTTCCCATCTCCTTGCAGTCTGCAGCCATGCCAGCCATAGCCAGCAGGGCGCTCGTTGACCACTAAACGCTTGTCACCCTATTATCGGTGTTGATAATGGTTCTCTTTATCTAGCACGATTGACGGCTTCGTCTATACTGCCACTAGAATCGCAAAGCAGCACGTGGCGGAACGACTAGGTCGTGCGACGTGCTGCTTTCGGTGTTACCGCTCTACATAGCCAAAGCGCGAACGCTTCGACTCTACTCGCCTTGCGGCGGCTGCGGTGGTTCGCGGCGGCGCTGCTGCAGGCCGCCGAGGATGTCGTCCATCGAGACCGGCGCCGCGTTCTCCGGGCGCTGGGAGCGTTGATGCCGCCGATTCCAACGCCTTCGCCGGGAGGGAGTCGTACTCGCACCGTCTTCAGGCGACTTCGGCGTTGTCAATTCGCCAAGCGCCTCTTCTTCGCTCGGGAGCTCATCGACATTGTCGGGGAGTTCGAGGTCGCCAAGCGCGTCGGAAAGTACTGCAGGGGCACGAGGTTCGACTGGCTCAGACGAGCCTTCATCGGACTCGCCGCTGTCCTCGTTCGCATCCCGGTTGCCGCGCGGGTTGAATGACCGCTCACGCTCCTGGCGCTCGTGGTGAGCCTGCTGAGTAGCCTTGAGCTCGTCAATGCTTAGTCCGATAGCCTCCGACAGCTGCTCAATGGTGCCGAACAGGAAGAAGTGGGTAGAGCGACCACGCATGAACGCACGGAAGGTGTTCGACTGCTGCGTGACCAGGCGGTTCTCCGTGAGGCTGTACACGGCGGACGCCCTCGGCAGGTGCAATGTGCGCTGCCCGGTGTAGGGGGCGTGAACTGCGAGCAACCCGTTGGCGGCGGTGACGATGTCGTCCTGCAGGTCAAAGACGTGCACTCCGGCATAGCGGAAGATCCCGCGGACGAGTTCGCCGGTTAGGTGCGGCTCGCCGACGAAGACCGACTTCCATCCTCCCGGCATGTTGCGAGCGACAATAGACGGTGAACCTGACTGGATGTACTCGCCCAGCACCGCTCCTTGCGGATCGGTGCTCATATAAGACGGGTTCAGCAAGTCCTCAGCGCCCATTCTCTTGCCGCCGTGCAGACGCTCGATGATCGGGTGGCGCTCTTCGGTGAAGAGGGTGCCGATTCGCGAGTTCCACGGTTGCGGCTTGAGGGCCTGCCCGACAATCTCGGTAACTTCCTGTCGGTTGCCGCCCCGCTCATCGAACAGGCCGGGAGCGTACAACCAGACCAAGGTCTTGCCAGCGACCTGAAGTCGCTCGCGGATCGCCTGACGCTCTTCAGTGGTGACGCGGAGGGCGTTCAAGAACACAAAGACCTTGGAACCAGTCGGGATCTGGGCTACATCGCTTTGAAGATAGAAGCCAACGGATGCGCCGGATCGGCAGATCAGGTCGCGGATCTTGGTAATCAGTCCGCCCTGAAGCGCAATTCCTGCTGCGTCGCTTCGGACATACGCGAAGCTCGCCTCGTCAACAAGCACGGCAACTTCCGGCGGTGTGGTGCCACGAAGGTCACGCATACGCTCTGCGGCCGCGTGGTGGTCACGATACTGCTGGATGTCACTCCAAAGTGTTTCGTTGTTGAGCCACCCCTGTCCCCAGAGGTCCATCCAGTTAACGCCGCTCTCGTGGACGGTGGCGTTGAAGCCGTTGCGTCGATGCACCGCGAGGGTGTCCTGAGGTGTTCCGATGCGCGGGTTGTAGCTGTCTTCGGTTTCTTCGGCGGCGAGATGGGTCTTGGTGTCGTCTTCAACGATCCAGATCTTGCCGTGCAGCCGGATACTGTCTACGGGGCTGCAGAATGCGCCCGCTCCGCCGGGAGTTCGATTCGCGTACGAATTCGGGCCGGCAAGCATGTCAATCGATGGCGATGCGAGCACTTTGTAGAGTGACTGGTGTCCCGAGTCATTCCGGTGCGCAAACTCGAAGGTATAGCCGTACGAAGCGCCGACAAGTATTCGGTTATCGGTAAGCTGCTTGATCGACTCAGCGAGACCGACGATGGCTTCGGCGACGATGTCGGACGCATAGGAATGGTAGTCGACGTATCGTCGGTCCTTCAGCGCACCGTACAGAGCAGACAGGTTCTGCTTGTCGCTTGCGCCGGTGCCCGCCCAGGCTGGGATTTCGGCGCTGTCAAAGTCGACGGAACCATCGTGCCACGCGGCGCGGAGAGCGTAGATGTTCTGATACTTCTCGTGCAGCCACTGCTGGAATGCACGTCGGTTTGGCGCGCTGAAGTCGTAGCCAGCCTGCGCATCGTGGAACCATTCGCCCTTATCGAGGTGAATGCCAACAACGTGGTCGCCGCCAACAGTCTCCGGGTCGGATAGATACTGCAGCAGCGCTGCGATAGCGCCCACGCTGGCTCGCCAGAACTCGGCGGATGCGAAAGAGACATCTCCATCGGTCCCGTCGGCGTACTTAGCGAGTTCGCCTGGATGCATGCGCGCCCAGTAGTTCGTCGGAGCGCACTGAAGGCGAAGCAGTATCTTCGCATCAGGATCAGCCGCGAGGATCTGGTCAAGAACTTCACGAGTGCGGGTGTAGGAGCGCTCACCGTATGCGTTCTTGAGTGGCAGGTAAGTCACTGCCGAGAACAGGTGAATGCCCGTAGCTGCCGCCAGTTTGATCTGGTTTGTGACCACATCCATGTCGGTCGCCGTCTCCGTGTTGACGAACAGAATGTGCGGTTCACGCGCATCGCCGTCAATGACTAGCTTAGACTTTGCGGCGTCGAGCTTGGCGTCGGTGCGGGTTTCCACTGGTGGCAGCGACAACTCGTTGATTGTCGGCACCAACCGCGGCGCATACCATGTGGGCGGTGGAATGTACTGCGGCAGGCTAAAGTCGAACTCTTCGACAACACGCACGGGGGCTTCCGGCTCGTCGTCCCCTTCCCCACCTTCGCCACGGTTGCGGCGTCGGCCACCACGCCGGGAGCGGCGGGAGCGGCGTTCACTGGCCGTTTCTTCGGCGTTGGCGTCGGCAGCGTTGTCGGTCGACGCATTGTCGTCGTCAGCGGGCACATTCTCTTCGGCTGCGTCGATTATCCGCGCTGGCTGACCGCGACGACCGCCAATACGACGGCGACGGCCTCGGCGCGAGGATTCGCCACCTTCGCCAGATTCGTTCGCTTCAGTGTCGGACGCAACGTCATCTGACGCGACAACGTTCGCTCCCTCCGCTTCTTCGGCGTTTGGAACACCCGCTTCAGCAGTTTCTGCAGCCGACGGACGGCGACGGCCACCGGGGCGGCGTCGGCGCGAGCCTCCAGACGCATCGTCATCAGATTTCGCGGCAATGGGTTTAAGGGGAACGAGGCCCTCAAGGACACCGTCAAGCACTTCTTCTATGACTATAGGTGCGGGCGGCGGTGTTCGACGCGCTCCGCGACGTGCGCGAGCAGCTGTGGTGGGAATATCGGTGGGTGAGACACCGCCAATCGACGCATCTGTGCTGTCGTTCAGCGGAAGGGCGGACTGAGCCGTTTCATCTACGACAACAGGCTTTCGGCGCGGTTGTCGCTGACGTGGGGTTCTCGGTTGTTCGCTAGCTTCTTGAGTGGTCTCGGTAGTCTCTTCGTTGGGCGTATTGAGCGCGGGCGCGGCGGCCTCGGCATCGGCCCGTCGCGGTCTTCTAGGCATGCTATATAATTCTCCAGGTATTTCCGCCCTGTATAAACGATGCGCACAACCGACCCGAAAATCGGATCCAGTCACGCTGCTTTACGATGGGGCCGCGTCCATGCATCGGGCGGTAGTTGATGCTTCCCTATAAAGGGCGGGGGCCTCTGCGATCACCATTAGTGCAGGCAGATCGCACACAAAATCTCGTGTGTGGTTCAATTACAAGAATTCAAACACTATTACACTTGTAATCATTATACAGGTTTACCCACCCCCTGTCAAAGGGGCGCATCTTCTTATTGTCATTAGACTACTAGATTGATGGAAATTCTGCGGGCCTAATAACCGTGGCGGCGCCCATTATCGGTAAGTTGGCCGGGATCTTTAGGGTGCTTTCGAAAAAAGTTTTGAGACGTTGCCCCGGTATGTGGCATAACTGACGGTGACACTACAGCCGCCCATGCGGTGCCCAGCGAAAGATAACACTCTAGAATGGTAACTACGGCGGCTAAAGGCGAAAGCGGGAGCGGAATTAAAGGCCTGCTCGGTAAGATTGGCAAAGAGAGCGACATCGTTCTACCGGTCGCGATCATCGGCGTCATCGCGATGCTTATCCTGCCGATGCCAGCACCTCTCCTTGATTTCTGCCTACTGACCAATATTTCCGGTGCTGTTCTTATTCTCCTAGCGGCGATTTACGCCAAGGAGCCACTCGATTTCAGCATCTTCCCTTCGATGCTCCTCGTGACGACGCTTTATCGTCTAGCCCTCGAGATATCGGCCATGAAGCTGATCCTAGGAAACGGCGGGCAGGCGGGCGAAGTCATCAACGCGTTCGGGCAGGTAGTTCTTGGCGGGAACTACGTCGTCGGCGTGATCGTTTTCGCAATCCTCGTCGTCGTGCAGTTTGTGGTCATCACCGCAGGCGCTGGGCGTGTCGCGGAAGTAGCTGCCCGGTTTACCCTCGACGCTATGCCCGGCAAGCAGATGGCTATCGACGCCGACCTTAACGCTGGCTTGATCGATCAGGGACAGGCCAAGGAACGCCGCAAGATCATCAGCAACGAAGCGGATTTCTACGGAGCCATGGACGGCGCATCCAAGTTCGTCCGTGGCGACGCTATCGCAGCGGTCGTGATTATCATTCTCAACATAGTCGGCGGTTTCGTGATGGGTGTCGTCAGCGGCAAGGGCGACATCATGAAGACGCTGCAAACTTACACACTGGTGACAGTCGGTGAAGGACTAGTTGCGCAGATTCCCGCACTCCTCATTTCGACAGCGGCGGGCTTGATGGTGACGCGGGCATCATCGGATACTGGCATGAGCCAGGACGTTGTCCGCCAGTTATTCGGGTCGCCGCGTTCGTTGATTATCGCGGCGCTCTTGCTGTTGTGCTTTACTGGCATTGGGTTCCCGCCGCTTCAAACCGCGATCATGGCGGCAGCACTCGGCGGAACCGGTATCTACCAACTTAAGACGCGCAAGAAGGTTGCGGACCAGGCGATTGTGGATGCAACATCGAAAGCCGTGCCGAAGCCGATAGCGGCGACGCCGGAATCGGTGATGCCGCTGCTAAACGTTGACGTCCTTGAGCTTGAGATCGGCTACGGATTGATGCAGCTAGTCGATAGTAATAGCGGCGGCGACTTGCTAGATCGCATCACGCTCATACGACGCCAGACTGCGATTGAGCTTGGCCTCGTGATCCCCAGCGTCCGCATACGGGACAACCTGCAGCTCAAGACCAACGAGTACGCGTTCAAGCTCAAAGGCGCTGTGATTTCAACAGGTACCGTATTGCCAAACTCAATCATGATCATGGACCCGGGCAATGTGATCGAGCCGATTGAGGACGGCACTCCCACCAAGGAGCCAGCATTCGGCCTGCCAGCTATGTGGATACCGCAGCGTATACGTGAGCGAGCGGAGATGGCTGGCTACACTGTCGTCGAGCCGTCGTCAGTCATCGCGACCCACCTCACCGAGCTGATCAAAGCGCACTCGTCGGAGATTTTGACCCGCCAGGACACCCAAGCGCTGATCGACCACGTGAAGAAAACTTCGCCTGCGGTAGTAGACGAGTTGATCCCGAATATGATGACAGTCGGCGAAGTGCAAAAGATTTTGCAGCATCTTTTGCGCGAGCGCATCTCGATACGCGACCTTGTCACGATTCTCGAAACGCTAGCCGATACAGCGATGCGCAGCAAGGATCCGGACATTCTCGGCGAAGCAGTCCGTATCTCGCTCGCGCGCTCTATCTGCAAGCAGTACGTAGACGATGCGTCCCATGCGTTGCAATGCATCACGATCGACCCGATGCTAGAGCAGTCCCTGGCCGAAAAGGTGCAGGCGGGCCTGAACCAGATCCTCATGGAGCCGAGCGTTACAAGGCAGCTGATCCAGCAGCTCACGCAGCAAGTGGAGCGTATCATGTCGCTAGGCTTCCCGCCGGTGATCCTTTGCATGCAGGGCTTGCGGTTGCCGCTGCGTCGCCTCACAGAGCGCAACCTGCCGCAGTTGATCATACTTTCGTACAACGAGATCGTCGCAGGAACCGATGTCCGCGCGGTAGGCTCACTGTCCATGGATCTGTAAGATCACGAGCGCCAAGACAGGCCCTGAGGCAACATGAAACTGCCTGCATCCTCACTCGCGCCGAACCGTGCCATAATAGGACGGTAGGCCGTAATCCTGAAATCCGGGCGAGGACTTAATCAGCATGCAGATGAGAACGTTTCGGGCGGCGACGCTTGAGGAGTGCTTCCAACAAGTTAAGACAGAAATGGGCCGCGAGGCGGTCATTCTACAGACCAAGCAGTACCGCCCCATTTTCGGCAAATTCGGCACTCCACGCCATGAAGTTATCGCGGCGCTGGATCTGAATGTCCCGGACAGCCCGGCTACCACCGTCTCCCGCGACCCAAGCACCCCACCCGCTCGGCCTGCCGCGCCTGCACAGCCTGCGACGATGCCCAGCGCCGCGCGTCCTGGCAACCGCCCCGTTTACGGTTACGGGCAGCAGTCTGACGATACCCCGGCACCCCGGCCAGCGCCGCGTCCCGTCGCCGAACCCGCTCCAAGGCCGGCACCGGTCGCAGCGCCACCGCCACCGCCTGTCGCACAGCCCGCACCGAATCTCGCCGCGTATGATGACCGCATGGAGCGCCTTGAAGAGCAGCTGACGCTTCTTGCTACCAGCATGACCAAGCTAACCGATATGGCGTCGTCGCGGCGAACATCGAAGAAGGCGGAAGCAGCGAAATTGGAGGCTGTCGAAGCGGAGCCGGAGCACCCGTACGAGCCTATAAAAATCAAACTCAACAACTCTGGTGTCGCGCACCCGCTTATTCGAAAGTTGCTGGAGGATCTTCCGCCAAAGCTGACGACCGAAAGCGCAATATCGGAGATACGCACACGGATTTCCCAACGCCTCTTGATTGGCGACGCCATCGAGCCTATCGCAGGCAAGACGCGCGTCATTGCGTTTCTCGGTGCAACCGGCGTTGGTAAAACAACGACCCTCACGAAGATCGCTGCGCGGCTGTCGCTTATCTCCGGGTATTCCGTAGGCGTGATCACAATGGACACCCAGCGCATCGCTGCGGCGAAGCAGTTGGAAACGTATGGCGAGATCCTACGCCTGCCGGTGAAGATTGCCTACAGCGCGGAAGAGCTTAAGGCGGGCATCGCGGAGTTCACCGAGGAAGAAACAGACTTTGTGCTAGTCGACACTGCGGGCCGCTCGCCAAACGACGCGATGCCCCTCGCGGAAGTTGGCGCAATGCTCAAAGAGATCCCGCTGGTGACGAAGTATCTTTGCGTCCCCGCCACCCTGTCCGCATCGAATGCTGGCCATATGGTAACCCGCTTCCACTCGCTGCTCGCCCCCGATGCTCTTATCGTCACCAAGGTGGACGAGTCCGCCGACGAAGCGTACCTTGGGCACATGCTTAATGTTCAGGCGACGCTTGGAATACCCGTGGCATATCTCACCAACGGCCAGCGCGTGCCTGATGACCTCACCCGCCCCGACTCGCATGCCATTGCGGAGAAGGTGCTTCCCGGCAGCACTGGCGCGGGGTAGCGCCGATTCGCGCTGTGACCACTATCTGTACCAGCAGGCATACTCTCGTACACAATCGCGCATTGCTCGCGCGGCCGAAAAAATCATTCCATAAGTGTTCTATAATTGATTGACATATGTGCGACAACGCTCTATAATGGGTGAACGCGACCTTAGGTGCGTTCACTATTATGGCCACACGAAGCGAGACACAACACAAGAAGGCGGGCTTACGCGATTGGCTCTTGCGGGCGTGCCGGGACGGCGAATTAATCGCTGGAGAGGTAATGCCGCCAATTCGCCAGTTGGCGAAAACTCACGGCCTGTCGCTGACGCTCGCTAGTGACGTAGTGCGTGATTTAGTGGCCGAAGGGGTGCTCTACACGCAGCCTGGAGCCGGAACGTTCGTTGGCCGTCCGACGAGCGCGCAATCGTCCCTTTTCTTGATGGTGCTTCCCCACGAACCTCATGCTGGAACTCACCTCATGGCAGCGCTGTCAGGCTTCGAAGAGCGGTTAGCGCAGCTTGGCGCGAACAGCATTAGTCTCGATCGCGCAACGGCCACAGACTGGATCAGGCAAGGCCAGATGCCGTCACTATCTGGCGTATTTGAGCTTACCGAATACCCCGCTGAGCGCCTCCCTGTTGCGGCAGACCTCCCACGTGTTGTGTTTGGGAACCATGAAGAGGGCGCATTAGGCGTGGACCGTGTGCTTTTCGACGACGTCGACGGGGGGCGACAGGCGACGCAACATCTGTTGCGACAGGGACACCGACGGATCGCGTTCCTTGGGCTGCATAACGACGCACTTGCGCCGGGACGATTTCACTGGTCGGCGAACCGTGAGGCTGGCTGGCAATCACGGCTCGACGCGGACGGCATTGCACACAAAGACCTCGCCTACCACCCATGCCGCTATATTGACGAAACGTGTGAGACGCAAGCCGAAGCAGCTTTTGAGGCGTCACGACTACTCGTACAGCGTACCGACGTAACCGCAGTCGTCGCGGCGAACAAGATAGCCATGCAGGGCATGTTCGATGCTTTGCGGACGTACGAAATCGATCGCGCAGTTTGGCCCGTCGTGGTCTGCTTTGACAGTATCGTCCCCAGTGACCGCTACTCGGACATGCAAGTGGCGACGACTTTGCGGCTGCCGTGGGACGAGATCGGGCACGAAGCAGCAAATATGCTATGGAGCAGGAGTCGAAATGCCGCAAGTGGTGCCGGGCGGCAGCAGCTTGTCCGCATGCGGTTAATACCGCGATTGACGTGCCGCAGGAATTGGGCGACCGAAACGTCGTTCGCAACAGTGTAATAAATAAATAAGAGACTTATATCGCATTCTGAGGGGCGATAAATCATATCGAGGAGGACTGAAATCATGATTGTTAGTAAGAGAATCAGAAAATCAGGATTTACATTGATAGAGCTATTAGTTGTTATAGCTATAATAGCCATACTAGCAGCAATACTTTTCCCCGTGTTCCAATCCGCCCGTGAGAAGGCGCGGATGACCGCCTGCCTTTCGAACGAAAAGCAGCTCGGCACTGCGCTGGCCACATACGTTCAGGATTACGATGAAACGTTCGTTCCAGGCATGCAAAGTTGGTACAACTGCGTAGGTCACGGGTGGGCAGGACAGCTTTACCCCTATTTCAAGAGCGCAGGCGTCATGGTCTGCCCGTCCGACCCAACAGGGAACATCTACCACGGTTGGTCGTATGCGTACAATCAGGTGTTGGCGGGCTATACCCTCTCTACTGGGCAGCGTTACACAACAGTAGATTCGGGGAATGGCAACACGTATTCGTACTACGTGGCGCAACTCTCAATGATGACAGAGCCAGCGAAGACCGTTGCCATTTCAGAAATGACTGAGTCGTTCGCCACCGGCAAGATCATCGACCATCAAATGAATCCGTTTGACGGAAACTTTACCTCTGCGGCCTCAGACGGCATGGTCCAGGGCAGCTCCATGTTCAGCGGTTACCAGGCAAACGACACGGGAACTGTGCGCAACGACCTCCTGAATGGTGTCGCCCCAAAGCCAGGGCGGCATATCGAAGGCGCCAACTATGTGATGGCTGATGGGCATGCAAAATGGATCCTGCCAAACAGCATCAGTGGCGGCTCGCAGACAGGGGGCCTTTACGGCTGCGGCGGTCAGGCAGTCACCTATTGCCCCAAGCCGACAAATGCGACGTGCGCACAACAACTTGCAGGGACGCAGTGCCCTGATAAGAGCATCGTGGCCACCTACTCGGTTTACTAAGCGCCTCGCAGGTTGTGGGGCCAAAGAGTCTGTCACAACCCGCTCATTTCGCCTACCCCTACAAGGTTCGTTTACACCTATGATCGCACCCATAATACACCTGTTACGGCGACGGTCGCAGTTCTGCTGGCAACTGGTAGTTGCCGTTCTATTTCTCATTTCCGGAGGAACTCACGTGTCCGCTTCTAGCTCCACCCCGCAGGCAGCCCGCCCCACCCGATTAGTCTTCGCGCACTACATGGTGTGCTTGCCTACCCGCGGTCATGGGGCAACCTTAGCCGACTACGAGACCGAAATCCGGGAGGCACAAACGCGAGGGATCGATGGCTTTGCGCTCAACTGCGGGGGCTGGGCCACGGGCGGGGACGCGTACTACAAGCCTCGCGTTGCCATGATCTACGAGGCCGCTAAGCGCCTGGGCACAGGGTTCAAACTGTTCATTTCGGCAGACTACTGCTGCAACAATGGCCTCGCTGAAACACGCGACATGGTCAACCAGATTCGCAACCACCCAAATCAGCTGACGTGGGACGGTAAACCCGTGTTTTCTACGTTCGGCGGCGAGAGAAAGCGCGACGTCTACGACTACCTCACGAAGGAGCTTACCGGTCCCAATGCGGTGGTATTCGTTCCGTACTACTACCCAAAAACGTATAGCGAGCACCCGCGCGGAAAGGATATCGACCAAGTATTCGACGACTTCCCGGCCCTCGACGGTTTCTATTACTTTGGCGCGGCTGGGACAGGCGAGTCGCTCACGGAATCTAATGCGCTGCTCGCAAAAAAATGGCTCGGTGCCAGCAAGATTTTCATGGCTGACGTAACCCCTTTCTATCGCTCGACTGGCCGGGTTTACGAAACGAATGGGTTCGAGGGGATGGCGAAGCAGTGGGAAGGCATCGTGAACGATAAGCCGACATGGGTGGAGATCACGACGTGGAACGACTTCCAGGAGAAGACGTACCTCTCGCCATTCGGTAATCCATCGCTTTCCGAACTCCCCGCGTGGAAGGGCTGGTCGGCCTATTCGCACGTCGCGTACCTCGATGCGAGCCGCTACTACATCGAATGGTACAAGACTGGCAAGAAGCCTAAGATCAAGCGCGACGAACTGTACTATTTCTATCGCGTCGAACCCAAGTCAGCCAAAGGCAAAGAGTTGATGAGCTATGAGAAAAGCAAAGGGATGAAGGTTGACGGCGTCGAAAAGCTACAGGACCGCGTATTTACTACCGTGTTCCTAACCAAATCCGCGACATTGACAATCACGTGCGGATCGCAGAGACAGGTGTTCGAGCTTCCTGCCGGGGTGCAGCACGTGTCGATACCGTTCGAGCCGGGTCGGCCGCACTTCACGCTGACGCGAGGCACGAAGGTGCTGTGCGACAAAGATGGCGAGCAAGAGATCGCCGACCGAGAAGGCGTGACGTCGTACAACTACTTCGCCGGATCAGGCATAGATACAGCGCGATAAATCTGAGGCGAGCGCCGCCTCACAGGAAGTTAGGTTTACTAATGCTGCAATCGACCAGCAAATCGATTTCGCCAATGGGCAACAGGCTCGTGTGTGACGGTCCCGGGTGGCATAACCCACTGGAAGCGACGACAGTCGCAACATGCCATTTGTACAACACACTTGAAGCGCGTGACGAATGGCACAGTGTGACCGCCGACTGGGATCGAGTTTCGGTGAGCGGAGACCGCTGGATCGTGCCGTGCCGTGTGGATATCCCGTTCGTGCACACGGTCGTCTCGTTCGATATCGTTGGCCGCGAAAGCGCCACCTCGCCCAGCATAGATATATCGATTCCGGAGTCGTCGATAGTCGAGCACGATATTTCGTTTGCCCGGCTGATGCGTATCGAGCTCCTTCCCGGCTTTGGCGCGGCATCTCAGGGTGAGAGCGGCTACTTGCTGCTGCCGTGCCTTTCAGGAGCACTGCATGAGTTCAATCGCAGCGTTTGCAGAACTGAGCGCATAGGGCTTTACGGGCGGCAAGACCAGTGGGCGATGAAGAGCAACTTCGACTGCATTGGCATACATCGAGACTCCGCATCGTGGTGCGCCATCGTGACCGAGGGCGATCGAGACGCTGAAGCCGTTGTGCGATCATGCTTTGACGAATCTCGGACGTACAGCATACACTACGGGTTCGTTTACCGGTGGGAGCACGTCGACGACCGTATCTCGGGTGATCGCTCAGTTCGCTACAGCCTCATGGACCCTGAGCGGGGCGGCTGGGCCGCGTTCGCGCGCGAGTATCGGGCTTTCCTGCGTAATGAACGCGGTGTGCGGACATGGGCAGAAAAGGCGAGTGATCACCCGAAGGTGGCCGCATTTGCTCACGGGTTCGCGATGAAGATATTTCAGGGCTGCAAGACACCTGATTTCGGCGGGCGCGGCCGGTACCAATCTGCCACAACCTTCGCAGAAGCTCGCGGAATCCTAGAGCGAATGCAGGCAGATGGCATTGCGAAGATTACGGTCGAACTGGTTGGTTGGAACGATGAAGGTCACGATGGCCACTATCCCTCGCGCTTCCCGGTGAATGAAGTCGAAGGCGGTGCAGCGGGGATGAAGGAGCTGATAGCGTGGGGCAACGAAAACGGCCTCATCATATCCGTTCACGACAACGCTCTCGACAGCTATGAACGCGCCGCTGATTTCAGTCACGACGATGGGCTGGTGCTTCGCGATGGCAGAGTTTGGCGCAATGTGCCGTGGTGCGGCGGATTCAACTGGCGCATGTGCCCGAAACCCGCAATGAGGCACATCCAGCGCGAATACCCCCGCGTGAAAGAACTGGGAGTCGACGGGCATTACTATGTCGATGCGCTCGCGGCGTTCTATCCATGCCATTCGCCCGACCATCCCGCGAACCGTAGCGAGTACATCGACGGAGTGCGCGATATCCTCAAGTTCACCCGCAACCTGTTCGGCACGCTTTCACTCGAAGTGCCGTTTGGACCGTATTTTGACCTCATGGATGGTGTCTACATCAACGAGAGCGCCGACGGGATTGGCAACTTTACCGATTTCGGCACCAATTACATAGACTCCGTGGTGCCATTCCTGCCCATCGCGCTTCACAACAGTGTCCGCTATCACCGTGGCGGCGACTCGGCGGGAGGGTTGGCTGGTGCGCTTCGAACACTAGCCTGGGGCGCGATGCCGTTCATTGAATGCTCAGCGCGGCCTGTCACCGAGTCGCATCCCATTCCCGGATACGACGTCGCCCAAGAGTTTGCCGCGGAAGGCTACCGTCTATGCTGCGTCGAGCACGGCGATCTGGTAGACGTTGATCTCGACGACGTGGAAATCGTGGGAGACGATCTGTACGTAACGCGATATGCCAATGGTGTGCAGCTGCACATAAACGTGACAGCCTCACCACAAACAATCAGTGGTGTATTAGTGGACGCGCTCAGCGTGGTGCGTATTGATCCAGCGGGCTAGCGATGCAGGGGATTAGGACGCCTACCCGGCAGCGTTACCACATATTATTCTGATTATCAAGCGATTTTAAAAAGCAGGTATATACGGCAGTTATTGAGGCTGTATAATTAACCAATAATGAACCTGTCGATGAAGTTCTGGATCAGTAATCGACCGAGTTCGTCCAGGTGGGCTTGAACCGTGAGACGAGGTCTTGTGCGGCGATCGCTAGATCGCACCCAATGAAATTGGGGTCAGTTTCTCCAGAATGTGTCACTCTGAGCGTGGTCCGGTATACGTTCAGCGTGGCTAGAAGGGTGGCCTGTCCGGCCGGTGGGCCACTCTTCCCATGGGTTTCAGCTTGGCCCTTCGGGGCTGCCAAATCGTTGGCCTGTTTCGAGTAAGAACTGAGACCCGTCGCCCTCGACGATTAACAGAGAGGGGAAGACAACAATGAACATAGCAGCGACGGTAAGTCAACTTGCGGCACGCGACCCTTCTGTAGGGGTAGCCGTTGCCGCAACGTCCGTCAAGAGTTCGATACTGGCGGGAATGGTTTCGGGGGACACCAACACGGCGTCTCTCATCGCAAACCTGGTGGACCAGCAGCTTGAGGAAGCTCATCTGCTGCAAACCGTGACTGCGACGGAACCGGGCCAGAAACTCGACCTCCGAGCCTAAACAGACAAAGCGAGGCGTAGCTCCTGCAGGAGTTGCGCCTCGCTTTATTACGTCTGCTTCCAAGACCGCTTCGATTCCTTCAGGCGTGTTTGCACTTCTCCCCACCCGTTCCTTACGGTGAGAGTCGTCTCAATGCGGCAAGTGAACTGAGCCAACGTGACCTCCTATAAGAAGAACCGCATTACAATTCCAACAGCACACAAATCCAGACAATAGAGAACTGTTCCTAATATGTTACAATAGCGTCGTAAGTAATAAATTCTCTCAGTTTCAATGGGAGGTATCTCGTGAAGATCGACGCGAATCTGCAACAGCCAACAGCCATAGCGACCACATTGGATCGCCCTATCATTTTTTTCGATGGGGTTTGCGGGATGTGCAACGCTTTCGTTGACTTAGTTTTGCACGCAGACAACCACGACACGTTCCTCTTCGCACCCCTTCAAGGTGAAACAGCGTCTCGAATGCTTCCGCCTCTCCCGAGTGACCCACGAGAATGGTCCCTTATCTACCTGGACGAACGGGGCTCCCATGAGATGTCCGACGCGTCACTCGAGATATATAAACGTATCGGGGGAGCTTGGAAACTGCTTTCCTACGCTCAGATTGTTCCTCGCGTCATACGAGACCCCGTGTACCGCGTGATAGCCAGGACGCGTTACCAGTTCTTTGGCAAGCGAGAAGCATGTCGAATGCCCTCAGCAACGGACCAGGCGCGATTCCTTCCATAGCCATCAGCAATGAAACTGCTCTTTGAATCGACTATCGACAAGCCAATCGGACCTGTTTTCGATTTCTTCGAGGACCCCGCCAACTTGGCGGTCATCCATGCCGCCGAACCTGGCTTCTGGGTCATTCGCCACGATGGTAGCGTTCATCCTGGCTGCCGCACCTGGTTCGGAATAAACGTAGCCCACGTGCTTCCAGTAGTTTTTGGATTCAAGCATACGGAGTACTCGCCTCCCCACCGCTTCGTTGAGGAGATGTATCACGGACCATTTTCTCGGTTTGTCCATATACACGAATTTGAAGGTAACGGTGAACGAACTTTGATCAGAGACATACTCGAAATCGAGCTACCTTATTACTACGGCGGCGAAATTGTTATGGCACGCGCTGTAGCTCCCGTGATCAAAAAGACGTTTGCGGACAGAGCTGCGACCCTCGAACGAATTAAGGACAGAATTTCCGATTCGGTCATCGTCAACACAACCTCAAGATAGCCAAAGAGTAGGTAGCCGTCGTTTATGGAATTAACATCATATTTGTTGCTGGCCGTTGGGATTCTGGGATACGTTGACATACTGCTTTACCATGCAATATCGCATGGAATACGCTCGCACGTAGACTCAAGGGAGGAATTGATAGTCCACAGCCTGAGGGGGCCAACGTACGCAACGCTCTTCGTCATTGTCCCTAACTTCACTCTGCACGGTCTCTACTTTTGGGTGCTTGTGGGGGTTTTCGTCTTCGACATCGCGGTGTCGATAGTGGATTTTGCGATAGAGGGAAAAAGTCGTAAGTTCCTGGGGGGATTACCGCCTGGCGAATATGTACTCCACATGCTAATCGCCATGCTGTTCGGGGGGCTCGTAGTCAGCTTCGCGGTTAGCTGCCATGGGTGGGCTCACGCGGCCACGGCTATCGACTACGCGCCCGCTGGAGTGCCAGCCATAATCCGCCTTGGAATGGCCATTATGGCGGCATTCGTTCTTTATTCAGGGTTCCTAGACGCCAGAGCCGCAGTACGTTTAGGGCAGATACGTACCAGCACGGCGTCAGATTCGTAGACTCTGCAGCAGAATTCCCGTTAATTGTCTACTTCGGGAACTTAAGACTGGCCCGCGTCTTGTCCCCTACCCGCTCCAGCGTAAATACACCCGATAGATCGCCCCGTGCCAATGATTCAACGATCTGGAGGCCGAGCGAGTCGGCGCTCTTAAGATCGAAATCCTCCGCGATCAGCTTTCCGTCATTCGTCACCGTCAGATCAAGGTCACGTGCATCTTCGTGCAGCGCGATCAATATCGATCCGTCGTCGTAGCCATCCGGGAAGCCGTGCTCTAACGCGTTTTGCACGAGCTCGTTGAGAATCAACGCCAATCCAGTCGCCTGCGACGACGCGAGCAGGATATCGGCGCCTTCGATACTCATCGTTATGCGTTTGTGCGGGCCGAGAATGCTTTGCTTCGTCGCGGCCAGTATGCTTTCTGCGATCTGCTTGACGCTGATGATATCCAGGTCTTCGCGCGAGAGAAGTTCGTGCACCGACGCAATTGCCAGAATTCGGTTCAGCGACTCTGTCAGCACCTGCTCCACGCTTCGCTGCCCGACGTAGTGCATCTGGAGGCGAAGTAGCGAAGCCACTTGCTGAAGGTTGTTCTTGACGCGGTGATGCATCTCCTGGATAATGGCCGACTTCACCATGAGCTTAGCGTGCTCGATGGCGATAGCAGCGTGGTTACCAAGCGCCGTCAGGAACGAGATCTCTTCCTCCGTAAACTTATGCGGCTTATCGGTATAGCAGTTGAGCACGCCGATGATCTTGCCCTTCACCTGTAGAGGCACCGCTGCCATCGCGCAAAGGCCCTCTTTGCGTGCGATATCGGGGAACTTATAGTCGGGAGCACGCCTGACATCGGTTACGGTGATGGTACGCTGCTCGATGATCGCGCGCCCCGCGATGCTTTCGCCAATCTTGATATTGGGCTTTCGGACGTACTCCTTGCTCTTCGATTGCGTCGCTTTTATGACCAGTTCGCCGCGGTCCTCGTCGACAAGCATCAGAGTCGTGATCTTAAAGTTCATCGTCTTGGCCGTCGCGGCCACGATCAGCTGTAGAATCTCCTCAAGGTACATGTCTGAAGTTATCGTTTTGGAGACTTCGCTCAACGTCGAAAGCTGCGACGCGCGGCGCTCCATCTTGCGGAACTGGCGCGAGTTCTCTACAGCTCCCGCGATCTGAGACGCGATTGACTGGAGAAGGCGAACCTGGGTCTGACGGTATTCGTGGGGCTTGAGAGTACGGACATTGATCACACCGATGACATCGTTGCGGTAGATCAGCGGTACAGATAGCATACTCTGAAATTTGTGCTCTTCTAGTTCAGGGACAAGTTTAAAGCGGGCGTCCTGGAAAGCATGGTGCCCGACGGCCGCCGCTTCTTTGTGCAGTGCCACCCAGCCTGCAAGGCCCTCGCCGACGCGCAGGCGCACGCGGCCAATGACGCCCGATGCTGCGCTTTCGTTGTCAACCGCCCGCAGGACTAGCTCATCGCGCGTCTCGTTCATCAGGTATACCTGGCAGGAATCTGTCGACGTCACCTGGACCGCAATGCCTACGACGACCTTCAGCATCTCTTCGAGATCGAAAAGCGCTCCGACAGCCTCGCCAACACGGCGCAGCGCTTCCGCCTCAGCGTTGCGTTCGTCATGGGCGTGCTCGATACCGCGAAGCTGCATCCTTGCTTCGACCAGCTCCTGTTCGCGCGCCTTCAGGAGCCTCCGTAGTCGATCGATCTGCGCGGCCTCAATGCTGACACGGCGCGCGCTGACCCCTGGCTTGGGCCTATCTTTCAGGAAGGCGCGGCGCTTATATTTCGCATTGCAGCGCGACGGCTCATCGTTGCCGGGTTCTTTGTGGTAATCGAGTGACCCCATATTACGCAATAACCGCCCTTTCTGATAGTGCATGCTCGAAGAATGACGCGGTAAGGTCATCCCAAATGAAGTAACGATTCGAAATGTCAGCAGGAGCGACGAGGATGTACCCGTCAGACTCACTGCCCACCGGAAGGGGATCGAAATACGCTATATCGGCAACATAGACGGGACAGGCACGAAGGATGCCCTCACGCGGACCACTTAAGTCGGAGAATGTGTGGAAACCGATATGTCGCAAAGTTTGCGGGGCAATTCGCCCGCCTGTCTCTTCGTACGTCTCACGGACAGCAGTCTGTTCCGGAGTTTCGCCGCTTTCAATATGGCCGCTGGGCACAGTGTATCCGCGACCGCGAATATTGGCAAGCACGAGGGATTCGCCGTGAAACGCCACCACAAGCACTGCGGGAGGTGGAGCGGCACAGTCAGACGGCCAAACGCAACCAGGTGCAAAGCTGCACTCCTGGTTCCATGTGGGCCGAATTAGTTTCGGAAATGATGTCATTGTCGCCGGCGAACTCGACTCGCAGAATTGGAACGTTTCAGGGTGGCGCTGCAACGCTGCGGGTCGGTTGAAATCACCGGGCTAGGCAGTCACGGCTAGCCAGGTGTGATCTTCCAAAAGTCCTCGCCAACGACATTGTAGGGGAGACGACGTTCGTCTGCATCGGCCAGATCGAACTTCTGATTCACGAAGTAGAATATTGTAGACGATTTGTCCCAAATATTCGCGCCGCCATGGCCAACGCCACGCGGAATAAAGACCAGACGCGCGCGTCCGCCGCCGAGGACAAAGCGCATCGACACGCCGCAGGTCGGGGAGTCGGCACGCGCATCGATCAGACCGATGAGCATGCGGTCCGTTGGCGGGACGAACCAGACATCGTCCTGGTTGTAGTGAAGGTGAAACGCCTTTATCGCGCCGGGAAGTACCTCGGAGTAAGATGACTGGCGCACCTTAAACTCGGGGATGAGTTCTAGGTTTCCGTTTTCGTCCAGGCGGATCAGTTCGGCAAAAGAGCCGCCGTCATCGACCATCAGTCGCAGGTCGATGATCTTGACGCCTTCAATGGTCGGTACCTTTTCGTAGCTCTGAGTGGAAACCACTTCCTGAAAAGCAGGGGCAAGGTCGGTGGGCGATAGTTTCTTTAACATAGATTTTCCAGTCTGGGATAAGTGGTCTAAATCAGGTGGACGACGGAATTGTCCCCAAGCATCAGTCGATAGGCTTTTGGCTTGGCATCTGTGCGCTCGACTTCGACATTCTTGCCGATCAGACTGTCTTCGATTCGGCTGCCGATATCGCAGATGGAGCTGTGCTCCAAAACGATACTGTGCTCGATTTCGCTGTTACGCAGCGTACACCCGTAGTAAATGGACGTGAACGGGCCGACGTACGCATTCTCGATCACGCAATCTTCGCCGATAACCGCTGGACCGCGTACCACGCTGTTGACGATCTTCGTTCCCTTTCCAACCTGCACCTTGCCGAGAAGCTTGGACTCTTTGTCCACCTCGCACTCAATTCGAGGCGCGAGCGTGTCAAGCACAATACGGTTTGCCTCAAGCATGTCCTCAAGCTTACCCGTATCCTTCCACCAGCCCGTGATGACGTGCGAATGGACCTTGTAATCGTTGTCGATGAGGTATTGGATAGCATCGGTAATCTCAAGCTCGCCCCGAGGTGAAGGCTTGATGGCATTGACGGCGGTAAAAATCGTCTTGTCGAACATATAGACGCCGACGAGGGCCAGGTCAGATTTGGGTTTGGCAGGCTTCTCTTCGAGTCGGACAACACGACCGGTCGCGGGGTCCAGTTCGGCGACGCCAAATTCGTTGGGTTTGGGGACATGGGCCAACAGGATTTGAGCGTTATTGCCTCCAGTGCGGAACTCATTGACGAGAGGCGTGATACCATCGCGCACAAGGTTGTCGCCGAGGTACATAACAAACGATTCGCCTGCCATGTAATCTTCGGCTATCTTGACGGCGTGGGCCAGGCCAAGGGGATCGTCCTGCTTGATGTAGGTGATTTCGCAGCCAAACTGTGAACCGTCGCCGCACGCCGCCTTTATCTCCTCGTGCGTGTCGCCAACGATAATGCCGATCTCGGTGATGCCGGCATTCTTGATCGCTTCAATAGCGTAGAACAGAATTGGCTTGTTGGCCACAGGAACGAGCTGCTTAGCGCTTGTATGCGTAATCGGGCGCAAGCGTGTGCCGCGACCGCCGCTCAGGATGAGTGCTTTCATAACAGGTTTGGTGTCTCCAGGGTGGCTTTTCGCTGAATATTGCCGCAAGCCAGAGCAACGTGGCGCGGAATTCGTCCAGCCAGCGTTGCCAGAATCCGCTGCCTTGCATCTTGACGAGCAAACGGTCCTTGAACAATCAATACGACAGCAAGCCAGTAAATATGTGCGTTACAGGTCCGTTTCGTGCAGTCCGACAAGCGACCGTGCGGCTAATCGACGCGTTTTCTGATCAGCATGATCACATAGACGACGAAAAGTGCGAGGGCTATATCGAAAGCATACTTAAGGAGGCCAAAAACAACGTTCATCGCTAGGCCCCTTCTGCCGGTTGGAATACGAACGACGATCTGCCGAATTCGACACGATCACCATCCTGAAGTCGTATTCGCTCCTCGCCGTATATCGTACGACCATTGACCCGCGTCGTCTGTCTCGCGGCGAGATCTTGAAGGTAGTAGTTCAAGGCGTCTGGAGCGATGATCTGTGCCTGTCGAGTAGATGATTCCTCGTCGTCCAGCACGATGTCAGCCGTGATCGCCTTACCGATGAGCGTTTCGGATGCCAGCGGATACGCCTTCCCGGTACTTTCAGTCACAAGGCGAGCGCGCCGAAGCGCTTGTGACGGCGCGGAAGCGCTGCCCTCATCTGCAACGCTCTCTGCTGCATCGTCGCGCTGGAAGATGACCTTAGTGGCGCCTATCAGCACCTCGTCTCCATCGCGCAATGTGATATTGCCCGGTATCAGCTTACCGTTGACGAGAACTCCATTGGTACTCCCTAAATCGTAGATGGTCGCCTGTCCGTCCGACTCGCGCTCAATCCGGGCGTGACGCTTGGACACCTGCCCGTCGCCGCTCAGCGTGAGGTCGTTTCCAGCCTGCTTCGAGCGGCCGATGCTGAACTCCGGTTTCGAAATCGTTGCCAGGCTGCGGTGTCCGTCGGGCGTAATCACAACCAACGCCGCCCATGCCACCGGGACCGCCGCGATCGTAAGCATCTCGTCCTCATCGTACGCGGCGCGGGGGGCAGCAACAGTCAGGAGGTCGTCCTCTTCCGTGAGCGCCGTTGAGGTCACCGGAGCCGCAGGAGCGTCCTCTGGTATCGGCACGGAACGTGGTTCGGCAACAGGTTCTGCCTCAGCAGCTCCCTTCTCAAAGCGCACCTTAACCTTTAACTTCTCAGTCGTTTCAGCCCCATCAACATCTACCAACGTGAAGTCGAGAGGTCCGCGCGTCGAATAGCCGTTCTGAGCCATGTAGCGTTTCAGGACTGCGGCAAGCTCCTCCTCGTCCAGAAACGAGTACAGGTATGCACGCTCGTCTTCGTCGCTCACAGCCAGTTCAAGAACGTACTTGTTGGGAACGTAGACTTTGCCGTCAAATCCTTCGCTGCGATGCTCTTCCATGGCATCGATGATGGTCCGAAGCACATCCTTCGGACGAAGCGCCTGACTCCCGGAGTCATTGAAAAGCTGCTCGTACCAACGGCCAAACTTGCTGTGAAACTTTTCTAGAATGTCCATAGTGCTTGCCTAACTTTGTGGAAAACGGATTGCCCAGCGGGCGGGTATCTCGCCAACCCGGGATAATTCCTGTCGTGCTCAACAGCACAATAGTCCGTCGCGAAGCGACACATGCACGGAGTCCCGGAGGGACTTTTCACCAAAGGTGAATCCCCCAATAGCCCGGTACTTCAGTGCCGGGTGGCTCCGGCGTTCATGAATTATCCGCACCGATGGGGAATAGCGCAATGCGTACTAAAAGCAGTCTCTCGCTTAGCCCTTACGCTTTAGCTTAGATTGTATCATTCCCACAACGGAGGTTAGCTCCTCCATGCGATAAAACTTTGCCACCGCCATAAATGCTGCCGCACCCGCTATCGAGCAGAGGAGAATCTCCCCGATAGCTCGAACGCTCACTGGAACGTCTGTGGAGACGAGGGTGTGGAACGCGTTCTGGACTGCAAGCGCAACGAGTACCAGCGCCCCGGTTGCAAGCAGTATGCGAATGGTAGAGATAGTCACCTGCCGATCCTGCAGGCCGTGTAGCCGTCGCCGCAGGATAATATGCAGGACGATCATGTAGATCGTGGCAGCTATCGTCGTCGAGAGTGCGATACCTTCGACACCCAGGATAGGGTGATCGTGGCCCGTGAAGTACACCACAAGCGCGTTCATGACAACAAACACGACCGTCATGATGGAGCCCGTGATGACAGGCGTCTTGGTGTCCTGAAGCGCGTAAAAACCGCGCGTGAGAATTGCCTGACACGACCAGGCGAAAATACCCACGGAATAGAAGCGGAGAGCGGCTGCGGTCAGGTACGAGTTCTCGGCGACAAACTTGCCGTGCTGGTAGAGAAACTCGACGATAGGCAGTGCGAGAACGAAGAGCAGCGCGGACGCGGGGATGGTCAGGAAGAGGATAGTGCGCAGCCCCTTACCTGTCGTCGCCTTGTACTCGCGGGTCGCCCCTGCAGCTGCGTGCCGCGCCATGGTCGGAAGGATTGCGATTGACATCGCCTGCGCGAACACCCCAATCGGTATCAACATCAGGCGAGTGGCGAGGCTAAGTGCCGACTGACCACCTGTGCCGAGCATTGACGCAAAATACGAGCCAACGATCTGATCCACGTTCGGTAGCGAAATGCCAAGTAGGATCGGGATCATCATCTTCCAGACCTTGACTGCGCCCTCGAAGCGAACGTCAAGGCTGGGCCTGTAGCGCATCCCCTGCCCTGCGGCAGAAATCGCCTGCATCAACAAGTTACCCACAAACGCGCCGCCAAGAGCGCCCCACATGAGCGCTCGCATGCCGCCAAACGGCCCCGTGCCAGTTGGATCCGCCAGCACTGCTCCAGCGATGATTCCAATGTTGTAGACGCTGGGCCCAAGAGCGGGGACGAGAAACTTGTTACGGGAATTGAGGGTAGCCATCAAGAGGCTGCCCACCATAAAGCAGATCTGCGCGGGGAGCACAATCTGCGTCAGCGGCACAGCCATCGCTATCTTGGCGTCGGAATACCCTGGGTTCAGCAGCCGCACGAGTGGCTCGGCGAAGATTTCGGCGACACCGACAAGTGCTACGGAGACGATCAGCACAGCCGTGAGCACGATGGAGAATGTTTTCCACGCGCCCTCTTCGTCTTCGTTGTGCAGATACTGGCTAAAGACCGGGATAAAGGTCGACGAGATCGCACCGCCAGCGACGAGATACATCAGCATGTCTGGGATCTTGAAGGCTGCGTTGTACGCGTCAGTGAGGTCGGTTTGACCGAACTGGTGAGTAATTACAACGTCCCGCACCATGCCCAGGAGACGGGAGAGGAGGACTGTGGCAACCATGATCACGGCGGCGCGGCCAACGCTGCCTCGTGACGAGGATGAACCGTTATTGTCGGACGGCGAGGCCGTGGTGGATGCCATACTTTGCGGTTAGTATGGCGTCGCGGAGACGCCAAAGTCAAGGTGCTTACTCGATTGCAGACCTCATCACAGGCGCAAACTCACTGGACAGCGCTGGCTTTGGCTTCTACCGAGGATGGCCGAACTCGAACATCTGCCAGCCAGGGTAGTAGTAAGGAGTTAGCACGCTTACGATCTCATTGGCGGCCGTTAGGTTCATAGCGAACAGCAGAAGAACCCAAATAGACAACACAGCAACTCGGGCGGAGCGCGGCAATCGCACCACACCACTTACAAGCAGGTAAGCGATGGCGGGCAATGCCACTAGGAGGTACCGACCACCTGCATTGAACTCGATATCGACCTTCCAGAACGCCACTTGCTGTGCCGCGAAAACTAAGAAAGTGTATACCAGAGCGACTTTCGCGGCTGGAAGTCCGGTGCCAGACGACTCGCTTTTGGCGCGGATGGCGTATCCAATAATCGCAGCCAATATCATGACGCCGATTAGGATCATGAACGTCCAGTCAGCAGCAGGCGGAAACCAGCCCCGTTGAGCCCACACGCTGAGGCATGTTTCGCGCAAGGAGATCATGACAGTTTTGTAGAGACCGGCGGATGCTGCAAACTCCCAGCCCGTCCCTAACTTCCCGGGAGTATGCAGAAAAACCGAATGGTAAAGGACATAACTCCTGACGTAGTACCAACCGCAGACTGCGGCCCATACTATCAGTGAAACGCCGACCCCGCGTAACCGCGCGACACGATCCACGTTCGGTCGGCAAGCTTGAGCCAACAGCACCAATAATATCACAGGTGCCGCCGATAGCTTCGTCAGTAGTCCCAAGCCCGCCACAAGTCCGCCAGCGGCATTCAGCCAATAGTTGTCAGCCTTCTGAGCATATATCTGGGCTCCTACCAGAATTCCCGCCGCAGTCACCAGCGCTGCAATACCATCGGGGTTCGCGTAGGCAAAGCTCATCAGGTTAAGGGGCATTAGCATCACTGATGCACCGAAGGCCAGTTGCAGCCACGGTTCATCTGAAAACAACAGTGCTGCCAACTTGCGGACTATGAAGAACAGAATAATGCCGCACAACACGTACGCCCAACGAGTGAACTGCCACCTCATGTTCAAAGCAAGGCTCTTCGTGGAGGCAAATGCGATAGCTCCAATTGAGAACGCTACTGGCGGATGCTGTGTTTCGTAACCGCCTGGGCTGTCGCCGCTGGGTGTCCAGATCGGCAACGCATGGTTGTCGGCCAGAAACTGAACATACTGCATGTTGGCGCCTTCATCCGGCAACGCATTCAGCGGATTGATCACGCTGTACAGGAATGCGAACAGCATATAGGCGGCGAACAGTACAATCCACGCCAACTGAGCTCGCGAGTTTACGGGAGCCTTCTGGTCGTTTATTTCATCCATTAGTAATATCCAAGTCTGTACGAATTGAAGTGTGTGGCTGGGCCCTATCGGGGCCGTTCAAAGCATACACAGATTTCGTTCGGCGACAGGTGACTCAATTCATTGCCGCCCCCGAGCCGTGCCGCCACTAAGATTAGCGATGCAAGATACAATTCCCTGTTATCTTGGCGAAACTTGCGAATCTCATGGGGTATGCGCCAAGGGACTACACCCGATTCCGTCCGAACCCTCGTCGGCGAGATACGGGTGCCGCGACACGCTGGTACAAACAAACCTGACAACGGCGTCTATCAACGATGATTACCAAGTAGAATGAGTGAGGTTACATTAGAGATCGATTTATGGAAATAGAGACTAGCTCGAATTCATCCACCCAGGTATGGCCGCCAGCTCCGACGGTTCCCGAAGTCCTTGCGCCATCGCGGCCTATTGACGCGTTTCCTAGACAGAGCATCATTAAGTACGTTTTCCTAGTGGCTATCACAGGGGGCTTGTACTGCTGCTACTGGTACTACAAAACAAATCAAATAATCGATGAGCTCGATCCCAATGCTTCCGTAGCAAGGTGGGCAATCGTGTTGGCAGTTATCTTCGGGGCTATATCGTTAGTGCTGTCTATTGATGCAAAGTTCATAGATACTTCCTCCACAATGCAGTCGATGGCGGATTTCGGCGAATGGTGGAGGCGAATTTACAACATCTTTATCGTCTTCAGCCTTCGCTCCGCTTTAATGCGAGTCCTCGGCACGAGCTCTCCGGCGCACCACCTCAGCCGTGGCTACACCTTCTTCTTTCGCGAGTATTACCTGCAACATCGCATCAACAAGCTCCTAGACGCTCCCGCAGTCGAAAACTAATTCGCCACGTCCCCCCCTGACGCTACCCTATAGCGTTCTGCGTACCCCAAATCAGCCAATCGGCGGATTGCGATTGCGAACCGGGCAGGCGCATACTTGAGTGCCACACCTAGTAGCGCGTCGCATATTCTCACCGTCGATGCGCCTGTTGCGCTCGCGGTTTCAACGACAAATTCCTATCACGGCACTCAACAAGGCTCGCTACTAATTTCCTCATGGCGAATCCTATCGAAGATGAGACGGAGAACCCCACGTGAACGTTAAGCTTTCCACCGGAAAAGTCATCCCTATCGAGATGCACAAGGTACGTATCGTCCAGAAAACCACCTTGCCCCCAATTGGCGATCGGCTCAATGCCATCGCCGAGGGAGGATACAACACATTCCTACTGCGCACACGCGACATATTTATCGACATGCTCACCGATAGCGGCACCAACGCTATGAGCGACAATCAGCAAGCATCGATGATGATCGCCGACGACGCTTATGCTGGCGGCGAGAGCTACTATCGGCTTGAGAGCGCGGTTAACGACATCCTCGGATTCAAGCACTATGTCCCGTGCCACCAGGGGCGCGCCGCCGAGCATCTGATCGCGAAGATCTTTATCAAACCGGGATCAGTCATCCCGATGAACTACCACTTCACAACCACCAAAGCCCACTTTGAAATGTGCGGCGGCAAGGTCCTCGAGCTCTACACCGACGACGCTCTCGTAACCGAGAGCAGCGTGCCGTTCAAGGGCAATCTCGACCTCGACCGCTTCAAGGCGTGCATCGCCGAATACGGTGCGTCGAATATCCCCTTCGTCCGCATGGAAGCCACCACAAACCTGATCGGCGGGCAGCCATTCTCGCTCGGCAACCTGAAAGCTGTGCGCGAAATCGCCAAAGCTCACGGGATTCCAGTGATCATTGACTGCAGCTTGATCTCCGAGAATGCCTACTTTATCAAGCGGCGTGAGGCGGAATACGTGAACGCCACAATCCAGGAAATCGTCACTGAAATGATGGCGCAGGCTGATCTGATTTACCTGTCCGGCCGCAAAAGCACCTGCGTGCGCGGCGGATTGCTTGCGACGAACAACGTGGACTGGTTCGAGCAGCTAAAGGCATGGCTCCCGCTGTACGAAGGCTTTATCACTTATGGCGGAATGTCATCAAAAGAGCTGGAAGCGATGGCAGTAGGTCTGCGCGAAATGGTGGACATCACCGTCGCGAGCGCGTCCGCCGACCTCATCCAGTACTTCGTCGAGCGCATGGTCGAAGCTGGCCTTCCCGCCGTTACGCCTCCCGGCGGCCTTGCGGGCCACGTCGACGCCATGAAGTTCCTGCCGCATATCCCGCAAACGCAGTATCCTGCGGGCGCCCTTGCCGCCGCGATCTACCTCGTGTCCGGTGTGCGGTCGATGGAGCGTGGAACCATCTCCATGGACCGCGACGCCGACGGCAACGATGTACCATCCGATATCGAACTTGCCCGAATGGCAGTGCCGCGGCGCGTCTACAGCATGGCGCACATGGAGTACGTCGTTGACCGCCTGACATGGCTCTACGCTCACCGCCACCTCGTCAAGGGCCTCAAGTTCACCCAGGAGCCACCGGTGCTACGGTTCTTCACTGGCCGCCTGGAGCCCCTCGACAACTGGGGCGCCGAGCTAGCCGCCGCCTTCCGAGCCGACTTCGGCGACGAGTGCTAAGTCGGCGCAACCAAACTACGGGCCGTGTCGCTAACTTGCGGCACGGCCTTATCTGTATGGCCCGTAAAGCAAGCGATATTCGTGTGTGGGGGCAGGTGTGCCCACAGGAGGAAGTCGTCCTGGAAGTGGCGAAACGCCTACTCGATGTCACAACAAAATGAGCCACCATCGCTTCCGACAGGGGACGCTCAAGAGAGTAATCAGCCGCGACAAGAAGGGCCCGCGCACCTGGATACCACAGATCAGGTGGCCAACGGCTGTGTGGCTGCGTTTGCTTTCGTGGTGGCCGAGATAATGCTCGTTTACGTCTGCTTCGCGTACGCCAGCGAAAATGAGTGGCTTGTATTGGAGTTTGTCATCAATGCCGTTTGGTTCGGCTTATCATTCGCTGTGTCAAGGAAACGAAGAGTGCTTGGGTTTGTCATGGGGATTGCTGGCCTAATTGGGGGAGTGTTCCCTTACTTTCTTGGCGTGGCTGGTTTTGGCGGACTATAAATCTAGGGTTGCAGGCGTAGCCCGCAATCGTCTCTGATGCAGCTATACAACAACTTATCTCCACACTCGCAGATATCGCCAAATGACGAGGCTTCACCCTATGTCCCAGACACAATCGACCACTAAAATCACGCCCGCCGCTCACGAACCCGCAAATGCCGTTCAACCGACGCCGACGCTAGCAAACGTTGCGTACGGAAGCCACGAACGCCAGGTGCTTGACTACTGGCGCGCCGACACCTCCGCGCCCGCGCCCACCCTGCTCTACATACATGGCGGAGGATGGGTTGGCGGGAGTAAAGTGAACGTCGATCTGCCTCAAGGCGTCCAAGGTCTTCTTGACGCGGGCATTTCGGTCGTCTCGATCAACTACCGCTACCTCGAGCAAACCATCATCGATAGCGAGGAAGACCGTCCCGCGCCTCCGTCACCAGAAACCGTAGCGAGTACCGAACCGCCAGTGTTGGCGCCGTTATCGGATGCTGCCCGTGCGCTGCAGTTTGTGAGAAGCCACTCAGAGGACTGGAACATCGATAAGCGGCGGATCGCTGTATCAGGGGGTTCCGCTGGCGCGTGCTCGTCGCTTTGGCTGGCATTCAACCGTGACCTCGCCGATTCAACGTCACCCGACCCGATAGCGCGTGAGTCGACACGCCCGTGGTGTGCCGCCGTGCGCGATGCGCAAACAACACTCGACCCGCAGCAGATGAGGGAGTGGACCCCGAACAGCCAATATGGTGGCCACGCGTTCGGCTTTGCCTGGAACACATCGGAGCCGCTCGCTGAGTTCGCCGATTTCATCGCGCATCGCGAAACAGTACTGCCATGGATAGAGCGCTATTCGCCTTACGCGCTCGCATCTCGGAATGCCCCGCCGGTGTATCTCTACTACAGCGCCAGTGCACCGGCCTATGGCGAGGTCATGAAAGATCCGACACATACGGCTAACTTCGGCGCATTGCTCGCCGAAAAGCTTGCCGTAGTTGGCGCAGAATATGAACTCGTCTACCCCGACACCCCAAATGTCGTCCACGGCGACATCCACGACTATCTCGTCGACATGCTCAAGCGCTAGCTGGATAAGAAGTCACGATAAGTGCGTCCGTCTTGGATGGCCTTTAGCCGTCGCAGCCAATCGCCGGGGATGTTTAGCAAGTTCATGTCGACATCCCTATCAACATAGGCTACCACACCCTTTGGGTCAATGATATACGTAACTCGATCCGCCTTCCGACGACCGGGAGATGCGGCGTTGTACGCACTGATCGCTACACCTTCGGTGTCGGCCAATAGCGGGAACGGGATACCGACGGTATCGCAGAACGAACGATGGCTGGCAACATCCTGGCTGCTAATGCCAATTGGAACTGCGTTCAACGCTTCGAATTCAGCCACAGCGGATGTGATGCGCTTCATCTCCAAGCTGCAGCCTGGCGTGTTATCGGACGGGTAGAACGCAAGTACTACAAACCTGCCACGATAGTCGCTCAGCTTGTGTAGATTGCCATCCGCATCGGGCAGCTCGAAATCCGGTGCCTTCGTTCCGGCGACCAAGAGAGGGCGAAGCGCAACCATGTTCCGACGGCGCGCTATGACGACAGCAAGGGCAATGGCGAGAGCTAGGGCGATTATTCGCATGACTTCAGATCTCCAGAGCGATAGTATAGCAAAAAACATTCGCAGCCGCCTGATATGGTGGCTGCGAATGGAATTTTAATGCTAGCGATGAGTTTATTTCGGATGGTAGGCAGCTGCTCGTTCAACCCGAAGTTGGGCGATATACTGCTCCTGTTCGGCGATGCTTGCGGTTAACACCTGCCGGTCTAGCTTAGCTTTTCGGATATCGCCGCGCAGTTTCTCAACCATCTGCTGGGATACGGTAAGTTGGGTCAACACTTGCATCGATGGCGCCAACCGCTCGGATGAGCGCTGAAGTGATTGGACCTGGCGCGAGAGCGCGGCAATTTGCGCTTGATTCGCCGTGTACTTATCCGAAAGCTCCTTCCAGAACTCGTCGTGCTTCCCGCTTGGAGAATGCTGGACATCCGGCAACAACTTATCATTGTCAGCTGAGATCGTCGCAATCTTGTACTGCAAGTCAGCGATTGTTGACTTAACATTCCGTTGAGGAGTTAGCGCGGAGTCGTACGCATGCATGTCAGCCTGCGCAAGTACGAGCTTGCCGGTAAGGCTCGAAATCTGCTTTTCCGTAGCGACCAGGCTTGCTTGGTCGGCGTGGAGCTTATCATTCATCTTGACCAGCCGCGCTCCCAGCATATCGCCATGCGTTTTGTTAAGGTGCTGCTGGATGGGTGGGTACGCGAGCACGCCAGCCAAAATAAGGATGAGCGCTACTACGACAACCTTAGTTAGCGTTTGTGGTTTGGGCTTTACCAGGACGGGACGCGGAATTGCGATCGGTGCGCGCTTCGAGCGTGGCGCAGGCTGCGAAGCAAGCACATCGTTCGGTGACGCGGTCGTCGTGTCGATGTCGTCAATAGTCTCTGAGCCATCCCATTCGGCAAGAGTGAGCTTAGGCTTGTCCGTTTTACCCAGTGCAACCGTATTCCCCACCACACGTGTCTGCGTTTCGGCCACCATTGGCTGCGGGCGACGCTCGATCACAGGCGGAACAATCGCGGGCGAAGGAATCGTAGGCTCCACCACTGGAATAGGCGCGGTTTTCGGCTCTGGAGCCGCGTAAACCGGAACCACGGGCGGCGCTTTAATGGTCACCGACACAGGTTCAACATCGACGGGCTCGTCGGGTTGAGTTGGCGAAGCCGTAACAGCCGCGGGCGTCGTTTCGGGTGCAGCATTGACAATGCTTGGTTCAGGATAAACAGTTTCCGGTACTTCAACCGCCACGTCGGCCACTTCAACTGGCGAAATCGGCGATTGCGCTACTTCAGCCGGAGTGGTGTATGCTGATACAGGATCAGCAATGGCAGTCTCAACCGCGTTCACAGGTGCGGGCTCGTCAACCACCACCGATTGCACCGCTTCTGCAACAGTCGCCGCGACTTCAACAGGGGCAACAACGGGCGGGGCGCTGACTTCTTTCGGCGCTGGCTCGCGAACGTCCTCAGCGGCTTGGGGAACCGACGCAATCGAGTCTGTGGGCACTCCGGGCACTACGGGCCGCGGCTCCGCTAAAATGCGAGCATGGAGTTCACGGGCGTGGACTTCGAAGTCCTTGAGGCGCTCTCGAGCAGCAAGATGTTCGGACCCGATTAGGTTCTGAAGTGTCGTCAATGCCGATACCATCGACATTGCGCCTGCGGTGGCATTTGTCACGCGCCGCACCCAAAGAAAGGGCCGATCTAGCTGAGCTCGGTCATAAGCCTCTGTGAGAAAATCTCGGACCTGAGTGGCCGTAGCGACTATTGCTTCGAGTCGCGCCTTCGCATCGTCGGGCAGAGGAATCTGCGAGAACGCCGCTTGTAGTTCAATTACTAGATCGTCAGCGTACTGTATAGTTGATTTCATGTTCGACAGGTTTACCGTTTACGACATGGACGCATGGGGAGGCCCAATTGACGATCCATTGCCGGAACATTTATATGATAGCGGGCCGATCGTGCCGGCAGCCCAGGGTGTTTGATGTAAGTCGAGACAATTCAATTATTGGTAAATCGGCTAAATGGTGCAGGGTACTTTACCAGGTTCTTAAAATATATTGTCATTTGTTATGCTGTGTCGGCGTTAAAATCAATTATAGCAAACAGGCTTTGGCCCTTTCAACCCGCCGCAGCTATCTTTATTCAGCCTCGAACGGCTACTACCTCAGCATCGACGTCCCCTAACCTACCACAATCCATGAAGATCAGTCATACTCGAAGGCGCCACCTTTGTGTACCCATCAGGAATGGTGAACACGTTCGGGGACACTGGCGCTGTGGAGATGGAGTTGACCTCGTACCCAAGATTCGCTTGGTCAAACAGCATCGGGCACGATATGGTGACGTTCAGCTTTACCGGCATGCCCACCAGCTTCGAGCGAATGAGATCGAATGTCGGATTTGCGCCAGCCATTTGCGGCAGTGTGGCTAGGTCGTCAGCCAGCCATGCGTTGCCATTGATGGTCATCATGGTGTTCTTGATCGAGAACTTGACCAGCCGCGAAAGGTGACCGAGTATCGTTTGCGTTTGGTTAAGCGGTGTAACCGTCGTGACCGTACTCGAATCGAGCTGCTTCAGTGCATCTGTCTGCAGTGACGACACCGTGTAGCTCTTCTTGGACGGGAAGATCATAGTGTTTGTCTTTGCGTCCATGTCAACGATACTCGCAGCCACTGGGCTCTCGACCTTGAACTTCTTACCCGCCGAGTACATGGTGATATCCATTGATCCACCACCAAAGAGCGGAAGCTTCTGGATCATGGCCATCTGCTCCGCCGTTACGGGCTGCCCCATGATTGTGAGTTTGGACAGGTCAAACGTAAGCTTCTGCGCCACTGTCATATCGGCATTCGCCGCAGGCGAATGGAGCGCACCGAACACGGCGAGTAGCACCGTCAATCGCAAAGCAACTGTCATAGTAACTCCTTACAAAGGCAGATTTTCAATTATAACACTAAACGGCGACCGTGTCCCGTTTTGCTCGCGCGGCCACAGCAGCCACAAATCGGTCAACGTCACCGGAAGAATGGAGATGGAAGAACTGCCCGTTCGAGTTGGCGTGCTCAACCCTCGTCAGTAGGATACGGCGGCTAAAGTTGGGATAGTTCCAGACCCAGCGGATGAACTCGGGGTCAAGCTTTTCGGGACAGCCTGCGCCGACATCGTCGCGAACTCGCCCGTGCGCCATAGCCCATCGCCCGACGATACGGCATAGGCACACCGAACGCGGCACGTCGAGGAAAGCGACGATGTCGGCGCGATCAAGGCGGCAGTCCATCGTATCGCCGTAGTTACCGTCGATGATCCAACGAGGTTCGGCCGCGAGTTCGCTCACCGATGTATGCCACTCGTACGGATCGGCGGCGACCCAGCCGGGCTTCCAGTAGAGGCGGTCGAGGTGGTGGATGGGAAGGCTGCTCACGGCGGCGAGACGCCTCGCCAGGGTGGATTTGCCGGATCCCCCGCTGCCGAGAATCATGATTCGCTGTATGCGCGGACCGTTGGATAGCAGGTCTGACTGCAAATCGACGGTTTCCATTGATCGAACGGCCTTACCAAAATGTGCACCTCGCTGCGAGAATGAGGCGCGGCTTAAAAGCGAACAGGGCGACCTTTCGGTCGCCCTGCAGTTTACTCTTCGACGATTTCGTCGAATACCTGATCGGCTTCGACAAGATCTTCGTCTACAGGTTCATCGTCGCCCGCTACTGCGAGCAGATCGGGATCATCGACGGCGTCGTCATCCTTCGATACACGGGCCTGAAGCGCGGTATCGTAACCGGCCAGGGCTTTCGGATGCTTCTGGCGGCACGTTTCGCAGGTGAAACGCACCTTCACATCACTCAGCCACGCCGGAACCGCTTTGATGGGCTTCTGGCAATCATTGCAAAATACGACTTCGTAAACCAAGCTGTCACCTTCCTTGCCTTACGGCAGTCTGGCTGTACCAGACCAATGGGATTCTGTTTCTATCGAAAAGCTAGCTGTTCGGCGATTTGGACTGCGCAGACGGTTCATCATTCAGCGGCAAAGGATGCACCAGACCGTTCACGATCATAATCACACCGACAATGAGATAGTAAATAGCCTCGTGGGGCTCGGGTGTCACACCGGGGTCAAACATGAACGTTGGCCCCTTGTGAATCGCGAAACATCCGATACCGACGAGGGCGATCCCTATCCAAAAAAAACTACTAACACGCGGCAATCGCATGGAACTGTCCTTCGCTGACACACGTAACCGAGCGTTGCCACCTTTGGCGACGCGCAACCGGAATTATACCTTATCATACCGGGAAGCAGAAGCGGAAGGTTACCAGAGTTTGAGGAATTTGCCTGGCAAAGGCACGATCGGCAGCGGAATGGCTATTCGATCGCCCCGATTTGGGCGAACCGCAGCTGGTAGCCGTCGGGGTCCTCGACCTGGAATTCGATGGTTCCCCACGGTGTCGGGCACACTTGCTGCGTGAACTTAACCTCGCTAGCGGTTAGCTTTTCGTGAGACTGCTCAATGTCGCGCACCCAAATGTAGGCCGCGAGTCTCGAAAAGCTTGCCTTGGACGCGACACGCTCTTGGAGCATGACTGTCGCGCCGTCCCTACTAACAAGCGCAAAGCCCGCGTCGAGCATGTCAACGCGGAATCCCAATACGTCTCGATAGTACTGAACCGACTTGGAAATATCGGGAACGGCCAGATAGGACGCTATCCCGGAGCCTAATAGTGCAGAAGTTTCCGTAGACATCTCCGTCTCGCGAATGTGGTCAACGTCGCCACACTCGCCCCTACTACGACGATTGGAAATCGCCGCAATCGAACACGTTCAGATTATCTGTTCACGTCGTGGAACCAGACAGGCTATAGTTTACCTTTGAAGCAGGCAAGTCTAGCCATTTTTCCACAGGTTCGGCGCAAAATTCAATACTGTTTCTCTGGCGTGCGTTCCCTTGGACGTTTTCGGCTTATTCATCGCTCATTCTGCATTTTCGGGCACGGGGGCTGTGGGCTCTTCCATCCACTGGCGCGCCCAGTCAGCCATGGCGTCCATCACACCTTTGAGGGCATGGCCCTTGTCGGTCAGCTCGTACTCTACCCACGGCGGAATAGTAGCGATAACATGGCGCTTGACGATACCTTCATTCTCAAGACGCCTCAGCCGTTCGCGAAGCGTGCTCGGGTTGATTCCCCCCAGCGCGTGGCCGATCTCGTTGAATCGCTTATGACCGAGAAGAAGCGCGTGCACAACGTGTAGCGTCCACTTCTCGTGAAGCACATCCATGCTCGCCGCGATGGGACAAAACGACGGCATCGCCTTCTTGCACGCCTCTTCGGTGGCTTCGATTTTTGTGGCAATAGTTATAGTCATATTTTCTTACTTACTAGATAACACCGCTACTATGGAAAGTATATCCCAACAGGCGTCAAAGTAACACGATTTTTTACAGCGCTCTGTATTTCGGAGCACTTCCCTCTTACGAGCCGCGACGCTATACCGCGTCAATGGCCTCGAAATCCGCGCACCGGTAGATAAGGTTGATCTTCGGGCGCCGTTCATCGTAGAGGACAGTCACCGATTCTCCAATACGAGTCGCGTAGTAGTCGTTCGCGTTCACCACCATCTTTGACGCGATCTGACTATCGCTCTGATAGCTCGTCCGTTCCGTGCCGAACTCGTACTTCACCGAGTACGTCGTTCCCTTGCCTTGTATCGCCCGCTTATCGGTCACTATGCCGATGACCGGCTTTCCCGATATGATCAGCCGCTTATACAGCACTGGCAGAACGTAGATCGACCATCCGATCACACCCATCACCGAGCACCATATGAGCGCGAAGACGACGAGGCCGCCCTCCTGTTTGTACGCCTCATATTGCGGCTCAATGAGGATGGGATGCAGATCCGGGGCTGCTGCCAAGTATTGAACCTTGACGCGTGTCCCTTCTACAAGCGTCGGGTAGACGCTGGCGGGTACCTTCTCAGCGTTCTCGTACTCGCGTCCGTCGACCATATACCTGACGGTGGCCTCGTAGACCTGGTGGGGCGATTTGCCGCTGGGCCAGTAGGTGCGGGTCGCTACCACATGGCCCGTCGACTGGGTCCCCAACAGCAGGATTGCGAGCACCATAAGGAAATAGCCAATAAGCCCTACCGCGATCAGCATGTGCGGGATAATGAACACCTGCACACACCCCATCGCGTTCGTGTGCCCCGGGCGCTTCCGGATTTTACGAGGAGCGGGCCGCAGCAGTTCGGGCTCTATGGTGTGCACGTTTAGTGGTTGCTGTTCATCCATGCGATGCTAGACCCTTATTTACGCAAAATGTTGCAACCCTGGTTGCAGTGGGGAACGGAGTTCATCCGCTGGCCCCTTTTGCTTAGAAAATACAGAACCTCTCTTCCCCACTTCGTGGGTCCCCTCCTCTGGCCGCAGCCGGCAAGTCATCCTATAGGAAAGGCAAAGAGGTTGCGCAGCGCACCTTTTCATCCATACGGGTGGATCACTTTCATGACGACTCCTACGATAAGGAGAATGGGAGACAGATCAGATGTTACGGCGCTGCCTCGGTAGGCACGTCCACGGTCGGCTTGACGGGCTTCGATGCCGGTTTCGCGCCAAGCACGGCCTGGATCTTCGACGCCCATTCCGCAGCGAGTTGGGCGGGCGACTGGTACGACGTGCCCTCCAGCATGTCTAGCGTCGCGGTGGCAATTGTGACGCCGTTGACGACCAGTTGCGCTGGCCCATCAGCCTCTAAAGCGGTCGCCCCCACGATTGGCGTTTCACCAGATTCGCGAGTGCGCGCGAGCGCGCTGTACAGACTGCCCTGCACCATATCGCCGCGTTCGGCCGCCGTCAGTCCGCCGGGTTGGACGCCGTGAAACTGGATTACTTGCTTTCCACGAAGCACAACTGTGCCGTCCAGGCCGCCAACCCTACTCAGCTGATCGACTACATGGAGCGGCGGATTCGCTGGCACGACGGTTTCGGCAGCGTCGGGCGGGCGCCAATTCACTTTGGGCAGCACCTGCTGAAGGCGTTTTGCCCACTTGACAGCCACATCGATTGCAGGCAGCTTCTCCTGCTTTGCCGTGGCGGCGTCGATAGTCACGAACCGCCGCCCCAGAACAAAAACGACGGGCCATGTGGGATGCGCAGGGGCGTAGACCACGACATCGTCGGGCGCGATCACAGGGCAGCCCAGAACAGGGGCGAGGCGGCCATAGAGCACATCCACCCGTTGCCGTGCAGACAGACGCCCCATCGATCCGTGGAGCGTAAGAACATCGTATCCCCCAAGGGTCAGCTGCGCCGCATCGTCGGTGTCCGCAAAGCTGGGCAGCGGCGCGAGTGTGGCAAGGAGCGCAATCATCGCGCAAATGGTGCGAAACTTCATGGCAAATGTTGTACCCGATGGTCGGGGAAGTGTCTGAACTGTGATTAGTTTGATTGAATGATTAGCATGATTGTGCTCGGCGCCGAGATCGGCGACAGGCGTAGGGGCAGAGCTTGTCTCTGCCCTCTGGCGGCGTCACGCCACGGTACCAGCCGAGCGTCACGCGGCATGGACCGAGGAGAAATACCTCATCCCCCAGCCCCTTCTCCTACGATAAGGCGAACGGGAGTCGGAAAGAATCTATGCACTGGCTATTCTCTGGCTCCCCTCTCCTTATCGTAGGAGAGGGGTTGGGGGTGAGGTGTTCTGCGTCAGGCCGGTAGTTCAGTGCCGGCGCCCCCACCGCTCTGCCCCTAACAGCCTCGCCCCCACTCGCCAGGCCCTACGAATACTCGACAACGCGTACACATATACTATATTACATTATTCTAATGTATCAGTATTTACAAATTAACATATTTGCGGTAAACTTAAATTGAGGCGATAACCCAAAGTGGCCGATCCTGTGCATCCAGCGCATCTGCACCTTAACAAACCGTCGTCGCCACTCGCTCCCGAGCGAAAACTGTAGCGCCGCACACAACAATATTCGTGAATATTGCGATTCCAAAATGCCAAAATATTCACACTCGGTAACCCGGCCCACAGTTTTGCGCAAAAAAATGAATCGCGTTGCGCAACGCAAAACACGCAAAACGCTACAGCTACGAACCCAGCCCGCCAAGCGGTAGTCGGTGACCTCGCTTCCGAACACAACATCATAGCCCCCAATCCCTTGGGGGCAGCGAGCCAAACGAGCCGGAGTAATGAATCGCGTTGCGCAACGCTAAATTGGGAAAACCTATGATGTTGGGGATTTTCTCAACCGAAACGGGTTTTCAAAGGCAGAGAGGCCGAGTCATGTCGTACGAATACGAAGAAGTACCAGACCGTGCAGCGTTCCTTGCCGAACTCTCGACAATTGCTGGCACTACTCAGGTTATAGTCGCCTCGGAATCGGGCAATGTCCGACTTCTCTATGCGTACCCGATCTTCGATGGCTCACGAGTCACGGGATCTCGCGTGCATGTCGTCTTCACGCCAGGCAGGGGTGCGGAAGTGATCCCGTCAAACGCGCGAGTTTACGAATGCGACCAGTGCTGGCGTATCGGCGGGGATCTTGAGGAAATTCTTGACGAGTACTTTGAGCAGTGAGCGGAGTGCTTGGTGGCGTGCCTATTCGATCCGTTCATACAGTATCGTAGGTGCGGACTCAATATTAGGAGGGCAGAGACGAGCTGTGCCCTACGAATCCGGTCCGGTGTGAGACGCTCCCCTACTCCCGCCGCCCGTAGAACTGCCGCTCCGCTGTTACCTGCCAGGACGTGTACTCGCTGCCAGGGTTGCCGGGGTTCGCGTAGGTTTTCGTGATCGCCCCGCCGCGCTGTATGCGACTCGCTTCGCTGTCCCAGCCCGCTGCGAACGAACGCATGGCGGCGGGGCGGGCGAAGTTGCTGGCGATGGGTGTCGATGCTAGCGCGGCGCAAACCAGGCTCAGAACGATTGCAGCTCGCTCGGCGCGGGTGCTGCGAAGTAACTGGCCGGTGTAGAAGCCTATCATAGCGGTAAGCGCCACCAGCGCCAATACCGGGATGATCACGGAGCGGTCCGGTATGGGGCTGCCAGTTCCGTAGCGGCAGACGAAGAACGACACCCACATAGCGTAGAGGCCACAGATCAGTGCGCACAATAGCAGTTTTGGGGAGATGTTTACTTGTGATCGACTCGCAATGAGAGCGGCGATTGCAGCCAGCGAAAGAAGCGCCCAGCCGCTGCCGGGCGGGTGAAGCGGAGCGAGAGGCGCGTCATGCGTAACGGCCATGGTTGCGGTTTGCGATAGGAACGCCTGCATGTCCAGCGACGACGATGTCGCGGCAAAGGCTAGCGTGACGTGATGCGTGAAGCTACTCTGTCGCACTCTGTTGCCCGGGGCAGTGGCCACAAGCAGCAGGCCGGCGACGCTCGCCGCTAGAATCAGCGTTCCGCGCTTGGGTTGGATGCCGCGAACGACCATCAGGCTGAGCACAACAGTTGGGAGAATAAGCGCCGCCGCCTCGTGGATTCCGGCGACCCCAACGCAGGCTGCGCAGCAAGCCGCAGTTCGCAAGAGCGTTCGGGACGAGATCATGAGCGCTGTGGCCGCCGTGAGCCCAACCACAGCCGCGAGGTAGCAAGACGAACCTGCGACCCAATAGGCGCTTTCGAAGACGTTAGGCGCCAAGAGCAGCGTCACTGCGGGAACGCCCAGCGCGAGGCAGAGTGCCGACAGCTTATCGAACCGAAAGCGGGCGCATCCGAAAGTCGCCGCCACCCACGATGCGATAAGCACCGCAGGATACCAGCCGCAGCGCGCCGACGGGGACAGTGCGTAGGCGATATCGCCCAGGAAGATAGCCGAGTACCGCCCGGTCCAGTTGTGGTAGAACCACGCGGCAGCGCCGACGACACCGTATTCGCGCACGCGGACAGCGAGAAGGAAGTCATCGGCGACGAACCGGCTGTAGGAAGCTGCAACCAGGTTAGCACCGACGACGGCTGCGAACAAGGCCGTAAAAGCCCACAGCACTGCCGTCGTCGCAGGACGCGGGTGGCCCTCGGGAGCGGCGACGAGCAGTGCTGCGGGCTGAGGTTCTGGATCAGGCACGCTGAAGGGTGTCCTTATGCGAAAGACGCGTCGAGTGCTGCGATCAGCTCCGGGGTCAGAGCCAGATCGGCGGCTCCAGCGCAGTCTTCAACGCTCGCAATTCGGCTAGCGCCAGGGATGGGGATGACGCGCTCGTACTTGGATAACAGCCACGCCAGCACGACCTGCTGCGGGCTCACGCCGAGTTCGGTCGCGGCGTCGCCAAGCTTACCGGTCTCGCCGATCGCCTTCGCGCCGCCCATGCCACCGAGCGGGCTGTACGGAAGGAACGCGAGGCCAAGCTCCTGGCACTTGGCCAGAACGCCATCGCGTTCCGGATTGCGGTGCTTGGGGCTGTACTGGTTCTGGACGCTCGCCACCGGTACGATTTTAACTGCGACGTCGATTTGCGCAGCGGAGACGTTGCTCAAGCCAACCCAACGCACCTTGCCAGCAGCATGGGCTTCTGCGACAGCGGCGACGCTGTCTTCGAACGGCACCTTTGGGTCAGGTCGATGGAACTGGTAGAGGTCGATTTGGTCGACGCCCAACGCCTTAAGGCTCGCATCGACCGCTTCACGCAGGTGCTCGGGGCGACCGTCGGTGTCCCAACGCCCGCTGGGACGGACGTGGCCGCCTTTGGTGGCGACAATGACCTTAGCGCGAAGGTCAGCTGGCAGCTGCTTGAGGGCAGCGGCGAAGATGCGCTCGTTGTGGCCGGTCTCGGTATCGTCGATGCAGTAAGCGTCGGCAGTATCCCAAAGGGTCACTCCCAGCTCTGCGGCTCGCAGCAGCACGCGAACGGAGTCGTCGACGGAGGGGCGGGTTGACGTCACGGACATTGGCATGGCGCCGAGTCCGATGGCTCCGACAAGTGGTCCGTCGGGCCCAATCTGGCGTTGTTTCACTAGCGTCTCCTTAGCGGCGCAACACTGTACGCGCCGCTGGTACGGTCAGAATTCTATTGATAGTATAGCGCGGAGTTGATGTCTACGCGACGGCTACGAGATGTTGAACGTAAGTGGCAACCGGCCCGAGACCTGACACACAGACCGCGCAACTCCCCTGAGGATTACCTGCCATGCATCAAGGTGCCGTGTGATATACTATAGATACGTGAAGTTCTACCTATTCAGGATTGTTGCTCTCATCTTCTGGGGGCTAAGTATTTGCCCACAAGCGCCTTCGGTTGCCGGTAGCCCGAAAGAGGTCCCGCCGACGTTCACTGCGCCGCAAACTGTTGAGGCGTGGCGAATACGGCTCGAGAACTATGTTCAGGGGCCGATTTCAATCAGCACTGACGGCGGCGTCAACTGGCAAGTAATCGGGCGAGTAACAGCGCCAGCGACTCGAAACCTGACGGGCTACCTCGCCGCTGGCTATGCTCCATTAAGTACGGTTGCCGCGACGGCCGTCCACGGGATTCGCATACGTGTCGGCGACACGACGACGGCGTACCCGGCGCTCATCAATATAGTGCCCGCCGAATTCGCGCAAACGCCCAACTACTATGGCGGGCATATCAGCGGCGCATCGGGCATTTATACCGACATTCCCACGGGGACAGCAATCTTTCGCGAATTTGCGCCCTCTGTTGGCAATGTTATGCTTGTAAAAACGCTCGCTGAAGGATACCGTCCCCTCCCCGTCAACTATTCGCCCGCAGTTAATGATAGTTACATGATTATCGTAACGCGGCCAGTGAACGAGATACACGATGTAGTGATCGAGAACAAAGAGGGCGGCGACGTCACAGTAACCTACGAGAACGGGGAGTCGAGTGTCGTAACCCATGTGGCGAAGCCAGTCGCGGGGGTCGGACGATTCGACGGATGCTCGTACACGGGTGTAGGTGCCATTAACACGAATCACACCTGCGTCATTACGGTCTCGACGGCCCCGGTGACGAAGCTGCGCGAGCTTGAAGGAGTTGGAAGCGAGAGGCGGGGCGGGTTCCAGATTGTGCCGTCGTACCACAACTCCCAGACCGAGGAGGCTGGCGCCCCACAGATGCTCGTGCTTGGGACCCCAAAGAGCCACACGCCGGAGATCGAGGGGACTCCCCCGCTATTCTCGGGCTACTTCAACTTGAGTTGGATGGCCGACGATCCCGGGCACTCGTGGATTTGTAGCATTAGGCGCGGTGGCGGCACCACATGGGAACCTATGCCAGAGTTGATTGGGAATTTGCCCGACGCATTCGCTCGACTTGGAGTTTCGGCGTTCCGAATAGCTCGCGAGCAAGGTTCGGGTGGTAAACCCTGGATGATGGCGCGAGCAGCTGCCGATGTCTATGCGTACCTCGGAAGGCGGGCAGCGCTTGCGCGAGCTGGCAAGGACGAAATCGCACGTGGCACAACGCTGTTTTACGCCACCAGCGATCAATTGCAGGTGCCTGCGGCGGCGGTATTCGCCCAGTTCTACCTAGACGGCGAAATGGTCGGTCTCACGAATAGCCGCCCGTATCAGTGGACGTGGAATACGACACATGTCGCTGATGGGGAGCATACGGTTGAAAGCCGTCTGCTTGACGAAAACGGCGCGGTGATTTTGCGTCGAAATGTCGTGTACTGGGTTGACAACCTGAACGCTATCAAGCCGGTAGCTACCGCGTCGGCGCCGGGCGGTTAGCGGACACTAGGCGCGGGGCGCGGGGCGCGCTCGGCGTCACTCGACCATCAGGCTCTTTAGCGAGTCGACGATAGTGGCGTTGCCTGCCGGGAACTCCAGTTCATCGAGCTCATTGCGTGTTACCCAGCGCACCTCAACGCCTGACACTGCAACCGCTTCGCCGGCGTCCACGGCGCAGACAAAGGGCATGAGACAAACAGTTCGATCTGGATACGTGTGTATCACGGTTGGTAATGCCTGCGTGATGCGCACGACCAGGCCGACCTCTTCCCGGGCTTCGCGCACGGCCGCCACCTCAGCGGACTCGCCGGATTCGACCTTGCCGCCGGGGAACTCCCAGTAGTCCGCGAGGTGAACCCCTTTGGGGCGTCTAGCAACCAGGACTCGACGCTGATCTTCGGATAGTATGAGCGCAAGGGCAATCTGGATAGTCATTATTCCTCCGATAAGCCGTTGCTTCATTGTATCCCAGACGGAGCGGATAAAAAAGCGGGCAAATAATTGGCCAAACGGTTGACACGCCATGTGGGCGCGGGTATGATAACCCTCGCTGCGCAGCCAAAGAGCTGCTCGGTGAGCCCGCCAAACTTTATAAGTTAGGCGAGTTGATTTGTACCTTCAGGGGTTGACATTCACGCACCGGCGTGGATATAATATCCTCCGCACCGACTCACAGGAAGCAAAGACTTCACGAGTTGCGGAGCGAAAAATGATTTACCGAAAACCTTGACATTGCCGGAATGAGCCGGTATACTGAAAAGGTTGCGAAATCGGAAGTTGGCTGATCGATGAACGATCGCCGCCCGATAAGCAAAGCGAAGATTTTCGAGCAGACCCTTGACATTGATCACTAAGATGTGATACACTCCGTATCCGTCTGGACAAGACAAGAGTAGAAAACCTCCGCGCTGTAGGGTAACCGAGTGGAGAGTAGAGATGCTAAGAGAGATCTCTCCTCAAAACGACGTAATACTACGTTGGCGTGGTTTTTTATTGCTCAGATTACTGCCGGGATAGGCAAATGCCTCCTGGTAAGAATGCACATTGATAACTAAATAGTGGAAGCGTGTAACAACTTTGAGCGGTACGTGATGGCAGAGATGTCGTCACCGTACAAAAGTAAATAAGAGTACAGGAAAGCCAAATGCGGTCACTACGGTGACTGCGAAAAGCTAAAATCCACGATTTCGATCGTGGTGCAAGCTCCTTCATTAAGTCCTCAGTTCTTTCGAGAATTGGGGCACTACTAATGGAGAGTTTGATCCTGGCTCAGGACGAACGCTTGCGGCGTGCCTAAGAAATGCAAGT
>DASXUY010000029.1:0-177877 GCA_036504535.1 Capsulimonadaceae bacterium
TTCGAGATCATTAGAACACCATAAACCGAGGGCGCAATCTGGACCACGAGGTCAAACTCAAGCGACACAACGCGCTTCTCTCGATTTGGCATACTTGGGAAACAAATCCCAAGACGTTATAACATATAAGCGTCACGCTGGCGCCGTCCGCGTAGGACGCCTGCCGGCGAGGCGTCCCAACTCCCATCCCACCCTCGCAAGCAGGAACCCACGCCGCCTTTGCGTAACCAACACTCAATCCGCCGAGATGTTGTCGGCTCAAGGAGTGATACCATGACAACAGCCACAGCCATCGCGGCAGCCGTCGACAAGTTCGGCGATATTCTCGAGCGGCATCCCGAGCGGCGGTCTGACCACGCTGAGCAGGCGATAGTTCGCGGTGAGTTGCGTCGATACCCGGTGCTCTACCTTGGGCATGCCCCGGACACCGATGCGCCTCCTGCGGCGGCTCCGACATACGAACCCGATCCCCAAATTCGGCTGCTTGAGCGCATTCGAGGGTTGGTCGGGCCGCTTGAAATGCTGAACCCTATCGCACCGCGTGTCGGGTTGGGGAAGGGGACCGGGACACTTCCGGCGTCGTTTGGCATCGAGCTAGATGCGAGCCTCGGCAATACTCCAAAGGGCGAACGCAACATCGACGATGTGCTTGCGGAGGGCATGCCCGACCCCGAGACCAGCGGGATCATCCCCGAAATGCGAGCTGACATCGACGCCGCACTGGCGCTTGCACCCGACTGGATTGAAATCGCGCCACCGGACATGCAGGGACCGTTCAATATTGCGCATATGGTGCTCGGTACAGAAGCGTTCGTGTTGCCTGCCACGGAGCCCGAGAAGTTTCAGCGGCTCATGACGATGATCACCGACTTCTTCCTCGCGGTTGATGATAATCTGCACAGGTGGATTGGCGAGTCCCGCTTCCCGAAATTCCCCACCGCGACAGGGCGTATCGCAGAGTGTTCAGTGAACATGATGTCGGAGAAGATGTACGTCGAGCATGTACTTCCGCACGACCTGCGCCTCGCGAAACATCGCGGTCACACGGCTATCCACCCGTGCAGCGGGCCGCACGTATTCCGGGCGACGTTGCAGAACCTGCCCAATGTCGTGTACTCGGAAGCTGGCTACATCGCCAAGGCATACGCCGGGTCGATCAGCGTCGACGATGCGTTCGTCGAAGTCGGCAATCGCCCGTTCATCCTCGGAATTGGCGAAGAGGTGCCCGAAGGCAGCGAGGAAGAGTTCATGCGGCGAGACCTCGATAGAGCCCGCGTCAACCCGCGTCTGCTTTACGGCTTCACCGGCATGCACTGGCAGTCGCGAGATCGAGACGCCATCCGCGCCATGCATGTACGGCTTGACGATTACTGGGAGCAAAACGTTTGGCGAGGGTAATAGAATCGAGAGTGCCCGGACATTCTTATGTCTGGTTCTCTTGAGCTGTAGGTATCAGCCTGCGGAATTGGCGCGGTTACCTACGGTCTGTACCAGCGGCTTGTTAACTACCGCGCCGCTACGGTCGGCGCCGCTGCAGCTTGTGCCCGTTGGGCGGAAGCGGAGATACGGACGTAGCGGGTGATCTCGATCCAGAGCAGGTTGCGTTGGTCGGGTTTGTGTGGGTCGAAGAGGACAGGAATAACATCGCCTGCAGCCAGTGGCGGCAGCGATTGGCCGTTCTCGGCGGAGATGAACGCTTCCCGTGTTCGCTCGCGGCCGTGAAGGTCGAAGAAGCGATATGTTACCAGTGACGATTTTTCGTCACCGAGCACCCAGAGCAGGTTCGCTTCGCCAACTGCGCCGAATCGGGAGAGCGACTTGCAGTCATCGAACAGCTTGTTGGCCTGGACGCTCACGCGCACAAACGCGATCACGATGAGTGCGCCGAAGAAGATCATCACCTGGGAGTTGAGCAGCTTCGCCATTGGTTCGAGCCCGTGGGCTTGGTCGAGGCCGTTGTAAAGGGGCCAGCCGACGCAACCGATGAGCATGACGATGCTTACGAGCCCATACACGGCGCGACGCCAGTAAACAAAGCGTTGCCAGACGAATGGACGGGGGTAGGGAAGAGTGTTCAGCCAGTTGATCAGCGACTGTGGATCGAGCGCTTGCATCAGTTCCGCCGAGCCCTTCGATCAAGGAGCATGCTAAGCGTTGACCGTGCCGCGTCGGCGCTTTCGCCGACCGGGCAGCACTCCAGAAACGCCCTCAAGCATCGCTGGGCATCGCTGTAGCGACCATCCTCGGCAAGGATGCTGCCAAGTTCGCGGTACGCTTCGGCCTGATCGCGGTCCAGAATAGCCATCCGGCAAATGGTTCGCAGGGTTCGCTCAATGTCGCCTTGATTGGTGTAAATCATCCGCAGGTTCGCCAGCATCCGCACCAGGAGCTGTTTGCTGCCGATGGGCTGAAGGTGCGTTTCGGGGTTGAAAGGCTGTCCGAGCTCGGCGCAACGCTTGCGGCAATCGTCGTGCGAGACCACAATGCCGCCGCTGAACATATCGATCAGCGCGCCTGGCACGTCGTCTTTAAACGGGTTCGGACACGAGACCAGAAAGTGGCCCGGTATGCCGACTCCGCTGAGGGGTAGCCCGAGGCGTTGCCCGACTTCGATCAGCACGAGCGAAAGGGTAATTGGAATGCCGATGCGGCGGTCGAGGACGCGGTTAAAGTAGCTGTTCGCTGGGTCGTAGTAGTTGTCGGTGTTGCCATGGAATGCGCACGTATCGCAGAGGAACTGCGATAGGCGGACGGCAGCTTCGAATTCCGAACTGGCGTCGATTATGGCCGCATCCAGTGCAGCATCGGCGAGTTCATCGAGAACAGCAAGAGATGCGTCTATATCGAGGCCGGGATATTCGTCGAGCGCGATCAGAAGCGCGGGCCGGGCAAGGTCCGTCTGTTCATCGAGGTCATGGGCCATCATTTCGAAGGCTGTCGATTGAATGACTGTTGTGCTTACTGCCATGATCGTTACCGCGCTTTGCCCCCGGGAGGCTATTATTCGGCGCCGAGATAGAAGTCGTTGTCGTAGAGGTCTTTAACCTTGGCCAACTCATCTGTCGTCAGTGGCGCCACATCGCCCGCCGCCGCGAACTCTTCGAGCTGCTTCATGTCGTAGATGTTAGGCACCGCTGCTGTCATTGTAGGCTGAGCCAGCACAAACTGGAGAGCTGACTGGGCCAGGGTTCGTCCTGTGCCTCTGAGGAGGAAGTCGAGTTTCTCGACCTTCTTGAGGCCCTTGTCCAGCCACTCGCGACGCATCTCGGTTGTCTTAACGCGGAAGGAGCGGTGATCGTTAGGCGAAAACTCGGTTTCGGTGGTGTATGTGCCTTCGAGGATGCCGGACGCGTGTGGCACGCGGCACATGACACCTCCGCCGGTATCGGCTGCGGCTGCGAAAACGTCGGGACCGAGGACCTGTTCCAGCAGATTGTAGATAATTTGGACGCTGTCCACGCCGCGCTCGCGGAGAGCAACAACGCCTTCGTCCTTCTGACGGATATCAAGAGCGGGGCCGAGCGCAACGCCGACGTGAGCGACTTTGCCTTCGGCTTTGAGAGCCGCGAGGGTTTCGAAGACCTCATCGTTGCGGATGTCGGTGACGCGGGGGTTGTGTAGCTGATAGAGGTCGATGCGGTCGACGCCGAGGCGGGACAGGCTTTTTTCGCACGCTTCGCGGATATACGCTGGCGACCAGTCATGGGGCCGTTCGCGTTGACCAGGCTGTACTCCGGGGAAGTTGTACCAGTCGTATCCGAACTTGGTGGCGATCTTCGTCTCGCCGATACGTGAGCCAAACGCTTCTCGCAGGATGGTCTCGCCCTCGCCATCGCCGTAAACGTCGGCGGTGTCGTAAAACGTGATGCCAAGTTCGAGAGCGCGTCGCAAGAGACTGAGGCGAACTTCGTGATCGGTCACACCCCACATTGTGGTGCTCACGGTCCAAACGCCAAAGCCGATCACTGACACATTAAGATCTGAATGTCCAAAAGTTCGATACTGCATAATTCACCTTTACCCTATTATACCTTGCACTTATCGGGTGTGAATCAGGTGGCGACCGTCTCAATTGGAACGTCAGGTAAATTCGCCACTCGTCAAATACGCCGACGTGCGGATTGAGGAGCAATGGGCAGACTGATAGAATGGTTAGCGTAAGAGAGAGATTCGCCAATCGGCGATCAGAAAGGAGCGATTGAATGGCAGTAAAAAGTGCGATTCTGTGCGCGGAGTGCGCGGTTCGTGGCACCAAGCAGTTGGCCACCCATGTCTACGTTCCGGAAGAGCGGCTCTTGACAGGGCCGGCAATGGGGCAGCCTGACTACGCTCCGCACAATCTTGGAGACGACCACGGCTTATGCGATGATTGTTACGCGTGGCTCGCGGCGGACGAGAAGCTCACCTATGAGCGGGTGCCCGAGGATATCGACGAGCTTTAGCCACAACTCGGCTCGCTACAGCTGTGGCAGCGAGTGGTACACAAGTGAAAGCGCCCCCTGGAATGTTCCGGAGGGCGCTTTTCGTGCTTCGTTGTTTGGGCTCACTTAGGCAGGTAGTAGTATGCCAAGCCGATGATGGCATACGCCGCCAGAAGCTGCGCGCCTTCCAGCCAGTGCGTCTTGCCGTCGCCTGCGATGAACGCTGCGATGAGCACGGAGACTGCGACCGCCGCAATCTCAGGCGCTGCGAACAGGTAGGTGAGCTCATGGTGAGTGAAGTAGCCAGCGATGACAAGAACCGGCGCAATGAACATGGCGACCTGGGTGGACGACCCGATAGCGATGTTCATTGTGATGTCCATCTTGTTCTTCATTGCCATCAGCACCGCTGTGCTGTGCTCGGCGGCGTTGCCGACGATAGGGACGATGATGATACCGACGAAGGTGGGATTAACATGCATGTCCTTGGCCGCAACGGTCACGCTACCCACCAACCACTCGCTGAGGAATGAGATAATGACGGCGGTGAGAGCCAGTACGCCGATAGCGAGGCCCTTACTCCAAACCGGTGGCTCATCCTCGTCTTCCTCGCCTTCTCGGAACAGCTTCTCGTGTGTCTTCAGCGAGAAGACAAGCGAGGCGATGTAGAGCGCAAGCATCAGGATAGCGACACCAATCGAGAGGTTCTCAACCGAGTCCGAAATGCTGAACTGCGAATGATGGAAGGCTGTCGCAAAGATGGCGGGGATCACTAACGAGATGGTTGCCAGGATCAGATTGATCGAGTGTGTCTCGGCGATCTCCTGAGTGAAGTACTGCATCTTGTACTTGATGCCGCCCGCGAGGATGCTCAGCCCAAGCACCAGCAGTATGTTGCCCAAAATGCTGCCGATAATGGACGCGCGCACCAGGTCAATAAGGCCCGCATTCAGCGCAAACAAGCCGATAATCAGCTCGGTGGCGTTACCGAATGTCGCGTTCAGCAGCCCGCCCCACTGGGGACCGACACGCTTAGCGAGTTCCTCGGTGGCGGTGCCCATCAGGCCCGCCAGGGGAACGATTGCGACACAACAACTCAGGAATATCCAGAGGTCGGGCGCGTGCTTGAACTCAAGTAGCGCACTGATGGGGAAGAACACGAGGAGCGCGTTCAATCCCTTAAAGAACTTCAGAAATCTCATTCATATCCACCGTTTTCGGCGGAAGTAAAGCCATTGGGTTATCGTGACCAGAGCCATAAGGCCAATCGCGTATCCGTAGCCATACTTCCAGTGCAGTTCAGGCATGTACACGAAGTTCATCCCATAGAGTCCTGTTACCAGCCCTAGCGACATCAAAATGATGCTTACGCTGGTCAGAACCTTGACGACTTCGTTCAGTCGGTTAGATGTTACCGCTAGATGTGCGTCGAGCACTCCGGAAAGCAGGTCCCGATAGGTATCCAGCGAATCAACAATCCTCATTGCGTGATCGTAAGCGTCCTGATAGTAGGCAAAGCACTCACGCTGCGATGCTTCGCCGGTTTGGCGATCTTCGTCGGATAGAGATTCTACCTGGCGCAAGAGCACGTTGACCGTATCACGCGTATGGGACACTGATCTGCGCATGTCCAGGAGTGAACGCCTCAGACCAAGGAGGTGCCGAACCATTCCCACTCGCTCGATGCGAGTTCGGCGGCTTTTTCGTGGAGCATTGCCGTTCTGCTCGGCACTAGATATCACAATATCTTCGAGGTCGGCTACCTGGTCGTTGATACCGTCTAGCGACTCGACGTACTCGTCTATCACGGAGTCGATGACGAGGTACAACTGAAGAAGACGCCCGCGCTTCTGCATATCGCGGCTCGCCTTCCAGCGGGCTATAGCGGCCTCGGTCATAATTGAACGATCTTTGTGAATCGTGACGAAGAACTTGGGTCCAAAAAAGGCGTAGATGTCGGCGCCACGTCCACCGTACGGAGTCAATGATTTCGGGTCTGCATCGGACTCTTTGGTTGGAAGCTCATGAAGGATCACAAATGTGTGATCCTCGTACCGCGCTACCCGCGGGCGCTGGTTGCCCTGCGCAACATCTTCGACAGCAAGTGGGTGCAGCGACAGCCGGGAAGCGAGTGCATTTAGCTCCTCGGCTGTCAATGCCGTACAGTCCACCCAGGTCGGTGTCGTCGTTGCGAAAACCTCATCGATAGCGCCGCTGGCGTCACCGCTGTGATCCGTGGACTTGCCGTCTGGGTGGTGGACAACGATCATTTGACGCCGTATCCGTTAGGATGCGCACGGAACCATTCGAACGCTGTTCGGATCATCGTGGGAAGGTCGCCGTACTGTGGTTGCCAGCCTAGCTCTGCGGTGATTTTGCCTGCCGACGCCACCAGGATGGCCGGGTCGCCAGCTCGCCTCGGCGCTTCGATGGCGTTGATTGGAAGCCCAGTGACCTGGCGCGTCGTCTCGATCACCTGCTTCACCGAGTAACCTTTGCCGTTGCCTAAGTTGTAGTAGCTCGTTTGCGCGCCGCTGTTCAGTGCCTTAAGTGCAAGCACATGAGCGGAACCCAGATCGGTAACGTGGATGTAGTCGCGGACGCCTGTTCCGTCTTCGGTGGGATAGTCCTGTCCGAACATCTTAATGTTATCCCGACGTCCAAGGGCAGCAAGGATGGACAGTGGAATCATGTGGGTTTCGGGTGTGTGGTCCTCACCCAATTCGCCTTCCGGATCCGCTCCGGCAGCGCAGAAGTAGCGCAGCCAGACGCTCTTTATGCCGTACGCTACGTCGTACCACTTCAGGATGTACTCAAAGTCAAGCTTCGTCTGTCCGTAGGGATTGGTCGGTTTTTGAGGGTGGTCCTCGTCGATAGGCGTGTATTGCGGTTCGCCAAATGTGGCCGCCGATGACGAGAATATCAGCTTCTTAATGCCAGCGTCTTTAACCGCGTTCAATAGAGTCAAGCTCTTGTAGATATTGTTGGTGTAATACTTCTCGGGATTCGCCACGCTTTCCGGAACGGACGCGTACGCTGCAAAGTGGACGACGGCGTCGATCTCGTGTTTCGCGAGCGTCTCGCGCACTAACGCATCGTCGCCGATATTGCCGACAACCAGTTTCGCACCGGGGAGGTACTGCAATACTTCGCGGTGACCGAGTTCCAGGCTATCGAAAATGACGACGTTGTGCCCGTCGCGAAGAAGTAGCTTGGTGGTGTGGCTGCCGATGTATCCAGCGCCACCCGTGACTAAAACATTGGACATGTGTTCTCCTTACCAGGCTGCCGCCGAACCATTACCGCGTTTACTGTTCTCTTTGCGAGTTGCCCGTGGGCTGTCCGTTATGGGGCGATTCCCCGACCAGTGCCTTGCCTGCGGACCGCAGGGGTATGCAATGCTGCGGTTGCGGCATACGTATATAAGTATTATAGCCGTTGTCGCTTGAACTGACTGCAGGCAAGGTCCCGGAATATTTGCGGTGACTGTGAACTCTTTCACACGGAGCAAGCAAAACTACCAGATTGTGCATAATCAGTCATTAGGATGAGCCAAAAACGACCATCATAGTAATAGTGCAGATGTCTTTACGAGTTCGCCAATGGAACGTTGTCACTCTGACGGCCGTTGCTTTTGTAATAGTATGAGCGTCTCCTAGTAAGTGAATAGGTGAACCTGCTTACTAATCGTGTTGACGCATTGCACTTTTGACAATCAACACGGGGCACGGCCATCTGCAAAATAGATTATTTCGTCATCTGACCGACATCATATTGGCGGCTTGGCATGCTTTTTGCGGGAATAGAGATTCGTCAAATACGCCTGGTTTTGCTCTGATGACAGGAGACCGTTCATGAACCTCAGAATATTCGCACCACAACAACTTGGGAAGGAAGCTCCGGCCGCGACGATCGTTTCGACGTTCAAATCGCAGCCCGTGGAATGCCCTGCAATCCCGGTGCCGACAGCTTCGGCATGGTTCTACGCCTCCCAGCGAATAGTCGATGTTGCGCTCACCTGCGTAGCGCTACTGTTTCTCTTGGTTCCATGCATCATTATCGCCCTGGCCATCAAACTTGAGTCGAAGGGCTCTATCCTCTTCCGCCAGAAGAGGGTCGGTCAGAACGGCGAGCTGTTTTGGTTCTACAAGTTCCGCTCTATGGTTGCCGACGCCGAAGCACAGCGCAACGCCCTGATGCAGATGAATGAGGCCAGCGGTCCGCTATTCAAGATCAAGAACGACCCGCGCATTACCCGCGTTGGCCGCTTTATCCGCAAGTACAGCCTGGACGAGCTTCCTCAGCTTCTCAACGTCCTTACTGGCGAAATGAGCTTGGTTGGCCCGCGACCCGCGCTTCCTGCTGAAGTAGAGCAGTACAGCGATCGGCAGCGTGCTCGGCTTTCAGTCCGCCCAGGTATCACGGGGCTCTGGCAGGTATCCGGTCGCAGCGACCTGTCGTTTGAGCGAAGTGTTGAGCTTGATATCGAGTACGTCACCACGCAGTCGATGCCGCTCTACTTCCGCATCCTCGTGATGACCATCCCCGCCGTTCTCAAGGGGCGAGGGGCCTACTAGACTGCGTGCCGATTGCGGCGAGCAACCTCGTGCAATCGCGGCAGCGAACTCTTCAAACAAGCCGGTCGTCTCGACCCAAATCGAGGCGGCCGGCTTTTTCTTTCCATTCCTGGCATTTCGGTGTGGAGTTTTTCGCTTTGATGCCGATTATTACTTAGTGCGCGGTCCTGACTAATCGGGACTTGTGCGCTTTGCAACGCCGTTACGGCGTATTAATGCACAGTGACCGCCTGGATACGCATTTGGACTATAATAGATTGCTGTGTAGTGTCTCGCCCCATCGTTTCGCCGGTTTGCTGAAGGAGCTTTAATGTACTATCAACGCACAATGCTGTACCGAGTGCTGGATTCTTTTCTGCGGCACAAGTGGCTGTTCATTGTGTCAGCCGGTACCGTTTTGGCTCTGGTCCTCGCGTTCTCGGTCCTTCGGCCCGTGAAGTTCGTTACGGCGTACACCATTGTCGTATCGTCAAACGCTACCCACAACCCGCTTAGCCAGGTCGATACCAACGATAACGGCTCGCAGATCCTTGACCGCACGGTGCGCCAGATGCAGGCCCTTATCTCGACAAAGCGCTTTATGCGCACGGCGCTGACCGGTCCCGATGGCAAGCCTGCGTACTTGAATAACCCGATCAACGTTGAGAACGCCGACCAGCTCGCTGCCCTTCAAAAGGACATCACGGTAACAGCCGACGGCACTGACTCATTTACTATCCAGCTCACCTACGGAAATCCGGACGACACGCTGACTATTCTTAACGGCATCATTGCCGCGTATATTCGCCGTGACGCTGACGAGAAGACATCCTATTTTTCGCAGCAGGTGGCGTTCTTGACGCAGCAAGTGGCTGACTATAAAGACAAGCTCACCAATGCAGAAGGAAGCCTTGCGAGGTGGAAGAAAGACCACCCTGAAGGCGACCCGGCGGGTATGGCTGGCAGCCAGCAGGACCTGGAGAACTTACGACAGCGGCGTGATGAGCTTCGCGTGCAGATTTCGTCCACACAAGAGCGAATTGCCGTGCTACAGCAGCAACTGGCGGGGACGCCGAAGAAGATCATCGCCATGGAGCGAGTTTCGCAGGCGGGCATCTCACCCCTTCAGGCTCGTCTCGAGGAGATGAAGGACGAACTGGCCGAAGACATGGACGTTAAGGGCATGACGGCGGACCACCCGGTCGTTGTCGCTCTCAACAAGCAGATCGCACGACTTCGTCAGCGAATCGCGGCGCAACGTTCGGGCGGTCACGTAGACACGCAGGACCTCCAGCCCAACCCGATTTATGATGGCCTACAGAATCAGTTGCTCCAGACGAGTATCGATTTGCGGTCGCTTCAGACGGAAATATCGGATACCAACCGTCGCCTGGGTACAGCCACGGTTCGCGTTAGCAACAACCCCGACTTTGAGCGCGCGCTAGCTGGCTTGACCCGAAACTATCGCATCTACGACCAGAACTACAACACCCTGCTTGACCGGCTTGAGCAGGCTCGAATGAACGAGCAGATCAACCGCCGCCAGGTGACTGACCAGTACCAGATCCTGCTGACGCAGCAGCCAACATCGGTCACGAAGGGCAAGAAAGCCATCATGCTTTACGTCGGCGGGTTCTTCATTGCGATGATGATCGGTATAGGACTCGTACTGCTAAGCGAATGGATGGACCGCTCTCTGCGTGATCCGATCGATGCTCAAAATGCGCTCGGGGTCCCTGTGCTCGCGTTGCTTCCCGAAATGCAGGCGGTAGGCGGTGACAAGAAGATGCTGGGCGGGCGTGGGCCAGGTGACGCGCCAAAGGTTTTAACTGCTGAGAAGCAGACAAAGAAGAAAAAGTGGTCGGCGTTCATGAACTCCGGATCGACCAACGAAGCGGGGAAAGACTAATGGCCGACTACACGCCGGAATCGTCAGATACACACGACCTCGAAAGCACGGCCGCCAATGGCGATTCGTTCGTGCCGGGGGACTCATATCGCCCTGTACGTGGAGGTTATGCGCCTATAGAGCCAGCGACGATCAGCCCTGGCGAACCTATAATTCTGCCTGTCCGTACGGAGCAGTCGCCGCCCGAATTTGTGCATCTGCAGTCGGCGATCGAAAGTCATCTGTTGGACATCAGCGCTCCCAGCGCTGTGTCGATCTCCTCGGTAGCCGAGGATGGTCTCGACCAAGATCGACCATATGTACTTGGCGTATCGAGTGCGGTGCAGGGAGAAGGCAAGACGACCACTGCGATCCACCTGGCGATAACCATGGCGCAGAACTCATACAAGCGCATCTGTCTCATGGATTTCAGTCTCGCGCAGACGGTGGAAGGTGACCTCGCGCATCGCCTCGGCCTCTACGTTAACCGCAGTGTTGCTGAAGCTGCGCCACGGCCGTCAGGACCGACGCGTGGTATCGTCGATGTGCTTGAGGAGACATCGCACTCCGTTTCTACGTTTCAACTCTCCGAACCGGACAATCTGACGATTATCCCCGCCGGTCGCCCCTCGCTTCGCCCTGCCCGTTGCGCACGGTCGCCGCGGGTGCCGCAGTTGATTTCGTCGGCGCGCCACGTGTTCGACGTCATCATTGTCGACATGCCTGCCATTGCTACCGAGTACGCGACGCCGATGATGCGGTACCTCGACGGTGTTATGCTGGTTGTCTACTCGGGTACAACACCACGTCAGATGGTGCAGCAGGCCATTGAGGTCGTTGGGCGTGAGAAGGTTGTCGGTGTCGCGCTCAACCGCTACAAGACAAATGTGCCGGGATGGCTCATGCGCAAACTCCGCCTCTAGTCAGCTCGCGCTGAACCACGATCTCGCCGAAGACGGCTGGAACGATCGCTGGGTAGTTGCTCAGCATTATTACGGCAATCGTCCTTCGGGACTCTATCAACGGTTCAGCGATCTGCGTAAACCGCAGTTTGCAGACGCAAATTCTCGTGGGATAACTAATTGGGTTACGCAGCTTCGACTAAAGAGCTATTTCTAACGGCGAGTGTGGCATTCTTAGCCTTGCTTGCTGTGGCTGTGGTCGCGTCGCTCATTTATTGCCTGTGGCTGCTTGCAGTGGCCGTTATCGCGAAGCGTGCGCGCTCCCGACGACCGGTCGCACCCGAAACGACTCCCGGGACGCGATACTGCATCCTGATCCCCGCTCACAACGAGGAGCTTATGATTGGGGCAACCTTGGGCCACCTCACCCAACTCGACTATCCAGCTGACCTTCGGCGCATCGTGGTAATCGCCGACAATTGCACCGATAAGACCGTGGAGATTGCAACTGGCTGCGATGGCGTTACGGTCCTCGAACGCCACGATATCGAAAACGCAGGAAAACCGAGCGCATTAAACTGGGCGATCAAGAAGCTGCTCGCGGAGGCGACTCCGGTGTTCGATGCCGTTGTGATCGTCGACGCGGACACGGTGGTTGATAAGCAGTTCCTCTCCGCGATGGACCGCGTGTTCAACACCGCCAATACTCCATTTTTTGCGGCACAGGGTTGGTACAAAGTGCTCAATCCTAGTGAGAACTGGCGGACGGCCCTAATGGCGGGCGCCCTCGGGCTTGTTCACTATGTTCGGCCTCTGGCTAGAGAATATATGGGGCTTTCGACCGGACTCAAGGGTAACGGAATGTGCTTTAGCCGTTCCGTTGTTGAAAAGCTGACATGGCGTCCTGATTCGCTGACTGAAGACATAGAGTTGGGGCTGGATCTTATCGAGCAGTGTCGTAGTCGTGTACGTTTCGTGCCCGATGCCGTTGTGCGCGCACAGATGCCAACCACCGACAGCGCATCCATAAGCCAGCGCCGCCGCTGGGAGCGTGGTCGCTATGAGATCGTCACTCGTCGGGCGCTCCCCATGCTCGGACGCGGTATCATGCGGGGAGATCGGGTTGCAATCGACGCCGCAGCTGATATGATTACGCCTCCCGTAGCCGAACAAGCCGCACTTCTGGTCGCGACGGGGGCACTGATCGCCGACGTATGGCTGCTGGGGATACGAGAGTGGTGGATGCCCATCGTATGGCTCTGCGCAGTAGCGGGCTTCGCTACGTATATAATCGCAGGGTTCCGTCTCTCGGCGGCTCCCCCTGAAGCGTATCGCGCACTGTTTGCCAGTCCATTTTATGTTGCGTGGAAGCTTGTTACAGTCTTCAAAGGCTGGAAACCAAAAAGCGACAAATTCGTGTGGGTGCGGACCGAGCGCGCTCCGCTGCAGTCGCAACGCGTCGGAGATGACGATCACAATCCAGATTCCGCAGAGGTGAGCAAATGAGCATTATCATGCCTATCATGGTTGTGGCCCTGATCCTTGGCCTCACCAAAACACGTATGACGCCAGCCTATTGGATAATCTTGTCGCTGACCATTGTGCTCACCCTTGCCCGATATGCAATGAAACACTAACCGGGAATTTCCGGTATACCTATCGATGCCTACACGTTCCCTACAATCGACGAATCTGCTGCAGCCAGCCTCGGAATTGAACCGACTTGCTCGCGTACGTCAACGAAAGCTGCTGCTGTGGGCGTTTCTCATCGCCATCGTGGCGGCCCTCATGTTTATCACCGCACAGGGAGAAGCCCTTTTCCCGCTGGTCGTGGTTGGGGGCGTTGCGATGCTCATCGTAGGGTGGTGTGCGCCTAACTCGATGGCATTGATCACACTCGCCTCCGCCTGCCTCTTCGAGTTGACGATTTCACTCAGTTTCAAGTGGCCGCGAACCGACCAGGTGCCACTGTTTTGGAACTGCAATACGATTGTCCAGCGCTACGCTGGCATGACATCGTTTCATGCCATTCCGGTAAGTCCTTACGAAATCCTGATGATCGTTGCATTTGCGTCATTCGTGCTCCACGTCGTGATGAAGCACGACGGCACCACGCGGGTGGGAGGTCAGTTTCGATTCATTGCGGCTTTCATGGTGTGCGTCTCGATTGCATTCGTCAATGGGGTGAGTTCGGGCGGTGTCTTTACAACCGCATCGTTTGAGGTTCGCTCTCTTGCCTATTTCATGTTTGCTTACCTGATGGCGATGAACACAAAGTTACCTGCTGGTAAGCTGGTCAGCAGCATGCTTTGGGTGACAGCGATTTGCGTTGCACTGAAGGCGATCCAGGCCACTCTTCGCTATTACGGCGAGCTGCACGGCTCTACGATCCCCGAGGTTGGCATCGGTTCTCATGAAGAGTCATTCTTTTTCAACATTTTTATGATTCAATATTTCGTTCTCTGGCTAGCCAACCTTGAACCACGCCTGCGGACATTCATGATCGTTCTAATGCCACTCGTCTTGTGGATGGACCTCGTCAACCAGCGTCGCGCGGCTACGGCTGCATTGATCATCGTTATGCCCGCCATTATGGCCATGTCGTATGTGGCGTTTGCAAACCGACGCAAACTGATAACGAGCGTGCTTATCGGGATGGCAGTGGTCAGCGCGGTGTACTTCCCGGTGTTCTGGAACAAAACGGGCACCCTTGCGCAGCCAGCGCGAGCCGTCAAATCTCAGTTCACACCTGACGCCCGCGACCTATCGTCCAACGTCTATCGCGACGCAGAAGATGCCAACATCTATGCCACATTGCAGGAGAGTCCGATCATCGGGTACGGCTACGGAAAGTACTTCTTAACTCCCGTTCATATGATCGACCTGTCGAAGATTGATCCTCTCATTCACGTCATCCCGCACAACTCCATTCTCTGGATTTGGATGCGAACCGGCACAATAGGCTACTTCTTCTTCTGGCTCATGTGCGCCGCTGTGGTTATCGCGGGGGGGCAAACGTGCCGTGACCGCCATTGCGGACCGCTGGACCGTGTGACAGGGATCTATGCCACCGTCGTCTTGATGATGCTTCTCATTTTCGGCCTTCTAGATATGCAGTTGGCCAATATCCGCGATATGCTCTTTACGGGATTGTGGATAGGCGCACTCGCCTATGTCCGACATTGCGCTAACGTGGACACCACTCCCGAACCCGAGCCTGAGCCGGAAGCGCACCCCAGTAAGCCAGCATTCAGCCTTGAAGAATGGCGGAGGCGCTCAGGGAAGCGAGCTTCAGGAAAGGGCGTCGCCGTATGAGCCGGTCCCGAATGGTGGCGCGCAATGTCGTCGTTACAATTGTCAACCAGGTCGCGTCGTGGACTCTGTCCATCGCGGTCATGTGGAAGCTACAGCAATATCTTGGTGCCAGCGGCCTCGGTCAGTTCACGCTGGCGTACGCCATTGCGGGCATCTGCGCGATGGTCGTAAGCCTTGGAACGTCGACTGTGCTCATTCGCGAAATCGCTCGTGACCATTCGATGGCCGATCGGCTGATTCCAGCGGCTATCGCAATGCGCATCCCGCTCGGCTTTGTTGGGCTCGCTCTGGCTCTATTGGTTGGTGTTGTGCTTGGCTACAGCCATCTCGTCATGGTATTGATCGTCATTACTGTGTTTGCGATGGTACTGGCTCAGGTCAACGATGTTTTCGCATCGGCGCTCGTCGGCGTCGAACAATTGCCGAAGCAAAATCTGGGGCTGTTTACGGAGCGAGTTATTTCATCGGCGGGCACTCTGGTTCTGATAGCACTGCATGGCGAACCTTGGACCCTGATGGCTATCTCGCTGCTCAGCAACACGATAGCGCTAGCAGTCAACGTCCACAATATCAAGCCGTATATCACCCGGCTTGCGGCGCCTGATATGCCCACGGTCAAGATGCTTGTTCGCGAGGGCCGACCGTTCATGTCGACATCGCTGTTCGCAGCCATTTACGGCCAAAGCGATCCGCCGATCTTGTCGAAGCTCAGCACCGAGGCTCAAATTGGATGGTACGGCCTGGGACGCCGCTTGATCGGAACCGTTCTATTCTTCCCGGTAGCGCTGACGAACGCCTTGTTGCCGACTCTCGCGCGTGTGAGCCGTGAGGAGCCAGAGTCGTTTGGTCCGATGATGCGGCGCGTGATCGACCTCGTACTGGTCGCCGTTGTGCCATTCGCCGCTTTGATGGTGTTCGCGCCCGCGCAAATACTGCGCGTCCTGAAGTCGCCGGAAAGCTTCTCGGGCAGTATTCCAGTACTCATGATATTCGGGGCGGGCACAATCGTGTGGTATCTCTCGCAAGTCATCGCGACCGCGCTGATTGCCGCCGACCGCCAGGGGATGCTGAGCCGCGTGACAGGGATTGCCGCACTGATAAGCGTTCCGCTTTGTATCGGCCTTACGGCGGCGGCACAGACGCACTGGGGGAACGGGGCGGTTGGTGCAGCCGTGTCGGATGTCACCGTGGAGTCGTATCTGCTCGTGTCGTATATTCGCGCATTGCCGCGCGACGTGATCGACTGGCGCAGCATTGGGACATTGGCTCGGGCTAGTATAGCCGCTATACCGTTAGTGTTGCTTCTATCGTGGTCGCTGTCCAGCACACACGTTTCTACGATAGTCGCTGCGGGCACAGTTGGCGCGCTACTATATATTCCCTTGTGCTGGCTGCTCAAGTGCCTTCATCCTCACGATATAGCCATGGTGAAACAAATGTTCTCGAAGAAATTGGCTCCAGCGTAAGTGTGTTCACCTAAATAGGCTGCATACTAGCGCGCATACCAGCAGTTCTATATTGCTCAATGTGACTTTCATACGATTAGCGTGCCCGAGTAGACCAGTCGCCGTGCTATAGTAAAGCAATTGATAAAGCGATGGATTGTGCCTGTTAGCTTTTGACATTTATGCAGCATCTCGCGTTAACGGCGGATTTCGGTTGGTAGCGATCACATGCCTGATAAACTAGTGTCCATAACCAGGGCCGAACTCGGAGCTCTGCATCTAGGCTGGCGGTTCTTGAAGGCGATTGCGTTCTTTATGCCTTCGAACTGCTTTGAGAGATCGCGGGCAATGCTGTGCAGAGCATACGGGCTCAAAATCGGTCACGGTACGCTCATCCTTGGTCTCCCCTCGTTTGCGGGTACTGGGGATCCGAGGCGAAAATTTAGCATCGGAGTGTCGAGCCTCATCAACTGGCCAGCCTACTTTGACATTTCGGACACGATCACTATCGGCAACAGGGTTGCAATCGGTCCGCACACATCGTTCATTACTTCGTCGCATGAGATTGGGGACTACCGGGCTCGTGCAGCCGACCTAACGACCGCGCCAATCGTGCTTGAGGACGGCGTGTGGATCGGGGCTGGCGCAACAATTTTGCCTGGAGTTACTATCGGGGCAGGGGCCATTGTTGCCGCTGGCGCAATCGTGACCAAAGACGTGCCAGACAACACGCTGGTAGGCGGTGTTCCGGCGCGCCTCATCAGAAACTTGGATTAGTATCAATGGCCGATAAGCGACCATGGTTGCCCGAATTGTATGCGGGTTGACGGGTGCTGGCTATCAACCGCCGTGACCGGAGCGCGATAAGGATCCAGGCTCTGCCTTGGAGCCTGGTAGGATGAGATGAGTAGGCCACTGCGATTTGCGTTTATAATGTCAACAGAAGTCGGACTCCGCACACAGTATCTCAACTGGCGTGAGCATTTTCCAGATGATCTCGACATCGAGCCCGTATGGATTGTCATCGATTTCTGGCGCGAAGGTGGCATTATTGAGCGGTTGCCCATCCCCAAGAATATCCGTGGGCGCATCCGCGGCTACTTCGAAACGAGCGCTGCGCTCAACGATGGTCCATACGACGCCACTTTCATTGCCGTCCACTCCGTTCTCGCCGGTCGGCCCGACTATGCCCGCCATCATCCATGCTACGCCACGTTTGACGTCACGCCCAAACAACTTCAGGCGTTCGGTGACTACTACGGCAAGTCCGCATCACGAATCCCTGGCCTCGAGAATATCAAGCACCAGGGGCGTGCGACGTCTTACCGCCAGTGCCGCCTCCTATTCCCATGGTCGAACTGGGCGGCGTCGTCAGCGGTTGACGATTACGGTGCTGAGCGCGACCGCGTGCGTATTTGTCCCCCTGGCGTCGATCTCACGCGGTGGGCACCTCCTGCGGCTGGAACACGCGGCAATGGGGACTGCCGACTCTTGTTCGTGGGCGGCGACTTCGAGCGAAAGGGCGGCGATGTCGTGCTCGAGTGGGCTAAGTCCACGCGCGAGAAGCATTGGCGGCTTGATATCGTCACACGCAAGCCGCTAAAAGTGGATGACTCGCGCATCGTGGTCCACAACAACCTGTCCTCCAATGACCCTGATCTCGTAAAGCTCTACAATCAGGCTGACCTCTTTGTGCTCCCCACGTTTGCAGATTGTTATTCGATAGCTGGCATTGAAGCGATGGCTTCGGGCCTGCCCGTTATTCTTGGCTCCGTCGGCGGTACCCCCGATATCATCAAGGACGGCGAAACCGGCTACCTGGTGCCGCCAGGGGATCCGTCAGCGCTCGCCGATAGGCTGGAGCGTCTGATCGGTGATGCCAGGTTGCGACGATCAATGGGGGATGCCGCCCGAGCCGACGCCGAGGAGCGCTACGATGTTAAAGCCAATATTCGCAACACACTCCTGATGATCAAGGAGAGCTTGTAGTTGGTCAAGCTATCGGTCGTCACTCCCACCTATAACCGGTGTGAAAGCCTGCGCACAACAATCGCGGGCTTGATGAACCAAACGTTTCCAGCTGAAAGCTTCGAGCACATCGTCGTTTCCGACGGAAGCACCGATGGTACCGAGGCAATGGTGGCCGAGATGGTCACGTCGGCGCCATTTTTCCTGCGATGTGTCACTCAGCCGAACGGCGGTCCGTCGGCTGCCCGTAATCGCGGTATCCGTGAGGCCGTGAACGATGTAGTCGTGTTCCTTGATGACGATGTCGAACCCGTTGCCGAGTTTCTTGCCCGCCACGCATCGCATCACGAAGCCGATCCCGATGTCGCCGTCATCGGTCCCATGTCGCCGGATCCCGCCCGCGCATCGCAGGAGCCAGTATGGATAGCTTGGGAGCATGCCATGCTGCAAGATATCTATCGACTTTTCAATCCCGGCGGTAGGTTCGAAGGCGAGCCTCCTGGCCCGATGCACTTCTACAGTGGCAACGCATCCGTCAGCCGCCAGCACTTGATTGCATCAGGGGGCTTCGACGAGACTTACAAGCGGCAGGAAGATGTCGAATTGGCTGTCCGTCTTGAACGCGACGAAGGCGTGCACTTTGCATACGACCGGCTTGCCGATGGTCTGCACCGCCCATCGCGAACGTTCGAGTCGTGGCTAAATATTCCGGCTTCGTACGGTCGTCTGGATGCAAAGCGGTTGCAAGAGGGGACGCTCCCCTGGAACGACGTGCAGTACCTGGCGTCGACACGAAACCCGCTCACCAAGGCGCTTACAAGTCTAAGCGTCGCGTCGCCTCCGTTAGCGCCTTTCATTACGGCCGTGTTGAAGTCTACCGCAATCGTTTTGGGCCAGGCTGGGTCGTCAAAGGCTGCTCATTCGGCGTTGAGTGCGCTCTATAACTCCACCTACAGCCGCTGCCTGCAGGACGAGTTGACAAAATCCGGGTGGCGACCCGGTCAAACGCCAAAAGTCTTAACGCCTTAGTTCGTCCACGTCCCAAAAGGAATGATGCATGCCCGATGAGCCGCAGAAATTGACACTCGCGTTTGCGTTGGAGTATTCGCTAGGTCACGTCACACATGCCGAAAACCTCAAGAAGGCGCTTGCTGCCAATAACGCCATCGTCACCCGGTACCTGGACATTCCCTACGACAACACGCCACTTCCCGAATTCGCCCAGCCATTCCGCCGCTTCCTTGGCAACTGGAGTCTGCGCGCCTCGTTGGTAGCGTCGAGCGGGATGAATAAGTGGGTGGCTGACAGCGATGCAGCTTTCTTCCACACGCAGGTCACGTCGCTGCTATCTGCCAGCTTCATGAAGCGCGTTCCCAGCATTGTTTCGATCGATGCTACGCCATTGCAGTACGATCAGCTCGGCGCATTCTATGCCCACGAAACTGGGAGCCCACTTGTCGAATCCCTGAAGAAGCAGCTCAACCAGCGAGCATTCAGAGCGGCGCGTCATATGGTGGCGTGGTCAGAGTGGGCGAAAGCGTCGCTTGTAGGCGATTACGGTATACCAGCGAGCAAGGTGACAGTGATCCCGCCTGGGATTGACACTGATCGGTGGTCATTTGACCGTTCTGAACGTGCCCCCGGCGGGGTTCGCCTGCTCTTTGTCGGCGGCGATTTTCCGCGCAAAGGCGGCGACACACTCTTGGCAGCATTCGCTCGCGCAAGGCAGTTTTGCCCGGACTTGACGCTGCATATTGCCACAAAAACCGATGCCGTCGCTGACGGCATCGACGGCATCGTCGTCCATCGTGGCCTGCAGCCAAACAGCGGCGAGCTTGTCCAGCTTTATCGCGATGCCGACCTGTTCGTGTTCCCGACTCGCGGCGACTGCCTTCCTCTCGCTATCATGGAAGCACTCGCGTCAGGGCTGCCGGTCATTACCACACGCGTCGGCGCCATTCCCGAAGCCGTCGTCGACGGGGTCACCGGCAAGATTGTGGATATCGACTCGCCCAGCGCGCTATCGGATGCTATCGTGGCACTCGCCAACGATGGCGAATCGCTGGCGGCGATGTCGATAGCGGCGCGATCTGCCGCTCTGGATCGGTTTAGCGCCGCGAAGAATTACGCAAAGTTGGTAGACTTGCTCTGTTCGCTGGCAACAGGAAAGGTATAGCGGATGCGAGTCTTATTGGTGATCCCCAGTGTGTTGAAGCGAGGTGTCGACGCGGATGTTGCCGCAGACCGACATCCGACAATGGATTACTACGCCCTTGCAGACGCGATCCGTGCGCGAGGGGCGCGGGTTGACCTGATCGATTACACGTCCGCGCCGTCGCACGGTTTGCCTCGCGATCTCGCCCTTGCATGGGAAGCGTTTAGGCGCAAGGGCGATTACGATGTGATCTTCACCAACGGCGAAAACGTTTCTCTGCCGCTCGCGCTTATGTTCAAGGCGACGACTCACCGTCCACGGCACATCACAATTGGTCACAGGCTGTCACCGCCGAAGAAGAAGCCATTCTTCACGGTTTTGAAGGCATTCAAGCAGATCGACACCATCTTCGTGTATGCTACAACGCAGCGCGACTACGCACTGAGCGTTTTGGGCATCCCGCCGTCAAAAATCGCCCTCATACCGTTCAATGCGGACGCCAAATTTTACCGTCCGCTTCCAGCAACAGTCGTTAACGAAAACTTGGTTTCAGCAGCAGGACTTGAGTGGCGCGACTACGATGTGCTGATCGAAGCGGCGCGACGCCTTCCCGACATGACCTTTAAGCTTGCAGCCGCTTCACCGTGGTCCAAGCATCAGGACAAGACCGCCAAGCGGGACTTGCCGCCCAATGTGACCGCCCGCCGTTACGAGTACGGCGAACTGCGCGATCTATACGCCTCGAGCGCTATCGTAGTTGTTCCCCTACTTGAAAATGACTTCCAAGCTGGAGTCACGACTATCCTGGAAGGTATGGCGATGGGCAAGCCCGTCGTGGTTACCAAGACCAGTGGGCAGACCGATGTCATCATCGACGGCGAAAACGGTGTATACGTCCCAGTTGCCGACGCCGACGCTGTCACGAACGCCCTCGTTCGACTGCGCACCGATCCCGCATTGAGACAGCGTCTGGGCCAGGGGGCGCGGTCATGGCTTGAGGCGAATGCGTCGCTTGACCTATGGGCCGCGACTATTGCCGACGTCATCGTTGGCAAGTAAGCGCCGTTTTGCAGCCATCTCCTCCCGTTTTCCGGCAATTGGCTCGAATGGTATACTGCGTGCAGTAAAGTACGTGAGGCGGTGCGCCTAAATTTCCCGGCATGCCTCGCGTTATTGGTTATGAAACAGCTCTTCCTAATATCCCTAATCGTGGTCGCAACTTTATCTCTCGCCGGAAATGCCTACCTGTGGAAGGCCGCGAACAAGCACAAACCGCTCATCGTTGTGAATGGCGAGCCGATAACGCAGTTTGATCTTGAAGATCGCGTCGATTACCTGTATGCCAAAGAGCTACTCAGCAAGATGGTGTGGACCAAGCTAGTGCTGCAAGAGGCTGAGAGGCGGAAGTGCCTGCCGACGGACGCCGACGTGACTGATGCAGTACACGACATGGATCGCGCGAACCCCTCCGTTACTTACACCGCTCGGAAGAGCGATCCAGCGTTGAAGCTTTTCCGGGATGCTGTGCGAACTAACCTGGCGTTGCGAAACCTGCAAGTTCACGACATTAAGTTGGCCCCGAACGAAGCTGAGAGCTACTACCGTTCGCACTTGGGCATGTTTATGCTTCCGACGCAAACTCAATCTACTGCAGTTGTCGCCAAGGATCCCGTAGCTCGAAACGCTGGTCGTAGTATGCTCGCTGAAGGTGTCGCCCCCGATGTGATTGCTGCGACACCGGGCTTGAAGGTCGTCGGCGTGAATGTGGGGCTCGCTGGCCAGTTGCCGCCCGCGATAAGCAGCAAACTTCTCGTATTGAAACCTGGTCAGATGGGCGAGTACAGTCTTGGGACCGACACCCTGATAGTCAAAGTAGTGTCCGTCTCACCGCAGTCGACGCCGCCGTTTGCAGCGGTGCGTAAGAAAGCTGAGATGGCCGCCCGCCTCGCCAAGGCACCGTCACAGGCGTCAGTGCTCAATGACCTTCGCCGACGTGCGGATATAGCGCCAGTAGTGGAAAGGTACGCTGACGCGATTCCACCCATCAACCGTGGAACACCGCCGGCACAGCGTTAGTCGGATAGATATGCTTCCTGAAGTTCCATGGTGGAGAATTGCCGTCCATGGCCCCGAAAAGCCGGTAATTCCACCAGGAAACCGTATATTCCTCATGAGATATGTGATATTTATTACTCGTAAGGCCTTACGCAACGTTAGGTGTGGTTCCATAATAACAATATGCAGCCAGTTACCAGCGCGGGCCAATTGACAATGGCAACAACTCACTCTAAAATAGCGCCCGCCCGTATTAACTGGCACGATTTGCTTCCGGTTCTTGTTGGTATTGTGTGCTTGCTTGTTATGGCAAGGCGTACTCTGCATACTTGGTGGTACGAGTACACCGCGCCCGAGTCGTATTTTGCTCATGCGCCGCTTATCCCGGTGATGGCAGCATTTATGCTCTGGAGTGGACGTAAGAAGATCGCTGAGCTGACGATTACGCCGTACTGGCCCGCAGCCTGGGCCCTTGGAACTGCGGCCGCCCTGCATATATTTGCCAATGGCCAAGATATGGAAGCGATCATGTCGTACAGCCTCGTGCTGATGGTGTGGTCAGGCATTTTACTGGTACTGGGTAAAGAGTTCGTCAAGAGTCAGTGGCTACCGATTGGCTTCTTAGCGCTCATGGTGCCGCTGCCGGGACCCGTGCTTAACGATTTGACGCATGGTCTGCAGCAAATGTCTACGGCGGGGGCGTCTCTCGCGTTAGCCGTTCTAGGTTTTGAAAACTGGCGCACAGGTTACGAGCTTGAGTTGTCGAACTACACGCTTTTTGTGGATGTTCCGTGCAGCGGCTTTAAAACATTGTTGGCGCTGCTGACGTTCAACGCTTTCTTTGCTTACATGGTCGATGGTAGTGCTAAGAAGCGTATTTGGTTATTCGTGGCATCTTTGCCACTCGCTCTGCTAATAAACGTGACACGCATTAGCGCCATAGCCGTCGTGGGCGAATGTATCGGTGATAACGCCGCTCACGCATTTCATGACTATAGCGGTGTGTTTACTGTTTTGTTAGGTTTTGCGGTTCTCTTTGGGATCGCGAGGTTGTTTGGATGCCGCAAATTCGCAGGGCTAGCTATATTCTAGCGGGGATCATGGCTTTCGCTCTCATCGTGTCTCTAGCGTGGAAGCCTGCCTCGCCGCCAAAGTTTCGGATGCTTTCAGGGGCAATGGTGCCTAAAGTGGTCGCAGATTATGTTGGAACTGAAGAACCAGTCTCACAAGATACATTATTAGCCCTAGAGAGCGCACAGCTAATCACCCGACAATATAGGGCAGAGAACGCTCTACCCATCGAATTTGCAATGATCGGTGGAACAGACAGAAACGCCCTTCATGATCCGCGCTCATGCCTCGTTGGCGCTGGCGGCAGGATCGACAACGATCGTATCGAGCATCTGCCGACTTCTGGCCTGCAAGTCAGGGCATGCGATGCCATTTTTGGAACGACCGGAAACACATCGACCCAAGACACTATCTATTTCTATGTGACACGGGATGGAGTGATTTCCTCGGCTACCGATATACGTCTGCGGCTCCTTTGGACCGCGCTGTTGATGCGACGTGGGGAGCCGATCTACTTTTTGAGATTTATGACGCCAATTGCCGTGGCCGAGTCGGCAGAGCAAAAGAAAATAGCGCACGAGAAGCTCGTGAAGTTCGCGTCGGCCATGTGGCGCGAAATCGAGCCCCGTTTGACACCCAGGACAGTGAACAATGAAATGTAGCATAGGCGGAGTTTATTTCGATAACGTGACCATGAGCGAGGCTGTTGAGGCTATCGTTCATATGGTTCGTAAAGGAAATGGACCCCATCTCGTTTGTACAGCAAACCTGGACCACCTGGCATCACTTCGCAAGGATCCTGAGTTTCTCGCGGTTTACAAGACCGCCGATCTCATCCTCGCTGATGGTATGCCTATCGTGTGGATCTCGCAGCAAGGCGCCCAGCCGCTCAAGGAGCGAGTCGCTGGCAGTGACCTGCTGTACGCTCTCGCCGAGGAGTCTGCAGACAGCGGCCTGCGCCTATTCCTTATGGGCGGGCAGCCCGGAGCAGTTCAGCGTGCAACGGTTGTGCTGCAGAGCCACTATCCCGGCTGCCAGGTCGTAGGCATTCACTGCCCATCAAAGCAGACACTGAATACGCCCGAAGAAGAGGCCAAGATCGCCGCTCTAATCGCCGAAAGCAAGCCCGATGTGCTGCTGGTCGGATTTGGGGCACCCAAGCAGGAAAAGTGGATCGCCGCTCACCGCGACATCCTCAAGGTGCCAGTCTCAATCGGTGTCGGCGCTGCGTTCGATATGGCCGCTGGTATGGTCAAGCGTGCGCCAGTGTGGATGCAGAAGTCGGGGCTTGAGTGGGCGTTCCGCCTCATTCAGGAGCCGCGACGACTCTGGGGCCGCTATATGGGACAGGACCTGCCGTTCCTTATTCAGCTCTACCTCGAGTCAAAGCGCCAGCGAAAAGCACTTCAGCCCGCATCTAAGCCGAATACGTTGCTGTAATAACCTTCGTTCGAGAACCGATGGATCGTTTGTGTGGCCACCCTGCGTATAATGGAAGCATGGTGGCCGCATCTACGTCAATTGATCGTGTTCTAGACCGACTCGCAGCCCGGTTGCGTCTGCAGGTGTTCGTGTCCACAGCGCTCAAGGCATCCGTGATTGCGAGCGTGATCGGCCTCGTTACAATTGTAGCGTCGCATTGGCTGGCCATCCCTCTCATTGCTACCCTCATCGTCCTGTACGTCACCGCTGTCATTGGCGCAGGCGTCTGGGCGGCCCGCGCGTCGCTCTCGCCGTTCGAACTCGCCCGCATTGCTGAGGAGCGGCTGGGGCTCAAAGAGCGCCTGTCGTCGGCACTTTCCTTCGCCCAATGCCACGCCGCTGCGAATGAAACGTTCCTCAGATTGCAGGAGCGGGATGCCGAATCGGTGGCCGCAGCGATTGGCGACGCCGATGTTGCTCCGCTGCACGTGGCCCGCGAAGCGCGTTGGGCCGCTATCGCGTTCATCGTCTTGCTGGTTGCGCTGGCAATCAATTCGGTGCTTCCCTCTACGCGTCAAATGCAAGCTGCCGTGGCTGCGTCTATGCTTGCGGGCAAAGCGCTTGAGGACGTGGCGCACAAGGTGGAGCAGGCGACACCGCCAGGTTCACCCGCATACACCGAAGCGCAACGCTTGGCGAAGCTGGCAAAACGAATGCAGGCTGGAACACCGGCAAGCGAATCAAAGCACGCCGCCCAAAAGCTTACTGAAGATATCGCCAAACGCCAGCGTGAACTTGCTGGCGGCGCACGCCAAGAGCCTAAGTCGCCGGCGCAAACTGGCCGTGACATCGCCTCGGCCATGAATGGCGGCAGCTCGCCTACGACCGGAACTGCGGCGGGTGACGCCGCCAAGATGGTCAATCAGGGTGCCGCAGACATGCAGCGCACCGACAACCCGGAAACACTCCCCGAAGTACTGCGTAAACTCGCATCGCATGTAGAAGCGCACGGCAATACCGAAGCGGACCGAAAGGGGATCGGTAGCCAGTTGCAAAAGCTTTCGTCGGGCCTCGAAGGCGCCGGGCTGACCGAAACCAAGAAGCATATAGACGCGGCGTCCAAGGCGCTCGCCAGTGGTGACAAGCAGACTGCAGCATCTGAGCTACGTAAGGCAGCCGACGCCGCCGAGCGTGAGGGTGCCGAAGCGAAAGGGCTGAGCGAAATGCGTAAGGCTCTCGAAGAGCAGTCTCGCAAGATGCAAGAGACTCAGCAGAGTGGCCAGTCGCAGGAGGCTGGGCAACAGTCGGCGCAACAATCTGGCAGCCAGCAAAGCGGTCAGCAGTCCGGAGGGCAGGAATCGTCGGGGCAGCAAGGAGGCCAGCAGGGCTCCCCTCAAGGTGGCCAGCAAAACGGCTCGCAGCAGTCCGGAGGACAGGCTCAGGGGAATCAGTCGGGGCAAGACGGGCAGGGGAGCGAGGGGCAGGGACAAGGCACCCAGAAGGACGGTCAATCTAACGGATCGCAGTCGGGCGCATCGTCGCAGCAGAATGGCTCAGGTAGCGGCGGTGGACCATCCGACAGCGGCGGAGGCGATGGCGGGCTCAACTCGCCCGGTAAGTTCACGCCGAGTGGCAATGGCCCTGGGGACGGTAAAGGAAACTCAAAGCCCACAATCGGTGCGCCGAAACAGATAAATGGCTACGATCCTTCCCACAATACTTCATCGGCTCGCGTCACCATCCCGCAGCAGCCAGGCGGGAAAGCGGGGCAGGTACAGCGAACCGGACAGCTCCTTACTCCTCCGCTATCCGGCCAAGGCTCGCAAGTGCCATACTATAAGGCGTACCCCGCCGCAAAGAAGAGTGCTGAAGAGGCCCTGCAGCGTCAATCGGTCCCGCCAGCGTATAAACGAACCGTTGACGATTATTTCCGGAACATCGCGCCGAAGAAGTAGGCTTAGGACGACTCGGCCCGCTGGGGGACTTGTCTGCATCTCCGCTTGCCGGAGAACTGTCCGAAGGTCCTTCTGCTTTGCGCAAGGTGAGATGAAAGCGTCATTCTGAAGAAATATGCCGACACCGCTCTATGATCTTGCTTGGATACTGTTGGTCTTTCTGATTTGTCCGTTTCCAATTGCGACAGATCGGGCCGTCCGATCGTTTCCGTGGATTACGACGGCGCTTGTTGCCATAAACGTCGTGTGCTTTCTTGCGACCCGATCTGCTCTTGATGGCGCAGGCGATCTGGTGGCGACTCCGTTCGACAGGTTCGGCCTCACTCCGCACTCGGTCAATATCCCCAGCTTTATCTCGTACCTGTTCATGCACGAGAATGTGTCCCACTTACTGTGGAACCTGGGCTTCTTGTGGCTGTTCGGTCCCAGCGTCGAGGATGCGTTAGGCTCGTGGTTTTTCGCAGCTCTCTATTTTGGTGGAGGAATTGCAGCGGGACTTCTAAACACCGCGACCGTGATGCTGGTGGCGTCGACGCTTCCGGTAGCCTACACGCCGCTTATAGGAGCGTCTGGCGCAATTGCGGCTGTGCTGGGAGTATACGCGGTCCGCTTCTACCGCTCGAACATTAGAATATATTGGGTGCCCTTTGCCCTACTCGCCAAGGGCAACGGCATATGGGAAGCGCCCGCGCTTGTTGGCCTTGCGCTCTGGTTAGCGCAGAACATCATCGGAGCGGTATCGAGCCTCGTTGACCCCGGGCACGCATCGATTGCTTATTGGGCGCACATTGGAGGCTTCGTTTTTGGTGTGGCAATCGCGCAGGTCGGGGACATGCTGGGTGAAGGGAAGAAAGAGTACCTGATGCATGAGGCTCGGACGAGCAATGCCAAAGGTGATGACAAAGGCGCATCGGAAGCGATGACTAAGTACCGCATGGCCCTGCAGCGAAAGCCCGATGATCTCGAAGCGCGTCGCATGCTTGCGGGGTTCGCGGAGCGTTACCCAGACAAAGCGTCGCCAATGCGCGCCCAGCTTGCCGACGAGTACGGAGCGCTGATTGCCTACTGCTTCAGCCATTTCCATGCTGCGCAGGGTATGTTCTGGATCGAACAAACGCGAATCCTAGCGCTGCACCCCACGCTGCCACCGAAAACGTTCGTTGCGCTTGCAAGGCACCTTATCGTCCGCGGAAGTCCGGATGCGGCAGCACGCGTCTACTCCCGCCTGATCGCCGATTTTCCCGACTCGCATGAAGCAAAGACGGCTCGGCTCGAACTAGCTGAGTTGCAGTTGAACACACTCGGGCGACCGGGAGAGGCGACTAGCGTCCTCCGGGAGTTCGTCAAGCGGGAGAACCCCGGCGCGTGCCGCGCCACCCGCGGAGTGGAGTCATGATGAGCGGGTACATCTTAGCTTAAGGCTTCAACATTTCGGATTCCGGAAGTACCTGCAATCAGCCAAGAAGAACCTGCTCATCGAAACCCCATTGGTGGGGGGCCGCGTCTCAGCGCGGCGGGGTCCGGGGTGTGGGACTAGCGATTAATCGCGGCAGCCACGACGGCGACAATACCCATCGCGCTGAGGATCAATTGCGGCATGCAGCCAGTTTGCTTGTAGACACGGCCTAGACCGGTCGAATCGTGGCGCGAATTGAGCTTCGCAGGCTTTTGCGTGTAGTCGGGCACTGGCACAACAAAGTCTTCGGTCTTGTTGTCTCGGTAGATGGTGATAACTGGTCCATTACCGCTCGACGGAGGAAAGTTGCTGGTAAGCTGGAAAATGGCATCGCCATCCTCTGGCATGATGCGACCGCCCTCAAAGCGCAGGTAGCTTTCACCCTTCTCGTTCGTGACCCATCGCACCGGCTTGAAGTCAGGCGGGCAGAGCTCGTTGGTTGGGGCTTCAGGATACTTGTACTGCGGGGGAATTCCAGCGAAGCGATACGGGCCAATCTCCAGCCGCGTTATCCCAGTGCCGTTAGCGCCCTCAGCGATTGCGATCTGATACAAGGTTCCGGTGACGACTTGCTGTGTCTCCACCAGCGGAGCGGAAATCGTTGGCATCGAGCTTATCTACCCTCTAGTCAAGAATATGCGGCTGCCTGACATCGCGACCCGCGTGGCCGCCAAATGCCAGCAACAAGCAGGGACATTGTACCTTACAGGCTCGTTCAATCCGCCATTTTGGGGATTGAAGTATCCCCTCCGCCTCGCGGACTCGGCACCTCCCCGAGGCGGGAAGGAAACTTTTTTGCGGCATTGCTTTCCGGTTTTGCGGCCGTGCTGGGAGTATATCACTGAGGGGTAATCAAATTCAGGAATGGGAGAACTGACAGAGTGGAGCCTAGAGGTCGCCAGCAACGCACCGTTGTAGCCGTTGGCCGAATTGAGAAGAGAGTGCGCGCTCGCGAGATGCGGGTCGCTATGACGCAGCCTGAGGCCATTTTATGGTCATGCTTGCGGGCCAACGGCGTCGCCGGTTACCACTTCAGGCGTCAGGTCGTGATACAAGGCTTTATAGTTGACTTCTACTGCCATCAAGTAGCACTCGTGATCGAAGTTGATGGAAAGGTGCACGATAGCCAAGTTGCCTATGACCGGGAACGGGACGATGTGATCAGATCCACTGGGATAAACGTTTTGCGATTCACCAATGATGAGGTAGTAAACAACCTATCATGGGTGCTTAAGCGGATAAAGAAGGATATCAATTACCGCCCATAGCGCCGCAATCCCCAGCAATGCCCTAACCAGTTTCCTTCCCGCCTCGGGAAGGTGGCATTCAGACGCAACATCAGGTTGCGTCTGAATGCCGGATGGGCTACTCCCCGCGTGTGATTGCCGCATCGGCGCCCGCAAAAAATTATCCTCCTCTGCCGAAAATAGAGAAGGAATCTTTGTAGCAACCAACGAAATAGGTTCTGTCACCGATTCATACGGTGCGATATTGGCCGCTTTGGAAAATTCCGCCGCCTCTTGGCGTGAATTTTGCAAATCCCCTTGACACGCTATGCACAGGTAGGTAATATACCTCTTCGTGCGTTAGCATAGGAGGCGGTCCCCTTTGAAAGAAATCCAGCATACCACAAAAGCTACGCAGCATGTTGTGGATGTCCCCAACCTGGTAGAACTCCAGCTCGATTCTTATCGCTGGTTCCTTGAGGAAGGACTTCGGGAACTCTTCGAGAGCTTTTCACCGATCACTGACTTTACTGGAAACCATTCCATCGAACTCGTCGACTTCACACTCGGCGAGCCGAAATATGATATTACCGAGTGCCGCGCCCGTGACGCGACGCTTGAATCGCCCATTAAGGCGAAGGTTCGACTTCGCGCCGGTAGCGGCGACGTCATCGAATCCGACGTTTATCTCGGCGACTTGCCGCTCATGACGGACAAAGGAACGTTCGTCATCAATGGCGCAGAGCGCGTCGTTGTATCTCAGCTCGCCCGATCGTCAGGTATCTACTTTAAGGATACGCTCGACTTTTCGGGGCGACAGCTTTACTACGCCACCCTTATCCCGAACGAAGGCGCCTGGGTCGATATCGAGACCGACGCTAACGATGTGGTGACGGTGCGCATTGGCCAGACCCGAAAGTTCCCGATCACAACGCTCCTTCGCGCGTTGAACCTGTTCCCGCAGGCCAGCCCGCAGGGAACTGCGGCGGTTACTTTCAGCGAACTCCACGGCAAGGTGCTTGCCGCCGATGTGGTTGACGGCAATACGGGCGAAGTTCTGCTCGAATCCGGCACGACCATCGGGACGCGCGAGACTCGCCTCATTGAAAAGGCAGCTTTGCCGGAAACGTTCGAAGTCGAACTTCCCGACACCGCCTGCGACACCAACGCCGACATTCTGACCCTGTTCGGTGAGCTTGAGTCGGTCGACGCGCCAAGCCGCGAGTCGATCTTCTCCCGAGAGCGCACCGAAGTCCTGCTCGGTATTGACGAGAAAGAGCGCCCTACGGAAAACATCCGCAAGCGCGTACCGTTCGTCGTTGCCGACATCAAAGACAAGAACGGCAAAACGATTGTTGCCTCCTACCACCGAGTTGACAAGGAAGCCGCCCGAAAGATTGAGAACCTCAACCTTTCGTCGCTGGACATTCTCTACGTCAACAGCTTGGTTGTCGCCACGATCGAAACTGAGCCGAATGTCGTCGATAAGCAGACTGCTCTCATTGACATCTATAAGAAGATCCGCCCGAGCGACCCGGCCACTCCCGAGAGCGCCGCTAGCCTGATGCGATCAATCTTCTTCGATCAGCGCCGTTACGACCTTGCGAAGGTTGGCCGCCACAAGCTCAACAAGAAGCTTGGGCTGTCGCTTCCGCTGTCGGTGCGCAACGTCACTCGTGAAGATGTCATTGCGATCATCAAGTATATCACGCGTCTTGCGCAGCTTGACCCGCTGGCCACCGTCGACGACATCGACCACCTTGAAAACAAGCGTGTGCGATCAATCGGCGAACTGCTTTACTCGCAGCTTCGACTTGGCTTCCTCCGTATGGAGAAGGTCGCCAAGGAACGAATGACGTCGATGGACACCGACAACATCCTGCCGCAGGTTGTTCTGTCAGTCAAGCCCATCTCGGCGTCGATCAAGTCGTTCTTCGGTTCGTCGCAGTTGTCGCAGTTTATGGACCAGACCAACCCGCTCGCTGAGCTCGGCCACAAGCGCCGCCTCTCGGCCCTCGGGCCTGGCGGTCTATCGCGCCAGTCGGCGAAGCTTGAGGTTCGTGACGTTCACCACTCGCACTACGGTCGTATCTGCCCGATTGAGACCCCTGAAGGTCCCAACATCGGTCTTATCGGCCAGCTAACGGTCCACGCTCGCGTTGACGAGTTCGGGTTTATCGAAACCCCTTATCGCCGCGTGATCGAAGGCCATGTGACAAACGATCTCGACTGGCTGCCCGCTGACGGTGAGCACCAGTACAAGATTGCGCCTGCAAATGCCCGATTGAACCCGGACAGCACGTTCGTCGACAATCAGGTTCAGGTGCGGCACAACAACGAATATCCGGTCGTTCCTATCAAGGAAATCGACTACATGGACGTTGCGCCGCAGCAGCTAGTGTCCGTTGCAACCGCGATCATTCCGTTCCTTGAGAACGACGACGCGAACCGCGCTCTCATGGGCGCTAACATGCAGCGACAGGCTGTGCCGACGCTCCGCCCGGATGCGCCGTTGGTCAAGACCGGTATGGAGAAGCGAGCCGCTCGCGACTCTGGCGCCGTTCAGATCACCGAGCGTGACGGTATCGTGGCCCGTGTCACCGCCGAAGAGATCATTGTCGAGACGGATAATGGGGAAGCCGACGTTTACCGCCTGCTTAACATGATCCGCTCGAACCAGGCTACCTGCATAACGCAGCGCCCGATTGTCACCAAGGGACAGCGTGTCCGCCAGGGCGATATCCTCGCCGACGGACCTTGTACCGACGGTGGCGAGCTTGCGCTGGGCCAGAACATTCTGGTCGCGTTCGTTCCGTGGGAAGGCTTCAACTTCGAAGACGCCATTCTGCTCTCGCAGCGTCTCGTTCGCGACGATGTCTACACCTCGATTCACATCGAGAAGTATGAAGTCGAAGCGCGCGATACCAAGCTCGGGCCCGAAGAGATCACCCGCGACATCCCAAATGTCGGCGAGGACGCTCTGAAGGACCTCGATGAGAACGGCATCATTCGCATCGGCGCTGAAGTGCGACCCGACGACATTCTCGTTGGCCGTGTCGCCCCGAAGGGCCAGTCCGAACTGACTGCAGAAGAGCGATTGATTATCGCCATCTTCGGCAAAAAGGCGGAAGAGACCCGCGACGTCTCGCTGCGCGTACCGCACGGCGAAAAGGGCAAGGTTGTCGACGTCAAGGTGTTCTCGCGCTACAAGTACAAGGACAAGAGCGGTCGCATTCTCAACTTCTCCAAGCGACCCGACTCCATGACAAGCGATGAGTGGGACGGCGAACTTGAGCGCCTCCCGGGTGATGAGCTTTCTGCTGGCGTTAACATGCTGGTTCGAACTTACATCGCTCAGAAGCGCAAAATCATGGAAGGCGACAAGATGGCGGGACGACACGGTAACAAGGGTGTCGTTTCCAAGATCCTTCCGGAAGAGGACATGCCGTTCCTTCCAGACGGAACTCCCGTCGACATCGTCCTTAACCCGCTTGGCGTGCCGTCTCGTATGAACATTGGTCAGGTGCTCGAAACGCACCTAGGCTTGGTGGGCAAGGCGCTCAACTGCTCGTTCGTGAACCCGATCTTCGAGGGCGCGACCGAAAAAGAGATCCTTGGCCAGCTCGACCGCTATGCGCAGTTCGTTCGCCGCGATATTCTTATCCGGTACGCGAACCAGGAGTTGAAGCTCAACCTCGCTCCGAAGCGCCGCGATACGTTGGAGGATGTGTTCGAACAGCTCCGCCAGCAGATCAGCGAACTCGATCCGTCTGAACTTGAGACTATCGCGAAGTATGTCGCGGCTCCTCCGGCTATCGAACTGCCGGAAGACGTTCAGGTCGAAGCCGACGAGGCCGAGGAGGAAGCTCCTGTGGTTCCCGTCGATGGCTACGACATCGGGTGGATTGTCGAGAAAATCAGGCATAACGTTCGCTATCGTGGCGGCGTTGACGAGAAGACGGGTAAGTTCCGCTTGCGTAACGGTTTGTCCGGCGAGTACTTCCACCAGGATGTGACTTGCGGTCAGATCTATATGCTGAAGCTGGCTCACCTTGTCGACGACAAGATCCATGCCCGATCGACCGGCCCCTACAGCCTCGTCACCCAGCAGCCGCTGGGAGGTAAGGCACAGTTCGGCGGCCAGCGCTTCGGCGAAATGGAAGTTTGGGCTCTCGAAGCGTATGGCGCGGCCTACACGCTGCAAGAGATCCTTACGATCAAGTCGGACGACGTTCTCGGACGCGTCAAAACCTACGAAGCCATCGTCAAGGGCGATGCGATGCTGGAGCCTGGCGTTCCGGAGTCGTTCAAGATCCTTGTCAACGAACTGCAGTCTCTGGGTCTGAAAGTCACTGTTGAGGACGAACTCGACAAGGAAATCGACCTCAAGGACCGCGAAGAGGACTTCGATGAAGGCAGAGGCGGAATGCGCTTCGGTGGCCAGATAGGTGGAGCTCCACCGCCGCCGATGAGCAAGGGCGAAAGCCTGTTGACTAAGCGAGGGTTCGCCCCCGCTGGTACGCTCACCGCGAAACCGGACGACGAGCCCGCCGTCTAGTAATCATATGCGCACGGTTCGCAGCGTTACGGTCCGATCACTCGGTGTCGCGACGCTGCAACCAGTGCGAATCACCCCTCACCGGCTGCTTTCGAGTAGCAGGCCGTGGGGCTGTCTCGGCATTTAGTACCTTACCAGTCAACTTCTATACAAACCGTACAGAATTTGGTTTAGGCTTAGCTTGGGGCCGTACGCGTGTCGACGATTGCAGGGTAACAACCGCTGTGATCGTGGCGCGATAAGGGTCCAGGCTCAGCCTGGTTAGGCCGAGGCCGTCCGCGAAACGTGCGAACAATTTAGCCGGAACGTGCCGGCAGGCTCCGCGCCTTCGTAATGCGATCCGATACCGGACCGTTGCGACATAGTGGGGCAGGGAACACAAAAAACAATGGCAGACGTCAGCACATTCGATAAAATCCGTATTGGCATCGCTTCTCCTCAAGAGATCCGCACGTGGTCTTACGGCGAAGTGAAGAAACCGGAAACGATTAACTACCGGACCTTCAAGCCGGAGCGCGACGGCCTCTTCTGCGAGCGCATTTTTGGTCCGGTGAAGGACTGGGAGTGCCACTGCGGACGCTACAAGAAGGTTAAGTTTAAGGGCATTGTCTGCGACCGTTGCGGCGTTGAAGTCACGCGCAGCAAGGTTCGCCGCGAGCGCATGGGCCACATCGAGCTCGCCGCGCCCGTTTGCCACATTTGGTATCTGAAGGGCGTTCCGTCCCCGCTGTCGCTGCTGCTTGATATCAGCCCCCGACCGCTGGAGAAGGTTCTCTACTTCGCTTCGTACATCGTCACCCTCGTCGACCGCGCTCGTATCAACAACGAGATGAGCGACTTCGTGGGAACGATTGAAAGCGCACTGCTTGATGTCGAGCGCCAGGGGCAGGAGATGCTCGAAGAAGCTCGCCGCCGCACCGCAAGCGACATCAAGGAGCACGAGACCGCTGTCGAGCCCACCGAGGAAGATCCCATTGGCGTGGCCGAGTGGAGCGAGCAGGACATAACCTATCGGCACAAGCTGCTTGACGAAGAGCTTCGCGACATCGAAAACGACACCGCAGAGCGCATTCAGCGACTCCGCGAAGGTCTTCAGCTCATCAACGAGAAGGTTGAGCGCAAGCTTCTCCTTACCGAAGACGAGTGGAGCAAGATCGACGATGTGCTGAGCGTCCTCGACGAGCGACTGCCGGAGCGCAGCATCCGTGACCTGGTCCAGGCCGGTATGGGCGGCGCTGCGATCCGTTCGCTGCTGATGGAAGTTGACCTTGAGAAGCTCGCTCGCGAACTTCGCCAGGAAATCGCCTCCACGCAGGGACCCAAGCGAGCCCGCGCAGTCAAGCGTCTGGAAGTTGCCGAAGCGTTCATCTCGTCGAAGAGCCGCCCTGAGTGGATGATCCTCGACGCTGTGCCCGTTATCTCGCCCGAGCTTCGCCCCATGGTGCAGCTCGATGGCGGACGCTTCGCTACGTCCGACCTTAACGACCTATACCGCCGCATCATCAACCGAAACAACCGATTGAAGAAGATCGTCGAGATCAAGGCGCCGGAATCGATCGTCAACCACGAAAAGCGACTTCTGCAGGAAGCTGTTGATGCGTTGATCGACAACGGCCGCCGCCAGCGACCGGTCGTCGGCTCCAACAACCGACCGCTCAAGAGCCTGTCAGACATGCTCAAGGGTAAGGAAGGCCGCTTCCGCAAGAACCTTCTCGGTAAGCGCGTCGACTACTCTGGTCGATCTGTTATCGTCGTCGGCCCGCGCCTTCAGCTGCACCAGTGCGGCCTCCCGAAGGAGATGGCGATCGAGCTGTTCAAGCCGTTCGTTATGAAGACGCTCGTCGAGCGCGGCTACACTTCGAACATCAAGACCGCCAAGCGCAAGATCGACCGGCTTAACCCGGAAGTCTGGGATGCGCTCGAAGAGGTGATCAAGGAGCATCCGGTTCTCCTGAACCGTGCGCCTACCCTGCACCGACTTGGCATCCAGGCGTTCGAACCCATCCTCGTGGACGGCAAGGCCATCCAGGTGCACCCACTCGTCTGCTCGGCGTTTAACGCCGACTTCGACGGCGACCAGATGGCGGTTCACGTCCCGCTGTCCGTCAGCGCACAGGCCGAAGCCCGCATCCTGATGCTCTCGAGCAAGAACCTGTTCTCACCGGCGAACGGTGGTCCGGTTGTGTCGCCGTCCAAGGACATCGTTCTTGGTTCGTACTTCATGACCATGGAGAAGAAGAACAAGGAACCGTTCGAAACCATCTTCTCGGGTCCGAACGAAGCCATCCTCGCATGGGAGAACGGCTACGTTGACCTGCATGATCCTATCCGCGTCCGTATCTCGGAGCGCGGTTCGGCTGAGAAGCTTGTTCGCACGTCCACTGTCGGCCGCTTGCGGTTCAGCTTGATCCTGCCGGAGAACATGCGGTACGTCAACGAAACCATTGGCAAGAAGCAGCTTGGCAAGCTGATTTCGCGCTGCTCGCACCTTCATGGCGACGAGCGCACGATCCAGCTGCTGGACGATCTAAAGAACATGGGCTTCCGCGAGGCGACCAACTCGGGCGTCACCGTGGCCATGTCCGACATGGAAGTGCCTGAAGAGCGCAACCGCATCATCAAGAAAACCGAAGAGGATGTCGTCAAGCTCAACCAGCAATACCGCCGTGGTCTTATCACTGGTGGTGAGCGAAAAGAGCGCGTTCTCGAAAAGTGGCAGGGAGCCGCGAAGGACGTTGGTCAGGCGATCGTTCGAACGATCGACCACTTCAACCCGGTCTTCATTATCACCGACTCCGGTGCTCGAGGAACTCTCTCGCAGATTACTCAGCTGTCCGGTATGCGCGGTATCATGTCCGACCCGTTCGGTAACATGATCGAAGACCTCCCAGTGAAGTCCAACTTCCACGAAGGCCTCTCGGTTCTCGAATACTTCGTATCAACGCACGGCGCCCGAAAGGGTCTCGCCGACACCGCGCTCCGAACTGCGGACGCTGGCTACCTCACCCGCCGACTTGTCGACGTGGCGCAGGAAGTCATCATTCGCGAAGAAGACTGCGGCGTTCAGGCTGGCATCTACGTTCAGGAGATCCGCGAAGGCAACGAAATCATCGAGCCGCTGTGGGAGCGATTGATCGGACGTAACACGTTCGATGACATAGCCGATCCCGCAACCGGCGAAGTGCTGATCGAGCGCAACGTGGACATTACCGAAGACGTCGCCAAGAAGGTGGAAGCCGCTGGCGTCAAGCGCGTCGGCCTCCGAAGCGTTCTGACCTGCGAAAGCCGCCAGGGCGTTTGCGCCAAGTGCTACGGCCGTGACCTCGCGACCCGCCAGCAGGTGGATCCAGGCGTCGCCGTCGGTATCATCGCTGCGCAGTCGATTGGTGAGCCGGGCACGCAGCTTACGATGCGTACGTTCCACACGGGAGGTATCGCTCAGAAGCAACTCGTGGGTGTTGCGAACGTTCGACAGCGCCGCCAGGAAGCCCTCAAAGAGCTTCACCAAGACATCTCGCAAGGTATCGTCTCGCTCGACGAAGACCGCGAAGCGGGCGGTGCCCAGTCGCAGTCAAGCGCAAGCTCAGATCGCGAGAGGGTACGTGCGGTACAGGCGGTCCTTAAGGTTCTCGAAGACGAAGTCGGCGGTCTCCTCCGAGTTGTCGAACTCTTCGAAGCCCGAAAGCCTAAGGGACAGGCCATCGTTACTGAGTTTGGCGGAACCGTTGCCGCAGTCGAACAGAAGGGTCTGCGACGCGTTATCATTCACGTCGACCAGGCTATTCGCGAAGAGACCAGCGCCGGATTGCTGGGTGAATCGCTCGCCGAGGACCTGACACTTGGCAGCGACGATCCGATCCCAGCGGGCACGGAGATCAACGAGAAGATCGCGAAGAAACTTCGCGAGTCGGGCATGACCAGCATCAAGCTGCGCCGAGCCCACCTCGTTCCTTACCGAGGTCAGCTGCAAATCCAGCCGGGGCAAATCGTGGAACCGGGCGACCGACTTACTGAAGGCCCGCTCGATCCGCAGAAGGTGCTCGAACTTCAGGGTGTTCGCGGCGTACAGCAGTACGTTGTCCGCGAAATCCAGCGCGTGTATAAGTCGCAGGGTGTAGACATCAACGACAAGCACGTCGAAGTCATCGTTCGCCAGATGCTGAAGAAGCGCAAAATCAAGAACATCGGTGACACACGGTTCCTTCCGGGCCAGGTTGTCGATAAGTTCGAGTTTGAAGATGAGAACGCTCGCGTTCGGGACCTCGATGTTCCCGGCCGCGAAGCCGAAGCGGACTGGGTGCTCCTCGGTATCACCGAAGCGTCCCTCGCAACGGAATCGTTCCTCGCGGCGGCCTCGTTCCAGAAGACGACCCGCGTCCTTACCGAAGCGGCTGTTCGCGGCAAGAAGGACAACCTTGTCGGCCTCAAGGAGAACGTCATTATCGGACGTCTCATTCCGGCCGGTACGGGCCTTCCGCAGTATCGAAACCTCGGGGTGCACCTCGAAGGGCTCGAAAGCGACGGCATCAAGGGCACCGCACTTGTGGTCAAGCAGGGCGGATGGGGCGACGGCGACGGCCGATTTGGCTCGAGCGCGGTTGTTTCGGAAGAAGAGCCAAGCATCGACCAAGAGGGCGAAAGCTCGATCTAGCCAGCGTTTCGCTGGACCCGTATACTCCCGAGTACAACTCGGCCAGAGACTTCCAATCTCTCAGAACGGGGGCGCGAAAGCGTCCCCGTTCGTGTTTTTTGAGGACCTTTTGTCTGCGACGGTATTGGGAGATTGCGTGAAAGCCGTGCGAGGAACAGTCCATGTCATCCGATAAGAAGGCGACTGGCCCGTGGCATCCCACTGATAACATGCCGCCGGACCCATTTGATAGCCGACCCGCAATCGTGATCCGTCCGACGGAGGCTGAGCGAACGACGTGGGGCTTGCTCGCGGCCCTTGGCATCACCGCAGCGATGGGCGCGGTGGCGTTCTTGATTGCCGGGGTAAGCGCGCACCAGCAAATGCAGGTTGTCGCTAGCGCCATCGCATCTGCCGTGTTCGTTGCACTCACCATCCATGGCTTTCGTAACCCCCCCGCAACCATCGGCCTGAATGTGTCGACGCGTACCTATCAGGTGATAAAGGGTTCGGGGCAATTTCGCAAGAGCTTCAAGGGCTCGTTTGACGAAATCGTGGGTGTTTCGGTGAAGGTTGAAGAATCGAGCCATGGAATAAGTGGCTATACGGTATCCCTCACGTTTGCCAGCGCTGCTGGTACATGTATCATAGAGCGGCACGGTGTTGGCGCCGAAACGATAGCCACCGATCGCGCTGCCAAGCTCGCGCGAATCCTCGGTGTTGCCGTAATGCCGCATACAAGCAAGCCAACTCGCTAGCTTCCCACTTGTCAAGTTGAGAGCGATATTGCACACCAGGCGCACTCTGGTGCATTTAGAGGTTGGCGATGCTGCGTCTAGACGACGTCAAGTTGGTGATACGGGCCACTGATGCCCCGCAATCGTTCGCAGTATTATCGTCAGGCAAGATTCTCGCAAGAAACAGGCACGGATGCGACAACTATCGGGAGACAATCAGCTTGCTAGAAACGATCAGTTGCCGCCGCCGACCGGGCTCGGGCGACGGTATGGCTACTCGTCGCACGACCGAGAGATCGGCATTTGGACTGCGCTATTTCTGACAAGCTCAATATTTACCCTCACGCTGATCCCGATTGTCATCTACCTGGCGTCGTCAAACCTTGAAGATTTCGCCACCTTGGCAGGGGCAATAGCAGTCATTAGCGGCACAATTTCGCTCTTCATGTTGACGCGACCGCCATGGACCCTTGTGCTGAACGGCGGCAGCCGCTCCTACTCGCTTCGTACCGGCTTTAAGCCTTTTGTGAAGCGACGTACGGGCCCCCTCTCTGATATCCGTGGCATCGGAGCCGCCACTGTGCAGCGACGAGGCGAAGAAGCCTGTGTGCTCTTCCTCGTCTTCCACTCAACCAGCCGCCCATTCTACCTCGCCTGGCACCCCCTGCCGTCCGCCCAGGTCGTCGCCGCCGAAGCCGCCAACATCGGCAAGCAGCTCGACATCCCCGTGATAACGAGCAAACAGGTGCTCAAGGGGTAGTGCGCGTATTGCTGGCTCCTATGAACCCCTAATACTAGCGCCTTGGACATGCTTATGTCCGGTACTTTCAAGCACCATCGATTCTTAAGTTTCAGCATACGGAACCTTGTGCCAGCGCATTGCCAATTCCTACCTCTTTTCCTTTAGGAGAGGACGGGACCCGCTTGCGGGGAGGAGAGGTTCTTGACTCATAGCGCATCTTTTACCGCATTCACCTTCCTCACTCCCTCCCCATAAAATCGCCCCGGCATTGGCGCACTTGCTCATTCATGGGGTACTCTGAAAGCAATGCTTCCCCAACCGTTGCCAACGATCAATTTGCCCGTATTTGAAGGGCCACTCGACCTCCTGCTGCACCTCATACGTGAGCACAAGGTTGACATCGCGAACATCCCCATCGAGCCGATAACCGACCAGTATATCGCGTATATCAATGCCATGGAGGAGAGCAATCTGGCCGTTGCAGGCGAGTTCTTTGTGATGGCGGCGACGCTCCTAGAGATCAAGACCCGCATGTTGCTCCCCAAGCCGCCCGTGGAGGAGACCGACGATGACGAAATGGACGATCCCCGCCTTGAACTGATCGAGCGTCTCCAGGAGTACGAGAAGTTTAAGGTTCTCGTTGGCACATTCCAAGAGTTGGAGGACGCCCGCACCAAGCTGTTCATTCGCGATCAGGCAAACTACGGCGACATGTACGAGCTCCCTGTCTCGTTTGGCGAAGTGCAGGCCGACGCGCTTCTACGGGCCCTCCAGATGCTGCTTGCGGATGCCGAAGACGGCGACGAGGAAGTCACCAGCGTTCGACGCCAGAAGATGAGCCTCAAGATGGCCATCAGGACGCTGGCGCGATTGATCAAGGACGCTGGCAAAGACGGCATTGACTTTCTGGATGCGTTCCCGCCCGACCGTGTCCGCCTTGACATCATCATGACGTTCCTCGCAATGCTGGAACTCCTGCGGCAGGGTAAAATAACCGCAAAACAGACGAAGTCGCTTGGCCCTATCCGCCTTTACGGCGATCCGGAACCCGAGCCAGAACCAAGCCCAGTTGTCGACGAAGCGGTCGTATTATGAAAGATTTGATCGAAGCCTGCCTTTTCATATCCACGGAGCCAGTGACGGCGGCCGAACTTGCCAAGATCTACGGCGCAGAGGTTGTGGATATCGAAATGATCTGCAACACTATCGTCGAGGATTATGACGAGCGCGGTGGCGGCGTTAAGCTCATTCGAGTCGCAGGCGGCTACCAGATGGTCACCCGGCCCGAATTCGCTGACGATATCGCTAAGTTTCTCGCGGGACCGTCCGGCAAAGCGCGTCTGTCGAAGCCAGCGCTGGAAACCATCGCAATTGTCGCCTACAGGCAGCCCATTACGATGGCCGAGATTGAGGCGATCCGTGGCGTAAACGCCGACGGTGTGATGCGGACGCTAATGGACCGCAAGCTCGTCCGCGAGACAGGACGGAAACAGGTTCCCGGCCGCCCCATCCTATACGGGACAACGGCTGATTTCCTACACTACTTTGGTCTCGATTCTCTCGAAGATCTTCCACTTCTCGACGACATCCATGTCGCCGAACCGGAACGCGAGCACGTGATGCACGAGGTCGAAGCGGCTGTCGGTCTCACAGAACAGCCTGCAGAACCGGCTACTGTCGCCGAGCGGGACGACACCGATGATTAAGGCGGCGTTTTTCGATCTCGACGATACCCTTTGCGACGATTCGAGTGCTTGGATCGCCTGTGCGCGGAAGGCTGCAGCCGCAGGTGAGGCTCTCGTTCCGAAAGAGCTCGATCTGGAAGCCGTTGCGCAGCAGTTCCTGGCGATATCTGAGGTCTACTGGACCGGTCCCGAATACACCACCGAAACTCGCAGCATCCATCAGCTTCGCGTTGACCAGTTCTGTGAAGCGCTGGGGAACTGCGGTGTCGTGGACGTTAAAGCGCCGTCGGAGGCTATGGCGGCCGAATACAGCCGAACCCGTAGCCGTGACATCGAGCTCTTCCCCGATGCGCTTTCCACTCTTGAAGCCCTTCGTGAGCGTGGCGTGAAGCTGGCGCTTATCACGAACGGCTTAGTTTCAACCCACGTGGAGAAGGTTGAGCATCTGGGCCTGGAGGCAGCTTTCGATCACGTTGTGATCGCGGATGCGGTTGGCCTCTGGAAGCCAGATCAGCGCATCTTCGCCCACGCTCTCGAACTATGCGGCGCTGCGCCATCCGATGCTGTGATGGTCGGTGACAACATCGCTAACGATGTCGCCGGTGCCCAAGATGCTGGCATCCCCGCCTTCTGGTACAACCCCAACAGCCTCCCGCTCCCACAAGGAGCCTCATCGCCGATCCTGGGCGAACTGCGACGCCTAACCGACCTATTGTCGGTGCCAGGCTTCGCTGCGACAAAGCGCAGCTGCGGGACACCATGAACACAACACATGGGCCTACATAAGGACAATCCAACTCCGAACCAGCCAAGAAGAACCCGGACATCATAAACCCCATATTTTGGGGTGACGAGCCCTAGCGAGTCGGGGTAATCATAATCCCAAACGCATCAAGCCTCACGCCGCTACTTCTTCTTAGCGGGCCCAACCGGACCGGTGTGCGAGTTCCCTAGCATGTTAGAGCTTGTTCCGGCACCAGTGCCTCCGCTTGCGCTGCTGGAGGGTCCAGTGGGGCCCATAGGAGCGGGACCAGCGGGTTGAGCGCCACCGGCGGGCTGCGGCGGAACTGACGGGTCGAATGGCTCGTCGAGCTTGCCGCCGTTCCACGGCTGGCTCACCATTAGCGTTTCAAGGCCCGGAATCGCCGGCGCACCAGGAGTTTCCTTCTGGCCAGCTCCACCGATAAAGTAGTAAACGGTATTCGATCCCTTTTTCCGAAGCAGGAACGTCGGCGTCGATTCCAGGCCCAGCGTTGGGGCGACAGCGCTCTGAGATGCAAGTCGCGCCTTGATATTGGGCGAGTTGCGGTCCGTATTGAACTTATTGATATCGAGCTTACACTCTTTCGCAGAGTCCAGATACACCGTTTCCGCCGTCTTCGCAGCCTTCTCTTCCAACTTTTCCTGGCGGCTATAGATGGCGTCGTACATTTCCCAGAACTTACCCTGAGACTCACCGGCTAGCGATGCAAGCGCAGCTGAACTGGCGTTGCTGTGAATGTTCGTTAGCGGCCAGTTGATAAATGCCAGCTTCATCTGGCCCTTGGAATTCGCGACCAGCTTTTCGGCGTTCAACCGCTGCTTGCCACACTGCGGGCATTGGAAGTCCCCGATTTCGAGCATTATCCACTCGGCCTTAGGATCACCCTTGGTCGGCGTGCAAGCGACCGCCACCATCTTATCCCACTCTTTGCGCAACATCTCCTGGCTCATCTTGGGATACATTGGCGGGGGCGGGGGAGGCTGCTCGCTAGACTTATTTAGCCAAATGTAGACGCCAATAAGCGCTCCGAGAACGATGATAATTCCGATCCACGTCTTTGTTGTCATATTGGTTTATATACTCGGGTCGTAACCAGATTCGGCAGTGGGCTGCGTTGCCTTATCCAGACGCATAAAATTTACTTCGATGATGGCGAGGAAGAAAAGCAACGTCATGGTGATCGCCGACAAGCGGCAATTGATACAAAAGCCATTGAGGATATACTTCGCCACGTACTGCAGCCACCACGAGTAGGTCACACCAAATGTGGTCATCGCTGCGATTAATACGGTCGGCCACTTCACAAATGACGGCTTATCCGCAGTCGCCTTGATCACGACGAGCAACAGGATTGCAATGTATGCCGCCGCCCCCAGTAAGCTCAAATCAAGAGGGCCTATGTGCGAATACGCGCTATTGTTTATCGCGGTGCAGCCTGTGTAGCCCGACACCAAGCAAGGCACGTCGCCGGTTTGACGCTTCTCGATGAAGCTGTACCCGGCAATACACGCGCCGCCAAACGCCAGCAGGCCTTGAAAGACTGAAATGGTGGTGCGTAGGCTCATCTTTTGCTTCTTCTACGTGGCAAATGTCGGAGACTGTTCCAATTCCGCGCGCGTGAAGATTCTACACGGCGAAGGAGCGTAAAGTCAACAGAAGGGGCCGTCGGACCGCTATCATGTGGGAAGGGACGCGAGTACCCCGTCACTTCAATTGCCACCTACTCGGGGTCGGCGGCAAACGGATTCGGTACAACAAGCTTTGCGGTTTGCTGTTCCGCCGCCGTAGAGTCGGCGGAATGGGCACGACGCGCCACGTTCTCCTCACGAGGCCGCGTCTCATCCGCGAGGTCGTCGAACGCAGAGTGCGGCTGCGGCGGTGGCGGCGCGTCGTCGTCATCCAGCGTCGTGCGCTTAATCGTCGCCGACCGGTGGATAGGCGCGACCACCTTCGGACCGCCAACACGCGCGAGGCCCTTCTCGGCCTCCTCCGCCAGCGGACCGTCGGGAAACAGCTTTAGGTACACCTCGTACGCGTCCCGAGCCATATCGATATCGTTGTAGATGGTCTCCCAAATCCGTCCAAACCGAAGGATGGCCGGGCTGGCGTCGGGGCCATACGGATCCAGGTCGAATACGCGGCGATACATATACGCCGCCGTGTCGAACTTCTTCAGGCCCTCCAGCTTACCGGCAAGCTTCAGATAAAACCAGCAGGGGACCGAGCCCGTTTCTGCGGGTATCTTCAGCAGCGTTTCCGCTACCCACAAGGGGTCTGCTTTTTCGAGCAGAGGATCCATGTACCGCTCGATCATCTTGAGCGCCTTCTTCTCGCCGACGGTTCCTGGCGTCGCGATGGCCTTGTTGCAATAAACAAGCACCATGGTCATGTTCTCGGTTGGCGCGGTCAGGATCGTCTCCAACTCGTTTGCGCTCAGCAGACCAAGATCGTTGTTCATCGACGCCCGTGTTGCCTGCGCCTCGCTCAACTGCTCACTGTCACGGCGGACTCGAAGCGCCATGGCAACCCCCATGCCAGCGAAGAACCCACCAATATGCGCAAAGTGCCCCGTGCCGCTCCGCAAATGCATGCTTTGCGCCAGAAATCCGTTGAGCATATCCAACGCGATGTAGTATCCAACCACCCACCAGGAAAGCCATTCAGCTGGCCCACAAATGATCCGCCCTAAGCCAATGTAGACTCGGAACATCATTATTCGCGCGAACGGGAACACGTACATATACGCCGCAGAGACACCCATGATAGCGCCCGATGCGCCAATCAACGGCCCATCCCACTTAATCGCCATCTCAGTCCACATTTGCAGCAAACCGCCCGCAAACCCTGCGGCAGTGTAGAGGAGCAAATAGTAGGGGATACGGAGTCGACCTTCAAGGGCTGCGCCGAAAATCCACAAGAAAAGCATGTTGCCCAGCAAATGCATCGGGTCGCCGTGCAGGAACATGGATGTGAAGAGCCGCAGTGGATCAAGGTTCGTTGGGGCGACAGCAAAGTCCTCAACGATTCCGCGCTTGATTTCGACAAAACTGTCGCTGGTGCAGAGGTAAACGAGGGTGTTCACCGCGATCAAGCCAATAGTCGCGTAAGGGATATGCTCCGGTGGGTTCTTGCTTCGATAAGGAAATAATAGCATGGGCGACGCGCTCCGTGCGCTCGAACGGTCGCTTGTGGCGTCGGCCAGCTAGAAACATTCACGCTAACCGGTAGGACCGCTCACCCCTATTATAGCGCCACAAACCCAGAACAGCCATAGGATGAGTGTACCGCGCCAAAAAAATGTGTTTTGAGCGGTCCACAATGCGGAATTCGAGTAACTCGCCGATTTCCAGTAGGCTTACTCGGCGAAGCTGGCGAATGCACGCGCGACGCTGGATTCGCGGACGATCAACTCCGCTCCCAGCACCTCTTCCGTGAACTCATGACCCTGCGCCAGCGCGATCAAACCACGGGCCGCCGCGCGTCCGAGATCGACGCGGCATTGCTGCACCGTAGTCAGGCTCGGGGACACATACCGCGCTACCGAAAAGTCGCCGAAACCAACCACAGATAGGCCGCGAGGTACCGATATGCCCATGTCCCGCGCCGCGCTGATCACACCGATTGCCGCAAGATCGCTCGCGCACACCACGCCTGTAGGTCGATGCGCTGACGAGAGCAACTGCCGCGCCGCTTCGTAGCCCGACGCCTCATTAAAGCCATTGCCAGCCTCAACCGCCGACCGGAAGCTGTGGCGCTTCACCGCTTCCCGAAACCCGCGCAAACGATCGATTGCGTCGAGATTGGTCTGCGGGCCAGCCACGAACGCAATACGCTCGTGCCCCATCTGCGCTAGGTGATCCACACCCTTTCCAACTCCGGACGCGTCATCGATCCATACCGAGGGGATTGACCGCCTTCCTGTATAGTGGTTGATCGCAAGAACACGGTAGCCGCTATCCCGCAGCCGCTCTACAACTTGAGTGTGGCTGGTGTCGAGCATCATAAACGCGACCGCGGTCCCTTGCTCGATAATTCCCGGCGTCTCCCATACTTCCTCTGGAAACAGCGATGTGTGGTGTCCACCTTCGTCGATTACTTCTCGGAACCCATGCTGCACATCGGGGAAGTAATAAGGGTCGCGCCGTTGTGCGTCTGCTGGAAAGAGCAGCGCCATCGGGTAGCGTGTGCTGGGGCGACATGCGGCACCCGACTGCTCCACAAGGAATGTGCCCTTGCCGCGCACTCGATACAGAAGGCCCTCATCTACCAAATTCGCCACAGCCTGGCGCATAGTCGTATACGCCACATCAAACCGCCGCGCCATGTCTTGCTCGCCTGGCAGACGCTCTCCAACACTCCATTGCCCCGCCAGGACCTCGCGACGCAATGTCTCCGCAACCTCTACATGCTTGAACCGGCTGGATTTTATTGTAGTGTCCACTCTATGCAGTCTCCAAAATCATCGTTACCTGTCTCGCGTAACCGATAGCCTATCATTGCCAAGGCCACCATAAATTTCCTTCCCGCTTCGGGAAGGTGGCCGTCATGCGCAACTCATAGTGCGCATGACGGACGGATGGGCTCCAAAGGCTTCTACGGCTTCATCCCCGTGTAGCCGGCCCAATGGTGAACAGCATAGCCAGCAAACGACGGCTCGTTTTCGAACACCGCGAGAGATTGCGCGAATACGCTCTCCATAGCGGCCTCGCCGAGGTCAAAGAACGTCGACCGTGGGGTCTCTTTCAACTCGCCTGTCTCCACACCAATCCACACCTTCTTGTGCGTGGCCGATGCATACTTCAGCATGCCCGCAGGATCGTTCGTGAGGTGAGCCGACGTTGTGACATAGTCCATGACATCGATCTCGTCGAGCCTGTCCACAACATCCTTGTATGCTACACGGCCATCCTGCGCACCGTACCAGCGCGGCAGAGCAGCGGTGAGCAGCAGCTTCTGCCCTGAGGCTTTGATCAGCGCTCGCGATTTATCTAACAGCCCGAGTAGCCCTGCTTCCAACGTTTCGCGCTGTGTGCGCCATTCAGGTAGCGCGTACGGCTCAACGTCATACTGTATGCCATCGTACCGCTCTGAGCGATCCCCGCCGCGATTGAAATCGATCACCGCTTGAGTGTAAGCTAACCCTATCGCCTGCGACGAGTCCAGGGCCCACGACGGGTCGCCAGTCAAGAAGTCCACCCGCAGTTTGCGCTTGTGCGCTTCCTTCAGGAAACGCCTCAGGCTTGCCACTGTCTCCGCATTGGCGAAATCAGCCTGCCGTACCCCATCAAAGAACACGACCGTTATAGCCTTGGACTTATCTCCGTGTGGCGCGGCAAGAAAATCGAAAAACTGAGACTGCGACGCTGCCGATTCCCGAATTGGGGCCGATCGCCACACCCACAGAGCGCGCGCAGGCGCTCCGCGAGACGGAGGAGCTATCGACAGCGCGACCGAAGCAACTAAAACCAGTAAGATATACCGTAATATTGGGCGAATCATATGGAAATTCCTCACCTGATCACCCGATATTGCAGAGGGGAACCGGTAAGCGTATCCGGAACGCTACCGCCAACCTGCCAGTTCCATACGGTGACCGTACCGCGCTTGAGCGCCTTCACGTGGCCGTCGCAGAATGCCGCATTCGCAAAGTTCGTGTGTCGGTAGCGCATCTGGCCCGGCGATGTCGCCGCGATATTGCTGTCGTTGTCAATCGAATCCCAACTGCTGGTCAATTGTGGGGTTGCGTAGACGTTCCAAGCGCCGCCGTTCAACGAGCCCGGGTTCACCCGGAACAGAAGCAATGGGTTATTACTGTAGCCTGGGATCTGGTCAGCGTCGCCGTACAGAATAGTTTCGGCAGAGTGCGTCAGTTCCGACGCTTGCACGGGTTTCGTGTAATCGAACATGTTGGGAGTCGCGACCTCGGGGCTATTCGAGCCGCATATTCGCGGGTTCATCGAATAGCCGAGTTTACCGGGGTTGGGGGACGAGCTACACGTATTGAGCAGGCCCGTGTTTGTGTTCTTACCCGCTACATACGGCATAATGATCACGTACCAGTCCACTTCATGAGCTCCGATACCATCGGACCAATAACCGATGGGGGCCGTCTCGTCGTAGTCCTGCATATACTGAAGGGTTGCAAGGCCCATCTGCTTCAGATTGCTTGAGCAGTTGGTCTGACGCGCCTTTTCCCGCGCTGTAGCGAACACGGGGAAAAGTATAGCTGCCAGAATCGCTATGATAGCGATAACTACGAGAAGCTCTATAAGAGTGAAACCGGTCTTTCGAGTGGTACGCATACGTGTCGTCCTTTCAGGTCACCTACATCAATCGCATCGCTGCTCGTAGTTCGCCACTTGAACCAGACTCTATCGTTCCGGGAGCCGCCATCGCTTTCCAGTACTAACTATCGCAAAACACCGCAGACCTCGGGGCCTTGGCGAATACTGTTCCGATCAACATCGAAGAAGAACATAAAGATCTTACCACTGTTGCCTGATATTGTCAACCTCTCCATAGAACTTTTTACGAAACCTATAGATGTGTTCACTGCGATCCTGTGCCTCCCCACAGGTGAGTATGGGACCTTTGTGACACTCTTGCCCGAGACCTTGCATGCCTCTTACGGACATACCGAACGACTTCTCGCCACAATAAGCTATGGGTGCGAGCCTACGGCTTCGTGTTAGTCTTGTGGACTATCGTTGATTCGCTGCTCATTAATCTCAGTGTTTTTTTGTCGTCGGGAGTGACTGACAGTATGTAGGTAGCATACGACAAAGCCTCCATGTGCTTACCAGTTGCGGACAGAGAACGCACCAATAGACTTGGTTCAATGTCGGACCAGTCGGGAATCCTTATGAGTGCCTCTTTCATGTTGTCGGCAGCCAGCTTATGGTTCCCGAGAATAGACTGACATTGACCCACTTTGAATTGACATTCATGGTTGCCCCAGGTCTTATCTGGTTTCATACCTCCTACAATATACTCCTTGATAGCTTGAGCGTACTGCTTCTGTTTGTAGAAGATGTCCCCGCGAATGGCTGCTGTCTGATACGGACCTGCTACGCTTGCATAGCTGCTTAGTAAGTCTAGAGCGACCGCCACATTGCCTCCGTCACATTCGCTTCGTACAAGTGTCTCAAGCACGCCCCAGTCATATCCTGACTTTAGTAAGTACTTGCGGCTGATTGTCGCCGCATTTTTGTAGTCTTTAACCTTATAGTACGCTGAGCTTAATTCCAGGGACATTGTAAGGGTCGCAATCGACTCGTCGGACATTTTAGAGATAATACGAATCGTTTCCGGATAGTCGCCAAGCCGAAAGTACGCGTCGGCAAGGTATGCTACGGCCGTCGTGTCTCGCTTATTTTGCTCGACACAGTATTTTGCTTTTGCCGCGTAGCCCTTCAGAATGATCTGTCTAGCGTTCTTTACGTCCTGGCCGCAGAGTTGGTCAGCGAAATCGACTTGCGCCCAATACGGCACACTTTTGTCGTTCGATATCGCTGTTGCGATTTTATTCAAGTCGGATGGATCTCCCCCCCACTTGGGTTGAAACATCTCAAGTCCCCACCAATATAACCGCTCGCCTGGCAGATAATGCGATATACCAAACGCCTTCCAAAATGCGGCTTCTGCGCGCTCCTTGTGGCCCGCAAAGGTACCCGCACATGCAACCTCCAACCAGGCCGACGCTGACTGCGGCGCTAGCTCCGTCGCCCTTTCGGAGTTACGAAACCATTCGTCGTAGAGTGCAGAAACTTCCTTTTGCTCGGTAGCAGTCATATCGATCGTTATGCGCGATTTTCGTATAGCCTGGGCGAGTGCACTGTATCCGTCCGCGATGATGAGGAACGCCTCCGAGTCGTGCGGTCGCAGCTTACTAAGCCGGCCAGCCTCATAGGCAACGACGCCTTTATTTCCCTTGTGCGCTGCTGCCATCAGCCGCGCTTCGTGTAGCAACGAGTTGTTGGGAGACGAGAACAATCGGCTTTCAACTTCGCCGACATTCAACCGCGATGGACTAAAGTTTGCGACTTCGGCTGCAACGAGTGGGAAAGAGTAGCCAGAACGCAACGACTCTTGGGCCCGAGTTGTTGGGTTAGTCTCGGCCAGATCGGTCATGTGGATCTCCATGAACGCCCCAAGTAGGCTGCTTGCGCCGGACTTTGGCAAGGAATCAGACATGCCTTGCTGCCACTCCTTGTATCTGCCATAACCAATCTCTTGAAGCATTGCATCAGTAAGGTCGAACTTTGGCAAGTGAGGTTTGTCGATAGACAGTAGCTCACATAGCTTGGCCGCAAGCGACTCCATCGCTCCTGCGCGGGTTTGACGCGTAAAGCTCTCCGACACCTGCCCGTTCGGAACCTCCTTTCCATCACGATTACAGACGGTGTATGTCAGGTTTATAGTGTCGCCGTCCACGGATAGTGAGCCAACGGCCACTCGATCAACGTCAAAAAGCGAGGATATTGCGGGCACGTCCTTTGTCGTCGCCGACAGAAAACTCGGTTTCAGTTCGATACCGACGCGACGAAACGTGTACCAGGTGGGCTGACCCGTGAGCTGCTCCTGCCCACCGACAGCAAACTGCAGCCACGCTGCCGCCGCCGCATATGTGGCACCGACACTGGCATGCTGTGCTTTGTCGGCAACAATCGGATCACAGATGATGATCCCAGTCGCGCGATCATCTCTTGTGCGCACGGCGATATCTTGTGGTTCGGTCGCCGTTACAGCTAATTGTGACCGGCTGCATCCTGTCACGGCTACCAACAGGAGAACGATTAAGCAGAGCGCCTTACACGATAGTAGTTTCATAGGTTGTCTCCAATTGCTATCCAGGGCACCTAGCCAAAGTTCGACGGTACCAACACAAAGATAAAGTCTCAGTCGACAAAGAATTACTCACCGTAGCCCGAATTCCCTTTGTATAATTTACTCCAATGCACCCGCCGCGACGCGGCACAAGGATGCAACGTCACGTTGCCGCCGTCCGCGCAGGACGCCCGCCGGCGAGGCATCCTGACGCGCACAACAAAGCCCCTCGCAACCTGCAAGGGGCTTCGTGTACAACAATCACCAGCTTACCGACGCTAGACTGCCGCTAGCTCGGCAGGCGCATCGGCGTCCGACGGCACGTTGCCGTCTTCGTCCTCGTCGCTCTTCTTCTTCGCCGATTCCTTGTAGGCGCATTCCTTGTTGCTGCACTTGATGCCGCTTGGTCGGCCGCGGAACGAGTTCTCGATCAGCGGCGACTGGCACGTTGGGCAGTCCCGGCCGATAGGCTTGCCCCACGCTACAAAATCGCATTTCGGGTAGTTGGTGCAGCCGTAAAAGATGGTGCCCTTCTTCGAACGCTTCTGAGCCACTTCGCCCCCGCACTTCGGGCAAGGCGTCTCAACCTTGGCCGCTTCCGGCCGGATAATCGTCTTGCACTCAGGGTAACCGGAGCATCCGACGAATTCCCCGTAGCGCGACGACCGTATCACCATCGGCTTGCCACAGTTCGGGCAGATCTGGTCCGTTGCCTTGGGCTCGATCTTGACACGCTCCATGAGCTCGCCAGCACCGGCCACAATCGCGTGGAACGGCCCGTAGAAATCGCGCATCACCTTGACCCAGTCTTCGGTGCCCTCTTCGACATTGTCAAGCTTAAGCTCCATGCCAGCAGTGAATGTCACATCCATCACTTCCGGGAAGTGCTTCACGAGCAGATCGGTCACGCCGAGACCAAGCGTAGTAGGGTGGAACCGCTTTTCGGTCAGCTCGACATACTTGCGGTCCTGAATGGTCGAGATGATCGTAGCGTATGTGCTCGGGCGGCCGATACCCTTCTCTTCCAGCGCCTTAACCAAGGTGGCTTCCGTAAAGCGGGGAGGCGGCTCGGTAAAGTGCTGCTTTGGCGTTAGCGCGAGCAGCTTCAATACCATGCCCTCGCTGAGCGGTGGCAGCGGCGGTCGCTCTTCATCGTCAATCTTGGCTTCGTCCTTACCTTCGCTGTAGACACGAAGGAAGCCGTCGAACTTCACTGTGGACCCAGTAGCGCGGAACGTGTACTCGCCTGCGGCGATGTCCACGGCGACAACATCGAACACAGCGGGGGCCATCTGCGATGCCACAAAGCGCTGCCAGATCAGCCGATATAGCTTTGCCTGATCCGATGTCATGTGCTTGGCCACCGAATCCGGCTGGCGGTTCACATAGGTCGGCCTGATCGCTTCGTGGGCGTCCTGCGCGTCCTTGCCCTTCTTGAACTGCTTCGGCGCGGCCGGAACGTAATCCTTACCGTATTGCTCGCTGATAAACGCCCGCGCGGCATCCTGAGCTTCTGCGGCGATCCGGTTGGAGTCGGTACGCATATAGGTGATCATGCCGACACTGCCTTCGCCGGGAAGGTCGATCCCTTCGTACAGCTGCTGCGCTGTACGCATCGTGCGGCGAGCGTTGAAGCCGAGCTTGCGCGACGCTTCCTGCTGCAGTGTCGACGTGATAAACGGCGCGGCGGCGTTTCGTCGCTTCTCCGCCTTCTTGACCTTAGTGACCTTATACGTCGCCGCGTCGAGGTCGCTCAGCACCTTGTTGGTATCAAGCTCGTTGTGCAGCTCGATCTTTTTGCCCTGGTACTCGTTCAGCGATGCGTCAAACTTCGCCTTCAGCGTGTCAGGCGTCAGCGTCGCGGTGAGGCTCCAGTATTCGACGGCGTTAAATGCCTCGATCTCGCGCTCGCGGTCGGTGATTAATCGTACGGCGACAGACTGCACACGGCCAGCGCTTAGGCCCTTCTTAACCTTACGCCACAGGAGCGGGCTGATTTCGTAACCCACGATGCGGTCGAGCACACGGCGCGCCTGCTGGGCATCAACGCGGTTCATGTCGATCTCGCGAGGCGAATCGAGAGCGAGGCGCACCGCATCCTTGGTGATTTCGTTAAACTGGATTCGCTTCGGGTTCTTGAGCTTCAGCGCTTCCGCGAGGTGCCACGAAATGGCTTCCCCTTCGCGGTCAGGGTCGCTGGCGAGGTAGACAGTATCCACCCCCTTCAGGGCGGCCTTCAGCTTGGTGAGCACATCTTTGCGCTCTGGGATGATAACGTACGAAGGCTTGAAGTCGTTCTCCACATCAACCGAGAGCTTGCTCTCGGGCAGGTCGCGAATATGGCCCATGGAAGCCTCAACAGCGTAATCGCTTCCAAGAAAGCCTTTGAGTGTCTTCGTCTTCGCAGGTGACTCAACAATTATTAGAGATTTGGGCATAACATTCCTGACCATTCTATCTGCATGCAACCATTGCACGCGCCGCCTGTTGAGCGTGGTAGCTCTCCGAGGACGGTGTATTATAACACCAATAATCGGCTTATGGTTCTACGTTAAACGGCGGATTCGGCTGTGGCGCCGGTTGCCAGTGGCGATTTTTCGCGGAATCTGTGGCTCGTGGGAGGGTGGGGACGGGAATGCGAAAGTGGGCCGAGCCGCGTCCACCTGCAATATATACGAGAAAATCAGCTGTCAAGCAGCAGGACATTCAGCTAACTGCATACAATGGTCTAGGACCTCGGCCCGGCTGCTACTACAAATGCGCTGGCTCCATCTGGTCGCCGACTTCAGACTGGCCCGAAGCTAGTCATATGGTACTGGGTTCACGTATGCCAACTTGTCGCCTGCTTTCCTTGATCCTGATTATGTTCACCTTCGGCTCCAACATAGCTCATACGGCTCCATCAAAGCCAAAATGGCAAACCGCCAACGATATTGTTGGCGCGGTGCGGAAATTTGAACACGACACGACCCTGAATGTACAGGTGACCTTCCAGCCTCAAATGGGCACTCCGCATCGGAACTGCAGGCTGTACGTTGCAGAAACGCAGGAGGCGCGTTATGAGTTGAGCCCATATGGTAGGGCCATCATCAACCGAAGGATTAAACTGTATTTCAAGGACTACAACGCTTTTGTAGCTTCAGGGAGTGCCAACAATCCGAAAACGGCAGAACCAATCAGCAAGTCCCACGCCCAAGCTATCGCCAAGGCTTTCATGCAATCGCACTACCCATCTCCGTCGCGTCTCACCACGTGCGAAATCTCCTCGCAACCCATGTCTGGAACTGGCCCGCCGTATCGGTCGTACACGTTCCGCTACAAGGAGCATCTGCCCGGTGGAATATACTGCTATAACGTGGCACATGTCGAAGTAGACGCCATCCTCGGCAAGGTGATCCACTACATCGGAGTCAGCTATCCTATAAACGCCAGCTTGAACGCGTTAATTACGCCTGAGCAAGCAGCACAGATTGCCATCAATAAACTTAAGCTCTACGAAGTGACCTTCATAGCGAGACCCGCGAAAGAGGTTACCCGACCTGACGACCATGGTATCGAGCGCCTCTGCTATCGAATGCTCATCAGCGGCAAACTCAATAAGGGGGACCCGGAAAGCTACGCCACATTCAATATCCTCATTAATGCCTACGACGGCTCCACAGTGTCCTCGGAACGAGAAGATATGTTGTAGCCTGCAAAGACCCCGCCCGCGGCTTGGAACGTCCAACTCCCAACTCCGTCGAGGGGATGTGCCGATCTGCTGGCTCAGGGAATTTTCCACGATGACATTCAACCGGCGGAATCTTCACTTGCGTGATCGGCTCCCGTCCCCGCCCAAACCAGCCCTGTTCACGGGGCTTGCCGACTCAGAACGGTCCTTAAGGGCCGTTCGCTCAATGCCATCGCGAACGTACCTACTCACGCTCAGTCCGAACTATATAAAACAAACGATCTAAAGATATTGACTAAAAGACATTTCAGTGCTACAATATAACTACAACAGTAGCAACGGATCTTTGACACCTATCTCGTCCGGGGGAGCCAACCTATCGGAACACAATAAGTTTCCTTCCCGTTTCGGGGCGGTCCCGAGTCTGCGAGGGGGATGGGTTGCTCGAAGCCCGGGATTGTAAGCAAACCGTGAATAACCGCTGAATATTCAGACGCAAAGCGTATAGTTCAACACTAAAACCGAATAATTTTAGTGATTATCGTATGTATTCTTATGAGAATAGAAAGTGAATGAATAAAACACATCATTCACCCTGAATATTCACAGGGACGCGGGGCGACATGCCATAGGCAGCAGTACTGGGAATCCCATCTTCCGCAATCCTAAGCAGCGGCCAACTCCCGGTAGCCGTTAAGCTCATCGAGTAGCGTCGCGAACTTGGCGGCCGGGACCGGCGGGCTCACAAGGAAGCCCTGCATCACATTGCAGCCCAGCCGTCGCAGCAGACTGCGCTGGCCCTCGGTTTCGACACCTTCGCCGGTGACGCGAAGGCTCAGAGCGTGGGCGAGTTCGATGATAGCTCGCACAACAGCCTGGTCCTTGGGGTCGCGCTCGATCTGCTGAATAAACGAACGGTCGATCTTGAGTACATCCACCGGGAACTGACGCAGGTACGACAGCGATGAGTACCCGGTGCCAAAGTCGTCAACCGAGAGCGAAACACCTAGCTCTTTGAGACGAGCGAGCATATCGACAGCCGCGTTGCCATTTTCGATGATCGCGGACTCGGTCAGTTCGAGGTCCAGCCAGTTTGCGGTGAGCTTTGACTGTGTCAATGCCATCGCAACCGTCTCGACGAAGTTAACCTGCCGGAACTGGCGCGCTGATAGGTTCACACTGACCTTGATCGGGTAGCCGTTTTCGTGCCAGCGAGCCGCTTGCGAGCATGCTTCTCGCAGCACCCATTCGCCTAGGGGCAGTATGAGGCCCGTCTCTTCGGCGAGTGGGATAAACTTGGCTGGCGATATCAGGCCGTGCTCGGGGTGCATCCAGCGGACCAGAGCCTCCGCGCCGATTACTCCGCCGCGCTGTAGGTCGATCTGAGGCTGGTAGTACAGAATCAACTCGCCGCTTTCAATCGCGGCCCGAAGGTCGTTGCCAAGCACGAGCCGCTCCATCGCGGTGGCGTTCATCTCTTGCGAGAAGACCGCAAAGTGCCCGCGGCCGCCTTCCTTGACCTTGTACATAGCGACGTCGGCGTGCTTCAGAACGGTCGCGGCGTCGTCCCCATCACGCGGGAAAAGGCTGATACCGATACTGGCCGTCGGGAAGAGGTCATGCTGCTCCACACGCACTGCCGTGGTCAATGTGCTGAGCATCCGTCGAGCCACCGACGCCGCCTGCTCAGGCGATGGGATGTCTGGAAGGAGCACGGTGAACTCGTCGCCGCCCATGCGGGCCAACGTGTCCCCGGGCCGCAGGCACGACCGCAGCCGTACAGACACCTGTTGCAACAGTATGTCGCCAGCGGCGTGGCCCAACGTATCGTTGATGCTCTTGAAGTTGTCGACGTCCAGGAACAGCACCGCGCCCATACACCCGCGCTGCGTGGCGACGGTCAACGCCTGCTGCAGGCGGTCCTGGAACAATGAGCGGTTTGGGAGCCCCGTGAGGCTGTCGTGGAACGCCTGCCATTGCACCGTCTCCTCGAAGTGCTTGCGTTCGGTGATGTCGCTGACCGTGCCTTCGTAGTACATCAGGCGTCCGCGCTCGTCGCGAACAGGCCGAGCGTTCTCTGAGATCCAGATCACGCTGCCGTCGGCACGAAAGACCTGGGCCTCGAAGCCGCTCACAAAGTCGTGCTCCTGCATGATGCGGACAAACGCGTCCCGGCGGCCAGGCTCCACATAGAGCTGCTGCTTGACGTTGGTCAGGTTGCCGATCAGCTCGCTTGGAGAACCATAGCCGTAGATGCGCGCGAGGGCAGGGTTGGCCGATATGTAGTGGCCATCGACCGTCGTCTGGAAGATGCCTTCCCCAGCGTTCTCAAAGATGCTGCGGTACTTCATTTCCGCCTGCCGAAGCGCATCCTCGGCAGCGACACGTTGGGTGACATCGGTGACCGCGGCGAGCGTGCCGATCACCTCGTCGTTCTCATCGATATAAGGCGATGCACGCACCTCAAGCCACATGGAAGTGCCGTCGCGCTTGTTGCCAAGCATGAGGCAGGGGTCCACTACACGCCCACGATTGGAGGCGGCAGCTGTCCGAATCCGGGCCAGGTCATCGGAGTTGATGAACGTCTCAATGGCGCTCTTGCCGATCAACTCCAACTCTGTGTAGCCGGTCAGCATGCAGATGGTGCGGTTGACGAATGCAATCACATCGTCGCTGCCGATCACAACCATGCCTTCGGCGATGTTGTTGACCATGCTGAGCAGACGAGAATACGTTAGGCAAAGCTCTTCAGCGAGGGCCTTTGGTGCGGACTGTGTAGAAGGCGGGAGTGGAATGCTTGGCGTAGGGGCGCTAACAGCCTTCGTCGCTGCCTTGCGAGGCGCGGTTGAACGTATTGATATTGACTGCTCAGATTTGGCCATGTACGGTACCTGTGGTCACAATGTGTAAATCGATTGGCAAACGATCACTGCCAAAGACTTGCCATAGACCTTCGCGGCATTGCGTACTGGTCGTTCTAGCGAGTAAACGTGTTAACGAGCGAGAAATGGGTGAAAGTTGGGGGACACGCGCCCAACCAACTCTCTTATTTTAGTCAATTGTAAGTCAAAACTGGAGGGCTATTTAGCGGCTGAGCGCTATTTTAGGTGCAAATTTCGATCCCGACATTCGCCAAGTCGGCGCACGGCGACTAAAACGCCCCGCCACATGTCGCTTGTACACATGGCGGGGCGTCTGGATGTTGAGCTAACCGTTGCTAGTCTTTGGCCCAGAACATCGTGCCGGGCTTCTCGGTGACGATGGACGCGCTGAGCGTCTCGACAGCCTTCTTGAGGCCCTCGGTGGTCGACAGGAGGCCGTCCTCATGCTCGATGCTAAGGACATTGTCGTAGCCGATCATCAGGAGGTTGGAGATGAAGTCCTTCCACCAGCCCTCGTCATGGCCATAGCCGACAGAGCGGAACACCCACGAGCGGTTCAGGATGTCGCCGTACGACTTGGTGTCCAGGTTGCCGTTGATGCCCGAGTTGTACGGGTCGATACGCGTGTCCTTGGCGTGAACATGGTAGATCGCGCCCGCCGCTCCGAGCGCACGGGCAGCCGCGATTGGGTCGATTCCCTGCCACCAGAAGTGCGATGGGTCGAAGTTGCAGCCGATGTTGTCGCCAGCAAGCTTGCGCAGCTTGAGCAGCGTTTCGGGGTTGTAGACAACAAAGCCAGGATGGGCTTCGATGGCGAACTTCACACCGTGCTGCTTGAGGAACTTGTTCTGCTGCTTCCAGTAAGGAACGACACGCTTCTTCCACTGCCAGTCGAGAACGTCGCGGTACTCATCCGGCCACGGGCAAGTTACCCAGTTCGGGTTCTTTGCGCGCGGGCCGTCGCCAGGGCAGCCGGAAAAGCCGTTGACAACCGCGTTCTCCATGATGCCGTCAGCCGTCAGCTTCTCGGCGAGCAGGACAGCGTTGACGAACACGTCGTGGTGCTCCTGGGCGATAGACTGGTTCGGATGGAGCGGGTTGCCGTGGACAGAAATTGAGTCCACGATTAGTCCACGATCGCTGACAATCTTGGCAAGCTGCTTGCGAGCACCAGCGTCGTCGATCAGCTTCTGGACACCGCCGACGTCATCGAGGTGACGGCTGCCAGGGTAGGCGCCGCCGCCAAGCTCAACAGCTTTGATGCCAGCGGCTGCGATCGTATCGAGGGCGTCCTCGATCTTGCGATCGTGAAACAATGCAGTAAAGATACCGATTTTCATTGTATGTGATCTCCTTCAAGAGTAAAGTGGTTGCAAGTGCGCGGCGCCAAGTCTACCGCTCGATAACGACTTCTTTGCCGGATTGGGAAGACCGGTAAATGGCGTCAAGTATTTGCAGGATGTGCAGGCCCTGTTCGGCCGTAGATATCGGCTGCTTGCCGCCTGTGATACAGTCGATAAAGTGGACGATCTCCGCTTCGTGCCCAGCAAGCTGCGGAAATTGCGGCTTGATGTCGACGGGTGTCCCGTTCATGTTCTTGTAAATGGTGAGGGGCTCCAAGTCCGCGCCGCCTTCGGTGCCCAGGATATTGGAGTAGAACCGGTCCTCTTTGATATACGACGCCCAAGAGGCTTCAATCGCCAGTGTCGCGCCATTGTCAAACTTAACGAAACCAGAGGCGAAATCCTCCACATCAAACGTTTTTGTTGACGAATCCGGTGGTGCACCCCAGTTCCAGGTGCCTTTTCCCTCAGGACCGAACTTAGCGTACGTGGCCCCGGTAGCGCTCACCGGTTTAGGATTGCCCATGAAGTAAAGCGTCAAGTCGAGGACGTGGACGCCGATATCGATCAGTGGGCCGCCGCCGGACTTCTCCTTGGTAGTGAACCAGCCGCCAAAGCCGGGGATACCGTTGCGCCGAATCCATCCGCACTTCGCATGGTAGATCTCGCCAAGGTCGCCGTTGTCAATGAACGCCTTGAGCACCTGCGAATCGCCACGGTAGCGGTTGTTCATGGCCATCATGAAAACCTGGCCGTTTTTCTCAGCCTTGCGCGCCGCTTTGACGATCTTCTCGCCATTCGCGAGGGTGTCCGCCATCGGCTTTTCGCACAGCACGTGCTTGCCGGCTTCAGCCGCCGCCACAGCCAGTTCGGCGTGCAGGTGGTTGGGTACGCAAACGCTCACCGCGTCAATGCCGCTTTTCGCGAGCATCTTCTTGTAGTCAGTGTAGAACTTCTCGACACCGAAGTCTTTGGCCGCCGTCTCGCCGCGAGTCTCATTGATATCGCAGATGGCTTCGATTTGAACGTTGGGCAGTTTCTTATATGCGTTAAGATGGGTTCGCCCGATGCCGACGCCAATGACGCCGACCTTAATTTTGTCGGATGCGCTGGATTTTGCGGCCATATCCGCGTGTCTCCTTCGTAAGTGGGGGTTTGGGACGTGAATCACGCTATTTTATCACAATCAAGCTCGTACTGTCTATGCGCGGAACGGCGGGGATCACATCTTGCAGCGCCAAATCCATTCTGTTACCAAGCTTTTGTGGGGCCCGGACCGTATTCAGACCCCAATCTGCAAAATCGAGGGAACTATCCAGGCGATCCTGTCGGTACTCAACCAAGGAAGCGCTGAAAGGTGCCCGAGTTGGCGTCACGCCATCTAACCCTCAGTTACCTTCCTTTTGTGGTAAACTCGTCGCGTTATGAAGCAGCCATCTACCAACAGAATAGGAATGCCGCGCCAGATAGCTTTCTGCGCAGCCATCATGTTCTTATGGCTGAGTACGATTGCGACCTTCACCCACACCGAAGACCTGCGTGGTGTCACGAGCCACCATAGCACGTCGTCTTCCACGGCATACGGCTTAGCGTCCGCATCCGCGCCATCGTCACCTTGTACGGTCTGCGAATGGCAGAGTCACTGCGTTTCGGCTAGCATTTGCCTTGCCTGCGCCGCACCGCTCCATTCTATCAATGGTAGCCAGCTTACCTTCGACGACAATCGCTGCGGCATAACAGCCACTCGTGCCCATGTTCGCGGTCCTCCCTCAATCGCCTAACCTCTTTTTTCGCGAATACCTTAGCCTTGGTGCGCCTTTATGGCGGACACGTGGCAGGTTCGCGCCATCGATCCCCTTGCATATACGTCATTTAGCACACAACGTCGCTAACCGGCGCGGTTAGCTCGTCAAACAACGAGCTAGCCTCAGGGCAACTGCTTTGCCAGCAGTCTCTGTGTATGAAGGGGCAATTCCCAGAACTAATAGCGCGCTTTAGAAGTAGCCGAATGCTCGTTAGCAGCATATCGTGTTGCTGAAAATACGCGGTTAGTTAGGAATCACGCTATTAGAGGATAGGTGCCCCACATCTGTCTCAAGCCCTAGGCTTGATGGCGTTGGGGCACGAGGATAACCAGCACTCATGAACAGATCGCAATTCTCATTCGCGACAGCCCTTGTTGTCGCATCGCTTGTTTTGCCACTCGCCGCTCGGGCCGACGATACCGCACCGCCGCCCCCGCCAACCGAGGCTGTCGGTAGCTCACCGGCACCATCGCCATCGCCGTCGGCGCCAGCCGCCCAGACGGAGGCACCAGCGTCCGCTGGCGCGGGTAAGGCACTCCTGTTGCCTGACATATCGTTTATTGGAACCCTGCTTGGACATGCGAGTGACGACCGCCGTGATGCTGACCGCGACAAGCTCACACTCGACTCGTTTGAGCTAGCGTTCCAGGGCAACATCTACCCCGGCATGCGCGCCGAGGCGTTTGTCGTAAACGACAGTGAAGGCACAAATGTCGAAGAGGCATATGTGAACGTCGAGAACCTCGGCATCAAAGGCCTTCCTCTTTCCGGTACGTTCGGACGGCGAAAAGTGCCGTTTGGACGTGTGAACCAGCTGCACTCACACTCGTGGCTGTATGTCGTTCAGCCGTATGCCCTCAGCAATCTCGTAGCTCCCGAAAGCCTCGTGGGGGATGGAGCGACGGTGTCCTACCTCGCCCCGACAAAGCAGTTTGTACAGCTGGACTTAGGGCTCTGGGGGAATGCGTCGCACGATCCTATCCCAACACCTGATCCAACGGTTCCGACCCCAAGCACGGGCGCGGGGTTCAGCGACCGAATGCAGACCGCTCGACTCTGGTCCGCCCAGGAGGCTTTCAAAGGCACCCTCGAATACGGAGCGTCGTATGCTCACGGAGGCGGACAAACGTATGCCAGCCCTGCGGGACCCAACGTCACCCCCAAGATAGACCTCACCGGACTCGATTTGACGTTCCGCCGGGAAGGCAGAAACGCCACCCGAACGCTGCTCCGAGGTGAAGTGATCCAGCACAAGCAAAAGGACGGTGCTTTTAGCCGTACATCCACTGGCTACTACCTCTTTGCGGATCAAAAGGTGAGCGCTAACCGCGAATACGGGATTCGATACGACTGGAGTGAGTTCCCGTACTCACCTGGCCATGTCGGCGCGGTATCGCTGATTGGAACTCAGCGCCTCACCGAGCAGACATACTTCCGCCTGCAGGCGATCCACGGTGACCGACCTGGCAAGCAGGGCTTTAACGCACTCTGGTTCGAGTGGGTTTGGGGATACGGACCTCACACTCACAACCTCGAATAACCAGGCTAAGCCTGGACCCGTATGGGGCCAATCGAGACGGCGGTGCGAAACCAGACGGCAGCGATGGCCCCTGTCAGGATACTCCTGCATTGAGCCTGCTCTTTCGAGCAGACGAGGCGCTTGGACCACAGTATGGCCGCAATTTTGGCGGCCCTGATTCGCGCATAGATTTGCGCTTGGAGACTTATGTCATGAAACGAAACGTACTACTCGCCAGCATCCTGGCTACGCTGGGGCTGGCTGCAATCGCCGGTCCCGCGTCGGCTGTCACTGTGGTGACATCTACCCCCGAACTCGCCGCTATCGCTCGCGAGGTGGGGGGCACCAAGGTAAGCGTCGAGTCGCTCGCAAAACCCGGCCAGAACTATCATCAGGTGGAGGCAAAGCCAACCGATGTCGTTAAAGTGGCGCACGCCGACGTTTACGTTCGCGTAGGGATGGATCTCGACATGTGGGCGGACTCGGTTCTCCGGGCAGCTCGCAACCCCAAGGTTCAGGAAGGTGGACCAGGATACGTCGACGGTGGACGACTGATCAAGAAGCTGGAGATCCCAACGGCACAGATCAGTGGCGCATCTGGCGATATCCACGTGTACGGTAACCCGCACTACTGGCTTGATCCAGGTAACGGCAAAGTGATCGCATACGAAATCCTCCTTGGCCTTCGCGCTGTCGATCCAGCGAACGGCGGCTACTACAATGAGCAGTACACGCGCTTCGCCGCTGACGTCGACCAGAATATCAAAAAGTGGGAAGCGCGGTTGGCGTCTGATCGCGGTAAGCCCGTTGTTGCCTATCACGACGAGTGGATCTACTTCTACACCCGGTTTGGCCTCAAGCCCTTCGGATATCTGGAACCCAAACCGGGAATTCCCCCTGCGCCGTCCCATGTTCAGAACTTGATTTCGTCGATGAAGGCATCGGGCGTAAAGACTGTGATCGTCCCAGACATTTACCCTAACAACTTCGCGACATTGATCGCAAAGGAGACCGGGGGCGAGGTAGCGCTCGTGCCTTACTCTGTTGGCGAGCAGGGGACGACGACCTACATCAGCTACATCAACGCCATAGTCGAATCCGTAAAGAAGGCGCTCGATTAGCCATGATTGAAGCTCCGCCTCAGTCGCACCATGCGGCTGAGGCGGAGTGGGTACCACCGTTTGGAGCACATTATGGGCATCCCGCAAACTGACGAAACCCTGATGACCTTTGCCAATGTCACCTTGGGATATGGACGACGCACCATTCTTTCGGATCTTAACCTTGAACTCAAGAAGGGCGACTATATCGGCATTGTCGGTCCCAATGGTTCCGGCAAGACGACTCTGCTACACGCAATACTTGGCCGCCTCAAGCCGCGTGAAGGCTCGATTACCATGCACCAGCGCCTCAATTACGGCTATGTGCCGCAAGCGCAGACCATGGACGACCACTTCCCCCTAACCGCGTTCGACATCGTCCTTATGGGGCGGTACCGGCGTATCGGATACATCAAGGGCCCTTCGCGCGAAGATCGTGATGCCGCAATGAATGCGCTGGAACAGGTCGGCATTCCGCATCTTGCCAATCGCCTCTTTCGTGAGTTTTCGGGCGGTCAAAAGCAGCGAACACTCATGGCTCGTGCGCTGGCGTCTGGTCCAGATGTGCTCGTGCTCGACGAGCCAACCAACGACATGGACGTCGCCGCCGAACACACGACGATGGAACTGATTGACGAACTCCACGAGAAGCGAGGGCTCCTTGTTCTGATGGTATCGCACATGCTCAATGTGGTCGTCAACCACGCCTACCAGGTCGCGATTGTTGGCGACGGCAAGGTAAAAATGGGACCCATCAACGAAATCGTGACTCCTGAGAGCCTTCTCGGCCTCTATGGGCTTCCACTTGACGTAGTGCAGGTTGGATCACGGAGGGTCGTAATTTGAACCGCAGCCTTTCAGCCTTAGCCCTTGTTTCCGCTCTCATCGCTGTCGCCGTGTCGTGTCCCGCATGGTCGGATGAGCCACCGCCTCCACCGCCGCCTATGGAGGGGTTGAACCCGGTCACAGCGCCAGCCACATCTACTGCTCCACAGCCTGCGGCGGTTACGCCAGCGAATCCAGTTGCAGGCCGACCACCTATGATCGAACCCGCAAGCAACGGGGCACCGCCACCCCCTGAGGAGGAGGGGCTCAGTCCCGATAAATCGCCAGCGTCGTCCACGTCCGCACCTACCGCGACGCTTCCGATCCATCCGGCACATCACGCCGGGCTCTCGACGCCTCCGGCAAGCAGTGCAGGTACAAGCGTGGCCGAGCCTCAGGCCGCACCAGACACCCCGTCAACCGCAAGCGTCACAATCGCGGAGGCGTTCGCGCCGGATTTCATGAAACGCGCCCTTCTTGCTGCCGTTCTCGTTTGCGGCCTCTGCGGGTTCCTTGGAGTGTATGTTGTCCTCAGGCGCATAGTCTTTGTTGGTATCACGCTGTCGGAGTTCTCTGCGGCGGGGGTAGCGTTCGCATTCCTGAAGGGGCTTTCGGTCGCACTATGCTCCGTGACGGGCATGCTGATCGGCGTCGGGTTTCTGTCCGCGCGGTGGGCACGTAAGAAGGTCACGCCGGAGACGTTCATTGGTGTTGGCTACGTTCTGGCGTCAACCGCGAGCTTGCTCTTGATCGACAAGTCGCCAAAAGGGCTGGACGACCTCCAGGAAATTATCAGTGGAAACCCTGTGACCGTCACTTCGGGCGATATCGGATTTGTCGCCGTAGCCGCTGTATTGATTTTGCTGTTCCACCTCCTGTTTCGTAAGGAGATGTTGTTTGCAGCGTTCGACCCGGACTCCGCCGAAGCAGCTGGGTATCAGGTGCGATTCTGGGATGCGGCGCTGTTCGTCACAATCGGCCTCGCCATCGCGTTTTCAATACGTGCCGTCGGGTCCCTGCTGACGTTCTCGTCGCTGATCGTTCCCGCAGTCAGCGCGCTATTGCTAACAAAGCGGATGGGGGCCGCATTTGCGGCGGCAGCGGTAATCGGAATGCTGCAAGCACCAATCGGACTCTACCTATCGTACGCGTACCAGTTCTCCACTGGCCCGTCGATTGCTGCGGTGGGGCTGGTATTCCTGGCGGCGGCATGGGGGGTGAGTCGGCTGCGGCACGACGTGTAGCAACGACAAGATGCCGTGGGGTGGGAGAGCGAAGGTTCGCTCTCCCTGAAATCGTGGGTTATGCACCGTAAAGGATGCGAAGGCCCTCTTCAAAATCGGCAAGCGGGAGGTATTCGGGATCAAGCCACATTTGGGTGAGACCGGAATCGTACAGGCCAAGGATAATAGCCGCTGCCGCGGTAGGATTATCTGTGGGCAGGTTAGCAAACAGCCCATCCTTACGCCCACTCTCGATGTACGGAACTAGCCGCTCCCGCATGATGCGATAGTGCGGTCGAACAATGTCAGCAATCGCTGGCTCTGTCCACATTGCGCCGGTGAATGCCTTCCACACGATTAGCAGTTGGCGGTTTTCGACCAGCAAATAGTGCCGCATCTTTCGGTGCCCGTCGAGGCGATCAGCAGCGTCGTCTTTGGGGATAATATACTCTTGGATTGCCCGGGTAAACGAGGAGACGATGTCTTCATAGAGTGCGGCAAGTAGCGCATCCTTGCTTTCGAAGCAGTAGTGGAACGTGGCAAGGTGGACGCCTGCACGCTCGGCGATATCACGGGTCCGCAATCCTGAGATACCGACTTCGGGGACGAGCGCATATGCCGCATCGATGAGCTTCTTCGTGTGCTCTGCGCGCGATTCCCGAGTTCGATTGGAGCCGTAACGTTGGGGCATAGGGTCACCTGACAACAAGTTTCCAAAAGTATACCCGTTCACATAAGCAACCTGGCTTACAGAAGTCCACGCATTGACGGATACTCGCCCATTTTCACCTTAAATGTTTACGCTGAACCGTCACGCAGCAGGAATGACTTCGACGTGTTTGAGCGTCAGTTTGTAACGCAGGTTGAAGTTCTTGTCACATTTACCGCATGAGGACATTCGGAGCCGCTTCCGCCGTCGCACTTCGCCCTTGCAGGATGGGCAAACGTAAACGTACACCTTACCCGCCCGCTGCTTAGTAACGACCGGGTTCGCCGCGTACTTCTTCGTCACGCCTAGCCTCAACGCCAACTCCCAGAACTCGGCACGGTGGTGGAGGTGGACAATGTGGGCGACCTCATGGCGGAAAGTGTTCAGCACTTCGTCCCATCCGTGCTCCAAATATGCCTGCCAACTGAGGACGATACGATGCTTGTTCTTCTGGTAGTACCCGCCAAACGATTTACGGGTCGAAAACTCGATGATCGGACACGTATACTTGCCACCCATGTGCGCCGCATTCAGCCGTTCGAACTCCTGCCGGAGTTCGCCAAGGAGAGCCTGCATTTCGGCTGCCTTTGGCCGCCTGCGTGGCGTCGGAGCGGTTGGGGGGACCGGTACTGCGGGGGAAGGCGGAGCAGGGGTGGTGAACGCCATCTCCAGTTGTCCAAGCTGGGATTCCATAGCCTAGTTTACCATGGCGGAGCTCTCCAAAGGCACGGTCGGCTCAAGATTTCCGGTTCCGCAATGTTGACGTTTTCGAAGGGCATTTCGCACGATGCATGCGGGTAAAATACCGCCGTGGATGTCTCTGTAACAACTCCGTCGCCGTTCGCCCGTGAGCCGATCGGCCCCATCGCCACCCTGGTCCAGTGGTTTCGAACGTGGTTCAAGATGTGCGGCGTTTTCTTTAGCGATGCCCTCGTTTACAAGGCCAACGCCGTCATCTGGTTGATGACCGATACAGTCCCGGCGATTGTCATGCCTCTGATCTGGTTGAGTTCCTTCAATGGACGCGCCACAATCCAGGGCTTCAACCCGTCGCAAATGGTGATCTACTACATGGTGGTGCTCCTGCTCGCAAGCCTCGTTGAAAGCCACGTCATGTGGGAGATGGCTGGCGATGTCAAGCAGGGCAAGTTCAATATCTACCTCACCCGACCATTCTCGTACATGGCGTACATCGGTGCCGACAACCTGTCCTGGCGCTTCATGCGTACGCTCATCTCAGTGCCTATCTTCATGCTCATCCTTGCAGGGTTCCATAAATGGGTGCATTGGAACGCATCCGAATACCATTACGGATGGCAGTTCTGCTTGGCGGTTCTGCTCGGCCACATCTTGTCGTTTTGTCTTAGCTATACGCTAGGCTTATTGTCGCTTTGGCTAGTCGAAACCCAAAGCCTATTCCATTTCTACTACTTGCCGCTCGTCATCTTCAATGGTCAGATCGCGCCGCTTTCATTCTTCCCGGCTAGCGTGCGCGCCGTCGCGAAGTTCTTGCCGTTCAACTACACACTCGGCTTTCCGGCTCAGATATTCACAGGCACCATCGCACCGAGCGACATCGCTCTTGGGTTCGCCGTCCAGTGCGGATGGATCAGCGTCGCGCTATTCTCGAGCGTCTTCTTGTGGCGCGGCGGCCTCAAGCGATATACGGCGTACGGGATATGAGACGCGTATGAGATACCTCAGGCTCTATGGAGCATTTTGGCGCAACTCGATACGACAGGCTGTGGAGTTCCGGGCGAACTTCTTCGCAAACCTCTTCGCCAACTTCGGCTGGATGATGTCGCTCCTGGTGTTCCTGGAGATCATCTACCGCAACACACAATCCGTTGGGGGCTGGAGCAAGCCGGAAATGCTCGTCTTGTTTGGGACGTACTCGTCGCTTCGCGGTGTCAGCAACATGCTGTTCTACAACAACCTCTCGCAGCTGCCGACTTTTATCCGCACCGGCACCATGGACTTCATTCTCACTAAGCCAGTCAATTCACAGTTCTACACATCGCTCCGCTTTATCGGCCTCGACGATCTCGGCCAGACTCTCGGTGGACTCTGCGTCATAGGATACGGCTATGTCATCCTCCCCAGCCACCAACCAGCGCCGCTGCTCACCGTCGCGGCGTTTGTGGTCATGATGGCGTGTGCCCTCGTGCTCTTCTACGCGATCACGCTGCTGATGATGACGCTGTCGTTTTGGCTAGTCCGGCTCGACAACCTCATGGTATTGGGCGATACCATGTTTAGCATCGCCCGGACCCCGATCTCAATCTTCCAGCGACTTGGACCAGTGCCGTACTACCTCTTCACTTATCTGTTGCCGCTAGCGTTCATAGCATCGCTTCCGGTGAAAACCCTCTTCGGCGCACCGAATGCCCTTTCACTCGTCCTCCAATCCCTAGCCCTCGCCGCGCTCTTCCTCACCGCTGCATCCGCCTTCTGGCGCCACGCTACCCGCGCCTACTCGTCGGCCAGCAGTTGAGGGGAAACAAGAGCCCTCGCCGCGCGGGCGTCCTGCGCCAACGTTTAGTTGGATCGCTATGCTGCTTCGCAGCGCTTGGTGGCGATAGGCCAGGTGGCATAATTGGGGGCGACATTCAAGCGTTGCGCGGTGAAAAAGGTAAACTAGTCATATGGCAAAGCATTACAAGGTTACGATAACGTTCTCGGGGATGGCGTCGCTGACGCTGGATGCGGAGAACGCTGAGGACGCTCGGGCGAAGATCGCGGCGCTTAAGATCGAAGATCTCGCGCGACAGGGCTATGCGGAGATCACGCAGTTCAAGTCGGCGGCTCGCGACATCACCCGGTCCGACTCTGTGCTGCACAACGATGACGGCGACGATGCTTCCGCCGCACGAAAACCGCGCCCGTCAGGGTGGTATCGACCGCTCGACTCCTAATCACTCAACGAACCCTCAAACGAGACCCATATCATGTCTACTCCCACAGTGTTGTGCTTCGGCGAGGTCCTCTGGGACTGTCTTCCTGCTGGGCTGTTTCTCGGCGGCGCGCCCGGTAATGTCGCGTACCACCTGAAGCGCCACGGTTGCGAGCCATACTTCGCCTCGGCTGTCGGTAACGACTTCCTGGGAGACGAGATACGGCGACGCGCGGCGGGGTGGGGATTGAGCACCGACCTTCTAGCCACTGTCGAGAACGCGCCGACCGGTGTGGTGCAAGTCGACGCCACAAGTCCAACGAAGCCCGTCTACACCATAGTCGACAATGTAGCGTGGGATCAGATCCCGGCGACGGTTGCTCTGCTGGATGGCGCTCGCTCCGCTGACGCGGTCGTGTTTGGCACATTGGCCCTACGACACGGCTACAACCGCGCGACGCTCGATGGGCTCCTTGCAGAGACGCAGGCGCTGCGTGTGCTCGACATCAACCTGCGCCCGCCGTTTACGGCACCCGACGTGCTTGACTTTGCGCTCACTCGCGCCGATATCCTAAAGCTGAACGATCAGGAGATCGCGGGAGTCGGGTCGCCGGAGCCCTCTGTAGGCGAATTGCCAGCTCTTGCGGAGTCCTGGGCTATGCGCTACGACCTTAAAGCAGTATGTGTAACGTGTGGCGCGCATGGTGCCGGTCTTTGGTCGGGGGGCGAGTGGAACTGGGTGGATGGCCGCGTTGTGACCGTCAAGGACACTGTCGGTGCCGGAGATGCGTTCCTTGCCGCGCTTCTCGCTGGACTGCTACGCGGCGACGGCGACAAAGAGGCGCTCATTGCGGCATGTCGCACCGGCGAGTTTGTCGCCAGCCGCGACGGCGCCACACCGGCCTATGACGCTGCCGACATTCTAGGTTAGGCGATTGAAGGACCTCAAATTTGGCAAAGTTTCCAACCGGCATCGTGTCGGTCACGTTTCGTAAGCTCAGCCCCGCTGACATTGTCGCGCTCGTTCGGGAAGCCGCAATGACCCACATTGAGTGGGGCGGCGACATACACGTTCCGCACGGCGACCTCGACACAGCTACTGAGGTCGGACAGCTCACACGTGACGCTGGGCTGGTGAACGCATGCTATGGATCCTACTATCGACTCGCTTCGGACGAGCCAGACTCTGTGACGTTCAGCACGATCCTTGCCACGGCAGTCGCGCTCGGTGCACCGGTTATCCGGGTTTGGGCTGGCAATCGGGACTCAGCCGACGCGACCGATGAGTACATTGCCGCGGTCGCAGCTGACGCGCATCGGATCGCTGAGCTTGCGGTAGCGAAAGGGGTCCGAGTGGCGTTTGAGTACCACGGCGGCACTATCACAGACAACGCCGCAGCTGTCAAGCGACTTCTCGCATCCGCAAACCACCCGAACCTTGGGACGCTCTGGCAGCCCAGCGTCAGAGCTTCACCTGCGGACCGCCTCGCTGCGCTGACCACATTGCTGGCCGATGTCGCACACGTTCACGTCTTCCAGTGGATAGGCACCGACCGAATCCCGCTATCGGAAGGCGTGAGCGAGTGGCGCGCTTACCTCGCCGCGCTGAACTCTGTTGATCGGGATGTGCCGCTCCTCCTGGAGTTCGTGGAGAATGATGACCCGGCAGCGTTCCTCCGTGATGCGGCGACGCTACGGGGATGGTTGGCGGAACTATAGAACGTCTGGCGCTATGCGACTGCTTCGCGCTCTCGGTCGCGTTCGACGCGGCGGGGCTTGCGCCAGTCGTTGGGCAGCAGTTCGGCGAGGGTGTCGTCGATGGTGATGATGCCGTGTAGCACGCCTTCGTCGTCGACGACCGGCACAGCCAATAGGCCGTACTTCTCGAACTTGTGTGCCACCTCTTCCACTCGCGCATCGACCTTCACAGAGCGTACATGCTTGATCATGAACTCCTGGACATTGGTGTCGGGTTTGGCGATGATCAGGTCCCGCAGCGAGAGGACGCCTACGAGCTTCTCTTCATCGTCGACCACGTAGATGTAGTAGATCATCTCTGCTTCGGGCTCGAGGGCTCGCAAGGTGTCGATAGCGGTTTGGGCGGTGAAGTCGGGCTTGATGGCGACGTACTCGTTGGTCATCAGGCCGCCCGCTGTCTGGTCGTGGTACGGCAGCAAATCCTCGACGTCCTCGCGTTCGTCGGCGTCCATGCGGCCTAGGAGGTCGTCACGGTGAGCGGCGTCCATGTCGCCGAGGACGTCAGCAGCTTCGTCGGCGGGCATCTCTTCGAGGATGTCAGCGGCGCGCTCTTCGTCAAGGTGCTGTAGGGCTGAGAGCTGGACATCGTCGTCGGCTTCGGCGAGCACATCGGCGGCAATCTCGACATCGAGCGACTCGAGCATGCGCTTGCGGTCGCTGGGCTCCATCTGCTCTAGGATGTCGGCAATGTCGGCAGGGTGGAGCTTCGAGAGCTTGTCGTATGGCACCTTCAGCTTCAGCGGCTCTCCGCCGTTATGGTGCGGTATGGACTCCACATCGGCCCACGGGATCAGGTTCTCGTCGCTGAATTCGTGCTTGAAGAACTTGGCAACCGCTCGCATGGCGTTCTCAAGCCCGAGGCGACGCATGAGGCCGTGGATGCCGGCGTCGACACCCACGAGGCCCAGGCGGCCGTCGGGGAGCGACTGAAGGAAGATGTCGTTGGCGCGCACCACCCGGTAGTCGTGGACGTCGACGATCTGCTTGTCGAGCACGTCACGGACCAGCGAGAAGTCGTTCTCGTTGATCTGATAGGGCGCTATCTTGGTGAACGGTACTCTCAGCTTGTTCTCGCGTCCATCGAAGTTGATCTCGATGGCGGATGCGGGCAGAAAGGTACCGCCGTCTTCTGTCTTTATCTGGTAGGCTGAAACTGTAGGAAGAGGGTCGTCAGGGCTGACGACTGCTTCGGTGATCTTGCCAAGCCGTTCGCCGTCGGGATGGACGACCGGTTTGCCGATCAGTTGTGTAAGATACTTCATTAGGTGTTCTGGCGCAGGGCCATCAATTTCGCAGCTGTGAACCGCCAGCGGCGGCTCCATACGATCCGGTCCAATCGGAGCGCTTTGAACTTATATCGTCCAAAGTGCATCATCTGCTAAGGCGGGGTTTCTCGCGCCTTTTTTGGGCAACGGGCAGCGGCGGGACCGCGCCATGCTGTCGTTGCTCTAACTCATCTCCATAAGGCCGAGGTCGGCCATCTTGATTATACTGCTCTCCGAGTCGCGTGTCAATCAGCGTGATGCCGGTTTGATCAGCGTGTCGCCAGCGGTGGCCATCGATAGCAACATCGGCCATTCGCACTCGGGACCGAAGGCCCGGGACTAAACTCCTAGTCCGCAGACGGACGCAAGCGGTCTGACTCAACCGGGACTGAACTCCCGGTCTGACGAAGACCACCCCTTCGGGGCTACAAGACACAGCAGCCACGGCCACCCTTTTATAGAAAATGCCCCGGCGGCACGAGCCGTCTTTAAATCCCCACATCCCCTACAGCGCGAACTTGGTCAGCCGCTTAAGCACATCCACAGGCGTGTTCTTTAGCATGTACACCGCTTGCGGATTGGCGGCGGCGGCGGCGTCTAGGCGCTGGAAGAGGCGGTCGTAGACGTCTTCGGGCATGTTCAGGGCGGGCGTCAGCCGGACGACGCGTTTGGAGCTGAGGCTCAGGTTCGCCTGGACACCGTTGACGTGCAGCGTTCGCAGGCCGAGGACGCCGCTGAATTCGCCGATGAGCTCGTCCATGAACGGGACCTTCACGGGCGAGACGGGCTGGAACTGAATGGCCATCAAGAGGCCGCGTCCGCGAACGGCCTGGATCAGCTTCGGGTACTTTTCGGCGAGAGCGGTCAGCCGCGCGAGGCCGTCGACTCCCATGGCCTTCGATCGCGCGGGCAAGTCGCCGTCGACGAGCAGTTCAAGCGACTTGAGGCCGACGGCCATGGCCAGCGAGTTGCCGCCGAATGTGTTCGAATGGCGCTTACAGCTCATGCCGGACAGCATCTGGCTGTAGATCTCGGTGCGCGCGATTGTTGCGCCAATAGGTACAAGTCCGCCGCCGAGGGGCTTTGCGAGGGCGATGATGTCTGGTTCGAGGCCGTCGGCGACCGAGACAAACCATTCGCCGCACCGGCCGAGGCCCGCCTGGATCTCGTCGGCGACGACGACGATCCCGTGCTGCTGGCAGATCTCGCCGATCTCCTTAAGGTAACCCGCTGGCGGGATGATGACGCCCGCCTCGCCCTGAACCGGCTCGATAAAGACGGCGCAAACGTTCTTCGCACCCGCACGGCGCACACCCTTGCGGAACGCATCGATATCCCCGTAGGGCAGGGTGATGACGCCTGGCATAAGGGGGCGGAACGGGTCCTGATATTCAGCATTCGGCGTCAGCGACAACGGGGCGTAGGTTTTGCCGTGGTACGCGCCCCGGAAATTGATGATATGCTGTGCCTTCGGGCGCGCCATGCGTGCGAACTTGATGGCGGTCTCGATGGCTTCCGCGCCGCTGTTCGAGAAGAAGACGCGCGAATCGGCGTGCGACGGCGCGAAGCGGGCCAGCAGCGCCACGAGGTTCGACTCGAGCGCAGCGCGCCACGGCGACGCGGCCTGCTGGGGCAGCCCCTGCGCTTTGTCTTGCTCAAGATACTCGGTGATAAACTCGACAAGCGGCGGATAGCGGTCGCCAAAAGGCAGCGCCGAGTATCCGCCAGCATTGATCCGCCGGACGCCCTTCTGATCGACATGCTCCCACGGCGTGACGGCCTTGAAGGGGCCCGCGACGCCGCAGATCTCCAGCACGCGAATGAGGTCGGTGTTGCCGTGGGCAAACTCAGCGGCGAGCGCATCGGCGGCGGTGAACTTCTCCGCGAGAACGTCAGCGGCCCGTATCGGCAGCGATACTGCAGGCAAAACTGGTTGTGTTGACATGATTGTCATTGTACCTTCGGCGTAAGTGTGCGAGCCTGTTTGATCTTAGTGATCGAGCGAGTCGTGAATATTTCGGGTTTTCAGAATCGCAATATTCACGGATATTACGGATATTAGTGTGTTCCTGCCTACATTTTAGGCGTGAATTTGTGTTCACAGTGTCAGCGGTCTGGTGCGAAATATCCACGATCATCCAGACTGTTAATGTTGTTTTCTTATGGTTATATTATAGCGCAACGGGATAGGAATGTCAACTGTTTATGGGAATATTTGTTCGTTTTTATCGTGTGTGTGACGGTTGCGGTGCGCTGGTCGGTAGGCGTCCCACGGCGCTGCCATGGGCTGGGGATAGAGCGCCCACTCCGGGTCTTCGGAGTCTGTTGCGATCAGCGGGGTGGAGTGGCGTTGGCGTGGCGGTCTGCAAAACACGCCGTGAAATGAATTTCCGGCTAGTCGTTATTCCGTCCGCAGGGCCGGACTAGCGGGTTCGTGGCAAGCGGGGCGGCGATGGTTGGGCGGCGCGGTGTGTGTGGCATTGGTTGGCGGTGTATCACATTTGAGGCAACATTGCCTCCTCAGATCGTGGCGATGCAACAGGAATTTCGGCATGCCGACCACAGCGCCTCACGGCGATTGGGCCGCTCCGTGGCGAGGGTTGGCGACAAATTTTTCGGGGACACGCTCCTCGGAGGCGGCCCCAAACAGCGGCAAAACGCCACGATTGGGATGACGGGTTTGGGATTGTGACGGAAGTCTTGGCTGCTTCTACGCCGCGAACAAGTGGTGCCACCTTCTGCGGGGCAGTCCCCAGGCTTGGTTCGTTCGGAGTTGAGGCAAAAAGTGATCGAGTGCCTCAATCGTGAAGCATACCTGCTTCAGAGGTGGTGCGCGCAGGTATTCGCACACATCGTGTGTAATCGGCAATCAGATTAATAGTACCGTCAAACAAGGGGAGATTGTGAAGCATACAATAGGCATTATATTTGGGCTGTCCAGGTCCGAGATACATCGTATCTTGCCACGTGAACTGATTGCAATGCGTGACACGATAATGGCGTGGCCAGACTCCTATAATGATTTTGCGCCAAACTCAGCAGCGACTGTAGACTATGACGAGTCTCTATTGCGCAGTTTGCTTGCTTGGAAGTCTGAGACTATTGATGGCAACTCGGTAGTGCGTTCAGTTAGAGAAGCCATCGAATACGACGTAAGTGATCTTCACAACGCACAGCATGTGGAACTACAACTTAGCGAAGCAGTATATGATTTTTCTGAAGTTACAAACGACGGTCGAGCCTTTGAAGCATACCGTGACTGCACGTGGTGCAACCGCCTTCGGTGGAAACAGGTTAATGCCATAAGTGTGAAACTCGCCGGTAAGACCGATTTCCAGAAGACTGGCAGTAACCAATGGCTGGTATCGAAACGAGCCGCGCAATTTTTGAACAGCCGAGGTGTTGATTTCAGACCCATTAAGAATACAGAGGACTACCAACAAGTGGTATTTCATGAAAAATGCTCAGTTGATGTCGAATCTCATTCTGTAGAGCATAGGGATCCATGTCCATCCTGCGAGAGATATCTAGTGCAAATAGAGACTGACGCACTAGACGGGCTTTCCTTGACCTGTCAAAGTCGCTCTCCTCGTCATTTTGCAGATCGTACATTAACTGTATTGGATACACCTGGGGGATTGTCGGAAAGCCGGGAGGTCTTTGGCCGCTTTTATCAAGCCGCTGACGAGAGCCCCTTAGTCCTCGATGAAAAGCTACCATCGCGCTCATTCAATCCACGGAGTCAGACGCTTTACCACTTCGCGCCAGCTACGCTAGTGTACGAGTTGCTAGACCGTGGGTTTACTGGCCTAGCCTTTCGGCCCGTAAATGTTAGCTCACGGGCCGAAATAGCCCCTTGACGCGCATTCCTTCAGCATGTCTTTACGACGTGTCCGAGGTCCCTGTCGAAATGCCACAATCCCGCGCATCCACGTTGCCCTTCAGCTACTCTTCCCCATCGAACAGAGCGCGTAGGTCCTTGTACGACAGGAAGAGGCGGTTGGGATCGTGCGGCGACGGGGTCATTTCGAAGCGTTCGTAGAAACTCTTTGCGACCTCGTCTTTGGCGTCGACGACGAATAGGCGAACCGGTGCAGCGCCGTTGTCCATGACGGCCCAGGTTCGGCGCAGCGCATCTACCAGAAGTGATCGGCCCAGGCCCAACCCTTGAGCGGTCGTATCCACGGCCAGGCGTGCAAGAAGCATCGCGGGGAGTGAGCTGGGCATGCCTCGGCCGAGCTTACGGGGTGTTTCGTCCTGGGTGACGGCAATATGGGCCAGCGTGTAGTACGCGATTACTCGGTTGTTACGCGCGACAACGTAGGTTCTGGACAGCTTGGCGTTTTGCTTGCCGAGCGCGTGATGTTTCAGGAAACGATTGAGAGCTTCGGAGCCGCAATCAAACGAATCGCAATCGTCACCATTGGTAATGGGCGTTGGTGCAGAAAAGTCACTCATCCCAGACTGCAGGCTTTCGAACTGCCGTTGCTAGTGCGGGTTTGGGTGATGTCGGGGCGTCCATCAGGTTAACCAACCAGTCGTATTGCTCTGGTGAGACTGCCAGTGTGGATTCGGAGTTAATGATCTGCTCCGCTTCGCGGAGCGAAGCGCCCAACACGAATTGGCTAACGTTCATGTGTCGTGCGCTGGCGGCGCGAGCGAGGACGCTCTTCTGGCTTGGATTTGCCCGGATGGAAAGACGCACTTCGGGTTTCGCTGTTGTGTTCTTAGGCATGGATCAATGCTCCTGAGGTGATTATATCATATCGTGTTCCCGTTGTGTACCCGTTTGGCGCATCACTTCCGCCGTTCCTATTCAGGGTGTGCCGTCATGAAAGTGGCACGGGCGGGTAAGCTCGGGCAACCGGATGCCCAAGTTCGCCGGGACTGAAGATCCCGGCCTGACGCAGAACACCCCCCTGTTCGCGAGCGAACTCAAGTGCGGGGCTAAGTGTGCGCCGGAGCCGCACCAATCGAGGCTTGGGCCCATCAAACTGCACGATCCGGGGCCGCTTGCCACTTTCGTGAAGCACACCCCCGTTCCTCTCTCATGCAGGATGTAGCGCACGTCTTATCGAACTGAAATCAGACGGAGTCGACGGCGCATTGTGTGGAGCTCGCCGATTCGGATTTGTTGTACCACTCCCGAAGAAAGACCGGTGCATGCGCCAATGCGAATTACCCCCAGTATCACCCGTAGCCTCCTTTTCGCCGTCCCATCAATCTGGCTGACTTGCGTTGGCCCGTGCTCGTTCGGCGACCCTGTTTCGCCACCCGCTGTGACTACCAAAGATCCAAGTGCTATGCAATTGACTAATTCGCCGACTATCGACGACCGTATCGCTACCGTTAAGCGGCTCGTTATTGAGAACGCTACGATCACTCTCGTCGAGCACGATGTGACCGAATCCGTAACGACGCCCGACGGGCATGTTTATGCCAACCTACGCCCTCGTACGGTGGTCAAGATTGTGATGAACCCCGCAAAAGGGTCAAACATCAACGTTGAATTGTGTCTACCTGATCCGGACAAGTGGAACGGTATTCTGGTCGGCACAGGGAATGGAGGGGCGGCGGGGCATATCGGGTCGCTCGGCCTGACGGGATACGCTGGCGGCGGGTATGCCGTTGTGACGACTGACATGGGAACGGCTCCGAGTGCAGAGTCCGGGATAGGAAACCGCGAGGTGTGGAAAGACTTCGGGTTCCGGGCCACACATTTGATGACGGTCGCCGGAAAGCAGGTCGTTCGAGCGTTCTACGGTAAGGACATAGCGTATTCGTATTTCATCGGCGGCTCAACCGGTGGGCAGCAGGCGCTTCAGGAAGCTCAGCGGTACCCCGAGGATTACGACGGCATTTTCGCGAATGTCCCGGCTCATTGCCGCACGCCGCTGCATGCGTACTTTCTGTGGAACTACCAGGTTCTAGCAAAATGCCACTTTACGGAGGAGCAACTCCATGGCATTGTCGTCGCCGGTAACGAGTACATGGCGAGTCGCGAAGCTCCGGCGGTCGCAGGAAAGTTCGTTTCGGACCCTCGCTGCACCGCAAAGGATATCGACGCAGTGATCGCGCTCGCGCTCAGCAAGGATGCGTCCCTGACACCTGCTCACGAGGCAGCGTTACGTAAGCTGTTCACAGGGCCAACCCAAGCGATTACTGGCAAGCGCATATTTGACGGAATACCGATAGGCGCATCAATCGAAGGCTCCAATGGGCACCTTTACCTATTCAACTGGGTGTTCGGTCGAAACAAACAGTACACAGATATCGATTTCGGGAAGGACTTTGACACGTACACAGCCGCTCTCGGGCCGTACCTCAACGCCGAAAACCCCGACCTGAGCGCTTTCGCGAAGCATGGCGGGAAACTGATTATGGCCGCTGGCACTGCAGACCAAATCGTACCCTACCAAAGCTCCATCGACTATTACGATAAGGTTATCGAGCGATGTGGAAGCGTCGAGAAGGCGCAGTCATTTATCCGGTTCTTCATTGTTCCCGGTATGTCTCATGGCGGCGGCCCGGGAATCAATGGGCTGCCTAACCCGTTCGGCGCACTAAGGGATTGGCGGGAGAAAGGGAAGGCTCCCGACGGCCTCTTGGGAAACAGGTACGTGGACGGCAAGTCTGTCCTCACCATGCCACTGGTCGCCTACCCGGCGAAGGCTGTGTGGGATCCTGCGACGGCGACGTTTGTGCGCGTCGACAGCCCGCGCGGCGGTGTGGAGCGGGTGGATGCAAGCTGTTTGCCAGCAGCGGCGGAGTGAGGCGCGGTGGGCTGGACGCTGACTACGCAGAGGGGGCGGGCGGACCACTCACTACACTCGCGACACTGCTACACAAACTAGCATATAATAAGACAGGACTGCTGATAGAATAATACACGCTAAAAGTACCCTGCCACGTGGTTGGCGCAGCGTACGTAGTGCACACACGAGCCCGAGTCCGAGCACTGTCCAAGACGCCACAAATCCTTCGTCTAGTAGGCGATCTGAGATGCGAGGTGGCGACCACATTGCTCGCTCAAATATCCCGAGTTCAATGGTAATCGCGATTGCGAATAATGCCCAACCGATTTTACGGAGATGTCTGCGGATCGATATTAACACCTGCATCGCTGTGCCCATCTCGAATGTACCGCTTGCCATCGGCTAGGTACGCGCGGCATCATATATTGCCCAGAAGGTCACCCTATCGCAATTACGCCGCCTATCGTCCCTTGCACGACCGACGGCGTAATTGTTGCTGGGCTTTATGTTGAGTAAACTGCTACTCGATCACGGCCTTCGCTAGCGCGGCGCGCAAGTCGACGGCCTTTTCTTCGGCGAGGGTGTCGTTGATGTACGCGCCGACACCGGCCTCTGAGCCTGCAAGGTACTTGAGCTTGTCCTTGGTGCGGTACGGCGGGTAGAACTCGATGTGGAACTGGTAGGTATTCGTGTAGTCCTTGCCGTCGGTGGGGCGCTGGTGGATGCTCATGATATAGGGCAGCGAGAAGTCCCACAGCTTGTCGTATGCGCTGACGATCTGCTTGAGAATCACTGCCAGGTTGTTGCGGTCGGCCGTGTTGAACTCGGCGAACGATGTGACGCCCGGGCGGGTTGCAGTGATGTGCACCTCGTACGGGTAGCGCGCGAAGAACGGGATGTAGGCGACGAATGAGTCATTCTTGGCGATCACGCGGCGTCCATCAGCGATTTCGCTCTCGGCGATATCGAGAATGAGGTTGCGGCCAGTCTTCTCGAAGTGCTTGGTGGTCTGCTCGAGTTCCTTCTCAATGATGGGCGGGATGAACGGGTAAGCGTAGATCTGCCCGTGCGGGTGGAACATCGTCACGCCAATCTCTTTGCCCTTGTTCTCGAACGCGAAAACGTACTTCACCTCGTCGCGATCACCCAGCGCCTTGAAGCGGTCGGTCCACACCTGGATCAGGTGCTGTATCTTGCGGATGGGTTGCTCGGCTAGGGTCGCGTCGTGGTCCGGCGTGTAGCACACAACTTCGCACACACCGCCTGCGACATCCACCGGCTCAAGCTCTGTGCCAGCGATAGCGGGGACGGGTGGGTTGGGGCGCAGCGACGGGAACTTGTTCTCGAAAGTCACAATGTCGTAATCGGCTTCGGAGATTTCGCTTGGGAACTCGCCCGGCTTGGTCGGGCACAGCGGGCAGAAGCCCTTGGGCGGTAGGAACGTGCGCTCCTGCCGCTCAGTTGCGGTGATGACCCATTGACCGACGAGAGGATGCCATCGCAGTTCACTCATTGTTCGAGGCCTCCTTGGCGGAATTGGCGTCGTGGGATTCGTCCGCAGGTTCTGGCGTCGCGCCTTCGTCGCCGAACGTGAAATAGTAAAGCTTTCGTTTGCCATCTTCCATGATGGTCTCCCGCTTGTGCATCGTATCTTCGGTCTGCTCTGTTGGCATCTCGTTCTGTCCCTTCGTTCAGGTCGGCTTCGGTCGTTCGCCGGAATAGTGGATGTGATTGAAATTGGGGCGTCCGCAGACGCAAAAGTGTGCTTACCGGATGCAAGCCTGCCATTATGATACCATTTACTCGCGTAAACCAGCGCGTCGCTGGACGCAGCTCATGAATCTGCGACTGATCGCATCAGGCCGTCGGTGGCATCCCCTGAATGAATTCAGGGGCTACGAAATTCAGGCCTGTCCCTCCGGGACGCCGGATTCAGTGGTTGGCGAGTCCGAAGTTACGGTACGGACACCCCGGGGAGCTATCGGCTCACATTTTGGCGTCCATCCAGCACGCGCTCGAAGTTCATTTCGACAGGCTTTCCGTCAACGTGTGTCTTCAGCTTGTAGGTGAGTGTCGAGCAGGTTTCCAACTCCGGAAGCTGCGTATCTACAGGGCAGAATGCGCGCTGCTCGGCGATATAGGTTGCGCTGTCGATCTTGACGGCGTCGTCGGTGAGCGTGCGCACTCCCATATAGCCGAGGCGGACAGGCGGGTTGGCGATGTAGTCGACATCGATGCGAAGCGTGATATCGAGACAGGGAACGCCGACGCGAGTGACGATCCCATTTAGCTTGGCCGTGCCTTTGGTATGCTCGGGCTGGATGGTCGTGTTGAGCTGACCGCTTACCATTTTAGCGATGGCAGCGCTGTTGCCTGCCCACGTTTCGCCGACGCGTATCGTGCCACGCGGCGCGAACATTTCGTCATCGGTCACGGTGTCCGATTCGAAGAAGCCACCGAAGAGTGCGCCAACGATGTCGGAGTCGCGCGTGCTGACCTCGATGCCATCTTCGCGAATGTACTGCCCGCTGTTGCGCGGGATTCGGACCAGCACCTTCCCCGACAGGCGCGATTTTGCTGGCAGGTCCACGGTATCACTGCTCGCGAACAGCTCATCGAGGCGCAGGACGGCGACGACTGGAATGCCGCGCGAGTCCACGGAGCCGACCGTCATCTGGTACTTTGCGCGAGCTTCGGAGTAACCGGTAGGCTGAGCGAGCTTGGCGACCCCGTCCGCGACGACATATTGGCGCTGGCGCGAGTGGATATCGCCCTTGATGACCTGGCCGGCCGCGATAGGGTGGTCGAAGACGACCTTGTACGCTGGCGGATCCGGCGCTGCGGAGGCGGCCGGGAGCACGGTGGCGACTAGTAGGACGGTCGTAAGTACAGCTATGGATTTGGTCTTGTTGATCATTGGCAATCCATTCACAACATTGAAGGATTCGGGCCCGAGTGATAGTGCCTGCTATCGCCCTCATTCTACGGGAGCGATGGGATTTATTTCCGTTGACTCTTCTTCGTCCATCTCCCTGCGTCCTTTGCTGTCCGTCTTGATAATCAGGAAATGGTTAACTGACCGGCTTGCAAGCGAGGGCATTTTTGGATTCTTCGGATAGAGTGTGCGATCATCGGTGGTCATTTCTACGTTGTTCGCGTGCATCGACGCGAACCCAGGAGACCTATGTAGGTTCGATATTGTTACGTGGGTTGAGACATCAACGCATTCAACCGAGCCAACGACTTGAGTACCATTCACTTTTACCCAACTACTCACACTGGTTGGTGCAATTTGCGCCCGAAAAAGCTTGCTAGCCTCTTTAGCCAAGACTGCGTTGTGACCAGACCAAGTGTCACCCGCGCGAACGAGCTTTGTTGTGCCAAACACATCGTCGTTCGACGGATGCCGCTCGTCAGCGTGCTGCCCAAATACCGATTTTAATGCAGCCACTTCCGCGTCGCTGATGGGTAATCCATCCTTTCGAACAAACGGAATTCCAACAGAGCAGTTATGCTCTATAACGGTGCCGGAGCAGCTAGCTGTTTGGAACGGACCAGTTGGATCGGTGCGAAATAATAACGGACCCAGCTTAATCTCGTCACGTGATGAGGTGCCATTAGCATTTACCGCGAGGGTTCTTGCTGTGCAGTCTGCGGTGACCTCTAAGTAATCCACTGTGGCAGGTCCGGTCGCCACACCGTTAAGGCGCAATATCGTCTTTCTTACGGTATGTATCCGTATGCTCTGCGTTGCCCCAACGGAGTCGCTGCGCTTAAGGGTGAGGCGAAATGGGGTAGCCGGCGCGCACGATGCTTTTCCAACGACGACAGTTATGGCAAGGACAAGTAGTCCTGCGGACAATACGGCTTTACGGGGAGCGGTCACTGAATGCATGGCGAATAGTTTCCTGGCAATTTTGGTGGTTCGATGCCGCAAGGAATGAGAGCGGCACGCTCATTGAGTATTAAGCACGTTGCGCCGTGTTTCCTGCCCGTAGGCTGCCAACGGGTGCACTTCACGAAAGTGGCAAGCGGCCAATGGCCGGGAAGTTTGATAGGCCATAACCACGTTAATTGGGCCTGTCGCGCACACTTAGCCCCGGACTTGAGTTCGCTCGCGAACAGGGGGTGTTCTTCGTCAGACCGGGAGTTCTAGTCCCGGTGAATGCGGCGCTCTGGTTGCCACTTGCGTGACTCGCACCCGCTGCCAACGACTTACGTAGAACCATGTCTACAAAGCGGTCCCTCACAGATGACAACGCCCCCGCTGCACATATTAGGCTGCGGGGGCGGAATGTCATTCGATGCAGTTCAAGCTATCGCTTGAGGTTGTAGAACGACTTGATGCCGTCGAAGCGCGCGGTGTCGCCGAGCATCTCCTCGATGCGGAGAAGCTGGTTGTACTTTGCGACTCTGTCGGATCGGGCCGGGGCGCCTGTCTTGATCTGACCAGCGTTTACAGCTACGACGATGTCGGAGATCGTCGAATCCTCGGTCTCGCCCGAGCGGTGGCTGACGACGGCGGTGTAACCGGCGCGCTTTGCTAGCTCGATGGCATTGAGGGTTTCGGTGAGCGTACCGATCTGGTTGACCTTGATCAGGATCGAGTTGGCGGTGCCGGTGTCGATGCCCTTCTGAAGGAACTTGGTGTTGGTGACGAACAGGTCGTCGCCGACAAGCTGGACGCGGTTGCCGATGCGGTCGGTGAGCTTCTTCCAGGTATCCCAGTCGTTCTCGCCAACGCCGTCTTCGATCGAGATGATCGGGTACTTGTTGACCAGGTTCTCGTAGTAATCGACGAACTCGTCGCCGCTGAGGATTCGGCCTTCGCCCTTAAGGTTGTACTTGCCATCCTCGTAAAGCTCGGAAGCAGCGGGGTCGAGGGCGATCATGATCTGCTCGCCGGGAGTGTAGCCAGCGGCCTCGATGGCCTCGACGATGATCTGGATCGCGGCTTCGTTGGACGGTAGGTTGGGGGCAAAGCCGCCTTCGTCACCGACGGAAGTGGCGAGGCCCTTCTTGTTGAGAACCTTCTTCAGGGAGTGGTAAACGTCTACACCCCAGCGCAGCGCTTCCGAGAAGGACGTTGCGCCGACGGGCATGGCCATGAACTCTTGCAGGTCGACGTTGCTGTCGGCATGCTTGCCGCCGTTGAGGATGTTCATCATCGGGACGGGAAGCTGGCAGCCAGCGGTTCCGCCGATGTAGCGGTAAAGGGGGAGGCCTAGCGATTCGGCGGCAGCCTTGGCGACGGCGAGGGAGACGCCGAGGATGGCATTCGCGCCGAGGTTGGCCTTGGTTTCGGTGCCATCGAGGTCGATCATGAGCTGGTCGATACCGATCTGGTCGGCGGCGTCACGCTCGATGAGCTCAGGGGCGATGGTCTCGTTGACATTCTCGACGGCCTTGAGCACGCTCTTGCCGCCGTAGTAGTTCTTGTCACCGTCGCGAAGCTCGACAGCCTCGTGCTCGCCGGTGGATGCGCCTGACGGAACGCTTGCGCGGCCGACGGTGCCGTCTTCCAGGTAAACCTCGACTTCGACTGTCGGGTTGCCGCGAGAGTCTAGAATCTGACGGCCAATGATGTTTTCAATTGTCGTTGACATTTATTGTATCTCCTTTTGATATTTGTGGCCCGCTGCACTCGTGCGGACCAGTTTTACACTTTGATGTAAACCAGCGTGCGTGGTGGCTCAGTTACGCGCCCGTGCGCGCCTTTACCAACGGCTCAACCTCGTGAATTGTGCTGTAGACGCGATCGCGGAACGGCGAATTCAACGCGAGCGCTATTTGTGTCTCCACAAGCCCTTCGGGGACCCCCATGTCGAAGCGGGTCCCGTTGACCGTGGCGGCGATGTATGTATCCACACTGTTCAGCAGCAAGGTTTGCGCTGAGGTTAGCTGGATCTCTTTTTTGTCCCGAATATCGTTCTTGATCAGGTGTCCGATGCAGTCAAAAAGCACCGGGGGAAAGACGTGAATGCCGAAGAAGCAGAGATATTCGCCTTCGGGAATGCCCGGGGCTCGAAGCCTCTCCCGTGCCGTTTCAATCGTTGGCTTTTCGATCATCTCGGTGATCTTATAAGCGCCCGGATGGCCGTCGATGAGCGTTCCGTTAAGAGTGCCGAAGCGCGTGATGACGGCTTCTGGAACCTGCGCCACGCTTGAAACTGGCTGACCGAAATTGTTCCAGACGTCGACGACCTGCTGCGTGCAGTTTCGTTCTTCTGGCGCGAGATAGACATGGTCGCCCAGCAGCAGGACGAACGCTTCGTCGCCAACCCAATCCTTCGTCTGGTAGACCGCGTGACCGTAGCCTTCCTGGGTCTCCTGCACGACAAAGCTGATGCGCTGGCTCATATCTGCGAGGCGATCAAGCAGCGGCGTCGCCCACTCTTTGCCGCGCATCGACTCTCGCTGAGCCGTCGTGGGCGCCTGGAAGTGGCGGCGGATCTCGTCAACGTTACTTGGGTTCGCGACGATACAGATCTCTTCGAGACCTGCATTAAGAGCTTCCTCCACGATAATTTGGAGGGTGGGCTTGGTAAAGCCGTCAGTGTCGACGAGTGGGAAAAGCTCCTTTTGAACCACGTTGCTGGCGGGGTACTGCCTTGTCCCGCGGCCAGCCGCCGTGATTACTGCTTTTCGAACCTGTGACATATGATATCCCTTACAGGCTTGGCCTGGAACAGCTAAATCGGCAGCAATGCGGCCCGTGTTTTGGCCACGCTAACCACTAAAAACCTGTCGTTGTGCGTGTCCCAAACTCCGCAGCGCCGGGCGATTTGCCCGCAAGGACGACGTGTGCCTCGTTGCCCGTCATCGTCGTATATGCGGCGGCTATTTCGCGAACGGTCGCATCGGCATCGCTGCCGTATGTGAGAACGGCAACCGTTCCGCCGGAGCCTGCGCCCGTTATTCGAGCGCCGAAAATCCCGCGCGATGGCCCTGCTTCTCTGGCCATTCGCACCAATTGCGTCGTCTCGCGGCAGCCCCGTCCGGTACGGGTGTAGGACCAGTGCGAACCGTACATCGCCTCGCCCGCGCGTATTAAGCCCAATGTGACCCGCGCTCCCGAGTTGTTGCCAACTTCTTCCAGCGATGTGAGGAACGTGCTTACCCGGTAGCTTTCGTAAATGACATGTTCCGAGGCAGCGCGGACCGAATACAACTGCACTGGATTAATCCCAGGCGTCTCGCAGTCGCGGCCCACTGTGCGATTATACTCGCTACCGAGTATTCGGCTGGGGAGCACTGCCGCGTAATCTCGCCGGTACTTGTTAGGCGTTAGTTCGCTCAGATGGCCAATCGGCGAATCGCCCAGTTCAGCGCGTCTCCTGTTGATCAGGTCGAGTCCCAATGCAGCGCCGATTCGTCCGCGATTAACCGGCACGTTTGCCGCTGCTTGGCCCTTGCCTGACGTAATCCCGTAGATCCTTACGCCAGCTGGCAGCGGTTCGTAGCCGTCAATTTCGTGCGTTTGGCAGCGGTAGACGAGCAGCTTGCCTTTATGGCCAAATACTGTCGCCATTTGGCTGGCGAACGCGTCGTCAGGCTGAAGTCCTGACTGCCGTACTTGAGTGCCGCGGGAGGCAAGTTGCTCGGGCGCTATGTTAAAACTGTATGCCGCGTCAATAGCTACCAGAGTGGCCGCGATAACGGCGTCGGATGATCCAAGGCCCGCGCCGATCGGTATCCGGCTTTCTAGGACGATGTTTGCGCCCCTTGTAGAACCGGTCGATCCAATTTGACGCATCAGGTATTCGAAGCAGTTGCCAATAAGGCGAACGCATTCGCAGCGCCTGGGGCATTCATCGCTGTCGTTCTCGTTTGCGACGCCTGCTACCACATCGCCAAGTTCTCGTTCGATAATCGGACTGTCGTCGTCGCCTGCGCCGGACCGTGTCCATATCCGCAGTTTCGTGTCTCCGCGAAGCTGAATTGCAGCATGGGCGGCTTCGCCAATGGTTGCTGCTAATTGTGTCGAGCCCGTATAGAGTCCTACGCCGCCCATCACGTCAAGGCAACCAGGAGCGCGGGAAAAGGTGATCAGGCCATCGGCATCAAAAAAGCGCTGGAGAGCAGACTCCGCGCCGGCGATCCGCTTCTCAAAATCTTTCATATCCAGCAGCATGCGGTCTCCGGTCCTTTACCTGCCAAGGGCCGGAGTCATTATGCCCGTCCACCGTTCCATGTGTCAACCCGGAAGCGCCCCAATCGGTCGTCGGGCGGACGAAAACGTCCCGCCGGATTACTCTGGCGGGACGTATACTTCATCGCTATTTCGCTGGCGCAAGTTGTGGCTTTGGTTCCGATCCCCATGGCCAGTTGTCGGTCTTGAACGGCGATGCCGGTAAACCGGCTCCGTTCGACAGATTTGCGATTGGGTAATTTGCCCATCCGTAACGTACGCTGACAGGCGCAGTAACATTCGGGCTGGAAAGAACGACAGTCTTGCCGTCGATTACCGCGTCCGCTGCGGCGTACACACCGTCGTCGCCGGCGACTTCGAACCCAACAAGCTTGTTGGCAAACGCAACCTGTGGGCCGTCATCCGTAGCATCGTGCACGTCGATGGACTTGAGGCCGTCGGCGTGGGTGAAGCTTACGCGGACCTTCGATCCTTCTGTCTTGATCTTGTCCAGCACCGGGCCACTGTACTCGATCTTCTTATCGCCGTAGACTGTTGCCTTAGCGATAAGTGCGAGTCGAACGCCGACTTGCTCTTTGCGGCGTGGGTGGACATCCTTGACATCACCTATATCTGTAATGACGGCCATTCCGGTATTCGGGGACGCTTGGAGCGTGAGACGCTGGGCTTCTCGAAGTTCGGCCCAGCTGCCCGCCGTCTTGGGGAGGGGCGTCGTGTTCATGCCCATGTGCGGTGCGAGCTGGACGAAAAGAAACGGGAAGTTGCCTTGACCAAACCGCGCCCGCCAGTCGGCAATCATGGTTGGGAACAGCGTCTTGTACTCGAATCCGGAGCCGCCGTTCGACTCGCCCTGATACCATATGGCACCGCGAATGCCGTAGGGGATGACCGGGGCGAGCTTGCCGTTGTAGAGGTGAGACGCGCCGTTGGGCCATGTTTCATACGTCGCAGGTTTGCGAGGACTCTGAGGCGCATTGGTTGGAACGGGTGTGGCGTTCGCCTTCGCGGTCGCGACGTCCGCATCAAACTTGGCCTTGTCGGCGTTGTACTTCTCCAGCTTGGCGTTATAGTCGTCCATCATCTTGGTAAACCGCGCAGGATATGATGCTTCCTCGTCGAGGTACCGCTTGAGGGATGGTACGGTCTCTAGCGCCTCGCGACTCGTCCACGCTTCCGCAGGAGTGCCGCCCCAGTTGTCGTTGATGAGGCCGACGGGCACGCCAAGCGACTTGCGTAGCTCACGTGCGAAGAAATAGCCAACTGCCGACAGGTTGGGTACCGTGTCCACGGTAGCGACCTGCCATACGCCGCCTACTGCCGATTTCGGGGTGATCCCCACCGTGTAAGCGACGGACAGATAGCGGAGTTGCGGGTCGGCGGACGTTGGGATCGCATCCTTGGTGAATGCTGGCTGAACCCAGCCCTTCATGGGATACTCCATGTTCGACTGTCCGCCGCAAATCCAGACTTCGCCGACGAGGATATTGTTAAGCGTCACCGTGTCGGATGGCGTGCCATTTATGGTGAGCGTGTAGGGACCGCCAGCCGGGATCGCCTTGAGCTTTACAGACCATGCACCGGTCGCATCCGCGACGGTCTTCACGCTCTGACCGTTGATGATGACCTCGATCGGCTCATTGGGGTCGGCAGTGCCCCACACTGGGACGGGTTGTTTCTGCTGCAAGACAGCATTGTCGGTGAAAATCGAAGCTGGCTTGACAGCTGCGCCTGCGGCAGCGCAAGCAGTCATGGACAGTACAGCGGCGACGAAGCGCCATCCAAATCGTATCGTCATTGGGATTCCTTCTAACTAGGCTGAACCCTATCGCAGCGGTGCATTCGAGAAAATCGGTTCATGCGGCGCGCGATGGTTTGTTGGAACTTAATTAGGCGTCGCGGAGTACAAATCCTGCGTGAGGGACGTTTGGAGGCGTTCGCTTCACGACTTTGGCACTGGGCGGGTAAGCTCGGGCAACCGGGTTCCCAAGTTCGCCGGGACTGAAGATCCCGGCCTGACGAAGAACACCCCCTGTTCGCGAGCGAACTCAAGTCCGGGGCTAAGTTGGGTGCGCGAGCGCACCCATCTAGGCTATGGCCTATCAAACTGCCCGACCCTTGGCCGCTTGCCACTTTCGTGAAACACACTCGACGTTTGGAGGAGACAGCTGCTGAGATACCCAGACGTGCTGGGGTCCATGCTTATACGCATTCAATCACGCCGACCATTGTGCGGCACATTCGGTCGGGTGCAAGAGGCCAAGCTGCCTGCCGACCCTTAAAACGATCCAACGACACGTTGGCCCGAGCCGGGTAGGCTGCCTCAGCGGCGAGCGCCCTTATCTCTTATCGCCCACGCCTACTTCTGCCCGTAGTACGCCCCGGCACCGTGTTTGCGCTGGAAGTGCTTGTCGAGCATCGATTGCGGGATAGTTTTCGCGTCGCTGCTGAGCATCTCGGTTCGGAGCGCGAGGCCAGCGACCTCTTCGAGGATGATAGCGTGCTCGACCGCCTTCGCTGCTGTTTTGCCCCACGCGAAAGGCGCGTGGAACGACAGGAGGGTGCCGGGGACGTGAACCGGGTTCAGCTTGTTGCGTTCGAAATGTTCGACAATCGCTACACCTGTGTTGATCTCGTAGCCTTCGTCGATTTCCGCCTGCGTGAGGGGGCGGACACAGGGCACCTCACCATAGAACGTATCCGCGTGGGTGGTGCCGTACGCCGGAATCTCGCGGCACGCTTGCGCCCAGCTTGTTGCCTGCCGAGAATGGGTGTGCGCGATTCCCCCGATACTGCGGAAGTGCTGGTAAAGGTAGACGTGTGTGGGCGTGTCCGATGAAGGACGCATGGTTTCGCCGGGTAGGGGCTCGCCGGTCTCAAGCGATACAAGAACGATATCGCTGGGCGTTAGCGTGTCATACGATACGCCGCTCGGCTTGATCGCTACAATCCCGCGTTCCCGGTCTACCGCGCTGGCGTTGCCCCACGTCAGCACGACGAGCCCCGCCTTGACGAGGTCAAGGTTAGCGGCGTATACGGCTTGCTTTAAGTCTTTCATGTATAGATGGACCTCACTATCGGCTTTGCCGATATGCGTTTCGCGGAGACCCATCCGGCTCGTTCCTCGCCACCTTCCCGAAGCGGGAAGGAAATTTCCCTCCCGCTTCGGGAGGGTGCCGAGTCTTCGAGGCGGGTGGGGCCGCGAAATGTTTCGACACGCTGGCACAAGACGGGGCTACAACCGTGCCTCCTCGCGAAGTGTCAGGAGCTGCTTCATTACATCGTACAGGTCACCGGTCCCGCCTTTGATACCGAATGCGTCATGCACCTGTCGGTACAGCTTGTACAGCCGTTCGTACCGCGCCTGATTGGCGGCGATGGGCGTGAAAACGTGGGGATGCAGGTGGGTGATCTTTTCGGTGGCTGTGGCAAATGAATCGAATGCCCCTGCGCAAACTGCCCCGGCAATTGCGGCACCGAGCGCGCACGTTTGGCTGCTGGCCGAGATCTGGATTGGGCGGCCCATAACGTCGGCGTATATCTGCATGACCATGGGGTTCTTCGCCGCGATCCCACCGCAGTTGATAATTCGCTCAACTGTCTGCCCGCTCTCTTCGAGACGCTCCATAATGACTCGAGCGCCGAACGCGGTGGCTTCAATCCATGCACGGTACAGCTCAGCGGGCGTGGTATGCAGCGTCAGTCCAAGCACACCGCCCGTCAGTCGCTGGTCTACCAGCACGGTGCGATTGCCGTTGTGCCAATCGAGCGCTAGCAGGCCGCTTTCGCCTGGCGAAAGGCGCTCCGCATCGGCGGTGAGTTGCTCATGGCTCATGTTGGCTGGCTTTATCGATTTGACATACCAGTTGAAGATGTCGCCAACGGCGGACTGGCCAGCTTCTAGGCCGTAGTAGCCGGGAAGGATCGACTCGGGCACGATTCCGCAAAGACCCGGGATATCGGGCATAGGCTTGTCGAGCGGCGCAACCATCAGGTCGCAGGTTGATGTGCCGATAATCTTCACCAGCGCGCCGGGAGTGATTCCTGCGCCAACACCGCCAAGGTGAGCGTCGAATGCCCCGACCGATACCGGGATGCCTGCGCTTAACCCCGTTTTCGCTGCCCATTCTTCGCAAAGGGCTCCAGCCGCCTCGCCTATATGGTACGCCTTGCTTGGGAGCGTTTTGCCAACTTCCGCCAGCTTCGGATCGAGTTGCGTCAGGAACTCGCTATCGGGATACCCGCCCCACGAATCGTTGAACAGGCCCTTGTGTCCAGCGGCGCAGATACCGCGCTTCACCAACTCTGGCTTCGTGGTGCCGCAAAGGACGGCAGGCAGCCAGTCTGCATGCTCGACCCAGGTGTAAGCTTTCGCGAACACCTCTGGGTGGGCGCGCAGGTTGCGCAGTATCTTGGCCCAGAACCATTCTGAGCTGTACGTTCCCCCGCACTTCTTCAAATACTCAGGCCGAATCCTAGCCGCGAGAGCAGTGATTTCGGTCGCCTCTGCGTGGCCCGTGTGGTCCTTCCATAGGACAGCCATCGCGTCGAGGTTCCCGGCGAATTCAGGGCGGAACGACAGCGGCTCACCGTTAACGTCGACAGGAATCGGTGTCGAGCCAGTTGTGTCAACTCCGATGCCGACCACATCGGATGGCGCAAAGCCTGCAGGCGCCTGCGAAAGGACGCCGCGAATCACCGAAAGCGCACCGGCAAGATAGTCCGCCGGGTCCTGCCGCGCCACATTCGGGTCGCGCGAATCGGTTAATATCCCCGCGTCGCCGCTGGGGTACTCGAAAACGCTGCTTGCGACTTCGGTCCCTTCGCCGAGTTCCACCAGGAGCCCGCGTACCGAGTTCGTCCCATAATCCAATCCAATCGCATACTGACTCATAAAGCTCATCCTTTGTCTGAGAAACTGTTCCTATTCCCCTCTAGCTTTCCAAGGAGAGGGGCCAGGGGTGAGGTCATACCTCAATCCAAACTGATCATCGCCTTGACGACACCGTCGCGGTAGTTGGCGACGAGGTCGTATGCTTCGTCGGTGCGCGCGAACGGGAAACGGTGCGTTATCATCGCGTTGGCATCGACTGCGCCGCTTTCAATCAGGTTCAGCGATTTCTGCATGCAGTTGTTCTGCCTGCGGACATTCTGTATCCGAATCTCCTTGCGTCGCAGCAGATTGATATCCATCGAGATTCGATTGCCTTCGGGAATACCGATCAGAGACAGTTCGCCGCCAGGTTTGAGTAGCTTCACCGCGTCGTCGAGCGCGTCAGGCTTTCCGCAGCATTCGAACACGCCGTCAAGTCCGCCGCCGTTGTCCGCTATGATGTCCGCCACAGTATCGGTTGTCGATGGGTTGCCCGTCCACGCCGCCCCGCACCGTCGCGCCACATCAAGCCGCTGGTCGATCTTGTCGGTGACATAGACCTTTTTCGCTCCCATCGAGAGCGCGGTCTGGAGCAGGCACAGGCCTATTGGGCCTGAGCCAAGGATAGCAATCGTCGCGCCTTGCAGGTTAGGATACAGAGTAGCGCCGTACACTGCGATCGACAGCGGCTCCATCATCGCCGCCGCATCCAGCGTCATCGTGTCCGGCACGTGCAGGCAACCGCGTTCCGGCAGAATGATATACTCCTTGAGGCATCCTTCTACCTGCCCAGGACACCCAAAGAAGAGCAAATGCAGGCACGTGTGCGGACGACCGACCAGACACTGCTCGCATGTGCCGCATGGAAACGACGGGTCGAACGCAACCCTGTCACCCAGCTTCACCCCGCGCACAGCCGAGCCTACCTCGACCACGACTCCTGCGCCTTCATGCCCAACCACCCATGGATACTCAACCCGCTGGTTCCCGATACCACCATCGGCATAGTAGTGGATGTCCGAGCCGCACACACCCACGCGAGCAACACGAATGAGCACATCCGTATCGTTCACGATCTCCGGTATCGGCGCGTCGGCCATCGCCATTGTTCGTAGACCGGTAAGCGGGAATGTGTTCATTTGTTTCGCTTCGCTCAAGACCTCACCCCCTTGCCCCCTCTCCTTGGAAAGGCGAGGGGGAACCAGATTAGGACCATGACATCCGCTATTTCTGTCTCCCCTCGCCTTTCCAAGGAGAGGGGCTGGGGGTGAGGTATTTCCTCAGCCCTACCGCCAGGCAGCCGCGCTCTGCCGAAGTTCATTGCAGAACGGAATCATCTTCGTGTCATTGTCGATTGTGACGCACTCAATCCCCACCATCTCGGCCCAGTCATTCAGCTGCTCTGCGGTGACATTGAGCGAGAAGCCTGTGTGGTGCGCACCGCCTGCGCGGATCCATGCTTCCGCTGCGACACGAAGCGACGGTTCAGGCTGCCACAGCACTCGTGCCACCGGAAGGTTGGGCATGGCGTGCGGGGCAGGGACCGCATTCACAGCGCTTACGATCAAGCGGAACCGCGTTCCCATATCCACCACCGACGCGCAAACGGCGGGGCCGGTCACGCCGTCGAACACCAGGCGCGCAGGATCGGCCTTGCCGCCGATACCCAATGGATGTACTTCGATTCGCGGGCGATTGGATGCGATCGACGGGCAGATCTCAAGCATGTGCGAACCTAGCACGAGCTCGTTGCCCTCTTCCAGATGGTACGTGTAATCTTCCATGAACGAGGTGCGCTTTCCTCCCGCCATCACCTTCATGATCCGGACCAGGCCCGCCGTTTTCCAGTCACCTTCGCCAGCGAATCCGAACCCGTCGCCCATCAGCCGCTGCACTGCGAGGCCGGGAAGCTGCGCAAGTCCGTGCAGATCTTCGAACGTTGTTGTGAACGCCCCAAAGCCGCCTTCCGTCAGGAATGCGCGCAGTCCAAGCTCGATTCGCGCCTGCACCTTCACCGACTCGCGGCCCGCTCCCGGCTCGACGAGACCAGGGGCAAAATCGTACAGCTCAGAGTATTCGTTGACCAGGCTTTCCACTTCGGCATCGCTAAACCCGTCGACCAGCTTCACCAGATCGCCGACACCGAACCCGTTAGTTGCCCAGCCGAATTTGACCTGCGCTTCGACTTTGTCGCCTTCGGTGACCGCCACCTGACGCATATTGTCACCAAACCGCGCGATCTTAAGGCGCCTGCTCTCAGCTTCGCCAACCGCTACCGCCGACCATGCCGCAATATCACGGCGGATATCGTTTGCCTGCCAGTGACCGGCGACAATCTTGCGTGGTACATTGAGTCGCGCCGTGATAAACCCGAACTCGCGGTCGCCGTGGGCCGACTGGTTGAGGTTCATGAAGTCCATGTCGATGGTGGACCACGGGATGTCGCGGTTAAACTGAGTGTGGAGGTGGAGTAGGGGCTTTTGGAGCACCGAAAGCCCGCCGATCCACATTTTGGCGGGGGAGAACGTGTGCATCCATGCGATGAGGCCGACGCAGGACGCGTCCGAATTGGCGGCGATGGTCAGGTTCTTGATCTCATCGGGGCCGGTCAGAACAGGCTTGAACTCGATTGTTGCCGGCAGCCCCGCTATACCGTCCAGGCTCGCTGCGATCTCCCGTGAATGCAACGCAACCTGCTCAAGCGTTTCAGGGCCATAAAGGTGCTGGCTTCCAGTGATAAACCAGATTGTCGGTTTGGATGATGAGATCGCCATTGTTTGTCTCCAAGAGTGTGTAGAATTCCCAGGTCGTGTTCCACTTGTTATATTGTTCTAACCGGTTAACAGGGTGTATGCCTGAGTCGCTAGCATCGATATGTTACCTTATATTCTCCAATACGGCAAGGATTAGTTTTGCAATATTGGTTCGTAATTGGTTAACATATGGCTGGAATATCCGAAAATTCCCTTGTAAGTAGACTGAACCAATTGTGACCACATTGCCGATAAGCGATTCAGCACGGATCAACTTCAGGAGTCATTTTGGGCTGCTTTGTTCGATTCGAGACTACTCCAAAGTAGGAAATGCAATAGCGCGAGCTATTCGGCCATTAGGGATTTGATCGGCGTCGCTTCACAGGAGCTTACGAGGACCAAGCGAGAGTATGCCTTGCAATGCGCCTGATTGTGCTTCATAATTGTGTGCATCCGTGATGCAATCCACGAAAGCATTCATATTGTGCCGTTCGCTGCAGCATCGATAATGATTTGCGCGCCGCGGTATTCAGTCGCCTATCATCGGCGGTCTCGTTCGCGGCTGTCATAAGGTAAATCGCAATGGACCTTCGCTTCCTTCACCTGCTTTTCGTCGTAACCGTTGTCGCCTCATGCATTGGGCTTACACCCGCGTCGGCCGATTTGAATATCAACGCGATCAAGCCGACTGCCACCCCGAAGAGTCACGCCGCACCTGCCAAGCCAGATCACCGGGCTAAACGTGTCGTTGCCCCACCTGTGCGCAAGAACGCGACACCATCGGTGACCACGCGGCCGGCGACACCAGCCATACAATCTGCTCCGGTGACTCCAGCCGCCCCAGCGCCACTTGTCGTCTCGCTTGCCGGTGACACACCGTATGGAACTATCGGCGCTGCACTGGCGGACGCGCCTCTGCATGGGCAGGTGATTGTAAAAGCTGGCGTTTACCGCGAAAGCGTCACCGTGGTCAAACCCGTTGATCTTATCGTTGATCCGAAGGCTGTTCCAGGGTCGGCGGTGATCGAAGGACAAGATCAACCGGCACTGACGTTAAATTCGCCCAGCGCACGGATTCGCGGACTGAGTTTTCGAATAGCAGCCAGGAATCCTGTGCGGGCACCATCGAGCGTTGATGTGCTGAGTGGCGCCCCGATCTTTGAGATCTGCGACTTTGGACAAGCCCCGGAGCAGTGCCTGAACATTCAAGGTGCTGGAGTGTCGCCCACATTCCGCAAATGCACGGTCCATGACGGCGCGCTGCACCAGGTTTTTATCAGCGATGGGGCTAGCGCGCGATTCGACGACAGCACTATCCTATCGTCGTCACAGTACGGCATCAAGGTCGCCCGGGCAACGCTTACGATGACAAATTGCGCCGTACGGGGCGTTCCTGGAATCGCCGCTTCCCCGTCGTATGGCATCGTTGCCAAGGTCGGCGCTACGGTAAACCTCAGCGCGTGTGACGTGGGCAGCAATATGAGCGTCGGGCTGCATATCAACGGCTCAACGGCTGCTGTTGCGAATTCGCGGTTTCACGATTTATCACGTGTGGGTGTGGAAGGGTATTCGTCGGATACGCCAACAGTCCTAACTGCTTGCGAAATAAACAACTGTAGCGCATATGGCCTTTACGCCAACCATGCTCGTATGGAAGCGGCGAACTGCAATGTACACGACTGCGATGAGGCGATGCACCTGACGAAGGGGGCGTTCTTTACCGCCAAACGGTGCGTCTGGCGAAATTGCAAAAGCTATGGCGCTTACATTGACGATGGCGCGGTGGGCTACTTTAGCGATGGCGTAGCGCATGATTTCGGCAACGAAGCGGTCTACACGATCAACACGGGTAATGCTGTCGTGTCAGGTTGCGATCTATCAAAGTGCGGTCGAGCCGCAGTTCAGGCGTACAATGCGGGCCTGACAATTCAAGACTGTAAGCTACGCGACTTTTCGCAAGAGGCTATTATTTACAATCGAAGCGCCAAAGGGATTGTTACCCGAGTGACCATCGACAGGTCATTCTATACGGCGGTGCTCATTTTGGAAAACAGCGAGGTGACGGTTGATACGGTTGCAATTACCTCGTCCGGCGACAACGGCTTTGAAATCAAGGAGGCACGAGCTACGATAGCAAATTCCTCTGTTGCTCAGGCGAAGCACTACGGTATTGTCGTTCGTGGTGGTGGCAAATGTACGGTATCTCAAACGACTCTTAAGGACAACGACAGCGGCGTTGGTTCGTTCAATAAGTCAACATTGAGGCTTGACGGGTGCACAATCTCGGGGAATACCAACTGGGGAATCGATCAAACGGGTGACAAGGTGAGTGCCACCCAGTGCCGCGTGACCGGGAACGGGAAAGGCGACGGCGGGCCGCTGTAGCGATCAGTGAGCCAGGCGATCGAGGCGGCTATCGTTGGGCCGAAGCGATTTTGCCTTGGCGAGGGCGGAGTCGGCAGCCGCATTGTTTGCCGATAGTCGGTAACCCCGCGATCGCTCTATCCACGCTGCCGAGCAGGACGGATCCATGTCGATGGCCCTACTGCATTTCGCTAACGCCGCGTTGCAGCGTTCCAGCAGCGATAGACGGATCCGCGACGCCTGTCCTGGCGTCAACCGCCGCGAGCTGTAATCCTCGATAGACGCAGTCACATCGTCGAGCGTTCGCCTTGCAGATAGCGCGTCGGACGCGGCGGTCGCCCGAGCCTTAATTTGTCCTGCTTGCCCAATCTCTCCGGCCATATTCGGTGTTGCCATGCTGATTGCCTGGTCGCACTGCTGGGTGACAAAGCTCAGGTTCGCGGCGGCTTGATCCGCAGAGTCGAATGCGGCGTCCGTGTTTCGAAGTCGCGAGTCGGCCACGGTTAGCATGGATGAGATCATCCCGGAGCGCTGCGCTTTGGAAATCTGCATCACCGACAATACGGCTGCTATTAGCACGACCGCAAGGATGCCTACGGTCAGCGCGATAGGTTTGCGGGAGCCTGGCGCTTCCGCTTGCGCGATTGGCGGTGGGCTCGAAGCTGCGGGTTGTGACACGGTCGCCGCTGGCGGTATTATCGGGGCTGCCTTTGGGGGCTGAGGAGGCGCTGGTCGAGTGTCGGCCGCGGGCGGAGTTGACGGCGGCAGCGCCTTTTGGACTGGAGCGCGCCGCCCCGACGCCACAAGGTCGAAGTCATCGCGACCCGGAAACGGGTCTCGGCCACCCAGCGCAGCCTTTCGCTCACACCATGGGCATGACGCCAAATGGTCGCCGTAGGCGTGCTGAGAATTGGCGGCGCAGGTCAGCAAATGCTCTTCGGCACTTTGCAGCGCTCCGATCCAAGTCGACGCGGACGGACGCAGGCGGGGCTGGGTGTGCCCTTCACGGAAGCATGTTGCGAAAAGGTTCTGGATCTCTGGCGCCAGTAGCCCATATGGCGGCGCGGAAGCTTTGGGCCGATAGGGACTGTCAGCCGACCCGTACGGGAAGAAGCCAGCCTTGATACGCCCCTCGTATGGCAGGATCTCGTCGCCGCCCGAGTACTCCCCGGCGAACGGGTGCGTTCCTTCCATCAGGAGCTGAAAAATCAGTACGCCTAGCGCAAAGCAGTCATGCTCCGGCAGGCGGTCAATGTCGGCGAACGATGCCCCCTGCAGCTCGGGCGGGGTGTAGTCGGGACGTCCCATGGTGCTCCGGTGCACCGTCTTCCCATCGCGGTCACGTACCTGGAACGAGTCAGTGTCAACAATCGTCACCATTGCTGTGTCGGCGACCAGGATATTCGACTCGGTGAGGTCACCGATGACATACCCGCGAAGATGGACCGCGTTCACAGCCGCCGCGACATTCCGTGCTGTCCTGCATAGGTATCGGTAGCTAAAGAACGGTGCTGACTGGCGGCGCGCAAGCGGATTGTAGACGTCGATCAGCGGGCGATCTCCGCCGCTTTTAGGCATGACGAAACCGGCGAAATCACGCAGGTCGGGGCTGTAAAGCAGGTCGACCGGCCACGCAATGGAGACATGCCCTTGATCGGAGGTCGGGTCGGGTGGTGGATTGGCGATCATCGAAACGAGTTTGACGATTTTGGCTTCGGCGTCCTTGTGATAGATCTTGGCGACGAGATTTTCGCGGCCGTGGATGGCGTAGATTGTCGCTTCGCCGCCGACCGCTATCACGGCGCTCTCATTGATTGTCAATATTTCTGATGTGTGCCTGCGTCGAAGCTTCATTAACTCTGTTCTATCTACAACTCAGTGTTCGATGGGCTCTGGATACGGTTTGCGTCGACCGAATGTGTCGCCATCTGGATGCTGGCGGAAAGCCATAGGAACATCTTGGTGAAATCGAGGCCTGACAGCTTAAGCGGCTTGCGGACAACAAGCTCCGCCAATCGGTCCATATTCGCATTTTGCACGCCGACGGCATAGAACGCAAGCTGGCGGCTCTCTTCGGCGGCTTTTATCCGTTTGGCGGCCTTCAATGCGAGTTCGTTCATTTCGCCATGCAGCTCGCCATCGGTAATCATTAGCACCCAAGGACTGAACGACGCGATGCCATTTTTTGCGTACACATCGCGCCGGTCGGCGATCATGTCCAGCGCTTTGTGGATCGCCGGTCCCATTGACGTTTCTCCAGAGGCGGTCAATCGAGGCGGCATGAAGCGGCTGACAGAGATGAAAGGCTGCACGACATTTACAGCGTTGTCAAATGTGACCAGAGCCACGTCTACGCGGCGAGCGGCGAGGGGATCTTTCGAGATCGCCTTCACAAACAACCCGATGCCGTCATTGAGCGCAACAATAGGGCTGCCCTGCATGGAGCCGGACGTGTCAAGCAGCAACACACACGGACACCGCGGCTCGGGGTTTTCGGCAAACTCTATTGTGTCCTGATCGTAAATTACCTGCGCCATGGAACTCTCGAAGGTGTTTCGCGTGCGTCGCGAGTTGTTCAAAACATACCTCAAAAGCTGGCATTCGATATCGATATAGGTAAAATATCGTCAATCATTGACCCAGCGTGTCGATGGACCCCGTCTCGTAGAATGCGGCTCGGCTTGAGCTGGGGCCAGTCTCTTGGCGCGAGCGCCATGGCTTACTCAGCTTTGGTTTTCTGAACCTTGAAACCCATTTGCTAGCAACGCAAGTCGGGGCTGAATGCGAGTGAGGCTCATTGTCGTGCTGGAGGCGGGCTAAGAGCTTAGCCATTCATTGTCGGTAGCTTGATGTGATTTGCCACTCGCTGGAGGATTGACCGGTGCGCCATTTTTCGATTATCCTACTCGCCCTCGTCTTAACGTTTCCGCTCGCGCTTCCATCACGTGTCCTTGGCGATGTCAACATCAACGCCATAAAGCCCACGCTACCGCCGACGCGAAAGGCTCACCAGAACTCGGGTATTCGAAAACGGCCGCCGGTTCACGGCAATCGCAGTGCCATCCCAGCACCGGCGGCAAGTTCGCCGAGCGGTCGCGCAGCGCCGCCCGCGCCGCCGCCCGTGACTGTGTCGCTCACAGGCACGGCCCCGTTTTCATCTATAGCAGCTGCTATAGATGCCGCCAGTCCAGGCGGGCGCGTGATTGTCGGCGCTGGCTTCTACCATGAGAGCGTGACTATCGCAAAGCGAGTTGACCTTGTCATCGACCCCAAAGCTGTGCCTGGAAGCGTGGTTATCGAGGGGCAGATGCTGCCCGCGCTCACATTGAATACGCCGACTGCGCGCATCGTAGGTATTGCTTTTCGCATAGCTACGACAGTACCTGTACGCGCTTTATCCGGGGTCGACATCATATCAGGAAAACCGGCTTTTGAAGGCTGCGATTTTGGCGACGCCGCTGAGCAGTCAGTCAACATCCATGGTGCCGATGTCGCACCGACATTCCGGATGTGCTCGTTTCATGACGGCAGTCTCAGCGCAATTCAAGTCACCGATAAGGCGTCCCCCGCGTTTGACACTTGCGCGATCATTGGAGGCTCAGGGCAGGCGATCAAATGCTCCAACTCATCGCTAACAATTAAGGGCGGCTCAATTCGCGGCGCAATAAAAGGGTCACGGAATGGAATCACCGCCGACCAAGGCGCGACCATCTCTCTAAGCGGGTGCGATGTCGGGCAGCGCATGACATCTGCGATGGGATTGAATGGCGCGTCGGTCATCGGCCTCAAATGCCACCTCCACGATGTAGGTTGGAACTGTATTGAGACTAGAACCAGTGCGTGCCATGTCGTTCTCGTAGACTGCGAAATCCACAATGGTGGCGGGGATGGTTCTGGGGCGAATGAGTACGCCCACGTCGATCTCACCAGATGCCACATCTACAACTTTCACATCGCTCTGCGAAGCAGCAACTTCGGCACACTGAATGCCATTAGCTGCACTCTCGACAATGTCTCCGAAGGTATTGAGGTCGATAACGGCGGCAAGGTGACACTGAGCAAATCGATCATTCACGATATGGGGCAAGTGGCAGCATATGCGAACAATGGCGGCACGGCGTTCATTAGCGAATGCGACATTTCAACGTGTCGCGACGGCGGACTGCACGCAAACAAATCGACGATAAACGTTGAAAACTCTAAGCTCTATAACATGCCCGGCTCAGCCATTATCTTCAACAATTCTGCGAACGGCGCACTGAAAAACGTCATCGTCGACGGCGCAGGGCTAAGCGGCGTCATCATTACGGACGGCAGCAAGGTATCGCTGGATAACTGCAGCCTTTCGAAGCTAGGCGATAACGGAATTAGCATTTTGCGAGCAACTGGAGTTGTGATCGGCGGAACTGTAAAGTTTGCTAAGAATAGTCTCCTGCTCGCAGCCGACCATTCCACTGCTGCAGTCACGGGGACGACGTTTACCGGCGGTACAGTGGGCGTTCGCGTTAAGGATCAATCCGCAGTGACATTGAACCGTTGCACGATTACGGGTAATGCGGAGTGGGGCATCGACCAAACAACCGGACGCGCCATCGTAGAAGACTGCACCCTGGGCGGGAACGGCAAAGGCGATATAACCCCTTCCGTAGCGTCCGAGAAATGAGCTAATAACTGTGCCCAACCAGATCCGTGTCAGCCTGGAGGAACCCCTAGCGCGGGGTTTTGCGATCATACTGATTGTGCTCACATCCGCCCTGCCGCTCGTTCGGCCCCTACGTGCTCTTGGCGACGTCAACATCAATGCGATAAAGCCCACAGTAACGGCGCCGAAGAGGCATGCTCCAGCCACGAAACCTGCTCGCCGCCCGAAGCGCGAGCCGATTCGCCCCGTGGGTGCCATACGTCCACCGGCGCCAACCGTGCACCCAACAGCTCTCCCGAAACCCTCGCAGCCAGCCGTCGCTCAGCCACCGTTCGTGTCGATAGGCGCTGTCGTGTCCCCGCCATTGGTTGTATCACTTGCCGGCGATGCCCCGTATTCATCGATCGCGGCAGCGGTAGCTGCAGCACCGGTAAACGGCCGAATTACGGTGAAGCCGGGCGTCTATCGCGAAAGCGTCATGATCCTGAAACCTGTTGAGATAGTGATCGACCCAAATGCTGTTGCCGGGGCAGCGGTAATCGAGGGGCAGAGCGAGGCTGCGCTGACGATCAACTCGCCCAGCGCTCGGATTAATGGGCTAGCCTTTCGTATCAGAACCAGTAGCGCTGCGGGCTCGCCGTGCGCCGTGGATGTTGTTTCTGGCGCGCCAGTGTTTGAAGATTGTGATTTTGGCGAAGCGAGGGAGGAATGCATCAATATCCGGGGAGCCGGTGTTTCGGCTACATTCCGCAAGTGTCGCATTCACAGCGGTGGTTCTTTAGAGGCGCGAGTCAGCGAGAAGGCATCGGCTGTGTTCGATAGCTGCACGTTCCTTTCGCAATCGAAATACGGCGTCAATGTGATTGGCGGAAGCGCGGTAATGACTTCTTGCATCATGCGCGGACCGTCAGCGGGGCACGAAACTTACGGCATTGTTGCGAAAGAAGGCTCAACTCTGTCGATGACCAAATGCGACATTGGCCCTAACCTGTACGTTGGCATTTACGTTGAAGATTCAAAGGCGGACATCTCGCAGTGTCACATTCATGACGCTGCTCTTATCGGTTTCGAAGCTGCACCGTCCGGCGAGGTTCCAGCACTCCGCGACTGTGAGATCAACAACTGCGGAAAATACGGCCTGTATGTCCACCGCTCGCGGACGGGCGCAACCGACTGTCATATCCACGATTGCGACCGAGCTATATACTTGACTCAGTCGGCGTTTCTCACGGCGAAAAGGTGCTCATGGGATAACTGTAGCGGATACGGGGCATACATTGACGACAACGCGGTCGGCTACTTTAGCAACGCGGTGGTACACGATATCCATCAGGCCGCAATCTATACAATTAACTCAGGCAACGCGGTCGTGTCCAATAGCGACATTTCGAAGTGCGGCGCAGACGCGGTGAGGGCAGTCAATGCAGGGCTGACAATTCAAGACTGCAAACTTCGTGATTTTGCCCAGGGAGCCATTCATTTCGAGAAAAAGTCTAAAGGCATCATCAAGCGTATCACTATCGAAAACTCGACCTACACAGCAGTTTTGATTCAGGACAATAGCGATGTCGCGGTCGATGCATGCATTATAAAGTCAACGGGTGACAACGGGTTCGAGGTGACGGATTCTCGGGTGACCATCAACAACTCGTCGGCTGTTTCAGCAAAGAACTACGGCGTGCTTGCGCGCGAAAACGCCAATGTTACCGTAGCCCACACAGACCTAAACAGTAATAAGTCGGGTGTCCGTACCATGGGCCGCCCCGTCGTGACCCTTGAGGCTTGTTCGTTAATGAACAATGTCGAGTGGGGGATCGACAGTCAAGGATGGTCAGTGACTGTTACGAACTGCACATTCGCGAAGAATGGAAGCGGCGATGTGAGGCCTTAGGGCGGCCAAGCTGTGTAGAAAGTACACCCAACTCATGCGTTTCTAATTGCTGTTTCGTGGGCGATCTACTCGTCGGCCACGAGTTTGGGCGAGCAAAGAATTAGTGCTAGATGGCACAGGCAAGACAGTGGACTGCCACGGATTGTCTGGTGCGCTACTGCCCGGACCGAGCCGTTTCCATCCCTCGCTTTGCCGCGCGACCAGCCCGGACAGTGATATTGCCCACAAAGCTGTTCTGTTCAATATCGGTTGCGGCTATTGACTGACCGCCAACTGTGACATCCTCGAAGGTGACCCCGGAAACCATGTGAGCACTATCATATCCCACGAGGGATGCGAAGGGCGTCGCCAATTCAGGCGAAACCATGGTGATCTTTCGGAACTGGATATCCGAGACGCGTCCTCGTTCGCCAGGACCAACCCATCGACTCGTGCCAATCCATAGCGACGCCGGGCGCCTCGCCTCTTCGATGCGAATGTTGTCGAATACGACGCGCTTAACATTGGCGCAACCCGAGTTGTATACCCGCAGCAGCCATTCGCGACCTTTGTCGTGAATGATGTCGCAGTCTGTGAAGAGCACGTTGTCGATATCAGCGTTAAGTTCCGCGCCCAAGCTGAGGGCATGTGCAATCTCGTTCCACAGAACGCAACGACGGACAACAATATTGTTGGCCGTCGGGCCATTTCCGCTTCGCGTTTTGACTACGACCAGGTCGTCAAATGTTCGAATGAAGCAGTTCTCGACAACGCAGTTTTGTCCGCCGTCAATATCGATGCCATCCGAATTCCCGTTGTAACCGAATATCTTCACGTTGTCGATTTTGACATCCCGTGCCTGCCTGACAGGCATAGTCCAGTAGCGGGAGTTTCGAAGCGTCACGCCCTCAATCCGCACATTTCGCGAACCGTTTGCAACTTCGACGACATGAGCAGCTGGCGATGCTTTCTTGTAGCGGGCGCCATCAATAATCCCACGGCCCCGCAGAGTGATGTTCTCGCCGTCAAGCACGAACACTGGGGCTCCAGCACCAGGCGCATCGGAATCGCCGTGAATGACCGCGCCGTCGGCGATATAGACTGTCTGCCCGCTATGAACGTGTACGGAGTCGATCTCGTGTACGCCGGAGCCGAAATAGATGACGTTTGGGTCCTTGGGATCCGGCGCGTCGGCTTCTACTGGATTCGCAAAGAGGTGCAGAGAATTGTTCCACTCGCCGTTAATTTCAAGCGTGTACTGGGCTCGGATTGGCATCTTGAACGTGACAGTCGTGCCGGTTATTTTGGCGGTGACGCGACTGGCCAGCGGTAAAATGCGCGCAGATTCGACAGGCTGGTAGTAAGTGACAGTAACAGTTGCCGAGCGCGCTCGGCAATCGAACGACGCGAAAGCCGCTTCGCCATTCAGTGTCTCTTCGCGAGAATTCGGCGTTCCGACCTTTGAAATACACTTGACCCGTGCAGTGTAGACTGGCACGTTTTGATTATCGACCGTTACCTGGTACCGTGACGACACAGGTTCGCCTTCGGCGGCGGGAGCGATGCGAACAGAATTGTCTGCCAATGCACCTGATGGATTATTTGCGTAAAGTGTGATGGTAAGGGCCACGATCGTAGCTCCAATTGCCTTCATTGGATTACCTCTTCTAAAGTACTTGTAAGAACTTCCGTGTGTCGCGTTGATTAGTGATGCACGCCTTCCGTGGCAAGCGCCGCGATTCGGTCGACAAGCAGGACACCTCGGTAGATCTGTATTCCCGAAACCTCGCCTTCGAGTTCTGGATCCGGAAATTGCGATTTCCCAATGTAATTGTGGGTTGTCGCCCCTAAGTCCACTGGCGACAAATGCATCCCGGTTGTCGTGCCCGCGACTTTGCCGTCGACGTAAAGTGTGCCTGTTCCCCCCGACAACGTCACTGCAACATGTGTCGGTTTGCCCAGCGGAAGGGGTGACGCGCCGTCGATACGCTCTTCGCTGTTCGGCCCTCCAGTGCTGATTCCAAACCGCACTTTGCCATCTGGCGTATTGGGTGTTAGGTACATGTAGCTTAGCTGATCACTGCCGAAGTCGAGGATGCGCGACCATGGCGGTTCGCTGCGAAGATTTACCCAGAGTACAATCGAAAAATCGGTGACTCCGTTCACGAAACCCGGCGGCAGGCTCATGGGCCGGGTCTTCCCACCCAGCGTGATGGTTTGAGATGTCGTCAAGCCCTGTTTTTCCGATGCCAGCTTCACCGGTTTGGCGGCACCGTTATCGATGATCGCCTGCCCGTCGGCATTATTCATTCGAACCGACGCGAGCAGCGCGGTCTTCGTCGAGGCGACAGTCAGGGGCGAAGTCGTAGTCTTGCCAGCCGGATACTGAGCCACGACTCTGTAGTAATAATCGCGTCCAATGGCGATATCCTTGTCGGTCAATGTATTCTCAGTTACGGCCGCGATGGTCGTATATGGACCCTTTTCCGAGTTTGATCGCCGCACCAGATAGTCTGTCGCTCCAGCTGAGCCCCACCATGACAATATAACGCTTGTACCGCTCGCCAGCGCAGTGAGTCCGCTGGGCGCCGTTAGCTGAGCGGCGGGGTCGATAGTGTACGTCAGCGTGCCAAATCCGAGCTGATCAAATCCACCGCTGTTTGGACCATAATCCCCTCCGCCTCCTTCCGGTCGCACCTTTGTTGCGAACTTGGTGACATTTGGCGCCGAGATGCCTTTCAAGTTGACGTAGTGGTTGTATAGCAGTTCCCATGAGGGAATCATCAGCCCGCGTGCTCTATCGGAGATCTCACCCTGTATCCACCCGTCGACGTAGCCGTATCGCACATACGGGACGGGCTCGCCGAGGTTGTACTTGGCGATATACTCCATGCCAGCCAGGACCCGGTTATTGTCGTATCCAAAGAGGTCGTCACCTTGGTTCCATGCCATCTGGCAGAGACTACCGGTGAGCGCGACACCGTAGGCAGTATGCCCCTGGTCTCGCCCACTTTCCTGCCACTGGCCAAGGTAACCCGGATGCATAATGTAGACGGCATGCTCTATGCTGCCATTCTCGGCCCCGTGCTTAAAATATTCGATAGCTTCATCGTAGATGTCGCGCCGATCACACAACACACCGATTGCTAACTCAGCATTCAAGTTGCAGAGGTCCCAGTTTGCCCAATAGTGCCCTGGCCTCGTGTTGTTGTGGCGGAATAGAAAATCGTGGTTGCGACCGTAGAACACGTCTAGCATCATTTGCTTGAACTTCGCAATATCCTCTGGCTTCCAGCCGCTGTAATCGCGGATGATCTCAGCGGCATTCGCTAATTCGTATCCCTGTGCTCCGAGCGCCAGACTGGCATCGGTGTTGCCGCCAATTCCTGTCAGTGTTGATCCCCAGGCGTTAAGTATTTCGACAGTCTTGTCGGCGTAAGCATTGTCCCCGCTAATCCTCCAACGGAGAGCTGTTTGATATGCAGCTGAAGCATCGTTGAAAAGGAGGGCATAGTTCTGATGGTGTACGTGGTCGTCGCCGCGGAATATCGTCCCCACCGGGCGTGGATGATACGATAGCTGCGCGTGCCGATTCGCGATCAACACGTTCCATCCATCAATCCACGGATGGGCTCCAGATGCAACCTTGGCTTTCATACGATCGAAGTCTGCCTGTGTATGCAGCAGGCCCGGGTGAACAAACGGTTTGTCGGTCAGTCTCTCCGCACAAGTGGCGGGTACCGAACCAACCCCGAGTAGGAGGATAGCGATAAAAATCTTGGTAACTGATGAATGCAACGAATTTCTCATTTTGGATGACTTCCAACCACCGTGTGGCCGGACCCTGTATGGCTGAGGACTGCTATCAAATATCTCGGCGGAGTGCCCTGGCTTAGCACCGTGCTTTATCGTGCGTCCGGCTTATAGACGGGCCAAACTCATCGCTATGGCCAGGGATACCGCACTTGATGCGGCATCCCTATCCATTTTTGTTCCTGAAGCATCTCACCCTACTGCGGATTAAACGTTGCGTCGAAAGGTCCGCACTGCATCGCCCAAGTTTTGGTAGAGTAACTCAGGTTGTTGTTCGCAGGCGCCGACCATCCCAGGCACCCGACGTTTTGGAAGCTTAGTAACTTCACGTGCCCGTCGGCCATGAGGTATTCCGACCTACCCTGAAACGTGTTGGTCGTGGGATCGTGACGGGCACCGACATTCGCTATTGCGCCACCCGCCGCAGACCCGCCGGCTGCTGTACAGCTAGCAATTCCGGCCCCACAGTTCACGCGATATTGATAGTCGTTTGCTCCCCAGCCTTCCCACCCGTCACCGACGGCTGATATGATCCAGCCGCTCAAACTGCCTGTCGTTGCTGTCAAACCACCATGGGCAACAAACCCCTGGTTTTCGTCCATGTAGCAGGTTATCCCTTCCATTTCGAAAAGGCTAACGGTTGTAGACGGGGACGCCAGGTAGCTTGTTTGCCGACCCGGAAGCCATTCATTCATCCCGTACGAGCAATACATAAGTGGCGAGTTTGCTCCCAATAGCTTTCGAGTTACGTCGTCCGGACACTCATAGACCCCGTCGGACTTCGTGTACGGATAGATGCTGCCACCCCAGCCGAGACCTATTCCGTTAGCGGCGGTGCTCGACGTTAGCGAGCAGGTCATGAGCGGTCTCGACGCTGTCGGGACAACCACGCCCACGGGATATGTTTCGTCATTGTCCTGCAGGTACTGCGCAATGGCGATGCCGAGAGATTTCAGGTTTGATTGACACTGAGTTTGATTGGCCTTTTCCCTTGCGGAGGCGAATATCGGAAAAAGTATAGCTGCTAATATACATATAATAGCAATAACAACTAATAATTCAATGAGTGTAAAACCTAAGTTGCTAGTTTGTTTTCGCATTTGTGTTTCCTAATGTCTTTCCCCATGCTCGTTTTCAAGCGAGGCAACCGCGATGCAGATTGTATGCGGCGTCGCCAATGCGCGGGATGCGGCGCCGCATTATTTCAGTCGTTTGCTAGTCGTTTGGATCGATTGTCCACATTCCGCAAGGAGTGCCCAGGGTCCCCGACGCAGCGGCGCAGGTACCGACACCACCCTTGCCGACCGTTTGGCCTTGCTGCAATAGCTTCACATGGCCATCGCAAAATGCGTAGTCGTAAGCGCCAGTATGCGGAGCGCCGTTCGTATGTTGGTTAGTCGCGTTCGAAATTGGCGCGTTATTGCTGGCCGCCATTATATTGTTGACATCGAAGTTTTCACCAAAGAGAATTGTCGCTGACGGCGCCTGCACCACGGAGCCTTGCAAGCCGCTTGGTCCGATGTCCTTGTGCCATTGGGCATTCCACGAGTCGTACACATACGTCAAGTTCGGCCCGCGGTTGATGCTGTACGATCGCGGATTGACACGGTCGACAGTATCATCGGGATCATTGAAAACGGATGCAGTTTTTGTGAACGGCATCAACATGGTATCCCACGCGATTGTGCCAATGTAGGCAATCGGATACTGCGTATCGTTATCCTGCATGTACTGCTGCGCCGCCATGCTAATCTGGTGCATATTGCTGGCGCACGTTGTCTGGCGGGCCTTTTCCCGCGCCGACGCGAAAACAGGAAAAAGTACCGCTGCTAATATTGCTATAATAGCTATAACAACGAGTAGCTCAATGAGTGTAAAGCCAAACTTATTACTCTTATTCATTATTGTTCTCCATTCACAAAACACGTGGGCCGGTGGACGCACGTACAACAAGGCGCGGCTGAACTAAGTGAGTGCACGGCGGAGCCTGAGACAGCGGCTGTACAAGAATATCGAGCGCTATCCGTACTCGATCTTCGATCTTTGAATCAACAGTCGTTAACGTCGGAGTGACACTCCGCGCTTGAGCAATGTCATCGTAGCCGACGAGCGATACATCATCAGGTACGCGAATTCCAGCGCATTGTAGAAGGGTCAGGAGCATTATCGCATCGTGATCGTTCCAAGCGCATAGAGCTGTCGGATGGCCAGGAGCTGAGAAATACTCGCCTGCCTCCGCCGTGTTCGTCTGCCAGTGCTCTAACTGCTCTCTAGTGATCTGGCTAGTCGTCACTACGGTACCCTGCTCCGTGGCCGCTTTCACTGCCGACTCGTGGCCCCAGTAGCGAGGTATTGATGTGGGTTGAACGATACCGATATGCCGGTGGCCGAGATGGATAAGATGCTCGGTGGCAATATAGCCTCCGTGGGCGCTGTTTACGTTTACGCAAGGAAACTGAATGTCGATGTCATCAGATATCGAGCCGACGAACACTACCCTAGCGCCGGTAGCATGAATGCGCAGGCAGAGGTCATATCGGTTGCTTCCGAGAACCAGGAAGCCACGGTTGTTGGCATCGTTTCTGACGCAAAGCGCATCAATTAGCTCAATCCGCGGTAACTCGTAGCTTACGGGTATCCCGTAGTCTGACGCGCGGTCATAGATTAACTCGATGCCGCGGCTCAAGTAAGAGTTATCATGCGACGCGACAACTACGATTGACTGACAAGCGTCCGAACCGTGCCCTGCGCGAATTGGCTCAGTCAAGCGCGGTCGAGTTGCTGGTTCGGGGCTTGTTTGTTCAACAGTGGCCGTGCCAGACGTATTGGCAACATAGGTTCCCGAGCCAGCGCGCCGAACAAGCCGGCCGGACCGCTGAAGTTCTTCAATCGACCGAAGGACAGTTCGTTCTGACGCATTGAACTGTCTCATCAAGTGAAGATGCGACGGGATACGCGCGCCGGGTTCCAGCGTGTCGCACATGCTGCTTAGGCATTCCATAACGCGAGCAAGTTCGTTCCTTCGCTGGTGAATAGTGGGATGCTCCGCTATTAAGTTGGGCAAAGTTGCTGCACTCATCTGTTTAGAATTACTGTCGGCCAATATCGACACCCCCATACTATCACACTTGACAAGAATGTGCAATACCTTAGACAATAATATCTTAATATTATTGTCTAAGGTGAATGAATATCTTTAATATCATAAACCTTTGACAATGATTCTGTCAAAAATCACGTACGCCCGGAAAATTGACTGCGACGAGCTTGCAAGCAGCCTTGCTCCACCACCTCACGAAGTGACTAGAACAGCAAATCCAGCGGCTTAGGCAACAGCATGTCGTTCAGCATCGTGCGTGGCGTCTTGCCAGTGGCGGGCCAGGCGAACGCGTGGCGGTAGGATGCGTCGAGGCAGTGGTTGAGCGTCTTGAAGTCGATCACGTCCATCGTCAGCAGGTTCTCGATCTCCCACGGCAGGCGCACATTGTGCATACCCGCGTTATCGGTGCAGATCGCCATGTCTACCCCCGCCGCACGGCACCTCTGGAACACCACCTTGAGCGCCATTACATCTGGCAACGTGCCCGTCTTGAGGTAAGTCGTCGGGCAGATCTCCAGGCACTGTCCACGCGCCGCCAGGTCACCGAGAAGTTCCGGGAAGCGCAGCGGAATCTGAATACCGTGCCCGATTCGGTCGAGATAGGGTAGCAGCCGCGGGTCGCAGCCGTTGCCAGTCTCGTAGAGGTGGCCGGTCGTTTTTACCCCGTGGGCGCGAGCCGTCGCGAAGAGGTCGATCCACTCGTCCATCCGCTCGCTGTAGTAGATATCGGGGCCAGCAAGATCCACGCCGCACACCAGGTCGGGCTCGTCGATAGCCAATTGCAGCATCGCACGGTTCACTTCGTACGGCAGCTTGCTGTGCATGCAGAGAATCTGACGCATCAGAATAGGGTAGATGTCGCTCTTGCCGGACTCGCCCACAAGCTGGACGATATCCCGCATCTGGGCGACGCGCCACTGTTGTGATCGCCCATGCGTCGTGCGATAGAACGGCGTGTAGCGCAACTCCAGGTAGCAAACACCCTCGAACACATACGCCCCCCGGATTAACTTCGTGACAAAGTAGGGGATGGTCTCGATGGTCTGGACGCTCTCAACCACTGAGTGCAGCTCCAGGTACTCTTCGAGCGATGCGCGCGGACGAGTATAAAACGCTTCAAAATCGTCGTAGTCAGGGTATTGGTCGGCAAGCGGGTGCCCAGTGCGAACCAGATACCGCCAGAAGACGCGAGGGACAATCGATCCGCCAAGATGCCGATGAAGTTCAGCGTACAGCGCCATAGTAGGGATTGTACCCGCCGGCACGATGCGGCTGTATTCTCCCAAAGCTTAACAAGAGAACGTGCCCAAGGCTACTCCTTCCAGGCTTGCCCATCTGGCGGTTCAGGCGTTGTAACACGCCAGCTTCCATCTTGGTTCACCAGGAACCACACGGGGTCGCCAGCCTTTTCGTCTTTGACGATTACGGCCTTCAAATTGATGCTCTTAGATCCCTGGGCCGGAATCTCGGTTGTCACGACGAACTCTTTTACGCGGGGGTTTGTGGGTGATGCATACCCCTCACAAAACTTCATCCTATGCTTGTTGACAGCGTATCCGGTAGTGTCACGCGCCCACTCTTCGGCCATGCCGATATAGCTCTTGTCGGCGTCCGTGGTCTCAAAAACGAGTCCCATTGTCCCATTCGGGATAAAACGTAGTATCCTATCGGCGCTCTGGTCGTCGATACTTGACGACACCGGCGTAATGACACGGACTAGCCTCACGTTAAAGCGTGAAGGCTTATCGGGATGCTGATTGACCTTCACATCCTGGCCACGACCAATAACCTTTATGTTAGAGAAGGTCAAGGTCTCTTGGATCCGATGCGATGGGTAAATCTTAACCTTAATTGGCCACGGTGTGGTTGCGGCTGAACTCCATACGAAGAGCGCATTGGATTCGTCGGGCCCGATGACCGATCCATCGGCGTTAAGCGATAGCTCATTGCCACGAGCAAATCCATGTGAATAACCTCGTCGAGCTCCCGGTCCCATCCATTCCATATCGTTAATGAACCACGTGATTCCACGATTCGCCGACTTGGTGTGGAAGAACGTATACCACAGGTCTTTATATGTCGTACTCCGCACAAGTTGAAGTCGAAAGTCGTTCCCATTGTATTCGACGCCACATTGACCGGCAATTTCCTTCACTACTTTGGGCGTTTCAAGTCTAGCGAGCGGAATCTCGGCTTCCAACGGAAACCAGCCAACCGCGCGGGATAGACTTGCGGCGGTTTCTTGTATGGCGAAATCAAATTTCAACGGACCGGTAAGCCCCGGCATTAGCGCTTGCTGTATCATCCAACGCTCACCAGGAGGGCAACTGATGTTGCCACTAGGCGACGATGTCTTCACAATTGGAACTCCGGCGTTGTAAAATGCAATGCGCGATAACCATACCTCGTCGTCCGGAACTTTGCTGTGATCTATGGCAAAATCAAAGCGGGAGTAGGTTCTCCCCCAATTTGGATCGGTTGTTGTGCTGATTCGTTTCAGTGTTACGATGGTGCCGAAGGGAGTGGTGCAAGATTGGTTGACGGGTACTGGCACATTCAAAGCGCGCGGAGGCGGGATTCCATCGAATACGACGTGCGAAACAATTCTCGTGGGCGGAGCCGTGGTGTTTCCGGGGTCCCTCAGGCTGAAGATCAGGTGGGCCGTCTTGCACCGAAGGTCAAGGCCCGATAAGTGGGCGGAAAACGGATTACCTGAACGTGTTTCGTCGAGAGTGGCGGCATGGCTGCAGCCTGGGTCGATATTCTGAGCAGTCCATCCGGTAACGGAGACTTCTGGCAGGGGCGTATTGGGAGGAAGCTTGCTGCCGTCGGATTTTTCGACGCGGAAATAGAAGGCTAGATCGGCATGACCAGGCTCCAGCGCTTCCAGCGACGGGTGTGTTATAGCAATCCGGTATCCGTTGGACGATGTCGTGTATATGGTCTGCGCAGTTGCGAGTTGGACATTCACAGCGCTGTAGAGGGCTACAACCAGACAGGCGAAGAGTTTAGGGGATATTGCGGACATGGCGGGCCTTTCGGAGCAGAGCGTTGGGTTAACAACTCGGCCCGCACTAGCGCCGCGTGAGTCACCGTCAGTAGATTAAGCAAGCTGGCGTGCAATTCCTCCCGTTATTTCGGGTTCTAGCACTTTGGGCACAAAACAACCCAGCCAGCCCGACCATATTGGTACCGCCACGCCGAGCGCATCACCGCCGCGCGTTCATCCACGCAGCTTTTGCCGCGTCGAATACATCTCGCAACGCGACGCTGTGCTTCAGCGCCGCCGCCTTGCAGTCTTCGTACTCGGGCGATGCGACCACCTGCTCGCCGTGTCGTTCGCCCACCTTGATCCGTATCGCGCCGTACGGCGTGTCGACGGGAACCCAGGAGCGCTGGAGCGTGTAGCGACGCTGCTCGCGGACACGCATGCCAAATGTGCCGGTTTCGCGGAAAATAAGGTCAGCCATGCGATCAGCCAAGTCGACCGGGCACAGAATTGTCAGGATGTGGGCGGCCCGATGCTTCTTCATCTGGATCGGCGAGAGGAACACGTCGAGTGCGCCACCTTCGAATGCACGGGTCATGACGAGTTCGAACATCTCCGGACTTTGGTCGTCGATATTCGTTTCCAGCACCGCAACCATTTTGGGGGTGTCGTCGCCCGACTCAGGCTCGTCCACCTCTCCAATCACAACTCGGAGCAAGTTCGGCATGTCAGCTTTGAACTGCTTTTTGCCTGCCCCGTATCCCGTGGCCATTACCCGCATCGAAGGCATAGATCCCGCAGTCGATGCGCTTCCAAGCGTTGTGAGGATCGCCGCGCCTGTCGGTGTGACAAGCTCGCCTTCGATATCCACGGAGCGTACCGGGAAACCTGCAAGAAGCTCCATCGTCGCTGGGGCAGGGCAGGGCATAATCCCATGCTGGCACTTGATTGTTCCGTAACCGCAGGGGAACGATGAAACGTGCACCTCCTCAACCGCCAGCAGATCGAGCAGAATACACGCTCCGACAATATCGACAATCGCGTCCACCGCCCCGACTTCGTGGAAGTGGATCTCTTCGCAGGAGACGCCGTGAATCTTCGCTTCCGCGTCCGCGAGTCGCTCAAATATCGCCGTAGCACGCTCAACGACACGCTCCGCGAGCGAACTCCCCTGCAATATGCCCACGATATCCGACAGATGCCGACCGTGCCCCGAATCACTTGCAGTGAGGGCGACATTAACGTCCGTCGCACCGATCCCTTCGCGTTTCACTTTGCTTATCGTGAGGTCGTAGCCACCAACGCCCAGACCCGCCAATGCCGCTAGTAGCGCCGGTTCCAGTTCTGGCGCGCAATCGAGCAGTGCCGCGAGCGTCATATCGCCGCTGGCTCCTGAAAAGCAGTCAAAATAGGCTATCTTCATCTTAGTATTTTACAACCCAACATTGAAACTGTGGCCGGGTAAAATGAACGAAGCTAAAAGGAAATCAACCTCATCCCCAGCCCTTCCCCTAGGATAAGGGGAAGGGAGCCAGACCAGATTAGAGAGTTCAGCTCTCTCTTACACCCCTCTCCTTATCCTAGGAGAGGGGCCGGGGGTGAGGTCTCATTCATGCCCTAACCTAACAAACCCAGTGGACATAGACCGACTCAAAAACCTGCTCACCGACGTGCAAACTGGCGCTCTCGACATCGGCGACGCTGTCGAGAAGCTGCGCGCGCTGCCGTACGACAGCGTCGGCGACTTCGCGCGTCTCGACACTCACCGCGCCGTCCGCACTGGTGCGCCCGAGGTGGTTTACTGTCCTGGCAAATCGCCTGAACAGGTTGCGCGGATCATCGAGCGGCTCGCGTCACATTCCGAACGTGTCCTCGCCACCCGCGCCACCGTAGAGCAATTCGACGCCGTTCGCGCCCTCACCCACACCGCCGCGTTTCACGCGCTCTCGCGCCTCATAACCGTCGGCGATCCACGGCCACCGGTCCACCCTGAGCGGTTCGTCGCCGTGCTGACTGCGGGAACGGCGGACACACCCGTTGGAGAAGAAGCAGCTATGACCCTCGAATGGCATGGCAGCCGCGTGGAAAGGCTCTATGATGTAGGCGTGGCGGGTCTGCACCGCTTGCTTGAGCACGTCGAGCTACTGCAGTCGGCCCAGGTACTTGTTGTTTGCGCGGGCATGGAAGGCGCGCTGTCCAGCGTCGTCGCGGGCCTCGTGTCGTGCCCGGTGGTCGCTGTCCCCACAAGCGTTGGCTACGGCGCATCGTTCGGGGGCGTGGCCGCTCTCCTCGCGATGCTAAACTCCTGCTCCGGCGGCGTCGCCGTAGTAAATATCGACAATGGCTTCGGCGCAGGTTGCTACGCCCACCGCATCAACTCCGTCGTTGTATAGGATCGCTTCATTGTTACGAGCAATAGATCGTCGCGAAGCGCCACATGCACGGAGTGCGCGGAGCGTACTTATCACCAAAGGTGATTCCCCATACAGCCCGGTACTTCAGTGCCGGGTGGTAGACGCATCGTTCGGCGGTGTGGCCGCGCTTCTCGCAATGCTCAATTCGTGCTCTGGCGGCGTCGCCGTTGTGAATATCGACAACGGATTCGGCGCAGGCTGCTACGCCCACCGCATCAACTCTGTTGTTGTATAGGATCGCTCAAGCCGCTCGGGCTCCTTTTCTCGCTTCGCTCCCTCAATGGCATCACGCCTCATCAAGCAAACAAAGCTTCCCGCGATCCCTTCACAAAAAATGCCCCGGCGGCACGAGCCGTCCTAACTCCCAAACCTCACCTAAACCACGCCAACATTCAAGCTACCACTGCGAAATCCAGCTAGCTCGACGGCGACGAAGGCGTATCCTAGCGCTTTAATCCTCGCGCTTACCTGGTCGCGAAGATCAGGGTCGAGCAACCTGCCCATCTCGTCGGCCGCGATCTCGATACGTGCGATTGTGTCGTGATGCCTCACTCGGACCTGTCGAAATCCCAGCTCGCCACGCAGGTAATCTTCCGCCTGTTCCACCTTTGCCAGCAACTCGGCGGTGATACGTGTCCCATAGGGGAATCGCGACGACAGACAAGCCATTGCGGGTTTCGACCACGTCGGCAGCCCGAGTTCGCGCGAAATGTGGCGTATCTCTGGTTTTGTCAGTCCCGCCTCGATCAAGGGGGCGCGTGCCCCGAACTCGCTTGCGGCGACCTGGCCGGGCCGGTAGTCGCCGAGATCGTCGTGGTTTGCGCCGTACGCTAGCCACCGGATCCCGCGCTCTTTGGCGACTTTCGAGAGGTGGACAAACAGCTCTAGCTTGCAGTAGTAGCACCGATTGACCGGATTGGACGCGTACTGTTCATTACTCAGCTCGTCCGTCTCCACTGTCACAAGCGGCACCCCAATCGCCGCCGCTAGCTCTCGCGCCTCGGCCTGCTCGCGTCTGGGGTACGACTCTGAAATCGCCATCACCGCAACCGCGTTCTCGCCAAGCTCATCGAACGCCACGCGCGTTAATAGCGCGCTGTCAGCACCGCCTGAGTAGCCTATGACGACGCTGTGCATCTCCTTAAGCGTCTTGCGTAACACACGTAGCTTTTCGTCGATAGGCTGAGAGGGCAGCGTAATTAGTTCGTCAGTAGCTACGGGAAGGTAAACGCTCATATTGGTACTTCTAGGATGCCTTGTCGACGCGATACAGTGAAAGAAGCCCACCCACCCGTCGAAGACGACGGGCACCCTCCCGAAACGGGATGGAAACTGGTATTGGTATAGGCGCTGTCAGCTTTTGCCCCCAATCTGGTTTCCTTCCCGGTCGCCGGGGAGGTGGCGAGGAACGAGCCGGAGGGGCTCCTACTCCCTTAGCTTTTTGCCCAAGACGGAGGGTCAGCAAGCTGATATAGCGTTTCACCAGCGCTGGGGACATACAGGATGCCTTCGTCCTCGCGGTTGGCGTAATCGGCGACATTGATCGATGCGGGGTCGCGGTAGCCTAGATTGATTCGGCGGCACACTTCCTCAGGGATACCCGTTGCCAGTGTGACCAAAACTCGCGGCTTTTCGACACCGTCCTCGTATGTGCCTACGCCGCGCACATGGGTGGAGTGGGCGATTATGCCCCACGGCTCGTCTTTGAACTTGTCCCACTGCTTGAGGAAGTAGTCGCGCGTGTGGTAGCCGATGCGTTCGATCAAGGCTCCGTGCACCGATGAGATCTCATGGATATGGGGCGCGTAGATAATCAACTCGCCGCCATCGGCGACAACCGGTTCGAGTTTGTACATGCACTTGCCGCCCACCCAGATCTCGTCGTACATTGCGGGCGCGCATGAGAGAACGGTGTGGAATGGCTTCTGCTTGTACTCGACATGCACCTTGGCGCTGAGGTCCGCAGCCTGGTTCCACGCATCCTCCGGCGAACCGGTGAACAGTCCGGCAAGGTGGTGGTTGTGGACGACCATGCAGAATGCGAACTTTGCCGTTGGCACCATCGCCCCAGCGCGGTCGACCACCTTGCGCACCGGTGTCCACTTGTGCCCGATAATGCGGGGGTTAGTGATAACCGCGCCCAGCCAATGGAAGAAGTTGAGGATCTCGGGACCGCTGATGCCGGGGAAGAGATACTTATTGCCGCCGGAGAAGCCGACCACTTCGTGTGGGAAGACCGGGCCAACAATGATGAGCTGGTCGTACTCGAAAACTTTGCTGTTGATGGTGACATCTACGTCCATCTCGAACAACCCACCGGACAGCTCACCGATCTCCGCGGCCGTGATCGTCCCAAGCTTCGTCAACTGCGACGGATCGTCCCATGCGTGGTTCAGATAGCCTACCTTAGCGTAACGCGTCCCTCGCTCCTCGGCCGTCACCTCAAGCCGCGTGTTAATCGCGTCCTCGCTCATCGGCGGATGGGTTCCCAGGGCAATCATAACGTCGAGCTTTGCCGCAGTATCGCCGAGGATGTCGTGGATGGTCTTGAACATCAACCCGACCGGCGCCGTGCGCGTCGCGTCGGGAACAATCAGCAGCACCTTTTTACCGTCTAGCTTCAGGTCGGTGAGCGCGTTGGCGACAATATCGCGAACTTCGCCATCGGTAAGGTAACGTGGCGTCCCCGCGCCCCCGAGGCCTTCGTCGGTGTCAATGTCCATATCGGTGACCACACTTGTCGAATCTTGCGACATATAAATCTCCTGTCACCAGGCGGAGCCTGGACCTTTACCGCGCATCGATTGCTGCGGCTGATATCAAACACACTTTGACCATTGAACGGCACTTGGAGATGCTTCGTTCGCTATTATTCGAGTTCAGCCACAGCCTCGTAGGCTCTGCGATACCGATTCCCACCCACAGTATACAACTCGTGCCGCGCAGAATTGGGCCGGAAAACACGTCCGCGCTCGAATGGCACAGCAGACCACGACCGCACAACGCCAGCGCCTTGCAGGGCGATCAGTGCCGCGCCGCGGCTTGATGCCTCCGCGACCTTGCTGGTGACCAGTGGTTCGCCGAAGACATCGCAGACAATCTGGCAGAGGAGGGGGCTGCTCGCGGTAGCTCCGCCGGAAAGCACAATTTCCCTTGCCTGCGGATACTGTTCGCAGAGACGGGACTTGATAACATCGAAGCTGTACGCGCACGCCTCAAGCGATGCACGCACAATATCCTCGCGGCTCGTATGCAGGTTCATCCCAAGAATGGCCGCACGCGCCCCAGAACGCCACCCTGGTGAGCGCTCGCCAGCCCAGAACGGCAGCACGGTCAGCCCGTGCCCGTCGGGCTTGATCCGGGCCAGCCTCGCGCCGAATGCGTTATCGTCGGGCCATTCGAGCAGCCCCTTCAGCCATGCGTAAACGTTACCGCCCTGCGCGAACGCGCCGCCATGGATAGCGTGCTGAGCATCGATTCGGTAGCAGAACAGACCCTGGCTGATCGCGAGAGGCTCGCCTTTCGGCGCTGGCACGACCACACGTATCGCCGCCGATGTGCCGATATTGAGCACCATACGCTTGTCATCGCAACCGCCGCTGCCGATATTCGAGCATGCGCCGTCGCCGACCGCCGGGAACCAGGGGAGATTGTCCAACCCGCCGAGCTTGTCCCGAAACTCGTCGCTCATCCGTCGCACACAACCCTGATCCGAGATACCGGGAAGCGTTGCAGGATCGATATCCAGCGCCGTAAGCACGCTCGCGTCCCAGTCGGCGTTGCGCTGGTTAAGCAGGCCCGTTCCAGACGCCATCGAGAGCGACGAATCGTTGCTGCCGAACACCCGCAGCATCAAATACTCGGCAAAGCCCATCCACTGCTTCACGTCGCCGAAAACCTCAGGACGCTCATCGCGCAGCCAAAGCAGCTTTGCGGGCCAGAAACAGGGATGAAGCTCCGCGCCCGTTGATTGGTGGTATTGGGTCGCGTCAAACAACTCACGAAGCTGCGGGACATGCGACGACGCCCTGGTATCGGCCCACGAGAACAGCGGCGTCAATGCTCGCCCATCGCCGCCCACTCCCAACAGGCTGTGCCAGAAGCACGAAATGCCGACACCTGCGAGCCGCACACGGCCCTTGCCGATCTTGCGGATGGCCTTCGACAAGCACAGCACCGTCACCGATACCAGGTGATCCGCGTCAACCTCGACGCCACCGTCGGCAGTCGTGTGCTGAACGTACTTCACCTGGGCCTCGACTGCGCCGCCATTGGCCGATACCGCGTTGCCACGCGAATCAAACAGGATCGCCCGCACCGACGACGTTCCAATATCGAGCGCTAGAACCTGATCTCTCATCCTAATATCAACCACAACATTATCGCCAACCCATATTCAGCTCAACGCCACCCTTTTATAAAAAGGGCCCTGGCGGCCCGAGCCATCCTAAACTCTTCCCCTGCATCACACGCTAAATCGTAGTAGAAGCAAAGCCGCCATCAACTACAATATTCTGCCCTGTCACAAACGACGACGCCTTCGACGCTGCCAGCCAGACCACCGCACCGCCGAGTTCTTCAGCCTTGCCGAAACGGCACATCGGCGTGTGGCCGATGATCTGCCCGCCACGCTCGCTGTATGAGCCATCGGGCTTGAAGAGAAGCGCCTTGTTCTGTTCGGCGGGGAAGAAACCGGGGCTGATAGCGTTCACCCGAACACCCTTTGTGGCCCACTCGCGGGCGAGGAACATGGTGAGGTTAAGTACGGCGGCCTTTGCGGCCGAATAGGCGACGACGCGCGAAAGCGGTATCATGCCGGACATCGACGCGATATTGATGATGGTGCCCTTGCCAGCCGCGACCATCGTTTCACCAAACACCTGGCAAGGTATGAGCGCTCCGCCGACAAGGTTGAGGTCGAAGACGCTCTGCCACGCGTCCACGGGCAGCTTGCAGAAGTCCGCACCCGGCGGCAGCGTCGCTTCCGGTTTGTTACCACCTGCAGCGTTGACCAGGATACCGATGGGTCCAAGTTTGGCGTTGATCGCGTCCCGTGCAGCGGTCACAGCGGCGATATCAAGAGCGTCGGCCGAAGCGAACACGCCTTGAACACCCGCCGCTTCGATTTCGCGCACACGCTCCGCGCCACGCTCGGCATTCCGGCCGATGATGGCCACATTCGCCCCCGCATTCGCCAGCGCAAGCGCCATAGCGCCGCCCAGAGCCCCCGTCCCACCGATAACGACCGCAGTTTCCCCGGCCAAGTCAAAGATATTGTTAGGCAATTTATTCTTCCTCAAATGTAAAATAGGGCTAGCCCGACAGGCTCACATCCTTCATTTTGTGGCGTGCCGCCAGAAGCATCCGCTGAAGCGGAGCCTGGGAAAAGCAGATCGCCCCGTGGGCTAAGAGCGCGGCCTAGGGCCACCAAATCCTAACGAACAAAGCCCTGGGGACTGGCTCGCAGAAGGTGGCACCACTTGTTCGCGTAGTAGAAGCTTCTAAACCTTCCACTACCTACCCAAACCCATCATCCCAATCGCGGCGTTTTGCCGCTGTTTGGGGCCGCCTTCGAGGAGATGGTCCCCGAAAAGAATCGCCAAGCTTCGCCACGGAGCGGCAAATCCGCGTGAGCGGCAGCGGTCGGCATGCCCCAAATATTCAACGCGTTAACCGCCTAGGCTCAGTGAGCCTACTCCCCGAGCGCCAGATAGTTCTTGGCGTTGTGGTAGCAGATATTCGATATCATCGGCCCCACAAGGCTGTCATCGTTCGGGATCTCGCCCAGTTCGATCTCGCGTCCGATCACATTGCACAAAATGCGCCGGAAGTACTCGTGGCGCGGGTACGACATGAACGATCGCGAGTCGGTCAGCATGCCCACAAACCGCGAAAGCAGCCCGTTGTTCGATAACGCGTTCAGCTGCCACTCGATACCCTCTTTGGCGTCGAGGTACCACCAACCGGAGCCGAACTGCATCTTGCCTGGGGTGATACCGTCCTGGAAGTTGCCCACCATGGTGGAGAGCACATAGTTGTCCACTGGGTTGTTGTTGTAGACAATGGTCTTCGGGAGCGCATCCTCCTTGCACAGCCTATCAAGATACGCGCTCAGCGTTTCCGCCTGCTTGTAATCGCCGATAGAGTCGAACCCGGTGTCGGGTCCGAGTTTGGCGAACATCTTCGAGTTGTTGTTGCGTATCGGTCCAAGGTGAAGCTGCTTTGTCCAGCCGCGCTTCGTGTCAAGCTTGCCGAAATAGACCATCATGTACGATACGAACTGGCCAAACTGCACCGGGTTCGCCGCTTTGCCCGCACGCGCAGCGTCGAATATCTTCGCCGCAGCCGCTTCTGTCGGGAAGTCTGCGTAACACGCGGTCAGCCCATGGTCGGACAGCCTGCCGCCGACATCGTGGAACGCCTGATGTCGCTTATCCAGCGCATCGAGCAGGTCGGGCAGCTTCGCGATTGACACACCCGACGCTGCTTCCAAGCGGCCAAGCCACTCGTTCAGCAAGGCTGGCTTGTCGACATTCAGCGCCTTGTCGGGGCGGAATGTCGGATACACCTTGGTCGGTATCCCCAGCTTTGCGATAGCGATATGGTGTGTTAACTCGTCAGCTGGGTCGTCGGTTGTGCAAAGCGCGGCGACATTGAACTTGTGGAGGATGCCGTGAGTGGTGTACGCAGGCGTCGCAAGAAGCGCGTTCGCCTGCTCCCAAATCTTCGGCGCTGTCTTCTCGCTCAGAAGCTCATCGATCCCGAAATATCGCTTCAGCTCGAGGTGGGTCCAGTGATAAAGCGGGTTGCGAAGGGTGTGCGGCACGGTTTTCGCCCACGCCAAAAACTTCTCGTACGGCTCCGCGTCGCCGGTGCAGTATCGCTCATCGCTGCCGTTCGCACGCATCGCACGCCACTTGTAGTGGTCGCCTTCCAGCCAGATCTCGAACAAGTTAGCGAACTGGCGGTTGGTCGCAATATCCTTCGGCGGCAGGTGGTTGTGATAGTCGAGGATCGGTTGATCCTGCGCATACTCGCGGTAAAGCCGCCGGGCTGCGTCGCTGTGCAGCATAAACTCTTTGTTGATAAATTTCACGTATCTCTCCTCTGTGGCGCGACTGTCCGACGAGGGCCAGAGTGCCATAATTTACGCCGGTGGGCGGAATTCCCCACCGACTATTTGCGGGCTTTTTCGCCCACGAAAATTGGCGCCATGTGCCGAGCGTAGATATTGTGCGTGACATTCCTCGACACGCTCTCGCGACACTCGGCCAGTGTGTTCAAATAGCGGTCGCCAAGCAGCGCCGCGATCTTGTAGCCCACATGCAGCAGTTGACGCATGCTCGGGTTGTAGCCAGGGTTCGCCTGGTCATGGCGGACGGCGGCGACAAACTCCTCCGCTGACCAACCGGAGACAGCATTTGCCGATGGGAGCTTTGCTGGGTCGATATCGATGACAGAAGCGTAGGGCGCGCACAGCGCATCGCTTTTTGCGAGGGCCTTACCATACAGTTCTTTCGCCAAATCCAGCCCAATTCCTCCCGCTTCCGCGATTCCGATAATCTCTTCAAGCCACGTTGTTCCCGCGGTCTTCACGTGAAGTCCAGCATCGAAACGCTTGATCGCACGGTGGATCGGCGCATAGATTGAGAACTTATCGCTTCCAGAATGGACGCTGAGCTTGAGGTTTGCGGGGAGGCCGTACGCTTTGACGGCATGAGCGATAACGGCGAGGTCATCGTTGAACTCGCGCTCAAACTGCGCAATATCGCCCACATAGTCGACACCCTTGTTGAAGCGTCCTGTGAATTTCGGCGCGATGGTCTGAAGCGGCACACCTTCGTCGGCGAGCGCGCAGAGGATGACCAGCAACTCGGGCGGCGTCTGAGGCGCATCGGTCTCATCCATTGACACTTCAGTAACGAAATTGCCAGCGCCCACTCGTTCGGCAATATGGCGATAGATACATCCCGACTCCTTCACGGCGCGCAGATACTTGCCAGCAATTCGAGACACATACGGTTTGTCGATTTCGATTGGCTCGTCGATCCCGGCGATCTCTAGCTTGCCAGCTAATTCGGGATGCATCGCGACAAACTTCTCGATCTCGTCGCCTGTCGCCGCATGTCCAATTGAATCTGCCACATCGATGGTGAAAAAGTTGCTGCTTGCCAGGAACCCGTCTACAGTCTCTAGCCTAATATGGTCGGCGTCAACATAGTAGCCTTTCGTCCAACCGAGGTCGCTCACCGCCGTATCCGCAGCGGCGCGAACACTGGCTGGCTCCGATCCGATGGTCGTGTGTTCCCGGTGCGACTTGTTCCATACAGGGACAATATCGACTCCATCAGCCGCCGCGAGTTGAAACGCGCGCAGCTGCGCCGTGGCCTGATGGGCGAACCGGTCGCCGACACCCATCGAGTACTTTTCCAGCTCCATTGAATGCTCCTTATGACGCGTCCGCGCGCAACAGCTGGCGGTGTCCGGCGTCGTGGAAATGAGATGAGGTTGAGGCGGTCGCCTACCTAGGGCTGTGCAGCGTCACCCTGCACCACGCGCATGGGTACTCTGCGTAGGGCATTCATGAATTATGACAGCTTTCTACTATTTAGTCAACCGGTTGTCGTTAAGGCTCATTTCCAAATTCTGAGTGCCCAACGGGTACTTTCAAGCACTTCGGAGCCGTGGGTTTCTAACCTACGGAATCTTCGCCGTTCTCGCCCACCTTCACCGTCATCCCTCACCCGCATCATATTGCCGCACAAGATCCGCCGGGGCCATGCAGCGCCACGCGTCCTCGATCAGCCCCTCTAACTCGCCCAGCTCAATCGCGTCCAGCCGTACGAGCACCGCAGGGAAGCCGTTGTAGTGGTCCTCAGTGAAATACACATCGGCATTCGACCCCAATATGATCTCCTTCGCCTCCAGGCTCTCCACCCGCACTGCGAGGAACCTCGGGTTCGGCACGCGAGCCTTTTTCGGCGCGATCCGCTCCAGCCAGACCCACGCGAACCCCTTGGCCTTTCCTTTGTTCATCACCGAGAACGCGAACTTCTCTTCGCTCTCCACTACTCCCGGTAGCGCCAAACAAACCTCTCGCACATTATCCTGCGTGACCATTTTTGTACTCGTCTCCTAGTAACCCACCCATCGCGAAGCGAAAAACGTGCAGGCTGGCCTGCCGCCCCGCGCGCAGCGGCCGCCGGAGGCTTCCTCTCCTCACCTTCCACCCGCCTACACCACCTCAAGCCGGTTCGCGTCACCGATGGCGGGGTAGGGCGCGTGCGGCTCGACTTGGTACCAGAACGCTGTGCTCGCGACATCATCCTGCAGCGGCAAGAAGCGGTAATTGGAGCGCCACCCCAGGGCCTGCACTGTCACCTTCAGGTCCTCGTCGAAGCGGATTGGGTCAGGGATGTGCCAGCGATACATCCCAAACCGCGTGTTCGACTTGAACGCGCCGTCGGGCTTGAGGATCTGGTGGAAGCCCAGGTACGGCGTCGAATACGGCACGTACTGCCCCTCAACCTCGAAGCACCACGCCCCGCCGAAATAGTCCTCGGTGCCGGTGCCGCAGATGGTTGGGTGCTCCTTGTCGCCGTCAAGGTAGAACTTCACCTCGCCCTCGCCCCACCAGCCGTCATTGTTCGACTGCCACGCGACATACGTCCCCACATACTGCCCCTGACCGCGAACTCCGTCGAGCAGCGTGTGAACTTCGCCGTACGCCACCGGGTTGCTCCGGCGCCACTGCGCGTGGAAGTAGGCAGCGTCGTCGGGAACGGTGGTGAGCGCGTAGTCCACCTGGTAGAAGAACCCCGTGTGAGGCTCGTGCCACAGGTTCTCGATTGTGATACGAGCACGCTTGCGGAACGGCATCTCCCAGTAACTGTTGAACCCACCGCGCGTATTGACCGAGATAGGCAATGAATTCACCGCTGTTTGGCGGCACCACCCATTGCAGAAGAAGTCCCCGTAAGGTACCTCAATCGACGGTTCCGCCTCGTCGTCCCAGTAAACTCGCAATATCAGCCGCCGCCAAAACTCTACCTTACCGGTCATCCAGATATGCTGTATCGCTCCCGGGCCCGCGATATCCGCGATGGTGATTGTCGCTCCCGGCTCGATCGTGACACACGGGCGTACCTTCCACCCGACACCGAGTTCGCGCGACGCGTGATTCCCCTCGGGAACCTCGCGCGCCCCGCCTCCCTTTGCTCCGTCCGGGTTCTCCGCAGAGATCGACCGCGACTTCGCCGCCGAAAGCCGAGAAACATTATGTAAATTCACCCCAAGCCCATCAAACATGATATTCTCCGTGATGCAGAAGAGATGGATTAGTGATTGCCGTCATGTGGCGAGATTTCCTGCCAACGGTACCCGCAATCGGTAATAAGCGCGCCGTGCGCGCCTCATAGCCCGCTTGCGGGTGTTCTTCGTCAGGCCGGGAGTTTAGTCCCGGCTCATTGGCCAAGTTGCCCGTCTCCGTCCACTCTGTGCCCCGGAATTCCTTTTCCCCCCATTCCATACCGCTCCAACACCGTCAGCACGCGCGGATAGTCAACCGCGCTGACCTCTATCGTCAGCGACTCCGCCGAGCGCGCTTTCACCGCAACCGGCACAGAGCGGTCGGTGATCGGGTCATACGCTGTGACACGGGTGCCGACGCCATGCAGTCCCGACACCGTGACAGTGAATGATTCATCCGGCAGCGGCGTGCGTATGTCCCGCGTCATGACGTAGTACGGGATCACGAATCGGTGTGCGTTCGATTGGAACGGTAGAAATGCAAAAACTTCACGATCAAACAGATCCGGGTGAGCAGGTGTGCCATCGCCCTTGAACTGGGCATGATCGTGCGTGTCCGAAATCGAATCCACACGAAGCTGGCGCGGCGCCGAGAGCGTTTTATCATGCCCGACTCGCATGGCTTCGGTGAGGCGACGAGTCGCGGCCATGGCGGGCGACGTTAACGGGCGGTCGTCGGTAGGATACGCCGTGTGCGTCTTGGCGTACGCGAGGAAGTTTTCCTGAAGTAGCCCGAAACCCAGGTCCCCGCCGCTCGATGCCGCGTACAGTGTGATCTTGTCGCTACCCTTGTTGAGGGCAAATGCCAGGTATCGCAGCGTCGCCTTAGCCTTAAGCGCCAGCGCCGCTTCGCGGCTCGTGACGCCGTCCTCTTCAGGCGCGATACCGACTTCGGTGATCCAGACCGTGCACGGCGCAATAGGGCGAGCGTAGTGCCCATGTTTGCCACCGTAAATCTCGGTGGTGATTGGAGCTGTGTCGCGCATGATGGTCTCGGTCTGCATCGCTGTCCAGTAATACTCTGGAAACAACGCCGTATACGTGGGGCAGTACGGATCCTCGATCCCGAGCGCGTTGCGGCCAGTCAGCCCTGGCCGGTTCTGATCGTCTGTCGGATACCGTCGCCGCCCGGGGTAGGGGTGTTTACCGATGGCATTGATAGCCATCGGTTCAGCCGACGAGCGCGGCCACGGGATCGTATTCGCGAACCCGTCATCAAACCGAACCCCCGCGAAGTCTATCCGGTGCTGCGTCACATAGCCCGTCGTGGCGTTCACGATGGCGGTCCACGTATCGTCTGCCCGGAACGTTTTATACTGCGGCTGGTAGTATTCGTTGATGTTGAGGAAGCGGGAGCCAAACGTCAACTCGTTCCAGATCTCCATGTCGAAGCCCTTATCAGCGCTGTTCTCGGTGCCAAGCGCTCGCGTGACCAACGACGCTGTCGCGGCCACATAGCGCAGCCACCCGGCGCTGGTCTCCGCGAACTCGTCGCTTCCGGGCACGGCGAACGGGCGATACTTAAGCGTCGCCATCGGCACACTCGTCCCCGCCGCGATAGACTTGGGCAGCGGTTTCGACAACGTGACCGTATGGCCGTCGATACTCGTCACCAGCGCCTCCGCCGCCCAGTAGTCGGTCAAATCGGAGAGCCCGCTACGCCCTATCATGAGGTCGGCGACATTGTCGAGAACAACTGAACGCGAACCGACAGGTGCGTCAACAGTCACCGTTCGTCGAAAGCTCTTCATCGGTCCCGGCACACCCTGGTGACCGTTGAGCAATATCAGCGGACGAACCCCATACTTTTTGCACGCGGCCAGCACCTCACGCGCCCGCGCGGCATAGTGCGGCTGAAATGTATCGTCCCATCCTATTTGCGCCCAACCAAGCTCGATCCGGCCATTACGAAACCCGTTCTTAGCAAGCATGCGGACCACAACATCTGGGTTTTCGCTGTCGGTATTGACACAAATCCCAACTCCATTAACGAATTGAGACGCGGGCACCGTGTCAAGGTACGCCCGCCACGGCTGTATCCAATGGGAATGCGCGCCGAACGGAATCGCAGTGAGGTACTTCGGATCGGTATAGGGCCCTGACAGAGTCCCTGCTAAGGCGGGGATGATCATAGTAGCCATGAAGGCTGCGAGGCAAAGCGACTTTTTCAATTGCAGAGGTTTCCGTTCAGATGCCATAGATTGCACGCAGGCGCAGGGGATAAATGTTGATACGAACCTTGAGCCGCAATATCCTGCAAATCGTCGCGTCGGGGGATCGCCCCTGCATCCGCTGAAGCGGTGCCTGTGAAAAGCAGATCGCCCTGTGGGCTAAGAAAGCTCTACCAACCGCGACCACTCCGAACGAACCAAGCCTGGGGACTGGCCCGCAGAAGGCGGCACCACATGTTCGCGGTGTAGAAGCCACCATGCCTATCGAAACTAACTCAAACCTATCATCCCAATCGTGGCGCCGTGCCGCTGTTTGGGGTCGCCTTCGAGGAGACGGTCCCCGAAAAAATTGTCGCCAACCCTCGCCACGGAGCGGCGAATCCGCGTGAGCGGCTGCCGTCGGCATGCCGCAATCCGTCATCGCGTCGGGGTCCGCCCTCGCATCCGCTGAAGCGGTGCCTGTGAAAACCAGATCGCCCTTCGGGCTAAGAAAGTTCCACCCTTCGCCGCCACTCCGAATGAACCCTGTTCACGGGGCTTGCGGACTCAGAACGTTCGTTAACGGCTGTCGCACGTGTTCGACGCGTCTCGCCACATGTTAACGCCGCGTTCAGTCCATTGCACACAGGACTACTATTCGTCAATACATATCAAGCATGCTAAATATGTCCACCATATTGGCCTTAGCCTTTGTCTTATATTCAATTACCCTAGATTTGTATTCGCTGAGCGCCTCGGCAGTTCGGCGAATTGCCTCGGCATCCCCCGACTCTTCGGCGATCACTTTTGCGCAAGTCAGTCCAATCATACTGACTGCAGTGCCGACAAGAGTTCTCAAAACATCGCCGCTGCCAAATGGCGATTCCCGAACCGGCCATGTGCCCGTAAGCTTCTCGCCAACCAGAAATGCCTCGTGCGTGACGGCCTCCGCACCGGCGTAATCATGCGTCAGGCTAAGGACGCGCGCATATCCGCCTAGGTCCCGAGCAAGAGCACGTAGGCTCGCGAACTGACCGAAACCGCCGACGCCGTTGGGGCCGTCCGAAATATCTCGCAACGCTTTGCCATAACCATCTGCGGCCCGCAGCGCTGTCGGGACTGTCGGACTATATTCCGTCGGCACAAGAGAATGCGCTGCGTTTCCGGTGCGCACCTCCCCGAGAGCGGTCGCGACGGCTGCCCTGTCTGCATCCGTAACCTTCCGGGCCGCGTTCGCTATGAGGGTTTCGCGCTTTGTGCCGGAGACGTCGTTGTAGATATCCTGGTACGGTGTCTTCATCAGCAGGTTGATCGCAACCAGATAGTGCGGTATCGCCACATCCGGGCAGCTTGCCGCGACCTTCAATAGTAGCTTGTTGGCAGACTCGGGGTCGGATTGTCGGGCCATCGAGTAGATTTTCCAGGCCAGTGCGCGATTGTTTGGCGCAATGGCAAGTGCTCTCCGGTACGCCAACGCCGTAGTCGAAAGGTCATCCGTTGCCGTATCCCAACCAAGTTGGTTGAGAACCACACGCTTGTATATCGCGCCGTATTTCGCGTCAAGGGCCTTGTCAGGCACGCTGTTCATGACGATGGCGATGTTGAGTTTGCCAGAACCGTTCGCTTCAATCAGCGCGTCGCCCACCGACGCTGCGTAGGCTGCGCTGCGAGGATTAAGGTCCGACGCGCTCTTCAAGCTCCGCGCCATTTGCCGACCGGTTACGTCTGAGTTCACAAGCGGAATATTGTCCAGACGTGTGGCTCTGCAGAGGAGCGCCAATCCCCAGCCGTACGTTTCCTCGGTTTCGGCCCGCTGCATCGGCGACCGTGCCAGGCGAACAGACAATTTCCATTCGCTCTCAGCCTTCTTGGAAAGCATGCGCATCTTCCAAGACACCGCAGCATTCGAGAGCTTAATCGGCTGGCCATCGTCCTTGGGAAATATCGCGCGATAGCGGGGCTGTCTTGGTTTAGGGCTCCTGTAATCAGTGTCCTTTGGATCCTTTTGTGCCTCTTGCCAGGATTTGAGCGCGTCTGGGTATCCCGCAATAATCTCCTTTTGGAATTTGCGGAACGACATCGCATACTCAAGCGACAATGCGCGACTAGCGTACGCGCACCCAAGCAGGCTGTGCGCCCGCGAGTTGCGGGGCTCGATGCGGATTGCGGTTCGAAGCAATCCTGCGGCGCGTTCAAACTGCTTTCCGGAACCAAGAAGCGCATCGGCTTGACCGATCAGTTTGTCGGCACGAGATCCCGCCGCCGAAAGGCCAGGCGTCATGAAAACAGCCACGACCGCAACGAGTATGGTTAAGAGTTTCAAGGTATTCGACAAGCCGCAAGCCGGTGATATCCCAATCCCGCTAAGCTTGCTCCTCCCCGGATTATACCGGCAACAAGCCGTCCAACATGAGCGCAATCGGTACCTTGCGCGCCAAGACGTAGCCACGCACCACCGCCTACGTTTCAACGCAAATCCCTATCGCCGCGGTCCCGCCAGTCCGGCCCTGCGGTCGGAATGCCTGGGAACCGGGACTTGATGCACCGGTTCCCTCACCGCCCACGCCAAACTCCAGCTTCGCCAAGCGGTGGTCGGACATCAGAGTCCCCGCTCCGGGGGGACAGCGAGCGGTGCGAGCAGGGGTAACACAAATCACAGTTCAGATAGTCCGCACCCGGGTAACCGGCGCGACGTGCGCGTTCCGCATCGGATTCCACCCACGTTGAACTGCGGGTAAGCGATGAAAAACGGTAACATACACAGCCTGTTGAATAAAACGACTATGAGCCCTGTGCGATAGTCCCGATGAGCGTGCTTTGGTCTAAAATGCGCTGCCATAATCAGACGCGGTATATGCAATAGTCGCTGGGCAGGTTAGTCCCTGGTGGGGATGAGGATTGGGAATGCTTAAGTACCAAAGGCTGCTGTTCAACATTCTTGCAGTCGGCTTATGTGCCGGTTCATTCGTCGTTTGCAAATACGCGCACATTTATCGGAGCCCTCGATATTACTACTTCGATGCTCTTGCGATCGACGAATGGATAAAGTCGTGCGTCTATTACTCCCTCAGCCTAATTGGAGCGATCATCCTACTTCGCAAAGGAATGGCGCACAAGACCGTCTTGGGCATCGCCGTTCTATTTCTGGGTCTGTCGCTGGCGTGGTGCGTTTATGAACTCGTCGCGTCTGCAGTCGCCGGTCCACTCCCAAAGTGGCGTTAATCTGCTTCTCTAACTCGGCAACCTTAGGGTTGTGAGCGACCATTGGCCACAAGTGGCGCGTGTCATTTCAACTTAGGGCACGGTGAAGGCAAATTTCGAACAGCGCGGCATCCCAGCGGTTGCGCTGATGTGCAGTTTCGTTTCGCTGTTGACGGACCAAGAACGCAATAAGTTGCGTTGATTTTTGCGGAAATATTCGGGAGCGGTCCACGGCTCCCTCGCCGCCCGCGTCGTCGGTGACTTCGCTTCCCCCTCGCCCAAGCCACACACCCGGCCTGTCAAGCGGCAGTTGGACATCATAGTCCCCACGCGTGGGGACAGCGAGCGGTGCGAGCAAGGGTAATGCCTGCGTCCAAAAAAATATCGAACATACGACTCTTTATCTATAACAAATTATAAATAATATGGTACAATAAAAACATGAACGCCAACCCAACGTGGGGGCAGCGCCGACAATATTGTCAGTCAAATGCGAGGAAAGATGAGGATTAGAAAATGCAACCAACGACCGAATGCCACCGTGCCAGCACCCTATGCGCATGCATAATCGTCGCATGCAACCCGCATATGCGCATAACGCGCACAAGGTTGCTAACGGTGAATAATATGCGCCAGCTATTCGCCCGTTTATGCACACTTTCGACAAAATCAGCCATCGCCACGCTCACATGGATAATGCGCACGCAATTTGCAGAATATTCAGAATTGCACAACTGTGACCCATGTATTCCCAATGCCGTCAACAGTTTCCTTCCCGCTTCGGGAAGGTGGCATTCCGGTTCGAATTATAATTCGAACCGGAATGACGGATGGGTGCGCTTCATGAAAGTGGCAGCCGACCCGGTGTCGAAATCAACCAGGCCATTGCCGCAGTCGTCGCGATTGCCTAAACGAATTAGCCCCGCAGGGGCGTTCCAAATCAGGCCGGGATCTTCAGTCCCGGCAAGCGCGGTGTTGCAGCGAGCTAAACTCACCGCGAATTCCATTCGATAGTATCCGAATTGGTCCGTGCTTAACGCACAGCGTGCCACTATCGTGACTCACACCCATGACGGATGGGCTATTTCGGGCGCACCGGATGGGCTCTTATCCCGTGCCGAAACGACAGCTAGACACCGTTCTCAAACCTGGCGCTTGATGTCCCAGATCTCGTCCGCGTAGTCCTGAATGGTGCGGTCGCTGGAGAACTTGCCCGAGCGGGCAACGTTTAGCGCCGACTTGCGAGACCACAGCGACTGGTCCAAATACTGTGCCGATGCCTTTTCCTGGGCGTCGATATACGAGCCGAGGTCTGCGAGCAGGAAGTACGGGTCGCCGCCCATGATCGAGTCGTGGATGCCGCGGAATAGGCTGGGCTCCTTGGGCGAGAACCGGCCGCCTGCGATAGCCGCCATCACTCTCGAGAGACGGCGGTCTTCGAGATACTGCCACGGATGGTACGATCGGTCTAGCTGCATCCGCTGCACTTCGGGCGTCTTGAGGCCAAAGATGAAGATGTTGTCGTCGCCAACCTCTTCCAGTATTTCGACGTTCGCGCCGTCAAGCGTGCCCATGGTGAGCGCGCCGTTGAGCTGGAACTTCATGTTGCCTGTGCCAGACGCTTCCGTACCGGCAGTGGAGATCTGTTCGCTGATATTGGCCGCTGGGATAATCACCTCGGCCAGCGAAACTCGGTAATCGGGCAGGAAGACCACCTTGAGCTGGTCACCAACGCGCTTGTCGTTATTGACGGTATAAGCGACGCTGTTGATCAGCTTGATGATGTGCTTCGCGGCCCAGTAGCCAGGTGCCGCTTTGCCTGCAAAGACAAACACGCGAGGCGAGACAAGGGTCTTGCCGTCGTCGACGATAGATAGATACAGGTGGACGATATGCATCAAGTTCAGCAGCTGACGCTTGTACTCGTGGAACCGCTTGACCTGAATGTCGAACAGCGAATCGGGTGAGACAGTGAGGCGGAGCTGCTCTTTGATACGCTTCGCGAGGCGTTCCTTGCTGGCGCGCTTGGCGGCGGCGAACTCTTCCTGGAACGACTTGTCGTCCAGGTACTTCTCCAGCCCGCGGAGCTCGTCGAGGTTGGTGGTCCAGCCGTTGCCCAGCGTCTCGGTGATCAGCTTGGCGAGCGGCGGATTCGCACTCAGTAGCCATCGGCGCTGGGTCACACCATTGGTTTTGTTGTTGAACCGCTTGGGGAACATCGCCACAAAGTCGGCGGCGAGGGTGGTTTTGAGCAGTTCGGAGTGCAGCGCGGAGACACCGTTCACCGAGTGGCTGCCCACGATCGCAAGGTTCGCCATGCGAACCTTCTTTTCGGGGCCTTCCTCTATCAGCGACAGGCGAGAGATAAAGCCGGTGTCGCCGGGGCGTTTCGCGGCGGCAGCTTCGACAAAGCGACGGTTGATTTCGAGGATGATCTGCAGGTGGCGCGGCAACACGTACTCAACCAGCGCCATTGGCCACTTCTCAAGCGCTTCCGGCATGAGCGTGTGGTTCGTGTAGCCGAGAGTGGCCTGGGTGATCGCCCACGCGTCGTCCCAGAACATCTCTTCTTCGTCAATCAGGAAGCGCATCAGCTCCGCCACCATCAAAGCAGGATGGGTGTCGTTGAGCTGGATCGCAGTGTGCTTGGCGAAGTCCGTGAAGTCGGTGTGGTCCTGCTGGTATCGACGGATAATGTCGCGCAATGAGCACGCCACCAGGAAGTACTCCTGGATCAGTCGCAGTTCGCGACCCTGAATGACTGCGTCCGACGGATACAGCACCTTGGAGATGGTCTCCGAGGAGATCTTCTGCTCGACGGCCTTAATATAGTCGCCCATGTTGAAGATCGTCATGTCGAAGTCTTGGGACGATCGCGCGGAGTAGAGGCGCAAGTAATTAACCGTGGTGCCGTCGTAACCGACGACTGGCATGTCGGCAGGGACGCCGATCAGGACCTTCCAGTCCATCCACATCGGGTTGTAGTGGCCGAGACGGTCTTCGCCGTGCTCGATTTTGCCGTAAAGGGGGACAATGACGGCCTCGCTCGGGTGCTCGACTTGCCAAGGCGTGCCATATGCGCGCCAGCTGTCCGGCTTTTCGACCTGGTAACCGTTGTCGATTTCCTGGCGGAACAGGCCGTACTCGTAGTTGATGCCGTAGCCAAAGCCAGGCATGCCGAGAGTGGCAAGGGAGTCGAGGAAGCACGCTGCTAAGCGGCCAAGGCCGCCGTTACCCAGAGCCGCATCGCTTTCGGCTTCGAGGGCGTCTTCAAGGTTGATGCCAAACTCGGCGACAGCGTCGCGGCAGACGTCCATCAGGCCCATGTTGTTGAGCGAGTTGCCCAAAGACCGACCGATCAGGAACTCCATCGACAGGTAATAGAGCCGCTTGGCTTCCTTGTCGTGATAACGCTTCTCGGTGGCAAGCATTCCGTCGATCAGCCTGTCGCGGACCGCGTGGGCGATAGCTTGAAAAAGGTGGTCGGGGGTCAGGTCCGCCCCGGATTCGCCCAGGACATACCGGATCTTGCGCTTGATGAGGTCGCGGAGTTCGTCAGTACCCAAACGCCCCAGGGTAGGGGCAGTCGGCTTGGCAGTCGCTTTCTTAGTGGCCTTTGTCTTCGTGGTGTCGGTCATTAGTGTGTGTCCTCCAGTCCTATCCAAGCGATGAGTACGCGACACCTTTGTCTGGGTGGCATTCGAGCGCCACCTGCGCTTACCGTTCATGATAGTCGCTTATCGTAGTTGTTGTTCGTGCGGCTATTACGGCTCGGGCCGTCTGTTGTCACTTCTCGAAGGCGGCGATACCGTCTTCTTCGGTGCCAAGTATGTCCATGATGCGGTGCATTCGGGCGATCTCAAACGAGGCGCGAACTGGCTTCGCAAGGTTGCAAAGCTTCAGGTCGCCGCCATTGCTGGTGACCTTACGTAGACACGAAAGGATTGCGCCCAGGCCCGCGCTGTCTACAAATCGAAGCTGGCCCATGTCGAGAAGCACCAGGGTGTTCTCTTCAAGGATGGGACTCATCTCCCGCTTGAACTCTTCCGAAACGCTAGCGTCGAGGTGGTCGGCGCGCACCGCGACAACAGCGACCTCGCCCTTCTTCTCAATTGTCATTTCCATGGGTCGATATCTCCTTCACTTTGCTTCCGCGCTTGACCATTCTGACCGTGTTCTTGCCATCAGGGTCGCCCAAATATTGAACTTCGTCCACACACTGCGCGATCATGTAGACGCCGAATCCGCCTTCGCGGGTGCCATCGAAACTCGGTGGCGGCGCCTTGTCCGGATCGAAGCTGGCTCCGTAATGGGAAAGCCGTATCACTATCCTATCGTCGAAAAGGTCAGATGCCACAATGATCACTTCGCCCAGCCTGCCGCCATGAGCGTGCCGCATGATGTTACTCGCCGCTTCATTAACCGCAAGCAGCAACTGATAGTGACCATCCTCGTCCAAAGTAGCGCCGATCGGGCTGTCGATGGCCTCCGATACGAACGACCGGATGCGCTCCAACTGATTGAGCTCACTTGGAACGACCATCTCATTTCGCGCTAGCGGATCAGCAGTAGGAACTTCGTCCATTTTAACGGCCACGCAGGTCAGGTCGTCGGCAAATGTCTCGGAACGCGTATAAGCAATCACGGCCGCTCGGACGCGTTCAATAAGCTTCATGGGATCGATGAGGCCGCCGCGACGTATAAGCTCGCGCAGACGGTCGCAGCCGAACATGTCCCCCGTGTCGTTGTGCGCTTCGGTGACACCATCCGAGTAGAAGAAGAACAGGTCGCCCGGTTCGTAATACAACTCGATCTGCTTATAGACTTCTCGCTCCGAGAAGCCCAACGGCACGTTGTCACCTTGCAATAAGCGGGTTTTGTCCTGGCTGCGTTGCCAGTGGATTGTGGACGTGTGCCCGCAATCAACAATGGTCACCTTCATCTTGGCGCGGTCAAATCGCGCATAGCAGAGGGTCGCGAACGTTTCGAGGCTAATCAGCTCTTTCGTGACACCCTTATGAAGGACTTCGATTATGCTCTGAGGCTCAGGCAGCGAACCAGCGTCGGAGTAGATCAGCTGTCCAAGCGCGCGCTGCAGGTGGCTCTTAACCGCAGCGCCAATCAGCGCGCCGGGAATGCCCTTGCCCATAACGTCACCTACGATGACGTCGAAACAGTTCTCATTATGAACGAAGAAGTCGTAAAAATCGCCGTCGATCATCTGGGACGGTGATGTTACTGCGGCTATTTTCGCCCCTAGAAGCCCCGGAGGCGGCTGTCCGAGCAGCAATGTCTGCTGAATCCTTGCGCCTGTTTGAACCTCTCGAATACGAGCCTGTTCCAGTTCCGCATCGGCGCGGCGGTAGTTTTCCAGCGACTGTATGAGCTCGGTTTGGAGCTCCAAAATGCGTAAGCCAGCGCGAACCCGCATCCGCAGGCGTGGCGGATCGAACGGCTTCACCAGGTAGTCATCCGCGCCAGCCTCGGCTCCTTGCGCCAAGTCTTGCGACGTGTCGCGTGATGTCAGCACGACAACGTAAATATAGGGGCGCTCTGTCTGCGCGCGCAGGCGGCGGCAAATTTCGACACCATCCATGCCAGGCATCTGCCAGTCAAGGATCGCCATTTGCGGGGCGTCTTCGCCCTGCAACGCTTCCCACGCCGTATCGCCATCTTCAGCGATGACGACATCGTAGCCCCATTTGCGGAGGATACCTTCCACCATTCGCCGGGTAATAGCATCGTCATCGGCGACCAAAATCTTCAAATGCTTGCCTCCAGCGAGCGCTGCAACCATAATGTCCGGTGCCAGTCTATAAGGGCGACTCGGGCAATCGCACGTAGCCAGCTTTGTTGAAACAGAGCAATGAAGTCTCCATCGGCCACATTACTTAGTCCCAGCACGCTACCCGCAGAAATGGTTGCCTACCATTCATTATCCACAATATGGCCATCAAGCTCTCAAGTTTTGCGCTTCGCAGGCTGAAGTTGTAGCTTCGGGATATTACGGGAACGGTTGCCGAGATTATCTGCCCCGCAGTTTTGCCTGGGGATTAATCCGCTATTGTGCTATTAAATTGATACAATTATGTTTTCTGTATCAATTGACCGGAGGTTTGGCGGGTGCTATAGTAGATTATCGTTCACGTGAGAGATACAATGTCCGCACAGCTTGCGCCACCTAATGAACTCAGGCCAATTAAGATTAGCCGACAGATTGCCGACGACTTGAGGGGGAAGGTCCGCGCGGGCCAGTACACACCGGGAGAGGCACTTCCGAGTCGCCGTCAGCTGGCCAAGCATTTCGGGGTCGCGGTCGGAACGGTGCAACAGGCCGTTGCGCACTTGGTTGACGAAGGCATTCTGGTGGCGAGGAGCACGTCACGGACTGAAGTGGCCCGGAACGAGCCCTTACAAGACAGCAACACGGACCAGATCCGTCATGAGATCAAGGCTGCCGTTGGAATCGCTTGCGACCTTAAGCCACTTGAGCATCCCGCAGCAAACGTCTGGCGTCACGCGATCGTTTCCGCCATGGAGCGCGAGCTTGGTGTCATTCGTCGTGGGGCTCACTTCCTCAATCAGTATAAGTACGCTGACAAGTGGCCGAACTGCGCAGATGCCGCCATGGAACTTATGCGGCAGGGCTACCAGGATATAGTCTTGGTCTTGCCGGACACGCGGCATAGCGTACCGGCGTTGATCCGGTGGTCACGAACTGCCGAAGCTCGAAATTCGCGCACTATTGTGGTCTGTGACCGGCCGCTGCCTTATCCTCTTTGGAGTGTCTACTGGGATAGCGCATCTGTCGGCTCGGAGGCAGCCGCCCACCTTCTTGACATCGGTTGCGAAAGCCTCATCTATTTTTCGCCAGCTTCTATAGACTGGGTTCAGTCGCGGTGCGATTCGGCGCGAGAAATGGCTGTAGCGATGGACCTTCCGACGGCGAACTTCGCGATACACATCGGGTCGGGCCAGATGCCTCTTGGAAAGGACGATCAAATTGCCGCCGCCTATGACGCAGCGCGTGATATGGCCGAACTGCCTCTGGGGCGGGTTGGCGTGATTGCCGCTAACGATCACATTGCGCTTGGATTGGTGACTGCTTGGCGAGAACGGGGCCTTGAACCTGGCCGTGACTACGCAATCGTCGCCGCCGACGACACTGTCGAGGCGCGCGAAAACGACCTGACGACATTTAGCGTGCCGCTAGATTCCCTTGGCAGGGAGGCGGCACGACTGGCAAGCTCGAAGGGCGGTTCCGATGGCCCAAAAAGCTTTGGGTTTGAGCCCCATCTGTTCGTTCGCCGCTCTTCAATATTCGATGGCACCTATGATGGAGTAACGGGGAGAGAGTTATGAAACTACGACGTTTTGGCTTTACTTTGATCGAGCTATTAGTTGTTATAGCAATTATTGCTATATTGGCAGCTATTTTGTTTCCCGTCTTCGCGACAGCGCGTGAGAAGGCGCGGCAAACCACTTGTGCGAGTAACCTAAAGCAAATTGGGCTAGCACTGCTGCAATATGAGCAAGACTATGACGAGATCCATCCGACATTCCAGATGAACCTCACTGGCGGCAATCATATCCTGTGGGAGGAGTTCTTCTACACCTACGTGAAGAGCGCTCAGGTGTTCGATTGCCCGTCCAATCCCAACACCGAAAAGCTGACGTGCGATAACTGTGCGGCGACAAATACCCCTTGGCTGGTTTCCGATTACGTAGCCAATATCGGTGGCGGCATGTCGTGGAACCAGGTGTACCATTACCGGGGATGCGGGGCGTTCGCAGGGTCGGGAGACCTGGAAGCGTCTGCCCAATACACAGGTTTCAATATATCGCAGTTCGTCAACCCATCGACTACAATCGACGTGGTCGAATGCCGTGGAAATCAAAGCGGCGGGTTAACCAATGTCACCGGCTCTAATCCGACAGGTAGTCTGAACAATATCACGTTTTTATCCGACGATCCGGTAGACGCCAATCTTCCGGCATACGGGTTCGCCAATGCGCTCTATGCCGCGCATACGGGCGCAAGCAACTATCTTTTCGTCGACGGGCATGTAAAGGCACTTCGGCCATCAGCTACAATCGCCAACGGGGTGAATATGTGGACCGTCAGCAATGCCGCGACGTGCACACTTGACCCGATGAAATCGTACAACTACGCGGGGTTGCAGCAAATACTTCAGACTACAGAAAACTACTTCAAGTCGCACTAACCAGTGCCGAGGCCAAGGACTTCAATGAAGAGACTAACTATCCGAACGCTCGCGATCACAGTCACGCTCACGTGTCTAGCCGCGATGCCGAAGCTATGCAGCGCGGCGGAGCGTCCCATTGTTTACGCTCACTATATGCACTGTTACATTCTCGGGGGCATGGCAGACCTGATTGGCAACGACCAGGGGCCATTGCGCGATGTCACCGTTGCGCCAGAACTGTGGCCTGAACGCGAGAATGTGGATCGCACATGGTGGTCGGCACGATTGGCCGCGCGGACTCAGGAAGGGCTTCCCGCAGTCAAGGAAGATTTTAAACTGGGCGAACGAGCTGGGCTCGATGCGTTTGCGCTCCTCATCGGCGAAAACCACCTGCCATCGAGCCAATTCGCGCCTGGGATGCGGCTGGCGGCGCAGGCGGCACGGGCCAGCAAGGTCAAGCTGTTGCCGGACCTTTGGGGCTCGTTTGCGACCTTGGACGAGTCCGGTATGAGGCGCTATGGGCAGAGAGTCAAAGACTACATGGACGCATATCCCGGTGCGTTTCTATCCAAGGATGGTCGCCCAATCATTAGCCTGGGATGCCCACTCGGCTATGGTCGGGCACACGATAACTATGCTGAATGGTCTCACGTTAAGCCGTTGTTTGACGCGTGGGGCGGGCCGGGGAAGGTATATATCGTGCTCAATATAACGTGGGACAGGGGAGACCTTACCGGAGGCTGGGCGGATATTGTGGATTCCTACTCTCTCTGGGCGGCTGTATACGGGTGGGCAGACCGTGATCCGAAAGGCGTTGAGCGTCTAGCGTCGCTTGCTACGGAGGATAGGAAGAATGTGGCGTGGCCAGTGCATTCAGGCTATTTTGGTGGACGCAAAGGCTGCGAAAGCATGGCCGAAACCCTGGGAGTGTCAACGTTCTGCGATATGTGGCGCGAGTCGATATCGCGCGGCACGGCTATGACTCAGGTGGAAACGTGGAATGACTTTAGCGAGGACCACGCAATCACCGAGACGAACTATCGCGGCGATTCACTCATCCAGCTCAACCGCTACTTCGCAGATTGGAAGCACTCTGGCAAGCCACCAGCGCCATCCAAAGAGCAGGTTTATCTGTTCCACCACCGGCAGTTAGTCGATGCGAAGCTGACGAACTCGACCATAGTCGCTCACAACGACAAGTGGCACAGCACTCCGAGCACTGACTACCTCAATGTTGTGACCATTTTGAAATCGAAAGCGAAGGTGGCTCTTACGGATGGCGGGCAATCCTGGACGGTGGAGGCGCCTGCGGGTTTTCACGAGTGGCTGGTGTACGTTCCATCCAAACGCATCGGTGCCGGCACTTTGAAAGAGGCGTGGAATTTGGGGGCTGGCATTTCATATCCAACCGCAAACGCGGAGCGCAGCGTGACCGTAGCGGAGACGATCCCGGAAGGCGTGCCGTCTGTTTCGGTATCGCGCATGGGCAAAACGGTGGCGACTCTGCACAGTCGCCTTCCAATCAGCTCAACGGGACGTTGGCAGGATCTGGCGACTGTAGGCAGCGAACTGGATTTCTAGCAATAGGAACTGACAAATCCCGACCCCCACAACGCATATTGGCCGCATTGTGGGGCGTCGGTTCGAAATATCGCTCGAAGCTGCTGAGAGCTCGATATCTTCGCTACACGCGCATCGATGCTGGATCGAGGCCGTTCGCCGCACAGAACTCGCGGTAGGCAATAGGGGAGATCTCTGACGGCTTGATCTCACTGCGTCCGCCCCAGAACACGTTAGTGTAGGTGATCGGGATACCCGCCTCTTCGAGGTGCGCGTCAATTGCCGCTTTGTGAAGAAGGATCGCGTCCTTTTCCAGGCCGTGGGCTACGCCCATGATATTGACGCCGCCGAATTCGGGGCCGCCGTCGCGCCAGTAGGCGTGGGTCATGATTAGGTGTCGTCCCACTTCGCTCCCCGCCTCCAACTCGCGCCCCTGCGGTACAGCCCAGTGGAATAGGGCGTTGTACTTGGTAACCCGCTTTTCGCCAGCGGTGGGCTTGACGTGCTCAAGGAACGTGGAGAAGCGGCCGATAACCTTACGCTCATTTAAGGATTTTGCGACACGGCAGAACGTTTCGAGGTCTACGCCCGCTTCGGTAGCGCGAGCCGACCAGGCATCTCGCTTGATCTCCGACGCCTCAAATTCGCGCTTGAGGGCGACGAGCACCTGCCAGTCAAGGTCGGACAGTTCCACGATCTCAGTGTCGTGTGCTTCCGCTGGCTCGTCAGACCGAGCGCCTGGCTCAATAGTGCGGCGGCGCATGTGTCCGACGCCCAGCACAAAGAGTCGCTTGGCGGGCATTATCTTGCAGCTGAGGGCACCAGTTTTGCTGGCTAAGAACTCGCAGTGCTTTTCGATGGAGTATCCCTGGGGCACCTTGAGCGTTGTCCATAAGCGGAACGCCGACCCGGTTGTCGCGGTGTCGGTGGACCTGACGACGACGTGGCCAGTGAAGGGATCGTTTTCAAACATGTAGTTGAACGCAGCATCCAGTTTGTCCGCCGGAATTTGCCATGCGATCAACGCGCCCTTGGCAAGGTTGGTAGCCATAAGGGTTTGGCGAACGCGGCGGATAGTGCCCGCTTCCACCATAAGGCGTATCCGTTCGACTACGGTGTCAACCGGAACGCCCGAAAGCTCGGCGATTTCGCCAAATGGGTCTTCGGAGAAACCCTGAATACGGTCCTCTGAGACGAAGAGAATGGCGGAGTTACTTGGATCGTCGATTTCGACGGGGGTGGCTACAATGCTCATGCGAACTATCATACCAGAAACAAGGAATGGTTATCTCCTCGGAATGGCGTAGCGATAGGATTGGGAGTTTGCTAATTGGTGTGCGGCGACTGTCTTGCTGGGCGCGGGAGCCGCAGTGGTGGTGGTCCCTGCAAATGGTAAAGCGAGGCCGAGAATTGATCACCTATCAATCATATGCACACTTAATCATTTTAGTGATTTTTGGGAGGAAACTCACCGATTACTGACGAATACGCCTCCCGAGTCGCGATCTAAAACGCAACATGAATAAGCGACCACGGGGCACGAAAGGTGGATGGCATGGCGGAGATGACGCAGGAGAAATTCGACAAATTGGTCTTCGATTTGGAGGAGTTTGCCAAGCGGGAGCCAGACGCCTACAGGAAAAGGGTGGTTCTACTCGCAGCGCTGGGCTATGCTTATATCGGGGCGATGATGATTATCTCCGGAATCCTGTTCGCGGGAATTGTTGCGCTCCTCATGTCCGGGCACGCAAACATAGTCACGATAAAGCTAGCCCTCATTCTTGGCGCACTCCTCTATTTTACGATGCGGTCACTTTTTGTTAAACTCGACAAGCCTGACGGCATCGAGCTAACGCCGCTTGATGCATCCGACCTTTTCGATGTAGTAAACGGGATCGCTGACAAGCTAAAGGCGCCTCGATTCCACCATATCCTGATTAATGACGAGTTCAACGCTGGTGTCTTGCAGGTGCCCAAATTCGGCATCATCGGGCCGACGACCAGTTACCTTCTGATTGGACTTCCGATGATCTCGGCGCTGTCGAAGGATCAGCTATCTTGTATACTCGCACACGAAATCGGTCACCTGTCGGGTAACCATAGTCGCTTTTCCGGGCGGATCTACCAGCTTCGCATGACGTGGCACCGTTTGCTCACACAGCTCCACCAAAGCGGTCATAAGGCGGCTGGCCTGTACACATGGTTCTTTGACTGGTACGCGCCATATTTTGCTGGCTACTCGTTTGCGCTTGCGCGCCTCGATGAGTATGACGCTGATCGGTGCTCCGCTGAAATATCAGGTCGCGAGATGGTCGCAGCTATGCTCGTTCGCATCGTACTTTGCGGCAAAATCCTATCGACGACGTTTCACCCGTCGATTCAGAAATCAATTGCAGAATCGCCCCAAGCTCCGACGTTGTACTTTACGATGATGCGGCAAGCGCTAGGCGACCCGCCAGCGCGGGCGGACGCAATCGTCACCATCAGGGAAGAGCTGAACGTGCCCACCGGCACCGCAGACACGCACCCAGGACTGCGTGACCGTATACGAGCTGTGGGCTGTGGGGACTTCGGTGCCGAGAAGCTAGTGGATATGGCTCTTGCGCCAATTGGTCGGTCCGCTGAGTACCTCCTTGGAGAAAAGTTGCCCGAGTTACTAGGGACGATGAATCAGGCGTGGCACTCGTCGGTCAAAGGCGCGTGGGAGGCTCAGCATGCACAGAGCCTGAAGGAAATCGACGAACTTGCAGCACTGGAGAAGGCCAGGGAAACCGCCAGTTTACCTTCTAAGGACGAGCGTCGCCGCGCGTCGCTCACTGCCGAAATCAAGGGCATCCAAGCGGCGATACCGATCTATGAAGCCTATGTCGCGGGGAATCCGAACGACGTCGAAGCCTCGTTCATTCTTGGTGCCCACCTTTTGCATGAGCGCAACGATGCAGGATTGGATCTCATCAACAGCGCCATGAAGACAGACCAGATGCTCGTGATGCCTGGCTGCGGGCTGATCTACGATTATCTGGTCCGGCAGGGTAAACACCTTGAAGCCGCATCCTACAAGGGGACGTACAATCAGCAGAGCGAAATCCTCCAAAAGGCCCACACAGAGAGGACGACCGTCTCGGCAAAAGACGTGTACTTGCCCCACGAACTGGCGCAGGAGGACGTTGCCGGTATCGTTCGGGACCTCGCTGGCGTTGGCGGCCTGTCCAACGCGTATTTGGTGCGCAAAGAGGTGAAGTACTTGCCGACCCAGCGATCTTACTTCCTTATTTGCATTCCAAAGACCAGTTGGTACAAAACTACCGACGGTGCGGCGGCGCAACGGCTTGTTGATGATGTCGCGGGCAAGGTGAACGGGCTACCTGAGGGTACATTCATCATCACCGCGACTGGAGAGTACCAGCACACGGAGGCTAAGGCTAAGAAGGTTGAAGGATCGCTTATTTTTACAGCGAAGTAGCGGCATAACCCCGATGGCTTTACTTTGCCAGAGCGAAGTGCTCCTTTAACCACGCTGGCTCGGGTTCCACTCGCTCCTTTTCGATCACAAGCGTTGTACCCGTTGGTCCAGTAAAAAGGTAGAGGCGATCCACCGTGCGCAGCATGAGAAAGAAGCCGTGTCCCAAGCTGCCAGCGGTTGTGAAACCCTTTTCAAGGGTTGATTGCGGCAATTGATTGATATCAATACCGCTACCGGAATCCTCCACCCAGACCTGAACTGTATCGTTGTCGGCACAAATCAGCGCGCTTCCTCCACCGGCATGGACTACAGCATTCATTAGTGCTTCGCCAGTGGCTATTTCGACATCATCGGTCCGGATGGCTGGAAGGCCCTTGCTCTGGCATACATTTGTTGCCGCGTGGCGTATGGCTTGGAGTGACGACGGCGATATTTCGAACTCGGGGCTAGCGTCCGGCTTTAGCTGCGGCAACTCGTCTCTGTTGGCGCAGAAAATAAGCTTGCCCTCTGTGACTCCGTAGAGCACATCCCTGAGAAAAGCGTTTCGCCACACTTCGGTTTGGCGAACAATCTGCAGCTTCTTTTGGCGCTCGGTGATCAACCCTCCCGCACGAGCAAGGAGCTCGTTCAGCATGAACGGCTTGTCGAGATAGTCTTGCGCGCCATGCTCCAGTAGTCGCACCCGGGTGGCATTATCAAATCTTGCTGATAAGATGAGGATGGGTACTCCGGCCAGTTCTTGCCGATCGCGAACCGCCTTAACAAACGTTTCGCCGTCCATGTCTGGCATCATCAGGTCGCTGATAATAAGATCCGGTGTACAGCTATCGAGAACTGCGAGGCCCTGGATACCATTTGATGCGGCAGCCACTCTGTAATCCCCTCCTAAGCCTGCGCAGATATACGATAACATATCCGCGTTGTCGTCCAGCACGAGAACGAGCGGTGCGCTGGCTTTGGCGGCCCCTTCAGTCGCGGGTAGCGGTAATCGACCAACTGTGCTGTCGATCGTCAGTAGCGGGCTGAGTATGCGCAGTGGGGATTCGCCGGCGACAGGCACGCCCTCGGGCGCCGATTTGGGTATCGAAACAGTAAAGCGTGCACCGCCACCTGGAGCGTCATCTATGCTGACCGTTCCATCGTGCAGGGATACGAACTCTTGGACGATAGACAAGCCCAAGCCGGTTCCGGTGGTATAGCCTGTCTTTGAACTGCTAAGTTGCTTGAATCGGTCGAATATTGCTTCTCGATCTTCAACTGGCACACCTGGGCCAGAGTCACGGACGACGAATACGACTCTCGCCTCCTTTTCTACACACTCAATAGCCACGGATGACCCGGTCGGCGCAAACTTAAACGCGTTTGACAACAAGTTGACCAGCACTCGCTGTATCATTGCTTCATCGACGTCCGCGCCCAGCTGTTCTGGAGAATTCACATGAAGCGCTACGTTCAGCTCCTCGATTATCCCCGAGAAGTGCGAGGCGACATGGTGGACGAGTTGCGCAACATCGACCTGGGCGTACTGTGGCTTGAACCCGCCAGCATCTACCTTGGCGATGTCGAGGAGATCATTGACATGCCGTAAAAGCAGTCGGGCATTCCGTTCAATCAATGCGAGAGCTTGACAATCATCGGCATTCCGTTCCGACGCCTTGAGTAGCTTTTGTATTGGCCCCAAAATAAGAGTCAGCGGAGTGCGCAATTCGTGACTGATGTTGGCGAAGAAATCGGATTTAAGACGATCAAGTTCTCGAGTCTTCTCGTACAACAATTCAAGCTCGTCATTCGCCTTGCGTAGGGAGCTATTAACATCCTGTACGCGCAGCGCCTGTGCGTAGACCTCGGACTCCATCTGTGTCGCACGCGCCTCCAATGTGTCAGCGCGGGCTTGATCCTCAGCGCGTTGCCGCATGAGGACCATAAAGTCGGTAACATCCTGGACGCGATGGTTAATGTAGGCGACTTCGCCAGCTTTCAGTACGGGAGTATTGACCGGGCTCCAGTACTTCGTGATATACGCGCCGCTGGCATCTTCGGGGTCACGCACATCGTACTTCTGTATGGGCATGGTGTCTGCGACTTTGTCTCGCAGGACGCGATCCAGCGACGCGCGCAGGTTACCGACACCGTCGGCGTTAGCGTCGTCGGGGTTGTCGGGGAATACGTCGAACAATCCCCGGCCTACGATATCGTCGCGGCGTGTTAGAGTTGCATTCAGATAGGCGTCATTGACCGCAAGAATCTGAAGGTTTGGGTTCAAGATGAGGTAGGGAGCAGGAGTAGTCTCGAACAATAGACGGTAGTCTTCAATTGGCAATTCGGACATAAGCACAATCTCGGCAATCGAATGTGTAGTTAACGTTACAGCCTATACATAGCTATTGTGGCGAATTCCTGTGAAATATAAATTACAATTTAGCTTACAGGCGTTACGAATTATGTAATTCGGAAGGGTGTGTAGCAGTAAATCGGTTGCGTTTATAGCGAGGTTGAGCCGCAATTAGGAACAATTTGGAGGTGGTGGAATTGAGTTGCGTTCACATGGGCGCGCTGGACAGATTACCGGCGCACCAAAAACCAGCCATCGTAAGGCGATGCCGTTTCGTTGCTGCAATACTGGTGGGCGAGATGGGACATACATCTAAGGTCATCGATTTGGAATAGCAAGTACCGCTACGTTACGTTGCGAAGAGGTGCCTGATATAGGTTTCTCGGTTGGCGAGAAAGTCCAGCGTGACGCGGTAGTGGTCCGTATCCTCGTAAGCGATCTGGCTGATGCCTGTTTCGTCAAGCTTGAAGATTTTCGCGCCTGGTAGCGCCATCAGAATAGGGGAGTGCGTGGCAACTATCAGCTGACGTCCGCGCTTGACCAGATCGTGCATGAGCTTCAGGAACGCGATCTGTCTGCTTGGGGAAAGTGCAGCTTCCGGTTCGTCGAGAATATAAAGACCACCGGGCCCAAAGCGATTGTTCGCAATCGCCAGAAACGACTCGCCGTGCGATTGCTCGTGCAGGGAAACCCCACCGACGCTATCGATGATGGGCGGCCCGGCTCCTCGGTTGTCTGGATCTGAGTCCATGACCTCGATCTGTGTCGCAACATTGAATACACTTTCGGCCCGCAGGAAGTAGCCGGTTCGCTCGCGGTAGTAATTCCGGATAATCTGCAAGTAAAGCTGTAGGTCAGATTCGGACGCACGTGTAGCGAAACTGAAGTTACGCGAGCCGCCCTCCGCGTTAAAGCCACACGCCACAGCAATTGCTTCGATAAGCGTCGATTTACCGGACCCATTCTCCCCGACAAAAAAGGTAACTGCCGGATCCATGTAGAGGTGCCCGATGTTTCGGATTGCTGGAATTGAGAAGGGGTACTGATGTGATGACAGGGGAGCGTCAGGCTTGAGTTCCACCGCCTTAATGAACCCACCGTGCCCGGCAGGCGACGACAACGATGATCGTGATCGGCGGCGAGTTGTCATAGTGTGGCAGCATCCCAGTTGGGCAGAAGTAATGCGTGATTATACCAACGACGCGCGCACGCCACGCAACAAAAAAACGGCCATCGGTGTACGATGCCGTTTCGTTGCTGCGATAATGGTGGGCGGTACAGGATTTGAACCTGTGACCTCTTCCGTGTCAAGGAAACGCTCTACCCCTGAGCCAACCGCCCGAAGCGAATGTAATATACCCGGCTTGGCAGGCGGTGTCAAGGCCAAACGGCCTCTAAGGGCAAAATCGGTTACTTCGCGCTGCCCGGATGAGCCACATACTCTGGCAGCGAAGGGCTTGTAAACAACGCTGTATGGTCGTTAGCAGGTGACGAGAGATGGATGGCGGGCTAACGTAAGGCTTGGAGGTTTCAAAGGAGCTTGACAAGTCTGAGATTGGCATATACAATGGGTTTAACTTGATAAATGCTTTGGGTTCTTGTCCTTGATTTTCTATTTATCAAGATTAACTTAAGCCTGATGTCCAGTAGTTACTTCGCTACTGCTTGGGACAAATTCGAATTACGTTTTGGTTCCAGACTGCGCAATCGCCAAACAAAATCCACCTTTTATCGCACGCAGGTACGTCACTATAATCGTATGCAGCCTCCTCCTCGTCCTTGCCCTCGGAGCTTTCGGCCCGATCAGCCCTGGGGCAGAGCCGCTTCCTGGGCTTACCTTACATTATGATGGGGAGCGCACTTTCTGGCCGCACGGTTGCATCGGGGTTTTGGCCCACCTTAGCCCTGAGATTGAGATGAGCACGTAACGCTGGCCGCCGATTATTACGTCCGAATGGCATCCATTCTATGACTCTTGCATTTCGAATACTTCCTAGCTTATACGAAACAGACGAGCAGTTTGATCGAACTTTGTCGTTGTTAAAGACGCATAAATGCGCCATCGATGAAGTTGCCTTATTTACGGATTATTGGCATCACGGATACTTTCCTCTCGATAGCTTTGCACGCCTCACTGAACTGATTGCGCGCCGCATCAATTGTCTCCACTTGGCCGGTTTTAATAGTGTAGGGATCAATGTCCTTAACACGCGAGGACATATAAACGAAGCGTGGGACTTTCTACCCATGCCGTTTCCGACGGAGATGTATCGCGACGGACACTGTTCGAAGTCGATAGTGTGCCCTAGCGGGGTTGACTATCATCGTTATTTAATCGAACGCTACAAGTTGGTTGCCGATGCAGCCCCCGACTTCATATGGGTGGATGACGATATTCGCATGCAGGGGATGGAGGGGCTGGCTTGCTTCTGTCCGCAATGTCTGGGGAAGTTCGATGGCGGTCGTTGGAGACGCGAAGATCTTGTCGTACAGCTAGACGCCCCAGGTGGCAGCAGCACGCGAGCATCCTGGTTAGGGTTCTCCATTTCCCAAATCGACTACATCTTGAAGATCATTGCTGACACCGTTCACAGTATCGACGCCGCCATCGATATCAGCATGATGTCGGGTGGAGTCGGGGGCGTCTATACGCCGGAGGCGATGAGGCGATGGCATACCACACTTGGTGGGCGCCGGGCGCGCCCCGGAGGCGTGGTGGGATTCTATAGCGATTCTACTCCCGGCGCAATGCTGCAGAAGTCAATAGCAGTATGCCGCCAGTGTGTTGCTTATCCTGCGTTTGTAACGGATATTCAATATGAGGTCGAGAATTTCCCATACCAAAAACTGTCAAAGTCGATCGCATCGGTACTCAACGAATCGGTACTGGCGTTCGCATCCGGCTCAAACGGCATCGCATTCAACGTGCTTAAGGATTTACCGGGATCGCTCGAGCCTTACGATGAGCTCTTTACGGCCATTGAGGCCGCGCGTCCATCATGGGACCTGTTTCTATCGACGCTGCCAGGTTCGCGAACGACTGGGTTGCATATTCCCGAGAGACCAGATGAATGGGTGCGCCGGCCCGAGGTCGAACACTCAGTGGGCCAGTACTCTAACATAGATCCCACGCAGGTGTTGATGGAGATCGGCATTCCTGTCACTCGCGATCCGGCGGGAGCCGTAGCAACGGTTTTGTGCGGAGACACTGCCGCATTCCTTGATGACGAGGAGATCGAAGAGATATTTGCAGGCGGCGTGCTAATCGATAGCCATACCGTCAAGCTCTTGTCTGATCGAGGGTTGAGCGGGCTTACGGGCGTACAGGTCGAAAAGTGCTTTGACAACGGCGTCTACGAACGCTTTCTTGACCATCCCCTGAACCAGCCGTATGCGGATGATGCACGTGACACACGGATTTCCTTTTGGAAGGCCCCTGCGGACACCTTGACGCCTATTGACGAACACGTGGAGCCATTGGCGCGTTTGATTGGCTATGATCGATCCGATCTCGGCGTCTGCGCGACGGCGTACGTTAACCGTCTTGGTGGTCGAGTTGTCGCCCTCGGGTATGCGCCTTGGACGTATATACACAGTTCGGCGAAACGGACACAGGTGCTCAATTACGCTGATTGGGTTTCGTTTAGCCGTCTGCCAACACTTATTTCGAAAGTCACGCGCGTCACTCAGGCGGTTCGAGCCAACGATGACTCTTCAAGGCTATCAGCGGTATTGCTCAATACGTCCTTCGACGATAGTGGCGAATTGGAGGTGCGCCTCCGCACATCAGCTCCAAGGGTCTCGATAATCAACAGTGGCGGTCCTGTAGAGCTCAAATCTCGCCGAGCCGGTAGCGATGCGATAGTGACAATACCTTCCATGGCCCCATGGCGGCATTTGCTGCTAACTGCTGGCGGAATTTAGCGGCGTTGCTGACCTACCGACGTCTTGCCCAATGAGGAATCCATATGGTTAACATTCGCTTCTTCCGGTGTCTATTGATCCTGATGTCTTTCATCGCCTGCGCCGCTAATAGCCTCGCAGCCGAGGCGCTTCCCGGACTTGCCATGCATTACTACGGTGAACGCTCATTCTGGCTGCACGGTGGCAGCGGTGTGGCTCCCGATCTGGCGCGCGAAATCGCGGTCAACACGCTGCGCTGGCCGCCGCAGAACTGGGACAAGAGCAAAGGTCCCGTGTTCTATCGAGGCGGTGGATGGTCGCTAGCGTGCCGTGGCGCGATAACAGTTCCTGCTGATGGCGAATACGCTTTCGCAGTCGGCGACGGTAACTCGACCGCGACTGTCGACGGCGTTGCGCTTCCAGTGGGCGGATCTGCTACGGTGCGGCTGAAAAAGGGAATCGTACCGATTGCTTATTACTGGAAATCCAACCCCGCAGACAAGCACGCAAGCGAGTACGCAAAACTTGACCTCCGCTGGAAACCCGCTGGCACTGGTGACTTTACGCCCATTCCACCTGCACAACTCACGCATGTCGCTGCCGATGTCGATGATAGCGCATCGTGGCGACCTGTGATTTCCAGTCAGGGTGCCGAGGTCAACTTCAATACTCGCCGTACCGTTACGCTTACTATCCCGAAGGCGGGCTGGTACGAACTCGCAGCGCAACTCAGCAGCATACCGCGCATCTTCCTTGTGTCAATGGACAACGCGCCGCTGTTCTATGTTCAGGGAGAGCGAGCTCTGCAGCAGGGCCAGGCGCAGAATGTAGACTTCCTTAATCGAGCGCGGGCAGTTCGTTACCTTACCCCAGGCCGCCACACGGCGACAATCTACGGGCACTTCGGCCCATGGTTCTGGAACGACGAGATGCCGGACGTGATGCAGTCGATCCGGTTTGGTGCGACGCCTATCGATCCTCGCGAGACTGGCAGTTCGCTTGCCGTACTTCCTGTCAACGCGCTAGGACAGCCGCGTGCCGACATGGTGCTGCGGAAAGGCGAGCCGCTCGTTTTGAAAGTTGCGCGCAATACCGCCAGCAAGGAGCAACTGACAATTTCGGTCAAGGAGCAGCGCGGCGATAGTGCGCCAGTTTGGAAGCAGTCGACACCGCTGGTTGGCCCCGCAAAGCCAGCTCTCGCGCAGTTTAGCTACCCGTCAGACCGCGAAGGTGGGTTTGAATACACGGTCACTGACGGTTTGGGGCGGATCGTTGATGGCCCGTGGGCGTTCGTGGTCGTCGACGCAAGCCCCGCTCCCACGGCGCCACCAGGCCCATTGGCCGAGATGCCGAAAATCCTCGTTGACGGCGTCGACTGCACCGCCACAGCGGACACCGTCCACCAGTTCCGTGACAACGCAACCAGTCAGGTGATTGACAGTCCCATTGGTCGGTATCGCGTGACTGGAACTAAAGGGTTTGTCACGTACGGTTACATCAAAGACCCTACGACAAAGGTATGGCGGCGCGTCAAGGACGGCGAAAAGGCTGAGGCTACGTACTGGGGCGCGGACTGGTTTGCGTACACGATGCACGTCAAGCATCCCGGCAAGGCCCACATGCTCGTGGCCTATGTACCCAACGATGTTCACCGCCTCGTGTCCGTCCAAGCCTTCGACCAGATCACCGGCAACTACAACGGATGGAACCTCGAAGCTGGCTACGCGCCTGAAAGCGGCTCGTTCAGCAAGCTTCAGTTTCTTGTGTGGCCCAACAGCCCTGCGGTCGACGTTGCGTGCATTTGTAGCAACGGCAACCATAGCTCGCCGCTCAACCGTCAGGGAGCTGTCGCCAAGTACGAACTATACGAGCTACCAGATAGCTTGCCGTTGCTGCCGTCCCCTGCCGGAGGCTGGGAGAACGGTCGTGAATGCGGCTGGGCGGGTGAGCAGATAAACATAGGCGTCTTCAACACGACGACCCCGTCAATTTGGGAGGGGAATGAGCCATTGCCGGGATCGCTGCCGCGCAATGTGCTCAACGGCGCTCCTTACTACGACTGGAAGGCGCTGCTGAACTCGTGGAGCCGATACAGCGAGGATGCAGGGTATCGCGGTGATAACCTTAGCATCATGCCGGTCTACACATATGGCATGTGCCTCATGCCTGATATTCCGCTGTTGCCGAAGGGGCTGGATATCTACAGCACCGGCTATCGCGCTCGCGTCGTGGACCCCTACGACCGCGATATATTTAAGATGATGCTTCTCGCATCAGAGCGCCGTCACGTCCGCGTTGTTGCCGACCTCATGGTGCAGCGCCTTGGTGAAGGCATGCTTGAATCGATGGCTAAAGCCGAAGGCGTGTCCATGGATGGCGTCTTCGTAACCGATCAAAACGGCAAGCCGTACCGCGCGCCGACAGGCCATATGCTTAACCCGGCGCATCCTCTGGCGCGCAACTACTTCCTGAAGCTGCTTGACCAGATCGCCACCCACTACGGCGGCTATAAGGCGTTTGCTGGCATCCGAATTCGCCATTGGGCTGGCTGGCCGTCAGAGACCGACTCCTGGTACCTGAACGATCAGAATGGCTACGATGATTTTACTGTGGGTTTGTTTGAGCAGCAGACTGGATTCCACACGGGCGTAACCTCGACCGGCGATGACCGCTTCAAGCTTCGACGCGACCGCCTCCTGCAAGGCGATATAGTCAACAAGTGGCTCGACTGGCGATGCGAGAAGGCCGCAAGCTTGCTCGATGAGGGCCTCAGAGTCGTGCGCGGGCATGCGCCCAACGCCAAGCTCTACAGTGGTGCCGTGCTGTCTGGTCCACGGAGCGTCTCCACCGTCAACCGCGCAGGTGGTTTCGATCCGGCTAAGCTCGCCGGACGCCAGGATATCGGGTTTGGCGATTGGCAGACGTTCAACGGCGAAGGCGTCGAATGGAACGATCCCGACCCAATAGACTTCGCAAACTTCGATGTTCGGCAACCGGCGACACTGCATCGGACCCTTGAGAATCTACAACCTGCGGGCTTCAGCTACCCGATTGGAATGACTGTTGCGGAGTCGTACCGCTCGTACCCGTACGAGTTGGAAAACCCAGCGCTGACCTTAGCGAAGAACAAGCTAGACATGTTCATCTACGGTCCCGCATGGGCGATACCGCCGGTCGACGAAGGCTTCCGACGCTTTGTCCAGGTCTTCCGCGCAATACCGCAACTGCCGTATACGCAGTTCAACGGTAAGGGCGCGGACCAGCCCGCTGTCGTCGCTTGGAGTGCGACCCGCAAGAGATCTGGCAAGGTCGAACGCGTCTGCTATCTCGTGAACCGTACACCAAAGCCCCGCACTGTCGAACTTGTGTTGTCTGGTGGCAAACCGCCGGTGAGCCTTGTCGACGGCAAGGCGCTCGCAGTAGTCAATTCGCGATACTTGGTGCGCCTTGACCCATTTATGCCCGCCGTCTTTTCGGCCGCCGGAAGTGCGGCTCTCGTTGAGATGCACGTCCCTGCATCACCAGCAGAGCTTGAAACCGTGCGCGCCGAGGTTGCGAGTATGGACGTGATCGCAAAGCGGGCGGGCAATACTTCTCACACTTTTGTGCAACCGGACCCAATGGGCGATGCGTGGGAGCGTATTGTCGCGACTGAGACGTTCGCAAAACGGTGGGAGGCAATCCAGCGCGCATGGAAGGGTGGGGCGGTACTCGAAGCGGGCTACCTCATCGACCGCATGCTTGCCGACCGAAGCTGGTGGTTCGAAGCATTCGGCTGGCCAACAGGGCAGATGTCCGCCCGACAGCCAGACGGCTACGCCAGAAATGCGGACCTTCTTGGGAAGGTAGTCAGGCAGCCTCAGGTGGTGACCGTCGGCGAAGTAGCTCCGTTCAAGGGCAGCTTCGTGGTCGCGCCAAGCGGCAGCCTTGGGATTAACTTCGGGACAAGCGGCGGCGTGCTGGAACTGCGTATCTGGGGGGTGTTTGGTGGCGGGTACGGACCGATATCAGTCACGGTGAATGGCAAGGATTACGGCGCCGTTGGGGTAGACGGACCCGAGGCGCAGTTCGCCGAATACGTCTTGCCAGTGACGATTCCGCTTGGTCGCGGCGGAACGCCCATTTTGCTGCGGACCAGTGGCAAGAACGGCTTCGCTATACGCGCCGTCGATCTAACCCTGTTGCCTCCGACACCGATTCGCCAGTGGAGCACCATCGGCACCTTCGACAAGGGATCCGGGACGGGTAATACGAAGGGCATGGAGAAGGAGTTCGTCCCCGAGGACGGCGCCGTTGACCTCGCTGCAACCTACCCAGGTATCGGTGGAAAGGCAGTTGCCTGGAAACAGATCGACATCGGCACGGATCGCTATGTCCATCTGCTAGACAAGTACTACCCGCGCACCGAAGGAAATGGTGTAGCGTACCTCGCGAGCTGGGTCAAATCCCCATCCGAGCGCGACACTACTCTCTACTATGCCATGGACTGGGTGGGCAAAGCTTGGGTCAACGGCGCTCCTGTCCTTCCGGCGATAAGTGGGCCGTGGCAGACATTCGCGAGCACGACTGTTCACTTGAAAGCAGGCTGGAACATGCTGCTCGTTAAGTCGTCGCGAGGCACCGATGGATGGATGGCCAACGCGGCATTTGGAGACCCGGGAGACCTTGTATACAGCCCCACACCGCCGCGATAACCAGGAGGGCGTTTGCGGTCCCTTGCAGTCTGCACCCAGGGAGGTGACTTAGCCACCGAAAAGCCGATTGCTTGACGGTGGCTTCTTGTCCCCGTCAGCAGACAGCCTCGTTGCGGGCTTGGTCGATGGTACCGCCGTCGGTGTATGAGGCGCTGCGGGCACTTCTTGAGCTGTTTCGCCCGATTGCGCGGGGTCTGCCGCCGTGGACACTGCTGGCTCCGGTGTCGGCTCGGGGCCCGACGGTCCTGATATGTCGGCGGCATCTGCGGGTCGCGAAACAGCATCGGGCTGGACGTCGTCCTCATCTGTCTCGTGCTTTTTCGTCGCCTGGGGCGCATCGAGACGCAGCGAATTTAGCTTCTCGGCTCGCGTCACACACGACGGATTGGGATCTGTGATCCAAGACGCGATCTTCGCGGGAAGCGATGCTTCTTCCAACACGGCGCCGAGTTTGTCGAACGGCGATACCAGAAACAGCGGCGTCAGGCCAGGGTTGTATGCCCGCAGTGCGCCGGTGCCCGGCTCTGGAGCCGCAGCGCCAAGGCGTAGCAGGGCGGCGGCGAGGACCGCAGGGTTGCCCATCATGCGCGCGGCGTACGCGTCGCTAAACTCCAAAGTGCCTTCCCGGACCGTCGCCATAGTGCTCAAGCGCGCTCCGGGAGCGGCGAGCGCGAGCAAGAATGTACCGATCGGTGTCAGTCTCGTGTCAGCATCCCAATTCATAAAGCCAAGACGCCCGTTAACGAGCTTCCAGAATACGAATTGCAGACTCAGTCCTGCCAACGTGCCGCCCTTGGATAACACAGCCGCCTCGCCGGACGCGATCCGGGCAACTGCAAGCGCCATAACGGCCGCGCGCTGATAAGGCGTGAGGACTGCCTCAAGGTTGCTTGGGATGCCGATCCGCGACACGCCCTTAGTGCCGTCGCTGGAAGCCCATGCGATCACGTTCGGTTGGTCTATGGCGATAAGATACAGATCGGGAGCAGGGATACCGGCGCGCCGAGCATAGTACTCGACAATCTCAAGCATCTCAGGCATTTCCTGAGGTGTTACAAGCCTGCCCTCGTAAATTTCGACGGGTAGCTTTTCGGAACCAAAAATGGCACAAATGACGTACGTTAAGCCAGTGGCCAAGCCCAAGGCAGCGCCCATGCCCTGCCCGACAATGGCGCCGAATATGGTCGGCAGCAGTATCCAGGGAAGCGTTGCTAGCAATATGCGAAGTCGTCGGGGCCAGTCCACGGGAGGATTTTCCTTTCGGCACGTCTAACTACTATGATACCGCGCACGGAGAAAGTTCACCACACCTCTTGCGGTTGAATGCAATAACTGACGGGTAATATCGACGCTAAGCAATATCGCTATTGCCTATGGCCGGAAAACCCGCTAAGCGGAGCTGTATCCGCGACCATGACCGATGCACCTGGGATGACACTGAGTATTTATATAAAAGTTTGACAACGTAATGGATGTTGTGGTACAACAATTGCGGTGTCTGACGATAATGTTAAAAGGAACTTAACAATCCAACGTCGAATAATGTGGATACTAAGTTCGGATCCATTGGTCTAGTTAAAGGAGAAAGTCCCATGCAGCGCAGGTGGAGTAAAGAGTCCATTGCCTTCGAAATCTTGAGCATGTACGAATCTGGTGAGAACCTCAACTACTCGAGTGTTGCGTCGACCAACCTTGCCCTTCTACGAGCTGCGACGCGTTATTTTGGGACCTGGGAAGCAGCCGTCAATTTTTCGGGCCTCAATTACGACGAGATCCGCCGATATAAATCGTGGACTCGAGATCGCATTATCGATCGCATCAAAGAACTGCACACTCAGGGTGCCGATCTGTCATGGCGCAATGTGTGTATGAACATCGACCCGCAGCTTGCCGCAGCCGCCACCAAAAAGAGCCATTTCGGTTCGTGGCGTGAAGCGCTCGAAGCCGCTGAACTTGATTACGATAGCATTCGTCGCTATCGTGAGTGGGATGATGAGCGAATCCTCGATATGGTGCGCGATTACGCTAAGGCTGGCAAACCGCTGAATGCGAAAAACGTTGAGCTTGAGGATATCACGCTGATCACCGCCGCACGGCGACGCTTCGACTCCTGGCATCAGGCACTAGTCGCCGCTGGCCTCGATTACCGGCAGATAGTCCGCCGCGCTCCATTCAAACGGGGGCAGGGTCGGACATCGGGCCGCAAGAAAACGGTTAAGGCCGCTTAATATACGCTGACGCAACCTGGCCGAGCTGTTACGCTCGGCCTCTTTGCATTGTGACGAGCTTCGCACCGGCTGCAAACCGTCGTCGCTTCGTTCGATCTCGACTACCACGCGACACCATATGGCATTCTCCAAGTACACGATGGCGCTACTGGGAGCCACGATCACCATCGCTGCACACCCGGTTGCCAACGCCTATCCATCCCGCGTTTCCGCCTCTCCCACAATGATCGCGCAGCCGCTGCCGAATTTTCCAGCGAACTCGCGCCTCCTAGCCGCAGCGCAAAGCGGCGACGTTGCCGCTTTGCGCGCAGCTCTCAAGTCCGGCGCAAGTCCCGATGCTATCAGCGAGTTCGGTGACCACGCTGTCAACGTCGCTGCGATGAGCGGCAACACGGTCGCGGCGCAGCTTCTTATCAATGCTGGCGCAGATATCAACGCTGTAAGTTCCCTCGGGCGAACCCCACTTATGGATGCGGCGGCAAGTGGGAACAACGATCTGCTCATGATGCTGCTGCTCCACCGTGCTTCTACAGCTGCGTATGGCACCGCACACGAAACAGCCCTTCACCTTGCCGCAGAGTCCGGAAGCCTTACCGAGGCGCGAGCCCTTTTGCTTGCCGGTGCAGAACCGAACGCCGTCACCGATCAGGGCGAAACAGCGCTCATGCTTGCTTCGCGATCGGCGGCGTGGCGATCGCAGTCCAGCGACTTTGCCTTTCTCGCGGATCGCAGCGATGTCAATCTGGCGAACCGTAAGCGGCGAACGGCGTTGATGATCGCAGCGGAATCGGGTGCGGTTGACGAGGTGAAAGCCCTTATCATGCGAGGGGCGCGCGCCACGTCGCGCGATAGCGCCGGTCGTACCGCCTTGCTTTTGGCATCGCAATCTACTGAATCGAGCATCGCCCGGCGCGCACCAGCTCAACTAGTACAGGTCGCAACTGCCAATTACGACAAGCGACAGGCCGAAATCGTCGCCCTTTTGGCGGCTCTCACGCCGGCTCGTGTCGAGAAGGTCACCGCTATGCTGGTTGCGGCCGCGTCAGGCTGTCCAGGAGCTATGCGCGGGCTTGTTGAGCAAGGCGTACCGATCAATGACGCTGCCACATCGTCCTTTTTAGCTGCCCTTTCCGTGCCAATGATCGACAAGTCGGTTCCGCAAGCGGCATGGCCCGCCGGTATGACGCCGCTTATGGTCGCCGCAGCAACAGGCAAAGGGGACGTCGTCAAGCTCCTCCTATCCATCCACGCCAATGCTGGCGCCCGCGATGCTGCTGGCCGAACTGCCATCATGTACGCGGCCAGATTCGGGCGCGTCGACATTGTTCAAGCGCTGATTCACCACGGAGTCGACGTCGATGCCGTGGATAATGACGGCAAACGGCCCTTGATGCACGTCGCCGAACTCGGTTGGAGCGGCATGCTGCGCAATGGTTGGGCAAAGAGCCTTATGCCCGCTGGCGAAAATCCGCCGGATGCGATCATCGTCAACTTGCTGGCTCAGGCTCGCGTCGATTTCACTGCCCGTGACCTTAAAGGCAAAACTGCAGCCGAGATAGCCCACGAATCGGGCAACGAGCCCATCTCACGTTTAATCGCTGAGTTTTCAAAACAATTCTAGTCGCCACCGAGTTGTCTAAACGTTGACACACGTGGCAAAATTGTGTAGAATATATCGGCCTGCGCTCGATAGTGGAACGGTGTCCGAGTTGGTCGAAGGAGCACGATTGGAAATCGTGTAATGGGTACCCCCCATTCGTGGGTTCGAATCCCACCCGTTCCGCCACTTTTTTCTTCAATTGCTCCCCTTTTTCAACGTACGATCAAAGGGGGGCAGCGCCCTTAGTATCTAAATTGCCGTAGCGTTCGCTATGAATCGAATGCGATGAAACTAAGGATGAAACGGTGTCTCGCGGATTTTCGCACCGCCTTCACGTCTTTCGCTGGTCCAGGCTTAACCTGGGTCTTGGAGTAGTCTGCCGGTGATGCCTGGTACTCGCTTGACAACTGGCTGGAGGCTTCGAGCCCGGCTGAAATCGCGGCCCGCTTCGACATGGCTCCGCGTTTTTCGCGTTGTCTTCGTACTCCCGTTCTCGTTCGCCCTCATTGCCTGCTCCGTGAGCGCTTATCGTATCTACGCCCTCAACCGTTCAATCTCTCAGCATCCTGTACCCGCGATGCCGCCGCTAGCGCGCGCTCAGTCCATCGTGATTTTTTCGCCGCACCCTGACGACGAATGCTTGGGGACAGCGGGGCTCATGCAGGCCGCTAAGAAAGCTGGGACCCCCGTTCACGTAGTTTATATGACCAGCGGCGACGGTTTCCGGTTTGGCATTTCGCGCTACTACCACAAACTCAATGTCGGCCCTGCCGACTTTAAGCGGTATGGCGAGATGCGCATGGGTGAATCTCGCGCCGCTTTAAAGACACTTGGTCTCGCGCCAAGCGACATCACATTCCTCGGCTATCCTGACCGCGGTCTCATGGCCATGTGGCGCGAGCACTGGAATAGTGATGGCCCGCTTCTGTCGCAATACTCCCGCACTACGCAGGTCGTATACCGCGACGCTCTTCATCCGGCCTCGCCGTTCGCAGCAAAGTCCGTGCTCAGCGATGTCGTCGAAATGCTACGGACAAACCGGCCCACCGATGTCTATGTCACGCACCCGAACGATGATCACGACGATCATTCCGCAGCGTCGGCGTTTGTTGCTCTCGCAGTTCAAAAGCTTAAAGCTTCCGGCGAACCATGGGCCCGCAATATAAAGCTGCATTACTATCTCGTGCATCGCGGCGATTGGCCCGTCCCGCAAGGGGTTCACCCCAACGAACCGCTCTCGCCGCCCGCGCAGATGATGGCTTGCGGCACCACGTGGCGCGAGCTTCCATTGACCAAGGACGAAGAGGATGGGAAGCTCCGCGCTCTCAACTGCTACAAAAGCCAGGAAGAGATGATGGGGCGCTTCCTTAAGAGTTTTGTCCGTCGCACCGAGATATTCGGTGACCTTTCCACAGCGGACTCTGTGATGGCGAGCGAGACCCTTGGTCCTGCGCGGCTAGCTAGTGCCGAAGACCGGTGGCCCGCATTTAAGGCGATAGCAGATGACCCGACGTCCGACAACGTTGTCATAAGTTTGCAGAAGGGTGCCGATATCCGGCAGTTGTCGGCATATCACGATGGCAAATATTTGTACGTGCGCATGGACACAAACGGCTCGCTGCTACCTGAGGTGCATTATGTGCTCCACATACGGGCTGCCGATTTCGCCGCTGATGCAGCAGATAAGGAACTCGCCGTTACCATCGACCCACGCGCGATGGTAGATTCACGACCGCTCAAGCAGGCGAGGGGTATCGTCACCGAGTGGCACGCCGATCATGTGCTCGCCCGAATCCCGCTTGAAGTGATCTCAGCCCCCACCGACGGCCTTGTGTTTATTGAGGGCGTTACGCATTTTTCGAACGTTCCCTTCGACAGAACGGGGCCGCGCCCAATTCGCATCCACATTGAACCGCAAGCGCCGCAAGCCGCGCCCCTTACGTGACAACTTCATGTCGCGCGCTTAGTGCGCGCGACACTACTACACCCTCCCCAAGGATAATCCCGTGAACGAAAACTTGTACTACTATCGCCCTGCCACGACGCGGGTCGAACAAACTCTGAACGTCGATATATGCGTCTATGGCGGGAATGCTGCTGGAGTCGTTGCAGCAGTGCAGGCAAAAGCAGACGGCAAGTCAGTAGTCATTCTTGAGCCCGGCGGTCATTTGGGCGGCCTGACAGCTGGCGGGCTGAGTTGCACCGATTTTGGCAACAAAGGCGCTATTGGCGGCCTATCCCGCGAGCTGTATCGGCAGTTCGGTAAGCACTACGGCGTCGAAGAAGAATGGGACTTCGAACCGTCGCTCGCGGAAGCGACGCTCAAGCTTTGGATTGAAAAGACCGACGTCCCCGTTTACTTTCGCAACTTTCTTGAGGCTGTGAAGCTTGATGGCAAGCGAATTGTTTCCATCACCACCGAAACCGGGCTGACCGTGAACGCTAAGGTGTTCATCGATTGCTCGTACGAAGGCGATCTGATGGCGAAGGCGGGGGTGTCGTACCACGTCGGTCGCGAAGGCAACGCCGCCTATGGCGAGAAGCTTAACGGTGTTCAGCATCGTCCCAGCCACCAATTCCAACATCCCGTGGACCCGTATGTGGTCGCCGGAGCCCCATCGAGCGGTCTGATCGCCGGAATCGATAGCGAAGGACCCTTGCCGGACGGCACTGGCGACAAGCGCGTACAAGCATATAACTTCCGGATGTGCCTCACCCAGCGCGAAGACAACAAGATTGCGTGGGCCAAGCCCGACGATTACGATGCGGCGCCCTACGAACTGCTCGCGCGCTACTACGCCATCGATCACTCCGAAGTGTACGGTAAATACGATGTGATCCGAGGCGGCAAGGTTGACAAGAACAATCATGGCGCAGTATCCACCGACTTTATCGGCGCAAACTGGGCCTATCCCGAAGCCGATTACGCCACGCGCGAGAAGATTTTCCAGGCGCACGTGAAGTGGCACCGAGGGTTATTCTGGTTCCTTTCGACCGACGAGCGGTTGCCGTCGGATGTGCGCAAGTTCGTCTCATCGTGGGGGCTCGCCAAAGACGAGTTCGTCGAGACTGGTGGATGGCCACACCAACTCTACATCCGCGAAGCGCGACGAATGGTGTCCGATTACATATCTACCGAAGCCGACTGCAAGCACGAACGACGCCCCGACGATTCCGTTGGCCTTGCGGCCTATAACATGGATTCGCACAACTGCCGCCGCTTTGTCGTCGATGGTAAAGTCCAGAACGAGGGCGATGTGCAGGTCGCGCCGACCGGCCCATATCCGATCTCGTACCGGTCCATCGTTCCGAAGGCTGGCGAGTGCGAAAATCTCGTCGTCCCGGTCTGTATGGGCGCGTCGCACATCGCCTACGGTTCCATCCGCATGGAGCCCGTGTTCATGATCCTCGGCCAATCGGCCGCGGTAGCAGCGTCGCTCGTCATCGACGACAAGCTGAACGCTGTCCAGGCTGTCCCCTACGCCAAGCTGCGTCCCCGTCTGGAAGCCGTCGGTCAGGTGCTGGATTGGCCGACGCGGTAATCCATTTCGTAAGGCGACGCCGCGTTGACGCTCCATGGGATATAATAACCCTCGTGCAAGATACAAGTACATGGCTAGCTGAAGCGCGGCGAGTTCTCGACGAAGAGGCGGCCGCGATCACCGATGTTGCTTCGCGCCTTGATGAAGCATCGCTCACCACCGCTGTCTCACTCATCGTCAACTGCACCGGTCGCATTTGCGTCACAGGCATGGGCAAGTCTGGCGCTATAGGACGCAAACTTGCGTCCACCCTCGCCAGTACCGGCTCACCCGCGTTCTTTCTCCACCCCGCTGAAGCGCTTCACGGAGACCTCGGTATGATCACCGACGCCGATGTGGTTGTGGCGTTCTCGTACAGCGGCGAAACCGATGAACTGCTCGCGATCCTTCCTGCGATCGACAGGCTGGGTGTTCCCATCGTCTCGTTTACCGGGCGACCCCAATCGACACTCGGTACCACCGGCGCCGTGGTGCTTAACTGTGCCGTGGAGCGTGAAGCGTGCATCCTCAACCTGGCGCCGACGACATCCACAACCGTCATGCTGGCGCTCAGCGACGCGCTTGCGATTACAGTGATGCACGCCCGCCAGTTCACCGCCGACCAATACGCATCTCGGCACCCGGCAGGCTCTCTTGGTCGCCGTCTCCTGCTGCGCGTTGTCGATGTTATGCGCACTGGCGACGCCTTAGCCGTCGTTCCGGAAACCACACTTCTGCGCGAGACCCTATTTGCAATTACTAAGGCGAACGCTGGCGCTGCAATCGTCGTCGACTCGAGCGGCAAGGTGAGCGGGTTTGTGACCGATGGCGATGTGCGCCGCCATTTGCTTGATAGCGCTGACTGCCTGATGCGTCCTGTTACCGAAACGATGAACCCGAATCCTGGCCTGATCCCCAATTCTATTCTCGCGGTCGAGGGACTTGAGATGCTTGGCTCGTTCCACCCCATTCCCGGCGCTCGAGCTGGTGAAGCACCTGTCGTGGATGAAGACGGCAAACCGGTTGGCATGCTGATGCTCAAGGACCTGGTCAAGGCTGGCATCGTATGAAGCATGTCAAGCTGATCATATTCGACGTCGACGGCACGCTCACCGACGGCGGCATCTATTTCGGTCCCGACGGCGAGGAGCACAAGCGGTTTAATATCCTTGACGGTCTCGGCTTTCGTCTCGCAGAATCGGCAGGCCTCCGCGTCGCCATTATCAGCGGCCGCGACTCCAAATCGACCGCCGCTCGTATGAAAGCCCTTGGTGTCACCGAATCACTCCAAGGTGTGGACAACAAGTTGGCCGCCGTGAACGGCTTGCGCGAGAAGTACGGCTTATCGCTTGACGAAGTCGCGTTCGTGGGCGATGACATCAATGACCTGCCAGCATTCGACGGTGTAAGCGTGCGGATCGCCGTCCAGAACGCATCGCAGCATGTCAAAGCGCGTGCTACATACGTGACCACTGCCACTGGCGGAAATGGTGCCGCGCGTGAAGCAATCGAGGCCATATTGGCTGCGCAAGGACGTCTGAACTCGGCTGTCGAAGCCTTTCTTGATATGCTGCAAGGGTCACACGGCATCGTGACTAAACAATAATCGATGACTCTCTTGGGCCGAGGGGATGGACGCAACCCTGGTCAAAGATGCGCCGCAAAATGCCACATTTAGCACCCAGAGGGGTGCTCTTCGTCAGGCCGGGGGCAGTCCCGGTAACATAGGTTTTAATTGACCTTTATCCCAATCTTTAAGCAGTAACAATCACATGGAAAGCGAAACGCCAGAACTAACAGCCGGTCAAGAATACGAACGAGCCCTCATGACATGCGTTCATTGCGGCTTGTGCCTGAATGCGTGCCCCACGTATCTTGAAACAGGAAGCGAAGCGGACAGCCCACGCGGACGTATCGTGCTCATGGGTGCGATGTATCGCGGCGAGATTGACCCTGGCGCTGCAGATTTCCGCAAACACATTGATCGCTGTCTCGGCTGCCGAGCATGCGAAGTGGCGTGCCCGTCGGCGGTGCCCTACGGCGACCTCGTAGATGTGGCGCGGCATGTCATCAACGAAAGTCGCGGTACCGTCCAGCGGAATGTGCGCGTGGCTTTGCTCGATTCCCTGACGAACCCGGCGAAGATGAGGATTTCGGCTGCGGCATCCCGATTGACCGGAGGCGTCCCACGCCAGGCGCTACGCCTCCTCGCAGGCGATCCCGACGGTGTCGGCGACAAGCCGATGCCAGCACCGCGCGTTTCGGATGCGCCGCCGCTTCCCGCTATTATCCCGGCCATCGGCCAGCGTCGCGCTCGTGTCGGCATGCTGACCGGCTGCGTCATGCGAGTTATGTACGGCGACGTCAACCAGGATACCGCTGCCGTTCTCGCCGCCAACGGTTGCGAGGTGCTGGTAAATCAGAAACAGGGCTGTTGCGGGGCATTGCACTTGCACAACGGGTTCGATGAGCGAGGCGAAGCGTTGGCGCGGCAGTTGATCGATGCCTTCACGCCGTTTGACGGCCTCGATGCGATCATTATCAACTCCGCCGGCTGCGGATCATCGATGAAAGCCTATGGCTCGATGCTAGCTGGCGATCCGAAATACGCAGCACGTGCTGCTGCGTTCTCGGCCAAGATCAAAGATATCACCGAATTCCTGGATGAACTCGGCATGACCGCGCCGATGAAGCCGATTGACATGCTTGCTACCTACCACGATGCGTGCCACCTGGCGCAAGCGCAGCGGATCACGTCTGCGCCGCGTCGCGTGCTCGAGGCAGTCCCAGGCCTTAGCCTTGTGCCACTCGACGAAAGCGAAGTCTGCTGCGGCAGCGCGGGCATCTACAATCTCACCGAACCCGCTTTGGCGCGAGGATTGCAGGCGCGTAAGGTCGCGAACATCGTTGCAACCGGCGCTACAACCGTTATTACCGGCAACCCGGGCTGCATGGCGTGGATTGAGGCGGGATTGAAGGACGCCAATATACGCGTCGCGCATCCGGTCACCATCCTACGCGAAGCCCTTGTGGCGCCGGTGAACCTGTAAATCCCCGAACTTTGGAGAAAGTTTATGATACGTGAACACGCAGAGCAGTTGCAGGAAGTACTTTCAAAGATTATCGAGATGGAGCCTGTTGTCGACGCGCTCTCCGCAGCCATTTTGACCGCATTTAAGTCTGGTAAGAAGCTCATGACTTGCGGTAACGGCGGATCGGCATCGGAGGCTGCTCATTTCGCTGAGGAGTTCACCGGCCGCTTCTTCCGCGAGCGAGATTCGCTTCCCGGAATGTGCCTCGCGGCGGACGGAGCCCTTATTACGTGCATCGGCAACGATTACGGTTACGATGAAGTCTTCGCACGCCAGGTCGCTGGCCTCGGTCAGCCTGGCGACGTGCTCGCCGTGTTCTCGTCCAGCGGCAACAGCGAGAACCTCCTGCGCGCGCTGCAAGTAGCCAAATCCAAGGGCATCCACACGGCGGCGTTTCTGGGGAAGGGTGGGGGACGAACGGCGGGCGTCGCAGACTTCGAGCTTCTCGTGCCATCGGATAGCACCATGCGAAGCCAAGAAATGCACCTCTTCCTCCTTCACATGGTCTGCGAAAAAGTAGAGCGCGCGTTCCTCAAGCTAGACGACTAGCACAATTCGCTGATTCCCCCTCGCCTTTCCAAGGAGAGGGGGCAGGGCTCGGGCAAGTCGTCTGGCCAGGTGAGGTCTTCCCACTTTCTACAGCTCCACAAAGCGAACATGGTGCTTTGCGGTCACTTCCGCGCGGAAGCTCTGGATCTCAACTTCAGGGAAGTTCTTGCTGATCAGCTCAATCACTTCGACCAGGTCCCGAGACTGCTGGTCGGCAACCTTCTTCTGATCTGCCCCAGGGAACAATCGCATGTAGTCGCCGCAGATCGAGTCTACCGGGCCGCCTTCCGCTGCACTGTGGAAAACCAGGATGATCCGCTCAATTCCATGTGCGCGCACCAAGAACCGCAGTTCCTGCAGGAATTGCGCTGAGCGTACCGGCTCCACACCGTCCGGGGTGAAGGCCCCAGGGCCGCCGGGCGCGAAAAGCCTGTCGTAATCCGTGACGCCCATGTTCTCATGCAGGAAGTCGTCGAGGCTCTTCTGCAAACGACCGTCGCTGCAGGCTATCACGAGGATATGCGGACGAGACGGGTACCATTCGATTTCGCTCTCAAATACGGCCTCCGTTGGAGGTCGGGGAATCTTTACTACGTTTGTCTCATCTACCGTGGTCATGTTGGTTTAAGTCTCCCAAATGTCGTGAAAGTCTAATACTGGACAACTCTATCCAGATTATACACCAGGGGGTCAATACTGCCTTACGGTGGTTCGATACGAGCCTACGCGCGGTTGCAATCGGTTTTCCCGCTGTGCTATACTCTCTGTGGCTCCAGGAGGATCTCGATGAGTCAAGGTTTAGTGCATATTAATGGCCAACTGATCCCGCGCGATCAGGCGATGGCCCCCCTTTATGATCACGGACTACTTTACGGCGATGGCGCCTTCGAAGGAATCCGGGCTTATGGTGGCAAGGTATTCAAGCTCGACGAACACCTAACGCGATTATACTATTCCGCCAGAGCGCTTGCAATCACTTTGCCGGTATCCCAAGCAACGATGCGGGATGCTGTCCTTGAGCTATGCAAGGCGAACGATCACCAAAACGGCTATATTCGGCTGACAATTACGCGCGGAACGGGCTTGGGACTCGACCCCAAGCACGTTAAGGGCAGTGCAAACATCTACATCTCAACCGAGCAGCTCGCGCTGTATCCGAAAGAGATGTACGAGACGGGCCTGTCCATGATAACTGTTTCCACACGCGTGCCGCCGACGTTCATCACCGACCCTCGCATCAAGTGTACGGGCAAATACACCAACAACATCCAGGCGAAAATGGAAGCCAATCGCTGCGGTGTGGGTGAAGGCCTGATGCTCAGCGAGCAGGGTTACGTGACCGAGTGTACTGGCGACAACATCTTCATCATCAAGGACAATGTGCTGAAAACGCCGCCTCCTCACTCGTGTGGGCTGGTAGGTATCACGCGCAACACGGTGCTCGAGTTGGCGCAAGCCAACGGCATACCCGTTGAAGAGACCATGATGACGACCTACGACATCTACACGGCTGATGAATGTTTCCTCACAGGCACCGGAGCCGAGGTCATTCCTGCGGTGGTTCTCGACAGCCGCGAGATTGGAACCGGAAAGCCGGGACCAGTCACCATGCGCCTGATTGAGCTATTCCACGCGCACACGCGCGAATCAGGCGTCCCGTTCTAGAGAGCCTGTCGTTATGCTAGCTGATCAACCTGAGCAGCTTGGGTTATTCGGTAAATTTGAGGGACTCGGCGTCGACGATCTGGCGCTGTGTCCCTCTTGTTCTACGTCGCTGGCCCAGGTATACGTCGACGGGCGCGTGGGGTGCGAGCAGTGCTACGTCGCGTTTCGTGACGATATCAAGCGCGCATTGGTCATGATCCACGGTACGTCGCGGCATACAGGCAAAACTCTATGAGACACTCAGGGCTATCCGCACTCTCCGGTACGGGAAGCGGTAAACATCCGTCCTGGATCCATGGAAGCGCGCCGCTGTCCGATGTCGTCATTTCCAGCCGCGTACGGCTTGCGCGTAATGTTACTGGAAATGTATTCCCCCACCGAGCGACCGAAGTCGAATCCGCCCGCGTTGCAAAGCAAGTCCTCAATGCAGTCCACCGCTTCAACCTGCGGACTGTCGGCTCCCTTCAAACCCTCGATATTGATGCCCTCAGCGGCCAACAGAAAGCCGCCCTCGTCGACTCACACCTCACTAGCGTTCCTCACGTCCTCGCTGGCAAGCATAGATATGCCATCGTCGACCACAAGCACACGGTGAGCGTTCTCGTCAACGAAGAGGACCATATTCGAGTCCAGGTGATCCTCCCAGGCCTCCAGGCCGAAGCCGCCTGGCGAACAGCCGATGAGATCGACAACGCTCTCCTTCGCGAGTTACCGGTGGCGTACGATCCCGAACTCGGCTTTCTCACGGCGTCTGTTGCCAACTGCGGTATGGGCCTGCGTGTGTCAGTCATGGTCCACGTGCCGGCGTTGACGCTTACCAATCGGCTTGACGCGACTTGGACCGCAGCCCACAGCCTCGACGCTGCCGTTCGCGGCCTCTATGGCGAAGGTTCGCAAATCGGTGGCAACATCTACCAGGTGTCTAACGTGGTATCGATGGGCTCCACTGAGCTTCAAACTGTGGGCAAGATAACGGCCGTGGCGACCTATTTGCAGGCTGAAGAGGCCGGTGCCCGGGAGATCCTGCTCAAGACGCAGCCCGATGAGATGCAGCAGATCGTAGAATCAGCGCAGGTAACGCTTCGCGACGCAGAACGGATGTCGCTGGACGAGGGCGTTCGTGTGCTATCCACGTTGCGCCTCGGGCACCTCATGGGCTTCGATACCTGCGTGACCGACCAGGTATTCGCCGAGCTTCTCGCAGGATTACGGGGCGGGACTCAAATGATTGCGTCTCCCGATGATCGCGCGCGAGACATCTTCTACCAGGAAACTCGCCGTCCCGCCTTGTTCCGAAACCGTATTCGCGCCGAGCGAGGAGCTGATGCCGCATAATCAGCTCCGCGCTGGAGGTTTTTACTGTGAATATCATCGATTGTGACGTTCACCCGCTAGAGTCAGCCGCAACCCCATTGACGCCGTTCATCCCTGCCAATTTCCGTGAAGCGTTGAAGCTGGGGATGGCGAGCTCACCTGGAACTGGCTACGCGAACCCGTTCGGTGTCATCAGGCGTGACGCGAACTGTGTCGACCCGCGTGCCGTGGGGCGAGACTACTTGGATCCACACGATGTCCGATACGCAGTGCTGCAGCCTCCCGGAATGTACGTCAGCCTGACGCGCAACATCGACGTTGGCTCTGCACTGGCGACGGCTTGGAATGACTGGCTCGTCGAGACGTGGCTCAATGCCGACAAGCGCTTCCTGGGATCTGTCAGCGTCAACATGAACGATCCAGTAGCGGCAGCCGCAGAAATTCGCCGCATCGGTGGACACGAACAGATGGTTCAGGTCCTCGTAACTGGCGAAAGCGTACACCTCTACGGACATCGAGCCTACGATGCGGTGTACGACGCGTGCTGTGAGATGGGGCTGGCATTCGCGATGCACCCAGGCAGTGAAGGTGCGCTTGACTCATCCACTCCGGTTGGGGCACCGTCATCCTATTTCGAATGGCACACCACACTCCCACTCACTTTCCAGGCACATTGCGTCAGTTTCCTTGCCGAAGGCACGTTCGAACGCTTCCCGAAACTCAAAGTAATGCTCGTCGAAGGGGGCATCGGCTGGCTGCCGTCATTACTCTGGAGAATGGACAAGAACTTTAAAGCTCTGCGGGCAACAGTTCCCTGGCTCAAACGGCTTCCTTCCGAATACGCCTTCGACCACATTCGCTTGACCACGCAGCCAATCGAGGAGCCGCCGAAGGACGAAATGCTCTTGCAGATGTTCGAAATGCTCCATGCTGAACGAACACTCTGCTACTCTAGCGACTTCCCGCACTGGGATTTCGACGATCCACGCAAGGCGCTGCCGTCGAGGATGCCCACCGCCCTCGCGCAGCGGATCTATCACGATAACGCAGCTGAGCTGTACGGACTGTCCGTTGAAGATGCTGTGCCTAAGACGGAGGCAGGATAATGACCGACGATCCTACTCTGCCTCTTGCCCCGCTCGACAAAGCATTCGCCACAATTCGCCAGCAAGTCCCGCGTACGGTACGCGATGGCGCACGTGTCCACGTCGCCCACGTCACCGACATCGTAGACGGACAGGGGCTGATCGTATCGCCCCGAGAAGGGCTCACCGTGGGGCTCTTTCGGGTGGACGGCACCTACTACGCCGTGAAGAATGTCTGCCCACACAACGGAGCGCCGCTGTGCAGGGGCTCGATTCATGCGACGCACGAACCAGGCGAGACACGCGAACTCAATCCTGGTTTTGCTGGGCGTATACTCCGATGCCCATGGCACGGATGGGAGTTCGACATCGTAACCGGGAAAGCGCTCTACGACGCCACCAGCCGCGTCGCGACCTACCCCGTGGACGTCGATGACAAGGGCCAAGTCTTCGTTACAGTCTGATCAAGTTGTAACGCTGAAAATGCCAAAGGGCGGCGCCACAATAAACAGCGTCGCCCTTTGGCAAGAACGGCTCAACAAATGACATCAGGCATGCAGCGCGGGTCGCGTGTCGACGCCTGACTGCCACCATCCGTCGTCCCCGTGGCGCGGTAAGGGTCCAGGCTCAGCCTGGCTGGCTGGTTAGCCTTGGGACATGCCGGTACCGACCAGGTGGCCGCCTTCGCCGGAACTGTATCCGGTTTCCCCGTGGTCAGATTCATCGAGACCGCCTTCTTCGTCCTCAAACGGAGCTCGTAGGGTGCCAACAATGGCCTTCGTCGCCATTGCGACAATCCACGTGCCTCCGGCACTGAACACAATGGTGGCAACCATAGCCAGAGCCTGAACCAGGATCTGGTGGACACGTGCGTCGCTGCTCAGGACTACTGCCGCTGCCGTTCCGCCAAGCGTCCCAAAAAGCCCTGTGGCCATGATGCCCCACATTCCGCCGCATCCGTGGACCCCGAAAACGTCCAGGGAATCGTCAGCTTTGAACTTATTCTTGATACGGATAGCGAAGTAGCACACAACACCAGCTCCGACGCCAACTACCAGAGCGCCGAGAACACCCATGAAGCCACATGATGGCGTGATCGCAACCCCTCCAGCAACCGCGCCGGATATGAAGCCGAGTGCTGTAGGCTTCTTGTAGATGAACCAGTCGATTAGCATCCATGTCGATGCCGCAGCTGCCATAGCGAGTTGGGTTGCGACAAACGCGCCAACCGCTGAGCCGCCTGCGCTTCCCGCTGAGCCAGCATTAAAGCCAAGCCAGCCGAACCAGAGCAGTGCGCCGCCAAGCAGCGTAATTGGGAGATTGTGAGGGCGCAGGTCGTCGCCGAATGCATTCTTGCGTCGAGGGCCAAGTAGCATAGCCATCACGAGCGCCGAGACGCCAGACGCTATCTCAACCACGGTGCCGCCAGCAAAGTCGTGGACACCCATCCGCGCCAGCCAGCCGCCGTCTGCCCAAACCCAGTGGGCGAGGGGATCGTAGACGAATGTCGCCCAAAGAAGGATAAACACAACGTACGACGAGAACTTCATTCGCTCAACCACGGCACCGCTGATTAGCGCTGGCGTAATAATCGCGAACATGAGCTGGTAGATAGCAAACGCCTGGTGGGGGACTGTAGTAGCGTAAACCGATGACGGTTCTGTCGCACTGACGCCGTTAAAGAACGCCCACGATAGGTTACCAAACAGGTGGGAGACGTCTGGGCCAAACGCGATGCTGTATCCAACCGCAACCCATTGCAGAGTAATGATGCCGCAAGCGACAAATGACTGCATCAGGACGGATAGGACGTTCTTCGAGCGAATCATGCCCGCGTAGAACAGGCCCAGGCCGGGCGTCATCAGCAAGACAAGGGCAGCGCAGGTCAACATCCAAGCCGTGTCGCCGGAATTGACCTTTGACACCGCGTCATTACCTTGCGCAGATGCCGCTTGGGCTGTCATGACGAAAAGTGCGCATGCCAGCAATGGCGCGCGCAGAAACGTAAGCATTTGATTATCCTCCTGGAACCTGCCCGTGAATGCGGAGGGCGAGCAGGCCACCTTGCCGTCTTCAGCAAGGATTTAGCGGCGACACGCTACGTCGGTTAAACGCGCGTGCGCCGCTTTTGCCATCGGTGGCATTATTGCGCTGCTTACTCGCAGCAGCACCAATTCCAGCTATTGGTGCAGGTCGAACCCAGGGTGGTCCAATGAGTTTCCATCTCTATTGATGGACTGGCAGAATCTGAGGCAAGAAGGGCGGGGTTGCCACTCTTGCTACATACTCTAGTTTAACATGAATACAGGAGGGTTCCATTTCTGGAAGCCCTCCTGCTTAGTGCGATTTTTGCTATTTTATTCAGCAGTCGCGAAGGATGGTGCGAATATCGAACCACCGCCTTCGGTCGAGTATCCAGCCTCGCCGTGATCGGTGATATCGAGACCCGTCTCTTCCTGCTCATCGGCCGATCGAAGTCCGCCACAAATCACCTTGGTGATTAGGGCAAGAACGATCGTACCGACCACTGCCATAAGGATAGTGACACCAGCATCGAGAAGCTGCGGGACCATCGATTCCGCGAAGGTTCCGCCATTGAACAAGCCGTTGTGCTTGGCGATAGCCGGGTTCAGTGCGCTTACAGTGAATAGGCCGGTGCAGAGGCAGCCCGTGAGACCGCCCATGCCGTGAATACCAAACACGTCGAGTGCGTCGTCAGCCTTGATAGCATGCTTGATTTTGATGGTGAAGAAGCAAACCGACGCCACGATGGCACCGATGATAGCTCCACCCATCGGAGTAACAAAGCCGCAAGCAGGGGTGATAGCGACGAGACCAGCAACGAGACCCGAGGAGAATCCAAGAGCGGTAGGCTTCTTGTAAACGATCCAGTCCCAAGCCATCCAGACCAAACCTGCGGTCGCGGTGGCGACGTGGGTCGAGGTGAATGCGGTCACGGCGAGTTGGTTCGAGCCACAGGCGGAACCAGCGTTGAAACCGAACCAGCCAACCCACAGCAGGCCAGCGCCAATCATTGTGAACGGGAGGTTGTGCGGTCGAAGCTCTTCGCCGCCTTCGGAGCGCTTGCGGCGACCGAGCATCATGGCAAGAACGAGAGCGGAGAAACCGGACGACATGTGAACGACTGAGCCACCAGCGAAGTCGAGAGCGCCATGAGTACCAAGCCAACCACCGCCCCAGACCATGTGAGCTAGCGGATCGTAGACGAAGGTCGCCCAGAGGAGCATGAAAACGCAGTAGGCAGAGAACTTCATGCGCTCAACGATCGCGCCGCTAATAAGGGCGGGCGTGATGATGGCAAACATAAGTTGGAACATGCAGAATAGCTGGTGGGGAATGGTCGGCGCTAACGAATTAGCGCGGAAAGCATCGACACCGTGCATGAGGGCGTACGAAAAGTCGCCGACGAAAGGAGCGGTCGCACCCTGGCCAGCGCCGAAGGCTAGCGAATATCCGAAGAGGCACCACTGCACCGTGATGATACCGGTCGCAACGTACGACTGCATCATAACGGATAGGATGTTCTTGGATCGAACCAGACCACCGTAGAACAGGGCGAGGCCCGGAACGGTCATCAAGAGAACAAGTAGAGTAGAAGTTTGCATCCAGGCGGTGTCGCCGGTGTCAAACTTGGGGAGTGGACCAGGGCCTGCACTTTGTGCGAAGGCTGGAACCATAATACACGTGAGAAGACCGATCATCAGCAGGACGCGCATGCCGGTCAGCGTGGCTTTCTTCATTAGAGATCCTCCTATAGAAAGTCAGAGCCGTTTGCCGGGTTGCTTCGTTGCCTTAGCCGGATAACGAAAATTGTCTGCCCAACCAACGCTGGCGAGCAATCACACTTTAGCATAAGTCCAAGACCAATGTCAAGACGAGTCTGATTATTAAGGCAAAATTATACTGTGAGAGGCTGGGAAATAGTTCCCGTGTAAAGGAATAACCGCTCACGGGAGGAATGCCTATTCTCTAAGGTGAACTACAAATGTAACCGGTTAGCCGGTACTCTTTTGATTTAGGAGCTACTGTTGTGAGCAAATATAAAGCACTGATCGTCTGGGGTGGATGGGATGGCCACGAGCCCAAGCAAGTCGCCGAGATTTTCAATAGCGAGTTAGTTAAGCGGGGGTTTGAAGTGGAAGTTTCAGACACCTTGGATGCCTTCAAAGACGCGGAAAAACTAGCGGCGCTCAATCTGATCGTTCCAGTGTGGACGATGGGCGAGATTTCGAACGAGCAGCTAAACCCTCTCGTAGCAGCCGTTAAGGGCGGCGTCGGCATCGCAGGTTGCCACGGCGGGATGTGTGATTCATTCCGAACCGCCACCGAGTACCAGTTCATGACCGGCGGACAGTGGGTCTCGCATCCGGGCAACGATACCGTCGAGTATCAGGTAAGGATCAACGATCCCAACCACTTCATCACCCAGGGCTCTCCGGTTGAGTTTAAGGTGAAGTCTGAGCAGTACTATATGCACGTCGATCCAGCGATCAAGGTGCTTGCCTCGACTCCATTCCCCACAGCGGACGGTCCCCATATCAAAAACGGCGCCTTTGAGATGCCAGTCATCTGGACAAAATACTACGGCGAGGGTAGGGTGGCGTACAACTCCCTTGGACACCTCGCTGATATCGTCGCGCAGGCGGAAGTCTTGCCATTGATGGTCCGCGGCCTTTTGTGGGCCGCGCATGCTGAAGATGTCGCGTAATTGACCCCGAGCCGCTCGATGTGCCATCACAGGGCCACGTCGAGCGGCTACAATTCGGGAACCGTCTATGGCAAATCGACAGTGCCATCGTCCTTGAGCTCAAAGAACGGGTTCCAGGCAACTTCCCACAGGTGGCCATCGAGATCGGCGAAATAGCCGCTGTGACCGCCCCAGAATGCATCCTGCGCAGGCTTTATGATCGTCGCACCTGCAGCCCTGGCGATATCGAGGACCTTCGTCACATCGTCACGGTTCTCGACATTGTGAGCGAGCGCAATCCCCCGGAAACCGCTGCCTTCGGTCGACACGGTAACGTCTTCGGCGAGCAGATCTCGAGGATACAATGCCAGAACGACGCCGCCCAGCTGAAAAAAGACGATATCGTCCTGACTCGCCGATGACGCGCGCCAACCAAGGCCTACTTCGTAGAACTTGCGGGATCGTGATAGATCCGCGACGCCAAGTGTTATAACGTTAAGCCTGGGTGAAACCATATCCGTCATCCTCCTAACGAACGCAGCGCCTGTGGACAGGCATCTCAACCCCCGATATTGCGAAAATTATATCATTGGCGGCGCAGCAATGTGAATTGCAAGATTTGGATGAGGGGATCGCTCACCGATCTCGCCACCAGCGCGTCGCGCGTCCGCGTGGAACGGCCTAAGGTTCACTGTGCCGATTTTCCTTCCGCACTGGTCGTCAGGCCCTACAAGGACTAGTACGTCAGCGTGGCTATTACCAAAGCCGCTTCACTCCGAGTGTGTCCAAAGCTGTGTCGGGGCTGATTATACTGAGGCTTTCATGCAACGCGACGGCGGCCAACAATCGATCAAACGGGTCGCGATGAACAGTTGGGAGCGCGTGAAATATCTCAACATGGGCGACCGTCATCGATAGGACGTCCAGTCCCTGGCTGGAGGCGTGCTTCGCAAGTAACGCAGGCGGTAGCGGCATAGGTAATTTGCCGACAACTGCCTTCATACTCAATTCCCACAGCGACACAACACTAACAACGCCTTCGTTGACGGGATCCTTGATGACTTCGCGGGCGGTGACAGAGAGCCTTTCGTTTCCTTCGGCGAGCCAGAGAAATGAGCATGTGTCTAGCAAATATCTCACGTCAACTCCTCAAACTCTCCTATCAAATCAACAGCTAGCAGAGACTCCGAGTCGAAATCAGCGAAAGCTTGTCGCGCAAAGCCAAATTGAGGTGCGCGTCTTGTAGCCTTCAGTCGGTCATACTCAGCCTTTGGAATTGCAACATAGTGGTCGGTGGAGATTAGTTGGTACCGCGGCGAGCCGTTGCGCTCGATGGTGACTGGCTCTATGTCAGCCATAGACCACAGGTCACCTATACGATTTTTCGCATCGGTTGCTGAAACTGTTGCCATATCGCTTAGCCTCCTAGTATTGTCGTTGGTACTATGATACCATGATTAGCTAATCGTTAGACAATGCCATGCTGAGTTACGGCCATCCGGCTTGCGCACCACGGGTCCATCTTTGATTGATGGATAGTGGCTCTGCAATATAATGCGGCGAGCACCAGCGTCCCGCTGGACCGTTATCAGCTTGGCTGGGGGTTGGCGGTGAGTGGGGTTGGGTGGTTGGTACGGCTGGCGGTAATCGATGAGATGGGCTGTAAAACGCAACAAAGCCCTTCGCTGTAGTAGCGAGGGGCTTTGTTTAAGATAATCTGGCGGCGACCTATCTTCCCGGGATCTTGTGATCCAAGTATTGTCGGCGCTGGAGGGCTTAACTTCCGTGTTCGGAATGGGAACGGGTG
>DASXUY010000030.1:0-62911 GCA_036504535.1 Capsulimonadaceae bacterium
TATGGGCTAAACTTCCGTAGTCATCCATCGTTTTTCCTTTCATGAACTTTGAGCGGTTCAAAAAGGATGATGGATGACTGCCTGAAAAGTCAAACTTTACGAGTCCCCCAGCAGAGCTGGGGGTTTACCTATTGAATTAAGTATCGATTAACATCATTCAGGTTCATTATTGAATAGGGGCTATATTATCTAGCGATAAGGCGGGTTCATTTCGCCGGACCTGTATAGCCGCCAGCCCACTTCACCGGCACGCGCGTCAACTTGACACCTAAAAAATCGCTGAGAGATGTTGCCAGAACGACCTGGAAGTCTTGGTCATCCGTATTCAGACATTGGAGAAATTCATGGGAACAACCAGATGCGTCAACGAGGCGAATTTGGAGGACAATGCTGAAGCTTTCAGCTTCGATCTCCTTGATCATGACTTCGGTAATTGCACTGGCCTCCGTTACCCTTCGACCGCGCTCGGAAGCCGTGTTTAATATCAAATCGATTCGGGGCAGATATCGGGTCGCAAGAAGCAAGTCGCGCGTTCTGGTCACCAAGAGCCAGTTCCACCAATACACGCATACGAGAGTGCCAATACTGCCAACAATCGCCACTGCGGCGTTTTGCGGGTAAACGCCGACGAATTGTGTCAGCCCCCATATCATGAGGATGTCCACGCCAACGAATATCAGCATAAAGATACTGTGGTGGACAAAGGACCGCCATGTTGGCGTGACCGTCCACGCCTCAGGTGTGATCTCCACCCTAAATAGCTTTTGATCATCGGTGAACGAAGAGTTTGCCATCATGCGAGTGTGTTGTACCCGGTACCGCCATCGCCTGCAGTCGCTGTCGATTCGACGCCCTGCCCGGGCAGCCGAAGCCGAACGACTTCACGACGCTGCGTGCGCAAGCGTCGATCCCGCCGAAGCCCGCCCACCCGACCAGCGGGCCGTCCGGTGAGCGCGACGCGTTACCCCGCCGCGCAACCGTACAAATCGATCTACTTTAGGCCAGCGCATAGACCGAGTCGTTTGTATAAAAGCGGAATTAGCGCGCGGGATCATATACTGGCGTGCTTGCTACACAATCGCTCGTCTATATCCACCAATTTAATGGCGTGACGCCATCATTGGTATCAAAAACGTTGCTGTATGTGCATTTCAGGCAATGATAGTCGGACTTTACCTCGGCAAGAAGAATGTCAATGACACGAAACCCAACAACTACGGGCACTGTAAACACCAGCAATCGGGTATCTATCCCAGACTTGGCACCATCGATCCACCCTCCGATCGCAGCAAATCGCTTGGATATGTCGCGCTCCAATGAAGCGTGCCCATTAGTTGGAGCCTTCACTATTGCTTGCACGGTAATATTCCCTGAGCGTCTGATCACCGTATAGCGTCCCATGCGCGGCTTAAGCTCGATCATATCTCCCGATGAAATGCCTGGTGCAAAGCCTGGAGACGCTACAATTCGGTATATCCCAGGCTTGTTTTGCATTGCCGGAACCAGCTCGTACCTGTCCCACCCAGCCACAATGTCCGCCAAAATCGGAAGCTCAACAAGCCTCGCAGGAAATCGGTCAGGTTTCCGTTCCAAGTTGACGCCTTGACCAAATTGATCCGAACCCGATTTTGACCCGTGAATTCTGGCTATAGATTGCCATGGGCGTTCGTCACAATAGTAATCGCCGCTCATCGAGTACTTGGTTGCTAAAATTGGCGACAAAGTGAAATGCCACCAGTTCAGCGGCGTTGTGCCGTCGCGATCATCAAAGACGTTCCCATACATCCACCGTTCGACCGGGAACCTGCTCGATATGATCCCCATCGCCGATTCAATTCCAGCGAAGTTGTCAATAAATGGCACGGTCAGCACGAGCAGATGTCCAATGTCGGAATCGGCACCCCCATCAACTCTTCCGCCAAGCGGCTGAATGATCTTGTCAACCGCATCCGCAATCGAGTTCCTCTTAGCTGAGTCAGAATCATTGAAGAACACCTGGATGCTAATATTGCCCCCCCGCCTAAGGACGCGAAAGGTACCAAGCGCTTGTGATATGAGTTGTACCTCGTCGCCAGCAGCCGCACCGCCGACAAAACCAGGGGATGCTAGAAGCAAATATCTATCACCGGCCAGATGACTCGCAGGCACGTTTTCGGTAAAAACATCACCGTTGGGTTCCTTTGCAGACAGCCTAACCTCAATAATGTTACTGGTCATTAGATTGCTACCGCCCATGCACAGCGCTAGGTGGCCGACGCTCAGCTCCTGGCTGCGTAGCCGTGTTGTACTCGGTACCGCCGTCGCCTGCTCTCGGTGTCGTTTCAACGGCCCTCAGCGCCGCGACCGCGCATCACCGCGCACGAGTCGCCGATATACTGCCCCAGCGCTACGAGAACACAGTACGTGACCACCACCATCCAGTGGCCCCGCGCAGCAATCGCTGGCGAACCGACGAGGAGGCACGCTGCCGCCAATGCAGCGAGCACCACGGCACCAACACGCGGTATTGGTCGGGGCGGCGGGTCGGGCAATTCACGACGGACAGCTTTACCGCGTCGTCGGGCGAACTCACCGATGGCGCGATCGAGCGCCGCTCGCTCATTGGCGTCGATTAGCTCGTCGCGGCGGCTCGCGAAGTAGTAACTGGTTGCGGTGCCAACCGCGAGCATCAACGCTGCCCCGCCAGCCGCAGACACACCGCTACCCGTGAGCGTGATTGCGACCACGAATGTCACGCCGATAAAAGAGCCACCGGCCATGATCTTGGTGTTTGCCGTCATTTGTTACGTCTTGGTCGTAAGGAATTGGTCGCGCTAGCCGATGCGCGCATGGACGTTAGTCGCCCGTGGCCTTCACGTACACGGTGTTCGTCCGCCTATCCACGAACACAGTATAAACAAACTGCCACGAGCCATATTGGTTACTGTGTGCTCCTGCGACAAGATGGGAGGCAGACCGTATCGCTTCCCAGCCGACATGGCGCGCATCCTGTTCGTCGTAGCGCGCCTTGACGGACACTCGCTCGCTTAACGCTGCGGTCGTGCGTGCGGGGTCAAGAAGCTCAGTCTTACTTAAAATTGACCGAATAACACTGGGCGTGGCATGAAACGTCATCCACACCCATCGTTTCATAACGTAGTGCCGCCCCGCCACTTTAATATCGGTAACGCCCGGTGGTGGCGGCGTACCAAGCACCATGAGATAAACACTACGAGGCTCCCATTTGCTAAAGTCATTAGCCCAAACAGCGCGATCCAGCCACGCGTATATTGCGAAAACGACCAAAAGGCCGCCCACAATGATTACTCGGTTTTTGGACATAATCCATCCCATCGCGTTTGGTCTCAGTCTTTGACCACCTTGCATATAATATCACGTACACAGGGCTGGCCCGGGGCACCACTTGGCGCTGCGGTGCGTTATCGGTGCTAGGCCCACGTTTTACGCCGCTTACGTTGCGCACATTGCCGCCAACGATTGGGATCATGGCCGCACCGAAGTCCAACCTCCTGGCGCGAACGGGGAGCCCACTACTTTAGCCCGCGAACCACCTTTTGTATGTCAAATCGCCTATCGTCGAACCGATTATATAGTATGCAAAAATCTGTACCCCGCTGCTTGCCAAAGATCATAGACGCGCCTTTTCGGTTGGCATCTCGGGTGAAATAACCATTTGAGATGATCCAATTCAAGTTAGCGGACGGTGCAATGCCCGGTACCGTCGCGGCTTCGATAACTAGATAGCTAGGATTTGGACCACAATCGACGCAAGCTGCTCTTCGGGCAGGAAGACGTGGTGATCGGCTGTCTCGCAATATCCACTGGGCGAATATTCGATAGGCTCCCGTTTTTGGCGTCAGAACGCGAAAACCCAATCGTTCATCTGCGCTTGCCTTTGCTATTTCCTTACTACCCCACAACCCCGGCGTACCGGCGCGGCAAATAGCAGCTGGAAAGGTCACTATCAGTAAAAGGATAGCTAAGAACATTTTCATCGCGTGTTATCCTGTTTTGTCACTTCTGTGACCTGTGTAATGGATTAGTATACCAACTGGTCGCGACCTGAAGCCCGCACCGAGATCGGTCTCGACCCTACCGCCAAACGCCTCCCCAGCGGGCCATGCCAGCCCCTTCACCCTCCGGTAAGCCACCGGGCGAGTGAAAGGGCTGGTGGGTTGTTCCACTAGTGCTTCTTCGGCTTTGTAAGCTGGAGGTTGACGTGGTTGCTTGTTCCACCGCCGGGAGCCGGGTTGGTCACGGTGACGATGTGCGTTCGGCTTTCAGTAGACGCGGGGACCACGGCGCTGAGGGTGCCGTTGGCGTTCAGCGTCGTGGAGAGCGCACTTGCGCCGAGGTAGACGCGCGATCTGGTCGTAAAGCCGCTGCCGGTGAGCGTGATTGTCAGCCGCGTGCCCGCGACAGCAGACTCGGGCGAGAGAGAGGCGATATGCGGTACCGGGTTTGTAACGGTGAACGACACCGTGTTGCTCGTGCCGCCGCCTGGGGCCGGGTTGAGCACCTTTACGGCGTAGACACCAGGTGGCACGGTTGCGGGTAGCTCGATAGTGAGCGCGCCATCCGCAGTCAACGTTGTGGCGAATGCCGTGCAGCCCACGTAGACGCGAGACCTGTTCGTGAAGCCGCTGCCGGTGAGCGTGACACGTACGGGGGTGCCGACGAGCACGCTATCGGGAGAGAGCGAGGCGATATGAGGCGCAGGGTTCGCCAGGGTGAAGGCGACCATATTGCTCGTACCGCCGCCCGGAGCCGCGTTGACCACCTTTACGGCGTAGACACCAGCTGGCACGGTGGCGGGCAGTTCGACCGACAGACTGCAGTCGGAACTGAGTGTGCTCGCGAGAAGCGTACTTCCGAAATAGACCTGCGACGTGCCCACGAACCCGAGCCCATACAGCGTGATAGTCACTGCCCTTCCAGCTGTCGCGATTCTGGGATTAACGAACACCAGGATGGGGCGCGGATTGGTGATCGTGAACGGTTTCGACGCGCTCGTTCCGCCGCCTGGCCCCGGGTTTTGCAGGGCTACCGGCACTATTCCCGCCGTTGTCAGCAGCGACGCTGGCACGGTTGCGACCCACTGGCCCCGCGAATTGAGTGTCGCCGGTAGAGCGGTAGGTCCGAATAGGATCTGCGAAACGCCGGGGACGAATCCGGTGCCCGACGCGACCATAGTGATCGACGCCGATCCGACCTTTGCCGAAGTCGGCCATATGCAATTCAGAACTGGAGTGGAATAGCCAACAGTCAACTTCACGCTATTGCTGAGCCCACCGCCGGGCGAAGGATTGGTCACCGTGACCGACAGCGAATCGGCGGTCGCGACCATCGAAGCCGGGACAACGGCGGTGAGCGTGCCACCAGAGGTGAACGTGGTCGCCAATGGGACACCGGCGGCGAACACCGTGGATGTCGCCATAAAGCCCGAACCGGTCACTGTAAGCGTGAATCCGGGAGAGCCCACTTTAACCACCGACGGCGAGATGGTATCGATCGCCGGGGTCGGATTGAGCACGGGCAGCGTCAACGTGTTGCTGAGCCCCCCACCTGGCGATGGATTCGTGACGGTCACGTCAAGCGCCCCGGCCACGGCGAGCAATGATGCCGGAACCGTGACTGTGAGGGTACCGTCGGCGTTGAACGTCGTCGGTAGCGGAGTGCCGCCTACCGAAACCACCGATTGCTCGACGAAATTGGACCCCGTTACGGTAAGTAGGAAGCTGGAACTGCCAACCAGCGCTGTCGACGGCGCGAGCGCAGTAATCGCGGGCACCGGGTAAACAACGGCCAACGTCAACGTGTTGCTGAGCCCCCCACCTGGCGATGGATTCGTGACGGTCACATCGAGGGCCCCGGCCACGGCGAGCAATGATGCCGGAACCGTGACTGTGAGGGTGCCGTCGGCGTTAAGCGTCGTCGGTAGCGGAGTGCCGCCCACAGACACAACCGATTGCTCGACGAAATTGGCCCCCGTTACGGTAAGTGGGAAGCTGGAACTGCCAACCAGCGCTGTCGACGGCGCGAGCGCAGTAATCGCGGGCACCGGGTACACAACCGCCAACGTCAACGTGTTGCTGTCCCCACCGCCAGGGGTCGGATTAGTCGCGGTAACGCTGAGCGGCCCAACGGCCGCAATGGCCGCTGCGGGCACGGTGACGGAGAATGTGCCATCGGCGTTCAGGGTGCCATCGAGCATTGATCCGCCCAACACAACGCGGGTCGTCGGCAGGAACCCGGTCCCGGTCAGTGTCAGCACGAACGATCCGCTCCCGGCGACAGCCGTCTCGGGGGCAATCGCCTGCAGGACCGGCGTGGGGTTAAGAATTGGGAGCAAAATTGCGTTGCTGACGGCACCGAAAGGCGGCAAGTTCACGACGGTCACGCTCAGCGTTCCAGCCGTGGAGACAAGCGCTGCGGGGAGCGTCGCCGACAGCGACGTGCTCGACAGGTAGGTGGTCGACGTGGTGACGCCGTTGATTGCGATCGCGGCAGACGTTAGGAACTGTGACCCGCTCACCGTGATATTGATCGGCCCGGTCCCTGCGATCAAAGAGTCGGGGTCGATTGCCGTGATCGTCGGCAGGGCGAACGTGTTATTGGTGTAGACGAGGAGCAGAGTCGTTCCCGTTGCCACCGCCACATCAGGTGCGCCGTCTTCGTTGAAGTCGCCGATATAGGTCTGGCGAGTATCGTTGGCAGGTGTCGTATAGGAGCGTATATTGCCGAATGTGCCGTCTCCGTTGTTGACGAGCACCGAGAACCGGTTGGTGCCAGCATTGGGCACGACAATGTCGCTGTACCCGTCGCCGTCCATGTCCGCAGAGGCGATACACCAGGGATACTGCTGGCTGCCGTAAGACGTGTTGCTGGTCGACCCTCCCGCTCCGTCGCCAAGCGCGACATAGACCCTGCTGCTCCAGTAATTGGCGACTGCTATGTCGATGTCGCCGTCGCGGTTGTAGTCGCCGACGACTAGATCGCCGCCGCCCGCGGGCCACGAGAGAGTGAAAGTGAACGAGCCCGCTCCGTTGCCACGATAGATTCGCGTAAAGTTCTCGTAGTGCGACGTCTCCGCGATATCAATCCGTCCATCGCCGTCGAAATCGGCGACAGCGACGGAAATCGGGTACGCCCCACCCTGATAGTTCGTGGCCGCGCCGAATGTCCCGTCGCCGTGGTTCAGGAGAACGCTGAAAGTCTGCGAATGATTGTTGGCAACCGCGAGGTCGGCCACGCCGTCGCCATTGAAATCACCCGCCGCAATTCCCGCTGGCGCATTGCCCGCGACATAGCTGACGCCTGCCGCAAACGACCTGGCGCCTTGATTAAGAAACACCACAACAGTGTTCCCACCATACATGCTCGCCACCAGATCCGGGAGGCCGTCGTTGTTGAGGTCGGCGAGGAGGGGCCGCGTCAGACTGCCAGTGAGGGCATAGTCCACGCGATCAAAGGTTGCGTTTCCACGACCGTAGAAGACCGTGAAACCGGTCGCGGTCATGTCGACCACATCCTGGTGTCCGTCGAGGTCCACGTCACCGGTCGTGATCGTGCCGACCTGATTGGTCGGCAGCGTGACGCTGGTAGAGAACGTCACCGGCACCGACGCGCGAGCAGGCAGCGTGAAGGCGATCAGGAGGGCGGTGAATACCGCGAAAAGGGTAATTGATTGTAAGGCAGTTCGCTGTAGCATAGTCTCACCTCTAACGGTAGTTGAGCACGACTACTTCTGTGCGTAGAATGCGGCCGAGAACGCAATGCCGCGTAGGTCGGTTTCGGAGAATACTTACGACAAGATGGTAGACGATGACTGGACCAGGCCACTCTTTGCCACGTCATCCATCGCCACCTAGAGTCCGTCTGACAGGATTGCCGATCAGCAGGAATCGTTATCTATTAGTTTTAACTAATAATCAGCCAAATCTCTTTGGCATACATCGCAATGTTACCCGGTAGAGAGAGCATTCAAACCAAAAACATCGAAGCCCGGGCACGGGGATGGTACCGAATCTTACACAAGGGATCCGTAGCATTGCACCTTCCATGGGCCAAAATATCCAGCCTGCCCTCCAGATCCGAGGCACCACTTCGCGCTGCGACGTGTTATGGAAGCGGCGGCGCGTACTGCGCGGCGTTGCGCACTCATTATTGGGTTGCTGCACAAGCAGCTCACCCTGTGTTTCAGGGGACTGCTTTGGTTGTACGCGTGTTGACGTTTGCGGGACAACAGCCGTAGCAAACGAAGCGCGGAAAGGGTCCAGGCTCAGCCTGGTGAGGAGAACTAACCGACTATGGCAATTGCATTGATCACTGGCGGGAGCCGGGGACTTGGGAAATCGATGGCGTTGAAGCTGGCGGAGCATGGGCGCGACATCATCCTGACTTACAACAGCAAGCGCGACGAGGCCGAGGCAGTGGTCGCATCGATCGAGGCGCTGGGCCGTAAAGCGGTGGCGCTGCAGCTCGACGTGTCCGATAGCGGCACTTTTCCCGCGTTCGCGGATTCTGTTCGCGCGGCGCTAACGGACAAATGGGACCGGGAAACGTTCGAATTCCTCGTCAACAATGCGGGTGTTGGAATACACGCGTCGTTTGCGGACACCACCGAGGAGCAGTTCGACACGCTGGTCAATATCCACCTCAAGGGCGTGTTCTTCCTTACCCAGAAGCTACTGCCGCTGATCGCCGACGGCGGACGGATCGTCAATATCTCGTCCGGCCTCGCTCGTTTCGCCCTCCCAGGCTACTCGGTCTACGGCGCGCTGAAGGGCGGTGTCGAAGTGCTGACGCGCTACATGGCCAAGGAGCTCGGGCCGCGCGGTATCGCCGTGAATGTGGTCGCGCCAGGTGCCATCGAAACCGACTTCGGCGGCGGTGCTGTGCGCGATAACGCCCAGCTGAACGCGTTCGTCGCCTCCCAAACCGCGCTCGGACGTGTTGGCCAGCCCGACGATATCGGCGGTGTGGTGGCGTCGCTGCTCTCCGACGACAGCCGCTGGATCAACGCCCAGCGCATCGAGGCATCAGGTGGGATGTTCTTGTAGGGCTGGGGACGGGTTAGCCGTTGTCAATTGCTTGGAGAGTGCAAGCGTGTACAGCTTCCCAGTCAGATTGCGCTAGGCGACCAATTACTCGGCACTGACGGCGTGGAAGGGGGACAAGAAATGTTCGAAAGGCAGTCGGTTTCGTCAAGCTTGCCGCCTGGCAATCTACCAGGAGGTAATCAGTTGGGCTTGTGGCAGCGGCGACGTTTGAGGTCAAAATGCCAATGATAGCGTCGGGGCGATGCGCGTGGTATGTGGCGCTTGAAACCACAACACCCGGGCGTCGCTTCACTCCCGTAACGCCAGGTATGTCAGCAACTATAACGTCACCGGCGTCAAGCATCGCTATCGGTTCCTTCGTCGGCGCCTAAGCAATCGATGGCGTGCGAAGTGGCATCACGGAGATCCTCGTCGGTCCACTCGTCGCTATAGGACGGATCGGTGGAATTGTCTGGGGCGTTGATGAGGATACGTAGGTAGGCGTCTGGCGCGAGTCCGGCCCTGGCTGACTTCGCCATCAAGTGTGCTTCTTCTTCAACAGTTAGGTCGAGTATGACAGTCATAGAAGGCAACTCTGGCGAGGGTAATCCTCGCGACAACCAATTGGTGCATAAAGGCGGCTGCCCGCCCCTCAAACGAGCGAATACGTTCTATGTGTCTATTATACCGCAAGGCACATTTTTGCGTAGTGAGCTCTATCGCCATTGGCGAGAGGGACCGACGTCCCCCGCGTGTATGGATTTAGTGCAACAAGTGCCGCCGAAACGAATCCTAGCCCGGAGGGCGATCTGCCCTTCCCAGGCACCGCTTTAGCGGATGCATTTCCGGTCGGTAATTCGCCGTCACATGCCCAACCCTACCGCTTTAGGCTGAGCGTCTTATACGGCAGGTGGCCCATCAGGCTGTCGCTGAGGTCGGTGACCCAGGGTTTGACCAGCTCGACGTCGCGCTGGTAGTACAGCGGGATGCGGGGAACGTCCTGTGCCAGGATTTTGGCGACATCTTTGTACATTGCGAAGCGCTTGGCTTCGTTCTGTTCGGTGTCGGCGGCGTCGCAGAGTGCATCGAGCTTGGGGTTGGAATAGCCCAGGTGGTTCTCTTCGCTGCCGGTGTGGGACAGGATGGAGTAGAAATCTTGGGGGTCTAGGTAGTCGGCCATCCATCGCATGTGGAATGCGGGGAGCCGTCCGGCGTTATTCGCAGCGAGCAGGGTAGCCCATTCGGTCTGCTGAGCTTGGACGGTGACGCCGAGGTTCTCCTGGTACATCTGGCGCAGCAGGTCGACGGTTTTGGCGACATCGGGGTACGACTCGCGGTACGACACAGGCACAACGGGGAAGCCCTTGCCACCCGGGTAACCCGCTTCCGCGAGAAGCGCCTTGGCTTTAGCGGGGTCGTACGGGATGCCCTTGAACGCCGGGTCGTAGCCGGGGACGCCTTCGGGCAGGATATCTTCGGCGACGGTTCGGCGGCCAGCGAATACCACGTCGACAATACGCTTCTTGTCGGTGGCGTAGGCGAACGCTTGTCGGACGCGAACGTCCTTGAATTGCGGCAGCTTGGCAGCGTCGGCGGCTCCGAACGCGAAGTAGAACGTCGACGCGCGCGGGAAGTACTTTATTTGCGACTTGAGTGCCGGGTCCTGCTCGTCCGCGTCGCGAGAGCCAGCGGTTTCATCGACGATGTCGAGGTCGCCGTTCACATACAGGCTGTGGCGGGTTTGCGCGTCGGTGATGATGCTGCGGTGCTGGCCCGCGATCTTGGGCGCACCGGCGTAGTACGCGGTGTTGGCGGCGAGTTCGACCGAGACGCCGGACTGGTAGCTGTCGAGCTTGAATGCGCCGGAGCCGTCGGTGTTCTTGTCGGTGATCTTGCCGCCAGGGTCCTTAGCGACGGCCTTCTTGTTGACGACGAAGCCAGTCGGATACGTCATGATGTCGATCCAGTACGCCTTAGGCTTCGCGATTGTGATCTGAACCGTGGTCGGATCGACCACCTTGACACCGGTGAGGGTTTTCGCTTTGCATTCGAAATAGTCCTTGGCACCGACGATGTCACCGAGGTAGGTTATGGCGACGGGCGACGCGAGCTTCGGGTCGAGGCTGCGGCTGAGGGAATACGCCACATCGTCTGCGGTGATCGGATCGCCGCTGTGGAACTTGGCATCGTCGCGGAGGTGGAACGTGTACGTTCGGCCGTCCTTGGAGATGTCCCAGCTCTTCGCCAGCGCGGGCGCGATCTTGTTCTCGGGGGTCCACTGGACTAGTCCCTCGTAAATCTGGAACAGCATATCGATGGTCGTGCCGTCCTGCACCATCGCCGGGTCAAACGTCGTCGGCTCAGCGGTCATCGCCAGCCGCAGGTAGTTATCGGCAGCAGGGCCAGTTGTGTTGCGGTGGCTGCAACCTGCGGCGACGAGCAGCAAAGCGGCGAATACGACGGCGACATGGCGGCGAATGGTTGGGTTTGGCATACGGCAAGTATACCAGAGGTGGTTTGGGCGGGAGACGATCAATTTTTGCGAGTAGGCGGAATTTGAGAAGGCGAAACCTCTCCTTCCCGCAAGCGGGTCCCTTCCTCTCCTAAAGGAAAGGCGAAGAGCTTGTTTTGCCAGCATCTCCGAACTCTTTCTCATTCCTTTAGGAAGGAAGGGGCCCACGAAGTGGGAAGGTAGGTCGCGTTTCTAGTCCTTGTACGGATCGACCTCGTTCTCGCCGGCCATGGCGACGCCTAGCGGTTTGAGCGTGTGCAGGATGCGCACCGATGCGGCGTGGTGGCGCAGGACCTGCGGCAGGCGCTTGTAGCAGTGCGGGGACTCGTCGGTCCCAGCCCCGCGAAGCTCGACGCCCGCTTTCTTGACCCACGCGTCCATCATGTCGCGCGATATCTCGCCCTTCGTGATGACTTGGCCGGTCTTGTAGTTGATCTTGCCACGCGCCCTCGTTCGGCTCATCTTGCGGCCCGCGCCGTGGACGGTCGAGTAGAGCGAGTGCCTGCCTTCGTCGGATTCGACACCCTCAAGGATGACCGAATCGTCGCCCATGGAGCCGCCGACAAAGCCGCGCTGACCGGGAAACGCCGGGGTTGCGCCCTTGCGGACCACCCAGAGCTCGCGCCCGTCGTGCGTCTCCTTCCACGCGTAGTTGTGGTGGTTGTGGACCTCTTCGACGATGCTGGCACCGAGGATTCGGGCCACTTCCTGGCACACCCAGTCGCGTCCAGCATAGGCGTAACGACCCGCGAGCTCCATGCACGCCAGGTAGTCGCCGCCGAGGCTGGAGCGAACGTCAATGACTAGCGGATCGACGTCCATGCCGTCCTTCGCCCCGCCAGCGTTCAAGAAGTAGGTCGCCGTTCGGTGACCCAATCCTCGCGAACCGAAGTGGACGCCCACCCAGACGCGGTCCTCTTCGTCGGCGAACAGGTCCACATAGTGGTTGCCGCTTCCGATGGTGCCGAGCTGTGCCCTGGCCATGTCCTTGAGGCCCTTGATCGGGTGGATCTTCCACGCGTCATCGTCGAACAGCTCGTGGTCAACCACGGTGTCGTTGGTGCGCCCTACCCCGAACTCGAGGTTCTTCCAGACGGAGTCCATGACCTTCTTGATCTTGCGTCGCAGTTCCTTGGCGGGCACATCAAGGCGAACAGCCTTGTTGCCGCACGCGATGTCGTAGCCGACTCCCGACGGGCTGATTTTGCCGTCGTATGCCACCACTCCGCCAATCGGCACAGCGTAGCCCTTGTGATGGTCGGCCATCAAGGCGACGTGAGCCGCAGTCTTCGCGCAGTTCATAATCTGCGACAATGCCCCTTCATCAACGGGGCTGCCCCATACGGGCACTCCTTCCAATACTTCCATCGTCCCACTCCCACCCGCAGTCACTGCGGGGTGTTTCTAGCATTCATGTCCTGTGCGAGGAGCGACCTTCATGGACGATGCTTGCTTTCTTTGCGGCGCCGGCGCCATGCCACCCTTGTCGCGCGAGCGGGGGTGGATGCTAAAGCGAGGGTTACGGTCGTGGTAGGAAAGATGGCTCCGCCGGCCGCTACGCGCGGTGCGCCAGCGTGCCGCTGGACCCTCGTCGCCGCTTCGCGTCGGGTGGTTGCGAGGAGTTGGGATACGTTGGCGTGCACCTAAGTTGATGCGGTCAGTAAGCGCAAGATGGGACGGGTAGAATAACGACATGTCCGCTAATGACACCACAATTCTGTTCCGACCCGTAGGGCAGCAGGAGCTAGACCTTATAGCGGCATCGGGCTACTCGTCGTTCCCACCGCGCTTAGCTTTTCAGCCCATTTTCTATCCGGTCCTCAACGAGGAATACGCAACCCAAATTGCTAGTCGGTGGAACGTGAAGGATGCTAATTCGGGCTTCGTGGGATACGTGACTAAGTTCAATGTTCGCAATTCTTTCCTCGACAAGTACGAGGTTCATTCTGTGGGGAGCAGTATCCACCTAGAGTATTGGATTCCAGCCGCCGACGTTGACGAGTTTAATGCGAACATTGTCGGGCAGATCGAAGTGATTTCTGAGTTTCGGCCAACGGCGAAGTAGCGACACTTACCGCGTCAATCATCTACGTCAGCAACCAACCGAAGGTCGAAGTCGACCTCAAACGTCCGTCGCCAAGGCAGCCGGGTGGATGCGGGGACGATCTCGACGCCAGCTCCGATTCCCTCAAAACGCAGATCGCTCAACCACCCCTGCAGATTTCCTTCGACGAACATGGCCACTTCGTGCTGGCTTGCCATACAAGTTGGTGAAGGCTCGCGAGTGCCCCATAATCTCTCCGCTTCATCGCGCGCCTCGCCGCGTACAAAAGTCTGGTACACCATATCTTCAAGAATGCGATGGGTTAGGAACAGTTTTGCAGCATTTCGCTCATCGTCTGTTTCCGCGTAGATTGCAAGCGACGCCTCCGCGATGACAACGCCGAGTGTATTACCAGCAGTATTCCACGCGCCATAAGCTACAAACATTGACGGACGCAACTTATGTGGTGGACTAAGATCAAAGAGTATCCGCGAAAACAGGCGATCGCCCCCGTTAGGATACGCAACGTCGGCCAAAGCGATTGGGTGTCCCCCAAGCTGATGATTAGCAAGTAAGTCAATAAAGCTTCGATACGGCGTACCGCGTGTCTTGCAGTCTGGACCATAAAACTCTTTCCGGTAATCGGTTCGGTTCGGCGACGGCGTCACGACCCCGAGCACGAAGTCGGATTCCTCGACGCTCTCGGCGACCACGCAGCCGCAAGCGGCGATCTGGCCGAGGACGGTTTGCTCTACGGGACGATCTTCATAAGGCGCAACGATCTCGCGGTCGGCGGGGATGGCGTATTCGATCCATACGCGCGGCTGACGATTCCGCGATTGGTTGATGGTGCGCGCGACTAGGGCCGAACCGACTTCATCGGCACCGGGGTACGCCTGCACCCGACCGCTAAGCGGTTCGCCGACCAGCTTGCGCCACCCTAGCAGCCAGTCGCGTTCGCGTGTGGAGAAGCCGTACGGCGCTGTATCGTCGGATGTGAGCAACAGCGACGACAACCGCCCTCGTGCGGTCATGTCCAGTAGGCCTAGGTTGACGGCGTGGTTACGCAGTCGCCGGGTCATCCAGTCGGCTCGCAGATCGGCGGGGATGGTGGCGGTAAGCGAATCTAGCTCCGCTTGTTCGTCTGCGGTGATTGCCCCAGCTTCCGCTCGATGGGTGAGGTTCGCGTAGCGGTAAAAGCGCGTCCCCCATTCTCCCCAGTAGAGCGGCTCTTCGACGCAGTCGTTGGCGTTAGCGACGCGCGTGATGAGCGAGAACGCGTGCACCGGGCACAGGTGGTTGAACGAGCCAAGCTGGTTAAGGCGCGCGAGCGCGTCGAACGCGGAGTCCTGGGAGATCCGAGCGTTGATCAAGTTGCCGTAGCCCAGGAAGTCGCAGGATGCGATGATCGCCGACGCGCCGCCGATCACCTGCTCCCGCACCCATTCGAGCACGGCGGGGAGATCGGCTGGCGTACGTGCGAAGCCGAGTATCTCGGCAGGCGGGATGAGCACTGACGCGCCTGCAATGGCACCCAGCATTTGCGGGTATTTGGTGTTGACTGGGCGCTCGTCAAGCGGGATCAGGATGATGGGTTGTTCGGTTGGCATTGTAGTTAGGTCCATTTATTAGGAGCGCTCTTTGGCCGCGCGGGCCATTTTTGTAAGTTTAGGATCGAGGCATGGCCAACGATGCTGCGCCGATAACTGAGGCGTCGGCACCCTGTGAGGCTATGACGACCGGGCAGGTCGCGGGGCCGGGAAGGGCGTGCGCGGCGAGGATTTGGCGCGCGGGGCCGAGCAGTTGATCGCTAAGTGACGCGAGGCCGCCTCCGATGACGATGATGTCGGGATCGAGCATGTTGGCGATGGAGACGAGGCCGTAGCCGAGGGTCTCGCCGGTTCGCGCTATGGCAAGGGTTGCGGGGCAGTCTGGGTCACCGGTAGCGAGTGCGACCACGTCGTGGCTAGTCAGATCGGGCGAGTGATCGCCGGAGAGTTCACGGTAGGTGGTGACCAGGCCGTGACCGCTGACATAGGCTTCGAGGGTCCCCTTTGCGCCGCCCGTGTCCATGCGGGCCGTTTCGCTGATATCGATGAGAAGGTGGCCGAACTCGCCGCCTGTCCAGTGTGCGCCGTGGTAAACGTTGCCGTCGACGAGCAGCGCGCCCCCTACCCCGGTGCCGAGGGCGAGGAAGGCGACGGTTTTGAGGCCCCGTGCAGCGCCAAATCGCGCTTCGCCGACAGCGAGCGCGTTGACATCGTTGTCCACGGACACGCGCACGCCGAAGCGGGTAGAGAAAGCGCCCGCTATGTCGGTGCCGGTCCAACCTGGGAGCACATCGGTCGCAGATATGACAACACCGCGCGTAGCGTCGATCTGTCCTCCCGCGCCGACACCAATCCCCGCAACGGCGACGCTGGCGGTCTCAATAGCCGCAGCAGCAGCGTCCAGTGCGCGGGCGAGAACATGCGCGCCGCCGAGGTGGGCTTCGGTGGCGAGCTGCGCGCGCGAGACCACATCGCCGTTCTCGGTGACAACGGCTGCCGCGATTTTGGTTCCACCGATGTCGACGCCGAGATAGTGGAGCATATGGGAAAGACCTCACCCCTAGCCCCTCTCCTATGATAAGGAGAGGGGAATCAGAATTTTAGGACAGTGTCGCGGATGCGATGGCTTTGGCGAAGCGTTCGGCTATCTGCTTGGGGCGGGTGATGGCGCCGCCGACGATCACGGCGAGTGCGCCCGCTTCGATAGCCTCGCGAGCTTGCTCGGGCGTGTGGATGCGTCCTTCTGCGATCACTGGCATCACTTCGGCCAAACGTCGAACGAGTTCGATATCGGGACCATCCAGCGGCGGGCTGTAGGGCGTGTAGCCGGACATGGTTGTCGAGATTAGGTCGGCCCCGGCGTCGAATGCGGCCACGGCTTCGTCGTAGGTGGAGATGTCCGCGAGAACTGGCAGCTTGGTGGCAATCTTCACCGCTTTGATGTAGTCGGCAACACTGCCCTCGGGGTGTGGCCGGTTGGTGGCATCGATTGCGATCATGTCCGCGCCTGCTTCGGCGACAGCAACGGCATCGGCGACGCGCGGGGTGATGTACACGTCGTAGCCAGGGACGTCGACCTTCCACAGGCCGATGATGGGCAGCTCGGTTACGACCCGGATCGCGGCTATATCGGCGGGCGTATTGGCGCGGATGGCCTTGCCGCCGCCCTGTTCCGCCGCCATCGCGAGGCGGGCCATGATGGCGCTGCCAAAGAGCGGCTCATCGGGGAGCGCCTGGCAGGAGACGATCAGCTGATCGCGGATCTGATCGATCAGATCGTCGAGTGTGTAGCGAATAGAACTCATGGCGATAGGATACGTGGCAACGAGTGGGAATGTCAAGCCAAATGCATGAGTTAGGGGAACGGGCTGATAATTGGCGAACTAATTGTGCAGGAGCCATGCTTACAACGCTATTGCTTACTGGTCGGTGCGGGGCTTTCGGCAAGGATAGCTGCGCCGGGTGGGACGGTTAATTTCACGCGACCGCCGAGACCGTTTGCCTTGATCGTGGCCCCCGATTCGCCAGTCCATGCCTTCGTGGGCGATAGATTGCCGGGCAGGACGCAGGTTGCCGCGATGCTTGCCGGATTGTAAACAGCGGACTGTGTTCGCCCGTCTGCCCATGAAGCGCTCCATCCCATCGGGTCTGTGAGGAGTGCAAAGCGGGCGGGTGGCACCGCAGAGCGTGGCCCAACCCATACTGCGTAGGTGAACCGGGTACCTGCGTCGACAGGCGCAGTTATCGGCAATCGCATTTCGATACCTGGCCATTTGGGTGAGTTCATGAAACCCGCCATCGTCGTTATGGTGATATCTCCGAACGACTGGTAGAGGTGGATTTTGAGTTTGCCGCATTGCCACTCGTCGTCGTTAAGCTTGAGGACGCTTGCGGGGCCGAGTAAGAGGCGACCGACGATGGCCACAGGCTGTACCTTTTCCCGTGCGACGGCGGTGACCATTCCCAGGATGCCGTCGCCAGATGCACGCCAAAGCTGGGTCACCTCCCATGCGTTTTCAGGAGTTTCAGGTTGCGGGACAGCGTTGATAAGGCTCAATTGCGGGCTGTAGCGTACAGCGAGAACGGCGGACTGGTTGGGATGAACGGCGAACGCGACGTTATCTTTCTTCTGTGACAGCCAAAGACCGTGCTGTTTGGCCGCTTCTTGAACTATGTCGATTTGAGCGCCCCGAAATGCCGCTACTATGGCCCGTGGCCAATCCTTGTTTGAGTACACGCCACCCGTGAACGTGTTCCGCAATCCACGCCCAGCAGTCACGCCGTAGTACCAATCACCGGCCTGACCGCGATATCCAATCATGTTACGGTCTCGAACCAGGGCTACTGGCTTCGCTGGCGCCGTCGTCTCTCCGCCGGGCCAATACGGCGCCGCGTAAACGGTTTCAAGCGATGTTCGGTCCGGTGGGGTTCGTCGCAGCACACTCCACATCAGGTTACGGTTAGCAGCGTCAGAGGTAACGCTTGCGACTACCGCGAGAGATGCGGGGCCAATATCGCCCCATGTTTGCTTCCACCATATATCGCTCCAGTACTCAGGCACACCTTCAGCAGTTAGCGTCAGTGGCCAATACCGCGCGGTCGCCTTGATGGTCCGGACCGCTACAGGATCCTTGGATAGCGTCAGATATCGCGCTATGAGAAGTAAGTCAATCGAGTGGTACCAGGGAGCTTCGTTTTCCACACCAATGTAATGGAAACCGCCATCGGGCAGCAGGTTCTTTTCGATTCCGAGCATGATTGAGCGGGACGCGACCGTGTCGTTGTCATTTCGCCAAAGTATCCCCGACTGGGCCATTATGACCAGCATGTACGCGTCCTGATTGACATACTTACCAGCCGAATCGCCGCTCCAATCTCCCGCGAACTCTCCCCCGTATGCCCTGCGCTGCCACTGGATCGCTGCCTGGAGAGGCGCATCCCACTTACCGGTCCACTGTGATTCGGTCGGAAGTTGCCGCATCCAGATCAGTGAGTCGAGAACGGGCGCAAGGATGAAGCGATTCACATTTGGGTCGCCGTCAAGCTTGCCTTTTGGTTTCCACCAAGTGCCGTCGGCGTCGAGGCTGCCGACCAGCCAACCGAGGCCAGCCTTAACGAAGGCGATGAGGTCGGATCGTCCTTTGTGGGGCGACGAGGGATCACTCGCCATAAAAGCAGCGACCGCTACATCTTCGGCTACTGAGCGGTACGTCCACGCCGACGTGATACCCGACGGCGGCTGAAACTCAGGAACAGGGGTGGCGTACTTCCTGGCAAGCGCGCCGACAAACGGGTTGCCAGCTACAGCCGCCTTGCGCCACTCCTGGGTGTTGGCGTCTAGTTTAGTGGCATAGCTAAGGAGATCCAGCTTCGTTCCGCTGGCTGGGAGTACCTCGAACTCCTTCAGCCACCATGTCGCATTGGGTTCGAGCTTGGGCTGGCCGTATCCCTGCGCGCGAAATGCGAGGGTGTTGGTGGTGGCCGGATCCGGCACCTTCGTTACGTCGAACTCCGACGGGCGAAGCTCGATAAGTTTCCATCCTTGGAAGTCCAGCGGAACAGATGCCCTGTAGTAGCCACCTTCCGACCCTAGAAGGAGCACGGTAAGGCTCGAGGACCTCGGGCGGTCACACCACATTTTGAACCGAATGGCTTGCTGATCATGCAGGCGCGGTATCAGCACAGGGCAGTCGACTCCCGGATTTCCGCCGACCAGCCAACAGAGCCCCATGGACGTTTTGCCGTCGTCCAGCGGCGCCCAATCGGGCTGCGCGGTGCTGTTCCACCCGGCGGTGTCGGCGGTGATCGGGCAGATTGGGACGAAGGCACTCGATGACGCGCTTACCAATTGGGCAGTCATTAAGAGCGCAACGATAACGATTGTTGGTTTCATTGCTATGGAAAAATACCAAGGGGAGTTCATAGGGACACAATTCATGATGCTAATTGGGCTGTAACAAGCCTGAGTGGGCTCACGCGGAATCTCGGCGGACAAGGCTTGGAGGCAGAACTACAAGTGCTGGCTCAGCCGGATCAGGTTCCACCTTTTCTAGTTGGTCGATGAGCTTGCGCCCGGCGATTTTGCCGCAGTCCATAAGCGGCATGGCGATCGACGTTAGCGTCGGCTCAGTAATGTCACAGATGCGAACGTCGTCGAAACCGATGATGGCCATATCGTCTGGAACTCGAATCCCGCGATTTCTACACTCTCGCAACAGGACTATCGCAAGGTAGTCGTAGCTAGCAAACGCGGCATCCGGCAGCGGCCGCAAATCGAGGAGTCTGTTGACTGCGCCTGCAATTGCCGGAGTGTCGATGCCGTCTCCGTGGATCACGAAATCATCACCCAGAATAACACCTGAACGCGTCAGCGCCCGCTGATAACCTACGAGCCTCTCGACATGAACCACTCGGCTCGGATCCGGACTAATATAAGCCAAACGCGTCCGGCCAATCGACACAAAAAGGTCAGCTGCCAGCGCTCCGCCAGCCAATTGATCGACAACAGCTCCTGTGGGATTAGGATCGTCGTCCGCAGCACGATACGAGTAGGCAAACGGTGCTGCGGCTTCGGCGAACTGCTGGTACAAGTCCTGAGGTATGTTGGCTGACGACGGCATGGCTATGATGCCGTCCACTCCGCGTCCGGCAAACGCGACAGGATACGGCAACGGCGCAGCATCATCGGTCGCAATCAGTAGGGCGTAGCCTCTTTCTCGCGCGACGAAATCAATACCGGACAGCTGGCCCGACGAGACGGGGGATGCGAGGTTGTTAGTTAAAATGCCAAGGGTTCGTGATCGGCTTGTTTTCAACCCTCGGGCCATGGAATTTGACGTATAGCCGACGTCGGCAACAGTCTTCAGAACTCGGTCGCGGACGGTAGGCGATACTCGCCCTTTACCGTTGAGCACATTTGAAACGGTTGCGTCGGTCACACCGACCATTCGGGCGATATCTTTGATTGTTATTGCGCGCTCTTGCGGCATCGCGTCTCCCACTTCCTTACGTTACATCTATAGTGACTTTGATTCGCCGCCAGACCGCGCATTTCCTCAACAGCTGAACTGGCGTTGCAGCCGCCGAATGCTGGTCGGATGATACGTCTCGCTCTTGGCCGAACGACATCGAAACTTGCCACCGACGAGACTACCCCCATGGCGGCAAGTTCGAACAGATACTGGCATGGCCGTGGAACTTAGTATATGCTATATGTCGCCTGCACCGAGGGAGCGTTCGCGCAGGATGTTGTCGCAGCGTTCTGAGCCGGCCCCGAATCGTTGCCATAGCCGAAAGCTCCACAACCACCCACAGTACCGTTGTTGACTCCGCGCGATATATTTGTTCCGGCCAGCCATTTGACATGACCATCGGCGAAGCCATAGTTTGCGCCAAGATTATGCCGACCAAGTGGACTCGTAAATCCCAAATCGACGCCAGTTACTGCCCGGTTGGTGTTAGAAAAGTAACCCGTGGCGTACTTTTGGGCGCACGAGGGGCATCCCTTGGATGCCGAATAGCTCACAGCTCCATTGCTAAGCGTGATATCTGGCCCTCCCACAGCTGCGCCCGCGCTTCCGTTAGCAGCAGCTGCACCGTTGTTGGATGTCCAGTCAGCGATTCCGTCGCCCTGGATCTCGGAGAAGAGGATAGTTCTCGTGGCTGCGCCAAACTGCGAAAGCTGAGCAGGCGGCGACGTTGCGGCTGTCCAGCCCAAATTGTTATTGATTGCATAGGAAAGCACAAAGTTCGATGTCGTGGCCGGTGTTGTGGGGTCCGATGGGCACGAGTAGACTCCGCGACTCTTGATGTAGGGATCAAGCTGGAAAAGCCAGCTAATGTATCCGCCAGCTGGCACCACAGCCTGAAAAATCCCATTTGTGAGGAATATGCCACCGGGAGCTCGCTCGTCATAGTCTTGCGTGTATTGGACATAGCCTAGCCCGAGCTGTTTCAAGTTGCTGGCGCAGGTCGTCTGACGCGCCTTTTCGCGTGCTGTCGCGAACACGGGAAATAATATAGCTGCTAATATAGCTATAATTGCTATCACAACTAACAATTCTATCAGTGTAAAGGCTTTGCGATTCATCATGTTTCTCCCGAAATACATTCCTACGCTAGCGCAAATATTAGGACTAAACTCTCGAGGCATCTGCCGCTTGTCGCCTAGTATTCCATCCGTTCTCGGTATTCAACAAGTAGAGCTATAGTCTCGGCCAATGATTAATCGTCTAATCACTTAATAAGTATACAACACCCGTTCCACATTGTCAAGCGAATTATTCCTCTCAAAATTTTGCTGGCAGAGCCCTATCCAAGCAGCCACCGGAGCGCATCGGGAAGCTCGTCGCGCCACGGTTCGATCTCGTGGCCGCCCTCGAAGACGCGGTACTGAACGTGGTTGCCATGCGATGCGAGGATGCTGGCGGCACGTTCCACGCTTTCGAGCTGGCTGACGTTCTGCCACAGTCCGGTCGGTGGGTGCTCGATACCTGCTTCGGTCTCGCGGTCACCGACGCTAATCCAGAGCGACGCGCCATCCGGTCGAACCAGAGCGGAGTAGACCGCGAAGACCTCATCGGCGTACCAGAACGACGGCGACTGACAGAGCGCCGAAGAAAAGACGCGCGTCTGGGTGACTGCGAGGTAGGCGCTCGCGAGACCGCTGAGGCTTAGGCCGCACGCGACGTGTCCGCCAGACGCCAAGGTGGGAAACTGGCTCATCGCGAATGCGACTATGTCACCGGCGACAAACTCGGAGTAGCGCGAGCTGCACGTATAGTCGTAGTGACGCGCTTCGCGGCCGTTGTGCGACACGAAAACGCACGCGACTGGCGAGATTTCGCCGCGCTCGATCATGCTCGTGATGGTGGCGGCGGCATCCATGCGCTCAAGATAGAACTCGGCATCGAGAAACACGCACAGCCGCGTTGGTTCGCCGACGGGCGAAGGGATCAGCCAAACGTCGCGCGTATATTCGCCCGAGGCGCTGGTAACGATGTGTTTGTCGAGTGTCATTGGGTACGGATTCGACGGCGGCAGGGTGAATGCCTCTGTTAGTCGCCTACTTAGGTGCAGTTGAACATCAAGCAGGGGTTGAGGTGGCACGAGAGCGAGTAAATGAGGAAAAAAGGCAGACGCATCGAAACCGCCACTTGACTTCGCCGCCCGATATTGAGTGAAACCGTCTGTGGGGAGGAGTCAATGTGCAACGTACCGCTCGAATCCTACATATCTGATCTTTTGGAATAGAGGGTCGAATTTTGCCACAGAGCCTATTTTGATGCCCCCTGCCACCGCCGCGCTAACACGCTCGGCGGGTGCTCTGTTCGATACGTTGGGAGTAGACGCCCCTTAGTCGAATGTAAGCTTGGCATTGTTGCCACCCCTCGGGGGTGGGCAGAATCACGAAAGGGAATGCCATATTTCGAGCCTCAAGCCTGCCACTCGTTCGTGGCAGGAGTTACAGACGATATTGCTGCTCTTCAAACAACTTCACTAATTTTACAAAGGCAGATTCTGCCGCTTCGCCCTCGGAGGCGGACAGACAGCTCCAGCCATACGCCCTCTGCTCGCTTCTGATGAGTTCCACGATTAGTTCGTGAGTAGCGCTATGTTGAACCAGACTAAAGAGTATGGCTGCCTGCGCTAGGTGTTTGGTGTAAGCAAGGCGATCTTCCGAACGCGTCGTGGTCCGCAAACTGTCCGCCAGAACGGAGATATAGTCGGCGAGCGCATCAATGAGTTGTTTCATGACGTACGGTGCCTCTCCGGGAGCCTTCCATTGCAGAGTAGTTCACTTCGCCCCAGCCGCCTTCAGGATCGCGACGATGTCGGGGTGGTCGTGAGCATAGTCGAGGGCAGATTTGCCAGCGCTGTCTATGGCATTGACGTTCGCCCCACTAGCGATAAGCATGTTTATCACGCCAGGCGATGGGACGCCTTGTGCCGCGAGCATGAGCGGAGTCCTTCCATCCTTGTCCGCAGCTTTGACATCCGCACCGTGGTCAATGAGCAGCTTAACCAAATCGGCGCGAGATATTCCTGATGCGGCTAAGACGAGAGCAGTTTCATGATACTTATTTGTAGCGCTTACATTTGCACCGCTCGATAATAGCAAGTTGCAAGCGGCAAGATGTCCCGAAAACGCCGCAAGCATAAGAGGAGTATTCTTGTCCCTGTCATGCGCATTCACGCTCGCTCCGTGAGCCAGAAGAAGCCTGATTGTTGCCTCGTCTCCTGCAACCTGGCAAGCGAGCATTAGCGAGGACAAGCCATTGTGGGCTACTGCGTTGACTTCTGCGCCGTGGTCGACGAGCACTTTAATACAATCGGCGTAGCCAACGCATGCCGCAGCCATTAGTGCCGTGAAACCGACTCTGTCGCTATAGTTTGCGTTAGCACCTCGTGAGAGAAGGAGTTTGAGGCATGTAATGTCTCCATAGGACGCGCATGCTGCGAGTGGCGTCATCCCGTTTCTAGGCACTGCATTCACATTCGCTCCACGATCCAATGCTTGCTTCACGCTGGCAATTGAAATCTTTGGCGCTTCCGCCCTGGATGACCACGGCTTATTAGGCTGCAAAACGAACAACCGAAAAAACGCCGCATTCGCCTTCGCTTGCTGAGCGGGCGTCAATTTGGGCGACGCGTGGGCTGGATGCACTGCCGCAAAAGTTACGACTAGCGCTATGATCGCCAACCCAGGGATGAGACATCGAGTAACTTTGTTCGCTGGCATTGCAATCTCCGCAGTCAGAGACCACCGGCAGAGCCGGTGGCTTGAATGTGAACCGCTCAAAGCGGATAGTTGTTGGTACAGATTGGGCCTCCTGAAGGAGGCTTACATTAGGCTCAGCTGATCCAAGCGCCTATCTGCTTGTTCCTGGCGCTGGATATAGCTACGAATGGTTTCCTCGTCTCGCCCAACTGCCGAGACGAAGTAGCCACGCGCCCAAAAATGCTCGCCTGTAAAGTTGCGCATTCTGTTGTCGTAGTTGCGAGCGATATAGATCGCGCTCTTGCCTTTGATGTAACCGATGACTTGAGACACCGAGTACTTTGGCGGAATGCTTATTAGCATGTGAACGTGGTCAGGCTGAAAGCTTCCCTTCTCAATACGGCACTCCTTTTGACGAGCCAACTGCGCCAACACAGGGCCTAACTCTTTGCATATTCGACCATAAAACACTTTTCGGCGAAATTTTGGAACGAACACAACATGGTATTTGCATTCCCATTTCGTATGAGCTAAACTTCCGTAGTCATCCATCGTTTTTCCTTTCATGAACTTTGAGCGGTTCAAAAAGGATGATGGATGACTGCCCGAAAAGTCAAACTTTACGAGTCCCCCAGCAGAGCTGGGGGTTTACCTATTGAATTATCTGCCAATACATGCGCAAGAGCAAGTTCACTATCGATAGTCGCTATGCCTTCTTGCCGAGACACATCGCTCTACGCGTCTTCCGCCGCCTCTGTGCGGTCCTCGAAGATGATCTCGCCCAGTGACGGCATTTCGCTAAGGAATGGGGAGCGGGTGAGGGTGCGGCTTTGGTGCTGGCGGGGCCACGAGAGGATGACGTGCTGCTTGGCGCGCGTGATGGCGACGTACGCGAGGCGGCGCTCTTCTTCGACGCTGTCGGGGATTAGCTGCGTCTTTTCTTCGTCAAAGAAGCGCATCGAGCGGTGGTGCGGGATCATGCCGGCGGCGAAACCGACGACATACACTGACGGCCATTCGAGTCCCTTGGAGCGGTGGACGGTCATCATCTCGATGTAATCGCCAGTTGGCTCTTCGCCTGCCTTAGTTTGCTGCGCCAAGACGAAGTTGAGGTAGTCCTTCGCTGACGGAAACGCCGCGGCTGACACGCACAACTCTTCGAGGTTGTCGAGACGGCTGTTGCCCTCTTCTTCGACGTGCCCCTCTTCACGCAGCAAGTAATCGTCGTACCCCATTTCGCGCGCCTTGCGGAGTCGTCCTTCGGCCGAGTCCCCAGCCATCGCGACTGCCTTCACCATATCGCGGAAGTCGCGTACGGCGAGGCCTTGAGCGGTGGTAAATTGCGCGTCAAGCAGCGCCCGATAGAACGACACCTTCTTGCGCGCGGCCTGGGTCGCGACGCCGTTGATGAATGCGCCGCCGAGAAAGTGAGTTGGCTTGCCGAAGGTCTTTGACGCTACATTGAGCACCCGTTTGCAGGCCTCATCAGCGGCGGGGCTGTCACGTTCGACACTCAGGTGCAGAAACGCCAGCAGTTCGCGGACCTCTTTGCGGCCATAGAATCCCTGTGCGCCTTCCAGCCTGTATGGGATGCCAGCCGTGACGAACGCCTCTTCCATGGCGCGCGAGTAGGCGTTCGTGCGCATCAGCACAGCCGACTCCCGCAGGATGCCGCCTTCGTCCCAGTATGCCTTCAGGGTCTCCGCCACCCACTTGCCTTCCGCTTCAGCGTCATCATGCTGGACGATTAACGGCGCGTCGCCGTCGGGCAGCGCGGGTGCCATTTCGAGGCGAAAGCGCGTGTCCATGTCGGAGCAGGCGATGAGTTCGTTTGCGATCCGCACGATGGTGGCCGTGGAGCGGTAATTGGTCGGCAGGCGGATAATCTCGCCGGTTGGGTACGCACCGGTGAACTGCGCGATTGTGGAGCGCGGGTCGGCGCCACGGAACGAGTAGATGGCCTGCCCGATATCGCCGACGATGAAGATGTTCTTGCGGTCAGCGGCGATCAGGCGTGCAATCTCCCACTGTACCGCCGATGTGTCCTGGGTCTCGTCGATCAAGATGTAATGGAAATGGTCGGCGTACTTGGCGCGAATCGATGGGTTTTCCTGAAGCAGCTTCAGGGTTTCGATCAGCAGATCGTCGAAATCGAGACGTCGCGACGGCTTCTTAGTCAGCAGGTCAAACTGCGCCTCTTTGGCCTGCTCATAGCAGCGCCAAAACTTGGCGATGGTGTTCACCGATGTTTCCGGTAATGTCGGCGCGTGGTCGCGAATGGCCTGCTCGGCGGCGGTAACGTCTGCACCGCGGTTCTTGCAGGCGGAGACGATGGACAGTGCGGACTTTGGATCGTAGAAGATGTTGAGGCCGAACGGCGGGCTTGGCAACCCGCGCGCGTTCCAGTCCTTGTCGCCAAGGATGGCCTTTGCGACGCGAAGCTGCCAGTGCTCGTCGGCGATCTGGAAATGCCCGGCCTTGCCGTAAAGGTGCGACCATTCGGCCTTGAGAACTCGCAGGCAGTGCGAGTGGAATGTGCCAATCCAGAGCTTCTCGACAATGGCGGGACCACCCTCGCCGAGCAGCCCGACGAGCCGCTCGGTCATCTCATCGGCGGCCTTTTTGGTAAACGTCGCAACGAATATTCGGTCCGCGCGAACACCTTCGGTGAGCAGGCGCGCAACGCGGCGGGTGAGCACCGTCGTCTTGCCTGAGCCAGCGCCGGCGAGGACAAGCGCGGGACCGTCCTGGAAGCGGAACGCCTGAATTTGCTGTTGGTTAAGCGACTCTTCGAGCTTGGGGCGCAATGTTGCCGCGCGCAGGGCATCGTGATCTTCAGTAAGGGTATCGAGGGTTACTTGCATAGGGCTGATAAACAGGGAGTGGCCGACGGGAATCGCCGGCCAACGGGAGTCATTATATCACAAGCAGCAAGCCGCTTGACCGTCGAACCGTAGAAGGCGGGCTACGTTTCGTTGTTGAGAATGGCTGAGAGGTCGCGGGGGCGGCTGGTGGATATGATAAACCCGAGGGGCTTGCCGGACTTGAGGATGATCTGCACGGCGGGGCCCGTGCGAGCCACCCACGCCCAGTATCCTGCGACGTAGTGAATCCCCACTCCGGTCGTGCGGAGCGAGCATTCCACCATGTGGGCGCGGCGCACATCGGCCAGCGGCATGCGTTTACGGAACGGGCCAAATCCGAAGGTGAGATGGGTTTCGGTGACGGTGATGGTGAAACGGCTGAGGAGTATGGCGATAACGAATGCGACGGCTGCCATCAAAGCGTGCATGATCCCAATGGGCCGCAGCAAGTTCCACGTATTGCAGGCCATGTAGCCTTCGACGACGGCGACGAACGCTACGACCGCCATCGCCAGCGTTTCGGTATGCTGTTGCTCACGAAACCGGACTTTTCCCATAGACGCTACCGCCAGAGGAGCGCAGCCGCTTCGAGGAACGATTCGGCGACGGGAGCATATCGCTCTCCCAGGATCTCGAGCCGCTCCGCAAGCTCGTCGCCTTCAAGCACCTGCATCGCCTCTTCAGATTCGGTGCGATAGAGCAGTTCGGCCTCGGTTGCCAGGGCCTGAGCGCGAGAGGCCACTTCTGCCTCCCATATGCCGACAAGTTTGGTCACCGCTTCCACACCGGACACGACAGGCTCGACGCGAACATCGATATCGGGCTCGCCCTCGACGAGGCCAGCCGCCGACATGGGGTCGCCGGTCACTTTCACGGTCGCGCCAGTGGCGAGGTTCATGCCCATCCAACGGCGCTCTTCGACAACGTTCACGCTCCGGTAACGAGAGGCGAACCGGCAGAGGAGATATGGCTGATACCGATGCTTCGTTCCGCCAGGCTTGTGGGCTGCGGGTACCGTAATAACGGCGTACGCTCCCCGGGCTTCGGCGTACTGCTGGAGGCGGCGAACAAGCGGCGACTGCACCGTGAGGCATTCGAGGCGCGCGCCTTCTTCCCAGCGAGCAAGATCAAACGTTACAAGGATTTCCCCCGTCGGCCGGCCAAGATACCACGCTGCGAGTCCGCCTTCGCCTTCGGGCAGCTGGATGCGCCAGACGCCGCCAGTGAGCTCGGTCGCCACCGCGCCCCATGCCTCCATGCACCCAAATGTGAATTCTTCGAGCTGCTTGTTCATGCTGACAATCCGAACATCATATCGAGCACGTCCGACTGCTCGCACTCTGCGGCATACTGTCTGCGAGCGTCGCCCAGCGCCTTCCGGTATCGTCCCAAACTGGCGTACGCAGCGTTTCCGCCCTGGAATCCGTGGCGTATTCCGGCATCCTTGAACGCTCGTTCGAGGCGGACGTGCACGTCGCGGTCCTGCGGATCCGGCAGGTAGTCAAGAAGCGACGCGACTTCACCGATGGCGAGGTCGAACAGGCCCATAGCGTGTTCATAGAGCCCCAGGACGGCTTCGTCGCGCGAGCCGGGCATCACCAGGTGGACGATCTCGACATGCGAACCACGCTGACCAAGGCGATAGACGCGCCCTACCCGCTGCTCCCAGATACTGGGGCTCCAAGGAATGTCGCAGTGGACGACAACTTCGGCGCTCTGCCAGTTCATACCTTCTGTGCCGTTGTCACCGGCGACCAGAATGGCGCCAGTTGAGTCACGGAAAGCGCGGCTGACGTTCCGGCGCGCGTTGCGGTCGCCGCCAAAGAGGTAAACCTTGCGATCAGTTAAGGCTCGCTGCAACGTGTGAACCAACGCAAGACGCTCAGCCTGGTTTGACGAGAACAGCACCAGCCGCTTGCCAGCCGCAGCGCGGTGAATATATTCCAGCAGCGCGCGCGACTTGCCAGCCGCGACATTTGAAGATCGCGTCGCCGAGAACGCCAGAGTTCGATAGCTGCGCGTCGGGAACGCCAGGTCCGGCAGTTCGCGGCGGCGGTGGCGCACCATGATGCCGTCAAGCACGGCTCTCAATGCCCGACGCTCGGCATCCGCACGGTCGGTGGGCGCTTCAAAGCGTTCGACGAACTCCTCCATCATGCCAAAGAAGCCCGGCCGGATGATAGATACAAGGGTGTAGAGCTCTCGCAACCGTCGTCGGACGGGGGTCGCGGTAAGCAGCAAGACGCGCCGACGGCTCAAGGATGCGATGGCGCGGCCGAGTGCGTTGGGCTTGCCATCCGCGCCGGTAAGCGTGTGGGCTTCGTCGGCGATCACGAGGTCATAGCGCTTTGACGCCAGCGCCTGCCTGTGCTTCGCAATGCGCAACGTCGCCGCAGAGACGATCAGCAGCGGATAGCCTGCATCCGATGGGTTCTCGTAGATGCGGAACCCGCTCTCGTATGCGGAACTGCGGATACGGCTGTGGGTCTCTTCTTCCCAGGTCAACACGCCCTGCGGCTGAGCGACGATGAGCGTGTTCTCGGCAAGCTGCCTGGCGCGCAGCTCTTGCAGCACGATAAGTGCCTCAATCGTCTTGCCAAGTCCCACTTCGTCAGCGAGGATGGCGCCGCCGGACATGGTCGGCGTGGTAAGGACGCGCTTAGCGGTTTCCAACTGGTGGGCGAACGGGACGATGTCGAGCGTCGGAAGCGCAGTCAGTTCGCTGCTATGGATGGCCGTGCGAAGGTTTGCAGACTGGTTGGAGAGTTTAGCCCACGCAAGGCTGTGAGAATCGCCACGCCTGAGAGAGTGGACCACCGGGCTTTCGGAAATCGTGATCTTGCGCAACGCCAGCGGTGGCATCTTCGGGATGCTGGCTTGGCGCGGCGCGGGCGGCTGAACCATCGAGAGCACACGGAGCCCATCGGCAACCACTTCCGCGCTGTCGAAGCGCTCTTCAGGGTCGGTCGCCATGGCCTCCCGCAGGAAGTGGCCGATCTCGTCGGGCAGGGCCGGCACGAGATCATACAGTTGCGTCAACACTGAGTCAGCGCCATCGGCAGGAGGAGGCGCGCCAGTGAGGAGGTAGAACAGAAGCGCGCCGATGCCCCAAACGTCGGACCGCACAGTTGCGCCGCTTGGAAGTTCAGGCGCAGCGTAGGCAAACCGAGAGAGCTGAACAGGCGACCAGTGGCCCCGGTCGCGCGAAAGCACCGATGTCGATCCACCGCCGACAAACCAGAGGATATCGTCATCTTCGACTATGAAGTTTGCGGCTTGGAGGTCGCCCAGCGCCAGCGGGTGAGGCTCGTCAATGTGGAAGCGGTGCGCGATTAATGCGGCGGCTCGAGCGGCACGGCACGCGCGGTCGTAACGCATCGGTCCGTCCTGCTCGACGATCTTGCGGAGGGAGCGCCCAGGAACTTCATCGCGCACGAGGTAAAGCACGCCGTCTGCGGTTTGGAATGTGTCGCGGAGGCGGGGGACGAAAGGCAAGCTGCGCACAAGCGCATCGCGCTCGGCGCCATACTCAAGCGCCGCCGCGCGCATGTCGGAGTCGACACCAAACTTCTTGATGATGACGCGGCTGTCGAGGCGCAAGTCGACCGCAGACCACACCTGGACGGCGGACTGGCCAGCATCCATCCGTTCAAGGTATTCATACCTGGTTATTTGTTCGGCCTTAATCGCGTCGCTCACTTACAACTGCCTCATCGCGTTTTTTTTGGCGCTCCGACATTGGAGCATCCGGTTCTTCTGGCTATAAGTACGAAATCAGGAAGGATGTAGGCGCTCAATCAGCGCTACTGACCCTATGATTGTACTCGTAGTTTACTCGCTTCGTATCAAAACCTGTTCAGAAGAGCGAATCCCTTACCTAATCTACGTTATCACGAACTACGTCAACGCCCACGCGGTCACTGTGCCATCCGCGGCGGCAGCAATCAGGAACTCAGCCGTCGCGAGCGGTGCCGCGATGGCTCCGGACGGGGGCAAGGTCGCTTCCCATGTCACGGTGGGCTCTCCGGCGACATTGACCACAAACACGCGGCCGTTTTCGCCGTATTCGGTTACCGCAACCGACGGTGTCCCGCGCAGCTTCGCGGCTCCCATGAGCGGCTTCATAAATCGCACATCGTGCCAGCGACACTCGCCCGTCTTGGCGTCGAGGCCGATCAACCCAGCGTTGCGGGTCGGAACTACGACCAGGTCTCGCTCGGCGACGACAGCGGCAGGGCCAACAACCTCAGCGGCCAGCGGTGTACGCCAAAGAAGTTCGCCGGTATTCATATTGAGACCTGCAAACGATGTGTCTCCACGCGCACCACCCAAAAATACAATATCGCCGCTCACCACCGGTGGTGCAACTATGGCGTTGCGGCTAATCTGGTTGCGCCAGATCGTCCGCCCGCTTTCGGGGTGGTAAGCACGAACGAAACCAGCGCGGTCGGTGGTCAACACAAGCTCGGGGCGATTTGCGCGAGCTGGCGCGAGGACGATGGTGAGGGGAGACGCGTCCCGTGCGCGCTTCCATTCGTCGATACCGCTGCTAATAGGGATTCCGATCAGCTGGTTAGGCTCAACGGTTGCGATTAGCAAGTGACCATTCGATGTGAGCATCGGCGCCGCTTGTTTGCCCAAGCCCTCGTGGGAGCGCCACATGGCAGCTCCGGTACGCGCATCGAGTACCGAGACGCCCTGTTTGCCGTCGGCCATGGGGAACGAGTATGCGAAAAAGCGCTCCGTTTCCATGACTGCCAGCGACGTGCGTACCAGTGTTCTGCTGGTGTAGTCGCCCGGCTCGCGGTAAAACCACAATGGGTCGCCGGTGCCAGGGTTGATACCCGCAACCATTCCGCCGTTGTCTGCGTAGTAAATCGCGGCGCCGGATCCGAGCGGCGGGGATGTCACCGTTGCGCCGACATTGAGGTGCCATGCCGGAAGCGACGACACTGGTGGCCGTCCACCGCTGCGCGCAGTCGCAGGGCGCCACCTATCCAGCTCTTCGCACAACTCCAGCGCGGATTGGTAGCGATGTGCGGGGTCGGGATCAGTACAGGCCTCGAGGATGCGAGCGAGCGACGGCGAGATGTACTGCTTGATGTCCTGGGGTCGTGGAAGCGGCTCATAGTGGTCTCGACCGCGCGGATTGTAACCCGTGGCTAGTTCGTGGAGCACCGCCCCCAATGCATAGATGTCTGTTCGCACATCGATCACCGCCCCGTTGATATACTGTTCCGGTGCGGCGTACCCTGGAGTGCCGAGGGGCTCATGATCCGACTCGGCCAGACCGTACTCGAAGCAGCGGGCAATGCCGAAGTCGAGCAGAATGAGGCGGCCATCGGTGGCCCGGTTCATGATGTTGTGCGGCTTGAGGTCGCGGTAAATGATCGGCGGATCGTGTCGGTGGAGCGCCATGAGCGTTTCGGACAGCATCAGCCCGTAGCTAACTACCTGCGCATCGGACACCGGGACCATGGGAAGGTCGCTGGGATCCTCGTTGTCGTCGGGAGCGCGGCGGTGAAGGTCGTAGAGGTTTGCTCCGGGAACAAAGTCCATGACGAGGAAAGCGTTGTTGACTTCTTCGAAGTAGTCGCGAACTCCGACGATTCCCGGATGATTAAGGCGGGCCAAGAGACGCGCTTCCTCGTAGAACGCCGCGAGGCTTTCAGTGTAGTCGGTGCCTTCGTGAAGTGGGAGAGCTTTGATGGCGCACTCGTTGCCGAGTCGGGTGTCGCGAGCATGGTAGACGCACGCCATTCCGCCTATCGCGATGGTGGATGCGATAACGTAACGACCATTGTCCCCTATTCTCGCCGCAGGCTGCAGCAAATCCCCGTCTCTAACCTTCACGAGGCCTCCTCGCCTGTTACCGCATCTTTTCGCGGACACGCCAATGCGATACACCACAACAGGGCACACAAGGTAACAAACCAGTCCCCGTAACGAACATACGGCGTGATCTGGCTCTCGATTAGCACGTCTGCTGTGACGATACCTTTTTTATACCAATCGAGGTGTGAAACCATGCGTCCCCGAGAGTCGAATACGGCAGATATACCCGTTGCCGCCGCGCGAACAAGCGACCGGCGCGTCTCTGCGGCGCGAATCGCGGACATCGCCAGGTGCTGACGGGCAGCGGCGGTACGCCCAAACCACGTGTCATCGGTGATCACGGTCAGCAGATTAGCGCCGCGAGCCACCTGCCTGCGTGCGAACCGCGAGTAGGTTGATTCGAAGCAAATCATTGGACCGACGACAACCTTGGGAGGCGTGCCCGGCCCGAAAGAGACAACCCCCGACGGCAGCGGTGGCTGCGTCTCCGTCCCAGCCTGGATATCGCTGATCGAAACCTGCAATTCCTTCAAAAACCCAAAAACTTGGCGGTACGGCACATACTCCCCAAAGGGCACCAGCTTCGATTTGGCGTATGGCCCTTCTATTGCGCCGGCAGGCTGCACAAGATACGCCACGTTCTGGTTGTTGCGCGTCTGCGCATTATAATATCGCGCGCCACCAAGCACCGCTATATTGTTGCCGGTAGACCACTGGAGTACCCGCTGCTTGAGCTCACCGTCAAACTGAATATATCCCGGCACGCTTGTTTCGGGCAGTACCACATACTTCGCGCCAGACTTCGCTGCCTGGCCGATAAGGTTATCGAATGTGTTGAGCGTCCCGTAGAAGTAAGCTGAATCGGCTGGCCTTCCCGTATAGGTCCACTCAACATCCTGATTGATGTTGCCCTGTATCGCGGCCACCTTTATTGTCGGCATGTTTCGCGGAATTACGCACTCGTGCGCACCCCAATAACAAATCCCTGCGAGCAAGATTGCAGTTGGAAGAATTACACGCCGCCCACAGGAGACATAAGCGATGTTCGCAAGCACAATCAGAAAGCTGAGGCCGAAAACGCCAGTGACCGACGTCACCTGGAGCAGTTCTGTCGCGTGCCACTGCGTGTAGCCAAGATCGCCCCACCCCATTCCGAAGGTGCCGAGCTCGCCCAACCATTCCACACAAGCCCACGCGGCAGCCACGGATACCAGCCGCACCGCAAGCGGTCGGCGCCAGACAGCGTTTGCGGCGGCAGCGGTGAGCGCGAGAAGCGGGGCGTGGATGGCAGCGGCGAGTAGCCACGCGACAATGCCCAGCCCCGCGCCGATTTTTCCACCAGCGAAGACACCCATCCAGTAGGCAACACCGCCAGAATAGACCAGCCCCATGAGGTAACCGTATCCCGCAGCCTCGCGGGTTCGGGCGTAAGGGAAGGTCGAGAAGAAAGGAACGAGAGCGATCCAGGCCAAAAAGCCGAGGTCGGCGTGGGGAAAGGACAGCGTCAGCAGCACGCCCGTGGCAATGGCCCCAAGGGCTCTGCGACGCCCTTGCTTGGCCTTGGCGGGATCGCGAGACGATGATAACCCGGTTGCGCGATCATCGCCGGTTGCTAAAGTCGTATCCAAACTGCTACAATTCCGGACAATGGCTCAAACGCTTGCGCGCCTATTCTTGAGCGCCGCCCTTTTAACTCTGTGTGGCTGTGCGAGATTCCCCGATACCGGAACGGCTGGCGCTGGCGCACAGCTTGTCGTCACCATGACCGTGGCCGGTGCAATCAACCCCGACATGTACTATTTTGTCGTGTTCAACACATCCAACGACGCCAACGGAACGGCTGGGCCGGTGCCCGTCGTAGCGCCACCGTGGGGCAACGGCTTCATCGCGGGATCTGCAACGCAGTTCGTTGAATATCACCGGACTTTGCCCGCTGACGGGTATGCCGTATACAGCTTCGTTTCGGGAAGTTCGCTGCAACAGTATACCGCAATCGGAGTTCCCACACAGGATACGCCTATCACCACGGGTGCCAATACGCTACAGTTCCGCCTGCCGCTCTCGCAGCTAGCCTACGGCACCATCGCCGCTGCCGACATTCACAATATACAGGTTAACTTCCTCGCGACGGACCGCATTCCGGCGAACCCATTGGACACGTCAGCCAAGCTCTTCGATGCACTCGGTGACTCGAGCTTTGGCAGCGGCCAGCTGAATAACTATATCACGATCTCGACCGACCAGGCGACTACGTACAGCAACGCCACCCGCAACATAGAACCCAGCGGCGATGTACAGCGAACGAACGGCAGCGGCGGCTACAGCACAACCACCGAACCTGATCTCGACATCACCGGCTGGAGTGTACAGATCGTCCGGTAGCTTGTGGCTTCGTCTTGCTCCCTCTCCAGCTCTGGGGAGAGGGCCGGGGTGAGGGCTTCCTGCCCGATCCGCCACGCCAAGACTGCCCTCACCTAACCTCTCCCGAGGCGGGCGAGGAACCGGAACAGACCGCGTTTCGTGCCATTCGCAATCTGAGGACGAACGGCTCTTTTCCAGCGTAACGCTAACTCATGCGCATACTTGACCGCTACATTTTGGCTGAGATGGTACTCCCGTTTGTGACAGGCATTATGGCTGTGGTCATGATGCTTGTTGGCAATACGCTGTTTGCGCTCGTCGATTTGATCCTGAAAAACCACATACCCCTGACCGTCGTTGCACGGCTTGTGGTGTTCAATATTCCCACCCTCCTGGTGCTGACCATGCCTGTTGGCGTTGCGCTTTCTGGAGCCCTGGCAGTCAACCGGCTGGCGCGTGATAGCGAGTTGACCGTCGTGCGAATGGCAGGCGTTCCCCTGCGGCGTATCTTCCTGCCGATCTTCGCGGTTGGGCTATGCGCCAGTATCGCGTCGTTCATGATCGGCGAGCACGTAGTACCATGGTCGCAGCGCCAGTTCCAGAAGACACAGGCGGCGATGTTCGGCTACGCAGTATCGGCGTCGCCGAGTCTTGCCGCGAACCGAGTGTTTGTTTATCAGAACTACAACTTTTATATCGGATCGGCGATGAAGGACGCGAAAGAAACCGAAGTCTTTCACCTTAAGAAGGTTCTGATTATTGAGAACCCAACCGACCCGAACAAATATCCACGGTTTTTTACTGCAAACACAGCTGACTATCGGTCTGGCTTGTGGACCCTCTACGATGTCGTGGTTCACACCCAGGACGAGGACGGTTTCACGGCGGTTGAGATGCGCCCTGCGCGTATGACGCTGGATCTGCGGATCCCGTTGCCGACCATCAGCGAGAACGCGAACGGGCTTGCCGAACAGCCGGAATCGTACACCATGGCCCAGCTTCGCCGCAAAATCGACATCATGAGCAAGACCGGCAGCGAAACACGAGATCTTGAAGTGGCGTACCAGTTCAAATTGGCGCTGCCATTCCTATGCCTTGCGTTTGCCATCTGTGCCCCGGTGCTGTCGATGCGCTTTGCCCGTACCGGGTCATTCGTCGGCGTATTCTTGTCCATTGTTATGGTTTTCGTAGCCTGGAACACGTTGATCCTAGCGAAGGCGTTTGGAGTGCACGGCTACCTTCCGCCGTTTCTTTCAGCGTGGGCAGCGAATATATTGTTCTGTGGCCTCGGGTTATATTTCCTGTGGAGGGCGGAATGACGACGCCGACCGGCAGCATCGCTCTGTCGCTTTGCTGCTGCCTTGTTGCGGCGACAAACGCGCTCGCGCAGTCACCTGCACCACCGCTGTCACCACCGACTCCCACGCCTACCACTAGCGAGAGCACGTCGGTCACACCGCCCGGAGATCAGCCAGTAAGCCCGTCGCCGGGTGCTGAAGGCACGCCGCCATCAGATCCGGTTACCGCCGCGGATCCCAAGAAGTCGAGTGTTGAGCGTCCTGACTTTGAGCCGACCAGTCGCTCGAACGACAATCGCGTCTACCTCGAAAACGCAGACAGGCTGCGACTCGACGATAACGATGTGGCGACCGCGACAGGCAACGTGCGAATCCGCTATCGCGACTATATTGTCAGCAGCGGCAAAGCAGTAATTGATACCAAATCCGGTGTCGCCGTATTTTCGCAAGGCGTGACGCTCTATTCTGCAGTTTCCAGCCTCAACATCCGGACAGCGACACCGGAGAGCACTATCCAGATGGACCTGCGGCGAGGGACCTACCAGGTCATCGGCACCGAAAAGGGCGTCATTCCTCCCAGCCAGATACCAGCGTCAGGAGTGGTTACGCCAGTCTACATTGGCGGTGGAGACATCAACGGGCAGCCGCAGTTGATCGACGCGCGGCTGACATCGGTCACAACGTGCGAGTTCGAACAGCCGCACTACACTTTTCTCGCACAAACCGTGAAGGTTCGCCCAGGCAAGCGCATCGTCGCGCGCCGAGTCACCATCTACCGACACGGTCATCGTCTGCTCACCATCCCGCTTATCGTCCTGCCGCTCAATGACCGCTACGAAAGGCAGCAGTATATTCCGCAAATTGGGTCATCGCCAGATGAAGGCTACTACGCCAAGTTTGGCATCCCCTACGACATAGCATCCGCAGCAATTGGCCTGGGGCGGGTGGACTTGATGCAGAAAAAAGGTGTCGGCCTCGGATTTGATCAACAATACCGACCGCTATTCGGCAAAGGTGGACGAATTGCGGATCGCGGTATTTTGAAGGTCTACTACCTGAACGACAAATCGACCCACCTTAAGAACACGACTGCCAGCCTTGAGCAATCCCAACTTGTCTTCAGCGGCTTTCGCTTGTCGGTCAATTCGCAGTATGCGAACAACGCTTACCAGCTGAGCACGAGCAGCTCGGAATCTCTTTCGAATAGCTTAAGCCTGGCGCGGTCGACGGCAGCGTCGACCACCAACCTCGCGGCGAACCTCCAGCAGAGCAACTACGGGTTCGGTGCGACCACCAATATGACCAGTTCGTTCACCCAGCACTGGGCGACAGCGAACCGAGGCGCATCCGATCTGCGGTTCACCTACTCTGGCTACCAGACGCCTGGGATCTCCGGTGCGACTGGGGCGAACCGCCAGACACTCACCAGCAGCGGCGTCTTTTCGACGAACAGCGGTGGGTTCAACTACGCCCTCAGCATCGACGCCGCATCGTTGCTGCGCAACACAACCGGAGCGGCGGGAATTGGATCGCTTGAGCGGCTTCCGGAACTATCTATCAAGACAGACACAGGCGACCCCAAACATGCGTCGCCAGTGATCCGGCTGCTGCCGTTCCTCAGCACTGCCGGTTTCACGTTCGGCCAGTACAACGACCCGTCAGCAGTCAAGCGCACGCAACGAGCCCAACTCGCATTCAACGTCGACGACAAGGTCCATCAGCAAAAGGCGCTGACAACCAGTTACGCAGGCAGCTTTGAGCAGGATTTCTACGGCGACAACACGGCTAGGTATATCCTTTCGGGCCGCTATGGTAACGCTTACGCTTTCGGAAAAGCATCCCACTTCGAGGTCAATTACCAGACGCAGCGCCCTTATGGTTACACGCCCTTCCTGTGGGACCAGACCGGTAAATACGACAACGCGTCCGCGAGCCTGCGCTTCCAGCCCAGCCGGAGCGTCGGGTTGAACCTGGTGTCGGGCTACGACTTCACGCGCGCGAGTACGGTAAACGGCCTTCCAGCCGCACCATGGCAGAACCTCTCTGCGCAACTTGTCGTGCGCCCCAACTCCCACGTGAGTACGCGATTGACCTCAACGTACGACATCAACACAGGGCACCTATTCGACGTAAGCAACGATTTCCGCCTCGTGATGCCGTGGGGCTTCCGACTCGCCACCGCAAGCCGTTACTCCCCCGATCAGCACACCTGGTCCAGCGTCACCGGGAGCCTGACGCTGCCCGTGATGTCCAATCCCGCACAGGGAGTGGGCTATAAACTAGAAGCGCTTGGCGGGTACAACGGGTATACAAAACTGTGGACATACTACGGGGCGCAATTAACGCGGTCATGGCACGATCTGGAGCTCAGCGGAGTATTGCAAAATAACATGTCTGCGAATGCGGCTGGCACAGCCTTCTATTTCAACCTGCGGCTTAAGGCTTTCCCCGGCATTCAGCCGTTCGGCGTCGGCCAGTTCGGTCAAGGCATCTCAACCGGCAGCAGCGACGTATTCTAGCGGCGTTAACGGTTACTCGGACGTTGGAGGGCAACTATCATGGCAAACGACGAACTAGACCAATACTTTGAGCATGACACACGAGCCGACGAATGGCGAGCGCTGCGTATCGCGCTGACGGGCCGCTTGAAGGCGCTACGGTCCGCACAGGACGCCACCGACAACATCGCGGAGCAGGCCCGGCTGGAGCGCGAGATAGTCAACCTCCGCAAGCAAGTCGACGCGCTCCTGATCGAAGAAGTGTCGCAACAGTTCGTCGAAGACTCCGTCCGCGTCACCATCGCCGTGCAGCAGCTCGACGAAGCATCCGACGGCGAAGACGGCGACCGGGACGAGTGAGGGACCCTAGGGGTGACACAATGACGACTTCACAAACGCCCATGACGCGTATTTGCAGCCTTGATCTTCCGCTCGTTGCCCAACGCGGTCTCGAGGAACCTGAGAAGCGGTCGATTCTGCGAACAGCGAATGGATTTGGCCGTAGAATTGCCCTGGTATGGTCGTTCATACTCGGAACACCGCTTTTACTGTTTCTCGTTGGCCGAGTCACGCCCCCCGGTAACGCCCTGTTTGACGCCGTCGCGACGATAATAATCTGCCTGCTTATGTTAGCCGGTCTTCCTGCAGCGCTAATGATCTCACGCGACTGCCTCCGCATCAGGAGACGCCTTCTCGATGACTTGCGTATGGATCAGATATGCGAGTTTCGCGGGCGTTGGACATCCCAGTCCCCATCCGACCCTGCCTACTTCAAAATCGAAAAAAATCGGGCACTGCAGGGTAACGACACAGACGAAGTAGCCGTGAACGTTCTGCCTGTGTCCGGGCGAGTCGTTACTATTGATGGCAACGAGGTTACTCGATGGATCGAAGTTCAGCTGATCGAGATAGCCCCGCCCGCTAGCGCTGCCCCGCCGGCAGGTGTAACTTTCAAGTTGGAGGAATCTGAGAACGGCTTCTCTGTCTACACCAGTCAGCGCGACTTATCTGAAGCCGAACGGCTGGAGCTAAAGCGACACGCCTATGATAGCTGGCGCAAGCCTCTTCCGTACACCATCGGGTTCGCCATTTGGTTTTCGATGCCAATAGCCGTAATCATACTGAATGGCCGCCTCGCGACTACCGTAGACGAGTTGCATGCCATCTCTCTCGCCATAGTGACCTTGGGAGCGGTTTGGAATCAAATAACGGGAACGATTCGATCTCGAAAGCTTGGTGCAGACCTGGCTGCCGGTCAGTTGCTCATTGTCAAACGCGTTGACGACATCACGCCCGAGAATGGCGAAGAGCCAATCGAAATCATCGACGAATGGGCTGAACTCCTCACATGCTCTGGCCTAACGTGGACAGAGAATGGCGTTCCTGCTGATTGGCGCAAAGTACCGGCATTCAGACGGAACTGACGCCTGAACGATGCTCAGCAGCGCCGACAAACGAAAAAAGCCGCCGCACCCAGCATTGGGCGCGGCGGCTTTTGAATGTCTGGCCCGAGGGCCCAAATTACTTCTTGACCGGAGCGGCGGCCTTGGGAGCAGCAACCTTCGGCGCGGCGGCCTTGACAGCCTTCTTTACGGCCTTCTTGCCAGGCTTGGCGGTCTTCTTGGTAGCCTTCTTCGCAGCAGCGGGAGCCTTAGCCGTAGCAGCCATCTTCGGGGCAGCAGCAGGCTTGGCAGCGGGAGCAGCGGCCACGGGAGCAACCGGCTTCGCGGTAGGAGCAGCCTTCGGGGCGTCGGCGAAAGCAGACGAAGCAAGGGCGGCGAGAACGGCGGGAACAAGTACGATTCGCTTGATATTCATGGTTAGAACTCTCCTTAGAGGTGTTGTAATGCTGGTTCATGAAGCGAACGGGGTTTCAATAAAGTTCCGCAGTCTGAAGATTCTTTCACAAAGATTTCATAAGGGTGAACATTTGGTGTTCAAGCGCGTGTAGCGTGGCAAGAAAAAAGGCGCCAGCTTGGTAGCGGCGCCCTTTTAGCACTCATTCTCCCCACTCGTCATCCTTGGCGAGCCCTCACTCATCCGTCTCGTCCACAGTGAACGACTCGTTACCACCTGCACTCTCCATCGAGGTGCTCATTTGCTCCCTAAGAGCAGTCGTTTGAGCCATAATAATGTCGATCATTCTCGGCATCACTGACGGTGATTCAGTTATGTCAGAGATCCATCGCATCACTGAGGCGAGGCAAAGCTCCTTCAGGTACGCAAACGAAAAACCGTGCGTTTCTGCGGCAATTTCCTGGATCCCAGAGTCATCGAGTCGCATGTCTAACTCCAGCCCTGTACTCCACTTGGCAAGATAAGCCGCGCGCTCCGTAGTAGCTGGCAATTCGAAGTGATACTTACGATCAAATCGACTGGGCCTATTTACGATCGCCGCATCCAATCGGTCCGGATGATTTGTAGTTGCGACCACAAGGATGCCCGTGTTCTTCTCGAACCCATCAAGTTCGTTCAAGAAAAACGACCGGTTTTGATCGTTAATCAGCGAGTCCAGGTCTTCGAGCACAAGCACGCACGGCGCGGCTCGTCGAGCCAGGGCAAACACTGAACTTATATTGTAGTGGTCGTCGATATGTCCCGATTTGAACGATTTCACGTAGAGGCACGGCTTATCCAGCCAGTTTAGAAGTGCCTTGACGGTGTGCGTCTTACCGTTCCCCGGTGTTCCGACAAGTAAAATACCACGCTTCCACGGAAGCTTATATCGTTCGTATATCTCCTTCGTCTCAAAGAAGTTAGCAAAGTCGCGCTTCAACTCGTCTTTCAGGGCAGCGGGCAGCACCAAGCTTTCGAACGTCGCGTTCTTTATTGCAGCATAAAGTGCGCGGCTCTTATCCCACGAGCCACTCTGAAAGATGTAGATGTAGCCATCAACAATATCCGACGCAGCGCACACTGCGGTATAAAAGCCCCGTGCGACTTCTTCCGTATCGGCGATGACCCATTCATAAGATGTGGAGCACATTCCCGACGACCAGGACATCCGCAGAACAGTCAGTCGATGGCCCTGCCATTCCACATCCGCTGCCGTTTGCTTAGGCGACAGTACGAGGCCGTAGTCGTGGCCCCACCATGAGGCCTCAAATTGTGGGAACACGGTATCGTCAATCGACAATTGGCATTTCTTAGTCTCCGCAAACTCGTCCAAATCAAACGAACCGCTTTGACCGCCCAAGACACACTTGTCGGGATATTCATCCCGGAGTTTTCGGCTAACGATATAACTGATTGCATTCCCGTCCAGTTGTAAGGACGATTCGATAAGTGTAGTTTCCATTGATTGATTCGCGCTCTCGTGTATTTGATTTCCTATCGCGCGAAGCTCTCGCATTGTAAAATAAACTTAAAATTATTTTGAAGCGCATGAACGTCCGCCGTCGAGTTTGCACGAAAAAAACGCGCCCGCTTACTGGCGGGCGCGTTCGTTATCGGTGTGGATCTAAAGTGACCCGACGCTAGTCGTCGATCTTCGTGTCCAGCGAGACACGCTCGACACTGGCGACGCTGTCGTCCTTGTCTAGGTTGATCAGCTTGACGCCCTGAGTGCTTCGGCCCGTGGCGCGGATGTCCTTGACGTCGAACTGGATCGTAATCGCGTTTCGCGTCATGATCAGCAGTCGGACTGCGTCGGTAACCACTGCCGCGTCGACCACATCGCCCGTCTTAGCAGACAGCGCCATGGTGCGGATGCCGGTGCCGCCGCGGCCCTGGCTGCGGTAGTCCTTGAGCGGTGTGCGCTTACCGACACCGTACTCGCCGATGACCAGCAGGTCGGACGTCGCATCGACCACGCCCATACCGACGACCTTATCGTTCTTAGCGCCCGACAGGCGGATACCGCGAACGCCACCGGCGGCGCGACCGCGCGACGGGACATCGGATTCGGGGAAGCGGATCGACATACCCTTGGCGGTAACGAGAACAATCTCGTTTTCGCCCGTCGTGTAGGCAATCCATTTCAGCGAGTCGTGGTCCTCGATGTCGAAGCAGATCAGGCCGCTCTGCCGCAGGTTACGGAACTCGGACATCGCGGTTCGCTTCACTTCGCCCATTTCGGTGACGAACAGAAGGTAGCCTTCCTGGTCCTTGAACTCCTTGATCGGAATAGTCGCCGTGATCTTCTCGCCCGGGAGAATATTGATCAGGTTGATGACTGCGGTTCCCATTGCCTGACGCGACGTCTGCGGGACTTCGTACGCCTTCAACCGGTAGACACGACCACGATCCGTGAAGAACAGGATGTAGTGGTGCGTCGTCGCGATGAAGAGGTGTTCGATCATATCTTCATCTTTGGTCGAGGCGCCAATCCGTCCCCGGCCACCGCGCCGCTGCGTCGGATACGTATCCTTGGGCACGCGCTTGATGTAGCCGTCGCGAGTGATCGAGATGATCATCTCTTCTTCGGGGATCATATCCTCTTCGCCGATTTCGTCCGCTTCCATCGGCAGAATACGAGTTCGTCGCTCGTCGCCGTACTTGTCGCGTAGAGCCTTGAGCTCCTGCTTGACAATCTGGTCGAGGCGCACAGTCGAAGCCAGGATGTCTTCAAGGTAAGCGATCAGCTTGAGGATATCCTTGTACTCAGCTTCCAACCGCTCGCGCTCGAGGGCGGCCAGCTGGCGGAGCTGCATCGCTAGGATAGCATCAGCCTGGATCTGCGAAAAGCCGTAGCGGTCCATCATGGTCGTTCGCGCGGCATCGGCGGTTCGTGACGCCCGAATGAGCGCAATGATCTCGTCGATGATGTCGAGCGCTAGAATGAGGCCTTCCAAGCGGTGCGCACGCGACTTCGCCTGGTTGAGTTCGTAAACGGTGCGTCGGCGAATGACTTCGCGGCGGTGATCGATGTAGAATTGCAGCGCGGCCTTGAGGCTCAAGATACGCGGCTGGTTGGAGACGAGCGCCAGGAAGTTGACACCAAACGTCGTCCGCATCGGCGTGTGCTTGTACAGGAAGTTCAGCACCTTCTTCGGGTACGCGTCCCTGCGCAACGTGATCACGACACGCATACCGGTTCGGTCGGTAAAGTCGTTGATGTCGAGAAGGCCGTCGAGCTTCTTCTGCTTGTGCAGGTCGGCGATCTGCTCAATAAGTCGAGCCTTGTTGACCTGATACGGCAGCTCGGTGATAACGATCAGGCTCTTGCCGCCCTCGGCATCCTCTATATTCGTCTTCGCCTGCATCACCACCGAGCCGCGTCCGGTTTCGTATGCTGCGCGAATTCCCTTGGTGCCCAAAATAAGGCCAGCGGTTGGGAAGTCGGGCCCCTTGACGAACTTCATGATGTCGTCGAGGTCGCACTCGGGGTTGTCAATCTGATAGATGAGCGCGTCGACGATTTCGCGCAGGTTGTGCGGCGGGATCTTTGTGGCCATGCCGACCGCGATACCTTCACCGCCGTTGCAGAGCATGTTCGGGAACGCCGACGGGAGCACCATCGGTTCCTGACGCGTACCGTCGTAGTTGTCTATCCAGTCGACCGTTTCCTTGTCGAGATCGGCGAGCAGCTGAACCGCGAACGGCGACATACGGGCTTCCGTGTACCGCATAGCCGCTGGCGGGTCGCCGTCGATGCTGCCAAAGTTTCCCTGGCCGTCAACGAGCGGGTATCGCAGCGAGAACGTCTGCGCCATGCGGACCATGGCGGGGTAAACGACGGCTTCGCCGTGGGGATGGTAGTTACCGCTGGTGTCGCCGGCGATCTTTGCGGATTTACGATGCTGGGCGCCTGGGGTCAGGTTCAGGTCGTGCATCGCCATCAAGATGCGGCGCTGCACCGGTTTTAGGCCGTCGCGGACATCCGGGAGCGCACGCGAGATGATAACCGACATGGCGTAGTTAAGATACGATGTACGCATCTCATCCTCGATAGCCATCGGGATAATTGCCTTGGCAATCCCCGCCGGGTCGATCTCGCCTTCCTCGTCCTCGGTCGCAACCACACCGTCGTCTTCGGGCTCGGGTTCCGGCTCGTTGTCTAGCTCGTCAATTGTTTCGTCGTCTGCCATCTTATCTCCCCAGGCTTGGCCTGGACCCTTTTCTCATCGAAGGCGTTTGGGAGGGCGTACAACATGCCCGCGTCTTCGCTACAGTTGTGTCGCCGGTCCCGCGCATCGTTGCGGACGACGACGTGTTCCCCTCTAGAGTGAACGGCTCGGTTCGCGCGCAGGCATCAGCAATCGCCCAGCAATCAGGGCGAAGCCGTTGTCAAGCGACGTATACGGATCGGGAGTAGAGGAGGAGATTATCACAAGATCATTCGTCAGAGTTCATATACATATTTGTCTGTTATATTTTACACTTTTTGATAGCAATTGTCAAGCGAATCGCAGCCTCCCTCGCGCGTGCGCGCGAGGCAACTAGAAAAAGTGGCCAAGAATGCCCCTAGAAGCGCCGGTTCGCAGTGCAAGGGCCGATTCGGTCTTACGAAGGGGTGGGATTGGGACAAGGCCCACCCTCGCCCGCACGCTCGCAGGCCGCCATCCCGGCAATTCGGGCATGAAAAAGGGCCCTTGACACAGCCTCCTGCGTCACGAGCCCTTTGCTTCTTTGCCTTCCCCGCGCTAGAGCTTGAGGCCCTTGATGCGGCTGACGGCTTCGATCACATTCTCGCGTACACCGAATGCGCTGAGGCGGAAGTAGCCTTCGCCGCTGCTTCCAAAGCCCGAGCCCGGAGTGCCGACCACATTGATCTTGCTCAGCAGCAGGTCGAAGAACTCCCACGACGTGATACTGCCCGGTGTCTTGAGCCATATGTACGGGGCATTCACACCGCCATACACCGTGATGCCTGCTTCGGTGAGGCCCTCGCGGATAATGCGCGCGTTCTCCATATAGTACGCGATCGTCTCCTTGACCGCAGCCGCGCCTTCCGGAGAGAACACAGCCGCAGCGCCCTTCTGGATGGGGTAGCTCACGCCGTTGAACTTGGTGCTCTGCCGGCGGTTCCACAGAGTGTGTAGCGAAACCAGCTCCCCGCTCTCGTTGCGCGCCTTGAGGTCGTGCGGCACAACCGTATACGCGCAGCGGAGCCCTGTAAACCCGGCGGTCTTCGAGAAGCTGCGGAACTCAATCGCGACCTCGCGAGCACCGGGGATTTCGTAGATCGAGTGGACGAGACCCGGCTCGGTGATAAACGCTTCATAGGCAGCGTCAAAAAGGATGATAGCCTCGTTCGCCTTGGCATAATCCACCCACTTCTGCAGAGCCTCCCGCGACATCACGGCGCCGGTCGGGTTGTTCGGCGAGCAGAGGTAAATGAGGTCGACCTTCTCGGTCGGGAGCGCCGGGTCGAACCCGTTTTCGGCCGTCGCTGGCATGTAGACTAGCCCCGCATACCGACCGCTCGAATCCGCCACACCGCTGCGTCCCGCCATCACATTCGTATCAACATACACCGGGTAAACCGGATCCGTGACCGCGATGACGCTGTCCGTAGCGAAAATCTCCTGGATGTTGCCGGTGTCGCACTTGGAACCGTCGGAAACGAACACCTCGTCGGCGGTCACATTCGCGCCCTGCCCCTGGAAGTGCTCGGCGATTGCCGTTCGCAGGAATTCGTACCCCTGCTCGGGTCCGTAGCCCTTGAACGTGCCCAGCGCCGCCATCTCATCCGCGCCCGCATGCACCGCGTCGACAATAGGCTTTGCGAGCGGCAAAACCACGTCACCGATGCCAAGCCTGATAATCTTCGCGCCAGGGTTCGCCGCACTGAACGCATTCACGCGTCGTCCAATTTCCGGGAATAGGTATCCCGCCGCCAGTTTCTGATAGTTGCTGTTAATTTTTGTCATAAAGTGTGTGTTGTCCAGTTCGTAATGGCACGGAAACGCAATCTGCTCCGGTGCGCTGTAAAAGCGATTATAGCAGAAGGCGCAAGGGGCGGGCGTCGGCGCTGATCTGAATTAGCACGACCCCGCCATCGTCGTGTGCAACATTCTATGCGCCCTCGTGTCTGTCAGCTTGAGCCGAACACGGCTTCACCGAGACGCGCTTCGCGCGACCCATCCGCCTCGCAGGCCCGGCACCTTCTTGGTCAAGAAACCTGCCCTCCCACCGAAGACGGCGGGTCCTTCCCGAAACGGAAAGGAAACCAGTTGCGGCGAAGCGAAGCGGCATCGACCACTGCCTGAACAAGTTTCCATCCCGTTTCGGCGGGTGCCCAATGGGCGGATGGCGAGGAACGAGCCGGGTGGGTCCTATCCGAAAGCTAGGCTGAGCCGTGCTCTAAACGAGCCGGTTTTCCTAACCTTGACCAAAGGAGAACACAATGGATCTTTCGATTTTCATCGCAATCGTTATCGCAATCTTCGTGGCTGTAGGCTGGGCAAACCGAAAACCCGGTCGTAACAACGGTCGCCCATTTTTTGGGAGCAGCAACACGTTCTCAGACCCCGGTGATGTCTTCTCACCCATGCGCTCCAGCACAACCAACTCAACACAGCCATTCCCGGAGCCGCCTGAACACGCCACCGACACCTCGCACAGCGGCCACTCCCACCCGCACGGCCACAACTCGTTTGACGCAGGCGTGCACGGTCACGGGCACAGTCACGGGGGCTACGACGTAGGCGGCCACAGCCACGGGCACACCGGATCAGATAGCGCCAGTCACAGCAGCGGTGCCGACAGCGGCGGAACCGGAGGCTTCAGTGGCGATATCGGGGGCGGATTTGGCGGAGGCGACAGCGGCGGCGGTGGCGGTGGCGGCGACTAGCGCGAGGGCATCCCTGACTAGACGGCTCTCACGACAAACTCCGCTTCAGCAGCATTCACTCTTATCATCAAACCGCCCCGAAAAATGAAGAGCAGGTGGAACTGTTCGGACGGGTTAACCTCGGGACGATAAACGGGAATCATTCCGTTGTGTAGGAAGTCCGCAAGGTTGTCGTCATGAAACATATAGGAAATTGCCGAGAGCGTTTCGTTCTCATTTGATGGCATTTCGGGGTCTCTCGGGGCGACTTCTAAGTAGTCGACACCCCTCATGACCAACTCAAAACCATATCCTGGATTTACCGTAATCACATCTGGATCTTCGTTGAACCACCAGTACATCTGCAATTCATTGTCGGCGGTGTTGTAATAGAACCCCTGAAATAGACCGCGGTTGTGGAGGTCATAAATCTTGCTGGTATTCTCCAGCTTTATGGCGAAGCCATTTTCGAACACGAATTGAAAATTGGTTAGCCTGATCATTGGCGTTTACATTAGGTACTTCGCGCTCGTCCTTCAATGCACAGGCACTGCGAACGTCAATCGTAACATAGGGGAGGTTTGCTATACAGTCTCGCGCCAGTGCGTAGCCCTAACTAGCCTGCTGAGATGTCCAACGTTTGTCGTCGATACTACGATATCTGTTACCGCAAACCCACTCGTCAGAGCTTGGGCGGCCAGTATAACGTCACCATCAAGCGAATGATCTGCGGCCGTTGTTAACCCGGCACGCCGAATGTTTCCCCAAAGGTCCGCTGCTAGTAACATTGCCTCGGTAGTAATGGGCAGATAGTCGAGACTACGCTTTAGCAGGTCAAGTCGGTCTATCCCCTGCGCCTTACTCGCTCGCACAAGTTCGCGGCGCACTTCATAGTCAGCTATCTCAGGAATGACAACCCGTGTCCCAGTAGCTATAAGACCAACAAGCCATAATCGGCATTCGTCGTTCTCGGGCCGCGATTTGGGGTTGCTTACCATACCCAATGGCCCTGAATCCAAAAACACCACGCTCATTGGAATAATTTCCTGTCAGACAGTCTATCGTTGTCTAGCGACGCCGCGAGGTATTCAAACGTTTCCCGCTGCTCTTCTTCGGATCCAATGAGTGAAAGAGATTCAATCGCAGCAATCGCCCTTTGCCGTCGCGCAGATTCATCAGGTCTCGACACTGATGACGAAATGAGCTTTACGACATACTCTTCAATCCCAATATCTTGCTTGGCAGCTTCGGCGAAAACCTGCGCTTCGATATCCGCAGGGAGTGTCAAAGATAAAGTCATTCTGTTTGCCTCCTTACTCCTCTTTCGCAGCAGACAACATTACAGGTTTATATTACCGCACCTTCAACGGAACGTCCCATCCGGGGACTATGGGCACGAAAAACTGATGGCCCACTATCGATACGACCAATGAAATGCCCCCCACCCTACATCTCGCTCACGAACGGCCCGCCGAACTGCCACCATTGCTCGTGGTCGCGCACATAGCGGCTGAGCACATCGCCTTCGATCTGCCAGTCGCGCCAAGACAGAACAGCGTCGCTGAATGCCGTCATATCGTCGTTACCCAGGTTCATGAGCAGCCTGTCGGCAAGCTTCAGGATATCATTCGGTGCCTCCGCGCAGTCGCCAACAGCTTTCGTGAGCCATTTGTGGCACGGGAACAGCACACGATTGTGGGCCAGCACCATCCGCAAACCGTACATCACGGCATCTGCAGCGGCGCGAGCACGCAGATAGCGATCGCCGCGCTTGCCAGCTTCTCGCCAAAAGTAGCCCCTGTTCAGCAGTAACCCCGCATGGAATGTCGCAATCCGCTGCGCCTGCTCGTGCACAGGGTAAACACCGATCCGCGCCACAATCGCCGCGAGTTCTGGGTCGCGCGCGTGGACAACGCGAGCGTTCACGTACGCATTGCGTGTCGGTTCGCTGGCTCGCTCCGCCGATAACTCCAGAATAGCCCGCGAGACGTATTTGATATCGTAATAACCGCCGTCGTAAGTGATTCCGTCGCGCTCGATAGCAACAAGCGCAGCTGCCGCAGCGAGGGCATCGTAACGCTCATCGGTGACGCATACAATCAGGTCCACGTCTGAATCCGGGCGAGCGGTCCCTTTGACCAGTGAGCCGCCGAGGATGACGGCGCGAACCGTTTCATCTGCAGCGCTGCGAGCCACAAAAGCCGCCAGCGATTCGGCATGATGTGGACGCAAGTCTGAAAACAATTGACTAATCATGGGGTTTGCTTTCCAAATGTGCGTCTGTGAGCGATGAAATCATCGTAAAATCCGGCAGGTTGGCACGCACCGCTTCCCAGCCACAGTGGGTAGTCAGACACTCGACGATACACGGTTCAGGGTCCGCCAGGATTTCAGGGAAGTTGACTTCACCGGGCTGGTCTCCTAGCCACGCCAGCCGCTCTACCGGCGGGCAAAACTGCGCATCGACTCCCGCCTTGTTGCCGCGCGGATCCACACGATACCAGTCATACTCCCGCAGGTGAACCGCGTTCAGCCCATGCAGCGTGAACACATCGCGATCGTCGTCAAGCAGCAGCCTCTGGTAACACAGACCCGCTGGGATGCCATTGGCCCGTAGAAGAGCCGCGAGCAGGTGGCTCTTGGCGTAACACCACCCCGTGCCCTCGCGTAGCACATCCGACGCCCGGCAAGTCGTCACACTCGCCCGGTAATCGCCGCTATGCCGGATCTCGTCGCGCACCCACTCATAGCAACGGCGCGCCACATCAACCTCGCCGGATGCGCCGCCAGCAAGCCCCCGAGCAAGTTCACGGACGGCAGGCGTCTCCCAATCAATGTTATCTGTAGATCTAAGGTAATGATTCATAATCTGTCTGCTTTCGAGGCGGAATCCTATACCTAGAATTTACCCGGCCCCCATACCGCTATCCCTATTTGCATCCGCTGAAGCAGTGCCTGCGAAAACCAGATCATCGTCTGGGATGAGTATGGGCTATCGCGACCCTGTCCGAACGAACCGAGCGTGGGAACTGGCCCGCAGAAGACGACACCACATGTTCGCGCCGTAGAAGTCGCAAAAACCTATCGCCACCTGTCCAACCCCGTCTTCCCAATCGTGGCGTCCCGCCGCTGTTTGGGGTCGTCTTCGAGGAGACGGTCCCCGAAAAATCGCAGCCAACCCTCGCCACGGAGCGGCATATGCGCGTGAGCGCCAGCCCTCGGCATGCCACTAACAACATCGCGGCGACTGCCGCAATGGGCATTGCATCCGCTAAAGCGGTGCCGTGAAAACCAGATCGCACTTTGGGCTAAGATTCCCGCCCACCGCAACCACTCCGAACGAACCAAGCCTGGGGACTGGCCCGCAGAAGACGACACCACATGTTCGCGGTGTAGAAGCCGCTAAACCTAGCGACCACAGCCCAACCCGTCATCCCAATCGTGGCGTTATGCCGCTGTTTGGGGTCGTCTTCGAGGAGACGGTTCCCGAAAGAATCGCCGCCAACCCTCGCCACGGAGCGGCACATGCGCGTGAGCGCCAGCCGTCGGCGTGCCACTAACAACATCGCGGCGATAGCCGCAATGGGCATTACATCCGCTAAAGCGATGCCTGTGAAAACCAGATTGTCCTTCAGGCTAAGATTCCCGCCTACCGCGACCCTATCCGAACGAACCGAGCGTGGGGACTGGCCCGCAGAAGACGACACCACATGTTCGCGGTGTAGAAGCCGCAAAACCTATCGCCACCTGTCCACCCCGTCATCCCAATCGTGGCGTATTGCCGCTGTTTGGGGTCGTCTTCGAGGAGACGGTTCCCGAAAGAATCGCCGCCAACCTTCGCCACGGAGCGGCCCATGCGCGTGAGCGCCAGCCGTCGGCTGGCCACTAACCATCCTCCCATCGCTGTATCTTCACATTCGACCATCGCCGCCGTCCCCATCCATCACCCCAAAACTTCCCCAACCGTCCGCCAGCCCGTAAGGTATAATGCCACCGTTATGCAATATTTTGATACCGAACGAGATTCCCGGCAGGCTGTGTTGCTTGCATTGAGCCAGCGACCTGAAGCCGAGTTGTCGGCGGTGGAGTCGACAGTTCGGGAGATTTTGAGCGCCATCCGTGAGCGTGGCGACGACGCCGTGGTCGAGTACACACGTAAGCTTGACTGGCCCGGCACCACAGCCGAGACCCTAGAGCTTGCTCCGCAATCGGCCCCTGCCCCACCCGCAACCAACGCGCCGCTCGCCGAAGCCGCGGACCGCATACTGGCGTTTCACCGCGCTGAAATGGAATCGCTGCAATCGTGGCGCCGTGAGTTTGGGCCAGGGCGCTCACTCGGTCAGATCATACAGCCTGTCCAGCGCGTCGGTGTCTATGTCCCCGGCGGCAAGGCCGTTTATCCGAGCACGGTGCTCATGGCTGCGCTTCCGGCTGTCGTCGCTGGCGTCAAAGAAATCATCTTCTGCTCGCCCGCCAACAGCGACGGCGTCGTCTCGCCGGTCGTGCTCGACGCTATGCGAAGTGTCGCGGCACGTGGGGTCGCTATCCGCAAGTTCCGACTCGGCGGAGCGGTCGCCATTGGCGCTATGGCGTACGGCACCGCGTCTGTTCCGCGTGTCGATGTCATCGTCGGACCTGGCAACAACTATGTCAACATCGCCAAGCGCATCGTCTACGGTGATGTCGGCATCGACATGCTGGCGGGCCCGTCGGATGTGGCCATCATCGCCGATGAAGGCGCGAACCCGAAGTTCGTCGCCGCCGATATCCTGGCGCAGACCGAACACGGCCCCGAGAATCGAGGCGTCTTGATCTCGCCCAGCGCAGCGCTCTTGGACGCCGTCAAGCAAGAACTAATCGCTCAGCGCGCCACCATGTCTCGTGCTAAAATCCTTGAGCAGAGCGCCGAGAACCTGCTGTTCGTCAAAAGCCGCGACCTCATCGAAGCGGTCGCCCTCGCGAACGCTCTCGCGCCGGAGCATCTGGAGCTTCAGGTGCGGGACCCTGAGACGCTGCTGCCGGGTATACGCAACGCTGGCGCGGTCCTGCTCGGGGACTACACCAGCGCGCCGGTTGGCGACTATATGGCGGGCCCATCGCACACTCTGCCCACCGGCGGCGCCGCCCGGTTCTCGTCGCCGCTCTCGGTGAACACATTTTTGAAGCGCACCAGCGTCATCTCGTATACGAGCCAGGCCGCCAAAGAAGCCGCCCCGTTCGTCGCCCGCTTCGCCGAAGCCGAAGGCTTCGACGCCCACGCCGCCGCGGCACGGCTGCGGGGCGAGTAGCGTCGAGGGGAAAGATCGCTCGCCGCTCGGGCCGCCTATCCGGCGAGGACCAGCGGGACGCTGGACCCAATTGCAAGGAAATATTTTCCGACAGGTCCGCAGGACCTTCTTGTCCTAATCCGGCCAAGATCCCGGTGTTCGAGCACAAAAATCAAAAACTTCCTACTGCCGGAGGCGGGTCCCTTTGTTTTTTCTTAAAAACACTCTTCAGGACCCGTCGGAGGCTTAGTTTTTTATTTTTTGATCGAACATGAATACAACAACGTAATGCCACGGGCGCGGCAATTGCGCGTGCGTAGCGCCGGTAACTGCAATCGGCCACGCACTCCGAAGGCACGGTGGGTTACCCTCAACGGAGTACGCAAGTGCAACCAATTTACAGGCATGCCGCTAAGGTCCGCTTACCATTAGCCTGCAACACAACCGAAAACAATTATGATTCAAGCATCCAACTACGCTAACGAGCTTGCGCCTAAGCTCGACACGATTATCTTCGACATGGACGGAGTCCTGCTCGATATCTCGCAATCGATACGCCGCGTCAACTCGCTGGCCGTCTCGTTCTACTTGCGCGAGATCGTCGGCATCCCCGCTCCCGACGACCTTCTCTCCAGCGACGATATCGAGCGCTTCAAGCACGCAGGCGGGTTCAACGACGACTGGGACCTCACATACGCCCTCGTGCTCTACTACCTCGTCAAGCACCACGAGAACCCTGAGACCGATGCTGTAACGCTGTCGGTGACTGGCCTCACACTCGGGCGGTACGCGTTCAAGATCGGCGAAAAGGGTGGCGGCGTGACCGTCGCCGAAGACTACCTGCTTGGCAACTTCATGCCGCGAGACCGTGCAACAGTCGAGCGTGACTACAGCAAGCCCAAGATTCGGCAGGTCTTCCAAGAGCTGCTCGGCGGCGACCTTTGCCAGCGGATCTACGGTATCGAACCCAAATATTACACGGGACGCGGCCTGATCTACGAAGATAAGGTGCTCCTCGACAAGGCTCTCATACCCGACGGCTTCAAGCTTGGTATGCAGACCGGCCGAACATACACCGAAGCCGAAGTCGGTATCGAGTTCTGCGGGTTGCAAGAGACTCTGCCCGAAGAAACGTGGATCACCAAGCGCGACGGCTACCACAAGCCTGATCCCGGCGGCCTGCGCACATTGGCACGTCGTCTCGGCACCGAGACCGCAGGCATCTATATTGGCGACACGCTGGATGATCTCCGCACTGTTCGCGCGCTCAATGCTAAAAGCAAGGTGGCGCCGTTCCTGATCGCCCTGGTGCTCACTGGCCCTGCCGGATCCGCCAACCGCAAGTTGTTCGAGAAAAACGGCGCCGATATCATCGGCGACAATGTCAACGAGGTGCTCGCATGGATAAACGAAGCGCGACAATAGCGCGTAAGACGAGTGAGACCGATATTACGGTCACGGTCAATGTCGACGGTACAGGTGTCAGCGAAATCATCACTGGTGTCGGGTTCTTCGACCACATGTTGGTCCAGATCGCGCGTCACGGACTGCTGCACCTGAGCATCGCCGCCACCGGCGACCTGCACATCGACGATCACCACACCGTCGAGGATGTAGGCATCGCACTGGGCGCGGCCCTCAAGCAAGCGCTCGGCGACAAGGCAGGAATCGTTCGCTACGGCAGCGCTTTTGTCCCCATGGACGAAGCCCTGGTGCTGTGCGCTCTCGATTTTAGCGGTCGCGGCCATCTGGAATATGACCTGGCGCTGAATTCGCCCAAGATCGGCACATTCGACACCGAACTGGTCCGCGAGTTCTTCCGCGCCGTTGCCACGAACGCTGGCCTCACCCTGCACATCAAGCAGCTGAGCGGAACAAACGCCCACCACATCGTCGAAGCCGCATTCAAAGCATTCGGCCGCGCCCTCGACATGGCCACCCGCTACGACGACCGCGTCACCGGCATCCCCAGCAGCAAAGGCGCACTGTAGGGGACGCTGGAGGCGTGCTACGGTCCGAATCCGAACGTCCCCGCAATCCGCCAAGAAGAACCCGCTCATCGGAAACCCCACTCGTGGGGTGGCGCGGCACGCGCCGGGGTTCGTAGGGCGCAGAGCTTGTCTCTGCCCTCTTGCTCCCGCTGACGCCGTTTTACGGTCCGGTTAGCACGGCGACAACCGAGGCCGACAAGACCTCACCCCCCCGCCCCTCTCCTTGGAAGGGACGAGGGGAGTCCGATGCCCTCACCAACGCGCCGTGTTACGGTCCGAATCCGAACGTCCCTGCAATCCGCCAAGAGGAACCCGATGACCTCGCTTCTTAGCGCAATCATCGGATCCCCGTCTGCGGGGTGGCGCGGCACGCGCCGGGGTCTTGCTCCCACCCAGTCTCCGGCATGCTATAATTAGAATTGATCGTCGGGCCATGATTTCATGTTATAGCTCCCTCCAAGTCTCCGGCATGCTATAATCACCGTCAGCGCCTTGTACGCTATCCTGCCGTTATAGCTCCCTCCAAGTCTCCGGCATGCTATAATGCGTACAATGGCCCCAATCACATTCTGCGGGTTATAGCTCCCTCCAAGTCTCCGGCATGCTATAATACGATGAAAAACGTATACACCGCCACTCGGGTTATAGCTCCCTCCAAGTCTCCGGCATGCTATAATTCCGCGCGTGCCATGTCGCAGTCCTCGTCAGTTATAGCTCCCTCCAAGTCTCCGGCATGCTATAATGCGCCGTTTATGACGGTGCAAGCAGCTGCCGTTATAGCTCCCTCCAAGTCTCCGGCATGCTATAATGGAGCTGGCGTGACCCTGCGCGCCATTCTAGTTATAGCTCCCTCCAAGTCTCCGGCATGCTATAATATAGGCCAATGGTGGGAAGTATTTATAACGGTTATAGCTCCCTCCAAGTCTCCGGCATGCTATAATAGAACCACCAAAATTTAGCCCCCATTTGAGATCAAATGGGGGCTGTTTTCTGCCTGAATATCGCTAGAAAAATGACATCTGGCCAGCGTACTTGGCCGATTCCTTGGGCTTTTTTTGTCCGGCGACCACGTGGATTCCCGTAAACTGCTTCTCGGTCACCTGCATATAACGCACCGCGCCCTTCTTTGGCGTGTTCGCCGACAACCGGGCCACATGCTTGTCGAGCGCGTCCTGCCCGTTGCAGATCCTCGCATACACCGAAAACTGGATCATGTCGTAGCCGTCGCGAAGCAAGAAGCGGTGGAATTGGGAATACCGCTTTCTATCTTCCTTGGCGACGACGGGCAGGTCAAAGAACACCAACAATCGCATAAATCTACTCATAGGAATGCGACGCTAGCGGAATAAGCTCTGGCAGTTTCAACGCGCCAGGGCTTTTGTTTTGACACGCGGCAAGAAACGATGACGCCATAATATCCATGGCGTTGGTCACCCCCTGCTTCTTTCCTTCGATTCGGATTTCATTCGCCAGCAACGACACTAATACTTGTCGGTGCTCGGCCTCAAGTTCCCCTTCAGGTGGGATGGTCTTGACAACGCACAGATCAACCAACGGGCGAAACGGTTCGATAAAATCGTCAGCAAGGTTGAATGCGTTGAGTTCGCTGCGGTGGTGCAACCCCTGCGTGAGAAGAAAGCCGTGCGACGCCAACGCGCGCGCTACGCCAGCTCTCACAACGGCGTAGCCATAGTTAAGCCCAGCGTTCAGCGCATCGTCGTCGCCGCGAAAGAATCCCTCATCGAAGAGCAGGTCGAAATAGAGGCGAGCGGCCCACGCTTCCGCATTCGCCCCATCTCCGCTGCTCACCTTCGCCGCGATCTCCAGCAATGCGGGCCAGCCATCGCTACCCGCAAGCCGGGCGCATTCGGCCTGGTTTTCGATCTTGCGCTTCACAATCGCCTGCCAACAGCGCTTTTGAAACGGTTCCGTCATCGATAGCTGAAGTCGCTGCACTCCAGCGACACGGCTGTGAGTGTCGAACGGCAGCCCAGCCATGCACGGCATGTGCTTGTCGTCGGCCACAAACACCGCTGCTCCGCACTGCATCAGCCTGCGCAGCACCATGGCATTGAGCGCGATCTCGGGCGATTCGAGAAACAGCGTCGCGATATCCTCAAGGGCTTACGATGAGTCATATCTCGTCAAATGAATCCCATAAGTCTTGCTCCGGCGATCATGTCGGTGAGCTTGCGTTGTCCGGCCCATACCATCTTGATTCCCGGTAGTGGCGACTTCGGATAGTTGGCATATCCTGCTAGTTCGGCTATAGCCCGCACTGCTTCTAGCATCGTGAGTATCGGTCTGTTCGTTGCTCGGCGCAAAATCAGCAGTTCGTGCGGTTCAAGGTGCTTTTCGGGAGGAGTTTGCGGCTCCTCGCGGCTGATGTATATTAACCATAGGACTTGCCATGCTACCACGAAATAAAAGGCAAGAGCCGTCGCAAGCGTTTCATAGTCGTCGAAGCGAAGCCTTTCCACGTCGAAACATCCTGTTTTGAGCGTGAAATGCAGCCTCTCGATCACCCACCGGCGCTTGTATCTGTCGATCATCGCCATAGCCTCCTCGTGGCTGGCGACCTTAAGAGTGCTGAGCAGAGTCCACGATAGTGGGTCAACGTTCGTCGGAGCGTCGATTTCTACCGCGTGGACGACCCAAATCCTCTGCCTAGCGAGCTTTGAGCGTTTTCCCTGAGGCGGTACAAGCGCAGCTTCTAAGTATTTGACACTTAAGCGGGCTTGGCGACGAGGGCGCCCCCGCTGCTCTGGCACGGTAATTGTGTATTCGCCCGACGGTGCCACCGCCTCCAAGGCTACGGGAAGCGACGATCGCTCTGCCCCAACTTCTACGATCCTGGGATGCCGTGACCGAATCAGAAGGTGTAGGTTCTCATGGCGCACCATGCCAAAGAGTTCGATAATGTCGCTTTCGCGATCTGCGACTACAATAACCTGACCGCCGCTGTCCAAAAAGCCTAGGAGGGCACGCTCAGTCTCCTCTACGCTTCGAAGCCACTTGTAGCTTTCTTTCTTTTCGATAGCCATGGTCGCCATCTGCGAGCCGGACAGTTTCGATGCGGTAGCGTCACGCACCCAGAAAGCCGCCGAAAGGACCCCGAGCGGAGTACCCGCTTCAGTTACAGCCAGAGCGCAGTGTGAGTGAATACCTCGAGCCGAGAGCTTGTCGTTTAAAGGGCCGAGCCCCTCGACCGCTCTGTGCCAGGTGAACGACCAGCTGCTTGAATCGCTGAGCACTAGAATAGTATCGTATCCGGAGCAGCGAGCGGCAGTCGCTATTCGGTGTCCCTCAAGCATCACGTCTGTGGTGACTTTCGGGTTTGCGAAAGCATCCCCTGTTGCTTGCCTCAACCCCGGGCCGACCGCAGCGCTGTGGGAAGCACCACGACTCGACAATACGCGATCAGCCGCCTTAACTATGCTATTGCGCACACGCGCATCATAAAATCCGCTCTCCTCAAACTCTGTGGTCGCCCAGCACTCCATTGATGACACCCTCCATTAAAACAACAATGTCACCAGATTCGACACGCCAGGCCAAAATGAATCCTTTTTGAAGAAACAATCTTCAATTTTTTATGACACATCGTAAGCCTCAAGGGGTATCGCGATCTCCGTCCGCTGCCCGACAATCAACTGAGAGTTGTCAATCCTCAGCTTCGCCGGATTCGAGATGACTATCGTTCTCCAGGCCACGACGAGGTTCTCCAGTTACAACGCTTGGCACACCCAATATACTTATACTTTGCTTTTCAATTGACAGAGCAGTTTTTGACGACAGTCGCCGAATCGATTCGACGTTGCCAGAATTCACTGCGGAAACAGTCAGCTTCGCATTGTCTCTGTCGGTGGATCGATAATAACCGGTGAACTCTTCGTCTTTTGTTACGACCCTAACCAAGTCAAAGGGATACAAACTACACACAAATGCAAAGTCACCTGTAATTAAATCCCATTGCTCCTCGGGCTTGTGAGCAGAGATAGCGCGTTGCGGTAGTTTCCCGCTCATCAACTGACTGGCATAAACTGGCACGATGAAATGCTTCCCACCCTTAGAATACACATCCACCCGCACCATATCCCCGTTATCCGCCACCCCGCCACGCACTTCCACCCCGGATGGCTGCGATTCCACAACCTTCACCTGACGCACCTGCGGCCCCTGCGTCCCGTTCTTGCCCGGCTTGTACAACGGCTCCGCAAACGCCTTCTCACCATCGCCGCCGAACTGCTCCAGGCGCCCGCGAATTGCGGCATAGAACGTCGTATTCGACTTCGGATCATACAGCCTCGCCAGGTCGGCTAGCTTCAACTGCGTCAGCGCCACCCGCTTCACCGCAACCCGCTTGCCCTCGTCGTCCAGCCTCGCGGACTTAATCGTTTCCTTGTGGATCGCCCCGCTCACCTTCCGTTGCGGCATGCGCGACACGAGCACCGGCTTCAGTTCCTTGACGTCCACATAAGTGGGCAGGTTCAGTGCTGCAATTCGCGACTGCGGGTCGTCGTCCAGCCTCGCAATGATTTCGTCGCGGAACTTCTTCCAGGGTTGTGGGAACGAGTATTTGAACTCGATCAGCTCTCCAGTTTCGGGGTCCACCCAGTTCTCGCCCACCTTCCACGGCGTGCATTCGCGATCCTGGCGGAACCGCGTCAGAAGTTGCACCGTGCGAGGCGTCACCGACGCGATCACAGCCGCGTCCATGGCGTGGTGCAAGTCGTCCTTCTCGCGCACCTTCGCCAGGCCCCAAACCCCGCGAAGGAGGCTTGTAATCCCACCGCTCAGACACACCACAGGCAGCTTTTCGCTTTCGTCGGCAAACAGCAATCGGCTGCGAACAAAGCTCGCAAACTCGCGGGTGATATAGCGCGTGTCCACCAGGTTGCGCGGCAGCCATTCGTCGCGCTCCTGCCCCTTATAGTCGCGCGTCAGCAGCTTCTGGCGCTTACGCGGGTCCTTAATATTTGCCGTCACCCATGCTTCGACCTTGTCCCACCGCTCCTCATTGGCACCAAAATACTGATGCGGCGTGCTGTTGCGCTTCATCTGGTTTTCGGCGCTCAACACAAGCACCTTATTGGACATGCTATCGTCGAAGCTCTTGCTATACGGCAGAATATGATCGATCTCCACATATCCCGGCTCGTAGAATCGGTTTTCGAGGTCGAGCGGCCTGTGGCTGTACGCGCATTGCCCACCCTGCTCGCGGTAAAGCCGCCACTTAAGCCGCTCCTCGCCGTTCTTAGGCGGCTGGTTATGAAGCTCTGCGAACTCTTCGTCGAACCGCTGGGCCGCTCGTCTGTTATCCTCCTGCTTCTTCTCAATATCGCGTCGGTCCTTCACTGACTTTCCCAGCTCTCGCGCAAGCTCGATATGAACCCGTGTCGGCGAACCATACCGGTCGATAACCGCATTCAGCACCTTTCTCGCTTGAGTGAGACACCGGAGCACAACGGGGTTGCGAATGGTTTCAGGGTCGATCACGGGCAGCTTATACGACTTCTCAACCGGCCCGCCCGGTGACGAATGGTCATACCCAGCGCGAGCGCACGCTTCGCTATAGACCAGCCCAGCCTCCAGGTGCGGAATGATCTTACGCATCGCCACCAGCGAGAGGTGCGATACCTGACTGAAACCGCTTGAGGCAATCGCATGCTCAATCAACGCCTCAGGCATGCCCGCCGCCGTCAATCGTGCCGCGATATCGTCATCGGTCTTGTAGAACGTCAACGCGTGCGCGATATCGTCCAAAGCATCCGGATTGCGCTGCAACTCTTCCCATACGCCCGCTTTGACGGCAATATCCTTAATAGCATGGTAGCCAGGCATCCGAGCAAATACAGCGGTTTCGCACTTGAACTCAAGATCTTCAACCAAACCTGTGTCCGCGTCAATTGGCCCATTCGTTTCGTTCCCAGTGCCCTTAGCCTTTGGCGCTGGCTTTGCTCGTCGGAGGTATGTTAAGGCAACAAACCTGGCTTCCTGCGGCAAACCAAGTTCCTTCCTGAGTTGAGTGTATGTCACCTGTTTCAGCGACCGAGACAGCCTGTCGACGAGAACTCGCTGCTCATCAGATATTTCCACCCTATCGCCCCCAAGAAACCATGCGATTTGGTTGATCTTCCCGAGGACCGTGAACCGCTCCGTTGTATACGCATTTCGCGGCGCACGCTTTTCACCCGACTCGAACGTGCACGGCCCCACCTTGTCTAGGATCGAATCACCCGACGCAAACGGCATCTGCCATGAAAATAGATCAACAAATTGCTTCTCAACTTCCAACGACGCTAACGAGTTACCAAGCTCTCGCTGCTTGGCAAACAGAACGCGAGTCTCGTCAAGTAGCATGATCCGATCAATGGACTTGGAGTAGTCGCCCGTCGTGTTGCGCTTACGCGCCTTGAAAACATCGTCCTTGACGACCATCTCTCCGGCCGTGCGGTACGGACTCTGCTTCAAACGCGCTGTGTTCTGCTCGATAGCCGCCTTCGCCTTGCCGTCGTCATCCGCGTCCTTATCTGCCTTCTGATCCCTAGCATCGTTTAGGGCTGCCTTCGAATTCGACTTGAAACCACGGTGCTTGGCGATGTGATAAAGAGCTCGCGCAAATTGCTCGGCATTGAGCAGCCTATCGAGCCCCTCCGCGCGTAACTCCCAAGGGCTAAGTTGCCCTTTGTATGGAGCAAACAAAGCGTCTAGTCGCTCAGCGGCTACAAACCCGGCTTCGATAAAAAGCTTGCGGATCCGAACCATGCGCCCCTTGCGACGTCGCAACCGCCGCCGTGCGCCCCGGGCGATCCGGCGTGGCATAGCCAGCGATTCCTTATTCTTTGGGTTTTCTGCAGCGCTGAACGCGCGGACGCCCAAATCCTCAATGCGATTGTCGCTGAGATTCAGGACCGCCCACCCGACAGAGGAAATACCGAGATCGAGGCCGAGAACATACTTCATGAAGGACCCCCTAAAAAAGGATGCCCCCCGCCGCTCTTGCGAACGGCGGGGGGTTTACCTTACAGTTGATTTTATTATAGAAACCACCAAGTCTCCGGCATGCCATAACATTTTCAACTTGCAACAGCATTGTATGGCAATTATCCGCTTATGTCAACAATACCTATCAAATTGGTACATATATCTAATCCATGAAATGCGACAGCAATAGTTCGGCCTCACCATCGTCCCTTTCGTAGCAGTCGTCATGGAAGCGATCCCCCATTGTGGTCGGAAAGTGCTGCGCCTCAACCTCTTTGTCTTCCCTTTTGGGGAAGGGAGGGTTCCGTATTTTCTAAGCAGAAGGGGTAGAAGCTAAAATATTCTCCAATGTTAAGATATGACTATTGACATTTTAGCATAATCATGGTAAACTAAAACTGAGGCGATAACCCAAAGAGGCTGCCTCTGTGCATCAAGCGCATCTGCACCTTTACAAACCGTTGTCGTCGTCACTCCCGTTCGCACAAGAACCTGCAACGCCGTGCTCGAATAATATTCGTGAATATTGCGATTCGAAAAAGCCAAAATATTCACACTCTGTAACCTGGCCCACAGTTTTGCGCGCAAACAGGACTTGGTCCATTTACGCGGCGTAGGCGAGTTGCTTCGTGAGATGCGCGATCAAATTGGCGTTGAAACTTTTGTCATGTGGTGTGCAGCACGATGACTCAAGTTTCTGCGCGGCCCAGATTTTCATTCGTACGAG